>NZ_LMBX01000073.1 GCF_001439605.1 Cytobacillus praedii
CGTTAATTCCATTTCTAGATGAAATCGAGCAGCATTATTTCGAGTTACCAAAACACATTGTCGCAGATGCAGGTTATGGGAGTGAACAAAACTATAATGATATTCTTTCGAACAGAAAACGAGAAGCGCTTATTACCTATAACCTGTATTTGAAGGAACAAAAGAAAAAGTACAAACAAAACCCGTTTAATCCCGATAACTGGCAGTATGATGAAAAAACAGATACATATACATGCCCTAATCAGAAACACCTTGAATTTCAACATCATTCTATCCGTAATGATCGTACTGGCTTCCAACGGAAGTTCAAAATCTACGAGAGCGAAGACTGTTCGGCA
>NZ_LMBX01000074.1 GCF_001439605.1 Cytobacillus praedii
TCTAAGGATGAAATGAAGTTTATCTTCATTAAAAGACGTTTCATTGTTCGTTCAGTTTTGAGAGAGCAATTCTCTCTTATTCATTTGTTCTTTGAAAACTAGATAATGCAATAAAGAAGATAACCGAGTAATCGCCATCTTAGTTTTTCTCTTATAAAAGTTTTAAAACTTAGTAAGAGCACAAACCATGAGGGCAACAAGCAGCGAGAAGATCAAGGAAGCGACCGAACGAGCACCGGAACGTACTCAGTACGTGAGGAGCACAGTGAGAGAGCTGACGCAGAGATTCGAAGCTGATTGTTGACCGAAGTAGGTTAAGTTAGAAAGGGCGCA
>NZ_LMBX01000076.1 GCF_001439605.1 Cytobacillus praedii
GAGTAAGATTAGCTCTTAAGTTTTAAAACTTGTTTTAAACGTTGACGTTTTTTGTTCGTTCAGTTTTCAAAGAGCAACATGCTTCTTTTTTAGAAGCAACTTAATTAATGTACCATATACACAATTAAGTGTCAACAAGTATTTTTCAATTTCTCTTATTCCTTGCTGACTTGAATTATTATATCAATCCAATAAAAATAATGCAAGCTTTTTATAAAAAAAGAAAGTAGACCGTAATATACGGTCTACTCAGATTGTCGACAAAAGGGGTTCGGAATGGTCTCATTCCGAACCCCTTTTTATAAAAAAGTCCTTAATTTTTTAC
>NZ_LMBX01000077.1 GCF_001439605.1 Cytobacillus praedii
CCATTACCTAAATCATACATACCTGGTACATATCGATAAACTCGATACTGTTCTCCCTTTTTCAAAATACGAGGGAGTTTTTTTGTTTTATTAATTTTTTCCCATATGACTGTATCCTGTAAAACAGTTACTTTTCCAATTTGTCCTGGGCGCAGTTCAAGCCCTTTCCAAATTTGCTTTTCACGTTTTGAACCTGTAATTGCATTTTTAGCTAACATCACTTTGGATGGCGTTTCATAACGAATCGCATCTGTACGCTCTACCCAAATATCTCCGCCTAATCCAAGCATTGGAGAAATCGCTTCATAGGC
>NZ_LMBX01000078.1 GCF_001439605.1 Cytobacillus praedii
AGTTTTTCTTCGATCAATTGGCAACGGAATTGAACGAAACATTGGCGAATTAATTCTTTCACTTCTGATTGCACACGAAATCGATTGATAGTACGATAACTGGGTTCATATTCCTGAGCGAGCCACTTCATACGAATACTGTCTTTTAATAGGGCTTCGATTTTACGTCCTGAGAAGACAGATTGTGTGTAAGCACATAAGATAATTTTTAGCATCATGCGTGGATGGTAAGCAGGAAAGCCCTC
>NZ_LMBX01000079.1 GCF_001439605.1 Cytobacillus praedii
TTTGCTTTCTCTTCCTCCGGGTACTTAGATGTTTCAGTTCCCCGGGTCTGCCTTCAATACCCTATGTATTCAGGTAAAGATTCTATCCCATTACGGATAGAGGGTTCCCCCATTCGGAAATCTCCGGATCAAAGCTTACTTACAGCTCCCCGAAGCATATCGGTGTTAGTCCCGTCCTTCATCGGCTCCTAGTGCCTAGGCATTCACCGTGCGCCCTTTCTAACTTAACCTA
>NZ_LMBX01000080.1 GCF_001439605.1 Cytobacillus praedii
TCCGGATCTGTTTTAGAATAACTATTACGTATGCCAAAGATTTCAAAGTCCTGTTGGTATTTCTGTTTTCGTAAGACCAAATCAAGCAACTGTTTACGCACTTGTTTCGGGTATTTGCGTTCACTTCTTAGAGCTTTTCTTTCTGGAACGTCTGATGATGCTTCAATTTGTTTATCATACTCGGTTATGACATCGCCCACTTTTTGAACCATTTGTGTGAGCTCTTCC
>NZ_LMBX01000081.1 GCF_001439605.1 Cytobacillus praedii
CCTCCTTTCTAAGGATGAAATGAAGTTTATCTTCATTAAAAGACGTTTCATTGTTCGTTCAGTTTTGAGAGAGCAATCTCTTTATTAACTTAATATTTAAATGAAGCAAATAAGAAGCTATGTTTTTTTATTTACTGAATTCCGTTATATGGGCCTATAGCTCAGCTGGTTAGAGCGCACGCCTGATAAGCGTGAGGTCGATGGTTCGAGTCCATTTAGGCCCAC
>NZ_LMBX01000082.1 GCF_001439605.1 Cytobacillus praedii
ACCATTTGTGTGAGCTCTTCCAATGATAACTGTTCATCGTTTTCACGTTCAAGTTCAGGTATGATTTCATTCTCAAGCAGCTCATTGTATAGCTGGTTTGATTTTTCAATTAAACTTTGATGATATTTCTCAATCGATTTTTTCCAGACAAACGTAAATTTATTCGCATTCGCTTCAATCTTTGTACCATCGATAAAAACCGCTTCTTGATCGATCAGTTTTTC
>NZ_LMBX01000018.1 GCF_001439605.1 Cytobacillus praedii
GAGTCCAGTTCAATACCGTCTTCATACCAGCCAACTAGCTGCGTAATATAAAACTCTAACTTTTAGGGGTCACATCATTACTTCAAGAGTTTTGTTTTATTAGATTTCGAATAATTAAATCTAGTTGGTGGGCGATGATAACCAGAATACCAAAAATTGCGCCTAATAAAATACCTGGACTTTCAAAGAGGAAAAATCCTACAATAGCTCCTGAAATTATACAAAGAAAAGATAGCATACAATCACCTCAATACTATCCTAACTAAAATGGCTTATGTTGAATAGGCATCTTTGTAAATTGGTGGAAGGTACTTTATCAAATAAAAGTGTTTAATAAAAACGCCATTTTAAATTGAGGCAGTTTGTTAATAAAGTGGCTGTTGGTTTTGGCAAGGAGGAAATCCATTAATATCTTGAATCATATGAAAATCGTATTGCTTTAAAGCAAATTGGGACTGATATAAATATTCGATTATGAGTAGTTTTCCTCGTGCAGTACCACAAAGGACCCCAGAAGTTCCTTGACCGTTAGCCAAAGAAATTCCAATAGGCTGGCCAAGTAAATATCTAATTTTATTTTGCCAAGGCATCATTATCACTCCTTCTAATCATTTTATGAATACAGAAGGAATAGGTGCATGCCTGAATGAGTATCACTTGAAGGCGGGATGGGTATGACCGAACTTTTATTATTGTAATATCCAGGAAGTAAGGAAACTGGATAATCTTGTAGATAACACTTCTTTCATTATTTTAGAACCATCCCTTGATTCTGGACAAGTATGATTCAATAATGAACTAACAAAAGTTAAGACTGTATATGTTATTGGTAGGAATGCTGTATTACGACCAGTTTTTTTCGGACTATGATAACGAACAGTACATTGACGTACATAAAAGATAGATGTATGAAACACTATTCATTTCATTGAACTTCTATTTACTTTTATTTCTAAAATAAATGATAGTAGTCTTTAGTGAAGCGTATGAGCCGATAGCGGCATATCCATAAAACCAGCCCATAAATAGTCCTGCAACTATGTTATGTCGATGGCTTATAAAAATAGAAATCGCCAGTCCTATGATTAAAGCAATGGTTGGAACGAATTGTTTTGGAAGCTTAAGAAAAATTTTAATTAATTGTGTTAGTACTAATACGCAAGGGACAGCTATTACTGCATCCCAGAAGTTTGTATGTATAGTTGGAAAATCCATTTTAAATTACCACTCCATAAGAAAAAGTATTACATTAATTAAAAATAGAATAACACCCCCTAATAGAGTGTTAACAGAATATGGACACTTCCTTTATTGCACATCAATCATTTATGCTTTGTTTCTAAAAAGGTAATGAATATGGATAAAATTTGTAAGTGCAAGGACTCCTGCTTGGTTTATTTTTTATACTATTTAGCAGCTTATTGAATTGATAAATGAAGGATGTAAACTCATTCATTTTATTTTTGAAATTGACTGTTTTCCAACACAATAATTTTATCTTGTGATGGATTATGAGCGGCTTGTTTAGTTGTTTCAACCAAATCATAAATGTTCCTTACACATTGCTTAGCACCTTTAATTAATAAAGGCACCCCTATGAAATCTATATTCAATCCTCGGGAGAAAAAACCACCAACAGACATAATTTTTGGTACTGTAGGTGAGGTATTGGAAAAAATCAAACGCTCTTCAATCTTAAAATGTTCAAATAACATGGTTCCTAGACTTTCAAGTGAGGGGACAACAAGTTTTTGAGATTTTCTGCCTATCGTATAAACAGGGTTCCCATCATGATCCTTGCCATGAAAAATAAGTTTTCCAAAATCTTGTTTCGTCAATTGATTGAAATAAGGGACAGCTAAAATCTCTTCACTGGATAATGGGAAGGATGATGGCTTAATTATTTGTAAATGAAGTGCAGCAGCTAATGAGGTAGTATGCGTACCGCCATAATCATTATAAATAAAAATCATTTAATCAGCCTTTCTATTAATGCTAATATTAGTTTGTCCAATATTAGGTTAATGAAACATAAAAAAAGCAATGAGTTTTCCAAAATAGGAGGAAGGTAAATGGATTAAAACCAAATAAAAAAGTACCAAATATTAATAAGTCCACTAATAGTATACAGGACCATTTTAGAAGTTCTATTAATGTGGAGCTTCTAAAAAGACAAAATTTAGTGTTAATTGTTTTTAAAAAATAAGAGAACGTCGGATTATTGATTTAAAGTCATTTGTATGATAATGATACAAGGATTGTCCTGATAAATAATATAATCGTAGGAAGTGGTTTCAATGTTTTATGCAATTATCATGTTTTTATTTGCTGGTTTAGCTGAGATTGGTGGAGGCTATTTGATCTGGTTATGGTTAAGAGAAAGTAAGCCGATTTATTTTGGAGCATTCGGAGGAATAGCATTAGTGTTATATGGTGTAATTGCTACATTTCAATCATTTCAGTCTTTTGGAAGAGTGTATGCTGCATACGGAGGTATTTTTATCGTACTAGCAGTTTTATGGGGCTGGTTAGTAGATAAGAAAACACCTGATATGTATGATTGGCTGGGTGGAGCAATTTGTTTAGTCGGTGTAGCAGTTATGCTTTGGGCCCCTAGGACATAAAAGCTGTCCGTCATTTGGAGTAATTAGTTTACGCGGCAAAGATATCTAATTATCCAATAGAGTATGCATCATATCAAGGGCGAAAAGGAATTAGTGCTGCTAAAGGGGCTACTTGGTAAGAACCTATGGTTGTATTGATTTTCATATGCGTCAATTATATTTTTAAAAATGGCAGCAAAGTCGGGGCAGGATTTTCCACTGTCTATTTTTAAAAATATCACTTATATAAAAAATTCCTTATAAATTGTAAATGAGAGTAGGAAGGATAAAGCTATTATTCAGAATTATATTAGGTTTACTGATAGTTTGTTATGGAATATATTCAGTTATAGTTAAAAGTGATGGAATTCAAATAATACTGATTCCTCTTTTCCTCTATTTACTATTTTCAAAAAAGTTTAGAGAAAAAAATAATTGATCTTTATCATCATATGAGTCTAAATTTGTAATATACATTAGAAAGACATATGAAGAGGAATTATTAATATGAAATTATACACAGAAACATATAAATTATCTCGGCTGACAATAGTTATTTCTTTTTTAATTATACTATGGTTTCCTAATCACCTTTATTTAATTATTTTTCCGTTAGGAAGCGTATTAATTGAAAAAATAAGCTTAAAAGAAAAAATTAGCAACATGGTATTTTTATTAATTGGAAATGTAATTTTTATATTATTATTAAATGTCCCAACAGCAGAACAAAAGGTATATACAACATTTCTTTTATTATCGCAGCATATTCTGATGTTATTAGGTTGGCATTCCAATCAAAAAATAAATTAAAATGAATATGTATATGTATATGTATATGTATATGTATATGTATATGTATATGTATATGTATATGTATGGAATTAAAGAAGCCCTTTTTCATTGTTTCGGGCTTCTTATTTTTATTTAAGGGTATATACAGTAATAATTTACCGAATAAGTACTTACTGCCTAAGTTAATTTTTATGACCGCTGATGAAAAGCAGTGTGGGGAAAACTTTTAAAAATAGATGATTCTCAATAATTTTTCCTAACTTAATGACTACATTCACAAGTGCGAATTTTTTCTACATGGATCAAGTTGTATTTAGTGATCTCAACTGAAGACAAACAAAATAAATGTCTCGTATATGCACTCCACTTTATAAATTCACCGTATTTTATCATTATTTCCATCTCGAATTCATATAATTCATACGAATGTTAGTTCCTGAACGAGTTGAAAACGAATAAATGTTCGTATAAAATGAATGAAAAGGAGGTCAGAGTGATGAGTGGTTTACTATTAAAGGCGGCCGTATGTGGAGCTATATTAGAAATGATATATCTGGACTGTAAGGGGAATATAAGCCAGCGAAGAATCAAGGTTCTATCAGTAAAAGAGGAATCATTTAGAGCCTATTGCTATATCCGCACGCAGCAAAGGACCTTTAAAATAAGTAACATTTTATCAGTCAGGCCAGTACGAAACGCAAGGAGAGGGGCATAAATATGGCTAAAGTTAAGAAAAAACGACCAACAAGAGATGAATTTGAGTTAGAAGAGATCGGTAATACACTTGTAGAGGCATATGATGAAAAATTAGAAGTATTATTAGATGTTTGGGAAAAAGAGAACGTTCAAGGGAATATTATTAAGATGGATAGCCGTACAAGATTAATTCATATCGAGAAGAACTCTGAGATTACAAAGATTCCATTTATGGACATAATGAAAGTTTCTGTATTATAGAGTGAAGCTCCTCTCATTTGAGAAGAACTTTTTTTATTTCATAAAATCTTCCTATAGGTTTCTTTCTTTATCGTTAGTGCTCTTGTGATCCGTAACAGACATAGTCTTCATCTCTAACAAATTCCACCACTCTAATGAGATCGATTACAAACAATCCCTGGCAAAAGGCATTCTAAAATTCAAAAGATATACAAAGTTATCCATAATCCACGATTTGCACTTATTTGGGTGAAAAACACACCTGAACGGAAGAAAAAGCTTCAGAAGATATGTGAAGGTCTGAAAAAACAATCAACCTATAGGAGGTGTAAAGATTATTAAGTTGAAATTAACAATAGAGTCGTTTAAAAAGTTAATAAAAATGAATCATGCTATTCCACAAACGGGGAGCTTAGTTGAACAAAGGGAAAAAAGAATGCAATAGTTTCATTTTAAGTTTTTATAACTAAGTATTTATATTACATAAATAATGACATGAATGTAGGTTATTTTTCATACTATATTTTTGGGGTGGAAAAATGCCAAGAGCAAAATACCGAAGTTCAGACGTTGAATTAATGGCAAGGATGATGAGAGCAGAAGCAGAAGGTGAAGGGCAACAAGGAATGTTATATGTTGGAAATGTAATTGTGAATCGACTTGTAGCTAATTGTATAGACTTTATAGGTTTAAGAACAATTCCACAGGTCATTTACCAAGTACAAGGAGGAAATTATGCTTTTGAAGCAGTTCAAAAAGGGAATGTATTTTATCAAAGAGCGAGAGGTATTGAAAGAAGATTAGCAGAACAGAATTTGAAGCACTGGAGACAGCATCCGGCTAGATATGCCCTTTGGTATTTCAACCCATATGGGCCATGTCCTCCAACATGGTATGATCAACCTCATACTGGCCAATTTAAAAACCATTGTTTTTATGAACCAAAACCTGGAACATGTGATAGTGTTTATAGAGGTTAAGCATACTCTTTGAGTATGCTTTTTTACATGATTAAAATATTTATATAATATAAAACTTTTAGTAATAGTTTTTATCTAAAAAAGTTAGAAGGTGATTTTTTGTACTTAAGCTAATGGGTTGCTTTCCTTTAATAAAACATAGATTTTTAAATGACCATGATTCAAAATGCAGGAATTGGTTATGTACTTATTCAAGTTTCTCCATTAATACTAAATGTTCTAAAACAAGTTGGAAATGCAGTCTAATAATATGTGGATTTTTAAATTCGACCCCAAATCCCATATTTCATTCCTGTTAAGAACATATGTTTAGAAAATAAAAAGACCGCCAACCCCTTGATAAATAAGGAATTGGCGGTCTCATTTAATAGCGTCCCAGATAGGAATCGAACCTACGACCTACAGCTTAGGAGGCTCGGCTTTGTGCTAACGTTATGTCATCGTATTGTCATGCGGTGATTGTGGCGATATATATGACCTAAAGTGTCGATGTAATTCCTACAGTGTTAAATAATTTGTCTTACATACGCTATTTTGTCGAAATGTCAACGGAATGTCAAGTCGTTACTTATCGTCACCTTAACGGGTGGCGTTTTTTGTTCGTGTCACAACGTAGAGTCAAACGGTCGATTTTTCGGGCAAATAATAGAAGAAACTCGAAATATGCGCTTTACTTTGCTTTAGTTTACGGTTTGTTTCGCTGTGATTATATCGGATTTCATCGGCTGCGTGCCCCAAATGAAAGACCCCTCGAATTTTTTCAGCTTTATGTATAAAATCGTGCATAATTGCGTAATATTGCCGAAGTTGAGAAGCGTTCGTTTATACATTTCATGAATACGCTATACTGTTTCGACATAAACCGACTACCGATAACACTCATTAGGTTAACTAGGATTTACATGTCGAACCCTTGGTACGACTGGATTCCGCATGGTTACGCCGGTACTTTATTATGTAAACTAAACGAATATTCTTATGCACCCTCGGTGTATCAACGTTTTGATTAGAACGATACTGATTATTTCCCTAAAATCTTGCATGGATTTAACCAACGAATACTACTGTATAAATATTCATGGAGGGGCGGGCCACCCCCACACCCCCTAATATTTCCGAAAATAAGTGTATCTTAAATCCGCGCAATTTTTTTTATCTTTGAGGGGTTAGCTAATTCATACATACGGTATATTATTTATAAGTAAATAGTCAGTGTGATAAATTCGACAATATTGGTTAAAATTTCTCAAAACATTACATATTTTAGAAGGAAACTAGGTATCTTTCACGAAATATATAAACATATGTTATTTACACAATATGTTTTGGAGGGAGTAGGGATGAAAAAGCCTTGGAAGAAAAATTTAAATAAACTTCCTAAAGATATTCAAAATAAGTTTAATGAGATGGAGAACTTTATTGTATCAACAGCGAAAAAAATTAAACTAGCTGATATAGAAAATGGAGTATATGAACATTTAGGGATAAAAATTGAGAACGGTAAGGTAGCTTTTCCGAGTTCTATAATCCCGTCCCAAAAAATCGGCAGATACTCAAAATATAATGTATATGGTAGAACTTTTTCAAGGAAGGATTTACCTAAGATAGAAAAGGAATACTCTAATGAACTTCCTATTTATGGTGATTGGAGTAAGGGGTCAAATACAGTTAGTTGGACAAGGTGGGTTTGGCAAACAGAGCGGTGGCTTCCGAAATTTCTGAAAATTGAGATGGAAAGCCTTGAACAAGACGAAACTTCAATAACAATAAAATTTTCAATAACTAATATTCTGCATTCGAAATCAACAAATATTGATAAAGATGTATTATATTACTGTAATGTCTTACAAGAGAATATCGGTGTTCACGGAGTATATAAAGTGTCTGCCCCTAATAAAGATTATTTGGAAAAAATAGCTGTTGAATGGGAACTATTGCCTGTAGGTGAGAAGGAAAGTCTTGATAATAACATTGATTATTTATTAAAAAAACACAGAAATCCAAGTGAAAAGATAAAAAGTGTGTATACTGACAGGTTAAACTTCTTTTATAACGAACTAGGAGCAGAGAAAATAATTACAGGGACAGATGGATTTAATAGATACTTTGGAGCGTTATTAAAAAACGACATAGTAATTTTGGAAAACTCAAATTATGGAAATGCTGTTTATATATTCTTTAAGAACTGGGAGGTATTGAGCAAATTAAGTAGAGTGGAATTATTAAGTACTGCTTCAAATGACTTTGAAAGAGTTACTCATAGCGGTAATTGGAAAAACAAAATAGTAACCGCAATAAGGAATCATTTTTAAACTGTGGTTTCAACTACATTGCGAAATAGTCATCCTGTACACTGTTACCAAGCTGCTTCAACATTTTCCTTATCTTTGGAACATGCTCAATGTTATTACAAAATGCGTAAAATAATCTCAACTACTAAAAAATGAGTTAGAGATTGTAAAAATACTAGCTGTTATGAATCGCTGACCATTGGTTAGCGTTTTTTTGACGCTAGAGACGCGAAGTGATAACGAGGTCAAACGCTTGCGGCTGTAGGGTTTTAGCTTCTTTAGTGTGTGAAACTATGGTAATATTGCGTTAGATCGTGAGGGATAAAATTGAGTGTAAAAATGACATTAATTGAAGCACACAACAAGTTTTTACGTGTAAAAATGATTGAAGGTCTTGCAAAAAGTACAATTTCGGAGTATGAAAAGAATTTTAGGTATTTAATGGACTATTTGGGTAGGGATATGGATATAAGTGAGTTCGATCTTGATAAAGTAAGGGATTATATTTACTTTATGATTTATGAACGTGGTCTTTCTAATTATACGGTGAACATAAGAGTTAGAAATATAAAGGCTTTTTTGAGGTTTTGTTACTTAGAAGGGATAATTGAGAGTAATATTAACGCGAGAGTAAAGTTAATGAAAACGGACATCGACCACATTCAGCCTTTAACTCCCCAGGAATATAAAGAATTATTAGAGTTAATCAATAATAATAGAATCAATTTTACAAGAATGAGAGATAATTTAATTGTTTATTTACTATTAGATACAATGGTGAGAGTTTCGGAACTAGTTAGTATAAAAGTGAGCGATATAAGTATAGAAGAAGGGACTATCACTTTACGGCCGAAGAATACAAAGACAAGGAAGTACAGAATAGTACCGTTTTCTGAAACCAGCGCGAATTTGCTAGTAGACTTCTTAAAAAATCGAAAGTTTAAAGAATCTGAATATCTTTTAACAAATCACATTGGCGAACAAATGACGGCAGATAGCATCCAATATAAATTCCATCATTGGGCGAAAATATTGAAATTTAAGGGAAAGCGTTTGAGTCCTCATACTGTAAGACATACTGGCGCTTTGTATTACATACTTAATGGCGGAGACCCATTTTCACTGCAGCGCATTTTGGGGCATACATCAATGGAAATGGTAAGGCGGTATGTCCAAATGTCCGATGACAAAGTGAAGGTACATCATAATAAGTTTAGTCCCATTAATCAAATAGATAATGAAAAATAAAAAGGCGGCACCTTATTTGGTGTCGCTTTCTTCGTTTAGTTCAATAATTTCATTAATATCTTTAATATTTAGAGCGGTAGCAATTCTTTCGATGTGTTCTTTATTAATTGATTTTCTTTGATTGTTGAATAATTCGCTTATAGCAGCAGTTCTGATTCCAGTCATATCATGTAATTGCTTTTGGGTTAATCCTCGTGCCTTTAATACCTTGTCTAATTTAATATTTAACTTCATTTCTCCATCACCCCACTACTTATATGTTTAGTATACTTCATTAAAAATATTTTCGCAATTACGTAATTTTCAGTTGACATTACGAAATAACGGAATTATACTAAAGCTAATAAATACGAAATAACGGAATTTTTAAGGAGGTTACAATGGGGATTATTTACGCATATGGCTACTTCATAATCACAGGCATTATCGCAACTATCATCGTAAAGGCGGCGAGAAAATGGTATGTAAAATAAACGTAGTATTTACCGACTCGGAAAGTGAGGAGTTCGGAACGTTGGAATCAGAAGTTGTTCTACTAGCAAATGACATCACCCTAGACAGATATGACAACGAGGCAGTTATTCGCATGATTGACGAACCGATAAACGAAGATCAAGAAGTCGCACATATTGATTTAGCAACATGCGGAAGGTTGGAAGTCAGCTTTCTTGCGTTGGACAACCCTCTCGTAGACAAACTCGGATTAGATTGGATAGTTAACGCTCCATTTATTGAAGTAATAAGAGAATTAGCGAAAAAGGGGAGATAACAATGAAAAAAGTAATAGTTAAATTTGTGTCAGAAATATTATGGTCGCCGCCGGACGAGGATTATAGCGAAACAGGCATTCTGTTCAAAGACGGTCATGTTATTGTGGTTGACCGTTGGGGCGCCGTCGAAATTAATAAATGCAGTCCTACTAATGACCCTAATGTCGTTGTAGTCAATCATGATAACGGCGACAGCCAGGATTTATTGGAGGATAACCCTGATTTGTTTTTTAACTTAATTTTAAACGGAGGGGCTACGCTATGAGAAAGGTTACTGTTCAATATGTATTCGAAGGAAAAATTGACCCTAACGAAAATGAGGTCGGCGTGTTATTCGGCGATAAAGTTCTGGTTACCGGTGGACAAGTTAGCGTGTACAAGGCGGCTGCAACTGCCGACCCTAACGTCTATACCGTCAATCTTGACGCGGACAGCACCGACTATATGTACGTGAACCCATCGTTATTAATTGATTTATTGGTCGCTTAAATAAATAAGGCGCGGGCAGTTTGGACGTCGTGGGCAAGGGCGCCCAAGCTCGCTCGCTTAATTGTTGACGCGGGGTTTTATGGAGCGTACATGACGGCAACGTGTGCGTTGTGTAGGATTCCGTCAAAAGATCGACAGCCTAAAAAGTTCATCAGAAAGTGCGCGACTTTATATCTTCGCTTTGTCCTACTTTGTATAACTATAGAGTGCGCAGATTCAGTTCCTAGAGCGTATAGTATTTTAGATAGTTGTCCGAAAACGGATTCTCGCGGGTTTTATTAATTATAGGAATACGCACGCTACTTTCGATTCTCATTCCTATAATATTGTGGGGGCGAAAAAAGTTTTGCGAAAAGGATGCGCGCAACTTAACAATCTAAAACGTCATTCATATTAGAGGGAATTCCGCAGGCGGTTGCGACCAATATAAAGGAGGTGTCCCGTGTGGACATTCAAATCGATCAAATTAAAGTAGCGCATTATCAAGTGTGGCCGGAAATGGCTGCCGAAACATTTGCGCAGTTAGTGGCAGATATTAAAATGAATGGCGTTGCTTATCCTATTCTAGTTGATGAAAATCTTGTTGTTTTAGATGGACATCACCGCCTAAAAGCAGCAAAGCTTGCAGGGTTGACGCATATCGATTGCTATGTATGTGAGGGCGTAACGGAGGAAGATAAATTACAAATAGCACATAAGATGAACGCGACAACAAGGACTATCTCCACAGCAGATAAAAAAAGGCGGGCTGTTCAACTTCGAGCGGAAAGAAGGTCATACCGCCAAATTGCCGAATGGCTTGGCGTTGGGAAATCAACCGTTGAACGTTGGCTTCGAGGTGTCCCAAGCGGGACATTTAATCGAGTGAAGGGGTCAGATGGAAAGGAATACCCATCAAAACAACCGGCGCGACCAAGTCAGCAGGATTATGTTAATGGTTTGCGTGAAGAAGTGTCGAACTTAGAATCCGAGGTTTATAGGTTAAAAGATGAGATTAGAACGCTGTCAGTGGACAATAGAACAAAAGATGCGGAGATAAGTCGATTAACAATTGAATTAAGTCAAGCGAAAATGATAAATTCCCTTTTTGGAGGCTCGGATAATGGAAAGCAGATTTTCGCCACGATAGTAGGTCTTAATGAAACTGCGTCTATTCAAGAAATAGATAGAGCCTTCCGTAAAGCAAAAGCAACGGTGCATCCGGATGCGGGAGGAAACGATTGGGTTTCGCAAAGATATAACGTCAGTCACGATCTATTTAAACGCCTATATATCGGTAAACAAAGATCAACGGGCTAACGCCCGGCAGTCACTTGCGTTCCTGCAATCATTCATTATTTTCGCGAAAGTATTAATAGGAGGGCAGCGACGAGTGAGGTACGAACGAAGGAGCAAGGTTTTGTACTATTTCTCTTTAAGGAACAAACGCTGAAACCCTTGCGGCTGTAAGGTTCGCTGAAAATTTTAGGAAGGAAATTTCCTAAAACGTTGTGGAGTAGCAAAAATGAAACGGAGGAAACAAGATGACGAACATTAAAATTGTTGATTCGATTATGGGTAGTGGAAAGACAACTTGGGCCATTCAGTACATGAGCGAGGCATCCCCGTTAGAAAAATTCATTTACATTACGCCATTTTTAACAGAAGTGGAGCGAGTCAAAAGTGAGGTTGACGGACGACACTTTATCGAACCGAATAACGCAAATGTTGAAAAACGAAAGCTTCGTAGTTTAAAAGACTTGATAGCACAGGGGGCGGACGTAGTATCGACGCACAGCCTTTTTCAAACTGCGGATGATGAACTCATTGATTTACTAACCGACTCGGGCTATACGCTAATACTTGACGAAGTTATGGATGTTATCGAGCCGGTAAACGTGAATGCTAGCGATATTAAGAAATTGGAGTCGAGCGGTGATATTGAAGTGGACGGAAACAAGGTTATATGGAAAGGTGACCCACACGATGATAGTCGTTACCGTGATATTCGTATATTGGCACAGGCGGGTAATCTTTTTTATCACCGTGGTAGGTTCCTTATTTGGTCATTTCCGCCAAAGGTGTTCGAGTCGTTAGATAAAATTTATGTCTTAACGTACCTATTCAATGGTCAGTTTCAACGCTATTACTATGATATGTTCGGATTTGAATATGATTTTTCGGCAGTAGAGAAGAAAGAAGAGCGTTATGAGTTGGCGGACTACGATAAATCAAAAGAGAATCGCACAGAACTATTCGGACTTATGGAGATATATGACGGCAAGCTTAATGATTTAGGAGTCAATAGAAATGCATTTAGTGCCGGTTACCTACGAAGGGCAGACGTAGACGTACTAAAACAAATCAAAAATAATTTATATAACTACTTTTCCAACATCGCGAAGGTGAAAAAACATCAAATGTATTGGTCTACGCTCAAAGAGGTAGAGGCGCCGTTAACACCAAAAGGCTATCGCGGGCGGTCAATTCCAGTAAACGCAAGAGCCACGAATGATTATAAGGAAGTAGAGGCAATCGCGTATATCTTTAACAGATTTCCTAATCCACATGAACGAGCATTCTTTGAAGATAACGGAGTGACTGTTAACGTCGAGGCGTTAGCTGTGTCGGACTTGCTTCAATGGATATGGCGCTCACGGATACGTAACGGTGAGCCGATTCATGCTTACATTCCATCGAGTCGAATGCGTAGTTTATTGAAAGCGTGGGTCAAGTACGAAATTTAAGGAGGGAAACGGGGTGAGAGATAAATATACAGACAAACGAAAGCTCGATCGGCAAATACGCAAACTTACTAAAATAGTAGATTCAAAGTTTACTAATAAAAACTTTTTAAAGAAAAAAACGAGGCGAATCGTAAATGAACATATGCGAAACGACGGCAATAAACCGGTAATCGAAATACCGGAGCAACTAGACTTAATGGGGCGCTTACTCGTTAAAACGCATGAAAATATTGAGCGCCAAAACATCAGCAGGCGAACCCGTAAGGAATGGGAGGAAGAAGAAATCGAATTTATTCCGCCCGAACCTATCGAAATTCCGGAAGACCATCGCGTTTGTGAGTGCTGGAACTGTAAAAATACTTTCCCTATTCGCGGTAAAAAGATATATTGTTCGCCCGAATGTTCACAGGAACAACAGGACGCAAACAAGCGATTAAGAAAGACAGGTACTTTTTTATGTCCCAAACGGGACAACTACAAGCCGAATAGAGAAGAAAATACGGGCATAAAAGATCGTCAAAGGATGACTTACACTGACGACATAGAAAAATATAGGCGGATTGCAAAAAGAAAAGAGACAGGAAACCGAACGCATTCCCCGAATCGAAATCCAGATAAGCCCGCACCAAAGGTGAAATTACGTATGGGAGAGCAGGCGAGCCGAAATATAGAGAGACAAAAAACATACGAAGCATTTATTCGTGGACAAGCCTCCGGAATATTTACCGTAGATATAAAGTCAGGGTTAAAGATATTTCACGCAAATGGGAAGGAACACGAATATAGTGAGGAAGATTCAAGCATTGGCGCGTGATGTTTGAGTCAAATTATTTAGCTGATAGCCTTTTAGGTTGTCGGCTTTTTTCATGCCCAAAATTAACAACATTATGTAGAAAGGAAGTGTTTAAAAGTGAATCGCAAATTAATCAAAGCGCTCAGAGTAAATAAGTCTCTAAATCAATATCAATTCAGCGAATTAATAGGAATTAGTCGAGCGTTACTAGCGCAAATCGAAGCGGGATATGTTTCACCGAGCCACAAGGTAATTCAAAAAATTTACGATGTGTTAGATGGAGATTATATTCAGAAAGTACGCGATTTGCAATAAACGAGGGAGCGATCGAGAATGACAGTTGAGCAATTATTTACTTGCCGAACGTGCGGCATCGAGAAGCCGGCAAAGGATTTTCAGGCTGATCGAAGAATGAAACACGGGATAATTTATCGCTGTAAAAAATGTCGATGTAAAAAACGGGCTGAAAACGGCTCCTATATTAAAGAGAAGTTAAGAAAATACTCGTATAGGACAGGCGGAAACTCAATTCACATTACAGTTGAAGAATTACAAAAGGTATTGAAGCAGGAGACATGTTCTTATTGTGGATGCACTCTAACTGATGTTTTAAATGAATCAACGGAAGCCACGGTTGACCACGTATACACAATAAGCAAATCATACGGAGGCGTAAACTTGCCTATAAACATTATGCCGGCATGTAGAGGGTGCAATGCTTCAAAGCATAATGACCATATTTACGATTTCTATCAACGATCAGAAAAATTCACGCCTGAACTTTGGACGGAATTCGTCTCGGAGTTTGGACGCAGATTAATGAAGCGTGATCTTACCGACCTGGAAGTTGAGCAATTAAAACGCAACCTTGCTGACGAAGCTGACGATTTACGTAGGAATGCAGAACGTAGGGCGGTGGCGACAGGTTGAGTAACAAGCTTTGGAAATATGACACCGGCTGGCTATGTGGCTACACGGAAGATCGCGACCTAATTCGGAGAATCAAACGGTATAAAAGAGATTGGTCGATAATGGCGGACTATTTTCGTAATGGTCGGCTTACTGGCGTTCAATTTAAAATACCAATCGAGCAGCGCAGACCCGCAGAGCGAATGTTTAACGTGGCAAATATCGAAGAAAATAAGGCAGTTTAAGGCGATTCAACCTTAGACCCGTGTATTTATATTCCGTTTGAATTATCGGGGCTGTAATCGTTGTTTTTGCTTGAAAATCTGTCAAATACACACACTTTTCGGAGGGGATAAACTACGTGGCAAGGAAAAGTAGTAAGCAAACGCGGTATGACGCAATGAGCCAGCACAAGCAGCGCAAATATAAGGAGAAACAAAGCCCAAAAGGTCGCAAAGATGGTCGAGATTGGGCTTTTTATATGCTGAAAAAATTGAAGGTGGATGCCAATGAATGATAAGGAGATTACTTTCGCGCAAGTAGTCATTTTCGGTAAAGACCCGCAAGGTTATGGCGTCGGGGTTGAATTATGTAATTTTGATCGAACCCCTTACGCAATTATGAGCCTTTGGCTTCCGAAAGTAGAATTTCCTTCGCAACGACAGTCATTATTTAATACCTTTGAAGAAGTTTTTAAGTATATACCGGAGAATCACCGGCATGTAAAGTTTCGAGGATGTATTTCGTGGTTCACACACAGGGTTTACGAAATGAAACGAAAAGCTGGCATGTATGCCGACGGGCGGACGACTTCCTTTCATTACTTGGAACACAAGCCAGGCGTAGCGTTCTGTTTAGCTGTAGATGCCACAAGTAGAAAAACAACTATTATTGAAGAATTATAGGAGGGGTTTATTAATGAGTTATCGTGAATTAGAAGCATTCAAAAAGAAAGTATCAAGTATTAACGCATCTATCGCAAAGTTAGAGGAAAAGAAGGCGGAGCAAATTGCCAAACGTGCAAAAGCCGGTCAAGAACGTGAGGCTATGCTTATTTCAGAGGCGGTTGATGGCGTTGAAGCAGACCCGAAGAAACTCGGAGCGCTCCGTAAAACAATGGATGATTGCGAAGTTGAAATCGCAGAAATTGAGGAACGCATTGTACTAATCGAACAAAAACGTGCGGAGGCATTAGCGTCGGAATTACCTGCAATCAAAAAAGGACGTGACCGCGAAATTGAAAGTCTATCGCGTGAAGCTGCGGCTCAATTTACGGATGCCCGTAAGCTAATGTTCGAGTATTTGCTCGCACTACAAAAAGTAGGCTTAACTCGTGACGCTGCGAATAAATTGCATCAGGACTTTGTTTATCATGCGAAAATGGTCGACCCTGACGAATATGGACGGACACATTGGAATCGTGGAAGCGATGCTATTCCGATGCCGGTTCTATTTTACGACGATGCCGGTATTAAACTAGGTATTCGTGAAGGTGATCAAAAAGCAGCGCTTAACGGAAATATTGAACCAACTGTTATGCTATACCAACTCACTGGAGAAATTGAGTCCAGCAATAATGTTGCGTCAGCAAAACTTAGAAAGGCGGCGAGATAATGGAAAAACCTCAAGTAAAAAGACCTGACTTTGAAAGTCGTGAACGTTCTATAAAATTAATGCAAGCGGGCTACGCAGAAACTCAAGTTTCTGAAAAAATGGACGAAATTAAACGCGCCCAAGCGATGCAGGCTGTCCAATTAAACGATGTTGAGCAAAAGAGTCCACATCTGATGATGGCGACTGGCTATCGCGTGTTAGAGGAACTTAACAAGCCGAAACTTGCGGAAACTGAAACGACTATTCAACTAGGCGGTAGTGAAGTAGCTGAAAAGGATGCGGAATTGCAAGAGGTTGAAAATCACTTAGCAGAGGTAAGTGGAATGTTTTCGAAAATGGACGAAATTCTTGAATATCTGAAACAAAAAGCGACCGACGAGAAATAACGTCGGTTTTTTAATGCCCGCGTTTGTACGACATCCCCCAAGTTAGGTCGGAGCGGGCAAAAATAAAACGAAAAGAGGAATGTACATGTATACGCACAATATCGAAGAAGTTATTGCCGGAAAAAGATTTAGGGCGGTTTTAACTTACGACTCCGGAAAGCGTTTTAAGTCAGCGTTTGATCTAGGCGTTTACGATACCGAAGCGGAAGCACTCGCGGCAGTTGAACAGGCAAAATTATTACATGCCGAGGATTTAAAAGACCCAAAGGACATGCCGCAGAATCGACTAGAGCGCTATATTGACACACATTATCGAAAATATTACGGGTAAAGGAGGTGACGAGTAATGGATCGGAAAACTCAATACCGCTTACAGTTCGGGTTGCTCGTGCTTAAGGTCGACTACTTTGTCGGCGGTATTCCAAAAGACGTAATAAGGGAACTCGTCAGCTTTAAGCGATTATTCTCGACAATGGTTACCGATGAACGGCTCGGCAAAATTGCCGCAAATGACGTAATAATCGCTGACCTATTAATACGATATGCCGACGCGTTTAATAGCGGCGACAAGCTGAAAGCGGCAGAACTAAAAAAGCAGGCCGAAGCAAAGTGGCGCGAGACAGATGTATTAATTAACGCATTATGCGACAAGGAAGGAGGAAAATACTAATGGCGTTTAATTTAAGAGCAGTATTATCACTTGACGGCAGTCGGTTTATGAGCCAAATGAACCGTATTCAGCGACAAATGGACCAAGCGAACCGACAAACGAGACTTTGGCGCGACTCGCAAGGACGACTTCGTGACGAATTAGGACGATTCGCTAGGCAAGCTGATAGGTCGTCGCATTCAATGAGTAATTTCGGAAAGGCAATAACATCGCCAATTCGTGCGATCGGAAGCTTAACATCGGGTTTAGGCGGGCTAGTCGGAGCGTACGCGGCAGCATCGGGCGCTAAAAAGATATTCGAAGAAACAATCGGGCAAGCGGCGAAGTATGAACAAAGTACAGTCATGATTAGCGCGATGCTAAACGATAAAAAACTCGGTCAAGACTACATGAAACTCGTTGACAAGTTCGCGATAGACTCGCCTATTCTTGATTCACAAGGAATGCTAGGTAACTCTAAATCATTCTTAACTGCGTCAAAAGACATGAAGCAATTAGAAAAGATGTGGAGTTTGGCGGAACGTATGGCCGCAATCGACCCGTATCAAGGTCTTGAAGGAGCGGTATTCGCGTTGCGTGAATTATTCTCCGGTGATGCTATTTCGATTGTTAGACGTTTCGAAATGCCGAAGAAAGTTATGAACGACATTAAAAACCTCAAACTCGACGACCAGCTTCGCGAGCTAGACAAATACTTCAATAAAATCGGTATGACTCAACAGTTAATCGACGATATGGGTGGTACGACGCTCGGTGTGTGGGCGCAGATCAAGGAATCATCTAACGTAATTTTACGTAGTTTGGGAGCGCCTGCGCTACTTAAAATACGTGAGTTTCTGAAAGAAGTTCGAACCGGTATGCTGTCCGTTAGAGAAGTTATTGCCGATCGAAATCTTTTTACACCTGAGGAATTTCGCGAACGGATGAACCGTGCGATGCAATTTGAAAGTTTCCAAGAATCGGGTAAGAAAATCCTTGAAAATATTTCAACTGGATTTATTAATGCGGTAAAAGGCATTGGCGGATGGGTTGAAGCGATTACTTCGTCAGACGCGTGGAAAAAGGCCAACAGTCTTAGCGCAAAAGTAGACATAGTATTTTCAGACCTTTGGGCGAAGTTTACCGAGTGGGTTAACGGTGATGGAAAGCCGAAAATCGAGCAAGTCGCAAGTACGTTAACGCAAATATTAGCGACTGCGATCTCCACATCATCCGGCCCAATTCTTGAAAGTGCTAAAGGTATCGGGGAATCGTTAGGGAAGGGAATTATCGACGGCGCAGTTTCTCATGTTAAACAAAATTGGGGGAAAATGGTCGGGGAGTCGTTTTTAAATAGTCCAGGAATGAAAATAATCACCTCTCCGTTAAAAGTGGCGGAAAAAGCGATGGATGCAAAGACAAACGGCGGCTTTTCGGTAATGAAAGAAAAAGCATTTGACCAAATATTCCCGAAGAAAAACGGCGGCCTCGACCGTGTGCCGTATAATGGCGCTACTTACTCGCTACACAAAGACGAAATGGTCTTGCCACGTGGTGAGGCGGCAGAATATCGGAAAGGTAATCGAGGCGGAGGAAAAGGATTTTCTATTAATATCGCGAAAATGGAAGTACGTCAAGAATCCGACATTCAAAAGGTGGCTAACGAATTAGCGCGCTTAATCGAAATGGAAGGCGTACAGATGGCATAATTACCTATGGGGCTGACTTCGGTTGGCTCCGTCTTTTTTTTTGACGCAAACACACGCAAACGCACGCTAGAAAAATTTTACAATTGTTCGAACTTTCGCGATATAATGGGCTTAAATACATATGCGGAGGGGGAAAGAGCATGAAAAAGGCGTTAATTGGAATCGGGTTTGCTGCGTTAATTCTAGTAGCTTGCGCAAATGAACCGGAGGAAACGCAAGAGCCGGCGCAGGAAGAAACAAAGCCGGAAGTCGAAGAAGTGGAATTCGAGGAAGAGAAACCGGAAGAAACGGTCGAGGCAGTAGAGCAAGTCGAAGAAGTCGTAGAGGAAGAAGAAGAAAAGGAAGTCGAGCAGCCGGCGGAGGATAACTTCGATAAAGGGGCGTTCATTGCCGCGCTGACAAAAGATATGGACGAAAACTTCGGCGGCACCGATGAACCGATGGAATGGTTCAAGTACATAACGAAATATGACGTCGATTACGAAACAAAAACCGTTTATGCACATACGAATATAGATACGTTCAATGATACGGTAACTTACGACATATCTAACGCTATGATGAACTTAATTAATTACGACGATCAGACGTATTTCCACGTCAAGAAATTCATTGTAATCAACGCGAAAGGAAAAGAAATTTCGGTAATGAACAATCGAATGTAATGTAAAAACCCGCCGGTGGTTGCCTGCGGGCCTTTTCTTTATATACGTATACCATTACGTTTTACTATATTCCGTAAGGGTGAAAACTTATTATGCTGTTGGCGAATATGCTCATTATCCATTTGAACATATTTCCGTGTGGTATTTATTTCAGCATGATCTAATATGCGTTGAAGTGTAAACAAGTCACCGCCGTTTAGAATATAATTTCTCGCGAATGTATGTCTGAACATATGTGGATGTAATCGTGATAAATTCAACTTGCTCTTTAATCTGTTTAGTCTACGTCTAAACGCATCGGCAGTAAAGTCATACCCGAACGCACTCATAAATACTTGACTATTCTCGCCAAAATAATGTTGCGTTTCGTCTAATAACTGCCGTAGCCTTTTTGCAACCTCACGACTTAACGGTATCTCTCGTTGTTTTCTATTTTTCGCTATTTGTGAAGGTACATAAAGCGTTAGTTGTCGAAAGTCAATCTGCTCCTCAGTTAGTGATAACGCTTCATTTATGCGGAGACCAGAGTCTAATAATAGTAGAACTAAGGTTTTGTCTCGCCACTGCGCGTATTGCTTATCGTCATAGGTGGCCAAAATTTTGTCGACTTGTTCATCGGTAAGTCCGGGTACTTCCTCGTGTTCATCGTGTTTGACCTGTGAAATATTCATCATCGGGTTAGCCTCGATTATGCCCTCGTTATAAAGGAATTTAAACATTGTTCGGAGTGTACGAATACGAATATTAATCGTATTTACCGATAGTTTTTTATCATTATTTTGTCTAATCTCATCGCCTTCATATAGGCTTCTGTCATTTCGTAAATAATTAATGTATTCGCGAATCATATCTGCAGTTAAATCGTTAATGAAATGAGATCCGTTGTCTAACCAATCTTGTAAATAACGAACAACGCTGCGGTAGTTTCTAACCGTCCCAGGTCGAACCCCCTCTGCTTCTTTCGCCCTAACGAAAATGTCTAGCGCTTCATTAATTGTTGTATTTCGGTCAACGTGAAGCTGTCGGTCATTAGAGGGCTTTTTTGCTCCTCTTTCCGCTATATACCTACGATTCATAGTGTCCTAAAACCTCCGTTTCTAACACTGTAAAGGTCCTACATGCACTATTTTAACGTCCTATATACGACGAAAAACGCTATGTCAGCGATATTGTCACCGTAATGATTGTACGGTTGAAATAGCGATAACACAGCGTTTTCCCGGCGGTCTCATTTAATAGCGTCCCAGATAGGAATCGAACCTACGACCTACAGCTTAGGAGGCTGTCGCTCTATCCTACTGAGCTACTGGGACATAATATAATGTAATAATTAGACAACAAAATTTATTATAAACCCATTTTTCCAATCTAGTCAATTATTTGGATTAAATGAAAAAAGGACACAAGCAATGTCCTAGATTAAATCTCTAAGAGGGCTTGATTGCAAGCACTCTGGTTAATGCTATCCCACCAAATTTAATTCGAATGAATAGTTAGCCATAAAAAAACTGCACCCCAATTGGTAGTTGTGACAACAATTGGGGTGCAGTTTAGCAAAAAATCTTCTCATTCTAACTAAGCAGCTTTTTTCGATAAAAGCGTAAAAGAGATTGTCCTTTAATTTTTAGACTCTTCAGTTTCGATATTTCCAGCTCAATAATTGGCTGTGCAAATGAAGTGATAAACTTGCTGGATAGGAGTAAGGCGAGTAAAAGAGACGCACAGGCTAACAATAGGAAGTTTTCAGGCTTTGTAAAGTAATCTTGTACATCGCTTTCCCTGAACACCCTTATGAAAAATCCATGCAATAAATAAACGTACAGGGTGTTTTTTCCTAGGCTTGTAAAAAAATATTGTTTTCTTGGAACAAGGGTAAAGAAGGTAAACACCATGATTAAGCTTAATAGATAGAATCCCAATCTAGTAAAAATAGCAGTTAAAGATGTTACGTCTAATTCTGAATAGGGTTTAGATCCAAGAAGCCATTCATAATTAATTTCTGGAAATAGATAAAAGCCCGTAAAGACTACCGCCAATATGCAGAATGCAGCCACTTTAAATTTTGGCTTTAATAAGGAGTAAAAGTGCTCCTTTTTCATAAAGTAGCCAAGTAAGAATAACGGGAAAAATACAAAGGTTCTTGAAAGGCTTAAATAATTGGCAATGGAATCAAAATATCCAACTGCTAGTCCGATTAATAATGCAGCTGATAAGGAATAAACCGCCTTATATTTTGCAAAGAGAGGAAGGAGTAGATTCCAGAAAAATAAGCTGATTAAAAACCATAATGACCAATGCGGCGTAAGCGGGTCAACTTGAAAATCAGATTTATCATACAAAAAATAGTAAAAAATTGAATAGATTAATTGAAAGATTATATAGGGCAAAATAAGTTTCTTAGCGATTTTGGGCAAATAGCCTTTTTTCTGAAAGCCTTTTGCAAAATAACCCGAAACGAGAATAAATGCAGGCATGTGAAAAGTATAAATCACCTTATATATAGTATAAATGGTTTCGCTCTCCCCGATATAAGAACGTAAAAAGTGTCCGAAGACCACAAAGAAAATTAAAATAAATTTAGCATTGTCGAAGTAAAAATCACGTTGCTTCATAAATCCACCTCTTTTATAGCCCCCTATAAAAGATATCCTTTTATTTACTTACCCACATTATCATGTATTAAACAAAATTTGACCATTTAATAAGTGGAAGTTGAACCATAACGTACCAATTATTAAGACTCCTCTTCTGTTATAGCACAATTGAATCACTGTTATATAATTGTGGATGGGTTATTAAACGTTGTTATTACTGCGATTTTTAAAAATAAATAAATCTGTTTCAAATTTTCTGTGAAATAGTTGATATTTGTCACAGCCTAATATGAAACCTTCCCATAAAATGAAAATGGGGATTATTTGTCAACCAGTATTAGAAAAACATGGCATTTGCCGAGCCTTAGTTTTTCATCTGCGTTCAGAATTTATGGATATAAGTACTGAATAGCTAAAAAATACCAAAGGGAATAATGGGAGGGAGAATATGTCAATCTTACCTAAGAAAAACGAACTTGGTTTTTTTGAAATTAGATTGGAATCAATAGGCGGTCTTGGAGCGAATTTGGCTGGAAAGATGCTTGCAGAAGCAGGGGTTCTTGGGCTTGGATTAAATGGGTCAAATTTTTCTTCATATGGTTCTGAAAAGAAGGGATCTCCAGTTAAAAGCTTCATCCGATTTTGTGATCCGGATGTTGAGATTCGTGCACATAGCCCAATTGAACAGCCGCATGTAGTTGGGGTATTTCATGAAGCACTATATAAAACAATTGATGTGGTAAGCGGTTTAGCTCCAGATGGCATACTACTTGTAAATTCAACTCGTAATTTTGATGAAATAAAAAGAGATTTAAAATTAGAGTATGGAACTTTAGCAATCGTTGATGCTTTGCAAATTGCCGTTGAAGAAAAAACGAAAGTCAATACAGCAATGCTTGGTGCATTATTCCGTATTTGTGAATTTCTAGATCCAGAATCTATGAAAAATATTATCCGTAAGACATTTGAAAAAAAATATCCTCATTTAGTTGAACCTAATATTCGGACCTTCGAACGCGGTTACAACGAAGTTCAATTTAAAACCTATGAAACGCCAATGGGTGCCCAAGGAAAATCCTTTTCACGTTCTATGCCCAAGCTTGGATACAAAACGCAGGAAATAGGCGGTGTCATTACAGCTCAGGCGAATAGTGTATTAAAGGATCTCAGCGGTTCCAGACAGGGGTTTCTGCCAAAGTTTGAAATAGAGCAATGCATAAACTGTGCTGCTTGCGATACGGTTTGTCCAGATCTTTGTTTTGTCTGGGAAGCAGGAGAGGATAAAAAGGGCAGAACGCAAATGTTCTTAAAAGGAATAGACTATCAATATTGTAAGGGATGTTTGAAGTGTGTGGAGGCATGTCCAACGACAGCTTTAAGTGATTTAAGGGAAAAAATTGGCTATGCTGAATCCAATCGAGTAAAACATAACTTTCCTTACATAGCAGGAGGGGTATCATAATGGCAATGGCAGAAAAAGAGTTGAAAGGAATCAATCAAGCTGAGCAGCTGACGACATTTGAAAGTGGAAATGAAATGGCTGCAATGGCTGCTGCACAAATAAATTATCATATCATGGGCTATTTTCCTATTACCCCTTCTACAGAGGTCGCACAATACTTAGACCAAATGAAGGCTCGGGGCGAACATAACATTAAGTTAATTCCTGCAGATGGAGAGCACGGATCAGCAGGAATTTGCTATGGAGCTGCTGCTACAGGAGCAAGGGTTTTTAATGCAACAAGTGCGAATGGGTTTATGTATATGCTTGAACAGCTTCCAGTTCAGGCTGGAACACGCTTCCCAATGGTAATGAATTTGGTCACTCGCGCTGTCAGTGGTCCTTTAGATATTCGCGGCGACCATTCTGATTTGTATTATGCTTTAAATACTGGCTGGGTTATCCTGACTGCGAGAACACCCCAAGCTGTTTATGATATGAATATTATGGCATTGAAAATTGCCGAGCATGCAAAAGTTCGCCTGCCAGTAATGGTTGCTTATGATGGCTTCTTTACCTCTCATCAAAAAAGGAAGGTACATTATTTCAAGGAAAGGGAAGTAGTTCAGCAGTTTGTCGGAGAATGTCCTACAGATTATAATTTTGCCCGTGATCCGAAGGCACCTGTCACTATCGGTGCACATATGAATGGGGAAGACTTGATGAACAACCATTTCCAACAGTCAGAAGCCATGTATGCTGCTGGAGATATATTTAAAGAGATAGCTGATGAATATGCAAATATTTCTGGACGGGACTATCCTGTTTTAGATTTATATGGAATGGAAGATGCTGATGTGGCTCTGTTCTTATTGAACTCTGCTGCTGAAACAGCCAAGGATGTTGTTGATCAGCTAAGAAGACGAGGGATTAAAGCTGGGGTGATAAGTCCTAATATTATACGTCCATTTCCAGCAAAGGAGATACGTGAGGCATTAAAGAATGTGAAGGCTCTGCTGATCGGAGAAAGAGCGGATTCTTATGGGGGGAACGGACCGAATTTAACACATGAAGTAAAATCGGCATTACAGGATGATAAAAACAACAAAACAATTGTATTAAGCCGTGTATTTGGACTAGGCGGGAAAGATTTTTATGCAGATGACGCAGAGCTTTTCTTCAAGGATGCTATTGAGTCCATGGAATTAGGCTATGCGATCAAGCCCTTTGATTATTTCGGTCATATACCTGGCGATCAGGAGAAGATTTTAAAGCCTGTTATCACTCCTCAGCATGGAGATGTTTATAAATCAGGTTTGATTCATGTAAATAAAGATCCTGAAACTAACAAACTCAAGGTAAAGCTTCCACCGATACGATCCCTTACTTCAAAACCGAAGAGAATTGCATCTGGCCACGGTGCGTGTCCAGGCTGTGGAATTTTCACTGGATTAGAGCTTTTCTTTAAAGGCATTGAGGGAGATGTCGTTGTCCTGTATCAAACAGGCTGTGCATATGTGACAACAACTGCCTATCCATATTCGTCACATAAACAAACGATGATCCATAACCTTTTCCAAAATGGAGCAGCAACCTTATCTGGAACAGTAGAAGCGTTCTTAGAATTAAAAGAGCGTGGGGAAATCAATGTATCTGATGATGCTACCTTCGTCATGGTGACTGGAGATGGCGGGATGGACATCGGTATGGGTTCTGCGATTGGTACCGCTTTAAGAAACCATAATTTAATCATGCTGGAATATGATAATGAAGGCTATATGAATACGGGATCGCAGATGTCTTATTCCACACCAAAAGGACATATGACTAGTACTAGCAATGTTGGGAAGGCTCAAAAGGGGAAAAGCTTTCACCATAAAGACACGGCACAAATTATGGCTGCAACGAATATTCCTTATGTATTTACAGGGGCGGAGGCATTTCCTCAGGACTTAATTAAAAAGGCTGCAAAAGCACAATGGTATGCACAAAATGTCGGAACAGTTTACGGGAAGATCCTAATCACTTGTCCGCTAAACTGGAAATCAGAGGATCGTTATGGAGAGAAGATCCTTGAAGCAGCCGTGAACGCTTGTTTCTTCCCGCTGTATGAAGTGGAAGAAGGAATCACAACAATTACTTATAACCCAGACGAGAAGAAGAAGAGGGTTCCTCTAATGGAATGGCTAAAATATATGGGGAAAACCAAGCATTTATTAAAAGAGGAAAATAGGGAACTGTTATCTGAGTTAGAAGAAGAAATCGAATATAGGTGGCAGCGTCTTCTTGCCAAAAATAATCATCCATTTTTATAATTATCTAGGTAAAAAGCAGGGTACTTGTACTTTGCTTTTTTTTCTATTGGGAAATAAAAACAACAATTTCCTTCAAAAGTATAATTGTTTGAATTATAATAAGATAATAAAATAGTATAAATGTTTCATATCTTTACATATTTTAGCTCTATTGAACTATAACTTCGTCAAGAGATAAAGGAGGGCAAACGGATGAAAGGGGTAAAAAAGAAAAATATTAAGAGGACAAAAAGCACAAGAGGTAAAGGAAGCAAAAATCCAATTCGTGCGATTACACAGTTCAAAATTTGGAGAAATTTAAAACTTGGCCAGAAATATGGTGTAGCTTTATTTATCACAATAGGACTTTTTTCTATCTCTACTATTATTACATTCGGGCTATTAAGTATAGCTAATTCACAAATGAATTCTGTTGAAGAAACGGGTGAGAAGGCGATAAAAATTACCGAAGCGACAGCAAGCTTTCATTATAAAGGGAGTACAATCGGTAACTTTATTATTGATTCCAATCCAAAGCACTTAAAGAATTTTGATGAACTAACGAAAAAGTTTAATGAACTTAAAAAGGAAATAACCCCAGCGCTGACATCTAATAAATCAAAACAGCTGCTAAATGATATAAGTAAAAATGATGATGAAATCAACAGGCTTTTCTATGAAGTTATAGAACCTCAAGTAAAGCTTCACCATGTAAGGGAATACCGGCTTGGTAAGCTTAAAGCAGACGATAAGATAGCTGAAACAGTAGTTAAATTGGACTCTTTGAGTGATTCGTTAAAGTCTGATCAGGAAAAAGCGATAAGCTCTGCTAAGGCAAGAATCGTTCTAACGTTAATTGTATTAGGTATATCTATTTTAGTTTCAGCTGGATTAGGGATTGCTAGCATTCTTTTTATTGGGAAGATCATTTCAAATAAACTAGGTCATATTGTCCACCTATCTAATGAAATCGCAGCAGGTAATTTGAATGTAGATGCTATTGAATATGATGGGAAAGATGAAATTGCTGAATTGAGCAAGGCAACGAACTCTATGAAGGAAAGACTTCAATCAATGATACAAGAAATCTCAGCTGTTTCAAGTTATGTGACTGAAAAAAGCAGCGAATTAAATATTGCTGCGAATGAAGTCGGGGCTGCTAGTCAGCAAGGCGCTTCTACTATGCAGGAACTTTCAAGCGGAGCGGAGGATCAGGCGAGTGCAGCTACAGAATTGGCAAGGATGATGGATGACTATTTAATGAAAGTAGAGGAAGCGACAAAAAGCGGGTATAAGATTAAATCTGCCTCAACTGAGGTTCTAACAATGACGAAATCTGGAGATACGCTCATGAGGGAATCTCAAGAACAGATGACTGTTATTAATGAAATAATGAAAACCTCTGTTAATCGTGTAAATGGACTAGATGAACAAACACAAAAAATCTCCAAGCTTGTTCAGGTAATACATGATATTGCAAATCAAACAAATTTACTTGCTTTAAATGCAGCGATAGAAGCAGCCAGGGCAGGAGAACATGGAAAGGGCTTTGCGGTAGTAGCAGATGAAGTTCGTAAACTAGCAGAGCAAGTTTCATTGTCTGTTGCAGATATTACAACCATAGTGAAAGGAATTCAAACGGAATCCAATAATGTAGTTTCTTCGTTGCAGACTGGATATACACAAGTTGAAAAAGGAACAGAGAAAATTCAATTAACAGGTCAAACGTTCCAGAAAATATATCAAGCGGTAAATATGATGTCTGGGACAATCAATGATATTTCTGATAGCCTTGATCAAGTTTCTAAAAGCTCGACATTGATGAATCAATCCATTGAAAATATTGCCGCAGTGTCGGAGGAATCAGCTGCAGGAATTGAACAAACAAGTGCTGCTATCACACAAACCAATCTTGCAATGGAAGAGATTTCTGACAACGCGAATTCCTTATCAGAGCTTGCTGATCAATTAAATACCATGATTTCAAAATTTAAACTTTAACAAAAATGGGTGCCAGTTATTTTGCTGGGGCCCCTTTTTTCATTAATAATTTCACAGATATTTACATATATTTGGCAGGGTTTTAGATGAATATGTAGAAGTAGTCAATGATGCAGATCCCAGTAGGAGGGGAAAACAATCATGACTTTGAATGAAGGGAAATATTTGAATAGCTTTGATAAAACGATAAAAAAAAGCAGTATAAATGAGAAAATAAGCAAAGATTTATATAAGGACTTGTTTATTGAGGCACTAGAGGGAATTGTGTTTTGGTCAGGAAATGGAAAAATTGTTAAGGCGAATGAGGCAGCATGCAGGATATTTGAAAGCAGTAAGGAAGAGCTAGTATCGAAGAATCTTAAGGAGTTTGTTTATTCGAAAAGATCTAAGTTTATGAAGATTGTGAACCAGCTTTTTGAAAGGGGATCGATACGGGATGAACTTGATTTTTTAATGCCAAATGGACAAATAAAGTCACTCGAATTTACTGCTAAGCTAAACTCTGTAGATGGGTATCATATGACAATTTTTCGCAATGTTACTGACCGGCATCAGATGGAAAAAGAACTTCGTGAGAGTGAATTAAAATTCCGTAAAGTATTTGAGGAAGCGTTGGAAGGAATGATACTCTGGAACGAAAAATATGAAGTGGTCGATATTAACCAAGTTGGAATGAGTATGCTTCATCTCTCAGGGAAATCTTTAATTGGTCAATCGATTATTAAATTGATAGAGGATTATAATGTAAATAAGGAAGAATTATATCATCATTTTGAAAATGTAAGAAATAATGGATATGCAAATGGCGTTCTGCTAATAAATTTAAAATCTGATCGGAAAATTCACATTGAATTCTCAGCTAAACATAATGTTTTTTCGAAACTAAGCTTAATTTCCTTTAAGGATATTACCGATAAGCTTGAAATGGAAGAGCAGCTCAAAAAGTCAGAAACATTAAGTGTTGTTGGAGAACTGGCTGCTGGAATTGCACATGAAATTCGGAATCCAATGACTGCACTCAAAGGTTTTATCCAATTATTAGAAGATGGTATCCAAGAGGATCATTCGATGTATTTTAATATTATTTCTTCAGAATTGGAGAGGATTGATTCAATTATTAATGAATTTTTGATTCTTTCAAAACCTCAAGCAGTAAAATTTATTAGAAAAGACATAACCGAAATAATGAAGGAGACAGTTGATTTTTTAAAAGCTCAAGCTGTGTTACATAATGTCCAAATTCAAACTTTCTTTGAAAAGGAATTACCTTTTATTTTTTGTGAACCTAACCAAATGAAAAAGGTATTTATCAATTTAATTAAAAATGCAATTGAGGTAATGCCAAAGGGAGGTACGGTAACAGTTAGAATGGAGTCGGCATTAAACCATACCATTCATATCTCTATTAAGGATCAAGGGGCTGGAATTTCTAAAGATCAAATTAAAAAGCTTGGTCAACCCTTTTTTACAACTAAGGAAAAGGGAACTGGTTTAGGATTAATGGTTACTTATAAAATAATTGAAGAGCATAAGGGATCAATTGTAGCAGAAAGTGAAATGGGAGTCGGAAGCATATTCCATATCTATTTACCAGTTTATAAAGAAAAATAAAGGAGAAAACACTTAGAAATTTGTTGATCTTTGTCGGATTACCCTTAATTTTTATAGAGAATTTTGTCGAAAAAATTATTTAGAGGAGAAGATTGTCTAATTTTGCGAATCTATTTACATTTATTCAAATTCTTGTAATAATGCTTCAAGTAGAATAATTTTGTAGAAATAGAGAACAGGATTGGATGGGGGAAAAAGATGGGGGAGAACAGGAAAAAAATATTAACCCAAATTCAGGAGAAGAGAGAAAGAATGATAGATTCGGCTAAAAAGTATGGCTATACAAGTGAATACACTATTCGCTGCAGTGAGGAACTAGATCAATTAATCTTTGAATATCAGCAGCAAAAACAAAATGATAAGAAACAAAAGCGAAAGATTAAATTTTCTTTCAGGCTGCTGATAACAACTTGGCGAGAAAAATTAGTAGAAGCTAAGTATCAAGCTCATTCATAAATTAACAAATGAACTCCGTCTGCTTTCCCCAAAAAGTCCCTAAACCGTAAGAATTACGGCTTAGGGATTTTTTTGTCATTCCTAGAAGATATCGATTAGCAATATCATAAATAACAGTCCAATTATAAAGGAATAAGTAGAGGTTCTTTCATTCCCATCTCCATGGCTTTCTGGAATTAATTCTTTATAAACGATAAAGAGCATGGCACCTGCTGCAAATGACAATCCGTAGGGAACTAGAAAGTCGACATAAGCTGTTAAATAATAGCCTAATAAACCAGTCACAATTTCGATGGCACCTGTCAAGGTTGCAATAATAAATGCTTTAAATTTATTTATTTTTTGGTTAACTAAAAATAAAGCAACAAGAAAGCCCTCAGGCGCATTCTGAAGCCCGATGGCAAACGCAATTAAATTGCCTGTATCTTCAACACTTGACGCATAGCTGACCCCAACAGAAAGACCCTCGGGAATGTTGTGAAGTGTGATTGCAGAAATGATAAGCATCGCTTTTTCGTCAAATTCAATCCCTTTTTTTGAATGCTGAAGGTCAATATGAGGTATATTTTTTTCTAACAGGGTTAGGGCTAATACTCCTAGAAAAATCCCAATTGATAGCTGGAGGAAACCGCCATTATTCAAGGCCTCAGGAATAAGCCCCATTGTCGAGGCAGCCATCATAATCCCAGCAGTGAAGGCTAATAAGATATCCCGCCACCGATGAGTAACGGAATCAGACATAAATAGAATAATTAGAGCGCCAAGACCTGTTGAAAGGGCTGAGAGAACGCTGCCGATGATTACATCACTCATTTTTTTCCCTCATTTCTATTTGTAAGATAATTATAAGAGTGAAATCCTTGAGAGACAATTAATAAATTCATTTTTGGAACAAAAAGAATGGTATTATGTGATTTTTATCATAGTGACTTCTATATTTTCCTAATAGAATATAACAATAAATGCAAGCTTTACCAAAAGGAAATTCACCTTTGTATAACTCCAGACATTTTAATGTTTTTTCCACAAACATAATTTATTTTATACAGAATCTAATAATGGGTTCATATAAAATCTTCACAATTCCTTTTTAGTATTCTCAAACACCAAGAGAAAAACTCATTTCTGCTAGTCTATCTATATTTATGATTAAAGCTGAAAAACTTGAAAACAATTCAATTTTTTGAAAGCAAATATGGGACAAGCTATTTTGTTAATTGTTAGTACTATGCGTGTGTTGCGTAACATATATCGTAATACACAGTATTTTTACATAGAAGAAAGCGTTTTCAAAAGGGCGGTGTTTGCTTAATCATATTTAATGTAAAAAAGGTGGAATCTATTCAATCACCAGCATGTTAATGGTCATTTTCAAAATTGCATATTGGGAGGGAATAAATTAATGCATATTGTCGTCTGTGTAAAGCAAGTTCCAGATACAAAGATAATTAAAATTAATCCAAAGACAAACACCCTTGATCGAAGGAGTGCTCCAGCAATATTAAATCCATATGATGCTCATGCAGTACAAGAGGCTGTGAAAATTAGAAAAATGGTTGGAGAAGGCACCATTTCTGTCCTTTCGATGGGGCCGCCACAAGCTACAGCTGTCATCAAAAAAAGCATTGAGATTGGCGCCGATAAAGGCTATTTAATTTCTGATCGCGCATTTGCGGGAGCAGATACCTTAGCGACAAGTTATGCATTATCCAAAGCACTTGAACGAATAGCAAAAGAAGAACCAGTTGATCTAGTTATATGCGGGCTGCATGCGATTGATGGGGATACTGGGCAGGTTGGTCCAGGAATAGCCAGGAGAATGGATATTCCACCGGTAACAAATGTTATCGAGGTCACCGAACTAAATGAAAAAGAAAAAACAATTCTATTAAAAAGGAAACTAGCAAATGGATATCAATTAATACAAGCTGACTATCCATGCTTAATGACGGTTGGAAAGGAGATTAACGAGATTGAGTATTCTCCGATGCCAAATATGATTAAAGCAGCAAGATATGAGCCAATCATTTGGTCGGTTAATGATCTTGAAAATGTCAATCGGCCACAATTAGGATTAAAAGGCTCACCAACAATTGTCGGAAAAATGTTCACTCCTCCGAAACCAGAAGGCGGGAAAAGGCTAGAAGGAAATTCTGATGAACAAGTAAATCAGTTAATGGAAGTATTACAAGATAAAAAGGAATTATTCTTAACAGCTCGATAATCTAATCATTTTAAATATCTAGCTTCAGTGCCAATGCCCCTCGATGGTCTACAGCCAATCCTCCAAAAAAGGTTAAGAGCACCTTTTTCGTGAGGCTTGACTTATGCTTATCAGGGCTAAGAACAAAGGAAAGCTTCAATGAGTAATCCGCACAGGAAGAATCTGCATTTTAATTGTTCCGAAGGCGCTTATGCTTTTAAATTAGGAGGGGTCTGAATGATTGAGGAATACCGTGGGGTTTGGGTATTCATAGAGCAGAATGACGGAGAAATTGAGGGTGTCTCCTTAGAACTATTAGGAGCAGGAAGGAAGCTTGCTGATAAACTGGAAGTTACTTTGTCTGGAGTATTATTAGGTCACGATGTAAAGGCACTTTGCCCTGAAATTATTGCATATGGGGCAGATGAGGTTTATGTAGTGGATCATCCCATTATGAAGGATTACCGGACAGAATCCTATATGAAAGGAATTATGCTTCTTGCAGAAAAGTACAAACCTGAGATTTTTCTTTACGGTGCCACCCCAAATGGAAAGGACCTTGCAAGTGCAGTTGCGACTGATTTAAGCACGGGATTAACAGCAGATACAACGATGCTCGATGTTGACTTAGAAAAGAGGCTGCTTGAAGCAAGCCGTCCGGCATTTGGTGGAAATATCATGGCAACAATTTTATGTAAGAAGCACCGTCCACAAATGGCAACTGTCAGACCAAAGGTAATGAAGGCACTAGATCGTGATACTAGTAGAACAGGTAAAATAATTGAAGAAGAAATAGATTTAAAAGAGGAAAATATGCGCACAAAAGTGCTAAAAGTTGTGAAGGATGTCACAAAGGTGGCAAGTTTAGCTGATGCACATGTGGTTGTTGCCGGTGGGAAGGGATTGGGCGACATACATGGGTTTCAGCTTATTCATGAACTAGCAGATACAATTGGAGCAAGTGTTGGAGGAACAAGGGATGTAGTAGAAGCTGGATGGCTCCCTCATGAGCTTCAGGTCGGGCAGACTGGGGAAACGATTACCCCAAAAATATATTTTGCTATTGGCATCTCTGGCGCAATCCAGCATGTCGTAGGTATGAAGAACTCAGAATTTATTATCGCCATTAATAAAGATCCTAATGCCCCTATATTTGATGTAGCTACTTATGGGATCGTTGGCGACGCAATGGAAATAGTCCCTAAGTTGATTGAACAATTCAAGAAGTTGCGTAAAGAAAAAGGCGGTGAAGTTAGTTATGTCTGAAAAATTTGATGTCATCGTTGTAGGTGCTGGCCCGGCTGGAACTTCCTGTGCGTATACATGTGCAAAAAATGGATTAAAAGTACTGCAGATTGAAAGAGGTGAGTATCCTGGCAGTAAGAATGTAATGGGGGGAGTATTGTATAGAAAGCAGATGGAAGAGATTATTCCAGAGTTTTGGAAAGAAGCACCACTTGAAAGACCCGTTGTTGAGCAAAGATTTTGGATGATGGATAAAGAATCAGTTGTTACTTTTGGTTACAAAGGTCTTGAATGGGGTGTGGAGCCATATAATAACTTCACAGTCCTCCGAGCACCTTTTGATCAGTGGTTCGCAAAGAAAGGCATTGAGCAAGGGGTATTGTTAATTACTGAAACGGTCGTTTTGGAATGTATAGTGGAAAATGGGAAAGTAATAGGTGTAAGAACAGATCGCCCAGATGGAGAAGTATATGCAGATGTTGTGGTCCTTGCTGATGGGGTCAATTCACTACTTGGAAAACAGCTGGGTTACCATAATGAGTTCCGTCCAGATGAAGTTGCCTTAACCGTTATGGAGGTAATTAATCTGCCTAAGGAAAAAATCAATGACCGATTTAATTTAGAGGATAATCAGGGCTGTACAATTGAGCTCTTTGGGGATTCTACGAAAGGGAATCTTGGAACAGCTTTTATTTATACAAATAAAGAGAGTATTAATATTGGTGTTGGAACAACACTTTCAAGCATGATAAAAGCAAAATTAAAGCCCTATGATTTATTGGATTATTTAAAGACGCATGTCATGATTAAGCCATTTCTTGAAGGCGGAGAATCTGCTGAATATTTAGCCCATCTTATACCAGAAGGAGGATATCATTCTGTTCCTAAAGTAGCAGGGAATGGTGTTTTATTAGTGGGAGATGCGGCCCAGCTTGTTAATGCAATCCATCGGGAAGGATCTAATATGGCTATGGCGTCTGGAAAAATGGCAGCTGAGACCATTGTTGAAGCAAAAAGCAGAAATGATTTTAGTGAATCAACTTTAAATATATATAGGGAAAAACTGTATGACAGCTTTATTATAAAGGATCTTGAAAAATATAAAGATGCGGCACATACGTTTGAAAATCATCCACAGTACTTTAAAGACTACGTGCCGATGATGAATCAGGCAGCTAGTAAATTTTTTACAGTAGATGGAACGTCTAAGAGGGAAAAGCAGAAACAAATCATGCGCAGTATCACAGGAGAAAGAGGTACTCTAAAGGTTCTTCAAGATATGTATCGTGCATGGAAGGCGGTGAAATAATGTCGACAAAAACGATTGAGGAAAAACAGTATTTAATTCGTTTTAAGGCCGATAAGAAATCGCATTTAACAGTTTTGGATCATGATGTATGTATGACGAAATGTCCAGATAAAATATGCACGATCTTCTGTCCAGCTGAAGTTTATAAGTGGGAAGGTTTAAGGATGCAGGTTGGATATGAAGGCTGCCATGAATGCGGCAGCTGCCGCATTGGATGCCCATATCAAAATATTAAATGGGAATATCCTAAAGGCGGACACGGAATTGTTTTTAGGTTAGCGTAGAGCTAATAAAATAGATTAAAAAGGAGCATTCACGAGTATGTGGATGCTCCTTTTTAATCTATAAGCCTAACTATTGATCTTAAGATATATCTTGTCAAAATATAAAGGGGTTCTACTAAATCTATTCCAATATCAATGATATCAAATTTTTTGTTTGATTTTTTTTGTCCTTTACCCTTCATAAAAAATCGCCTCCATATCTATTCGTACGAAAAGGAGTTTGTAAAAGTTCCATTGATTTTCATTTTTCATTGCATTTTTTAATGGGAAAATTGAGTATATCTCTATATGTATGTTATTTCACAAGAAGAACTAAAAAGAGGAAATCAAAAAAGGAAAAGTATTGATTTTAACTAACATCTTCTTTATTTTTTGTGGTGAACAACTTGCCGTTCTTGCCAGAGTGTTCCAATGCATTTGCATGTTCATATGCTTGATGAATACAATTATAAATAGAGGATGTGTAGCAGGAGGTATTCCATGAAAAGCTTCCATTTGCATCAGATGGATAGATCGTAACAATCCAGGTGTAAAATTCATTTTCTAAATCTTTTAGTTGCCCTTCAAGTGCGATAAGCCAATGAGTAGGTATTGTATGCTTATGTTCCGAGGTTTCTTTATAATGATAAAGGTCATTTAATCCAATTGGAATTAATGCTTTTTGGTAAAAATCTCTATAGTTAGCCCCATTCATTATTCCCGCTCCTTTCCGTAAAAAATAGTTATAACTTATTTTATTATATGTTAATAAGCGTCAATATTTCGAATAATATGTTAAAACTTTAAGAATGTTGATTTGGAAATAAAAAAGAGGATCCCCATTGGGATATCCCCTCATTTTTTTTAAGAATTCCACTCATTTACCTTTTGATCAGATGGCAGCAGCAGGGTAAGGAGTCCCAATAATGGCAAGAAGCCAGTCAAAATCATTGTGTTTGAAATGCCAATTCTATCTGCTAAATAACCTATGACGATGGAGCCGATAGCTCCCATTCCAAAAGCAAGTCCTACCGTTAAACCTGCCATCGTACCGATTTTTCCAGGAACAAGCTCCTGTGCGTATACAACAGTTACAGAGAAGCTTGACATTAAAATAAACCCTGTAAGCAAGAGAAGTATAAAAGCAGCGAATGGTGGTACAAATGGAATAAGAATCGTTAAAGGTGCGGAGATAATCATTGACAGGAATATGATTAGTTTCTTACCAAACCGGTCTGCCAATGGCCCGCCGAAGAATGTTCCGAGAGCACCTGCTACTAAAAATGTGAAAAGAAAAATTTGAGATTGCTTGATTGAGAAAGAATATGTCTCAATCGTATAAAAGGCATAATAATTTGTCATTCCAGATATATACCAGGAACGTGCAAAGATTAAGAATAGGATAAGGACTAATGAAAACCATATTGCCTTTGAAAGTCCTTTTTGATTGGCACTCTCTTTTTTGTTCGGTTTTTTTTGTAAAGCATTATGCGTCTCTAAGGTCTTCGCATACCAAAAAGCGATATATAGTAGCAGACCAACAGCGACAGCAGCAACAGCAGTAAACCAAGCAGCACCAATTTGACCTAATGGGACGAGAATTAATGCAGTAATCAGCGGGGCCATTGCTTGCCCGCTATTCCCTCCCACTTGGTATATAGACTGAGCCAGACCGCGTCGTGAGCCAGCTGCTAAATAGGCAACTCTAGAGCCTTCAGGATGAAAAATTGCAGAGCCAAGACCGATGAAAAGAACGGAGAGGACAATCCATTCAAAACGTGGTGCAAGTGCAAGGCCGAGTACTCCACACAATGTAAATGTTAAACCGATTGGCAGCGCAAAAGGCATTGGTTTCTTATCTGTCACCATACCTATAACTGGCTGTAGAATAGAAGAAACCATGTTTAACGCAAATGCGATTAATCCAAGCTGTGTAAATGATAGCCCCATAGACTTCTCCAATATTGGAAACATGGCTGGAATAATTGCCTGAATGGAATCATTTAAAAGGTGACAAACACCAATGATAAATAATATTTTGTAGGATGTTTCACGATTCTGTGCCATTGTCCGGGCAATGGCTGCTGTGTTGCTCATTGTTCAGGACTCCTTTAAATAAGATTTAAAAACATTTTGGGTCTCTAAATATATATAATACAAAAAATCTATAGTTTTCAATATTATTTTGATTATTAAGGTAAACTAATGTTTGTAAAAAGAAATAGAGCCATTTTCGATTGGCTCTATTTCTTTATTTTAATCATTTTTTTTGAGCGGTAAAAAAATATCAACTTGCGTTCCTTTATTCACTTTGCTTGTTAAGTGAATTTCTCCGCCAAAAGACTGGATAATCCTTTTGCAGACTACAAGACCTAGTCCAGTTCCAAACTCCTTAGAAGTGTAGAATGGCTGGAAGATTTTTTCAAGTGCTTCATCAGGTATTCCTATTCCGGTGTCGGTTATTTTTATATGGCACTTGTTTGGAAGCTCGATAAGCTTAACTGTTAACAAGCCGCCAGCCTGCATGGATTCAAAAGCATTTTTTGTTAAGTTAAGCAGTACTTGCTTTAATTGATCTTTTGTGCAATCAATAAGCAGCGGCACATCTGGGATAATTGACTGATATTTTATATTGTTTAAATTTGCTTCAGAAATAATTAAAGGTTCTATATCAATGATGATTTTACGCAAATCCATGATTTCTGTTTTTTGAGCGGTAGGCTTACCTAAAATAAGAAATTCACTGACAATTTCGTTAATACGGTTAATTTCATCGTTTATGACAGAGAAGTAGTATTGATCTTGTTCATTTGTATATTTTTCACTTAAAAGTTGGACAAGTCCTTTAATACCTGTTAACGGATTTCGGATTTCGTGGGCTGTACTTGCCGCTAATGTTCCAACAAGTTCGAGCTTTTGAAGTTCATTTTCCTTTTTCTCTTTTGCTGCCTGCCTTTTAAGCATTAAATATTTGATGAATAGAAAAAGAATATGAAATGCAAAAATGATTTGAATAATGATCATGATCGCATTTTTTATTAGTTCATTGATGTTTCTTTTTGGTACTTCAACTTTAATGTTCCAAGGAACTCTATCTATAGGAATGGAAATCGAGTGATCTTTGGATAGTTCGTCAGTACCGTCGATATTAATATCCATTATCACAGCCCCAGTTGGGTTGGTAACCGAAAGCTTAGTATCAGGAGTAAGCACTTTCATAATATTTTGAACATAATCAACTCGTAAATGTGCAATAAGAATATACACTAATTGGCCCTTTTTGTCTAAAACAGGTTTCCCAACTCCAATGACCTTTTGACCATTTATCAGTGTTTCTTGATGATCAGAAATAATAAGATCCTTTGTGCGGTTAATTTCCTTTATATATTCATTCTCTGATAAATTTGAATCCTTTAAGAAGGAATTAGATCCAGTAATAACTGTTCCATTCGGATCAAGTAAATAAATGCCTCCATATCGTGGGTCCTTCCAATGGGTTTTGAGCAGGAGCGGCTCAATTTTTTCCGGCGTTTGTGCTACAGTTTCTGCAGTTATAGCGAGTATATCTAATGAAGTTACGGTTTCAGCAATAAATTGATCCCAGCTTTTTTGATGAATGGATGCAACCCAACGCGCTTGCTCTTTCCGCTCGTGGTTATCAAGATCAATTGCTTTATTAAAGTAATATAATAGACTGATAAGTGTTGGAATAATAACTATGATAATGTATAAAAGGAAATTTTGATTATGTCTTTTCATTTAATGACCCCATATTGTAAGTTTAATACCAGTATAGTATATCATTAATAGGAATTTTTCGTTTTATTTTATCAATATATTGAAAAAAATGATAACTTATCAAAAAAGGAATAAAAATTGACATGTGCTCTTTGTTTTTCTATAATTTATTTAGAATTCAAGATAAATTAATTCATCATTATAATTAAAAAGGATTTGGATAAAGATGAGTTCTGATCAAGTCAACCAATCATTAAAATTATTTATTGTGCTGTCACGTGCCTATCGCGCAGTAAATGAGAATGTTAACAAGCTTATTCATTCATATGGACTTAATCCTACTGAGTTTGCAGTTATGGAGCTTCTTTACCATAAGGGAGATCAGCCCCTGCAGCAAATTGGCGGGAAAATTTTGTTAGCAAGCGGAAGTATAACGTATGTAGTAGATAAGCTTGAACAAAAAGGATTGTTAAAAAGAGTTGCCTGTCCTAAAGATAGACGTGTTACGTATGCTCAAATTACAGAGAAGGGCAAGTCCTTTATTGAGGATGTATTTCCTGATCATGCTAAGCAAATTGATATGCTTATGTCCGGACTTTCGGAGGATGAAAAGGAATCAGCAATTATGATTCTGAAAAAGCTGGGATTATCACAGTCTAGCTTTGAATAATAAGCGAGTGAAAGCACGGCCAACGAATGGCCGTGTTTTTAATTTTTATATTTTCGCTGCCTTTTGCAGGAAATTATTTAAGGCTGTCGAAATATTTTAAGTGGATTATTAATTAGTGTAAACAAAGGGGGCAATCGAATGAGTTTTACGAGTTATACATATAGCCGTCCAAATATGGATGAGATCAGCAGTCAATTTGAATCAGCTATTAAGAAGTTTGCTGAAGCGACTTCAGCAGACGCACAAAATCAAGTGATGAAGGAAATCAATGATATTAGAAATGACGTTGGGACAATGTTCAATCTTTGTTATATTCGCCATTCAATTGATACAAATGATGAGTTTTATAAAGCCGAACAGGATTATATGGATGAAATTCAGCCTGTAATTGAAGGATTTGTTACTAAGTATGCTAAAGAACTGGTTAAGTCTAAATTTCGCCCAGAGTTAGAGGAGAAGTGGGGAAGTCAGTTATTTGCTTTAGCTGAAGCACAATTGAAGGCTTTCTCGCCAGAAATTGTGCCCCTACTGCAAAAGGAAAATAAACTTTCGTCTGAATATACAAAATTAATTGCGTCAGCAAAAATTGATTTTGAAGGGGAAGAACGTACGCTTGCCCAAATGGAACCATTTGCAGAATCTACTGACCGTGAAGTAAGAAAGCGAGCAAATGAGGCACGCTTCGGATTTTTAGCTGAAAATGAAAATGAGCTCGACCGAATATATGACGAGCTAGTAAAAATCCGTACGGAAATTGCTCAGAAACTTGGGTATGATAATTTCGTTGAGCTTGCCTACTTGCGAATGATGCGCACGGATTATGATGCAGCAATGGTGGCGAAATTCCGCGATCAAGTGAAAGAATTTATCGTGCCAATGGCAACAAAGCTTAAAGAACGCCAAAGAGAACGTATCGGTTTAGATAAACTGAAGTATTATGACGAAGCTTTTAACTATAAGACTGGGAATGCTGTTCCAAAAGGAAGCCCGGAGTGGATTGTTGAAAATGGGCAAACCATGTATGATGAGCTTTCTAAAGAAACAGGTGAATTTTTCTCCTATATGAGGGAAGAGGAATTAATGGACCTTGTTGCGAAAAAGGGGAAAGCTGGCGGGGGCTATTGTACATACATTGAAAATTACAAAGCGCCTTATATTTTCTCGAACTTTAATGGGACGTCTGGCGACATCGATGTTCTTACTCATGAAGCAGGGCATGCCTTCCAGGTCTATTCCAGCCGGCACTTTGAAATCCCGGAATATAATTGGCCAACGTATGAGGCATGTGAAATTCATTCAATGAGTATGGAATTCTTTACATGGCCATGGATGGAAAAGTTCTTTAAAGAGGACACAGAGAAGTATAAATTTTCACATTTAAGCAGTGCATTGCTTTTTCTTCCATATGGGGTAGCTGTTGATGAATTCCAGCATTGGGTGTATGAAAATCATACGGCTACACCATCTGAAAGAAAGTCTGCTTGGCGTGAAATTGAGAAGAAATATATGCCGCACAAAGACTATGATGGCAATGTATATTTGGAAAATGGCGGTTTCTGGCAACGCCAAGCACATATTTATAATTCGCCATTCTATTATATTGATTATACGCTTGCCCAAATTTGTGCCTTCCAATTTTGGAAGCGTTCAAGAGATAACCAAGAAGAAGCGTGGAAAGATTATGTCCACCTTTGCAGTTTAGGCGGCAGCAAAGCATTTACAGGCCTTGTAAAAGAAGCAAACTTAATTTCTCCTTTTGAAGAGGGCTGTGTAGAGTCAGTTGTTGGAGTTATTGAAAACTGGTTGAACTCGGTGAATGATAAAGAATTATAAAAAAAAGGTCTGGGCATGTTCCCAGACCTTTTCCCTTTTAAAAATCCTTATGGAAGTAACTGAATCTTTACTTCTCCATCCTGAAGAATGGCATGAAGCGGATGTTCGCCATGATGATCGATAATAAAATCAGCTAATTTATCCTCTAATTGATCTTGAATCACTCTTCTTAATGGGCGAGCACCAAATGCAGGGTGGTATCCAAGCTCAGCTAGCTTTTCCTTCACATCGTCTGAAACCGAAAGCTGAATGTTTTGTTCATCCAATGTTCCTTGAAGTTCATTGAGCATCAGTTCGACAATCTCCAGTAAATGTTCCTTTTCAAGTGAGTTAAACTCGATAATGCTATCAAATCGGTTTAAGAATTCTGGTTTAAAGAAATTTCCTAAGGAGTCTAAAATACTAGCTTCTTTCATTACTTCGCTGTTCAATGCAAATCCGACATGTATTTCCTTGTGCTGAACACCCGCGTTGCTTGTCATAATAATGACAGAATCTTTAAAGCTGACTGTTCGGCCCTGACTATCAGTCAATCGTCCATCCTCCAGAATTTGCAGAAACATATGCTGAACATCTGGATGCGCCTTTTCAATTTCATCTAGAAGAATAATGCAATAAGGATTATGGCGAACTTTTTCAGTCAGTTGGCCAGCTTCTTCATGTCCAACATATCCTGGCGGTGACCCAATGATTTTTGAAACACTATGTTTTTCCATATATTCACTCATATCGAGGCGAATCATCGCGTCTTTTGATCCAAATAGTTCTTCTGCAAGTGTTTTTGTTAGCTCAGTTTTCCCGACACCTGTTGGACCAACAAACAGGAAGGATCCAATCGGACGATTCTTTGCTTTTAATCCGGCACGGCTTCTGCGGATTGCTTTTGTTACTTTTTGAACCGCTTCTTGCTGTCCAATTACTTTTTGTGACAAGTTTGCCTCAAGACTTTGCATTTTCAATTGCTCATCATCCATTAATTTGCCGACAGGAATCCCTGTTTTCTTTTCAATGATGTCTTGAATATGTTTAACCTCAACAAGCGGACGTGAGGAATGATCCTTTTTGTTTAAGGCTTTCTCTAGCTTTAATTCTTCTTCGCGAAGTTTAGCTGCTTCCTCATATTTTTCTTCTTCTAACACAATTTCTTTCTGTTTATTAATTTCAAATAATCGTTTTTCGATTTGATCAGACGATGCAGTGTCAGAAAGTAAATTAAGCTTAGAGCCTGCTTCATCCATTAGATCAATGGCTTTATCGGGAAGGAAACGATCCTGAATATAGCGGCTGGACAATTGGACACATGCATGGATGGCCTCATCTGTAAATGATACTTCATGATAATCTTCATATTTCGATTGAAGACCTATAAGAATGTTAATGGCTTCATTTTCGGTTGGCTCTTGTATAAGGACTGGCTGGAATCGGCGCTCAAGTGCAGGATCTTTCTCAATTTGGCGGTATTCCTTTAAGGTAGTTGCTCCAACGACTTGAAGTTCTCCTCTCGCTAAAGCAGGTTTAAGAATATTTCCAGCATCCATTGATCCTTCGGCAGAACCTGCTCCTACTAGTAAATGAATTTCGTCAATAAAGAGAATAATATTCTTTCTTTCTTGTAATTCACTAATTAATTGTTTCATTCTTTCCTCAAATTGACCGCGAATACCTGTATTTGCAACGAGAGAAGCCACATCAAGTAAATAGACTTCCTTGTTCAATAATTTTTTAGGCACTTTTCCTTCTGAAATAAGCAGAGCAAGTCCTTCGGCAATCGCTGTTTTACCCACACCAGGTTCTCCAATTAATACAGGGTTATTTTTATTTCTTCTATTTAATATTTCAATCACACGGGCGACTTCCTCATTTCTCCCGATGACAGGATCAATTAAGCCTGCTCCTGCAAGCTGAGTTAAGTTCCGTCCAAATTGATCAATAAAACCTCCAGAGCGCTTCTTGTTCCTTTTATTTTCCAATGAATGCTGATTTTCTGCTGAGCCTTGAGAAGGCATCATTTGTTGAAAGAAATGTTCAAATGGCATTTGATTAAAACTTGAAAAGCTGTTCAAATTAGAACCAAAGGAGGTCCCAATCTTGTTTTTTTCTTCTTGATAGCAGTTTTGGCAAAGAAATAAATTACTTTCATTTCCATTTAGGCTTACTTTAAATTTAATATTGGCATCGTTTTGCTGACATTTTTGACAAAGCATATTGAAAACCCTCCTAAAAATTTTGACTTTGACTATATTTGACTTTATGAACTTATTATACTTTGACCTTTTTTGACTTTCAAGTATTTTGTTTTGGCAAAGAAATGAAAGAAAAAGCTCGTCTTAGTTTGTTCTTGTGTTCATATATTGGTTGGGAAGGAGGAGATTTTAGTGAAAACAAACTGGGGTGCAGCCTTTCAAATTGCTGCCGTCTATGTAGGAACGGTAGTCGGTGCAGGGTTTGCAACTGGTCGGGAAATTGTAGAATTTTTTTCTCGGTTTGGATTTATCGGTTTCATATCAATCTTAATGAGTGGCTATATATTCATTTTTCTCGGATCGAAAGGAATGAGAATAGCAGCTCGTATTCAGGCGACATCCTATCAGGAATTAAATGAGTATTTATTTGGAAGGTTCTTTGGTTCAATTATAAATGTACTCATGCTTTTGATGCTGTTAGGTGTATGTGCTGTTATGCTAGCTGGAGCAGGAGCGGTATTTGAAGAGCAGTTGGGACTTACAAAGAGTCTAGGAATATTTTTAACGATTGGATTATCCATTATTGTTATGGTCGTAGGAATTAAAGGCTTGTTTGCAGTCAACACTTTTGTTGTTCCAATGATGATAGCGTTTAGTTTTTTTCTTATGATTCTCTCCATGAAACTTCCAAACTTCATGGAACAGCTTTTATATATCCCATTTGCTGAAGATGGGTGGAAAGCAGTGGTTGCTCCTTTTTCATATGCGGCCCTTAATTTAACATTAGCCCAGGCTGTTTTAGTGCCGGTAGCGGCAGAAATAAAAGATGATCGGACGATTAAGTGGGGAGGCATCCTTGGTGGGGCAGCTTTAACAATTATCCTCATTTCAAGTCATATGACATTAGTGATGCTCCCGAATCTTGAAAGCTATGATATTCCTATGGGAGTTATAATGAGGACGGTTGCTTCTTCCTTTTTCTGGATTTATGTATTAATTATATATGGAGAAATATTTACATCGGTTATTGGAAATGTGTTTGGGGTTGAACGGCAGGTGAGAAAATATATATCTATTCCGAGTATTGTCATCGTTACAATTATTTTTGTGATTTGCTATTTCATTAGTTTCATCAATTATGGGACACTGCTTTCGTACTTGTATCCTCTTTTCGGGTATATAAGTATAATTTTTATTGTATTATTATGGATGAAGCCTTTTGAAGAGAAAAGAGACCTGAAATAATTCAGGTCTCTTATTACTTAATTAGTTTTACCAGCTTTAATTGTCTTACCCATTTGCAGGAAGGCATCACTGTAATCTGAAACTTTTTTCGAGAAGATTGTAAATTTAAAAGGCTGCTCTCCGTTTTTAATAATATATGCAGTAACGATATCCTCATCTGTTGAGGATTTCATTGCAATTGAATCTTTAAAGAAATCTTCACTTGGTACATCAACTGTTTCTACTTCTTCATTGACTGCAGCAAGCTGTGCTTTAGTGTTTTCTACAATTGTATCCCATTGCATATCAGTTGGGAGGATTTCAATTCGCATAAAAACTTGGCCATTTTCTGATAAGTATAGGCTGTCTTTATTAGGCTCCTCTGCAGTTAATTCATATTCGGGAAGCACATATAAAGAATAATTCTGATTATCGCTTTCCTTTAGAAAGGCAGTTTCTTCTTTCGTCTCCCCATTCACCTGGTATTTAATAGTTTGTTCTGGATTTCTGGGACTTGCATCCTCAGTGTTTTCTTCTTCTAATCCTGTTTCTTCATTTTGATTTTCGTCTGCGCCATTATTATTTGTTGCTGCATTTTCATTTTGTTCTACCTGTTCAATGTCTTCCGATGAGGCAGCACCATTTGTACCGTCGTTATTGTCATCACTTGTACCACATCCAGTAAGAATGACACCAAGTATACCTGTTAAAAGAATCCATTTTGCAATCATTTTCATTTTGTTTACCTCCCGTTGTGACAAATCTTTCTTTCAAAAGAGTAGACTTAAAATATAACAAAAGAGTTACATTGCTTGTCCCCCTTTGATTCATACATTAACATTCTTGCATTTATACAGGCAACCTATTTTCATAAATAAGTACTAATAGAATGGAAAAATGAGAAATAATAGTAAATCAAACACTAAGTGGGAAACAATAACTAAAGGCATACTCTTCTTCCATAAGTATAGAATACCCCAATATATTCCTGCAATAAAAGCAGCGAATGCAAGAATCCAGTGGGTGGAGTATAAATGAACAGACGCATATAGAATGGATGAAAGGAAAATGCCAGCAGGAATAGATGTTAATTTCAATACTCTTTTTTGGACAAAACCTCGCCAAAAAACTTCTTCACCTGGCACGGCTATTAATATGAGAACGATGTAATGCCAAAGCATGGATGGAGAATATCGTCCATATAATTTTGAAATTTCCTTTGAAAAAGGGAGGTTTAGCAGCTCAATTAAGCTGTTTCCAACCCAAAATATGCCGAATAAAAGGATTCCAGAAAGGACTCCATATAAAATATAGGAAAAAAATGATAATTGATCCTCAACTTCTTCATTTAAAATGGAATAACTTATTAAAAACAAAAGTGAGGCTGTGAAAATATACCAGAATACTGCTTTGTCTTGAAAAGTGAAATACATTAATACATGTGCTAATAGTAACCCGATTATTAGTCGAAAATCGGTTGTAAGTTTCTTCAACCGTACAAACTCCTTTCTAATACTCCTCCTGTGCAAGTCAGAACCTCTATTTTTATGTAATAACAATCTTATTTTAACAAAAAGAAAACTTGAAATGGAAGGGAAAAGGTTATCCGTGAAATTTCCAAAACTAAAATGGACAAAAAATGTTCATCCTATTAGTGAAATGAAAGGGGTGAGAACATGACGAGAAATAAACGTGAAAAAGAACGTGCCTGGACAGTAAGAAAGCAAGACCAAAACCCTCATGGAAAGGTAAAATCACTTAAAGAGCTTTCACGTGAAAAGGATTAGATTGGAAAGCTTGAAATAAAAAATAAAAAGCAGCGAAGCGCTGCTTTTTATTGGGATTTTGTATGCGTTTTCAAACTATATTACAAATGGGCTTATTTAATTACTTTATAGTTTTTATGATTAACAACTGTTCGTTGTTCCAGTTCAAGATCGCGGTAATTATCCATATAGGATAAATCGACAATAACAGAATTTTCGTTCACCTTTTCGACAATTCCTTGTAGACCTTCACGAAATTCAATGATGTTGCCAACCTCTGCTCTCTTCAAATGCCTCTCTCCTTTTCATAATTAATTCTATAAAATGATTACTAACAGTTTGCACTAATTTTGTTCATTCGTAAAGAATAATGTGTTTTTTTGGACTATTTTTCAAAAACTAGACAAGATTTTACACGTTCCAGATAAAATTAATTTTTATCATGAGGGTTACACGTGAATGAAAGTGCGATAAAATAAGTAAAAATATATTATGTAAAGGTGTATAGAAATGAAAGAAGAACTTATACAGGAAGTACTGGAAAAATTAAAGAACGGTGAACTGACAGAATACTATGTTTCTAAGGAGGATTTTCTTCCTATTCAAAATGTGCTTGTGAAACGTGCAGATTTTAAATACTTCAGAGGTATCGCTAAAAGGGGAGGAGATGTCCTTTACAGATATATGGAATCACCGCGGAGTTAATACGCTGTTTTTATGAAAAGACACTTGAACTATCCTTCAAGTGTCTTTTGCTGTCTTAATACAAATTAATTGTATTTTTAATTTTCAAAATAGACAAAAATACTATATATTAATGATAGTGGAAAAATAATCCTACTAGGAGGGACTATGAAAGACTTAGCTAATCTTCAAGAGGAAATTGGAAAGGTAATGATAGGTAAAGAAAAAGAGGTTGAACTGTTTGTTATTGCATTATTATTTAACGGTCATATTTTAATGGAGAGTGTACCAGGAACTGGAAAAACAATGCTAGCTAAAACTTTTGCGAACACGATAAATGGGGTATTTTCAAGAATTCAATTCACACCAGATGTTTTGCCTAGCGATGTAACTGGAATCCAATTTTTTAATCCAAAAAAACAGGAATTTGAATTTAAAACAGGTCCAATTATAGCTAATATAGTCCTTGCTGATGAAATTAACCGAGCAACTCCAAGAACACAATCTAGTTTGCTTGAAGTGATGGAGGAAAAGCAGGTGACTATTGATGGGCATACGATTCGAGTGCCAGATCCTTTCATGGTAGTAGCAACTCAAAACCCTGTAGAATCGCAGCAAGGGACATTTCCTCTGCCGATCGCACAGATGGACCGTTTCTTTATGAAGCTGTCGATGAAATACCCAAATTTGGAACAAGAGAGAGAGATGCTCCGTGTTTCTAGGGAAGTAACTCCTGCAAACAAAGTCACTGCAATCATAACAAGTGATGATCTTGGAAAGTTGAGAAATAAAGTGAAGGAAATAAGAATAGATGATGAGGTTGAATCCTATCTCCTGGAAATTGTAAGGAAAACGAGAGAGCATCCTTCCATTGAATTAGGTGTTAGTCCGCGCGGGACAATAGCTTTATTGAAGGCATCTCAAGGAAAAGCGTTCATAGAGGGGAGGACATTTGTGATTCCTAATGACATTAAAGAGATGGTTCCTTACGTTTTAAGCCATAGAATATTCCTGACAACGGAAGGGTCACTGACAAAAACACCAGATAAAGTTCTAGATGAAGTCATTGAATCGATTCCGGTTCCAGTTGAAGCAGGAGCATAAGGATGGAATGGAAAAAATACTCAATAGAGGATAATTATTTATCAATTACTGCGTCATTGGCTTCATTTTTATTTCTTGTAAGCTTTTATTTTCAGTCCTGGTTAGTTTTCTTAACAGCGGTAACGATATTGATTTTTATCTTTGCTAATTCATTTTATTTAAAACATATAGGCGAACATCTTCACCTAGAAAATCCATTGCAGAGAAATAAATTTTTTCCAGAAGAAAAAGGGGAGTGGACATTAACCTTTTCGAATAAAGGATTCCCTATTATGAAGGGGATTGTCCGAATATATTTTGATGATATTGTTAAGCCAATAGATGGATTTGGGCAGACGATAGCTGGTCAAATTGAATTAAATGTCCCTTTTTCGCTGAATTATAAACAGATAAGTACCCTTACTATTCCTTTTACAACTAGAAAAAGAGGAGTTGCAAAGATTAGACGTATCGAATGGCATATCCCTCACTATTTCGGACTTGGAGAAACGGTATTAGAATATAAAGGCTTATTCATGCAAGAGGCACTTGTTTACCCCATGCCAATCCCAGTGAAAAATATCCGTTCTTTCCTCTCCATCCGTCCTGGGGAGTCATTTGTTTCGCATTCACTATATGAGGATTATTTATCACCTTCTGGTACAAGAGAATACGTCTATTCTGATAGCTTTAACAGAATCAATTGGAAGGCTAGTGCGAGGATGCAAACATTGCAGACAAAAGTTTTTGATCGAGTTGCAGACGCGGGCTGTCATTTGTCGCTTAATTTAGCTGATAAACACGCGATTACGAGTAAGCTCGAACAATTATTAAGCAGTGTGGCAGAATTAGCTTATTATTTTACAAAGCAAAATATCCCGTATTCACTTTGTATTAATATGAGATTCGCAGGGACAATTCCATTTTATTATATTCCTGCGGGTTCTGGGAAAGAGCAGCTGCAAAAGGTACTTGAGGCGCTGGCGATTGTTGATCAGCATCCATCCATTTATCCTTATGAAAAGATGCAGTCTTTTTATTATCATCACTTGGCCCAGCTGCCTTATTATATACATGGGGGGAAAAGTTCACCCCGCTCAGAAGAATTATTCAGCCTAATCAAAAAAAGAGGAGCAACCCTGTTAGAGATTTTTCCTAATGATATGGATGCAGTGCTTAAGTTAAAGCAGTCCCCTGTGTATGAAGGGGTGGCGAGATGATAAAGCGCATTTGGAATGTGATGTATCTACTAATAATCGAAATTATTTTTGGGGCATTTCTTTTCTTTCCCTTTTATGCTTTTAATGAAAAAAAGGTTTCACTGTTTTTCTATTTTATATTCATGATCACAAGCTGCCTCATTTTTACCTTTTTGCTGGAAAAGTATAAAGAGAAGGGAAAACTAATATTTTTGGTGCTTTTGTTACCTGCTATGTTAATCGTGTGGCATAGCATAGGGTTTCCAATTATTTTTAGCCTCTTTATAAGTTTCCTGGTGTTTTGGCGAACAATTTCACATGTGAATGAACAGGATAAACAAAATCAAGGAAAATGGTTATTATCTTCAATTCTTCTTGGGATCTTTATTCTTTTCATTGGAGCTGCCACCTCTCCGGCTAACATCGCTACAATTAGTGGATTAATGATCACACAAGTCCTATTTATTATCATCGGTGGATTTCTAAGGCGCTGGCTTGATTTAGATACGAAGACAACTAATAAAAAGCAATTTTTACTCCCATTTTTATCGATTATCTTGATCATAGGAACCGCAGGATTGCTAATAACTGTTGGGAGAACTTTCTTTAAGGCACTATTTTTTTCAGTGCTAAATCTAGGGGTTTTTTTCATTACTTTCTTGACAAAGCCTTTTTTTTACTGGGCGGAATCACAGGATTGGTCAAAAAAGATTGCTGAGATGCTAGATAGCAAAGATCAAGGAGGATCTGAAGAAACAGCTATTATTATGGATGATCTAGGACAGAATGCTTTTCTAGATCCAACAGTTCTTGCAGTCATTCTTTTTATAGCTATCTTACTTTTCTTCTTTCTATATATTTATAAAAAGAAGAGAAAGGATATGAGCGAGGGGGAAGTGTGGCCTGCTGCTGCATTTTTTACTGAGAGTTCTTTTTTGAAAGAAGAGACAGGTATTTTTCGAAGGAGAAAGAAAATCCCGCCTTCAGATCCAATTCGAAAAGAAATATTTGATCTTGAGCGTTTTGCCAAAAAGATGAATTTAGGAAGGCGATCATTTGAAACACTGCCTGAATGGATGCATCGAATTGAGATGATTGATTCAGGTGATATCATTTCCGTTTATGAAAAAGTGAGGTATGGCGGTTTTCGATATTCAAAGCAAGAAGAAATATATTTTCTCAAAAGGATCGAAGAGAAAAAACGTGAGTTAAAAGAAATGATGAAATCCTCCAAAAAATCTAATCAATCTTAAGAAGTGTATTACGACTGAGATTATTAATACATGAAATAACAAACATTGGAAAAAATAAAATATAAGTATGGGTACATGTGAATATACAAATATCCGTAATGAAGAAAAGGAGTTTGATCGAAAAATGGTTGAAAAACAATTTACAGTAACAGCAGATACTGGTATTCATGCTCGTCCAGCTACATTATTAGTTCAGGCAGCAAGTAAGTTTAATGCGGATATACAATTAGAATATAAAGGGAAAACAGTGAATTTAAAATCAATAATGGGAGTCATGTCTCTCGGTATCAGTCAAGGTGGAGAAATCAAGATTTCTGCAGATGGCAATGATGAGCAGGAGGCGATTGCCAGCTTAGAAGAAACACTGAATAAAGAAGGTTTGGCTGAATAATGAGTTTCTTGAATGGGATAGCTGCGTCAAGTGGGATAGCCATCGCAAAGGCCTATCGATTAGTCGAACCTGATCTGTCTTTTGAGAAAAAAACAATAAAAGATTCTATGGAGGAAATTGCACGCTTGCATACAGCGCTTGCAGCTTCTAAAAGTGAATTGGAAGTTATTCGCGACAATGCACTAAAAAAACTAGGTGAAGATAAAGCTGCAATCTTTGATGCACATTTACTCGTTTTGAGTGATCCAGAGCTTATCCATCCGATTGAAAACACGATGAAAAATGAGCTAGTAAATGCAGAGTATGCGTTAAAAGAAACCGCAGATATGTTTGTGAAAATGTTTGAACAAATGGAAAATGAATATATGAAGGAACGTGCTGCAGACATTCGCGATGTAACAAAGAGAGTGCTTTCTCATTTACTTGGTGTGCAAATGGCGAATCCTAGTTTGATTGCAGAAGAGGTAATCATCATTGCCGAAGATCTAACCCCTTCTGACACAGCACAGTTAAATAGACAATTTGTTAAAGGATTTGCAACTGATATTGGTGGAAGAACTTCTCATTCTGCAATTATGGCCCGTTCTTTAGAAATCCCAGCAGTAGTCGGTACGAAGGATTCTACTGAAGTCATTCAAAATGGGGACTTGCTTATTGTGGATGGGGTAAGAGGGCTTGTTCATATTAATCCAACACCTGAAGTGGTTGCCAAATATGAAGAAGAATTAAATAGTCATGAGATTCAGAAGTTAGAGTGGGCAAAGCTTGTAAATGAAAAAACGTTCACGGCTGATCAATTCTTTGTTGAGCTTGCAGCCAATATTGGAACACCTGATGACCTTGAAGGTGTAATCAATAATGGCGGGGAGGGAATCGGTCTATATCGAACTGAATTTTTATATATGGGCAGAAGTCAGCTGCCAACGGAAGAAGAACAGTTTGAGTCGTATAAGACAGTTTTAGAAGGTATGTCAGGAAAACCGGTGATTGTACGAACACTCGATATCGGCGGAGATAAGAAATTACCTTACTTAAGTCTGCCTGAAGAACTTAATCCGTTTTTAGGTTTTCGTGCTATTCGCTTATGTTTGGAGCAGCAGGACATGTTTCGTACCCAATTGCGAGCATTGCTTCGAGCAAGCTCATATGGCAATTTGAAAATTATGTTCCCAATGATTGCAACTCTTGACGAATTTCGCCAAGCTAAGTCCATTTTAGAAGATGAGAAGCAGAAGTTAGTAAGTAAAGGAGAAAAGGTTGGGGAAAAAATCGAGGTTGGCATAATGGTAGAAATTCCGTCTACAGCTGTTTTAGCTGACCAATTTGCAAAGGAAGTTGACTTTTTTAGCATTGGAACGAATGATTTAATTCAATATACAATGGCTGCAGACCGAATGAATGAAAGGGTCTCCTATTTATATCAACCGTATAACCCGGCAATATTGCGATTAATTAAAATGGTTATTGATGCAGCTCATAAGGAAGGAAAATGGGCTGGCATGTGCGGGGAAATGGCTGGTGATGAAATCGCTATCCCATTGTTATTGGGACTCGGACTAGACGAGTTTTCAATGAGTGCTACGTCAATATTAAAGGCACGCTCACAATTACGGACTTTAAATAAAAAAGAGATGGAAAAGCTTGCAGCAGAAGCTTTAAAAATGGGAACGGCTGAAGAGGTTGTACATGCGGTAAAAAAAATTTAAAATTTATTTATTATTAGGTTTAATAAATTAATTAATCGGGTATTGCTTAAATAAGCACTTATATTGAACATGTAAGCTGCTCAAACAATTTCCCCCTTTTTTAAACTGACTCAAAAAAGTCAGTTTATTTTTTTTGGACTTTCAGGTTTATCTGCCAACTGAAAAGGAAAAGGTAGGGAAAAGGAGGGCAATATATGAGCAGAAAAGCGGTCCGATATCTTCAAATGATCTTCATCATATTTTCGCTTGCCATTACTGGCTGTTCGGTTAACAGTCAGGACTCGATTGTTAATAGTCATGCTGAAGCTTTTTTGACTAAAAATAATGAACTGCAATTTCGATTTAAGATTAATGAAAAGATTTTAAATGGAAAAGAAGTTTACAAAGTAAAAGTTTCAATTCATAATGACAGACTTGCTTCAGCATTAGGCATGAGTGAAATCGTGTATGGAGCTAGTGCAAACTTAAAGGGTGAGTACATAGAAGCCGATAATAAAAATAATTATATTTTTATGAACCCTATTCCTTTAATAAAGGATTTGCATGTTTATGAAATTGAAGAGATGATAATCAGTAAGGATGCGGTATCAGTTGAAGTATATAATGATGAAGAAGTTTTCGCAAAAGCGTTCTTAACCAATTTCTCTTCACAGTTGTAGTGTTTAATTCAATTTTTAAGGAAATACTAAAGAAGCGCATGAAATATGGAGAAGGACTAGGCATCTTGCCTAGTCCTCTTTTTTGTAGGAGCGATCAAACGGTTTGATTTATAAAAATGTAAAACAGTGCTAATATTGAAGTGAAAGTTCAGATATTTACAGCGGAAGTCGATTGGACGAAAAAGGGGGATCAATCATGTTACATAATAAAGATACAATTATTGGTTTTATTGGCACAGGGGTAATGGGAAAGAGTATGGCTGGGCACCTGCTTAATGCGGGATATCCGTTAGTTGTATATTCACGCACGAAAGAAAAAGCAGAGGATTTGATTGGTAAAGGGGCGAAGTGGGCAGCATCGCCAAAAGAAGTGGCTGAAATAGCCAATATTATTATTACAATTGTTGGGTATCCTGCTGATGTAGAAGAAGTTTATTTAGGGGAAAATGGCATTATCCCTAATGGCAAGGAAAATACTTATATTATTGATATGACGACATCCACACCAACATTAGCGACTAAAATATATACGGAAGCGAAAAAGAAAGGGATATTCTCATTAGATGCTCCTGTTTCAGGCGGGGATATAGGTGCGAAAGAAGGAAAACTATCAATTATGGTTGGGGGAGAAGAAGAGGCATTTCTGGCAATGGAACCAATATTCAAACACTTAGGAACAAATATCGTTTATCAAGGCAAAGCAGGATCGGGTCAACATACAAAAATGTGTAATCAAATTGCGATCGCTTCCAACATGCTTGGTGTTTGTGAGGCAATTGTATATGCGGAAAAAGCAGGGCTGAATCCTGAAACTGTTCTTAAAAGTATTTCAACTGGTGCGGCTGGGAGCTGGTCCTTGTCGAATTTAGCACCGAGAATGATAGATGGGAATTTTGCCCCAGGCTTTTATATTAAACATTTTATTAAAGATATGAATATTGCTTTACAAGAAGCTGATGCAATGGGCATGGAAACACCTGGACTTGCTCTAGCGAAAAAAATGTACTCAGAGCTTGCTGAAATAGGAGAGGAAAATAGCGGAACACAGGCATTGTATAAATATTGGGATCGATAATGAATAATCATCTCCCTATTCAACAATAATATATATGATTATTGGAAAAGGGGGATATATGATGGCAAAAAAGTCAAAAAAGGATGATCCGAAGCAAAAAAATAAAAAAGGCTTTGACTCAGCTGTACTTGATGCAGAATTCTCACATGAATTCGGAAGTGCAGCAGCAAATAAACTTCATAAAGAGAAAGCGAAGAAAGAAAAAGCCTCAAAAAATAATGGCAAATATGAGGGACAATAAAAGTGGTGAGCGAATAGCTCACCACTTTTATTATTTGTTTTTTCATTGTGGATATAGGAAAAAGTATATATAGTAAAACTTAACACTTCCAATAAAATGGTATAATAGTAGTGTTAATAAATTGGAAATGTTGAGTATAATAAAGGGAGCTATAAAGATAGTTAAAATGGTTCAGTCCTTTTCCATTCTTTATCAGCTAATTATATATTTGTTTTTGGAGGGTATGCAGTGGAAACAATCTTAGAAAAACAGCCATATGAAGAAAGAAAGGAGTACGGTGGGTTCTGGATCCGGTTTGCAGCTTATTTAATTGATTCAATTATCGTTGGGATTCCTCTTGGTATTATTTCAGTCATTATTTATACGCTTTTTATTCTACCAACTGGTGCATTTGAATTGTATGCAGATCCCGCATATATCAATCAAGATCTATCGGATGAACAGGCTTTATTATTTTTAGGATCATATCTTGGCGCAACTGTCGTTATAATCTTGCTTTGTTGGATTGTAGCTATTGCGTATTTTGCTGGTTTACATGCATCTAAATGGCAGGCGACTATCGGGAAAAAGCTTCTAGGTTTAAAAGTAACAGACCTGCATGGAAATCGAATCTCTTTTTGGAGATCCTTAGGCCGATATTTATCCCTTTCTTTTTTATCGGGGATTTTTTGTATCGGATTTATTATTGCTGCTTTTACAGAAAAGAAACAGTCTCTTCACGATTTAATTGCAAGTACAATCGTATTAAAAAGATAATTGGTTTGCTAAATTAATCCATTTGAACGTGCTGCGCTGATTATTATCGTGCAGCATTTTTATTTTTCTAGTAGGTTTAAGAGAAAACAAGCCTATATTCCTATAAAATTTTTTCATCAAAAATAATTATTCGTGATATAGTAATAGGTATAACTGACCATATATACACAGGAAGGGCGAAATAGTAGTGGATTCTAAAAAAGGAATTTTATTAGAAAGCGGTACAAATGAATTAGAGATAGTTGAGTTTGGTATCGGGAAAAATAAGTTTGGTATTAATGTAATAAAGGTAAAAGAAATCATCAATCCTGTTTCTATTATTCAAGTGCCTCATGCACACAAAAATGTTGAGGGAATTATTGAACTGCGTGGGGAAGTACTTCCTGTAGTCGATGTAGCTAATGCGTTAGGGTTCCCTCCATCAGAAAGTCCTGAGCAAGATAAGTTTATTGTAGCGGAGTTTAACAAGCAAAAAATTGTTTTTCATGTGCACAGTGTTACCCAAATCCATCGTATTTCATGGGGACAAATTGAAAAACCGTCTGAAATGTATCAAGGTCCTGATAGCCAAATAATAGGTGTCATTAAGCTAAACGGTGAAATGATCCTTCTCCTTGACTTTGAAAAAATTGTTGTGGAAATTAATCCGGAAACAGGCATTAATGTTCAGCAAGTTAAAAAGTTAGGAAAACGTGAAAGATCAAATAAGCGGCTTGTGGTCGCAGAAGATTCTCCTTTGCTGCGAAAATTATTGCACGATACATTGATGGAAGCTGGTTTTCAATATATTGAGTTTTTCGAGAATGGGCAGGATGCACTTCATTATTTAGAAAGTCTTGTACAATCTGGAAAGAATATTACTGATGAAGTACAATTGCTTATTACAGATATTGAAATGCCGCAAATGGATGGTCACCATTTAACAAAACGAATCAAGGATAATTCTTCATTATCTAAGATTCCGGTCATTATATTTTCATCCTTAATTACAGATGATCTTCGTCATAAAGGCCAAATGGTTGGAGCTGATGCGCAAGTCAGCAAGCCTGAAATTGCTGAGCTTGTATTACTAATTGATCAAATCGCCCTTTAAAATACAAATGAAAAATGCTAGGAAAAGTGTTATCGCTTATCCTAGCATTTTTTACTTTATTTAGAAATAGCTTTCTCCAAGTTTTTTGAAAACAGGTTTCTCATATGGCTTTTTATTGCTATTATGGAAATCATTATTTTCTTTAAGGCCGGTGTAGGTCATCAATAATTTTTTTCCTTGGGTTAAGGATATAGAGGACCTTGGATTTCTTACATATTCATTTAACTTTCCTAAATGCGGCAGTTTTTCAAAGTCTATTTTTGTAGGGGGTAAATGAAAGGAATAATTCCCACATTCAACAAGGACATCTGATTGCTGCTGGCTATATTTTGGGTTACTAGAAAAATGGAGACCAATCTTTTGGGCTTTACCTTCTCTAATTAGCTTCAATAATGCCTCTTGTTTTAGTTTGTACAAAAATTTTGGATTTGGTGCCGTTTTTGCATGGCGGTTAACGGTGAAGATTGCTTGAGAGAGGTTTTCTACCGTTGGGCGCAGATGGGGGTGTTCATTGTTATCGGCTTTCAATATGAATAGCTCCTTTCCGGAAATTACAGGGGTATAACTTATTATACCCCTATTTACCTAGTAATGAAAATAGTAAAAGTAAGTTTAACCAGATATTTTCTTTACAGATGCAGAAGGTTTTTCAATGGATGGGTTCCTTATTTTCCTAAATAAAAATAGGAAAACCAAACTTCCTAATAAACATGTTGCCGTACCTGCTCCAATCATGACAGCTGCAACACTTAGCAATTTTGCAAGCAATGCACCTACTGCAGGTGCAATTAGCATGGAAGTAGTCTGGATGGACATGGCTGCAGCAGAGACTCTTCCCATCATTTGTTTTGGTGTTTCGGATTGTAATACATAGCCATAAGGAACGGCTTCTCCTGAAGCAAGCAATCCTAGCAGAAATGCGCCAAACACCCACAAGAACAATGGCAAATCTAATACTCCCATGCTTCCAAAGCCAATTGCAATAATTAAGGTTCCACTAAAGACAGAGGTGCCAGACATTAGATGGATAGGCTTTTCCTTCCAATTAGTCCAGTACCCTAATAGTAAGGAGCCTGCGACGCTTCCAAGCCCTACACCGCTGATAAGCAATCCGAAGGTTCCTTCCGAAAAGCCTAAGTCTTGTGCAATAAATACAAATAGACCATCATAAAGAAAGATGATGAAGAAGGCTACAGAAGAGAGAATGATAGAGACTTTTAATAACCGTGTTTGTGCAATATGTCTTATTCCTTCAGTCAAATCCGTCCAGTAGCTTCCCTTCTTTGTGTCTGCATCTAGTAATTGATCGGTTGTTTCATTCAGTTTCGGCATAGTTAATAAGAAGAGAATGGCAATGAAAAAGCCGATAGCTTCAAATATGAAAGGGCTTTTCACTCCGAATAATGCAATAATCCCTCCGCCAAGTGCTGGGCCGATAATTTTCATTGTATTAACAGATAATTGACTTAGAGTAACCGCTTCAGGAAGCTCGTCATCTGGCACAGTCATTCGAATGCTGCTTTGCCTAGCAGGATCGTAAAGTGCAGCAACGGTTCCTTTTAAGAATACAAATGCCAAGAGAATATAAAGATTAGGTGAGAAAAAGAGACCGCCTACAAATAGAATTCTCAATAGCAAGCAGATAATCATAATCGGCTTTTTTGGCAACCGATCAACAAAGACACTGGCAAAAGGACCAACGATCACCCATGGGAGACCAATAACTATAATTACTGAAGCAATCGCTGATGCATCAAGTCCCCAGTTGTAGGCAACGATTACCTGGATGGCAACGAAATCAAGCCAGTTTCCTAGATCTGAAAATACTTGTGCACCGAATAGTGAACGAAATGCACGAATTTTAAGTGGTTTAAACATTCCGGCTTTCATACATCACTTCTCCTCATTTTCTTTTAGCGCCATTCGCCTTCTTTTTAAAATCTTGTCAGCATTTCCATTAAGATCCTGTCCCTCAGGCAAATCATTCGTCTTCAGTATGTGAGTAGCTTCCTCTATCCATTTGATTTCTGCCTCTAAGCGCATTTCTGCAAAACGAATAGCTAAAGCACTGAATTTACTTACAAAGGAATACCCATTACTTGGCCACTCTTTAACAAATCTTAGGATATCCTCCGTTTCTTCTCTTCTTTTTTGTAAATGTCCAATTAAGATGGAGGAATCCATATCATCATGCCAAGTGGATAATTTCACGAACAGCTCATCTTTTACTACTGGATATGCAGGAGACATCCGCTGCCAATTTTCTAATTCCTCCCAGCCTTTGGGAGTCAGTTCGTATAATTTCTTTCTTCTTCCTTCCGCCTCTTGTTCAAGGGTATAGATAAATCCTTCTTCTTCTAGCTTTTTTAATTTTGGATAAATACTGCCGTAGCTCATGCCCCAATAAAGGCTAGCTGCTTTGTGTTCGAATTCTGCTTTAATATCATACCCTGTACTCGGCCAATAACTTAAAACTGCTAGCAGTGTGTGTTCAACAGACAAGATAATTGTTCCTCCTTATATATCGGATTGATATAACAATTTGATATATCGTAATGATACATTAAACAAAAGGGGAAATCAACCAAAAATGGAGTGTTGTATAAGAAAACCATTGTATTTAAAAGTAGCAATTTTAGAAACAGTCGATGTGTTTTTTGTCGTTTTATATTATAATAAGGAAAATGTACAAGAATTTTGTAATAATAGTGAATTATTTGTCTGTGACAAATAATGTTATCAGCTAAGATTTACATAGATACATTCCAATAATTTTGGGAATGAAGTCAATAAGGATGATTTTGATGGAGAATATGAAAGAATTATTATCGAGAGAGTTTAATAATGAAAAGATTAGTAATAAAATTGAAAGAATTATTTATGAAATTATTTTAAATCATATTAAAGATTTGATTTTTATTATGAAGGTAGATAAAGGGCCTTCATTTCGTTATTTGTTTGTTAATGAACCAGGGATTAGACATGCTGACTTATCAGGAGGTTTTATTGGCAAGAGACTTAATGAGGTGCTATCCGAAGAAGTTGCCTCTTCACTGCAATTAGAATATGAAAAAATACTTGATAGAAAAGAAACAATGATATTTTCTGATGAAGTTAAATTGCCTGATGGAAGTACAATGATTGGTGAATCTTTCCTGACTCCCATTCTTGATGAAAATGATGAAGTTCTTTATGTAGTTTCGGTTACACGCGATATAACAACTGCTTTATTGGAGAAAAAGCGTCTAATAAAGAGTGAACAGAAATATCGTTCTATCGTTGACCACAATTTAGATGGAATTATTTCAGTTGATTTAAAAGGGGCAATACTTGAAGTAAATCCTGCAGGCAATCAGCTAACAGGCTATACGGCAAAGCAGTTAACTAAACGGTCTATTTTCAATTTAATAAGAGATCAGGATATTCCTGACTTTCGAAACTTATTTGATATAACGAAGAATGGGTATCCATCAGAGTCTTTAGACATTCATTTTGTTCATAGAAAAGGCCATTACTTATCCATTCATTTAAAGACAGTTCCGATTGTTATTAATACGGAAATAGAGGGAATTTACGTTATTATCAAGGATATTTCAGAGCAAGCAGAAAATGCAGAAACAATTAGGTATATGGCATTTCATGATCAGCTAACTGGTCTTTTAAATAGAAGGGCCTTGCTAGGAGATTTAGATAAATATATTTCAGATGCCAAAAAAAGCGGAAAGGAATTTGCGCTTCTATCCATTGATCTGGACCGCTTTAAATATTTAAATGATAGTTTAGGCCATCTTGTTGGGGATGAAATCCTAAAAAAGGTAGCAGAAAGATTGTGTGAGTTTAGGCATAAGAATTATTCTGTTTATAGGCAAGGCGGGGATGAATTTATCATCCTACTCCCACTTGCAGATAGAGGAAAAGCGAGAAGATTTGCACAAAATATTTTAGCAAGATTTGCGAGCTCCTTTTACCTGCACTCGAAGGAATATTACATTACTCCAAGTATTGGGGTGAGTATGTATCCTAACGATGGGAAAAATGCTGAAGCGTTAATAAAAAATGCAGATGAAGCCTTATTTCGTGTAAAAGAAAAAGGAAAAGCTCATTTTCAATTTTATCGTTCAGAAATGAATTCGATCATTAATAATGTTGTTGAGTTGGAGACATTTTTACGTAAAGCAATAGACAGAAATGAGCTAACATTATACTATCAGCCGCAAATTGACTTGAAAACATTGAAAATAACAAGCTACGAAGCTCTTTTACGGTGGAATAATCGTGAACTCGGATTTATTTCTCCGGCAGAATTTATTCCTTTAGCTGAAGATACTGGGTTAATTATTCCTATTGGCACTTGGGTAATTGAAACGGTTTGTAAACAAATTAAGGATTGGTCAGATCAAGGTAATAAAGAATTTAAAATAGCAATCAATATATCTCCAAAACAATTTCAACAGCATAGTTTAGTAGCAATTATTCAGAAAGCAATAGAAAAGCATCGGATCCATCCGAAATGTTTAGAAATTGAAATTACGGAAGGGGCTATGCAAGATACAAAGGATACTGCGCCAATACTAACTGGCTTAAAGGACTTAGGGGTATCGATCTCTGTTGATGACTTTGGAACAGGCTATTCTTCTTTAAGTTATTTGAAGCAATTTCCAATTGATGTGCTGAAAATTGATAAATCCTTTGTTAAAGATGTACATGTAAATGAAAAGGATGCAGCCATTACTACAACAATCATCCATTTGGGAAGAAGTTTAGGGATGGAGGTTATTGCCGAAGGTGTCGAGAATGAAGAGCAGGCGCAGTTTCTATTCCATGCGAACTGCCATAAAGCACAAGGGTTCTTATATTCAAAGCCGCTTCCTGCAGAAGAAATTGAAAAAAACTTTATGAATATAAATAAATAATAACGAAAAAAGGAAAAGGAGCTTGGAGCTTCTTTTCCTTTTTTTCGCAAACTTTATAACTTATCACACGATTGAGTAGAAATTGATTTTTGCTCCAGGCTGATCATTTTCTGTGGATGGTCCATGAGCCGCCATGTGGCATACGACTGCGGGTCTAACATGTCCCTTACAAATCTGAAAGGAGGCCCGGACTTTCCGTTTCAATCATTCAGCAGTGTTAGTAAACAGAAAACTAATTCAAAACCAAAACCTTCAAAATTTCTGAAAATAGCCTTGCCTTTGTTATTTCTGAAAGAGTGAAAAAACGGTTAGTTCAGGTTTGCATAAAAAGCGAAATGGCAATCGTGTTGTCCCAAGTCCTCTATTTACATAGAGTGTCAAAGGTGTGCTGCCAATCTGATAAAATCCTTCGGTATACTTCTCAGCATAAGGAGGAATGACAAGTGCTCCTACAAAAGGGATTTTTACTTGCCCCCCATGGCTATGCCCGCTAAGTTGAAGCTGAATGTTAAAGGTTTCAGCCTCATCAGCAAAATCTGGTGCATGTGATAATAGAATTTTATACGATTGATCAGGAACTCCATCTATCGCTGTTTGAATGTCAGGTTTACCAAGCATTGCATCATCAATTCCAATGACATAAATGCTGCTCCCATCAATTAATTTAACCTTCTGGTGACTGTTTAGAAGTAATTTAAAGCCTGATTCTTCAATAATAGACTTATAGATATCTGTCCCATAGCCACCATGATCATGGTTGCCGTATATTGCAAATTTTCCAAAAGGAGCTTCTAACTCCTTTAATAGTGGAATAATGATGTTTGATTCGTGATATTGATTAGGAATATCCATTAAATCACCTGTGAAAAAGATAATATCAGGTTTTAATGCATTTATTTTTTTTACTAGTTTTTTTAATTGATGTGCATCATAATGAAAGCCTAAATGCGTATCGCTAAATTGAACAATTTTGAAATCATTGAAGCTAGACGGAATGTCAGGATTGATGATTTTATGCTGATTGACATCTAGTAATTTAGGTTCAATTTCCCTCGAATAATAATAGCCCCCAGCACTAAATCCAAATAAGGAAAACAGTGAGCCAATTGTTCTTTTCAAAAAGGACCTTCTTGAGATTTTCTTCGGCATCTTATTACCAACCTATCTAAAAATTCATCTCTTTTATACTATCAAACTACGTTATGAAAAAGAAGGGAGAAATTTAACAATCATAAGCAGATGAAAGAAGAATAAAGAAAAAATAGTTCGAAAATTCATTATATAATGGTAAAATAAGAATGAATACTCATTCATTTTAAGGGGGCGTGCATTTTGAAAGGGAAGGTCGTTATTGTTACAGGTGGTTCAAGCGGGATGGGGAAGTATATGGCTAAGAAATTTGCTGAGGCTGGGGCATATGTTGTTATTACAGGCAGGAATCTTGAGCGCCTGGAAGAAACAAAAAAGGAAATTGAAAAAGAATCTGGACAAGTTTTGGTAGTCCAAATGGACGTAAGAGAAATTGAACATGTTAAGCATATGGTAGCAGAAACGTTAAATGCTTTTGGCAGAATCGACCATTTAATCAACAATGCTGCCGGAAATTTTATCTGTCCTGCGGAGAAGCTAAGTGCTAATGGCTGGAATTCGGTTATCAATATTGTTCTTAATGGGACATTTTACTGCTCAAGTGAAGTCGGGAAATACTGGATTGATAATGGAATGAAGGGCAGCATAATTAATATGGTTGCTACCTATGCTTGGGATGCTGGACCAGGGGTCATTCATTCTGCAGCAGCGAAAGCAGGTGTTCTGTCAATGACGAGAACATTAGCTGTTGAGTGGGGCAGAAAGTATGGAATAAGGGTGAATGCGATCGCTCCAGGCCCGATTGAACGAACAGGCGGAGCAGATAAATTATGGGAATCAGAAGAGGCAGCGAAGAGAACTCTTTCAAGTGTTCCGCTGGGGAGGCTTGGAAAACCAGAGGAAATTGCGGAATTAGCTTTCTTCTTATTATCGGACCATGCAGCATATATAAATGGGGAATGCATAACAATGGATGGAGGCCAATGGCTAAATCAATACCCATTTTAAAGGGGATAAAAAAGCCGATTTCTGATTTTTGACTTTTCTATCTATTCCGAAATAATAAAAGTATGAAAAATAAACAGAAAAATTCATAAAATAGTAGTATACTTAAGCCGTGATAGAAATCGTTCTATCATGGCTTTTTCATTAACTATTTGGAGGATGTTGAAGTGAGTACATATAGAATTGAAAAGGACTTCCTTGGTGAAAAATATGTACCAATCGAAGCTTACTATGGGATACAGACATTAAGAGCAGTTGAAAACTTCCCAATTACTGGCTATAAATTAGACAAAGATTTAATTATTGCAATGGCAATTGTGAAAAAGGCTGCTGCTCTAGCAAATGCTGATGTTGGCAGATTATATAAAGGTAAAGCAGAAGTGATTTGCCAAGCGGCAGATGAGATTATTACTGGCAAATGGCATGATCATTTTCTCGTTGATCCGATTCAAGGCGGAGCAGGAACATCTATCAATATGAATACGAATGAAGTTATTGCAAATAGAGGATTAGAGCTGCTAGGCAAAGAGAAAGGCGAGTATTTCCATTTAAATCCGAATATTGATGTGAATATGGCTCAATCAACAAATGATGCTTTCCCAACGGCTATCCATATTGCTGTCTATCGCGCGCTTGAAGCATTGCTTGCAACAATGAAGGAAATGAAAGCAACATTTAGTGTGAAGGCAGATGAATTTGATTCAGTTATTAAAATGGGCAGAACCCATTTGCAGGATGCGGTACCCATTCGACTAGGTCAAGAATTCAGAGCATATACGAACGTCATTGATCGAGATATCAAAAGAATCGAAAGATCAAAAGACAATTTATTAGAAGTAAATATGGGGGCTACAGCTGTAGGGACTGGATTAAATGCAGACCCAAATTATATTGAAAAAGTTGTTAAATATTTAGCAGAAATATCTGGAATTCCTGTTGTTCCAGCAGATAACCTAGTAGACGCGACTCAAAATACAGATGCTTATGTAGAGGTTTCTGCTTCATTGAAAATATGTATGGTAAATATGTCGAAAATTGCCAATGACCTTCGTTTAATGGCTTCTGGGCCAAGGGCAGGTTTGTATGAAATCAATTTACCAGCCCGCCAGCCGGGTTCCTCCATCATGCCGGGAAAAGTAAATCCTGTTATGCCAGAAGTAATTAACCAAATTGCATTCCAAGTAATTGGAAATGACCATACGATCTCGTTAGCATCTGAAGCAGGTCAATTTGAATTAAACGTAATGGAACCTGTCTTATTATTTAATTTATTGCAATCGATTTCAATTATGAACAACGGCTTCCGTGTGTTTTCTAATTTCTGTATTTCAGGTATTACTGCAAATACAGACCGTTTAAAGGAATACGTTGAGAAAAGTGTAGGCTTACTTACAGCAGTAAACCCTCATATTGGCTATAATGTTGCTTCAGAAATTGCCAGAGAGTCTATTGTTAATGGAAAATCCATCCGTGAACTATGTTTATTGTATGATGTACTAACTGAAGAGGAATTGGATTTAATATTAGATCCTTATGAAATGACAAAACCAGGAATTGCAGGTTCTTCTTTACTTGAAAAATAAAAATGCTTAATAAAAATACCGATACCAATTATCGGTATTTTTATTTTACATGAATGGAAAATTTCTATGGACAGTTACATCCTAAGAAATATGTTATAATTATACATTATTCTCATTATTTATCTTTAATTTATGGAGGTTTATGAGCATGGATGCACTGGAAATCCTTACAGACTTAGATAATGTTTTCCCATATTTTCAACCGATATTCAGTGCGGATGAACATCGTGTCATAGGCTATGAGGTATTCGGGAGATATCAAGGAGAAAACGGAGTGGTTAGCCTGGGACCATTCTTCTTGGATGAAGGCATACCGGAAGAGTACCGCCTTGAGGTTGATCATGTGGTTTTGAAAAAAGCATTGGAAAAATTTATTTCCATTTCTTCAGAGGAAGATGTTTTATTATTTGTAAACAAAGATGCGGATTTACTTATGTATGATAATGCTGAATCATTTTTATCGCTAATTTTAGAGTATCAAGAAAAAGGAATTACACTTGATCGAATTGTTTTAGAGTCTACTGAACGTGCCTATAAGGGGAATATGGAGCATTTAGATCATTTAATGAATTATTTACGTACATATGGAATTAAAATTGCAATTGATAATATGGGGAACGAAAGAAGCCATTTAGACCGAATTGGTCAGCTTGCTCCTAATATCATTAAAGTTGATTTGAATGAGCTTCGTTCAACTGCCTCTGCTCATGTTCTTCATGATATTTTATATACATTGTCATTAATGGCTAGAAAAATTGGGGCTACTCTGCTTTTTAAAAATATTGAAATGGATTATCAGCTGCAATTTGCATGGAGGAATGGAGGAAGGTACTACCAAGGCTATTATCTGCACAATCCTAGTGAGGGATTTGTAGATCGAGATATCATGAAAGAAAAGCTTAGGGGTAAATGCCAACAATATATTACTTATGAAAAGAAGAAGTTAGAGGCATTACATGAGGTTTCCGAGAAATTCAATGAAAAACTCACACAATTTCTTCAAGTGAAAAATCGTAAATTATTAGAGTATGAGGAATTAATCAAGGTTCTTTCACAATATCTCAATGATGTATCTTTTAGACTTTACATTTGTGATGAGAATGGATTTCAAAAATCTGCAAATATTTTCAAAAAGGACAATAATTGGATTGTCCAGCAACAATATTTACATAAAAATTGGAGTTGGCGACCTTACTTCTTGGAAAATATTATGAAGATGAGAAATGATAAAAAAGGCATTCTTTCTGACTTATACAGTGATATTGAAACAGGAGAAACAATTCGAACATTTTCATATCCGCTTCAATCCAGTGATTATTTATTTGTTGATTTATCTTATGAATTTCTTTATGAGCGGGAAGGGTTATTGTAATAAATTTTAGATTAGGCAAGGTCCCTCTTGAAGGGGCCTTATTTTTTTTATAAAAGGGGAGTTTTTGTCGCATCGAAGGGGTATAGAACAGATAGAAGGATAATCTGTCATAATCTGAAGGATAAAAGCGAACGATTCTACTCTATTATTCGAGAGTTTGTTGGTAGAATGAAGGAATAAGCATCGGAAAAGAAAGGGAGAGTGAAATGAAAAAAATATACCTAACATCTATAACGTGTTGTATCCTTTTATTTAGTTTTATTTTTCCTTCTTTGTCACATGCAGACGCTCGTTTTTCGGAAGACAAATCAGTTTTGCAATTTTTACATGATGCGTTCCAGGCACAAGTCTCATTAAGTGAGCAGTTTCAAAGCATGGAAGAAATACATAATACTCTTTTTCCTTATTTTACAGAAGATTTCACAAGGGAGTTTTTAGACGAAAATCTCGTTGCCGAAAACGGAAAATATATCACGTACGGTACAGATTTCCCACTATATTATATTCCGTTTTTCAGCTATACAGCTGAGACAAAGGTTATTAGGGCACAAGAGCATATATATATATATGAGTTTTTTCCTGAAACGGATGAAGGCCCAGTGGGTTATGAAAGTCATTATGAAGGGATTAAACTTAATAAAGCCGACGGTGGGTGGAAGGTAGCGGAACCCTTAAATCATGACGTTCTAACTGAAATCATAAAACAGACAAACGGAGATACTGCTCCAGTTAAAATGGATTTAGTCCAAAAAAGTATGATGAAGGCTACATTACAGCTTGGGTTAGCGTTAAATCCAATCGCGTCATTCTATAAATATGGAAATTCATTTATTATAGGGCATTTCAATAAATAGCAAAAAGGAAGAGCAGGCTTTCATTGAGTCTGCTCTTTTCCATCTTGAATATTTAGTTCGCTTTTCAGCTTTTCAATGTCGAAACCGGTAATTACTTTTTCACCTATAATAATTGTAGGAGTGGAGTAGGATTGATAGGTTTCAATTAATTCCATCCTAGCTTTTTGATCTGTTTTAATATTTTTTACTTCAAATGAGAATCCATATTCTGTTAAAAACCTTTTTGTAATTTCACAAGGAGGGCAATCGGGTTGAGTATAGACAATAATATTTTTCAAAGCGGCTCAGTCCTTTCATGTTAAATATAATAGTGAAAATACGAAGGGATTTCAATGAATATCTCTCAATTTTATAAGTATGGTATGAAAAAAATATGATCATTTAATTAGTTTTTACTTGTATAAATGACTATCATTAATTTATGCTGTTATTATTGGTATGAAATAAGAGAAATGTCGAATATTCTGAATCGAATCTTTTAGGATAGAAACATGCCAAAAGAGAAACATAAACGTATGATGTTTTTGTTTTTGTTGAAAGGAGAGGGAGCATGTCACAGCTTCAAGGTATATTAACACGATTAAAAAATCTTCAGGAACAATCAGCTAGCGGTGAACCGATGCAGCGTTTTTTTGAGGTGAATGGAGAAAGGAAATGCCAAGTAACATATCAGCCGAAAAGTGAAATGTTTGAGTTGGAAGTTTATCAAGATAAAGAAAAACCAAAAAGATATCAATTTGACAATATCGATATGATTACAATTGAAATATTTGATTTAATTCAATAATAAACATTTTAAAGGAACCCGTTCAGGTTCCTTTTTTATTCAATTCGTACGAGGGTACTGTAATAAATATTATAAGAGCAAGGAAAAGGAAATTATGATACACTATATAAGCAGATAGAAAACATTTAAACTGAGGAGTTTTCGGCGATGATAAGTCTTCACAGTGGGGAATATTTAGAAAGTAATATCCGACAATTTATGATACCTTCAGAACGAGTTGCACATGTGCAAGTCGGCAACAATCTAGAACATGCACTTTTGGTATTAACGAAGAGCGGCTACACGGCCATTCCTGTACTAGATCCGTATTATAAACTGCATGGCTTAATAAGCACCCCAATTATTATGGATTCTATTCTTGGCCTTGAAAGAATTGAGTTTGAAAAATTAGAAGAAAAACGTGTAGAAGAAGTGATGAATAAAAAAATTCCTAGATTGCACGTTGATTCATCAGTACAGGATTCAATAGCTTTATTAATTGATCATCCTTTTCTATGTGTTGAAAATGAGAACGGTTACTTTGAAGGGATATTTACACGAAGAACTGTGCTTAATGAGCTAAATAAGCTTGCCCGCAGATTAAATAAGAAATAATATAATTGGCTCCCATAAATGGGAGCTTGAATTTTTACAAAATAGAACCTTTAGCATTTTTTAAGTTTGAGAACCGTCTAGCGCGGTATGCCTAGCGCTTTTCAATACATAAGGAGTAATGTACGAATGTCATCCCTATCAGAATTTCACTTTCTTGCTGTATTAGCTCAGGAAATGAATATGAGAAAGGCGGCTGAACGGTTATTTGTCTCACAGCCTGCATTATCGCAGAGATTGCAAACAATCGAAAAGGAGTGGGGGGAAAGGCTCTTTGTCCGTTCGCAGAAAGGCTTGTCGCTGACTCCTGCTGGTGAACTAGTCCTGAAGTTTATTAATGAAGTAATCGTTAAAGAAGAAAAGGTACGTGAATCGATTCATGCATTAAATGCGGAAGTATATGGCACCTTAAAGATTGCAGTAGCATCGATTGTGGGTCAAAACTGGCTTCCTCAAGTCCTGAAGAAATTTGTTACGCGCTATCCACAAGCGAAAATATCGCTAGTAACAGGCTGGAGCAGTGAAATATTGAAGTCTCTTTATGAGGATCAAGTACATATTGGTATTATACGTGGAACTCCTGATTGGAAAGGGGTCAAAACTCATCTGTTCCAAGATTGTCTTTATCTAGTCGATACGGAAATTACAAGTCCTGAACAAGTTCTTGAAACAGATCGTCCATTTATACAATTTAAAAGTGATTCTAACTATTATCAGGAAATTCAAGATTGGTGGCTTAAACATTTTAAAACAGCACCGAAACGCACGATAGTTGTGGATCAAATTGAAACATGCAAGCAAATGACCTTTAATGGGATTGGTTATGCAATTTTGCCGGCAATCACATTAAATGGAGCAGAAAAAGATATTTTTAAAATTCCACTTTTAGATGAAAATAACTTGCCGTTAAAAAGAGATACATGGCTGCTCGGATATGAATCTGCCTTTCAGCTTAAACAGGTTCAAGCGTTTGTTGAATTGATTAAGGAACATATAAGCGAAGAAAACAAATTATGATGAGCATCTTATTTTATGATTGTGTCGAAATTTGGTACACTCAAAAATATGCTAATCTATTTGGTGAACGGATAGGGCGGCTGATTATTTTAAATGTAAATTGGGTAAAACAAGTAGTGGGAAACATTCTCTAATTGATTGTAAAGGCTATTTAATTAAATTTATTATTATTTAATATTGACATTAAATGTCAAATATCCTATAATTTATATGGTTGATTATTATATAAATGAGAAAATATTGTATATTTTCTCATTTAAAAAGCTAATGGAGGGATTACATATGCCAGAACGTATGGTAGGTAAACAAGCACCACGTTTTGAAATGGATGCAGTAATGCCAAACAAAGAATTTGGTAAAGTAAGTCTTGAAGCGAACATGAAAAATGACAAATGGACTGTGCTTTTCTTCTATCCAATGGATTTTACTTTTGTATGTCCAACAGAAATTACTGCATTATCTGATCGATATGATGAGTTTGAAGATCTAGATGCAGAGGTAATCGGTGTATCAACTGATACAATCCACACTCATTTAGCTTGGATTAATACAGATCGCAAAGATAATGGTCTTGGTGATTTGAAATATCCTCTTGCAGCTGATACAAATCATGTAGTAGCACGTGATTACGGTGTTCTTATTGAAGAAGAAGGAATTGCTCTTCGTGGATTATATATTATTAGTCCAGAAGGTGAATTAATGTATTCTGTTGTGAATCATAATAATATTGGGCGTGACGTAGATGAAACATTACGTGTTCTTCAAGCCCTTCAAACAGGCGGTCTTTGTCCAGCTAACTGGAAACCAGGTCAAAAAACTTTATAATAAAGTGATTGAAACGATAGAAAGACCTAACGCTCGTTAGGTCTTTCTTTCAGTGAATAGATAGTTGAAAAAGTGATATGGGAGGATTTCCAATGAAATTACGTGCACCAATGCCTGAACTTACAGGCGCAACAGAATGGCTGAATGGTGAAGTCGTGAAGGAACAGTTAATTGGTGAAAAGCCAACACTTATCCATTTTTGGTCAGTGAGCTGCCATCTATGTAAAGAGGCCATGCCAAACGTCAATAAATTTAGAGATGATTACAAAGATAAATTAAATGTTATTGCAGTCCATATGCCCCGATCTGAGGATGATCTTGATATTGAGGCAATTAAAAAGGTAGCGGCAGAGCATGAAATTTCACAGCCGATTTTCGTGGACAGCGAGCATAAGCTAACAGATGCTTTTGAAAATCAATATGTACCAGCTTATTATGTCTTTGATAAAGATGGAAATCTTCGTCACTTCCAAGCAGGTGGCGGCGGAATGAAAATGCTTGAAAAACGTGTGAATCGCGTATTAGATGAAATGAATAAAGAAGAGTAATTATTGGTTATTAAGGTAAAAAGGAATCAAGCAATTTTTGCTTGATTCTTTTTTTTCTTAAGAATTTTCTCAAAAAAATGAAAATTATAACAAATGGGGTAGAAATACATTTCGAAACCCGTTATATTTAATATTACGTTCTTTTATTTTTTTTAGAAGGGGGAAAAATTTTGGAGACGTTTAAAAAACTGAAAATGTATTATTGGCCATATAAGCATTATTTTATTTGGTCAATTGGGTTTCTAATTATTGTTACAGCAATAACAGTTGTTTATCCTATGATCCTTCAGATAACAATTGATGAGGTGGTAGTGAATGGCCAATATAATTGGATCCCACCTCTTGCATTAGGATTTATCGGAATAATGGTCATTAAGGGAATAGCCTCCTTTATTTATCAATATACAGGTGATTTATTTGGAATCACATCTGTATATAAGCTTAGGAATGCGTTATATGAAAAGCTGCAGTTTCTGCCTTTTCGATATTATGATAATGCAAAGACTGGCGATTTAATGTCTCGTCTAACTGCTGATGTTGAAGGCTTTCGCTTCTTTCTTTCGGTTGGCTTTTCTGAGCTTATACGCTTTGTTCTGTTAATTGGTATTAGCTTCGCCGTTATGTTTTATTACTCGATGTCTTTGACCATTGTTACGTTAATAACACTGCCTTTTCTTGCCGTCGTCACGTTTAAATTTGATAAGGCAGTTCATCCGGCTTTTAGAAATATTCGTAAATCCTTTGGGAGACTGAATACGAAAGTCCAAGAAAATATTAGTGGAATTAATACGGTTAAGTCGCTATCTAGAGAAGATTTTGAAATTAATAAATTTAATGACACAAATGGAGATTACAAAGATAAATATTTACAAACCTCATATATATGGGCGAAGTACTTTCCTTTAATGGAGTTTTTAGGGAATATTAGTGTTGTTTTTTTACTATCTTATGGTGGCTATCTAGTTATTAGCGGGGAATTAATGCCAGGAGAACTTGTCGCATTTTATAGTTTGCTTTGGTATATCATGTGGCCGATTATGAACTTAGGATTTGTTGTTAATTTGTTTTCTCAAGCAAAAGCATCTGGCGAAAGATTATTAGAAATCCTAGATGCTGAAAATGAGATTGTGAATGGACCTGCTCCAATTAGTAAAGAACGATTGAATGGGGACGTTGAATTCCGTAATGTTACCCTTCGCTACACAGAAAATGCTAAAGAGGCACTTTCCAAAATTTCATTTACAGCCTGCCAAGGGAAGATGATTGGTCTAATTGGATCTACGGGTTCTGGAAAAACGAGCATAACTCAGCTTATGACGAGATTCTATGAGCCTGAGACAGGAGAGATTCTTATTGATGGTATTCATATTAATGAATATGATCTTTCTTCTTTAAGAAGCAGTATTGGCTTTGTACTGCAGGAATCTTTTTTGTTCTCTTCATCTATTAAAGCAAATATTTCCTATGGAAAACCAGATGCAGCAATGGAGGAAATAATTGATGCTGCAAAAAGGGCGCAGGCACATGACTTTATTATGGAATTGCCTGATGGCTACGAAACGATGCTCGGAGAAAGAGGAATGGGCCTTTCAGGCGGTCAGAAACAGCGTATTGCTATTGCCAGAGCTATTTGCGCGGATCCAAGTATCTTAATTTTAGATGATGCGACAAGCGCAGTTGATATGGAGACGGAATACCAGATTCAGAAAGCATTAAAAGAAGTTATGAAGGGAAGAACAACTTTTATTATTGCCCATCGTATTTCTTCTTTAAAGCATGCAGACGAAATTCTTGTTTTAGAAAATGGACGAATCGTTGAAAGGGGCATTCACGATCGATTATTAAGCCAGAATGGTCCTTATCAAAGAATCTATGATATTCAATATCAAGACCTGGAGAAGATAAGCAAGAGTCATATTAGCTAGGGGGTGGAATGATGGAAAAGCATAAAGATGAGAAAATGTTATCAAGATTCAAGTACTCAGCTGATGAGGTAATTGAAAAGCCATTCAATTGGAAGCAAATGTTAAGGCTTTTTAGTTATATGAAGCCATATAGAAAAGGGTTGCTTCCACTATCGATTCTGATGGTCCTGCTCAATACGAGTGTTAAATTAATCATTCCAATATTAATAGGTGTATATACACTAGACATAGCATTAGAAAATAAAGACGGGCAGCTGTTAGCCATATTGGTCTCCGTTATAGCTGCACTTTATATTCTATCCTACGTTGCGAATTACTTTCGGATTAAATGGATGAATATACTTGGTCAAAGCGTGATATATGACTTGCGGAAGCATTTATTTACTCATGTTCAAACATTGTCTCATCGATTTTTCGACCAGCGTTCTGCTGGCTCGATACTTGTAAGAATCATGAATGATATTAACTCTTTGCAGGAGCTATTCACAAATGGAGTTATAAATTTATTAATGGACATGATCCTTTTAGTTGGAATTTTTATCATATTATTTACTTTAAGTCCTTCATTAACTTTAGCTATTATGGTTATCCTGCCGATCATGTTCTTTATTTCAACTTCCCTCCGGCGAAAAATTAGAAGGTCCTGGCAAGTGGTTCGTTTAAAACAGTCCAAATTAAATTCACATTTGAATGAGAGCATTCAAGGCATTCGAATTACACAAGCCTTTACGCAGGAAAGAGAAAATATGATCTATTTTGATGGCGTAAATACTGAAAACTATGAGAGCTGGAGAATAGCTTCACAAAAAAATGCGATGTTTAGACCGTTAGTCGAATTAACAAATGCGTTAGGTTCGGCAGTACTAATATGGTTTGGCGCATATTTAATCCAAGGAAATGAAATATCGATCGGCGTATTTGTTTCTTTTGCTTTTTACTTAGGAATGTTTTGGGAACCTATTTCACGATTAGGTATGGTTTATAACCAGTTATTAATGGGAATGGCATCATCTGAAAGAATTTTTGAGTTTTTAGATGAAAAGCCAAATGTTGCAGAAAACAAGAATGCAGTTCAATTAAATGATATTCGCGGGAATATTGAATTTGAGAATGTGAAATTTGCATATGATGATAGACGCCCAGCATTAAAAGGAATTAATTTAGAGATGCGAGCGGGTCAAACGGTTGCGCTAGTTGGTCATACGGGGTCTGGGAAAACAACAATAGCCAATTTAATTAGCCGCTTTTATGATCCGACTGAAGGGATAGTAAGGATAGATGGCCATGATTTGAAAGAAGTTACATTATCGAGCCTACGCAAGCAAATTAGCATTGTTCTTCAGGATACGTTTATCTTCTCTGGAACAATTAAAGAAAATATTCGATTTGGCCGGCCGGATGCAACAGATGAAGAAGTGATGAATGCAGCAAAAGCAGTCGGAGCCGATTCATTTATTGGGAATTTACCCAAAGGATACGAAACAGAGGTAGAGGAGAGGGGGAGCATCCTATCAGTAGGTGAAAGACAGCTTTTATCCTTTGCTAGGGCATTGCTTGCTGATCCTCGAATCCTTATTCTTGATGAAGCGACTGCTAGCATAGATACTGAAACTGAAATGAAAATCCAGGAGGCATTACGAACTCTTTTAAATGGGAGAACGGCCATCATCATTGCTCATCGTTTATCGACAATTCGTGAGGCAGATCATATATTTGTTCTTGACCATGGAACGATTATGGAGCAAGGAAATCATCATCAGTTAATGGATCAAGAGGGCGAGTATTATTCACTTGTTAAGGCTCAATATAGTATGCTGAATGCAGTTTAATTTATCCTATAGCTTGACCAAAAATCCTGTTTCAATACAGGATTTTTCCTTATCCTAAAAATTTATTATCAGGTAATTTGGTCATTTTAATCAGAATTTTTCAGTACGTGCAGCTGCCGAAAATATTGTTTATTTCAAAACATACTCTTTTTTTGTAAAAAGGCTGTATTAAATTCTAAATTTGCAAAGGGTCAGTTCTACATTTTTTATGGGCTTTTCTAATTTAAGGATTGTGCTACAATAAGTTATTATGATTAATGTTATTTAGTTGGAGGAATAGGTGTGAGAAAAGAATTTGCGGTAATTGGTCTTGGTCGATTTGGAGGTAGTATTTGCCGTGCATTAGCTGAGGAAGGCTTAGAAGTAATGGCAATTGATAGGAATGAGGACAGGGTCAATGAATTCTCAATGATAGCCACTCATGCTGTTGTCGGTGATACGACTGATGAGTCAGTTGTCAAAAGCTTAGGGATACGGAATTTTGATCATGTGATAGTAGCGATTGGTGACAATATTCAAGCAAGTATCTTAACTACATTAATATTAAAGGAATTAGGCGTCAACAAAATAACGGTAAAAGCGCAAAATGATTATCATGAAAAAGTATTAAGAAAAATTGGTGCCGACCATGTTGTCCATCCTGAACGTGACATGGGGAAAAGAATCGCCCATAGTATTGTTTCGAATAATGTTCTTGATTATTTAGAATTGTCTGATGAACATAGCATCGTAGAGATTGTTGCAAATGAAAAGTTAGCTGGTTACTCATTGATCGACTTAGACATTCGTGCAAAATATGGAATTAATATTGTAGCCATCAAAAGAAAAAATGAAATAATTGTATCACCCAAAGCGCACGAAAGAATTCAAGTGAATGATATTCTAATCGTTATTGGTGCCGATGTAGATATTAACAGATTTGAAAAAAAAGTAATGGTATAAGAAAAAACGCTGTAATACACTTCTGTGATTACAGCGTTTTCTTATTAAACTTCCATTATGATCGGTAAAATCATTGGACGGCGTTTTGTTTTTTCATAAAGGAATGGAGCAAGTGTGTCAGTAATCTCATTCTTAATTTCTGACCATTGAGTCGTTTTACGCTCCATTACTTTGTTTAGATGCTTACTAATAAGTGATTGGGCATCATTAATTAAATCTCCAGATTCTCTCATATAAACAAAGCCGCGTGAAATTAAGTCTGGACCAGCTGCAATTTTAAAGTCTTTCATATTAATGCTTACCACGACCACGACTAAACCTTCTTCAGAAAGTATGCGGCGGTCTCTCAATACAATATTCCCAATATCGCCAATTCCGCTTCCATCAATATATACAGAGCCAGAAGGGATTTTTCCGGCAATTTGAGCAGTATCTTCACTTAATGCAAGAACTTCGCCATTATCCATGATAAAACAGTTTTCTTCTTGTACTCCACAATCAACAGCTAATTTTGCATGCATTTTTTGCATACGGTATTCACCGTGTATTGGCATAAAGAATTTTGGTTTAATCAAACGAAGCATAAGCTTTTGCTCTTCTTGACCGCCGTGACCTGAAGTATGAATATTAGTTAGTTTTCCATAAATGACTTCAGCACCAGCGCGTGAAAGACTATCAATCGTTCTGCTCACGCTAATTGTATTGCCTGGGATAGGAGAGGATGAAAAGACAACCGTATCCCCAGGAATAATTTGAATTTGACGATGAGTACCGTTTGCAATGCGAGAAAGGGCAGCCATTGGTTCACCTTGGCTTCCTGTACATAGAATCGTTACACGGTTGGCTGGCAAACGATTGATTTGCTGTGCATCAATAAATGTATCCTTTGGTGCATTGATATAACCGAGCTCTTGCCCAATATTAATGGCAGCTTCCATACTTCTTCCGAAAACAGCAATTTTTCTTCCGTTTTGAACAGCAGCTTCAGTTACTTGCTGCAGTCTGTGTATATTAGAAGCAAAGGTAGCAAAGATCACTCTTCCTTCAACTTTGCGGAAGATGTCGTGAATGCTTTCACCTACCGTGCGCTCTGACATAGTGAATTCAGGTATTTCACTATTAGTACTATCCGATAATAGGCAAAGAACGCCATCTTTCCCTATCTCCGCCATTTTAGTTAAATTTGCTGGCTCCCCGACAGGAGTGAAGTCAAACTTAAAGTCACCAGTGTGAACAATTTGTCCTGGAGGAGTTTTTACAACAATTCCGTAGGAATCAGGAATACTATGAGTTGTCCGGAAGAAGGTAACAGAAGTTTTTCTAAACTTAATAACATCGTCTTCTTTAATCTCATGCATTTTCGTTTGTCTTAGTAATCCATGCTCCTCTAATTTGTTCTTTAATAAACCAAGTGCAAGCTTTCCGCCATAAACAGGAATATTTACTTCTCTTAGTAAGTAGGGAATTCCGCCAATGTGATCCTCATGTCCATGAGTAATAAACAGACCCTTGATTTTTTCTTCGTTTTTAACTAAATAAGTATAGTCAGGTATCACATAATCAATTCCGAGAAGTTCATCCTCAGGGAATTTAATTCCCGCATCAATCAGAATAATTTCATCCTGGAATTGAACGGCATACGTATTCTTACCGATTTCCCCAAGTCCTCCGAGGGCAAAAACGGCTGTTTGGTCATTTTTTACAAATTTCATAATTTATCCTATCTCCAATACTTTAAAGTCTTCATTTTGCTTTTCATACTCTAAGAATGCTCCTTCAAGAGCAGTAACGAACTCAATATTATATGGTTCGTTTTTTAACTTAAGCCGAACATCTCTTTCAGATTCACCTTCAACATAAATCGTCATTGTTTTTTCTCGAACGGGTACTTGTTTAATGGACTCTTGAAAATAAACTTTGAAAATCATCTACTATCTCTCCTTAATCCGATATAACTTTTTCTATTATATAAAAAATTAACATGTTTTTCATGTTTTTTCTTATTTAAGGTAAATTAACCACAATACTAACTTTGTAAGTATGAATGAAAATTCTAATACTGTCTAGCGTCTTTCTATAAACAAGGAGCCCTTCACAAATTTGAAGGGCTCAAAAATGATTTAGGCAATCGATTTTTTTCGAAGCATCTCTTTCCACTGTTTTAAAAGCTTTTTTCTGAGCTTCTTTAACATTGTGGATCATCTCCTTACATACTATTTTATACGATCCTTGTCCAATGTAAAGTGAATCAAGGATATTACCTGAGAAATGCGCTGAAAATCCCTTTTTTTTATTATTATATGCTGATAAGAATGTATATCTCGTGGGTAATTATGGATTATTTTAGTGAAGGAAAGGATAATTTCTATTTTGTTCAAAGGAAAAAGTATCATGAGTGAAAATGGGATAAATATATGAAGCTTTCATCGATTGACATTTTTTTCTCAAGGGGTTAGTGTATTACGGGAAATGAAAGTATATAGAAATGAAGGGCAAAATGGGAATGACAATCCTATGCCTTGAAAGGAATGAATGAATTTTGAAAAAAATTGCATTTTTTGATATAGATGGCACTTTACTGGATCAAAATAAACAGCTGCCGAATTTAACAAAAAAAGCCTTATCAAAATTAAAGGAAAATGGAGTGTTTGTTGCTATTGCAACCGGGCGAGCCCCGTTTATGTTTGAAAATCTAAGAGAAGAGCTGGATATCGATTCTTATGTGAGTTTTAACGGTCAATATGTAGTTTTTGAGAACAAAGTAATCTATAAAAACCCTTTAAATATACAAGAATTGGAAAATCTATATAAATATTCATTAGAAAGGAACCATCCAATGGTTTTTATGGATGAAGGGGTAATGAAAGCATCTGTTGCGAATGATGAGTATATCGATTTGTGTATCAAAAGTTTGAAGTTCCCTTATCCAAGTGTAGATGAAAATTATTATAAGCATAAAGAAGTATATCAGTCATTAATTTTTTGTGAGGAACAATATGATGAGCAGTATGAGATGAATTTTCCGAACTCGCGATTTGTGCGCTGGCATCGATTCTCTACGGATGTTTTACCTGCTGGAGGATCAAAAGCGGAAGGAATTAAGCTTATGGCTGAACATCTTGGTTTTCAAATGGAAAATGTTTATGCTTTTGGTGATGGATTGAATGATATTGAAATGCTGCAAACGGTTGGTACTGGTGTTGCAATGGGAAATGCCTCGGAACAAGTGAAAATGGCTGCAGATGTAACGACAACCTCAGTTGATGAAGATGGAATATGGAATGCACTAAAAAAACTAGAATTAATCTAAGAACAATAAAAAAGCGTGAACCGAAAAGGTTCATGCTTTTTCAATGATTAAGGGTCTGAAACGGGGATATTATCTTTCAATGGGCAATCCATTTTCAATTGGCTTCAGTGGATTTTGCTGATCTATATGATCATAAAACATTACCCCATTAAGGTGGTCAATTTCGTGCTGAAATACTATAGCCAAAAGTCCCTTTGCTCTTAATTTAACCTCATTTCCATCTAAGGCGGTTCCTTTAACTGTAATGCGTGCATATCGAGGGACAAAGCCAGGGATGGCTTCATCAACAGAAAGACAACCTTCACCAGCAGTAAGATATGACTTTTCTACTGAATGACTAACAATTTTAGGATTAAAGAGTGCATAGCTATATAATACGCCTTTTTCATCGTGTACATGAATGGCAATCATTCGTTTTGAAACATTTATTTGTGGCGCTGCTAAGCCGATTCCAGAACGTAACCCGTATGTTTTTGCTATTTCAGGGTCTTGGCTATTTTTTATAAATTCGATCATACTCTCAAGTATACGTTTGTCTTCATCTGAAGGGGGAGCAGGAACTTCCTTTGCTATTTCTCTAAGCGTAGGATGGCCATCGCGTATTATATCATCCATCGTTATCATAAAACTCACTCCTGTGAAAAATATATAATAAAAATTTCAATGTATCTTTTTATAATAGTCTACCAAAGTGAAAGAAAAATGTTAATAAAAAGAGAAGGCATCTTCAATACCTTCTCAAAAAATAAAATGTCCAGAGTCTAAAGCGCCTTTGGACGCCTATCTCCTTCTGTGATAAATCAATCATCACTTGCATTAAAGCTCTTCAGATTTACTTTAGGAACTGCTGAGGTGGGGTCGGTCTGTCCGTATAGGTTCTAATCAAGAAAATTTCGCTTATCTTAGCACCAGCAAGAACAGCCAACAATAATGAGTAAAATGAATAGGACGACAATTAACGCAAATCCTCTGCCAAATCCAGTGCCACAACCTGCATACCCAGGATTGCAGCAGCCATAACCATATCCGCCATATCCGTACATGAGGATAACCTCCCTAAGTGTTATAGGTTAATCGTCTATATGCCTTTATTCTTTTTAGACGATTAATATAGCCTATGTATCATGATTTTTTTATGTGTAGGCCACTGCCTATGTCATAAATGAAAAGATGAAGAATAAAATATTAAAATAGGACAAGTCTACCAAATCACTTAGATGGTGCTAGAATAAAGAGATTATTGCTAATAATAGATACAACCTATATAGTAAGGGTTGTAATTAGTTAAGGAGGTTAAAATGTGTCAATTTCCCGCAAAAGCTGCCTTTTTTTCGTAATTATTATGGGCATCTTTTTATTATCAGGCTGCTTTAATAAATCAACACCGGTTGATAAAATTTATGATGTCCTTGAAAAAGTTGTATCCACTGAAGATGTTTTTAAAGATCAGCAGGAGCCGCTTATCGAATTAGAAAAACAGGAAAAGGAAATTTACGATAAAATCATCTCATTAGGAATGAAAGAAGTTAATGAGATAAATCGACTCTCGGACCAGGCGATAGCCATTGTGGATAAACGTAAGGACCATATGAATAAGGAGCAAGAGAGCATTGCCGATTCACAAAAGGAGTTTAATAAGACACTGCCGCTTATTAATGAAATAGAGGAAACGGCTTTGAAAGCAAAAGCACAAAAATTATATGATTCAATGACTGAACGATATAAAATTCATGATGAATTATACAAACACTATCTAGAAGGGGTAAAACTAGATAGAGAACTGTATCTTATGTTTAAAAAGGAAGACCTCCAACTAGAACAGCTGGATGCTCAAATTACAAAAATTAATGAAATTTATGCAGAAATCATAGAAGAAAATAAAGAATTCAATGATAAAACGAAAGAGTATAATGATGCGAAACTATCCTTCTATAAAGAGTCAGGCTTAAAGATTAAAACAAAAGAATAAAATTATCCCGGTCAGCTTCAAAATGATGCTGACTTTTTTGTTTTTCAATCCTTATAAACATTTTTTGAAAATAATGATGATTACTATTTTTCTATTAAAGTGTTATAACACATAAGGTGATTTCTTCAGTTTTTTATAGAACAGGAATTTTCATTCGATAATACAGTCTCTAAAAATTATGCTCATTTTAAAAATGTGTTAATGTTGAAAAACAATTATATTAAGGTATCGCAGTGTGTTTTTTTTGTGTGAATAATAAGAATCATTAAGAAAATGTGTATCAATTTAGTTGCAAAATATATTAATACAGAATATGATGATAATGGATATATAAATATAGGCGTTTATTATGGAAGAATGAAATCTAGTTAATGCGGTATTAAGAAAAGAATACTGATGGAAGGTTTTTTCTTTAAGCGTTTTCTAATTTAACTTCATTTTGGGCAACCTAGAATCTGTGAATGAAAACTCCAAATTATAACGTCTTTTGAAAGAAAGGAAAGGGTGATTCAAATGGCTTCTAATACAAAGAATTTACAATTCGACGCAAAAAAACAGCTCGAAAAAGTTGAAGAGCAATTCCAGACACTACAAATCCTTAATGAAGAAGGCAAAGTAGTAAATGAATCAGCAATGCCGGACTTAAGTAATGAGCAGCTTCAAGAATTAATGCGCCGTATGGTTTATACTCGCATCCTTGATCAGCGCTCAATTTCATTAAATAGACAGGGTAGACTTGGTTTCTATGCACCAACTGCTGGACAAGAGGCTTCACAATTAGCTTCACAATTTGCTCTAGAGAAAGAGGATTTTATTTTACCAGGATATCGTGATGTGCCTCAAATGATTTGGCATGGATTGCCCTTGTCACAAGCATTCCTTTGGTCACGAGGTCATTTCGAAGGTGGGAATATTCCTGAGGGAGTAAACGTGATTGCTCCTCAAATCATAATTGGTGCTCAATACATTCAGACTGCTGGTGTGGCACTTGGGATGAAGAAACGCAATAAACAATCTGTTGCGGTTACTTATACTGGTGATGGCGGAACGTCTCAAGGCGACTTCTATGAAGGCATAAACTTTGCTGGCGCATTCAATGCACCTGCTATCTTTATTGTTCAAAATAACCGCTTTGCAATTTCAACTCCTGTCAGCAAGCAATCAGCGGCTAAAACACTTGCACAAAAAGCGGTTGCAGCAGGTATTCCTGGGATTCAAGTTGATGGCATGGATCCACTTGCTGTATATGTTGCAGTTCGTGAAGCGCGTGAGCGTGCAATAAATGGGGAAGGTCCGACTTTAATTGAAACCCTTACTTACCGTTATGGTCCACATACAATGGCCGGAGACGATCCCACACGTTATCGTACATCTGACCTAGATAATGAATGGGAGAGAAAGGATCCGCTTGTTCGATTCCGAAAATTCCTAGAAGAAAAAGGACTTTGGAATGAAGAAATGGAAAATGAAATAATTGAAAAGGCAAAAGAAGATATTAAAGCAGCAATTAAACAGGCGGATGACACACCAAAACAAAAAGTGACTGATTTAATTTCTATTATGCACGAAGAAATGCCTTTTAACTTACAAGAACAATACGAAATTTATAAAGCAAAGGAGTCGAAGTAAGCCATGGCGCAAATGACTATGATTCAAGCAATTACTGATGCACTACGCACTGAATTGCGAAATGATCCGAATGTATTAGTATTCGGTGAAGACGTAGGCGTAAACGGCGGAGTATTCCGTGCAACCGAAGGTCTTCAAAATGAATTTGGTGAAGAGCGTGTATTTGATACTCCTTTAGCTGAATCAGGAATCGGCGGCTTAGCAGTTGGGCTTGGATTACAAGGCTATCGTCCAGTTCCGGAAATTCAATTCTTTGGATTCGTCTACGAAGTGATGGATTCAATTTCAGGTCAGCTTGCACGTATGCGCTATCGCTCAGGCGGCCGTTACCATTCACCAGTTACCATTCGTTCACCATTTGGGGGAGGCGTACATACCCCTGAAATGCATGCAGATAGCTTAGAAGGATTAATGGCCCAACAGCCTGGTCTAAAAGTAGTTATTCCTTCCACACCGTATGATGCGAAGGGGCTATTGATTTCTGCGATTCGTGATAATGATCCAGTTATTTACTTGGAGCACATGAAGTTATATCGTTCTTTCCGTCAAGAGGTACCTGAAGAGGAATATACCATTCCATTAGGCAAAGCGGATATTAAGCGTGAAGGTAAGGATTTATCAATTATTACGTACGGTGCAATGGTGCATGAATCCCTAAAGGCAGCCGAAGAGCTTGAAAAAGAAGGATACTCTGCTGAAGTTATTGATTTACGTACGGTTTCTCCGATTGATATAGAGACAATTATTTCTTCTGTTGAAAAAACAGGACGTGCTATTGTTGTACAGGAAGCACAAAAACAAGCTGGGATTGCTGCAAACGTAGTAGCGGAAATCAATGATCGTGCCATTCTTAGTCTTGAAGCGCCTGTATTGCGAGTGGCGGCTCCAGATACAGTGTTTGCTTTCCCGCAAGCTGAAACGGTTTGGCTGCCAAATTACAAGGATATTATTGAAACAGGTAAAAAGGTTCTGAATTTCTAATAGATTTAATAGTCGGAAAGAGGAATGGGGGATAAATCGGCAAATTCGCCGATTTACTCTATTCTGACATTTGATCGCTAACATCTAGCAAAGTAGGAGGTTGATTCCAAGTGTCATTTGAATTTAAATTACCTGACATTGGTGAAGGTATACACGAAGGTGAAATCGTTAAATGGTTTGTAAAATCTGGCGATAAAGTTCAAGAAGATGACGTCCTGTGTGAAGTGCAAAACGATAAAGCTGTCGTTGAAATTCCTTCTCCAGTTGCAGGGACCGTTGAAGAAATAAAGGTAGGAGAAGGAACTGTTGCAACAGTAGGGCAAGTGCTTATTACTTTTGATGCACCTGGATACGAAAATTTGAAATTTAAAGGTGACGAAGAAGCGCATGAAAGTAAAGAAACAGCTCCAGAATTAAATAATCAGGATGCACCGAAGCAAGAAACACCGAAGCAGGAAACTGCTAATGTGACAACAGCTCCTGTTGAAGCTGATTCTACTCGCCGGATTATCGCCATGCCATCTGTACGAAAATATGCCCGCGATAATGGTGTTGATATTCATCAGGTTGCAGGCAGTGGGAAAAATGGCCGTGTGGTAAAAGCGGATATTGATTCTTTCTTAAATGGCGGTACTGTCGTTCAATCTAAAGAAACATCTGAACAGGAAGCTGCTGCACCACAGGAGTCAAAAGCACCGCAAGCTTCAAAAGCAATCCCTCAAGGGCAGTATCCTGAAACGCGTGAGAAAATGAGCGGCATTCGCAAAGCAATTGCAAAAGCGATGGTAAATTCCAAGCATACAGCTCCTCACGTTACATTAATGGATGAAGTAGATGTAACAAAGCTTGTAGCTCATCGTAAGAAGTTTAAAGAGGTAGCTGCGAGCAAGGGCATTAAACTAACATTCCTTCCTTATGTTGTGAAGGCATTAACTAGCGCATTACGAGAATTCCCAACATTGAATACTTCGATCGATGATGAAGCTAGTGAAATTATTCAGAAACACTATTATAATATTGGTATTGCGGCAGATACAGATAAAGGATTACTAGTACCTGTAATTAAAGATGCTGATCGCAAATCTACATTTTCTATTTCAAATGAAATAAATGAACTTGCTACTAAAGCTCGTGAAGGCAAGCTTGCTCCAGATGAGATGAAAGGTGCTTCATGCACGATCACAAATATTGGATCGGCTGGCGGCCAATGGTTTACACCGGTCATAAATCAACCTGAAGTAGCTATCTTAGGAATTGGGCGCATCGCTGAGAAACCAGTTGTAAAAGATGGTGAAATTGTGGCTGCACCAGTTCTTGCTTTATCTTTAAGCTTTGATCATCGTATAATTGATGGTGCAACAGCTCAAAATGCTTTGAATCATATTAAACGTTTATTAAACGATCCAGAACTATTGTTAATGGAGGCTTAAAAAATGGTAGTAGGAGATTTTCCAATCGAAACAGATACGATTGTCATCGGTTCAGGCCCTGGTGGGTATGTTGCTGCAATACGTGCAGCTCAGCTTGGCCAAAAGGTGACGATTGTCGAAAAGGCAACCCTAGGCGGAGTATGTTTAAACGTTGGCTGTATCCCATCAAAAGCATTAATTTCTGCAGGACACCGGTATGAAAATGCGAAGCATTCAGAATCAATGGGTATCATTGCTGAGAATGTCAAAGTGGATTTCTCAAAGGTACAAGAGTTTAAAGCAGGAGTAGTAAAAAAGCTTACTGGCGGAGTCGAAGGCCTATTAAAAGGCAACAAGGTTGACATTGTTAGTGGAGAAGCTTACTTTGTAGACGCGAATACACTTCGTGTGATGGATGAAAATTCAGCACAAACCTATACATTTAAGCACGCAATTATTGCAACTGGCTCAAGACCTATCGAGCTTCCGGTATTTAAATATGGAAAGCGTGTGCTTGACTCAACAGGTGCACTGGCGCTTCAAGAAATACCGAAAAAAATCGTTGTTATTGGCGGCGGTGTAATCGGGATAGAATTGGGCGGTGCTTATGCTAGCTTTGGATCAGAGGTAACTATTTTAGAAGGTGCGGATGATATCCTTGTTGGCTTTGAGAAGCAAATGACTTCACTCGTAAAACGTAAACTGAAGAAAAAAGGCGCCGAAATCGTTACGAAAGCACTTGCTAAAGGTGTAGAAGAAAATGAAAATGGCGTTACAGTTAAGTATGAAGTAAAAGGCGAAGAAATATCAGTTGAAGCTGATTATGTATTTGTCATGGTTGGCCGCCGTCCTAATACAGATGAATTAGGATTAGAGCAAGCAGGCATTAAAATGACCGACCGCGGAATCATTGAGATTGATAAGCAATGCCGCACAAATGTAAGTAATGTATTTGCTATAGGCGATATTGTTCAAGGTCCTCAATTAGCACATAAAGCTTCCTATGAGGGGAAAATCGCTGCAGAGGTTATATCTGGCCATCATTCAGAAATTGACTATTTAGGTATTCCGGCAGTAGTATTCTCTGATCCAGAACTTGCTTCTGTTGGTTATACGGAAAGTCAAGCAAAAGAGGAAGGCATTGAGGCAACGACTGCGAAATTCCCATTTGCAGCAAACGGCCGTGCACTTGCTTTAGATGCAACAGATGGCTTCGTTAAGCTTGTTACTAGAAAAGAAGATGGATTAATAATTGGTGCTCAAATTGCAGGTGCCAATGCCTCAGATATGATTGCAGAGTTAGGTTTAGCAATTGAATCGGGCATGACTGCAGAGGACTTAGCTATGACCATTCATGCTCACCCAACATTAGGTGAAATATCTATGGAAGCTGCAGAGGTTGCACTAGGCACTCCAATCCATATCGTAAAATAAAAAAAGCTCCAGACAAATTTTGTCTGGAGCTTTTATTTATTCTTCAAGGCTGTATAAAGCGGCTCTAAAATTTGATCTTTAGTGGTCTCACCTTTAATCGCAACCACAATTTTTCCTTTATAAACGAGTAAGATAGCAGGGCAGCGATCAATGTCAAATTGATCATAGTATTTTTTTGCATTTGCTGCTGTAATAATCTTCATATTTTTTATATCAATTGGAAATTCTTTTTTCAGCTCAATAATCGCATCATAATAAGAAACTTCCTGTTCATATGCTTGGTCATCCGTGAAAAATATGAGCTGTTTTGTGTTTTGATCGATTTTTAAGTCTTCCTTCAAGTCAACATGGGTACATGAGGAGGTTATAAAAAGAAGAGAGGCGATGAATAATAATGGCAACCCTTTCATAATCTATTCCCCACCTTGCTTATTAAATAAATAAAATGAATATTTTCTCACTTTTTTTGAACAAATTATGATTATTTTATCATATGAAAAATAACAAATAGCCCTTGTCACCTAAATGTTACAGAAATGAAAAATAAGATTTTCCTTTTCTACATATATTACAAATACAAGCTATTTTAGAGGAAAAGATATTGACATATCTGGTGGTGAGAGTATGAAAACTTATACTGCGTTGCTTTTACAGCTTATTATCTGGAGTGGGTACACTTTTATAGAATGGTTATCTAGATATGATCAGCTTTTATATAAAGTATTAATGTTTTTTGTGTTTTTTTATATTGCCATTATTATAGGAAATACAATTATGAAATCTGTTAAAAAAACTTTATTTATTACTTCTTTAAGTTTAACTTTATACGCGTCCTTTCATTTCACTATGGCATTTTTAAATGGTAAGTTCTTTTAAACATAAAAAAGAGCCTCAAAGCGGCTCTTTAATAGCTTTTCCTTTAAAAAATCTAGCGATGATACTGTAAATTGCAAAGATTAATAAATAAAAGCAGACGAAGGAAAAAATGAACGGGATGATTTTAAACTCTGTTTTCATCTCAAAAGGTGATTCAAACTTTATCTCAAGCGGGTAATGATTCTTACCGCTAGGAAGGGAAACTGTTTGTTCTGCATATGGAAAGGGTCCCCCAAAGGATAATTGCTGATTTAAGATTTGTGGCTGTGTTTCAAAATAGGAGTAAAAAACGAAGGGAGATAGGAGTGTAATCCCTAGGCTGAATATCCCTGTGATAATTAATCTTGTTTTTAGCATGCATTCACCTCATTGCTGTTTTACTCGTATTAGAGCAAAATAGAAGAACAGCAATAAGCTGCTCTTCTATTTTTTATTCCTATTTTTTAGGATAAAAATACATGACACGGCCATTAAATAAATGTAATTCACCTTGCAGTTTTTTAGCTAAAAATCTGCAAAACTCATTTGCTTTGCCTTTGTCGCCAAATGTAGAGGATTCTGGGAGTGTAATTTGTATGTAAGTTTGCTCTTGTTCTATGCCATCCTCATTTATGGAAGTTTCTTTATCGACACCAAGTAAAATAATGTTGTAGCGATCATTTTCCGATTTTAGGTAAAACCATTTACCTTTTCCTTCCGGCATTTCTTTCATTTCATATGGAAATGCAGCCTCATTATAACTCCAGGCAACCTGACTTCCCGTTTTCGAAGTTATTTCTTTGAAATATTGAAATAATTCTTTTATGTCTTCAGTTGAAACGGTTTCTTTAGCTGATGAAGGCACGAGTTTTATATATGCATGACTTGCCACCATCCATCCCCCCATATCTTGTTTACTCTCCCTTTCATTCTAGCATTGATTAAAAACTTCTGACAACTTAATATGATGAATAATAAAAAATACTTGTAATTATACAAAAAAGAAATTATAATAATATTCTAAATATTAAAAAAGGGAGGAGTAATATGAATCTATTTGATAAGCTATATGATGAGAATGAAAATGCCAAAGTTCGTTTTGTCGGCTTTACAACCGAACAAGCCAGATATGATTTTGGGATTGTATTTACTAATCTTTTCTTTGGAAAGCCTCTAGTTGTTTGCATGCAAACTGGCCGCTCCACTCTCCTCGACCCTAAAGACCTCGATGACAAGGCGTATTTACAAAAAGTCTTTAAAATGGATACTCTCCATCAAGCGGAGGATTTAAGCGAATTCTTTAAAATTGCTCTCCCAAGCCCTTCCTTTGAGACTCAATATGAATAAGCTTGCTTGCTAAATCACTTTCTATTATATTTATGTCATACTATTTAACTGGCGTTTTCGAAGTTTAATATGGTGGTTCCCATTTTTTTCTTTTAATGAGTTATACAATTAGGGCTTGAAAAAACAATAATGTTATATTATTATTAACTTAAGGTTAATAAAGCGCTTACAATCCTTTGTGCGATAACTCATTGAAAAGGGGAATGGAAGATGGGCACACTTGTATGCCAAACTTGTAATTCAACAATTGATCACTTCGAGGATGAAAAAGTAACAGTTCTATATTCAAAGTGTAATTGCTGTAATGATGATAAAAAAAAGAACAAATAAACTTTTAATAAATGAATCAAACTTCATACTCAATATGAGAGCCTTCCAGCAAAATGCGGAAGGCTCTTTTTTACCTTATTTATCTAATGGCCCGATGTTCCTTTATTACTCGCAAATATTTAAAATCATAATCCTCTGGTCCTTGAACAGGAAGTCCAGCTTCCATATTTTTTTTAATATACAAAAGATTATCTTTCGTAATAATTTCTCCAGGTATGAAAATCGGAATCCCTGGAGGATAAACCATTATAAATTCTGCAATAATTCTCCCCTCAGATTCATCAAAAGGAACCAGCTCAGTTTCAGCGTAAAACGCATCTCTTGGTGAGAGGGCCAATACAGGAATATCAGGAAGCAATACCTGAGCTTCAATCTTTTTCGGTTTACTATGTCGCTCTGTTGATAATTCTTTCAAAGCTTGAATAAGTATGTCAGCTTCTTTCTCAGTATCACCAGGCGTGATAATGCAAAGAATATTGTATAAGTCAGACATTTCGACTTCAATATTGTATTCTTCACGAAGCCAAACTTCAACATCAAAGCCGCTTAAGCCAAGCTCCTTCACCGATATGATTAATTTTGTTGGGTCATAGTCAAAGGCAGCTTTGGACTCCAAAATTTCTTCTCCTACACAAGTTAGATGCTCGATTTCGTTCACTTGCTGACGGATTGATTGAGCAAGGGATATCGTCCGATCGATTAGCTCTTTCCCATTTATAGCTAATTGCTTTCTAGCTACATCTAAAGAAGCAAGTAATAAATAGGATGTAGAAGTTGTAGTTAGCATACTGAGAATGGACTGAACTCTTTTAGCAGAAACAAGATTTCCTTTCATATTTAAAATGGAGCTCTGAGTCATTGACCCCCCAAGCTTATGAACACTTGTGGCTGCTAAATCAGCGCCTGCCTGCATGGCTGATAAAGGCAAATCATCATGAAAATGAATATGAACTCCATGTGCTTCATCAACAAGCACAGGTACTTCGTACGAATGGGCAATCTCGACTATTTCTTTCAAATCAGCGGAAATACCGAAATAGGTTGGATTGATCACGAGGACGCCTTTCGCATCTGGATGTTGTTCAAGTGCTTTAGCGACAGAATCTGTTGTAATTCCATGTGAAATACCTAGGTCCTTATCAATTTCCGGATGAATAAAAATTGGAGTTGCACCTGAAAAAACAATCGCTGACATAACAGATTTATGAACATTGCGTGGAACAATGATTTTTTCACCTGGACCGCAAACGGCCATGACCATGGTCATAATTGCCCCGCTAGTTCCCTGAACAGAAAAGAAAGTCCGATCTGCTCCGAAAGCTTCAGCTGCCAGATCCTGTGCCGATTTAATAATGCCTTTTGGCTGATGTAAATCATCAAGTGGACCTATATTAATGAGGTCAATGGCTAACGCGTTATCGCCGATGTATGCTCTGAATTCCGGATCCATTCCATTTCCTTTTTTATGACCAGGAATGTGAAATTGAACTGGATTTTTTTTTGCATGTGCTAATAGACCGCTGAATAACGGTGTTTCTAATTGAGACAATTTAATGTAACACCTCTTTAATTGAAAAGTAATAAAACAAATGAATTATAGCATTATTCATTTTCTTTGCATAGAAAGAAATATTGTCACAAAAACTTCTTCTTTAATTATTATAGTTTTAGGATGAAAACAGGAAAATATAACATTAAAATAGAATTAATAATATAGGTTAGCGGATAAGGAGGTAATATAATGGATTGGAACACACGTGTAACGGATTTATTAAGAATAAAATATCCCATTATCCAGGGCGGATTAGCTCATCTAGCCTATTCTGATTTAGCTGCCGCTGTATCCAATGCCGGGGGATTAGGGCAAGTCACTGCGATGTCCCTGGAAAGCCCTGAAGCATTAAGAGAAGAGATTCAAAAAGTAAAACAAAAGACGGACAAGCCATTCGGTGTGAATTTTGCAATTGGGCAGCATGGGAGACCTTTTTCACATTATCTTGATATAGCTATTGAAGAAGAAGTACCTGTTATTTCAATGACAGGAGGAAACCCTACACCTTTCTTTGAACAATTAAAGGGAGTAAATGTGAAGAAACTGGTTCTTGTCGCAGCGAAAAGGCAGGCTGTGAAAGCTGAAGAGCTTGGAGCAGACGCAGTAATGGTTGTTGGACAAGAGGGAGGCGGACATTTAGGCAGAGATGATATCGGTTCGATCGTCTTGATTCCACAAGTGGTGGATGCGGTCTCTATACCTGTTATTGCTTCTGGCGGAATTGGTGATGGGAGAGGAATGCTAGCTGCCTTAAGTTTGGGAGCTGAGGGGATAGAGATGGGAACAAGATTTGTTGCCACAAAAGAATGTGTTCACGCGTCAGAATTATATAAAACAAAGCTTGTTGAGGGAAGTGAAAGCGATACGGCAGTGATTAAGCGTTCAATTGGTGCTCCTGCAAGAGTGATCGCTAATAAATGGACAGATAGAATCCTCGAAATTGAAAAGGCAAATGGAGGATATGAGCAATTAAAAGAATATATAAGCGGAAATGCTAACAAAAAGTATATTTATGATGGAATAGAAAATGAAGGCTATGCTTGGGCTGGACAAGTGATGGGATTAATTAAAGATGTACCAACTGTTCAGGAGCTTTTTGACCGAATGATCTCCGAGGGTGAAAAAATTCGTGAAAAGTGGGCTAAATAGCCATTTAGGCTAAAATCAGCATGAAATTACATAAGGAGGTTTTATAATGGAATATCAATATCCTATTGATGCAGATTGGTCAACAGATGAAGTAATTGATGTTATCCAATACTTTCAAAAGGTAGAAGAAGCATATAACAAAGGAGTGGACCGGGATCTTTTTCTTGATGCTTATCGACGGTTTAAGGAAATAGTTCCAGGGAAAGCCCAGGAACGAAGAATTTGTGATGAATTTGAAGAGGTAAGCGGATTTTCGTCCTACAGAACTGTCAATGCTGTCAAAGCCGCTGAATCAGGAACAAAAATAAAAATAAAATTATCATAATAATAAAACCTCCAGTCTGGAGGTTTTATTAGAAAAAAATTTGGTGGTTTACACCATTTTATAAAGTGGTATTAATTCCTTAAATACAGATTCAGCAGTGGCAAGAAAATCCTCTGGAGCCATTTTAATAGCTTCTTCCTTTGGAATGTTTATCCCGCAAAGGATTTCTGCCTTTTTAATTTTTTGAAGACGAACAAACATTTCATGCAACTCTTTCTTCGTTAAATCACTATGACGAATAACAGTTGGTTTTGTGTGATCAATCGACCAAACAAAGTGGTTAGGCGTCCGTTCATAAATATTGGTTAGGTTCGCTTCTAATGTTTTTCCGAAATTCGCTTTATGTGGTGCTTCATAGATGAGGGCAAACCAAATAAATACGTGAGTTTCCCATAAACCAATTTGAAAATGAGGGAGCATTTTATAGCCTCGTGGATTATTAGCAAAAGCAACCCAAGTATCATTTGGCGGATTTTTTGTTCTTCTTGCATGTTTGGCAACATGTGTATACATTTCTTCCCCTGTCTCAACTGTGAGCATAGGTGAAAAATATTGACCTAATTCCTCAAGTTTTGGCCTAATATGCTTTTTTAGTGCATCCATTCGTTCTTCTAAACCTTCGATTGTAAAAGTGAGAAAATCTGTATTTGTAAAGCCAGTAAATGCCATGAAAAAACCTCCTTCAAGCTCTGTCAAATATTGTAGCATACTTACAAAAAAACAGTAATCATCATGCTTATCTACAAATTTTTATGTAAAAATAGGTAATCGCACAAATTTGTTGCAAGTAAACAAGATTCCTCATAATATAATAATAAAAATAATCAGAAGAAATAAAATCTTAGATTATTTGGAAGGGGTGTATTGTTAATGAAACAACTTATGAACTCGGTTAAGAACAGTCCAGGAGAAAAAGAAAGAACTGCTGTTTTACGTTTGGAAATGGATTATGAACTAGCTACATTATTCGAGGCGATGAATACTCAAAATGAAGAAATGAAAACTAAAAGTAAACAAAGGCTGGAAAGAATCAGACAGGAATTGTTAAGGTTGAAAGCTCTGTAATAAATGGTCTAATCATGTTAAAGGAGAAAGATTGAGAAACATGTATATTGAAATACGACTTAACCAATAAAAACGAACTCCTAGATGAATATAGGGGTTCGTTTATTATTTTGCCCAAAAATAAGAAAGACTAAATTTAGAGTTAGAGAATTGTCTAGCGCAAGCGTCCTACCACCTATCAAACTTCAGGCCACCTCCCTACGATAAGTCAACATCGGTTCGCTCGCTCACCGTGTTTCCTTTATCTCAGTCGGGGGTCCTTCTAGTTTGTACGGTGATGACCAAGGCGCTTGCGCTTTTCTAAAGCAGGAGAGGATAATGCTTGAAGCAATTTTCTATTTCATTTAAGCTATTGTTATTTCATAAATGATTTCACATGGGAAAATGTCTGACACAGTGGAACAATATTGCGAAAATAGTTCGGAGGGAATCGTATGACTAAGTGGAAAGAGATAGACCGTAACGCTAAGTCTTGGATAATGGAAGCTGGACAAAGGATTAAGCAATCATTTAGTAAAACACTAACGATTGAAACAAAATCAAATGCGAATGATTTAGTAACGGATATTGACAAAAATACAGAACAATTTTTTATAAAAAAAATAAAGGAACACTACCCTGATCATAAAATCCTTGGCGAGGAAGGGTTTGGGGACGACATCAGTGATTTAAAAGGGATTGTCTGGATAATCGATCCGATTGATGGGACGATGAATTTCATCCACCAACAAAGAAATTTTGCCATTTCTATAGGGATTTATGAAGATGGGATTGGTCAAGTTGGTCTAATTTATGATGTTGTCCATGACGAGTTATATCACACCATAAAGGGAAATGGGGTCTTCCTTAACGAACTTCCACTTCCATCTTTACAAGAAGTCCAAGTGAATGAAGCGATTATTGGAATAAATGCAACTTGGGTGACTGAAAATAAACGAATTAATCCGCTCCTTTTAGCACCTCTTGTAAAACACGCACGAGGTACGCGTTCCTACGGCTCTGCAGCAATAGAAATGGCATATATTGCATCAGGAAGAATGGATGCATATATTTCATTAAGGCTAGCACCGTGGGATATTGCAGCGGGAATAATATTAGTTGAGGAACTTGGCGGTATTGCAACAACTTTAAAAGGAGCGCCGCTTAATCTGCTGGAAAAGAATTCATTATTTATTTCTAAACCGGGCCTCCATAAAGATGTTATGAAAAATTATCTAAATGATGGAAATTGGTGAAAATAACTTTTATAATCAAAAAAGATGACCAGTCCTTGTATAGACGGTCATCTTTTTTTACTGAATATTTATACTCAAATTTGTGTACAAATAAAGATTTGTTCCTTTTCTTTCAGCTTCGGCGCCTTCCCCAACGTTGAGGATGTCGTAGTCGACTTCGAAGTCATCTCCCTGAACGGTACTAAACACATTTCGTGAGATTTGACTATGCTTTTTAGAGGTGATCAAGGCGCTTACGAAATTATTTTATAAAGTCCCATTTTCTCTCATTTTCTTTTTTGTTTTGAAACCAAGTCCCATTGTCACAATCAAACCTATGATTGATGCAAAGATTCCGATAATGCTTGCCTCTGCCACTGCAATCCCAATTCCCATTATGCATACTGTTGCGAGAATCGCTAAAGCTAATAATGGCCATTTTATTTCCTTCAAATTTTGGACCTCCTCATATGAAGCCATATGTAATAAAAAATATTTTACAGTGGATAACTTAGAAATTAAAGTGTTATATTTATCATTAGTTTATATTTTACACAAAAAACTTTTAGGTTTCCACTTTAATTATGGTATAATGTTTCAGTTGTACGTTAGAAAGCAGAAATGCTCGAAATTGTTAAATACAGGTAGGAGGAACTTCCTTGAAATTAAGAGAAGATATTCGTAATATTGCCATCATTGCTCACGTCGATCATGGTAAAACGACTTTAGTAGATCAGCTTTTAAAGCAGTCAGGAACTTTTCGTTCGAATGAACATGTGGAAGAACGAGCGATGGATTCTAATGATATTGAAAGAGAACGCGGGATTACAATTTTGGCAAAAAATACTGCGATTCAATATAAAGATACAAGAATTAATATTCTAGATACACCAGGACATGCTGACTTTGGCGGAGAAGTAGAACGAATCATGAAAATGGTTGATGGGGTATTATTAGTTGTTGATGCATATGAAGGATGTATGCCGCAAACACGTTTTGTTTTAAAGAAAGCATTAGAACAAAACTTAACGCCAATTGTTGTTGTAAATAAGATTGACCGTGATTTTGCTCGTCCAGAAGAAGTAATTGATGAAGTGCTTGATTTATTTATTGAGCTTGAAGCAAATGAAGATCAGCTTGATTTCCCAGTTGTTTATGCATCTGCGATTAATGGTACTGCAAGCACAGACCCTAGTAAACAGGATGAAAACATGCAGTCACTATATGATATGATTATTGAAAATATTCCTGCTCCAGTTGATAACAAAGAGGAACCCCTTCAATTCCAAGTGGCTTTGCTTGATTACAATGATTATGTAGGAAGAATTGGGATTGGCCGTGTTTTCCGCGGAACAATGAAAGTAGGACAGCAAGTTGCTTTAATGAAATTAGATGGCACAGTTAAAAATTTTCGAGTGACGAAAATTTTTGGTTTCTTTGGTTTAAAGCGTCAAGAAATTCAAGAAGCGTATGCTGGTGACTTAATTGCTGTTTCTGGAATGGAAGATATTAATGTTGGGGAAACGGTTTGTCCTGTTGAACATCAAGATGCTTTACCAATCTTAAGAATTGATGAACCAACGCTACAAATGACATTCCTAGTTAATAATAGTCCATTTGCCGGTAGAGAAGGAAAATATTTAACAGCTAGAAAAATCGAAGAGAGACTCCGTGCACAATTGCAAACGGATGTAAGTCTCCGTGTAGATAACACAGACTCTCCAGATGCATGGGTTGTTTCCGGACGTGGAGAACTGCATTTATCCATTCTAATTGAAAATATGCGCCGTGAGGGCTATGAACTGCAAGTATCAAAGCCTGAGGTTATTGTTAGGGTTATCGATGGCGTGCGCTGTGAGCCTGTTGAGCGTGTCCAAATTGAGGTGCCTGAGGAACACACAGGTTCAATCATGGAATCAATTGGCGCTCGTAAAGGTGAAATGCTAGATATGATTAATAATGGAAACGGTCAGGTTCGCTTAGTATTTAATGTACCTGCACGTGGATTAATTGGATATACGACTGAATTCTTAACGTTAACACGAGGGTTTGGAATCATTAACCATACATTTGACAGCTATCAGCCAATGGCTCAAGGACAGGTTGGGGGACGACGTCAAGGTGTGCTTGTATCTATGGAGAGCGGAAAAGCCTCAACTTATGGTATTATGCAAGTAGAGGATCGTGGAATTATCTTCGTTGAAGCTGGAACTGAAATTTATGAAGGGATGATTGTAGGCGAACATACTCGTGAAAATGACATCACTGTAAATATCACGAAGGTAAAACACGCAACAAACGTCCGTTCAGCGAATAAGGATCAAACAGCTACAATGAAAAAGCCGCGTATCATGACGCTTGAAGAGGCTTTGGAATACTTAAATGAAGATGAGTATTGTGAAGTAACACCAGAATCCATCCGTCTGCGCAAAAAGATCCTTGAGAAAAACGAACGTGAAAGAATGGCGAAGAAGAAAAAATATGCTGAATTGAGCTAAGGGATGTAGGGGGAGGAGAAAAAGTGGTAGATGTAAATGAGAGTCTGTCTTTTTTCGCTGCTTTATTCAAAGTCCAAGAAAATCCAACAATCGGAATGTGGCTACTCTATTTAACAATTGTTGGATTATGCATTATTGTTTTTAAATTGGGATTTGCTAAGAAATTGCCGATTGCAAAATCAATAGTTATTTATCTTTTTCTCATTTTAGGCTGTACAATATTAACTTTTTTTGCAGTCTTTTTGCCAATTACAGAAGGTCTGGTAGTTGCTGCCTTGATTTTAATTATCTACAAAGTCCGCCTTCATCAGACGAAAAAGCTTGAAGGAAAAGAATATTAGGATGGAGTGGAGCGTATGAACTCACTACAGGATTCATTATACAATTGGCTGACAATTAAGGTTGTATGTGATGAACGACCTGAAGATACGGCAGCGGCAGATACAGAAAAAATGTTCTGGGGCATGCTTACTGAAGATCATCAACTTTCGAATATTGAAATTGAAACAGATGCGGTAATGTACTATGTCCACTATGATCATGCTGGAGAAAGAAAAAAAGCACGCTTTCCAAGAGAACTCATTGAAATCATGCTAAACCAGATTAATGCAAGTCCTGAAAAATATGAGAATTATCCCGAATAAAAAAACCGTCTGTTCATTTAGAACAGGCGGTTTTTTTATTCAATCCTCACTGTAAGGTAATGGCTGGTCTAGCACAGAACCTGCCCTTTACGATCAGAACGTACTTGAGTCGGCGCTGCAACAGGAAAAGGAGAACTGTGACAGCAACACAATCGTACAACCAAAAGTAATGATTATAGGAGGACCTCGCGTTGCTGTCCTTCTTAAGGTCGCAAGTATGATTTCGGAAAGGTAAGTTAGAAAACAGCATTTCCGAATGCCCTAACTCATGCTGTGTCTAAGGGAATCGTTGCCCTACTGGACTTCTATTTACCATTCATCATCAGTAGTCTTGCTTTGATAAAGCTTAAAATTTCCTGTCTCGATTCTTTTTTGAGTTTTGTAGGCTATTCTTTCATTGCACTCCATGCACATATACGTATGTATAGGACGATTTCTTAGTTTCTTTGCCTGAAGAGACTCATTTTCTATCGTTTCAATTTTATCGCATAAAACACATTTTACCTTCATTCTGCACCTCTGGAAATCCTTATTTTCTTCTCTTAATTTATTATATAATATGTAGACCATCATATCGAATTTCTTTTGCAGCCTTGAAAGTTAAGGAGGGGCATACTATGATGGGGAAGAAGGAGTGATGAAATGGCAAATCAAGTTGAACCCAAACTAATTAAACCGTTATTTGATGAATTACAGCAGGAACTTTTTTGTACAGTGGCAACTATTGATCATGAGTCAGGCGGTCCCAATGTCAGTGCAATATCATGGATGCTTGCCAAGGATGAAGAGACTATCTATTTCGCAATTGATAATCGTTCTAGAATCATACAAAATATCATCAATAATAACAAGGTAGTCATAAACGTAATAGCAAATGAGTCTACATATTCAATTAGCGGTGATGCATCAATTAAAGAAGAAAAGTTAGAAGGTGTTCCTTTAAAGCTCGCTTTAATCCACTTAACCATCAAGGAAGTACGGGATGTTATGTTTTATGGTTCAAAGATAACAACTGCCCCGAAATATGATAAAACATATGATAAAGTCGCAGCAGCACGGCTTGACAAGCAGGTGATGGATGCAATGAAAAAAGCTTAGTTTTCACTAAGCTTTTTTCATTCATTATTTTTATGGAAATTAGAATGTTTCTGTTGCTTTTCTTCTAGATTATTTTCTTCATTGTTATTTAGCGTCTTCTTAGGGTCTTCAGTGGCATTTTTAGGATTTTTTGAATCAATAATGTCAGCAGGTATTTCAGGCATTAGTCTCCCAGAAATATCTGCAAGCTCATTCATGATTCCCTGAATAGGCTTGCCAGCCTGAATATCACCTGACACCTCTCTGAGACGTGCATTAATGTCAGGGTCTGCTATGATAATAGCTCTTGCCCCATGCGGGTCATTTTTAAGACTTTCTGCTACGGAATATTTTATCGTCCCTACTTCTGAGCGTTCTAAATTTTTATTTACATCAATTCCTACAATTGCATAGTTCCCAATCACAACAGCTGTTGCATCATTTACATTGGGAATGCTTGAAGCAAGATTTACTAGGTGTTTTGAAATATCCTGCCCAGTTGTTCGATCCACCTCTTGAATTGTGCTGTTTTTGACATTTACTATATTCTGTTTTTGGCCATCTTGAAGTGATTGATTATTTACTCCACATCCGCTTAATAACACAGCAGTGAAAATAACTAGCCATTTTTTCATGTTATCCGCCTCCAAAGGTAACGCTACACAACTAGCATTTGCATTTCTCATATATTCATGTATTATTGTGCAAAATTTCTTCTATCTTTATTCGAAAAATCATATATTTAATCAAAGTTCTATTCGTTCCACTGTTAAGATGATCTAATAGGGGCAGGAGGCATCGAATTGAGGAAAATATATGTGTTAGATACAAATGTCTTGTTACAAGACCCGAATGCTATCTTCTCTTTTGAAGAAAATGAAGTGGTAATTCCCGCCGTTGTATTAGAAGAGGTTGATTCTAAGAAGAGATATATGGATGAAATTGGCAGGAATGCAAGGCATGTATCCAGACTCATTGATGGTTTAAGAGGAACTGGCAAGCTCCACGAAAAAATTCCATTAGAAAATGGAGGGAGTTTGAGGATTGAATTAAACCATCGATCTTTTCAGCAATTACAAGAAATCTTTGTTGAAAAAACAAATGATAATCGAATATTAGCTGTAGCGAAAAACCTTTCTCTCGAAGAAGGAGAAAAGGAGGATGGACGAACCGTCATTCTGGTCAGTAAAGATGCGCTTGTCAGGGTGAAAGCTGATGCAATTGGATTACATTCTGAAGACTTTTTAAGTGACAGAGTAATTGAAAACGATCATTTGTATACTGGATTTATGGAAGTTTTTATTTCGAAGGAGAAACTGGATCTGTTTTATGATAAAGGAGAGCTGCCACTTTCTCTAGTCAATTCACCGACATATCCCAACCAGTTTCTTTTGATGAAAGACTTACTTGGATCCTCCTCTTCTGCTCTTGGAATCGTTGATAAAAAGGATAACAAGATTAAAAAGCTGATTTTTGATCATGAACATATATGGGGAGTTAAACCAAGAAATGTTCAACAAACCATTGCGATGGAGCTATTATTAAGGAGAGACTTGCCGTTAATCACATTAACAGGAAAAGCAGGCACAGGAAAAACACTTATTGCACTTGCATCAGGACTAATGCAAACGGAAGATCTAGGATATTATAAGAAACTGCTAGTCGCTAGACCAATTGTACCTGTCGGAAAAGATCTTGGCTTTCTTCCGGGTGAAAAAGAAGAAAAGCTTAGACCTTGGATGCAGCCGATATATGATAATTTAGAGTATTTATTTAATGCGAAGAAGCCAGGTGAACTAGATGCCATCTTAGCGGGAATGGGATCCATAGAGGTGGAAGCATTAACTTATATAAGGGGGAGAAGTATTCCTGACCAATATATTATCATTGATGAGGCGCAAAATTTAACAAAACATGAAGTGAAAACTATTCTTACCCGTGTTGGGGAGGGCAGTAAAATTGTCTTAATGGGAGATCCAGAACAAATAGATCACCCTTATTTAGACGCTTACAACAATGGACTAACTTATGTAGTAGAGAAATTTAAAGATCAAAAGATTTCTGGGCATATTAAGCTCATCAAAGGAGAACGATCCGGACTTGCACAATTAGCTGCCGACCTTTTGTAGAAATGAGATTTAGTGCTATCATTTTAATCAGTTCAAGATAAAAAAGGGCGATGATTTTTTCATCGCCTTTTCCTGTTTATTCCACTCTAAATGCCTTCACTTTTTTTATTGGATTCTCTTTATTGGAACCGTCCCCATAATAAATATAGGCAGGTCCATCTTCTTTTAATGGTTTCCCATTTTCAGAAAAACCTAAAACTAATTCTTCTGCTTGTTCAATAGGGATGCTGATTTCTTCCTCTTCACAAACAATGACGACCGTACTGGCTTGACTGTCAGGTTCTGCATTTTTTAGAAAAGGTTTAAATGGAATTCCAAATGTTCCAGTAAGTACCTTTTCCTTCTCAAACTTTTTCTCTGTTTTCAGCGTAGGGGGAAAAACGGCTCCTTCCATAATTTCCCTATCCCAGTGTTTTGAAATTTCCTTTGTGTATTCTTCTAATTCATCCTTTTTTTCTTCTTCTGTATTAAAATATGTAGTTAAATCAACACGTCGATCATCAAAAATCCATACGCCTGGATCTAATGTGATCGGATATTTCACTTTCCCGCTAAATAAGATTATTTTTTCCATAACTAATTCCTCCTAATAGGGACAAGAACAAACATTGATTACACACGTAAGTATACAGATTTTTTGAGAATTTGTCATACTCATAACTTAATGAGAGAATGAAATCGATAGAAAAATAAAAAATAAAATACGATGAGTAATAATGTTTGGAGGAAGGCAGAATGACATGTAAATCAAATGCTGATTTGCAGATAATAGTTGATGAGGTTCGTTCCTTTTCAGAAAAAGGAGCAGTTGCAGACTATATCCCAGCGCTGGCAAAAGTAAATAAAACTGACTTGTCAGTTGCTATTTATGAAAAGAATAATTTATGTATTTATGCAGGCGATTATATGAGGAATTTTACGCTGCAAAGTATTTCAAAAGTGCTAGTTCTTGCACTTGCTCTTCAAGACAGAGGAGTAGATTATGTCTTTGATCGAGTGGGGATGGAGCCGACAGGAGATCCATTTAATTCGATTTCAAAGCTAGAAACTTCGATTCCATCTAAACCGCTTAATCCGATGATAAATGCGGGTGCCCTTGCCGTTACAAATATGATCAAAGGGGAGAGTGAGAATGAGAGATGGGAACGCATCCTTCAATTTGTTAGCTGCCTTGCGAACAAACCGAATGTTACTTATGATGTGGAAGTCGCAAATTCAGAACTGGAAACCGCGTGGCTAAATCGGGCACTATGTTATTTTATGAAGCAGCATAAGGTGGTTGAAGGTGATATTGAGGAGTTAATGATAACCTATACAAAACAATGCGCAATTGAAATGAATTGTTTTGAACTGGCAAGAATTGGTGCGGTTTTTGCTTTAAATGGGCTGGATCCGGAAACAGGAGAAAGACTGATACCGATTCATATCGCACGTATTTGTAAAACATTTATGGTTACATGCGGAATGTACAATGCCTCTGGCGAATTTGCAATTAAGGTGGGAATCCCTGCTAAAAGCGGCGTTTCAGGTGGTATTCTTGGAGTGGTCCCTGAGAAATATGGCATAGGTATTTTTGGCCCGTCATTAGATGAAAAAGGCAATAGTATGGCTGGGATTAAACTGCTTGAAATTCTTGCTGAAAGATACAACTTTAGTATATTCTAGCTTTTGTTAACAAAAATGAACATTCTATTCCCTATGTACACCGTATTATCCTTGCTTTTTTCTCTTTTACCGTATAAAATTTATAGATAGGATAATCGCTCGGGAAACGGGGGGATTGAAAGTTGACTTCTGAAACCATATTAGATCATAAGAAAAAAGCAGATGCTCTATTAAAGGCAGATGCAGATAAAATATTAAAATTAATTAAAGTGCAGATGGACAATCTCACCATGCCTCAATGTCCACTTTATGAAGAAGTGCTTGATACGCAAATGTTTGGATTATCTCGTGAAATCGAATTTGCTGTTAGGCTTGGCTTAATTGAGGAGTCTGAAGGAAAAGCTATTCTAGCTGAATTAGAAAAAGAGTTATCTATTCTGCATGAAGCATCCGTAAGAAAATAAAGATAAAGAAAACTCAAACATTCTACTAGAATTGTTTGAGTTTTTTTATCATTGTAAATATGGGAGAGAAATTAGAACTAAATAATGTTATTCTTTTTATAAATAGTATAACGTTATTGTGGATTTTTGATAATTAGTATGATACATTTAATTTATCTTCTCTTCCATGCAGGATAATTTAATGCTTTAATCGAATAAATATATCAACGCAAGTAGTAAGGGAAGAGGGCTCCATGTTAAAAAAAATATTAAAATCATATGATTACACATTGGTTATTGCAGTACTTATGTTATCAGTTTTTGGGCTGATCATGATCTACAGTGCAAGTATGGTTACCGCGGTACAAATTAATAAGGTTGACAGCGATTATTTTTTCAATAAACAAAAGACTCACTTGATCATTTCTGCAGTTGCATTCACTTTTATGGCGATTTTTCCTTATAAAGCCATGCTGAGCAATAAAATTCTTATTCCGATGGTATTTCTTTCTTTAGGAGGACTATTTGCACTATTTGTATTTGGACAAGCTACGAACAATGCACAAAGCTGGTTTGAATTAGGGAAGCGCAGTTTGCAGCCATCCGAATTTATTAAATTAACGGTTATCATTTATTTATCCGCTGTATATGCAAAGAAGCAATCATATATAAATGAGTTTAATCGAGGGGTTGTCCCGCCGCTTGCTTATTTATTTCTTGCCTGTGTTCTAGTAGCTATGGAACCAGACTTTGGTACTGCTGCCATTATATTTGCTATTGCAGCAACTATAATATTTGCATCAGGAATGAATTATAAAAATATATTTAAACTTGGTTTAATCGGATTTATCATGGTAGTTCCATTAGTATTGATTATGAAGGATAAGATTTTTACGAAAGTTCGAATGGGCCGAATTGAAGCCTTTCAAGATCCATTTTCCACTGATTTTGGCTATCAACTTGTTAATTCTTATTTAGCACTAGGTGCTGGAGGATTGAAGGGGTTAGGTTTGGGAAATAGCGTCCAAAAACTAGGCTATTTACCTGAAGCACATACAGACTTCATTATGGCAGTGATTGCTGAAGAACTAGGTTTATTTGGTGTAAGTTTTGTCCTTTTAATTCTAGGCTATATTGTGTTAAAAGGAATATTTATTGGCTTAAAGTGTAAGGATCCTTTCGGTAGTTTGCTGGCAATTGGTATATCTAGTATGATAGGGATTCAATCTTTTATAAATTTAGCAGGTATTTCTGGAGTGATTCCTCTTACCGGTGTGCCTTTGCCATTCGTAAGCTATGGAGGGTCATCGCTTCTGCAATTGTCCCTAGCGATGGGGATTTTAGTTAACGTGTCAATGTTTATTAACTACGAAGAAAAATACAAAAATAATAAAGATAATAGCCAATCTGTCAACGAACAAAAACCATCAGGGGCAATTTACAATTACCGAAAATAGAATTTAAATTATGTATATTTATTAGAAAACAAGATAAATAGCTTTCATGCTATTTTGAGGACGGTTCGTTATAAGGCCGTTCTACACGTTTAATTACCAGAAAAATCAAAAAATAATTAGGGGTGTTTTCCTTGAACCGATCAATCAACAAAGTGTTAGTGGCAAACAGAGGCGAGATTGCAATCCGCGTATTCCGTGCATGTACAGAACTGCATATTCGAACCGTTGCTATTTATTCTAAAGAGGATACGGGTTCTTTTCACAGATATAAGGCGGATGAAGCTTACCTAGTCGGTGAAGGGAAAAAACCGATCGATGCCTATTTAGACATTGAAGGCATCATAAATATAGCTAAGAGCAGTGATGTGGATGCTATCCATCCTGGATATGGATTTTTATCAGAAAATATTCACTTTGCTAGGCGATGTGAAGAAGAGGGAATCATTTTTATTGGACCTGAATCCAGACATTTAGATATGTTCGGTGACAAAGTGAAAGCTAGGACACAAGCACAGCTTGCTGAAATTCCTGTCATCCCAGGCAGTGACGGACCTGTTAGCAGCGTTCAGGATGTCATTAACTTTGGGGATAGTCATGGATTTCCAATTATCATTAAAGCCTCACTTGGCGGTGGTGGAAGAGGAATGCGGATCGTTAAAAATATTGATGAAGTAACTGAAGCATATGAGCGCGCAAAATCTGAAGCGAAGGCTGCGTTTGGCAATGATGAAGTGTATGTTGAGAAGTTTATTGAAAAACCAAAGCATATTGAAGTGCAAATTATCGGTGATAAACATGGAAATATTGTTCATTTATATGAAAGGGACTGTTCAGTTCAACGTCGTCATCAAAAAGTAGTTGAAGTTGCACCATGTGTTTCATTATCTCCAAATTTAAGAGATGAAATTTGTGAGGCTGCAGTTAGGCTAATGAAAAACGTAGATTATATAAATGCTGGTACTGTGGAGTTTTTAGTATCAGGGGAAGAATTTTATTTTATCGAGGTAAATCCTCGTGTGCAGGTAGAGCATACCATTACAGAGATGGTAACAGGAATTGATATCGTTCATACACAAATTCTAGTTGCTGCTGGTTATCCTCTGCACGGTGATAAAATCGGAATTCCTACACAGGAGAATATCCATGTTAACGGCTATGCCATACAATCACGTGTAACAACAGAAGATCCGTTAAACAATTTCATGCCTGATACTGGGAAGATTATGGCCTACCGATCAGGCGGAGGATTTGGTGTTCGTCTTGATGCCGGAAATGGATTTCAAGGGGCGGTTATTACACCTTTTTATGATTCCTTGCTTGTAAAGCTATCTACTCAAGCAATGACTTTTGAGCAAGCTGCATCAAAAATGGTCCGAAACCTGCAGGAATTTCGAATTCGTGGGATAAAAACGAATATTCCATTTCTAGAAAACGTAGTGAAACATGAGAAATTCCTTACAGGTGAGTATGATACTTCCTTTATTGATAAGACACCAGAATTATTTTTGTTCCCTAAACGAAAAGACCGTGGAACGAAAATGTTAACATACATTGGGAATGTGACGGTAAATGGATTTCCTGGAATCGAAAAGAAGAAGAGACCGGTATTTGAAATACCGAGAGTGCCAAATTTAAACCCTACAAATCAATATCAAGAGGGGACAAAGCAAATTTTAGATAAGTTTGGCCCCGAAGGAGTAGTAAAATGGGTGAAGGAGCAAAAGCAGGTATTATTAACAGATACTACCTTCCGTGATGCCCATCAATCACTATTAGCAACTCGAGTTAGGACGAATGATATTAAACATATAGCTGAACCGACAGCTAAGCTTTTGCCGGAAATGTTTTCATTTGAAATGTGGGGTGGAGCAACTTTTGATGTTGCTTATCGATTCCTGAAAGAGGACCCATGGGAAAGACTGCTAACTTTAAGAGAGAAAATGCCAAATGTCCTTTTTCAAATGCTATTAAGGGGTTCAAATGCAGTAGGTTACAAGAATTATCCAGATAATGTAATCCGTGAATTTGTTGAAAAATCAGCTCAAGCTGGGATTGACGTATTCCGTATCTTTGACAGCTTAAATTGGCTGAAAGGAATGGAAGTTGCGATTGATGCTGTTCGACAATCGGGAAAAATTGCAGAAGCCGCAATTTGTTATACTGGTGATATCTCAGACCCGACTAAAACAAAATATAATATTGCATACTACAAAAATTTAGCTAAAGAACTTGAAAATCAAGGTGCACATATTTTAGGACTTAAGGATATGGCAGGTCTACTAAAGCCGCAGGCTGCCTATCAATTAATTTCTGAACTGAAGGATACTGTGAATATTCCAATCCATCTTCACACCCACGACACTAGCGGCAATGGAATCTTTACTTATGCTAAAGCAATTGAAGCAGGGGTAGATATCGTTGATGTAGCAATTAGTTCAATGGCGGGATTAACATCCCAGCCAAGTGCAAATTCACTTTATTATGCTCTTGAGGGGACAGAACGAAAACCGAATATTAATATTCAAGCACTCGAACAATTATCTTATTATTGGGAAGATGTTCGTAAATATTACAAGGAATTTGAAAGCGGAATGATCGCCCCACACTCGGAAGTATACCAGCATGAGATGCCTGGCGGCCAATACAGCAATCTGCAACAGCAGGCGAAGGGTGTTGGACTTGGGGAGAAATGGGATGATGTGAAAGAAATGTATTCCCGTGTGAATCAAATGTTTGGAGATATTGTAAAAGTAACTCCTTCTTCTAAGGTTGTTGGTGACATGGCGCTGTATATGGTACAAAATCAACTAACTGAGGAAGATGTAATTAATAAAGGGTTAACTTTAGATTTTCCTGATTCGGTTGTGGAACTATTCGAAGGATACCTTGGACAGCCATACGGTGGTTTCCCTAAAGAATTGCAAAACGTTATCTTGAAAAATAAACAACCAATAACGGTTCGTCCAGGGGAATTGCTTGAGAATGTCGATTTTGAAGCAATAAAAGAAAAGCTTTTCAATGATCTAGGCAGACAAGTTACGATATTCGATACGCTTGCTTATGCTCTGTATCCAAAGGTGTATATGGATTATATAAAAACGGTAGAACAATTTGGTGATGTATCAGTTCTTGATACACCTACGTTCCTCTTCGGTATGAGATTAGGAGAGGAAATAGAGATTGAAATTGAAACAGGTAAAACACTTATTGTTAAACTCGTTTCAATTGGTCAGCCTCAGGCAGATGGAAATAGAATTGTCTATTTTGAATTAAACGGACAGCCTCGTGAGGTTGTAATTAAAGATGAGAGTATTAAGTCCACAGTTGCTTCTAAAATGAAAGCTGATCCGCATAATGAAAGTCATATTGGAGCTTCCATGCCAGGAACAGTCATAAAGGTTTTGGCTGAAAAAGGGGAACGGGTAGAAAAAGGTGATCATCTGATGATCACTGAAGCGATGAAAATGGAAACAACCGTACAAGCACCATTCTCGGGAACAGTTAGCGATATCTTTGTAAAAAGTGGAGAAGCGATTCAAACAGGGGATTTATTACTTGAATTAACAAAATAAAAAGCGTTGCAGCAGTGGCTGCAACGCTTCAGACTGTAGACAAACTTGATGAAAATCGAGTTTGCCTACAGTCTTTTTTGTTTTAAAATAGAAATAGAACAATAC
>NZ_LMBX01000083.1 GCF_001439605.1 Cytobacillus praedii
AGAATACACGATAAAACTGAGCAAGTGCTAGATAAATCTCAAGAATGCACGATAAAACAGAGCAAGTGCTAGATAAATCTCAAGAATACACGATAAAACAGAGCAAGTGCTAGATAAATCTCAAGAATGCACGATAAAACAGAGCAAATGCTAGTTAAATCTCAAGAATGCACGATAAAACAGAGCAAATGCTAGATAAATCTCAAGATTGCACGATAAAACA
>NZ_LMBX01000084.1 GCF_001439605.1 Cytobacillus praedii
AATGCTAGTTAAATCTCAAGAATGCACGATAAAACAGAGCAAATGCTAGATAAATCTCAAGATTGCACGATAAAACAGAGCTAATGCTAGATAAATCTCAAGAATGCACGATAAAACAGAGCAAATGCTAGATAAATCTCAAGAATACACGATAAAACTGAGCAAGTGCTAGATAAATCTCAAGAATGCACGATAAAACAGAGCAAGTGCTAGATAAA
>NZ_LMBX01000085.1 GCF_001439605.1 Cytobacillus praedii
AGTAAACCGTGAGGGAAATGAGAAGCGAACAGGTCGAGGAATCGAGCGAGGAAGCACCGGAACGTACGTAGTGTGTACGTGAGGATGCGGACGAACGAAGATGACGAAGAGATGTGAAGCTTATCATTTGCCGAACTAGGTTAAGTTAGAAAGGGCGCACGGTGAATGCCTAGGCACTAGGAGCCGATGAAGGACGGGACTAACACCGATATG
>NZ_LMBX01000086.1 GCF_001439605.1 Cytobacillus praedii
GCCTAGCGGGATCGAACCGCTGACCTCCTGCGTGCAAGGCAGGCGCTCTCCCAGCTGAGCTAAGGCCCCATAAAATAAAAGAAAATACGCGAACTATCGGCACCCAATAAGGAAATACCGGCATAATAAAAACATGGTGGAGGATGACGGGATCGAACCGCCGACCCTCTGCTTGTAAGGCAGATGCTCTCCCAGCTGAGCTAATCCTCC
>NZ_LMBX01000087.1 GCF_001439605.1 Cytobacillus praedii
GCTGTTCTCATGCAATATCAGGACGTCTATTCCAAGAGAAAAACCTTACTTAATAACTAATATACTTTTATTTTTCGACTCACTTCCATCATGGAATGATTACATATCCAGGGAGGGCTGTCAAAGTGAAAAGCCTTTGACAGCCTTCCCTGGATATGTAGATAAAAAACCATGGAAGTTTCGCTAAAAAAAATGAAAGGGTATGGA
>NZ_LMBX01000020.1 GCF_001439605.1 Cytobacillus praedii
ATGTTTTTCTGCCAATACTTTATAGCCAATCGTCCCCCTGAGGTATTCCTGCACCACCATCGCCTTAAAGTCATCCGCATATTTAACCATAATAAAACACCCCCAAAATTAGATTTTGACTCTAACTTTTGGGGTGCACTTCAAATTTGTAAAAATAGTGTCCACTTTTTTATTATTGAATTCTGCAGGTAATCTATTAACCTCTGACTTCTGTCCGATAAACTTCTTCTATGTTTGAAACTCTAGAGTATATATCTGAAGTTGTTTTTTTAGGGTTAACTCTGACTTTTAAATCCAGTAAAAAGGAAAGGTCTGATTGGTCTTTTATTCGCACCGACTCAATCTTTATTCCTTTTTCCTGTAATCTATTTATAACATCTCCTATATCTTCTCTGTTTTTCAAAATAATTCGTAAGGAAAGATCCTTTGAACGTAATTTCTGCATACCAAATAACTTAATTATGCTTGGAACTAGTTCCACACTTATCATTAATAATATAACACCTGCAATGGCTTCAACATAAAATCCTGCACCGGTTGTGATCCCAATCCCTGCAGCTCCCCAGACCATCGCAGCAGTTGTTAACCCTGATATTCTATCATCATCCCTCCGTAAAATAACTCCGGCTCCTAAAAATCCAATGCCAGAAACAATTTGTGCAGCTAAACGAAGCGGATCCATTTGAATTTTTGCATAATCGGATGATGGAAAGGAATAGGCAGATTGGATAGATACAATTGTTAGCAAACAACTAACTATTGAAATTACTAGACTTGTTTTTAGTCCTAATGGTTTTCGCTTTAGTTCCCGTTCGAGTCCTATTGTTAAGCCCAATACGGCAGAAATTGATAATTTTATCAGCATTTCAATATCCATATCTTTTATTACTTCCAACATCTTCATTACCTTCTTCCATTCCTATCGGAAAAAATCTTTTTTTAGACAACTGTAATTGTCTTTTGTAAATGCACAATATCCTTAATGCTCTCAATAATATAGGTAGGTTTTTGATCCGTTTTCTTTACCATTTCTATCGTTGATATTCCGCTTAATACCAACACCGTGTTTAAACCATTTTCATGCCCCATGAGAATATCAGTCTCTAAACGATCCCCAACCATATAACATTGTTCCGGATTCATTTTTAATACTTCATTAACAACAAAGTTCGCCGTAAGTTTCGATGGTTTCCCCATAATTAAATCAATCTTTTGACCAGTAACTCCTTCCATTGCTCCAATCATCGCTGCACAATCAGGAATTTGGCCATCATAAATCGGACATGTTCTATCAGGATTTGTCGCTAATATTGTGGCATTATTTTTTAGCCATGCCTGATAAGCGTCGTTTAATTTTTCATAATTAAACTTACGATCCCATCCTAAAACAATAAAAGTTGCCTTATCAGGATTATTGGTAATCCGTATATTTTCATCAATTAACTCCTGGAAAAGAGCATCTTCCCCAATAACCAGTACTGCATCAGTGCTATCCATTTGTTCTTTTAAATAATTAGCTGTAATGTAATTAGAGTTAATTATTTCATGGATATTTGTTTCGATTCCAAAATTCCTTAGTTTATTTAGATAATCATAACGAGTAGAAATTGACTTATTCGTTAAAAATACTATTTTATCGCCTCTTTTTCGTAGAAGCTCTATCGCCTCCACTGCCCCATCGATTAGTTGATTATCTAAATATACTGTGCCATCTAAATCAAATATAAATCCTTTAGTCATGATAATTCCTCCAAAAATTTATACAAGCCCTTTAAAAAAATAGAAACCCCAAGCTATAAAGCCTTAATAACAAGGCTTATAAATAGCATGGGGTTTCTCTAATTCTCTACCCTTATCCGTATAAAATTCATTTGATTCTTGTTAATCATCCTATATAAAATGGCTTAATAATTATTTCCTATCTATAGTTATCTTTTTTGCTTTAAGCTTATAAGGTGAGTAAATATATCTTCCAAGGAGTATTTATAAGGGTTAATTTCATAAACGATCGGTCCTTTAAAGCTGCTTTTCTCAAGGAAATGGAACAAGCCTTTTGTTATATCTCCCCCTTCACCAGGGAGCAAATGTAAATCAGAAATTCTATCGTTATCTGATAGATGAATTGCTACAAGTGAATTGCCCAACTTTTCAATTGTCTCTTCCGTATTACCGCCCATACAAGCTAAATGTCCTGTATCTAGACAAGCTTTCACACTAGTTTCATTTATTAAACTTATCCATTCCTCAACGTTTGAAGCGATATGGTGGCAATAATTTAATTTATCCGGTATTAAGTTTTCAAGCGCTAACTCTATTCCAAGCTGATTAGCTTTTTCACGTAAAATGACTAAGCGTTCCTTAACTCTTAATAAACTGTCATATCTTTCTTCAGAAGACCAAGCATAGCCCCCATGAAGAGTTGCGTGGTATCCGCCATTTTCTGCAATAAGTTCAATCCACTTCGAAAGTACAGCAGAAACTCTTTCATAAATAAATGGATCAGGAGTGGCTAAATTTAAATCATGAAAGGGAAGGTGAATACTAACCTTTAGTCCACTTTGCTTTGCATATTTTAAATAATCAATTGCTCTTAATTGTTCCGTTAAAATTTCAACACCTTCAAAACCAGCTTCTTTAATATTTTCAAAATCATTTAGTGTTCCTTGTTGCCCAATCGACCAAGTACTAAGCCATTTTTCCATCGTTTCCCCCAATAATTACATTATTATTTTGGTCCGTATTTAACTCATCATTTAATTCTTCCAACTTAATCCCTTTTGTTTCTGGTGCTAAAGCAATACAAATACCTAATCCTGTTAAACCAATTACAGCAAAGAACCATAATGCTGCACTATTTCCCCATGCAGCTACCAGGCTAGGGAATACTAAAATCCCCATGATCGATCCTATTCTGCTGATTGACGTAGCTAACCCCGTCGCACCTGCACGTATACTTGTTGGAAATAATTCAGTAGGGTAAAGGAAGTTAAGAATGCCTCCACCCATATTTGCAAAAAGAACAGCTAAGCTAAACAAAATTACTAAAAATAAAAGTGTTGGACTCGGATTAAGCGCTAAAACAATTAAAGCTAACGACAAGCCAGTGAAAGAGGTAATAATAAGTGGTCTTCTCCCTGTTTTATCAACAATACTTGATCCGATAATCGCTCCAGCTAAACCTAATACACTAACCGTGCCGGAACCAATATAAGTCATCAATTGCGACCCATTCGTGAATGGTTTTAAAATAGTTGGGGTATACATCGAGATGCCATAATACGCTACTGCATAACAAAACCAGAATCCACAAACAAAAAATGTACGACGGAAAAACTTTTTAGAGAAAACATCTTTTAATTTTTGTTTCGGCAGATTATTTGAAGTGAGAATAATATCTTGCCCTGTAATTTTCAGCATAATTTCCTGTGCTTCTTTTTCTCTCCCTCTAGAAGCCAGCCATCTCGGTGACTCTGGAAGTGTAACTCTAAAGAAAAAAACAATTAGCGCAAAGACAGCACCTACTAATAACATATATCGCCATGCACTAGGACCTAAAGGTAACATTAATATACCTACTAGATAAGCAGTAACAGCACCAACAAACCACATTGCACCTAGCATAGTACCGTGTCTGCCTCGATTTTTTGTTGAACTAAATTCTGAAACAAGAGTTGCAGAAATTGGGTAATCTGCACCAATACCCACCCCTAATAAAAACCGGAAAATGATTAGCTGCCATACACTTTGAGAAAATGCTGTTAAAGCAGCAAAAATGACAAACGCAAGTAAATCAACTACGTACATAGCTTTTCTTCCGTATCTATCGGTTAAATTTCCAAACCATATTGCACCTATAAACGATCCTATCACAGCAGAAGCAGTAATTAATGCTGTAAGACCAGCACCTACATCCCATTGACTCAAAATTAACGGCAGTGCAACTGCAATAATAGTCAAGTCAAATCCATCAAGAAAAGTACCAGCAGCCGATAATGCAGTTACCTTTCTTTGAAAACGCTTTAGTTTTGGTGAATCTAAATGCTCAAACCCCATAAAAATTTCCCCTTCCTTATTAATAATACATGTAGTAAATGAATTTAGAGACGACAAAAAACCATAGCTAAAAAAACATGTTTTACATGCTTTTAAAACTATGGCATCTCTTCGTCTCTGGCCAAATTTAAAACATTTTTTTGGTTTTAGTATTTTATTTATATACCATTTCGAATACTCTGTCAATTACTTTTTAAAAGATTTTTACAACTAACTCACCTTATTGAGTTAGTGAAAAACAAATAATCTATATGAAAATTTTTGAAGCTAAACTAAAAAGCAATAAACCTTCTTTAAGGTTTATTGCTTTTCGGCGTCATTAAATGCACTCTTCTTTTTTATAGTTACCTATTTAGTTATTTAGTAATACCTCAAGAATTTCTTCAGAAACAAAAGCAGCATCATTAATAACAGCAGGTACAACTTCAAATGATCTTAAGCTGCGATTAAGGCTATATTTCTCTTTTCCAATATAGATTTGAATAGTCTGGTTTTGTTTGCCTAATTCTACTGTAGCATTTTTGCTATCCCATTTCACTTTATATCCTAAGTGCTCTCCAACTTTTTTAATTGGCAATAGCTTCATTCCATTTTTTATATAGTAATCATCACCAACAGCCTCTTGCACTTGTTCGAATAATTTGTCGCGATTATCCCATGCGATTATTTTCTTCGGTGTTGTTTGAGCTGGTATACTTCTGGTTGAGATGTCGTAAAAGATGATTAGCTCTTTCCCTTTAAGCTTCTCTTTCTTAATTTTATCCCCTTGCTTATTCAGAAGAATCGTTTCCTCAGCGATATTCAATTTAAGTTCATTATCAAGACTAACATACTGATCATCGAACTTTGAAACCTTAACCTGTCCCATATCTTTCCCATTTACTACGATTATTTCAGGTGTAGTCCTTGGAGGATAAATCATGAGCATTGGTTTATTTTTATCATAGTAAGCAGTGATCGATAATCCTTTGACTAATTTATCCTTTTCAAAAGCCTCTGTTGAATCACTATTGAACAATAGTACTTTATCAGATAGCGGAAAATGCATTTCTGAATCATTTTCTTGATTTTTAACGATCAAGGTATAAGATTCTTTATCCTTCTTCACTTCGGTGATAAGCCCAGAAAATTCCATGAAATCAGTTGAATCAACAGATTGAATATTCTCTTGCTCCTTCATGTCTTTATGAGCCTCTTTCGGTAAATGACTAGATGCAATGGCTGAATGTGTACTTATCACTAATCCAGTGACTAAAGCTGCTGTTACTAGCGCTGATAGCTTTTTCATTTTTAACCCACCTTCAATTATTTTGTGTCATTGAAATAGGCGAGTAAAAAGTAGAAAAAGTTACACTTTTAGTTAGATTTTATCAGGATTTTAGAGGAATTCTGGACGTTTATAGAATAGATCCCTGCAATCTAAAGCATTTTTCATTGCCTGAATCACATTCTCAAACGGCTGACTATAAACGTAAGGATAATCTATTTCACCTAACTCACTTCGGATTGGATAAGCAAGTTTTTCAGGGGTTATGCTGAATGCTGAATACACTCCAGTTTTATTGCCGCGAGGATCTACGCGAAACCATTTATCCACATCCTCAATATAAAGAGCGTTTAAACCGTGCAAAGCATAACCAGATTCCCTCGTTCCTTTTCTAGTCACACGCTGATAGCAAAAGCCAGCTGGTATATTCATTCCTCTTAATAATGCCGCTAGCAAATGTGCCTTAGCAAAGCATATGCCTTCTGACTTCTCTAATGCATCCGATGCCGAAATAGCAACCTCCGTACTATCAATATCAAAGGAATGCTGAATAGTATCTCTTACAAAAAGAAATGCCCTTTCTGCCCTTTCTATTTTCGTTCCACCCATATGCTGAAATTCACAAATCTTCTCCTGAATCAATGGATGCCGAAAGTTAATAATCTCGGTTTCTTCTAAATAAACCTTTTGATCTTCTTCGGTAATAATTAAATCCATACATATCGCCCCAATTGTCATTTTCGTTCATTATATATTGATAGACTGAAAATTTCTGTGATTAGCATCAAGTAAGAGCCGATGCATATTGGTTGCAAACTGCTTTATTTATTAGTAATATACCATTAAAACCATAACGTTATAGTTTAGGAGGAATCACATTGGGACTGCAAAATTAAAAATTGGCGAATTAGCTGAGATAACTAGTGTGACAAAAAGAACAATAGATCATTATACAAATCTCGGTTTATTAAAAGCAGAACGTTCCACCTCAAATTATCGTTATTATGATCGTTCGTCAATTGAACGCTTAGATTTTATTGAACGATGTAAAAAAGAAGGCATGCCATTAGCCGAGATAAAGAAAAAAATCCTAGAAAAAGAAGCCGAAGAAATTGATATTCTAGAACTCCGACTGAAAATGAAAGGATTAGAAAAAGACGTATCTGAGGTTTTAGCATCTCTGGATAAAGGGGATATAAAGAAACTCGAATTTGTCAAAAAAAATATTTCACATGAAAGTCTCTCATTAATTCAGACATTACTTTTACTGCTCAACTAAATTTCGAAAAATAATAGGAGGTGTACGTCTTACGAAGGTAAGACTACATATTGACAACTATCAACCTAATTTTAATTGTAATTTTAATTGCTTTAACTGCTTTTTTCGTAGCAACCGAATTTGCTATGGTAAAGGTACGTGCTTCAAGATTAGATCAGCTTATTGCCGAAGGAAAAAAAGGCGCAATTGCTGCTAAAAAGGTCGTCTCTCACCTGGATGAATACTTATCTGCCTGCCAGTTGGGAATCACGGTTACAGCACTTGGTATTGGCTGGTTAGGTGAACCTACAATCGAGAAGCTGTTGCATCCGCTATTCGAACAATTAAACCTAAATGATTCTGTTTCACATATCTTATCATTCGCCATTGCTTTTTCCATCGTAACATTTTTGCATGTGGTAGTTGGAGAGCTTGCTCCAAAAACAGTGGCTATTCAAAAAGCAGAAACCATTACAATTCTTTTCGCTGTTCCTATCATTTGGTTTTACCGTCTTATGTACCCATTCATCTGGTTCTTAAATGGCTCAGCCCGTGTACTAGTTGGAATCTTCGGATTAAAGCCAGCATCAGAACATGATGTTGCACATTCAGAGGAAGAGCTGCGAATCTTATTATCTGAAAGCTATAAGAGCGGAGAAATTAATAAAAATGAGTTAAAGTATGTAAACAACATCTTTGAATTTGATGAGAGAATTGCGAAAGAAATTATGGTTCCACGAACTGAAATCGTTAGTATATCTATTAATGATACGATAAAAGATGTAGTAAATATCATTACAACTGAGAATTATACCCGATACCCAGTAATTGATGGAGATAAAGACAATATTCTTGGCTTTATGAATGTGAAGGAATTATTATCTTCTATTTTGATGAATAAAGATCCCCATTTGAGAATGGAAACATTTATTAATCCAATCATTCGTGTGATTGAAACAATTCCAATCCATGACTTATTATTAAAAATGCAAAAAGAACGAATCCATATTGCAATCCTCATGGATGAATATGGAGGAACATCTGGATTAGTTACCGTTGAAGACATTATCGAAGAAATCGTCGGAGAAATACGCGATGAATTCGATGAGGATGAAATTCCAAATATACGAAAATTAAAAGAAGATCATTACATCATAGATGCGAAGTTACTAATTGCTGATGCGAACCATCTGCTTGGTACAGCGATATCCAATGAAGAAATAGATACAATTGGCGGCTGGTTTCTGACTCAAGACATCGATGCCCAAATTGGAACAGAAATAGAATCAGAAGGATATGTCTTTAAAGTCAATGAAATTGATGGTCACCATATTCAATACTTAGAAGTTAAAAAAATAGTATAAAGCAAAATCCGATTGAACGAGTGCCAAGTGTTCAATCGGATTTTTTAGTTATTCATGTTTTACACTGGAATAGCAACCCAGTGTCCATTCGATATTTCCACTAGTTTAGAATTTTTTAATTGATATTTATCTTCCTCGGTTTGTTCTTCCATTAATACTCGTTTCTTCAGCTTTTCAACCTTAGGATCTGGGATTGGGATTGCAGAAAGCAGTGATTTCGTATATGGATGCTGAGGATTGGCATAAAGTTCTTCACTTTCAGCCAACTCCACAATTTTTCCTGCATACATAACCGCTACACGATCACTTATATGCTTAACCATTGAAAGGTCATGCGCAATAAATAGGTAAGTCAATCCCAGTCGATGCTGTAAATCTTCTAAAAGCTTAACAACCTGAGATTGGATAGAAACATCGAGTGCAGACAATGGCTCATCACAAACAATAAATTTCGGTTCTACTGCAAGCGCACGGGCAATTCCTATACGCTGGCGCTGGCCACCGGAAAACTCATGCGGATAGCGTTCTGCATGTTCAGCCTCAAGTCCAACCATTTCAAGTAATTCTTCCACTCTCCTCTTCCGTTCTCCCCTGCTGCTGCTTAGCTTATGGACATCCAAAGCTTGGCCAATTATATCAAGTACTTTGAATCGCGGGTTGAGAGAAGCATATGGATCCTGAAAGATCATCTGCATATGGCGGCGCATTAATTTCATTTCGCTTTTGGACAAACGGTTTACAGGCATTCCCTGATATAATACATCCCCGCCTGTAGGCTCGTGGAGCCGTAAAATCGCTCGCCCTGTCGTTGACTTACCAGATCCTGATTCACCAACAAGACCCAGGGTTTCTCCTGCACGAATGTGAAAGCTGATATCATCTACTGCTTTTAACACATTTCCTTTGCCCATATCAAAATGCTGCCTCAATGATTTTACTTCAAGGAGCGGCTTGTTCAGGTCTGTTCCTGGCAAAATAAGCGGAGCGGGCTTTTTCTTCTTCTTCTCATCAAGACGCGGCAAAGCATGCAGGAGCTTCTTTGTATATGGATGCTTTGGGTTTTCAAATATCTCTTCCGTAGTTCCACTTTCAACAATTTCCCCTTTCTTCATGACTGCTACCCGATCACACATGCCAGCTACGACACCGAGGTCATGCGTAATTAATATGATGGAGGTGCCAAATCGCTCTTGCATATCCTTCATTAAATTCAATATTTGTGCTTGGATGGTTACATCAAGTGCAGTCGTCGGTTCATCCGCAATAAGGAGTGTAGGACGGCAAGCAAGTGCAATAGCAATCATCACCCGCTGTCTCATACCTCCGGAAAATTCATGCGGATAGTGATTATAGCGCACCTCGCTATTACGAATCCCAACAAGCTTCAGAATATCAATGGCTTGCTTTTTCGCTTCTTTTTTAGACAGCTTTTGATGCTTTATCAAGCTCTCAGCAATTTGTTTACCGATTCGGATTGTTGGATTAAGAGAGGTCATTGGATCCTGGAAAATCATTCCTATATCACGGCCGCGAATCCCCTCCATCTCCTTTTCCGTTTTTTCTGCAAGATTGTCACCAAGGAAAGTAATTTCCCCTTGCTTCAAATAGGAAGGAGGAGATGGAAGAAGGCGCATAATGGAACGTGCGGTTACGCTTTTCCCGCTACCTGACTCCCCGACAATTCCTAGAGTCTCTCCCTTTTTCACTTCAAAGCTCACACCTCGAACAGCCTCAAACTCAAGATCTCGAGAAAGAAAAGATACACGTAAATCTTTCACCTGTAAAATAGTTTCCAAAACTCACACCTACCAATTATTTAAATTATCGCAGATTAACAGGCTGTAAGACCCCTAACGAAAAAACTTATGAGAACAAAAAAAATAGTGGGGGATCAAACAGCCCGTTAATGCCCGACGAAGGACAGGCTGTCCTAGTCAGGCGAAGGCCACAGGACGTGGCATTTTGAGCGTTCTTAGTTCTACTAACAATCAGCGGGATAGAGTCCCACTAATTTAATGAACTTTATACAAATAAATGAATTTCATCATGCATATATTTTCTTAAAATACGCTTGGTTAAATATATTATGAAAAATTTTCAATTAAAACTACTTATTGACTTTTATCTCATCCTAGAAATAAAATATACTATACAGGTCGGAATAATGCAATTTAAATTGAGAGGAGGAATTTATCAGCCTATGGATGCAGTGAATATAAACCGTTCACATAAGAAGTTTAATTTATCAGCAATCATTTACCAGTCATATAGTAAGATACATCAGCATCCATTCTATAAATATCTGATTTTACTATTAGGATTACCTGTGCATCTGATTATCTTGCTAGTCTATCTTTCCAAGAAAAAGAATGATTCTTACTCTTCTATACATAAAGAAACAAAGAAAGCCCTCCTTATGTCTGGATATAAAGAAGAGCTTAAACTCGAGTATAAAGAACAAATCATTCGAAAGCAGGCCTTTTTTGGAGAGAAAGTCAGACAAATGGATTCTGAAAAACTAGCAGAGAAATGGGCAGATGAACAGTTCCAGAAAACACTAATTGAAAAGACGAATTCGAAGCTTGAGCTGTTAGGCGAGAAAAGAATTACCTTTCAAGATACCTTTCATGCTCTCGTTTTAAATCCTTTTTTCTTAGTTATCACTTTAATCCCGGGACTGTTTATGTATTTATTTATTTTTTTGTATAGCAATGCTTATCTTAAATATATTTTCGATCGATTAATTATGAGTTTATTTGTCATAGTCGGCGTTGTATTTCTTGTATTCACCATCCTGCACTTGTCACCTTTTAATCCTGCAGCAAATATTCTTGGTGAAACAGCAACAAAAGAACAAATAGCCGCCTTTAATCATTTGTATGGCCTTGATCAGTCTTATTTTTCTCAATTATGGAATGCAGTGAAAGGAATTGCCACATTTGATCTTGGAACATCCTTTACAGGAAACGAAGATGTTGCCTCAAGTATTGCAAGGAAATTCCCTATCACGCTGACCCTTGCAGTCATTTCTCTCACTATGGCTATCCTAATTGCCATTCCTGTTGGAATTATTTCTGCAACAAAGCCAAATTCGTTTCTAGATTACACATTTATGTTTTTTGCGCTTATTGGATTATCGATTCCAAACTTTTGGCAGGGACTTATTTTCATATTAAACTTCTCAATTAAACTAAAATGGCTTCCAGCAACATTCAGCCCTGAAAATTGGTTATCTATTATTATGCCAGCTGTTGTATTAGGAACGGGATTAACAGCATCGATTGCTCGAATGATGCGTTCATCCACACTTGAGGTAATTAACGAGGATTACATTATCACTGCTAAATCGAAAGGACTAGGTCAGCGGCAAGTACTTTGGAAACATGCAGTTGGAAATGCGATGATTCCTGTCATTACGGTCATTGGTCTCCTATTTGGAGGGATGCTCGGTGGCGCAGCTGTGACCGAGAAGGTTTTTAATATTAGCGGGATTGGAAGCTACATCGTAGATAAGCAATTTGTACCTGATATTCCTAGTATTTTGGGCGGAGTTGTCTATATTGCCATTACGATTTCTTTAGTCAACTTATTCGTTGATATCTTGTATGCGTTCTTCGACCCCCGCATCCGTTCGAAAATGAAACAATATTAAAGCAGGTGGAATGATGTCCAACATAAGAGAAGTACCAAGTTATCAAAAAAAGCATGCACTGAAATTGTCAACTGAATACATGCAGGCAAGCTTTACTTCTATTGTTTCGCTTGCACTTACAGTAATTTTATTGCTATCAAGCTATAATTTTTCAACACAAACGATGAAACCTTTTGTGTTCGGCGCTTTCGCAGCATATGCACTATTTACTTGCATACAGGTTGTTATCACCATATTAATAAAAAAAGATCTTCAACAAGCTGGCTGTCTGCAATCCCGAACAAGAAAGTGGGGTTATATCCAGCTCCTAAGTATAGTAACGGGGAATATATTTACCGTTACAGCAGCAGTTCAATTAATTAAGACGAAAAAGACAACCGAATACACGATTGCCGTTTATATGCTGATTACGCAATTCTTTATCATTGGCATATCCGCCCTAAATCTCTTTAAACCCTATGTAGCGGATACGTTTCTTTTAGGCATGTTTGGTCTTATCGGAATCGCCATTTTCCAACTGATCACTCTTATTCTAGTGACCAAATATATTACGGAAGGCAATCCTATTCCCAGAAGAATGGTATCTATCGCTATCCCGCTTATGCTGACTGCTATAACAGGGAATCTCTTTGCACTTTTGCTTGGCTGGAACCTGATTAGCAAAATAAAGAATAGCAGCAAAGAAAGTACCGGAAAATGGATTATTATATGGGAGAAAATCACAAAAAACACAACATCCATGCTAAGTTTATTTTTTATTGTTTTTGTATTTTCTATTTCTGTATGCAGCTATTTAACCTTTGACTACTCAATGGCAGTGGAGAATAATTACAGCGCAACACTTCAATCTCCTAGTCTAGCATACCCGCTCGGAACAGATAATTTCGGAAGGGATTTATTTTCAAGAATTGTCTTTGGTGCTCGAATCTCCCTCATTGTAGGGGTGATTTCTACAGCCATTCCTTTCATTATCGGCGGAATCCTTGGGGCCATTTCTGGTTATTATGGACAGCGTACAGATAATATTATTATGCGATTGCTTGATGTTTTGTACGCTATTCCAGGAATTCTGTTAGCAATCGTCATTATCGCTGCTTTCGGATCAAATACCGTAACATTAATTCTTGCACTAAGTGTCGGTTCTATCCCGACTTACGCGAGAACCATGCGTGCAAATGTCTTAATGGTATCAAACTATGAATATGTTGATTCGGCCCGCGCACTTGGTACGAGTACGATATCCATCATTTTCAAGCATATAGTACCAAATTCAATGGCACCGATGATTGTTAAATCTACTTTAACGATTGGAAGTGCAGTCATTGCCACGAGCAGCTTAAGTTATCTTGGTCTTGGAATTGAGCCTCATATACCTGAGTGGGGAAACATTTTAAAAATTGGCAGCACTTACCTTGAGTCCCATTCCTATCTAGCCATCTATCCAGGGCTTGCTATTATTGCACTTGTTCTCTCCTTTAACTTTCTAGGAGATGGATTACGAGATGCACTTGATCCGAAAATAGACTAAGTAAGAGCAAGCTATATTAGCTTTTAAATATAATAGAACCAATATAGGAGGAACCTATTGTGAAAAAAACATTTATTCCCCTTCTACTAACTTTCGTCCTTATGTTAGCGGGCTGCGTGAACACAAAGTCAGATGTTGAAGAAGGAAAAAAATCTAAAAATGACGGTGTCACTAATGATGAAAAGGTTAATATTGAAATCCTTGGCATGAGCAGCGGAGAAGATGACATCAACATTGTTCGTGACCAGCTTGTGAAAAATGGTTTTGATGTAAAACTGAACCTGCAGCCGGACTACGGCAGCTTTAAAGCTCAGCAGGATGCAGGAAATTATGATGTTGCATTATCCAGCTGGACAACAGTAACCGGAAACCCTGATTATGCAGTCCGCTCTCTTTTCAAATCTGGCGGTGATTACAGTATCATGGCTGATGAAGAAGTCGACAAACTAATTGATTTAGCAAGCTCGCAAACACCTGAGGAATATGCAGATACTTACAAGCAATTAGAACAGCGTCTTGTTTTTGATAAAGCATATATTGCTCCTCTATATATCTCATATAAAGCACAAGGAATAAATAAAGATGTTTTAAATGTGGATACCGTACGACTTTCCAAATCACGTGCGCTAGCATGGGAAACGATTGACTTTAACGACACAGCAAAGCGCGGGACAGATCCGCTGATTTTACAGCAATCGATCTCCACTCTAACATCTCTTGACCCAATCAAGGGAAATGATGGTTCTATCAATACAATTAATACAAACATGTATGTACGTTTAATTAACCTGACAGATGATGATAAAATTACATCTGACGGGTCACTATCACTTAACCATAGCATTGCAGAAGGTAACTCAGAGTACTACTTCCTATTAAGGGATGATATTCATTTTGCAAAAATCACAGATAAAAAAGCAGTTGATACAAGGGAACGTGTCGGTGCAGATGACGTTATCTTCTCACTAAATCGTGCAAAAGATAAAAACTCTGTTCCAGATCATCGCACATATAGCCTTCACGAGCATATTAAAGATGCGGAAGTCGTTACAGATCTTAGCGCACTTGATGTGAAGACTTCAGGCGGCGACAAAACGGTAAGAGAAGCACTTGAAGATGGACTTGATGTAAAAATTTCTGAGCTTGTAGCTGATAAAGCACAAGCAAATAGTAAAGAAGGAAAATACCAAGTTGTTAAAATGACAACAACTGAACCTTTCCCGCAAGTGTTAAACTATTTAGCACACCAATCTGCAGGAATTGTATCTAAGAAACAGGTAGAAAGCATCAATACGTACGATGTTGCTACATTTGATGTTAACAAAGATATTCCATATGGTGACCAAAATACCGTTACTGAAGGGGATAAATACTACAATACACTGTATGCAAGCGGTCCATACATTTTATCTTATAAAAACGATTATGAAGCTGTGTTTTATAAGAACCCTGGTTATATGAAAGGCACTGAAAACGAGCCTAAGATTTCAAACATTACCGTACGTTTCATCCAAGATGCAGATAGTGCTCTTTCCGCACTTCGCAACGGAGAAATTCATATGTACTATGGAGTTCCTGAAACAAAATACGATGTGGTCGAGAATGACAGCAAGCTGCACCTGCAACGAATTGAAAGCAATGGGGTTAGCTACTTACTCTTCAACACAGCAAATCGTGAAGTCGCAAAAAGTGATGACTTAAGAAAAGCAGTTCTATACTCCATCAACCAAGATGAAATTTTAAGCTATTACCAAAACAATAAAATTAAAGCTGTTTCTACAGTAAGTCCAATCGTAAATACAGGAAATGAACTGAAAGCTGATTCTGCAAAAGCACAGGAGTTTTTAAATAAATATAAGTCCAGCAAATAATATGAGTAAAGGGTAGCCATGTCGGCTACCCTTTCTTGTTACAAGACAATTAATAAACCTTATCTCCATTAAAGATGGAATTCTTCACAACCACATAATCCACATTGCGGATCGCTTCCAGCTTGTTTCCTCCAGCATAAGAGATAGAAGATTGCAGATCCTGCTCCATTTCAATTAATGTATCTTCCAACAAACCTTTATGCTCAACAAACATCTTTTTGCCTTCCACGTTCTTCTTTTCACCTTTTTGAAACTCTGAAGCTGAACCAAAGTATTCTTTATAAAGTTTTCCATCTTTTTGAGTGGTTTCACCCGGAGATTCCTCATGCCCAGCAAATAGTGACCCAATCATGACCATCGTTGCACCAAATCTTACTGATTTTGCAATATCACCATGTGTACGAATGCCGCCATCAGCAATAATTGGTTTACTTGCTGCTTTTGCACACCAGCGAAGCGCAGCTAACTGCCAGCCGCCAGTTCCGAACCCAGTTTTAATTTTTGTTATGCAGACCTTCCCTGGTCCAATTCCAACTTTTGTCGCATCTGCACCAGCATGTTCTAATTCTCTTACAGCTTCAGGTGTTCCCACATTTCCAGCGATGACAAAGCTTTCTGGCAAATGTTTTTTTATATGTTTAATCATCTCAATCACTGCATTTGAATGACCATGAGCGATATCGATTGTAATATAATCTGGTACGAGCTTTTCCTCAGCTAATTGTTGGATAAAGCGATATTCTTCCTCTTTTACACCAACACTTATAGATGCAATAAGTCCACGTGATTTCATATCTTGAATAAACGATATTCTTTTTTCCGGTTCAAAACGGTGCATGACATAGAAATAACCTTTTTCAGCCAAATATACTGAAATCTTTTCATCAATAATTGTTTGCATATTAGCTGGCACTACTGGCAGTTTAAATGTATGCTTTCCTAACTTAACTGTTGTATCACATTCAGAACGGCTATTCACAATACACTTCGCCGGAATTAATTGAATATCTTCGTAATCAAACACATTTTCCATCTATTACACCCCTAAACACGAATATTATATTTCATTTGAATAAAAACGTTCGTACAATACGTAATTTACATGATTATTATTCGTATGTCAAAGATTATTTATGTTTGCTATGAGGATAATGTTTCCTAACAGCTGGAAAGTAGTACTATTCGCCCGATTTCTCTTCATAAATAACAATAAATACGCAATAATTCAGAATATTGTTTCTGTCATCTATACCAAATGGTAAAATACGAAGAGAGAATATTATTAGAGGAGGAGCGTCCGGAATGAAAGCTATTTCCAATAAAGTTGGCATCACAAATAATATTATTATTGATGCTCCATTAAGTTTAGTTTGGCACGCTTGGACCATTTCTGAACGTGTTGCACAATGGTTTGCACCGGAAACAATAATCGAAGCAAAAGAAGGCGGCGCATTTGAGCTATACTTTGTTCCTGGGAATCGAACAGGAATGAATACTAGAGGGTGTAAAATTATTAAAATGATTGATCAAGATGAGCTGCAATTCAACTGGAAAGGACCCGATCAATTCGAAGAGGTTATGAACAAGGGAGAAGAATTAACGTCTGTAAAGGTAAAGCTTGTGTCGATTAATGAAGGGGCAACAAAGGTTATTATCGAACATACTGGATTTAAGAATGAAGATCGTTGGGCTGAAGCAATTAAGTGGCATCAAATGGCTTGGTCAGGGGTGCTAAGCAGCTTAAAATCAGCTCTTGAAAAGGGAGAAGGAGAATTATGCTGCCAGCCCAACCAGAATAATTGATTTATATTAGAATCCCAGCATAGCTGGGATTCCATTGCATAATCACTTCTTCTCTTTATCTACATTAAATAAGAAATAGGAAATTCCTCCAGATAATATAGCTGCACCTGCTGAGATAATTATTCTAATTTGCAGATCAATCTCGGAATAATCCTTTGCAAGCATCCACATAGCTAATACAGCTACAAGAATCATAATAGGAATAACAAATGTAAACTTATTCAAAATATATCTTCCCTTCACTATTCAATCTACAATAAGCATACTCCACTGTTATATTATAATAAAGAAATCTATTTCCTACTTATTCTCCTATTAATAAAAAAATGCGATCTTCTTTACTGAAGGATCGCATTTTCATCTATTAACATCCTGTTCATTTATCTCTTTGGCATCCGCAGGGTCTTTAAAGAACCAATTGTGAAAGACGCGTGAAATATAATAAGTAATCCATATTGATGAAAAACTCCAATACCAACCCCATTTTTTGTATGTAATCAATTTTGTATACTTCTCAATAAAAAATTCAAGAACTGTAAGGAAGGATGTATGTGCAAAATAGTAGAGAAATTTAATCCCTTTATTCCTTTTCGCAGGATAGTATAAATTAAACAATGCACAAAAAGATGGATAAACAAAATACTCAAAAGTAAAGCTCGACTTAGTCGTATTTTTGAAGAAAAGTCGGATTGGATATTTTATTCTGCCTGATTCTACGACCAGGAGTCCAAAGAACCAAGTCATAAATTGCTTAAATAAAAATACAGGAACGGCCTCTCGAAGCCTTTTTCTTGGCAAAAATAGAAGCAATAATATTGAAGTGATTACCCACGTTGAAATTTCAAGTCTCTTTTCGATTTTATGCCCCATAACGGTCCCTCCCCGCTATGGTTAATTTCCCCAATAAATCTCCCTTCATGTATCAAAAAATGAACTTACAAAAAAATGGTCAGCCAATGAGGTAGACTATTCAAGGCTGGTGCTTGCAGTAAGTTCATTTGGGGAATCTCTATTACTCCACTCTCTTTACATAGATTGCCTGTGAAGAACTAGTTTTGATACAGCCTTCTAAATCTGATTCTTTTAACAATCCTAAATTTAATGCGGCCTTTATTTTCTCCTCATCGGGTCTCTTTTGAATTAAATCGAGGAGATTTAATTTTTCTAGCCGATTAACCGAGTCCTCTGGTTCATACTTTTCTGTTACTCTTACTTGCCTTTGTAATTTATAATCACCAATGGCAATGTCTCCTCTTGTATCCTTTCCTACTGCCATGTCAAAGTATTGATTAAAAGCCTTCTTTAGTTCAATCAATTCTGTTTCAATCTCTTTTTTCTTAAGATTTAACTCATGATAATTAGCCAGCATTTCTTTCGTAATTAAAGAACCCACATTATTCTTCAGCATGATCCCCTCATTCCATTAATGATAGTTCATCATATTGTGCAATAAGAAGAAATATTCCCCTAAATTAATTCCAGGTTCTCCTTTGGAATAAGAAGCTTGTAACGTCCATTATCCAGAAACACTTTACCATAAAAAAACTACCTTATCTTCATAAGGTAGTTTCCTCTTTATAACCATTTAAGAGCTTATGCACTTAATGTATTTGCTTTTGAACCCTCTTTATTTTTCACAAAAGAAAGGATAATAATTGTACTTATAATACATAACGTCCCTAGCCACTCTTCGTGTCCAAAGGATACATGAAGCCAAACAACTGATAAAAATGCAGCTGATAACGGCTCAACACTGGCTAAGATACTGGTTTCTGAAGCGCTAATATATTTAAGGCTCTCTAGGTAGCAATAAAAAGCAATAAGGGTTCCAAAAACAATAATAAATATTACGGCTAAAAAGGCGTTAAACGACCATTGGCCAACAAATTTCCAAGGCGGATGAAAAAGGCTAAAAGATAATCCGCCAATCATCATCCCCCAGCCAATGACAAGAGCCGATCCCCATTTTGCAAGAAGCCTTAGTGGCTGCAATGTGTAGTAAGCCAAAGCCACAGCAGAAGTAAGTCCCCAAAATAAGGCAATGCCTGAAATGGATAAACTGCTCATGCTCCCCTTTGTCACTAAAAGAAAAGTTCCCAAAAGCGCTAATACAACTGCAATACATTCTTTTATAGTCGGAAGCCTCTTTGCTCTTATAGCTATGAAGCATGAAATCATCGCAGGAGCTAAATACTGCAGGACTGTTGCTGTTGCTGCATTAGAATATTTAATGGCAGCAAAAAAGGTATACTGAACGGCGAGCATGCCAAAAATACTAAATAGTATTAGGCTTGGCACATCCTTTTTATCTTTCCATATGTCCCATATTTTCTGATTGCCCTTTAAACTTGCCAAGCCTAAGAGAATGGTCCCAGAAACAAGTAATCGGACAACTACCAGCCATTCTGGGCTAAATCCATAATATTGAAATAAATATTGAGCAACTGTTCCTGAGATCCCCCATAAAACAGCCCCAATTAAAACCATCGTTATTCCCTTTGTCCTCGAAGAAGAAATTATCATTCTTTGTGCGTACATAAGCTTCCCTCTAAATAAATGACATTTAACTTTTCAGTTTGATTAATATGAAGTATATCACATCTTTACATTTCATCTACGGCAACTTTCAAGTAGGTTCATGCCACAGTTGAATGCTCCAAGGATGCACTAACCTTCCTTTTAATATAAAAAGACCAGAAGAATATACCTTCTGGCCAATGTTGAATTACTTATTAATTAAATAATTCATCAATTTCCCAATTTTCTCCACTAACATCAGCTTTATCGATTCTTCCATTTCCATTTCATGTATTGTTTCTTCCATTGTGCTCATCCAGATTCCAGCTCGCTCTGGTGTTGTTTGGAACGGGTGTCTTTCATTAACTTGTTTAACATTCCTTTCATCATCCGCAGGTGAATCATCCGTAACTAAGCGGCTTATAAATGAACGCTGTCTGCTCTTTAGCAGTTCAATATCCACCCTTCTTTCAGCAAACATAGTACTGTAATATGAATCCTTTGTTAACTTACTATAAAAACGGTCAACTAATTCACCAATTTTTTCTTGTTCTAAATTGTTCGACATCTTTAATACGCCCCTATTCTTATTCATATTTTCAATGTCATTATAGTGATTATGCAAAAATTAGACTGTGAGATAAAACACACAATGTTAAATTTTTAAAAATAAATAGACCCTTTATTTTCCTACAAAGGGTCTAAATAAAATTCAAAGGGAACTATTTCCCCTCTATTTTTTTAAGTTCTAGTTTACATTTTCGACAATTAATTAAATGAATATCTCTAAAAAGAATAGATCTATATAAAACTTTCCGATTATTTAGCGCTTCATCCCCATATTGCGCTCCACAAATGCAGGCAGATTCATTCCTTACCCCATGAACTTTTCCCCTTTTACATATAACAGTCGGATATATCATTATTACCCCTTCTTTATTCCAGTCTACTAGCTACAGTATTAGACGTGAATTGAGAGTAAAAGGTTTCCACCAAAAATCTAAGTATAGTAAACTAGCTCATTACTATTTATAAAAACTAGCAATTAGTATGGCCGCAGGGTAAATCAATATTTGACCAATTAATGTTCCAAGAAGCTTTGTCCCGATTAACATAACGACAAGCGCCTTAACATCCCCATATGGCCGTTTTTTTCGTAACGCTTGGTCTGTAATAATTGCAGACTGCGGGTCTACCAACAGCGTTAATAATATGGTAGCGACTCCATTAATCATCCCAGATGAGCCCGCAGCCGCTAACAGAAACTCTTCGTCTACAAAGTAAGCGGCATAATAGGCAGAAATCACCCCAATCGTATAAATCGCTGTAATTACTGTGTTTAGAATTAACAGACGTTTGGGAATTTCTCTATAACGCAAGCTATAAAACATCTTTTTCCGAGGCTTCGTTGTCTTTTTTAACATCCGCTTCATGTTCGAAACACTTAATGCCTCTACTACAATGGAAGGAACAGATCCCTTTGTTTCAAGTCTATTTACAGCAATCGCAAATAGTTTAAGAAAAGTAGGTATGAATAGTATCCCTATAATCGTCCCAATTGTTGCCGAGAAAATGACCAGCCGAATATCTTTTAAAGGATCTATCTCTTTCGCAATGCTAATTCCAATAAGTGTACCGATCAAGGGTGCTTGAAACATATTAGCGGTCCTAGATACAAGAACAAAAATATTAAATAAAGACATGGAAAGTGCAAATTTTCCGCTCTTCACAGAATTTAACCGTACGGAGTATGACAATGTATCAACTAAATGAATCAATACTGTTAGCACCATTAAACCTAGGAGCATTTCAATTCACCCCATTTAAAAAGTTGACTTGCCTATAATTGATTTTTTGATATAGAATTTTTTCCCTTTAGCTAGTCGTGCTTTTGTATGTAAGCCTTCTACTGCGATTTTCTTGATATTTTTGGAAGAACCAAATAGCCATACCCAGCCAGCACGCGCTTGCAAAATACCCAGCAATGATATCACTAGGGTAATGAACGCCTAAATAGATTCGACTGATTCCAATGGTAAAAATCATTAATGCACTAATAATGATTAATAGTATTCGACCAGCTCTTGAAGGGATATGCCGCCATAGAAGAAACGTTATAATCGTATACACTGTAAATGCATTCATCGCGTGCCCGCTCGGAAAACTGTAGCTATCGATCTCAATCAGCCGATGCAGTTCAGGGCGCGCCCGCTGAAAAGAGTACTTTAATAGCTGATTTAGGACAGCGGATCCAATAATTGCAACAATAAACAAAATTAGTTCCACTCGATGTTTAAGGACTGCGTATAGAAAAATAATAACAAGTATCGATAAAACGATAACTGAGTTCGTATCACCAATAAAGGTAAAAAATTTCATTACAGCGGTCAAGGATGAATTTTCAAACCCTTGGACAAAAGTAATAATCGTACTGTCAAATTGGACTACTTTATTTGCACTAACAAAGAATGCCATAAAACTGAATGCAAGTAGAGATATTACCCCTATAATAAAAGGGATGGAAAGCTGAGACTTATCTGTCATCCTACTAGATCACCTCTAATATTAATATAATTTTTTTATCCCATTTTTTATAGGGTGGCATTTTATCGGATCTTTTATTTATGGTTATAATTAATAAAAATGATAATAAAAAGGGTGTTAATCCTTATTGGACTAACACACTATTGTTTCTAAATAAACTGATCATTGAACAATAGGCAATTTCACTTTTACTGTTGTTCCCTTATTCAATTCACTTTCAATCTGAATTTCTCCTTGATGGTCTTCGATTATTTTTTTCGTAACGATAAGCCCAAGACCTGTTCCATCGCCTTTTGTTGTATAAAAGGGTATAAACAGCTTATCCAGCTCAGCTTTATTGATGCCACAGCCTTGATCAATAAAGCTTATCGAAACTTCATTCTTTAATTCGTTCTTTAAAAGTATCTTAAACATTCCACCATTATCCATTGAATCGAGACCATTTTTTATTAGGTTAATAAACACCTGCTTAATCTGATTTTCCACACACTCGATCAAAGGAATAGAATCGTCCATTTCAATTGATAACGAAATATTTTTTTCAGCAGCAAGCTGTTTCGTTATTGATTTCACATAGAGAATAATCTCTTTCATACAACTCTTTTCGAATTGAGCGGATCTTGGCTTTCCAAGCAGCAAGAGATCATTTACGATTAAATCTATCCGCTCAATTTCTTGCTCCATTATTGAAAAATACTTTTGATCCTCTACATATTTTTCTTTTTGCAGTTGAGTAAATCCCTTTAAGGATGCAAGAGGATTTCGAATTTCATGTCCAATTGAAGTGGCCATTTGACCGATAAATGCAAGCTTTTCTTTATGCCTTAATTCCTCATTCGCAGAGGTTAATGCATAAATATAAGAATAGAATCGATTTAATATAATGTAGGCAATCACAGAAAAAATAATGATTAAAGCAATAGGGACAACCACTACCAATGAATGAATAAATAACCCTACAATTAAATATCTGGATATAGAAACAATGGTAACAATCCAATAGAAACATTTATTAATAAAAATAGGTGAAAATAAGATAAGAATCAGTTCTGCAGCATTCCCGCTTCGGTATTCGCCATATTCAGCCGAAAACTGAATAATGTCGCTTACTGATGTTAGCATCATGTAGACAACAATGTAAATATATTTTATCACTTGATATTTTCCCTTTATATGTAAATAAAAAGCAACTGGAATTAATCCAAATAGGATCATATAAGTCCAAAAGCCAAATGGGCTATTTAACCCTGGCTCTGAATGCAGAATATACCTTGGATACAAATAGTAGTAAAAAAAATCATATAAAATTAAGGTTATATAAAAGATTGATAAATAAATTTTAAGTGCCCGCTTCTCCTCATGAAGCAGCCAAGTATGGATATTCTCTTTTTTCATACATTTCCTCACAAAAGTAGATTATATTTATTATAACCCCTAGGATTTAAAAATCGACAAAATCCTACTTTTATCCTATAATTATATCTATTTGAAAAATTCTACTTTTTATCTTGACTTTTCCAATCATTAAATGTAGGGTAGTTATAAATAAATTAAATATGCAATTTTTCTTATCCAGAGAGGTGGAGGGACTGGCCCATTGATACCTCAGCAACAGACAATCATGTACTGTGCTAATTCCAGAAGCGTTATGCTTGAAGATAAGAAGAGCCGAAAGCGTGAATGCCAGACCTCTTCTTGTTTATAGAAGGGGTTTTTATTTTTTAATAAGAGCCCCCTAAACTAATTCTAATGAGGTGATCTTTATGTCAAATGAGTTAACGAAAGTATCAAACGAATTACTTCATGCCATTCAACTATTAAAGGAAAAAACATGGGTTGATTTAACCCATACATTCGGTCCTGGCTCACCGCATTTTTCTGCTTTTGATTCGGCTGAATTTCAGACATTATTTAATCATGATGATGGTTTTTTCGCACAAAGCTTTAAATTTGCTGGACAATATGGCACACATATAGATGCACCGATTCATTTCGTCCGGAATACAAGGTATCTAGATGAATTAGGATTAAAGGAATTAGTTTTGCCGCTTGTTGTCATTGACCGATCAAGGGAAGCTGCTTTAAATAATGACTTTACTTTAACTGTTAATGATATTTATGAATTTGAAAAGGTGTACGGGAGAATTGATGAAGGGTCATTTGTTGCCCTGAGAACGGATTGGAGCAAGCGATGGACGGATAAAGAAGCATTTGAAAATAAAGACATTGAAGGCCAAAACCACGCCCCTGGATGGTCAGTTGATGCACTCCGGTTCTTAATAGAGGAAAGAAAAATAAAAGCCATTGGCCATGAAACGTTCGATACTGATTCAAGCATAGACTTTCAAAGAAACGGAAAACTTTTAGCTGAATATTATATTCTTGAGCAGGATACGTATCAAATTGAATTATTAACAAACTTAGATAAAGTACCTGCTAAAGGAGCAGTCATCTTTAATATTGTCCCAAAACCGGAAAAAGCCTCTGGATTTCCTGTTAGGTCCTTCGCAATCTTGCCATAAGCGGAAATTGTAACAGGGCAATGCTGCTGATTTGCATTGCCCTTTAAGGTATCTTTTTCTTATTATTTATTCGAAGCATAACTATAATCGCTACAACAATCAAGACAACAAAGAACAAAACAATAATGACATTTTCCATCCAATGATTAGGTGCTTTATGAACAAAGATAGCCTTTTGCCATTCGTTTTCTCCTACTTCAACTGCAATTGCTATTTTTGGGGAAATGCCTATAACCTCATAATACTTCGTGCCTTTTGGATACGCATTTGATGCATCCCCAAAATATTCTCCAGTCATATCGTTCGTGCCTCTTCTCACTTTTCCTATGATGTCTCCGATATCAGATACCATTTCATCAGTTACTTCATATACATTTCCTTTCCAAACAACGAAAGGATACGCCCAGTCAAGTGCTTGAACAGACCACTGACTTGTAAAAGAGAAACAAAATAGAAGTAAGATGATTTTTCGCAAATAGATTTCCCCTTTCCTGGCCTATTCCACCTCTAAAGCAAAAGCATAAAAAGCATCGCCATTGGATACATTTTCTTGCTTTTCATCCATCCACCATACGCCGTAGGAATAATAATATAGCCCCTTTTGTGCAGGTGCTGTAAACCCATGATCCTCAACTAAAACTTCCTGTTCTTTCTTTTCCTCATTTATTTGCAAGAGATAAACACTGTTTGGCAATGGTTCGTAATCCATTAAAAATTTGACTTTTTCACCAGGTTTTACTTTAACCGGCACTTTCCCCTCTAACATTTCTACTGGACCAGCAGAATCTACACAAGTATTCCCCCAGCAATATGTGCCTAATTTTGTTTCATATTTCTCATTGGCGATTTCAATGAACACTTCCGGGGGTTTTGAAGAAGTTAAATTACCATTCGAGCAGCCTATCAAGGTAACAAGCAGAAAGGTAAAAGTAATAAATATACATTTTTTCATATCAGTTCCTCCTGTTTAGAAAATAGACGATTTTTTCCAAACAAAGTTACTTATTAACAAAAAAACAACCCATGTTAAACTATTATCGTCAGAATATATAGAATAATAAAAAGTTGATCCTATATCACAAATTATTTGTTATCTCACATATAGTCTATATTGAAAAAGATGGAATAGAGGTGAATGGAATGTTCCAAAGCAAACACTTTAAACTTGAAAAGGTGAGTAATAGTATTTATGCAGCAATAGCAAAAGAAGGCGGAGGGGCTGCAGCAAATGCAGGGTTTGTGGATTTAGGAGAAAAAGTGATTGTTTTTGATACTTTTAACACACAACAAGCATCACAAGATTTAAAGCTCCTTGCGGAATCAATCACAAATCACCCTGTTACATGGGTAATTAATAGTCATTGGCATGGTGACCATATAAGAGGGAACCAAACATTTAAGGATCGGATGATCATATCAAGTGAATCAACATACACAAAAATCAAAGATGTTCACCCTTCAAGGATTGCTGCACAGAAAAATGATATGAATGGATTAACAAATTATATCCAATCATTAAAAGACCAGCTAGTTCAAAATACCGATGCTCAATTACAATATCAAATCAATTTCTTAAGCGAGCTAAAAAGTTCTTTGCCAACTCTGGAATTAGTATTACCAAACCAAACATTTATTGACAAAATGACCTTCCACGGAAAAAAACAAAGTGCAACACTTTTCACATTAGGCGGGGGACATTCTTTATGTGATGCCATGCTATACATTCCAGATGAAAAGGTAATATTTATGGGGGATTTATTATTTGTTGATTGTCACCCTACTTTTTTTGAGGAATCAAATCTTGAGCATTGGGCAACTATTTTAAAAAAAGTAATGCTTATGGAAATTGATGTGGCAGTACCAGGACATGGTTCAATAGGTACAAAAGAGGATATCTCAAAAGTCACCCATTACCTATCTGATTTAACTGCCATTGTAGAAGGAAATCACCCGATTGAAGAGATTAATATTCCTGCTAAGTATAAAGATTGGGGTTCATCAGAGGTTTTTCAGCAAAATATAAAAATAGCAGAGGCTTTATTAAACAAGGGAACTCCTATATTGTGAAGTTCCCTTGTTTTAATCACAAAAAGACACTATTTTACTAGTAAACGAAAGAATCATTTAACTTGTTTATCCTTTCATGCATTTAATAAAATCCTCTAATTTGTCTAGCGATTTTATATTTTGATTGCATTTTTGACTATCTTGGCAAATATAATTTCCTCTTTTTATAAATGTTCCTTGCACCGATCCTTTCGTTTCCATGATAAACATGCCTAATTCTTCATGACCATGACAAATTGTGCATATGCCTTTTTTGCTAATATTTTTGAAAGAACCATGAAGTCCAACTAATTTCTCGTTTTGCTCAACTACGATATACTTTTTATTTGATCCTGTATCATTCCAGCCAAAATAAGATATTTCATGTCTATCTATCTGATCGAATGGAGGAACTTTTAACTTCTTCGCCTTTGGAAATAACTTTTTTATTGACTGTTCGCTTATTTTTTTAAAAGGAATAACATACTGCTTTAATTGCGATAAAAATGCCTCTGCTTGCTCTTTCTCTCTAATTTCAACAATCGGATTGAATACTTGTCTTTGCTTTTCACTCAGATCATCGAACAAATGGATAATCTTTTCATCAGTGAGGGTTTTCAATGCCTCGAGTACCTCTTTATCATTGACGGATGTATATCCATTAATGAGTATTTGCAGTTGATTTTTAATATAGTTAAATTGATCACTTCTAATGAAGGGCTCCATTCTTTTTTCACTCCTGTTCAAAAACCTATTTCCATTTAACTTTATAAGGTACACGTCATGCATTCAATGGAAAAATTGGTTAAGAAATAAAATCACCATATGAAAAAGCACTGATCAAAAGGTGATCAGTGCTTTATTTAGAATATACGATTTTTTTGATCGTTTCGGATGAGAGATAATATTCTTCAGCTAATTGATCAATGGTTATTCCACCTTTAAACGCAGTTCTTATAGCAGAATTTCTTTCATCAATTGCCTTTCTCGTACCAGACCGCGTCCCCCATTTGCGATGGGATGCTTTCTTTTTCGGGATATAAATCGTCTCACCTTGTATATATTTTTGTATTTCTATAATTAAACTTTCCGGTAAAATTGCGTTTGCTTTTACATTTTTCATTTCTGGTTAGCCCCTCATTTATTTTTTTCAAAATAAGGTGCAAAGCCAAATGAATTAGAAAAGCGTACTTGGGCGATTTTTAAATTCAAAGTCTACCCCATGCAAAGTATCGCCTTTCCAAAACTAGGCTTTGCATGAGATGCTGCAGAATCTGGCCTTCTTATCGCCAATTCGATCACCTCCTAAAATTACTTTTAATCCCATTATAATAAAAGAACGCTCTTCATGGCTAATGGAACATTTGATTCAATTTTCTCTGCCTACTTTTCCTTAATAAGTTCAATTACTTTCTCTAACTGAATATCTTTATTTGAAATAATTGATTCCCTTGTTTTAGGGACTAAATAATCTGGATAAATCGCATCTTTGTAGGTTTTGGAAAGGATATATTCTTTTGTTGATAATGATAAATTTATCTTACTATTCGGAAGCACTCCACTGATCACCTCTCCGAATGCAAAAGGGGAATTTCCGGTAGGCTCACCAACGAGTATACCGATATTATTTTCTTGTATGACACTCGCAAACATATTAGCCGAACTAAAAGTATGATTACTAATAAGCACATAAGTGTTTCCTGTAAAATTCGAGTAATTATTAATGCTTGAAGGTTGTATACGATTTATAAAGGCAACAATAACTGCAGAATCCCCCCCTGGATTTTGCCGTAAATCAATAACAATATTCCCTATCCCATCCCTTTTAACTTCTTTAAAAAAGAGACTTACACTTTTCCGGTACTCCCTTGTATCATCACAGGTATGTAAATAATAGTATCCAATATCATTTTCGTGGTCTATAGACCAGCCAAATGTATTTGAATCGTTGAACCGTTTATACCAACTATACCAGTTATCCTCTGCATCGGTCATTTGCGAATCTGCTACCTCTTTCTTTACAAGGGGAATTCTTACCTTCCTTTTTTCTCCTTGTATATTTTCTACAGTTACTACTACTTGGTTGTTTTTAACCAACGACAGCTTCTTCAAATAATATTCATCTTTAATAAAATAATTCGCACGAAACTTTTTCCAGTAGGGGTTCTCCGCCGAAACGAATCTTCCTAAATCCTTAACAATTTCTTCAACTTCCATTCCGCCTATGCGGACAATGAGATCCCCTTTTTCAACACCATATCCACTCTCTAAAACTGTCCACCCCTCTTCCGTCCAATCAAGAAGTAATGGCAGTCTTCTTCGTTCGTCTAACATCACAAGACCTGTATGAGCATCTTCCATTTCCGCAACAAATTCTTGAAGAATAAAATAAAAATCTGTTGTGCTTTTTTCAGAATCCAGTTCACTTTTTATTTCAGCAATCCGCTTATCCCAAACTTCCTTTGTCATTTTCCTTGAAGGATCGGGATGCTTTGCTAGCATTTCATCTATTAAAAATTGAAAGTCCTCCTGCATTTCATCTGGCTCTAGCATCACAACTGGATTTGCTTCCTGTTGCCCCCAAATATACCAGCTAAAAAAAATAAGAAAGAATAACACACCTATTCCTGCAGCCATTCTACTCTTATTTCGCTTCCTTTCTATTTTCACCGCGCCCACCCCTTAAATACATATATTACCAAGTATAACAAGTCTATATAACACAATTTTCGAACTTATATGACAAAAAATCGACTGTTTATCCTCAACAGTCGATTCAATATTATTATTATTTATTTTGTTCAGGCAAAGGGATAATTCCTCTTCTAATAAAGTTTGCAGAGATTGGTTTCTTCCCGATTTCTCTCGCCCAGACAGAAATTTGGCCGATATGATGAATTTCGTGAGCTATAACATGACGCATCACTTCACCCCAGGTAAAAATTTCCGTTCGCCCATCTGGAAAAGAATCATGGAGGAGATTGCTTTCCATGCCTACATCCCAATTTCTCACAAATTCTTCTACTTCAACGCGGAATTTTGCATCAAGCCCTCTTACCTTTTGCAAACTGTTATGCTCTTCAAAGCTTTCCTGAAAATCAGGCTTGCCTTGAAGAAGACGAATCCAGCTCCATTCAACATCGATGATGTGAAAAAGTGTATGCAAAATTCCTCCTACCCCACCCGTTCGGGCTAAAAGAAGCTCCTCCTCAGCAACGTCTTCACACCATTGATACCAATCTTCCCTTATCAACCAATTATACTGAAACAATGCTTGCATGAAATACCTCCTACTTGTCTAAAAATTCTAAATATACAAGACAAATTTTATCATAAGTAGGTTCTCTTCGACACTTATATTGACTCTTCTTTCTTATTAACTGGACCAATATATTTCGATTGCGGACGAAAGATAACATTGTTTTCTGCTTGTTCTAAAATATGTGCACTCCATCCGACTATTCGGCTGGCCGTGAAGGTTGGGGTGAATAATTCCTTTTCCATCTGAACAGCTTTCATAATCGCAGCTGCATAAAACTCTACATTTGTATAAAGTGACCTGCCTGGCTTTACCTCTTCAAGAATTTGCACGCCCAGCTTTTCTACTTTCATTGAGAGATCAAGCCACTCATCTTCACCTGAAAACGCCAGGAGCTTCGATTTCAAAGCAACAGATCTAGGATCAACTGTTTTATAAATCCGGTGTCCAAATCCCATCAGCTTTTCCCCACGGTTTAATTTATTTCTAATAACCTTTTCTGCATCACCCTGTTCATGCACTTCATTTAACAGAGTAATTACTTCAGAGGGTGCACCTCCATGAAGAGGTCCTTTCATCGTTCCAATTGCAGAGGTAATCGCTGAAACTAAATCAGACTCAGTAGATGCCGTCACTCTTGCAGAGAACGTAGAGGCATTCATCCCATGCTCCATCGTTAGGATCATATATGTTTCCAGTCCATTAACATGTGCTTTCAGAGGAACTTCTCCATTTAGCATGTAAAGATAGTTTTCTACATGGTTTAGTTCAGGCTTCGGCGAGATAAATGTTTTTCCTTCTAGATGTCTTTTTCGATAGGCAATGATTGTTGGTGTCATAGCAGTGATTCTTATTGCCTGTTCAATGGTCGGCTTCCAGCCATAATTCCTTCTTCCTTCAGCAGATATTACCGTTCTTAAAACACTCATCATATTCATTTCATCGGGTAAGCTCCTAATTAAGTCAATCATATAACTAGGAAGTTCCCGATTATCTATTAATGAAGCTTTCAATTCACTTAGCTGCCTATTTGTAGGGAACTTCACGTTCCACAGAAGATAAGCTGTTTCCTCAAAGGAATAGGTTTCCGTGATCTCCCCAATTTCATATCCGCGGTAAATCAGCTGTCCCTTTTCTCCGTCCACATGGCTAATCTTTGTTTCAGCTGCAATTACACCTTTTAAACCGTAATGGATCATTTTTCATTTCCCCTTTCCTTATTTAGGTAAATTATATAAAATAAATATAATTAAAAAAATTAAATGTTTTTAAATATTTTGATTTATTTTATTAATTGTATGGAGGGATAATACTTGGAGTTTAGCTGGATCAATACTTTTTTAGTCGCCGCTAAAACTGGGAATTTTAGAAGAACAGCAGAATTTTTATATATCTCACAGCCTTCCGTTACCGTACATATTCAAAATCTCGAGAAGGAATTAGGTGTTCAATTATTTGAAAGGGAAGGCAGAAAAATGAAATTAACAGAGGAGGGAAGGAGATACATTCCACACGCGGAAAAATTGATGGAGATTTATCAAAAGGGAGTAGAGGATTTGCAATCCTTTAGTCAGGGGTATACTTCAAAGCTATCACTCGCTATCTCGCCATTGATCGCTGATACCATCCTTCCGTTTGTTCTGAAAAAATATATGACTATCCATCCTCATGTAGAAATTTCAGTGAAGGTACTTGAATCCCTGGATATTGAAAAAGCCGTACAAAATGATGACATTGATATTGGCCTCTCTTGTCTTCATAGCACGAATCCAGAATTATATTGTGAAGTTTTGTATAAAGACGAAGTAAAATTAATTGCACAGCATGATGGCTTGGATGCGGAATCTGCTCCACCATTAGATGAAGAAGAAGTGCTGATGAAAAATTATCTGCTAACAGACAATCATCCGGTCTATTGGGAAGCGCTAAGCCGTGAAGTAAAATACAATTTCCCATCCGTGAAAATGATGAAGGTTTCACAAATTCATATTACTAAAAGATTTATAATAGAAGGATTAGGCGTCTCCTTCTTGCCCATCTCAACAGTCAGACGTGAATTAATCGAAGGGTGGCTGCTGGAAGTTCCCTGCAGCACGATTACACAGCCAGAAGCCCATACCTATGCGATTATGAAGTATAATCACTCCATGCAAAAGGAATTTATGAGGTTTTTAATGAATTATCGGCTTTAGGTCGGTCAAATATGAACCTATATTTCTTTTTTCTGTTTTATTCCATCGCTTTCACCCTTATTTCGGTCAAATTTTGATTTATCCGGTCACTTCCTTTCATATTCCGGTCAGATTTTCATTTTTCCGGTCAAATTCACTAATTTTCCGGTCAATCCACAAAAAAGGACCGCTCTTCATTGAAGAACAGTCCCTCTTCTCTTTAGTTTTCGAACTGAAGTTTGTACATATCATAATAAAATCCTTGCACGGCCAATAACTCCTCATGGCTGCCCTTCTCCACAATCTCACCTTCACGGATAACGAGAATCATATCTGCATTCTCTATCGTTTTTAACCGGTGGGCGATAATAAAGCTAGTTTTTCCTTTTGTAAGAGTATTAATGCCTTTTTGAATTTCGATTTCTGTCCGAGTATCAATACTCGAAGTTGCTTCATCTAATATTAGAATATCCGAATCTGCTAGAATCGCTCTTGCAATCGCGATAAGCTGCTTTTGCCCCTGACTTAAATTTGTTCCGCCGGATTCGATTCTAGTTTCATAGTGAGCAGGCAAATGCTTAATAAACCCATGAGCTGACGCTAGCTTTGCCGCGTGAATCACTTCTTCGTCCGTAGCTTCAAGCCTTCCAAAACGGATATTTTCCATTATCGTCCCCGAGAATAAATACGTATCCTGCAAGACAATTCCTATTTTTGAACGCAAAGACTGAATCTTGTATTCTTTGATATTTCGGCCATCAATGTAGATTTCACCAGAGTCCACATCATAAAAGCGAGACAGAAGATTAATGATCGTCGTTTTCCCTGAGCCAGTTGGACCGACTAGGGCAATTGTTTGGCCAGCTTTAACCTCAAAACTTATATTCTTTAATATTCTTTTTTGACCTCCATAACCAAAGGAAACATCTGTGAATGACACTTCTCCTTTAAAAGAGCTGGATTCAATCGCCTGTTCACTATCCTTAAGGTCAGGAATTTCATCCATAATTTCAAACACACGCTCAGCACCAGCAATTGCGGATTGAAACGTATTAATTAGGTTAGACATTTGGTTGATCGGTCTGTAAAATTGCCGCGAATATGTAACAAATGACGCAAGAACTCCAATCGTTGTCATCCCGCTAATGGCCATCAGTGCACCTGCAGCAATCACAATCCCGAGTCCAAGATTATTAATAAAGTTATTGACAGGTCCAAGAAATCCTGAGGAAATATCCGCCATCATTGCTGAATTTCGCAATCTCTCATTTGCATCAGAAAATTTATTGTAGACTTCCTTTTCTTTTCCGAATAAAGTAATGACTTCAATACCGGAAATAGACTCCTCTACAGTCCCATTCATATCTCCCAGATCTCTCTGTCTTTTTATAAAATTACTGCTGCTGTATGTAATAATTTTATTCGTTGCAAAAAACATCAGTGGAATTACAAGCAGTGTCACAAGTGCAAGCATCCAGTTCAGCATTAACATCGCAATCATAACACCTGCAACGGTCAATACAGAGGAAAAAATCTGAATGACACTTTGGCTCAAAGCACTATTCAAATTCTCAATATCATTTGTCACTCGGCTCATTAACTCCCCATATGTCCGCTTATCAAAAAACTTCAATGAAAGTGCCTGAAAATGATCAAATAAATCCTGCCTAAGCATTTGAATCGTTTTTAGAGAAACATTAACCATTATAAATGTTTGAAGCCAGGTAAACAGAGAGACAGCTAAATAAACAATTGCCAGCAGTCCTGCCATTCCGATAGTTCCGCTAATATCTTTTGGCATAATATAATGATCAATTATTACCCCGATTAGAAGCGGTCCCAGCAGCCCAAGTACGGTTGAAATGAGAACCAGCACTATTGCAAAAGACATTGCTGCCTTTTGTTTCTTCATATAGCGCCAAATTCTTTTAATTGTTCCTTTTCTGTCCTTCGGCTTTACAATGGGCCCGCTCATTCTGCCAGGGCCATTGCCAAACCGAATTGATTTCTCCGTTTGAGCAGTGCTACCTTTTTGCATACTCACCAAGCACCCCTCCTTGCGTAACAAAAGTTTCCTGATAAATCTTATTTGTTGCAAGAAGTTCCTGATGGGTGCCCTTTCCTGCAACCTCTCCATCCTCTAAAACGATGATTTGATCTGCTTCTTTTATTGAAGAGATTTTCGAAGAGACAATAATCTTTGTAGACTCTGCATATTCCTGTTTTAACGCTTTTTGAATTGCAGACTCTGAGACTGCATCAACTGCCGAGGTGGAGTCATCCAGAATCAAAATAGATGGCTTCCTAATAAATGCCCTTGCAAGAGAGAGTCTTTGTTTTTGCCCGCCAGAAAGATTCGTTGCACCTTGTGTTAATAGATGATTATACCCTTCATCAAGTTTCTCTATAAACTCACGCGCACAGGCATTCTCTGCTGCTTGCTTTAAATCTTCTAATGCTGCATTTTCCTTGCCATAGTGCAAATTCTCTTCAATACTTCCAGAGAATAATATTCCCTTTTGTGATACCACACCAATTGTCTCTCGAAGTGTTTGCAGCTTATATGTTTTAATATTCTTTCCATCAATCAGCACATTACCTTTATCCACATCATAAAGTCTTGGAATCAGCTTTGCTAACGTAGATTTTCCGCTTCCTGTTGATCCGATAATGCCCAATGTTTGTCCATTCTTTACCTGAAAGGAAATATCCTTTAATACATATTCTCCATTTTTGCTATAACTGTAACTCACATGCCGGAACTCGACATCCCCAGCTATTTTTCTAGGATCATATGGATCACTTGGCTCCTCTATGTCTAGTTCCATAGCAAGCACCTCCTGAACCCGTTCGGCAGATGGAAAGGCTCTCGTAATTTGCATAAGCACATTGCTGCTCGACATTAAGCCATTCAAAATAATATTTAAATAGTTAATAAATGCAAGAATGACACCCACCTGGATGGAACCATTATCAACTTTAATTACACCCATCCAAAGGGCTGCAATAATTCCCATATTGACTAAAAAGAGCAAAATCGGCATTAACAAAGCAATTAACTGCTCAGCTGAAATATTTACTTTTGTCAGCTCATTATTCGCATTGGCAAACTTCTGCTTCTCGAAAGCCTGCCTGCCAAATGCTTTTACCACTCTCATGCCGGCCAGGTTCTCTTGTAATCTGGTATTTACTTTATCAATGGCTTCCTGAACCTTTTTAAATAAAGCACCTGACTTCTTCGTAAAAAGAATAATAACGAGGATGAGTACCGGGACAACAGCTGCAAGAATCGGAAATAGCTCCCGTGCTGTGAAAAAAACAATAATAATACTCCCGACAAAAAGCAGAGGACCCCTAACAAAAATTTTCAGCGTCATCATAACCGCTCTTTGCAGAGAGGAAATATCATTAGTAACAATTGTTATTAGCTTTCCTGTTCCAAAGGCATCAATGTTTCTGCTTGAAAACAGCTCAATCCTTTGAAATACATCCTTTCTCATATCAGTTGCAAAATGGACAGCAGCCCGCGTGCTATATACTGAGCACCCCAATCCGCCTGCAAGTCCAATGATTGCAGCTCCAACCATGAAAAGACCCATTTTCACTGTATAACCAGTGTTATTACTGGCAATCCCATCATCAATAATATGCTGCATTAAAGTAGGCTGAATTAAATCCATTGCCACTTCCACAAACATAAAAAAAGGCCCTAATATAGCAAACAGCCAATAGGGCTTCATATAAGACAATAATGCTTTTAGTGCCTGCATGCATTTCCCCTGCCTATCTATTTCACTTAATAAGAAAAGCGGAAGTGCCTTGATCATCGCTGTACGAACGCTGAAGGACAACACAATAACTCCATAGTTATACTTTTCTTATCTTTCAAAATAACCGAAAAAGGTATTTTTATATAAATTGATTATACCATTTTCCGGTTTTCCTTATGCAGTGAAAGTCAGAGGGGCCTGTGCAAAACATGTTTATTCTTCAACCGATGTCCCGTTTTTCTTCTTGGATAAAAACCAGCCGCCAATAGCAATCAAGATTAATACAGCATAGAAGGTAATCTTCCATTCCGGCGATTTTGCGAAGCCTTCTGGCAGCACTGATAATGCAGGATGTGAAAGTGTATAAACCAATAATTTCACCCCTACCCATCCAACGATTAGGAAAGCGGCAATTTCCAAACCAGGTCTTGCATGAAGTAATTTAACAAAGAAGTTAGCAGCATAGCGCATTATAATTAATCCAATGAACCCTCCCGCAAAAATGACTAGAAACTTTCCGCCATCTAGTCCGCCAATATTCGGCAGCCCTGAATCTGGAAGAGCAATTGCTAAAGCAACCGCTGCAAGGATCGAGTCAACTGCAAAGGCAATATCCGCTAATTCCACCTTAAAAACCGTCATCCAAAAGCCTGCTCTCTTCTTTCCATTCGCATTCCCTATCTTTTCTTCTCCTTTTTTAATGATCAATTTTCTATAAATATGATTAATGGCAATAAACAGCAAGTAAAGGGCACCAATCGCTTGAACCTGCCAAACATCAACGAGGAATGAAATAACAAATAGGGAACCAAATCGAAAGACAAACGCTCCAGCTAGCCCATAAAATAAGGCTTTTCTTCTTTCTGCTTCCGGCAGGTGTTTAACCATAATTGCTAAAACCAATGCATTATCTGCTGCCAAGAGCCCCTCCAGTGCAATTAATAATAACAATACTCCACCGTATTCTAGTAAAATTGCTAGTTCCATGTAAACATCATCCTTCCAAGTAGATATTGAATCAAATAAGTAAGTGGAAGAGGCTTCATCAAAAAACAGAAAAAGCCTTTACCACAATGGTAAAGGCTTCAAAAACAATAAAGACCCTTACCGAAATTGGTAAAGGTCTTGCTAACAACGATATGTTGCCACCAAAGCCGAGAGTTATTCACTCTGAAATGACGACTTTGCTGTAAAAGCTACTCCCCTTTAGGAGTTACTATTTGATTGATTACATTAATTGTAACCATTTTTCAATCGTATTGTCAACAAAATTATTATTCTTCAGAATAAATTTATATGAAAGCATGTAAGCCATTCTCTATATTGCCTTAGCTTCCTTTTTTCTTACCAAATGTTTGTCATCAATCCGTTTTTCAATTTTCTCAAGCTGCTCGCGGTCCCTTAAAAGCTCTTCTTTATTATTTCTAATTAGATTGGATAACGTCATTCTTTTTCTAGTCATCTCTACATCTCCTCCCTCATGCTGCATTCGTTAGGAAAATTCATTTAATTACTAAACCTTTTCCTATAAGAAAAGCGGGAGCGCCTTGGTTATCGCCGTACAAAAGCAGAAGGGCCACGACTTATCGTAGGAGTGGACCTGAAGTTTGATAGGCGATGTGCTAGACAATGCTCTAACTCCATAGTTATACTTTCTTATCCTATAAAAAAGGACAGAAAAGGTGTAGTAATCTCTACCCTTCCCTGTCCTTTATACCTGAGAGTTTCATCCCAATAATGGGTCCCCTTTGGTGCCGTACGAATGTATACGAGCTCTCCAGAGATGCGTCCTAATTGTGGTTCTTCTACCTGAGAGATTTGTTCCAAGGGTATTTTCGGAACTTGCCCCTTCGGTGGCCTATCGTAATGCACTCTCCCACAATAGTCATCCGCTCATATAGAATTTTCATTATATTTAAAATAATACTTATTTACTGAAATGTCAAGCGGAAGGGTATTTTGTAGGACAGGCCAAATTCCTACTAAATTAGTAAATTGACAAATAAGTTCCTCTGCTTTAAAATTTAATCTTTGAGCAATGCTCACGTGGTTCGAGAACCTCCCACGGAAAAAAACTAAGGAGAGAATAGAATATGAATATAAAAACACTTGTTGGTAATGGAATATTAGCAGCTTTATATATTGCTGTTTCCATGCTCATCCAGCCCTTTGGATTTACTGCTGTCCAATTTCGGGTATCCGAAATGTTTAATCATCTAGTTGTCTTCAATAAAAAATATATTTATGGAATGATTCTAGGTGTATTTTTAACAAACCTGTTGTTTTCACCAATGAAAGCGTACGATCTTATTTTTGGGGTCGGACATTCCTTGCTTTCATTACTAATCACGATAGTTTGCTGCCGTTTTATTAAGAACATCTGGGTTCGAATGGTTGTAAATACAGTCGTCTTTACGTGTATGATGTGGATTATTGCTCTTGAACTTCACCTCGCATTCGGGTTGCCATTCGGCTTTACTTGGGTCACAACTGCCATTGGTGAGTTTGTAGTCATGGCCATCGGAATACCATTAATGTATGCATTAAACAAACGGGTTAATTTTGAGAAACTAATATAAAATCTAATATATAGCATGTGAAATCTTAATGAATTTCACATGCTATTTTTTTATTAATTAAGCCTGATAACTATCCACTCCTAATATTATAGAAATTTGGATGAGAACGGGCTTTCATTTACTTGATGAAGGACTTTTTTCAGGCTAATCAGCCAAGTTCGGGACTTCATTTCCTTGATGAAGGACTTTTTTCAGGCTAACCGACCGAGTACGGGCTTTCATAACCTTAATGAAGGACTCTTTACAGGCTAACCGGCCGTGAACGGGCTTTCATTCCTTTGATAAAGGACATTTTTCAGGCTAATCAGTCAAGGACCGGTCTTCATTTCCTTTATGAAGGACTCTTTACAGGCTAATCGCCCTGGGCAGGCTTTCATTTCCTTGATGAAGGACTTTTTTCAGGCTAATCAGCCAAGGACGGGCCTTCATTTCCTTGATCAAGGACTTTTTTCAGCCTAACCGACCATGGACGGGCCTTCATTTCCTTGATGAAGGACTTTTTTCAGGCTAGCCGACCGAGTACGGGCTCTCATAACTTTAATGAAAGACTCTTTACAGGCCAACCCGCAGAGAACGGGCTTTCATTCCCTTGATGAAGGAATTTTTACAAGATAACCAACCAAGAACGGGCCTTCAAATAATAAACTTACTGAAGAACATAAAAAAGGCAGGAAAATTTAATAAAATTTTCCTGCCTTTTATTTTCTTCTTGCCCCCAAAAGCGAGCCCGCTATAGTATCAACCCTTTATTTCTTATCCACCACAAACGATCAAAATTAAAACTTTTATCCACGGACGTTGCCTGGCATCTGTTCGAAGGCTGACCAGTTGATACATTTTTCTAATATGATGGATAGGAGTACCCCCATGATAAGTCCATTTGAAATAAATGGCTGGATAAGTACTGGAAGGTTTTTAAAAAGGGCTGGTGAGACATTCATCAGGCTGATGCCAATGAGGACTGGGGCAGCCAGCCGGAAGATTGTATTTGAATTGAACTCTTTTCCATTTAAACTGCTGAAGGCGGTTCCAAATAACTGGAGATATGCAACAAACAAGACTGCATTCCCTACCGTAATAGGCATAGACGCCAACAATGATCCTAACGCTGGAATTAGTCCAATGACCGTTAACAATCCGCCTCCAATAAAAAATGACTTTTTATCAAAAATTCGTGTACTTTGCAAAAATCCGATTGAAGAAGTAAAGGGCGTGAATGGAACGAGGCCAAAGCCTGTCCCTGCCACGGAGAAAATGCATGTTATAAATATAGAATGGCTGTACTGTTTCTCTACTGCCTTTTTATTAAATAGCTTTTGCGCTGCACTTATTGAAGCAATCGTATTGCTTAAATTTAACATTCCAGCAAAAAAAGATACAGCAATAATTCCAACCTCTAAATTCGGTTTTCCTAAAGGAAATAATGTAAAGGCAAAATCAGATGCCTGCGAAACTGACTCTGCTTGATTAAAAAAGATTAATTCATAAAGTCCCCATCCAATAATCAATCCGATTAGAATAGAAAAATTACTGATTACTGTATTGCCTTTTAATTTTATTAGACAAACCAATATGACAATTCCAACGGAAAATAAGCTCACAGGTATATCAATGGTTCCTTGCTCCGTGATTTTCAGCATCCCTTTAAAGAAGATTAAAACAAGCTGAAAGGTTAATAGAAATAAATAAACCGACATCACCATCGGGCTGAAAATCGATTGTAAAAGTGAAATGCCATTGAAGGCTGCAAGAATGATCGTAACTAGAGAGGCTAAAAGAAGACCTGTGGTAATTCCACCGCCAATGGAAGAATAACTCATTTCAAGTGAAGAAGCTGATAAGCCTAAATTAAGAATTAGACCCCATATTAACCCCGAATGTCCCTCCATTAAAGGATAGCGATGTCCCTTCCATCCTTGCAAAATACATGCAAGACCTGTAAATACAAGAGAAACTTTCAGCATCATTGCCATCGTTTCGTGTGGCAGTTGAAAGGCATTTGCCACAGATATAGGAACCATGACTGTATTTGCAAAGATAAAAAACAGCCATTGTACGGAAGAAAATACTGTCACCGATGAGACCCATTTATTCATATTTCCACCACTTTCTAAATAGCACCTAAATAATTTTATCGTTTTGCTCCCTTTCGAGAGATACTTGCTTACTTAGCTAGGAAAAAACAGAAAAAAGCCGGCTGTTTCAGCCGACTATCCTATTATAATATAATTGCATACATCCTTAAATTTTTTTTATTACCAATCCATTATATAAAGCTAGATTTGCTAGCTATCCTACTTACAGATTCAGCGTTTTAAACAGTCACTGCCGCAAAAAATTCCTCATAAAGTGCCCAGACTGCTCGTTTTTCATCGATTTCCTTTACTCCGAACATCATACTGACCTCAGAGGAACCCTGATTAATCATTTCGATATTAACATTTGCATTTGCTAATGCTTTTGAAGCTCTTGCCGTTGTCCCGATATTGTGACGCATTCCTTCACCAACGACCATGATTAAAGCAAGACCATGCTCGATTACTACTTCGTCCGTATGAAGCTCAGCTTCAATTCGTCTTTTTATTTCCTTCTCCATAAGCGGATTAAATTGGCTTTCCCTTAAAATAATAGAGATATCATCAATGCCTGAGGGAATATGTTCATATGATAATCCGAAGCTTTCTAATATAGCTAAAAGCTTTCTTCCAAATCCAACTTCTCTATTCATTAAATATTTACTGACATAAATGCTGCAAAATCCTTGGTCACTAGCAATGCCTATAACAGGTCCATTAGCATTATCCCTTTCAGACACAATTTTTGTCCCTGGTGCGGATGGATTATTTGTATTTTTTATTTGCACAGGAATTCCTGCCTTAAATGCCGGAACGAGCGCCTCATCATGAAGGACTGTAAAGCCAGCATAGGAAAGCTCTCTCATCTCCCTGTAGGTTAACTCCTTAACCTCCTTCGGCTGGCTAACGATGGATGGATTAACCGAGTAAACCGCATCTACATCAGTGAAATTTTCATATAGGTCTGCTTTCAGTCCATTAGCAAGAATAGAACCTGTCACATCTGACCCGCTGCGAGAAAAAGTATAAACGTCTCCTTCTTTGCTATACCCGAAAAACCCGGGAAAAATTAATATACCTGAACGTTCGCGAAGAGAATAAAGCAATTCATAAGATTCCTGAAGGACTTGGGCATTCCCAGGATCTGCACTGACAAATAGTCCAGCATCCTTAGGATTGACATAGTGAGCTTCTACTCCCTGCTTTTGAAAATAAGCAGCTACTAATTTGGCATGATTATCTTCCCCGCTCGCTTTTACTAGTTCCACGAACTGTTTTGGCTTGCTTCTATCTCCAGCTAACCTGCCCGCTAGATCATTTTCAATTTCTTTAACAACCTCACTAGGAAGCTGTAATTCTACTGCAATAGACGTATATCTTTCAATTACCATTTCAACCAATTCCAGTGGGTCATTATTTAATAAACATTGTTCTGCACATTCGATTAATAAATCTGTCACTTTATCATCTGTGGCAAACCTCTTCCCTGGTGCAGAAACAACAATAACTTTCCTTTGAGAATCCGATTGAACAATCTGGAATACCTTCTCAATTTGTTTTCCGGATGCTAAAGAGGAGCCACCAAACTTCACTACCTTCATTCATACATCTCCTAATCTCTGAAAATTTAATCTTAATTTTACTCCTATTCAGAAAATAATCAAGGTTTTTTCCTTCCTGAACATACATTTGTTTATTAGGAGAGGACAATTAACTAAAGCGAAACAGGAATTATTACCTATATTTGTGAATAAAACGATACAATTATTACTTGCCCCCATGCCAAACGAATTGTTTTAAGCGTATCCCTAACGTCTCGATGTCGTTTTAAAATATAATAATAGTATCTAAATCAACCGTATTTTTACATTTCATACAAGATATTGAGAAAGGAAGCAGAATTCATGGGGATTTTAATAGTAGATGACAATCAATCAAACTTGTTTGTTATTGAAAATATTCTAAAGCGTGCTGGATATGATAACTATCTATCACTTACATCCGCAAAAGAAATGTTTGCTTACTTCCAACAAAAGTCGCCGTCGCCAATGAAGACAGACATTATATTAATGGATATTATGATGCCTGAAATGGACGGCATTGAAGCTTGTAAACGTCTTCAGCAAATGCCGCATCTAAAAGATATTCCAGTCATCTTTGTCACTGCACTGGAAGATTCAAACAAAGTAGTAGAAGCACTTGATGCCGGCGGAATTGATTATGTAATGAAACCTATTAACAAAACAGAGCTTCTAGCAAGAATTCGAGTTGCATTAAGATTGAAATATGAAAAAGACTGGCATCTTGAACAGGATGAGAAAATTAGAAATGAGCTTGATCTTTCTATGCAAGTACAAACAAGCCTTTTAAGTGAAACTGTACATAAAGAAAATCTGTTATTAACAGCCTCCTATTTACCTGCTTATAAGCTTGCAGGTGATATGTATTATTGGCAAAAGCTTGATGAGAACCGCTACGCTGCCATCCAGCTTGATATGATGGGGCATGGAATATCTGCCTCTCTCGTGTGCATGTTTATTTCATCCGTTTTAAGGGATGCAATTACATCAGGTTCAGATCCAGAATACGTCATGAAAGAGCTCAATCGGTGGATGAATTCGCTAAATCGCCGTAATCAGCAAATCCCTTACTATTTCACTGCCATCTATCTTGTTCTAGATACAAAGAGAAAGTGCATTGAATATGTGAATGCCGGCCATCCAACTGGATTTGCATTAATAGATAATAAGGAAATAAAAGAACTTGCAAGCAATACCTGTGCTGTAGGATTTTTTGAGGATATTCAAATCGATAAAACAGTTATCTCCTATTCAGACTCTGTTCAGCTTCTGCTTTGCACTGATGGTGTAGAAGAAGCCATTGAAAAATATGAGGAGAATGGATATAAGTTTCTTAAGGAAAAAGCGGCAGCATACTGGACCGAAACCGAAAACAAACAGCCCATCGATTATCTATTATCCCAAAAACAGCAAGCAAATGCAGAAGATGATATGTGTGTAGTATTAATTCAAGCAAAATAAAAAAGAAGCAAATAATCTGTTGATTATTTGCTTCTTCTTTTCAGGAACCTTATTTCTCTACTTAAGAGTCAGTTTTTCTTATATATTCCTTCAAATCGTCTTGTATACTTACTTTTGCAAGCTCTACATTTGAACGGTATGCTGCTCTATTTAACAAATGTGCAACAACTGGAGAGGTTAAAAAAACAAAAAAGATTCCTAATATTAACCTGATACTTACATATCCTTCAGTAAATAAAAAGTAAAGAAAAGTTCCAAATAATATACTAAGTACCCCTATACTCGTACTTTTTGATGCAGCATGTGCACGAGTATACACATCTGGCAAACGGATTAAACCAATTGCACTCAGAAAACTAAATGCAGTACCGATAAAAATTAAAATGGAGACAATGACTTCACTCAATATGTTTGCGCTCAATCACAACACCCCTTTCGATGTATCTCGCAAAAGCAATTGTCCCAACGAAAGAGAGAATCCCCAGTAGAAGAATAATATCTAAAAAGGCATGTGTATGAAGAAGAATGGAAAGAATCGCTACGCCAGCTAGGAGATTAATCCCAATATTATCTAACGCCATGACCCGATCAGGCTTGGAAGGACCTTTTACGACACGATAGAGAGCTGCGATAATGGCAAGGGTGATAAAAAATAAACATCCCATCAAAAATAGCTTGAACATTATCGTGTTACCTCCTTTATGGCTTTCTCATATTTAATTTTCGATTGTATCACGGCATGTTCAGACTCTGGTAAATTCAATCCGTGAATATAAAAAATCCTGCTGTCTTGGGAAACTTCCATTACGACTGAACCAGGGGTCAAAGTCAGAAGAAGAGCTAGAAGGGTTATTTCCATATCTCCCTCTAATTCCGTTTCCAGCTTAAATATTCCTGGCGTTACATTAATTTTAGGTCCAATCACTTGGCGAATGACATAGATGCTTGACGAGATCGACTCACTAATAAATAAGAAAAACAAACTTAGAATGGAAACAAAACGTTTTAAATAAAATGAGTCCGGAAAAAAACGCCTCATGCTAAACAAAACAAGGATACCAACTATATAACCGCCTATGAAAGACAAAATGCCCCATTCATCTTGAAAAAACATCCATAAAAATGCGATAAACAGGTTTATTAATACTTGAATGGGCAACGGTACCCCCTCCTTTCCATGATCATCAGAAAATGATTAACTTAGCGGATGGGCTCCCCACCCATTACTGCCTCTATATACAGAATCGGATTCATCATGCTCTCCGTCGCTATTTGTACATATTCATGAATTCCCTCTGAACCTAATCCAAGTGCAATCGTCATGACAGTAAGACAGCCTATCGGCAGCATCGTACTTACATTCGTTGTGCCTTTCTCCATTTCCCTGCTTAAATACGTTTCTCCCCAAAAGCTATTCATAAAGATTTTCATAATTGAATAAAGAACCATTAAACTCGTAATTAATCCAATCGCACCAAGCCAATAGTATCCTTCTTCAAACGTTCCCCGAGTAATAAAGACTTTCCCCAGAAAGCCGCTTAGCGGCGGGATACCAGCGAGGGAAAGTGCAGCCACAAAGAACATCCACCCCAGATAAGGATGATTGCGTATAAGCCCGCTAATATCCTTTAGCTTACTTGTTCCTGCAAGATGAATGATCATCCCTCCTAATAAGAAAATAAGTGCTTTAATCAGGATGTCATGGATAAGGTAATAAATAGAACCCATCATTCCCATGGATGTGAATGATGCAAGACCAGAGATAATAAATCCAACCCCAACGATGACATTATAGGTCAGTATTTTCTTTATATCCTGATAGGCAACCGCCCCCATTGCTCCAAGAACCATCGTTATCGCTCCCAGAATGCCTATGACAAAATGAGTGGTTTCCTGCTCATGATAAAACACGAGAGTGAACAAGCGGAAGATTGCATAAATCCCCACCTTTGTCAGTAATGCTGCAAAAATAGCAGCGACTGCTGTTGGAGGTGCACTATATGAACCAGGTAGCCAAAAGAATAAGAAAAGAGCAGCCTTCATACTAAATACAATTAAAAACAAAAAGGCAACCGTTGTCATGAGACCGTCTTGTCCTGCCTCAGCTACACGCAAGGAAAGGTGTGCTAAATTCAATGTGCCTGTAATTGCATATAAATAGGCAATTGCTAGAAGAAATAAGGATGAGGAAATGACATTAATTAAAATGTACTTGGTTGACTCTCTAAGCTGGAGCTTCGTGCCTCCTAAAGAGATAAGTACATAAGATGAAATGAGCATGACTTCAAAACAGACAAATAAATTGAATAAGTCACCCGTCAAGAACGACCCGCATACACCTGAAATTAAAAATAAAAACATTGGATAGAAATAATGTTCTTCTCTTTCCCTGCCAATAGATGAAAAGGCAAAGATCAAGCAGAAAAGTGAAACAATGCTTGTTGTTAGAAGAAGGATAGCAGAAAACATATCCGCCACAATTGTTATCCCAAATGGAGCTGCCCATCCCCCTGCCTGAAGTGTCTGTATTCCTTCATTCCTTATTTGGTTCATTAATAAAAGAGAAACAGCACCCACTGCAAGAATAGCGAAAATACTTAACAGCCTTTGAAAACGAATATTGTTTCTAAAGATGACCATAATGAGCCCTGCTATGACAGGAATAATCATTGGCAGTATGACAGTATTATTCATCTTCTATTCCCCTTAATTGATCCATATTATCAGTCCCCAATGTTTTATAAGTGCGATAGCTTAGCACTAGAAATAGCGCAGTGACTGCGAAGTTTATTACGATTGCCGTTAAAATAAGCGCCTGAGGCAATGAATCTGTAAATGTAGTATCATGCTGACCTAACAATGGAGGACCTCCTGACTTTAAACCGCCCATTGTAAGAATAAGCAAATTAACCCCATGACTTATAATGGATGTTCCTAATATGATTCGGAGCAAACTTTTTGTCAGAATTAAATAGGTTCCTATTGTAAAAAGGACTCCTATAAGAATAGACATCGATGTTTCCATTTTATCCATCCTCACTTATGCTCAAGATAATTGTTACTGCTGTACCAATAACCGCTAAGGCAACACCAACGTCAAATAGAACAGCAGTTGCCAGTTCTGTTTTCCCGAAAATAGGAAGATTAAAATAACCGAAAGCTTGATTCAAAAAAGGTTTATCAAAAAACAAAGAACTAGCTCCGGTAAAGATGGCTATCAATACACCAAAAGCTGCCACTTTTTTAAAATCAACCGGGATATTCCTTCTTACCGTTTCAATATCAAAGGTTAGATAAAGGAGAACTAACCCTGAGGCTACGCTAAGCCCACCGATAAATCCTCCGCCAGGATTATGATGACCTCCGAAAAAAAGGTATATGGAAAACGTCAATATAATAAAAACCGCTACCTTTGTCACTGAATGTAAAATGACATCATTCGGTTTCATTTTTTATCCCTCCCAGCTAATTGGAGCTTTATCAGTGTATAAACGCCTAATCCTGCAATACAAAGAACAAGAATCTCCAGCATCGTATCTAACCCACGGAAGTCAACAAGAATGGCATTAACGATATTTTTCGCGCCCGCAAGTGTGTAGGAATCTTCAAAGTAACTTGATATTGATTCAAAAAGCCGATGATTATTCGCTGATAATGCTAATAAAGTTACGATTGTTCCTACTCCTAATGAAACAAGCAAATTAGTAAATTTAAATGGAATACTGCTTCTTTCCTTGCGCAGCTCTGGTAAATGATAAAAGCATAATAAGAATAAGGCTGCGGTTACTGTTTCAACAACTAACTGTGTTAATGCTAAATCTGGTGCACGGAAAATGACAAAGAAAAGGGAGACAAGATAGCCAAGTGCACCAACAGCAATAATTGCTGTAAATCTTGATTTAGAAAAAAGGACAGTGAGAGCAGCTATTAGCATCGCAAGAATTACGCCAGCTTCATATAAGTGAATGGGTGCATTATTTGATAGATCGAACGAGAGATCGTTTGATAACCAAAGTGACCATCCAAGCAAAAAGATCATAAACGTAAAAATATATACTAAATAATCTCTGACAAAGCCGGTCATATATTGTTTTGTTAATTTCAGAGAGATTCTTTCCATACCTGCAAGCAAATGGTTATATATTCCGTTTAATGTTAGTGCTTGAGGAAAATACCCATAAAGCCGGGACCACTTTTTTAAAGAACGATACATAAGTACGCCAAACCCAACAACACCTATTGTCATAAATAATTCGGTACTCCACCCATGCCAAGGAGTAATATTCACCTCAATCCCGCCTGCTCCAGCAAATTGAGGGAGAACTGCAGTCAAAGCAGGCTGCAGTAAATGATCTGAAACGATATTAGGAAAAAAGAAAATAACAATGACTAAACAGCTAAGTATAATTGGCGGGAGAAGCATACCAATTGGAGCTTCATGTGCTTCCTTATCCAGTCGTTCCGGACGGTACTTGCCCATAAATGTTTTAAATACGAGAATCATGCAATAAATAAAGGTAAAAACACTCGCTACCCATGCGATGATTGGAAATAACAAACCTATGCTCTTTATCCCGAACACAGGTGATTCGAAAACAGTCAGAACACCTGTAAAGAACATTTCTTTGCTCAAAAAACCGTTAAAAGGCGGAAGACCTGCCATCGCAAAGCTTCCGATGATTGTTAATGTAAAGGATATAGGCATCAAGCTCATTAGCCCGCCTAATTTTCGAATATCACGAGTACCTGTTTCATGGTCGATTATGCCAACAATCATGAACAAGCTCCCTTTAAAGGTCGAGTGATTAATTAAGTGAAAAAGTGCAGCTAATACAGCAAAGGCATATACAGTTGACTCTTCTCCATACCCAAAGTACAAAGACGCTGAACCGATGCCAAGAAGGCTCATGATTAACCCTAATTGGCTAATTGTGGAGTAGGCTAGTAACCCTTTTAAATCCTTTTGATTAACAGCATTAACCGAACCGTACATTAAAGTAATTAATCCAATGCATGAAACAATCCAAAACCATTCAGATGTTCCGCCAAATACAGGAGTAAAGCGGGCAACTAAGTAAATGCCTGCCTTTACCATTGTGGCAGAATGTAAATAGGCACTTATTGGGGTAGGCGCTTCCATCGCATCTGGCAGCCATATACTGAAAGGGAATTGAGCAGATTTCGTGAATGCTCCTAAAAGAATAAGAATCATTGCAGGAAAAAATAAAAGATGCTCTGATATACGATTCGTATGACCAAGCATTTCACGTATGCTATACGTGTCCGCCATCATTGAAAGCATGATCATTCCTGCTAGCATAGCAAGACCGCCAAAGATGGTAATTAACATAGACTTTTGGGCACCGTTACGAGAATTCTTCCGCTGGTACCAGTAGGCGATTAATAAGAACGATGATATGCTGGTTAATTCCCAAAATACATATAAAACTAAAATATTATCTGAAATGACAAGCCCAAGCATAGCACCCATGAATAACAGCATATAGACATAGAAATTATGAAGCGCTTCTCTTTCCTTTGACATATAGTAAATTGAATACAAAACAACAAGTGCCCCTACGCCAGTAATTAATAAACCAAAGATCAGGCTTAGGCCATCGATATATGCTGTATAATTTATTCCTAATGATGGCATCCAGGGAAGCTCTAAACGAATGGTCTCCCCCTTTGAAATAGAAGGAATATACTTTAATAAATATAGAAAGACTGCTAGTGGAGCAGCAAGCACAAACCAGCCGGTGTGTACTCTTCCTGAAAACCATTTGTAAACAAATGGGACAAAGATAGCAAAAACAAATGGGATGAATATCATAAGATGTAACCAGGACATCAAATCCCCCCTCCTGACCATTGAGTCTAAAAAGAAATGTATTTTGTTAAATTACCAGTGGTTGATATTGACTGAAACGAGCGCATAAGCTATAGTCATACATAGTCTAACCGTGCCACCTAAATTTCATCTAACTTTGAGGTGAGTATTAAATGAAGAAATTCAAAGGGCGTATGGACGAAAGCATCCTCGTCTGCGTCTATTATGGGCCAAATGGTGAACGTCTCATTCAGCGTGGATGTAATATAGCACATATGCTTGATTGTCCATTATATATCCTAACTGTTGATCGATTGCCTTTTGATGAGCTGGATGCAGAGAAATCAGATTATATTACGAGATGGAAACAGTTAGCTGAACAACATAATGCAGAGGAATTTATCCTAAAAGATAACGAAAAACGGCCTATCTCAAAAGTAATTGCAGAAATAGCAAGAGAAAAGAAAATCACACAAATTATTTTAGGCCAGACAGCCCAGAGCCGATGGGAGCAAATTGCAAAGGGTTCCATTATTAACTCATTATTACGCGAAATCCCTTTCGTTGATTTACATCTTATTTCCGTTTCTCGTGCACTAAGAGACCATGAGGGGCAGTTCGAAAAAGGGGTCCGTGCTTATCTGACGAGAGAAGGAGACGTCTATCGTTTAAGCTTCAACTATACGAAAGATGTTGAATTTGAAGGGATTTTCTTTAAGGACCATGGCACAGACTTTAATAATGGTGTATTTAAATTTATGAGAGATAAAGAGACACTGCAAGTAAATGTAACAGAAGACATCGTGAAGGAACTAAAGCATGTTCGAATGATTGAACCGCTGGACATAGATGATGAAGATTAATCATATATGCTCTTCCACTTACTCATTTGTAAGAGGAAGGGCCTTTTTATTGTATTTATAAATTCACATCTACTTTTATTAACTGCTTTTCGTTCTTCTCAATTCCTATATAACGTAAAGTTTCTGCTGGAGTATGATGATTATAAATTGACATTAAGATAGAAATAGCTATGCCCTTTCGGTAAGCGTGATAGCCAAAGGTTTTTCTCAGTGTGTGTGTGCCTATTTTCCCGCTAATTCCCACTTCTTTTGCAGCATGATTAATTATTCGGTAGGCCTGCTGGCGTGTAATTGGCAGGTTATTTTTTTTTGATTTAAAAAGGTAGTCACAATCTTGTAATTTTGAGTTTGCTAAATAATTTTCTAATGCTATTTTGACTTGATTATTAATGTAATAGCCCTTCTTTTCTTCGCCTTTTTCATCACTTATATAAAGGAATTCTTTAGCAAACGCTCCATCCCAAACATCACACACTTTTAGGGAAAGCAGATCATGCACTCTAATCCCAGTATTAATGCCTAATACAAATAACAATAGATCCCTTGATGACTGATTTCGTAAATTCTTTTTTATGGCAAGAATTTTATTTATGTCTCTTATAGGATCGACATATTCCACCGTTATTCCTCCTATAGTTTAATGTTACATAATATGATTTTAACAAAAACTAAGTAACATTACAATTATCATAAATGGAACAAACAAAAAAAAATAGAGCACCATCATAATGAGGCACTCTATTTTTCCCTATCCAATTGCAAAATATTTAATTCGCTTTTTTTCGAAAGAATTTTTCATTCGTATTGAAGTCTTCAAAAAAGTCTGCTTCTGTTCGAATCGATTCCTTACTTCCTAATCCGAGAAATCCGTTCGCACTTAAACTTTCATTAAATAAATCAAGAACATGTGACTGCAGTTTAACATTAAAATAGATAAGGACATTTCTGCAGATAATAACATGAAATTCATTAAATGAGCGATCGGTTACTAAATTATGCTGGGCAAAAACAACCTTTTCCAGCAAATTAGGGTTTAAATAGGCATACTCACAATCTGCTGTATAGTATTCAGAAAAGGATTGCTTTCCCCCAGCTAGCATGTAGTTTTTAGTATATGCCTGCATTTTTTGAAGTGGGATGATTCCTTGCTCTGCTTTTGAAATGACTTGTTCATTCATGTCCGTAGCATAAATTTTCGCTCTGTCTCTAAGCCCTTCTTCCTCCAATAAAATAGCCATGGAAAAGACTTCCTCACCAGTAGAGCAACCTGCATGCCATATACGGATTTCTGGCAGCTTCTTTAAATAGGGAACGACCTCCTCGCGAAAGGCTTTAAAGAAGGACGGATCCCTAAACATCTCAGTCACATTAATGGAGAAGTCACCCAATATTTTATTCAAATAAGTCTCATCATGAATGACTCTTTCTGTTAAACTTGCAATGGTTGGCAATCTCTCTAGATTTAAACGGTTTTGAACTCTTCTCATGATTGAAGATTTCATATATTGTCTAAAATCATAGCCTGATAGCTTAAATATAGCTAACAGCAGCAGATCAAGCTCTAATTCTTCCTTATTTATTCTTGGCATTCTTCAGCATCACTACTCCATAAAAAACTTTTCCTTTAATAAAGTGCTATGACAGCCAAACTCTCATCACAGATAATAACTGTTCGAGGTTCAAAGGCTTACTGATGTAATCGGATGCACCTGATTCAATGCACTTGCGGCGATCACTTTTCATTGCTTTTGCTGTTAAAGCGATGATTGGCATTTCCTGATGTATCTCTATTCCACGAATCCGTTTCATGGTTTCATACCCATCCATGATTGGCATCATAATATCCATTAACACAATGTCAATTTTGCTTGTTTCTTCTATAAGTCTTAAACATTCCATTCCATTTTCAGCAGTTTTGACATTCATCCCCTCTTTTTCAAGCGCATTTTTTACTGCAAATATATTACGATGATCATCATCAACAACAAGAACTGTTTTTCCATTTAAAACGTTTGAGCTCTCATCAAAAGATTCCATGGATTCAACTGGTTGGTAATCCGTCATTTGTTCAGAAAGCAGATCATCATCTTTCGCTGAGGCAGCCTCCTCTTTCACTCGAATCTCCTCTAATTCTGACAACCCTTCAGGCAGGCTAGGGACAAGTAAAGTGAAGCTGCTTCCTGCTCCTTCTCTGCTCTGTACTTTACATACCCCTCCAAGAAGATAAGCAAACTCTTTTGTGATTGATAATCCAAGTCCCGTGCCTCCATATTTTCTCATGGTAGCTCCATCCACTTGCTGGAAAGCTTCGAAAATTTCTTCATGTTTCTCTTCTGGAATACCAATTCCCGTATCGGCAACAACTACTTTTAGCCAAGTATCTGCCTCTTTCCCAAGGGATAATTCAAGGTATTCTTGCCTTTTTGCTTCTTCTACTGAAACAGAAACAGAGCCTTTCTCAGTAAATTTAAAGGCATTTGAAAGCAGGTTTTTTATAATTTGCTGCAGGCGCTGTTCATCTGTAAAAACAGAATGTGGAGCATTTTCTCTTACATTGACAGTAAACTCAAGATTTTTTTGCTTAGCAAATGGCATGAAGTGTCGATTTAATCGTTCGGCAAATTCGTTTATGTTCACCTCTTCAAAATGAATATCCAGCTTCCCTACCTCTACTTTTGACAGATCCAAGATATCATTTATTAAGTTTAGGAGGTCCTGACCTGATGAATGAATGACCTTGGCAAATTCAATCTGTTCTTCGTTCAAGCCATGGTTTGGATCATCTGTCATCATTTCCGAGAGTAATAGTATACTATTCAATGGTGTCCGGAGCTCATGGGACATATTTGCTAGAAATTCAGATTTATATTTCGAGCTTTGTAGAAGTTCACGTGCCTTTTCTTCTAGACTCTCCTTTGCAGCTTGAAGTTCTTCTGACTTAAGCTCTGCATCCTTCGTTCGCTCTTCTAGCTGCTCATTAATCATTCGCAGTTCCTCTGCTTGTGTCTGCATTTCCTCTGATTGCGATTGTAATTCCTCAGATTGAGTCTGCAGCTCTTCGGATTGCATTTGCAATTCTTCTGTCTTTGCCTGTGACTCTTGAAGCAGACAGGCAATCTCCATTCTTCCTAGAATATTGGTTATTGCTATTCCTAGGGTTCCAAGCACCTCTTCCAAAAGCTTTACCTGTGTTGATGTAAATGGTTGTAAGCCAGCCAGCTCTATTACAGCTAACACATCATCCTTTAACAAAATAGGTGCCATTAATATACTTTTCGGTTTCATGGTTCCGAGCCCTGTTGAAATTACCTGATAATCGTCAGGAACCTCATTTAAGAAGAATACTTTTCGATCTATTGCACACTGCCCAACTAGCCCTTCTCCTTCGAAAAAATAGTCTCTTCCTGCCTGGTTTTCGGTATCTGCTGCATAGGAAGCAATTTTACGGAAAATTGGCTTTTTCCCTTCTTCCTTGATATAAAAGCCACCAAGTTTCGCATCAAGTACTTCTGCTAAATTGTTTATTAATTCTTCTGCTAGCCCTTCAATGGTTACATGATGACTATACAGATGGACAATACTAGACGAATGAGTTGTTACCCAGTTTTGTTCAGTGATTTCCAATGTATACTGCGTTTCCTTTGCGCTATAGGTTTCCAGCGAAGCTGCCATTGAATTAAATGCGGATGCAATTTCACCGATTTCATCTTTTGAATTTACATCTAGCCTTGGGATTCTTGTTAAATTAGTAAAATCAATTTGCTTTATTCCTTTCGTTATCGAATGAATATTTCTGCTGGTACTTCTAATTAACCAAAGAGTCACGATTATGATTAATAAAAGTGCAACCGCGACGGCAGAGATAAGAACAATAACGAGGGTATTATATGTATTCGTGGCATTTTTCAATGATACTTCCATTAACGATTCTTGATAATCTTTAAATTCATCTAAATTGATTAATAGTTCATCTCTATTTGCTCGTTCCTTATCATATAAAGTTTTAAGATTATCAATTTCCCCATTTTTAAGATCAACTAGAAACAGCTGCTCCATTTCATGATACGATTGATAAGCTACTTCAATCTGATTAATATACCTTTTGCCTTCTTTCGTATTGACTGAATCCTGAAGATCGATAAATTTTGATTGGATACCAGCATTGTTTGTTTTCAGAAAATCAGAAATAACCGTCGGATCTGTTACATCATTATCAACAACAATTCTTAGAAGCTGACGATCGGCTTGATCAAATAGTTTTCTAATCTCAGTTGCCTGCTTTACTTTAAAATATCGGTCTTGGACAATTTCTATCATATTTGTTCTCATCAAATTAACCATAAATAGGATGACAAACATTAATAGAACCATACAAAATACCGTTAATCCCAATGCAAGAAATTGCTTTTTTTTAAAACTCATTGTTTCCTCCTCCTTCCTGCTAAAATATCATTCTAATCAGATCACACAGAATGTATTTTAGAAGGCAGTAGTAGATCATTGGTAATAAGGAGCGGAAGTATTATTCATTACTTCCGCCTTTTTTTGTGGAGTCTTTGAGATTACCAAATTTCTTACTGATACTGGTGTAGAGATTCGCCAGCTTTTGTCATCCATTCAAATTGACGAAGTCTCAGCTGGAATAATGTTAGCGGATCTCGATAAGTTTCCGGATTCATTCTCATTTCCCGTAAAGACTCTTTATTCCACTCAATTTCTTTACTTGCTTCATCTAATGCCTCATTTAAAACGGAAAACGGATGATCAAAAAACATGTGTATATCTCGATCTAACGCCTTTTCGAATAGCTCAAACGGTTGAGTCAGCTGCCTTGATATCGTATCGGAAACACTGCTATAATCCTCATTTTCAATATATTGCTTATACTTATTAAGAATTAAAACTTTATTTTGCTGAATGGCGTTAAAGAGTTTGCCTGCACTCTTCAATAGAAATTGGGATGGAGTAAAACGCAGAAGTATATTCATTTTTTCTAGCTGATATGCCCCTCTGGTCATCCGGTCGGCATCCCGCCGCCAATCATCTAATAGCTTAAAGTCACAATCCAGCTTGATTTTCTCATTGCCGTACAGGTCATTGAAGCCTGCAGACATTTCATTTAGGAAGCTTTGACTCTGGTCAAACTCAATTTTCGCATCAGCAATCCAATTTTGAAAGGTATAATGAATGGCAGGGAGTACGTTTTCGTCCATATAGTTCTGCACTCTTTTATTCATTTCCTCATTTAGTATGAGGTGAATTTTCCCAAGATCACAGTCCTCTGTAATAAGTTCCGAGCATCCTCGCATTAAACTTGGGATTTCCTCTGTTACTTCTAATTTCATATCATCTACCATTTTTCGAAAAGCTCTTTTTATTGTTCGAATCTTCTCTTCTTCCAGATCACTTAATTGATTTTTAGCTCCGTTAAGCTTGGTTACCATTTCTTCATTCCATTTAATCAAATCAATAAAGCTGTTTTCCATTTCAACGCGTCTTTCTAACAGATACTTAATTGTTTTTCGGATATAATGATGTACTTTAGCTATACGTTCCTCTTCTAGATTCCGACTGTTCTTTATTTCAGTTATAAAATTCGAAAGACTATTTAAATCAAAATGAGGAGTGGATATAGTGAGAATCCTTACTTTCGGGAAATACGTATGCACTTGTGCAGAAACTTGATCAATTACCTCTTGATCATTGTTATTGACAATAAAATGGATAGGCAGATTTGGTGCCTTCTCTCGAATTTTCAAAGCAGCCTCAAGCTCTTTCTCTGAAAATAGTTCATCTGAATCAAGAATAAATAATAAGCTATCTGCAAGCTGCAAGTATTGAAAGACTCCATTCCTGAACTTATACTCTCCAGTCATGCAAGGTGTATGAATGAATGTAATTTCATTGTCACGCAAAAACGACATCGGCTGCCGATATTCGATAATTGCTTGCGGATGAACGGAGTGTTCTGAGAGATTATCAATTTCTCTAAATTCTTCATCAGATATTTCCATTATTTCTGTTGTATCGTTATTCTTATAAATAGCTGGAACGGAAAATAGATCATCCATTGAATTCCTGCCAATAACAGCTTGAATAAAATTCGATTTACTTTGATCGTCTGTGCCAGCCAAAAGAACATGATGGGTATTTAAATCCAGCAGCTCTTTCACCATCCAGCCAAAACGCTTCCCTAACTCGATTCCATTCTTCTTTGCCCAATGTACGATAGATTCAAATAGAAGATACCCTTCTTCAAGACTATCTCCATTCCCTGCAGCTCTCTTTAATAAACTTTCTGCTTTATTGATGATTTCCGGTTCAATCCCTGAAGTGAATATTTCACTCCATGCCAATATAGAAGCAGCGGCAAACAAAGTCTGAGATGAGTCAGCTAATTTAAGCCAATTCGTTAGGTGATTAGGGATAAGATGTGATAATTCTTTGATTAAATACTTGCCATCAATTAATTCAAAATACGTATTATGATAGAGTTCAGATAACTCACGCCATATGTGCGCCTTGCTCCCGTCTTTATGTAGAAGAATATGATTAATCTCTTTCAGCCAAGAAAAATAAAACTCACTATTCTTATAACACTTCCAAAATGACACGGTTAGTGCTTCAAACTTTATTAAATCAACTTTATAGAGTGTATGAAGGACCTCATTGAAATCACTTGGCGGCATTTTCATCATTTTGCCTTGTTCAACATATGTGTGGAGAATGTCGTACCACTGTAAATTACCCGTGCGAACAGATTCATTTACCGCAAGCTCCACCGCATTATTCCAATCCTGATACTCTTCGAAAAAGGATCTAGCAATCTCTGTTACTTCCGAATAATCAGGATTTAAGATTACTGCTTCTTTAATCACTTCAACAGCTCTTTCCAGCTTTCCCTGTTCAATGTAAAGTGAAAATAGCTGCAGAAGTACTTCCGTTTTTAATATGTCTGATTCGGTATGAATGGATTGATAAATATCCTCTGCAGTTGAGAGGAGTTCAAGTTCAAAATAGGCATCAGCCATATTTTTCTTTGCCCATGGCTCAAGTTCATTATCAATATTCTCCCATTTAAAAATAGCCGCTTCATAATCCCGGTGCTGGAAATATACCTCTCCTTGCGAAAAGCGAATATAGGATAAATCTGACACTTCCTTCTTATGCTCCTCCATATAAAGATCCCCGAGAAGTTTCATTGATTGCAAATGCTCATTTTCGGCAATCAATGTATGGTAATACACTTTATTATTTAGTTTCTCATCTATTGTCATCATGATTCCCCCATGAACATTATTTTGAAATTGAAACATATTCAGCCGAAAAAGCTGAAGGGTCAAGACCACGATTCAACAAATTTCTTCAACTCTTTCTTGTATTCTAACAAATTATCTATATTTTTTTGATTACATTATTGTATTCCATTGTAACAATTTTAATAATAGGAAAAAAATCATGTGCTTTTTTATCTAAATATCCTCTTTTAAATATTTTGAAACAGGCTTTTAGAAAGAATTTCGTCAGCATGTAGAGTTTTTTGTCACATTCCTCCGGTGTCTATTATCGTCCCTGATTGATTTACCTATAAGAAATCAGTAAAATAAAGAAAAAGTATATATTATAGAAAGGCTGATTCAGGTTTGGAAAATAATTCATCCAATTTTATTAAAAATATTATGATTGAAGATTTGGAGACTGGAAAGCATAAAGAAATTATTACCCGCTTTCCTCCTGAGCCGAATGGATACCTTCATATTGGTCATGCCAAATCGATTATTATTAACTTCGGTCTTGCAGATGATTTCGAAGGAAAAACAAATTTACGCTTCGATGATACGAATCCATTAAAAGAAGATCAAGAATATGTAGATTCTATTAAAGAAGATGTTAAGTGGCTTGGTTATGAATGGGATGAGCTGCGCTTTGCATCTGATTATTTTGAAGAAATGTATAACCGTGCTGTCCTTTTAATCAAAAAAGGAAAAGCATATGTTGATGAATTATCTCAAGAAGAGATCCGCGAATATCGCGGCACACTCACAGAACCTGGAAAAGACAGCCCTTATCGCAATCGTACAATTGAAGAAAACCTTGATTTATTTGAGCGTATGCGCAATGGTGAATTTGAAAACGGCAGTAAAGTTTTGCGGGCTAAGATTGATATGGCCTCGCCAAACTTAAATATGCGTGATCCAGTCATTTACCGTGTAGCACATGCTACCCATCACAATACAGGTGATAAATGGTGTATCTATCCGATGTACGCATTTGCTCATCCACTAGAAGATGCCATCGAAAATGTAACACATTCGATTTGCACCACAGAATTTGAAGATCAGCGCCCATTATACAACTGGGTAGTTGAGGAATGCGAAATGGAAAGCAAGCCACAGCAAATTGAATTTGGCCGCCTGAACATTACGAACACTGTCATGAGCAAGCGCAAATTAAAGCAGCTTGTTGATGAGGGATTTGTCGATGGCTGGGACGATCCACGCATGCCAACGATTTCTGGTTTAAGAAGAAAAGGCTTTACACCAGGAGCCATTCGTGAGTTTGTTAAAGCAACAGGTGTTTCAAAAGGCTATGGAGCTGTCGACGAGGCAATGCTTGAGCATTTTGTCAGAGAGGACTTAAAGCTTGAAGTCCCGCGAACAATGGGTGTGCTTAATCCTTTAAAAGTAGTAATTACTAACTATCCGGAAGATAAAGTAGAAATGCTTGACGCTGAAATCAACCCTGAAAATCCTGAAATGGGATCTCGCCAAATCCCATTCTCAAGAGAGATTTACATTGAGCAGGATGACTTCATGGAAGATCCGCCTAAAAAATACTTCCGACTCTTTCCAGGAAACGAAGTGAGGCTAAAGCATGCATACTTCATTAAATGCAATGACGTGATTAAAGATGAAAACGGCAAAGTTATTGAGATCCACTGCACATATGATCCTGAAACAAAGAGCGGGACAGGCTTTACAGGCCGTAAAGTAAAAGGAACAATCCACTGGGTAGATGCAAAGAATGCTGTTCCCGCAGAATTCCGTCTGTATGAACCGTTAATTCTCGATGCAGAAATGAACGAAGATATTCCTGAGGAGAAAACATTTCTTGACTATGTTAATGCCAACTCACTAGAAATTGTTCAGGGGTTTGTAGAGCCTAATATGAAGGATGTTAAGCCGCAGGATAAATTCCAATTTTTCCGTCACGGGTATTTTAATGTTGATCCGAAGCACTCTACTTCTGAGAAAATGGTATTTAACCGGATTGTTTCATTAAAGAGTTCATTTAAATTATAATAACATCTATAGCAATGGGAAGAAAAAAGGAGGAATTCAGGTGACAAATCAACATAATAATCAAGAGCTGCCGCCAAAAACATGTACAATCGATAAATTAGTAACGGTTCCTGAAGATATTGAAAAAGTGCTTGCAGGCAAAAAAACGGCTACACGCCGCAATGGACGCTATGCGGACATCGGTGAAATTATGACGCTTCAAGGAAAAGACTTTGTCGTTGAAAATGTTTATTCTCAAGCACTTGGTGAGTTAACGGATGAACATGCTAAGCAAGAAGGCTACGATAATGTAGAGGAGTACAAAGAATCTATTCTTTCTTTCCACCCTGGTATGCCTTGGCTGCCGCAAATGAGGGTGTGGGTGCATGAATTCCGTCCTGTTTCGGAGTAATGGATACACTTTACCGATTTATTGTTTACCTTCATGTTGGTAGTGCGGTTTTCTCAATTGGGCCTTTCATTATATTAATTCCAATTGTAAAAAAGCTGCGTGCTGCCGATACAAATGTTCAACAAGCCTATATCGATATCATTCGATTTTCCGTCAGGCTCGTTAAACATGCTGGACATGTCTTAGTTGGCAGTGGGGTTTTACTGATTGCCATGGGCCCATGGACGTGGAAAACTTCATGGGTTATTGCAACTTTAATCGTGATGTTCGGTTCTATATTTTTCTTGGCTCGTGCGTATACACCTACACTTCGTGTTTTTTTTGAGCCTAAACAAAACCAGCACGCATTAGTCAAAAAACTTTCTTGGTCAAGCTGGCTCTATCTCATCCTTCTTATGATCATGCTTTGGTTCATGGTTGCTAAGCCGGCTCTTTGGTAAAAAAAGATTAAAATGGTCAGTCTCATGTTGAGACTGACCATTTTTTAAAGAAAGGGGAAAGCTTCGCCAGCCACACAGCACACGACTAAAAGTGAAGCTTTTAGGAGGACGTCGCGTTTTGTCGGCCTCGAGGTCACAAGCCTATCTAGTTACGGCTCTTAGGGCCTCGTGTCATAAGCCTCCACATTTTGATCAATCCTTCCAAAAAGGTAAAGAGCACCTTTCTGTGAGGCTCCACTTGTGCTTTTCGGGGTGAGCACAAAGGAAAGCTTCTTTAAGAAATCACCTAGGAACAATCAGAACTTTGATTGTTCCTAGGTGATTTCTCATTTCAATTAAGGGATATTATTTTCTTTTTAGTAGACTAGTGAACTATAATAAACATATGAATTGACGAATTAGTTGAAACTTTTTACACATATAAACGTTTAATAACTAACTGCATTATTTTAAGGAGTGAATGTTGTGGGGGTTACTTTACGCAAAGGGCAAAAGGTAGATTTAACGAAAACCAATCCTGGTTTGGAAATGGTTGTTGTCGGATTAGGATGGGATGTTAGTGGAGGCCACTCTAATTATGACTTAGATGCTTCAGCATTTTTAGTAGGTCCTTCTGGAAAGGTTCAAAGTGATCTAGATTTCGTCTTCTATAATAATCCATCTGGCGGAAACGGATCAATTATTTACAGCGGCGATAACAGAACAGGTGCTGGCGCAAGCGATGATGAGCAAATCAAAATTGAACTGAATAAAGTTCCACCTTCCATTCACCGCATCGCCTTCACGATTACAATCCACGATGCTCAAGCTAAAGGGCAAAGCTTCGGACATGTTTCAAATGCCTATGTAAGAATATTTAACGCATTTACTAATGAAGAATTAATTCGCTTTGATCTTGGACGTGAATTTACGGTAGAGACTGCTATAGTTGCAGCTGAGCTTTACCGCCATAATGGCGAATGGAAATTTAATGCCATTGCAAGTGGGTTCCAAGGCGGTTTAGCAGCTCTATGCCGTAATTTCGGTGTAACGGTTGACGATGAGCCAACAGTACAGCCTGCCTTTCAATCAGATTACCAGCAGAATAATCCATCCTTTGGCGGGACTCAAGCTTTTAATACTCAGCAAAACCCAACATACAATCAGCCAAGCTTTGGACAAACGACTCACCAGCAAAGTACACCTGTTTTTGGACAGAATGGACAATACAATTCTCCATATAATCAGCCTGGGTTTGGTCAAGGCGGACAATCTAATTCAACCTATAATCAGCCTGCTTATGGACAATCCGGTTACTCGTCAACGAATAACCAGTCTACATATGGACAGACACATTCCTCCTCTCATGCTTATGGAGGTGACAATATCAATTGTATTCGCTGCGGGTCTTCCAATGTTAGAACCGGAGAAAAGGGCTTCGGACTTGGAAAAGCAGCAATTGGCGGACTTATTCTAGGTCCAGTGGGACTATTAGGCGGATTTATCGGGAAAAACCAATTAAAGTTCACTTGTAACAACTGCAATCATGCCTGGTCACCCAACCAAACCGATTATGCTCAATGGGCGAATCAGCAAAAAAGAAGAGCTCAAGAGTTATTTACCCGCTATAAGAGCCAAGATGTTATGGATGCGGTAGTAGCTGCCTGTGCACTAGTGGCACTTGCTGATGGCAGACTCGATCAAACTGAGCGTCAAAAAATGATTGAATTTGTGAACCAGAGCGAAGAATTAAGAGTTTTCGATACAAACAAAGTTATACAACAATTTAATTTATTTGTGCAAAAAATCGAAAGAGATTCTATTATTGGACGTGCCGAAGCATTTAAAGCATTAGGGCGTATTCGATCCAAGCCAGAAATTGCTAGATTGGTTGCACGCTATTGTATCGCTATCGGTTATGCAGACGGCCATTTTGACCCAAGCGAGAAACAAATCGTTACTGAAATTTGTATGGAGCTTGGCCTAAATCCGCATGAATTTTTATCATAACTTGAATAGCGGAAGCCTCTTGCATAGCCCCGTATGGACTGGAGCGGACCTCAGTGCGTAGATAAAGGAAACATGAAGAGTCAATAGCGCATTCGTTCTTGACTTATCGCAGGGGGAAAGGGAAATCCAATAGGTGCTAGACAGTTCTCAAATTCAAAAAATAAATAATAACTCTGCAAAAAAAGAGGTCGATCCTAACAAGATCCTCCTCTTTTTGCAATAATATAATGGATATGGAGGGATTGGGATGCAAAATAAAAAACTAGTAATTACTCAAAATCTTGACCAAATTCTTATTGATAAAATAAAAGTCATCATCCCAGACTGGGATCTAGTTATTGGAAAAGAAAAAAACATCTGGTCCGAACACCTGAATGAGGCAGAAATTATTGTTAGCTGGAAGAAGGAAATAGAAAAAATGATATCCTGGAACCAGTCGAAACTACGCTGGCTTCAAGCTTGGTCAGCTGGAGTGAATAGCTTGCCATTACAAGAATTAGAAGCTAAAAAGATACATACAACCTCAGCAAATGGCGTTCATGCCTACCCAATCTCAGAAACTATCTTCGCCCTTATGCTTGCATTAACGCGTAAAATCCATACATATGTAAAAAACCAACAAACAAAAAAATGGGATCATGCTGGCTTAAATCTTGAATTACATGGGAAAACCATTGCGATATTAGGGATTGGCGCCATAGGCAAAGAAACAGCAAAGATCGCTAAGGCATTTGGGATGGAAGTCATTGGCTTTCGTCATTCAGGGAAACCTGAAGAAAATGTAGATATCATGTATACACTCCAGCATTTAAATAACGTGCTGCCACATTGTGACTATGTCGTGGTCACACTTCCTTACACAAAGGAAACCCATCATCTTTTTGGAACAGAGCAATTTAACTTGATGAAGCCATCTTCTTTCTTCATTAATATAGGCAGAGGAAGCATAGTGGTAGAATCAGAGCTTATTAATGCCTTACAAGATGGGAAAATTTCAGGGGCTGGCCTAGATGTATTTGAAAAGGAGCCTTTGGACGAAGGAAGTCCATTATGGGAGCTCGACAATGTCATTATTACTCCACACACATCCGGGTCAACAGAACATTATACGAAACGTGTGATAGAAGATATATTCATTCCGAATTTGAAAAGCTATATTCAAGGAGAAACTCCTGCGATTAATTTGGTTGATTATAAAAAGGGATATTAATGTATCTTAGCCTTGCTTAATTTAGCAAGGCTTTCTTTGATTATCTGCAGGAAAAATAAGACCCATTTCCTCCCTTGCGGCGTCTAAAATAGTTGCTGTCACATAGGAGTTTCGATAGGAGTTAATAGAGGACTCTTTTTTCCCTTGCTTAATTAGGTCAACAAAAGCCCTAGCTTCATCATACATCCCATCCCCTTTCTGCATAGTAGAAATAACTTCTTTTCTTCCATCCAGATAACGAATTTCTATATGTCCAGGTGCAGGCATATGATCAATAATCATCGTTCCTCCCTCCCCTTGTATCTCTGAAGGGAGGTTGGAATTTGTAATTTTCGAGTGTATAATTACGCCCTCCATTTCATCATACTTTACAAGAAGACTGCCCTCCCCATCAACTCCAGAGTCTAGCATGACACAAGTTGCCTTTACTTCCTTTGGCTGGCCAAATAAGACAACCATGGGATAGATGCAATATACTCCTAAATCCATTAATGACCCGTTTGAGAAAACAGGGTTAAATGCATTCAAAATTGTACCGGCTTTATATGTGTCGTATCTAGAAGAATACTGACAATAGCTTGCTGTATACCTGCGGATTTTGCCAAGCTTATGCAGATTTCCCCTGATAAGAGTAAAATTTGGATGGAAAGTTGTTCTCATTGCCTCCATCAGCAGCACATCATTCCTTTTAGCAGCCGCAATCATCAATTCCACTTCTGCAGCATTTGAAGCGAACGGCTTCTCACACAAAACATGCTTTCCATGGTTTAACAAGGTAATTGCCTGATCCGCATGAAAGGAATTTGGACTGGCTATATATACTGCATCCAGCTGATCGCTTACAGCCATTTCTTCTATAGACGTAAATGTATGATTGGCCTGATATTTTTCAGCAAATTCATGTGCACGATCGGAAGTCCGTGAATAAACGGCCGTTAATAAAAAGTCATTCATATCCTTTACCGCCTGTAAAAATCGATCAGTGATCCAATTCGTTCCTATCACTCCAAAGCGTATCATTTTCTTTGCCTCCATTCAGGATTCGGATGAACATACTGTATACATTTCTTATATTCATTAGTTTAGGTACTTTTTCTTTTTTTAAGGCATTAATCTAATAAATTTTGTAATTTCATTCATTTTTAATTTTGGCCGACAAAAAACAGCACCCCACCAAGGAGGCACTGCTAAATAAATTATCTAATATTTTGCTCATGGTATGCTTGCTTATCCGCCTTAATCTTTTTGGCTTTTTTCGGCTTTGGCCCCATATTATCAAAACGTGCTTGTTCATAAACAGCCGTTCCTACAATTTCAGCCACATCCTCTAGCTTTTCTTTGCTAATTTTATCTATTGTATCTTCTGGTGTATGATACCAAGGCTCTGATGGACTATGAATGAATAGTGCGGCAGGGATTCCAGCTTCTGCAAATGGAACATGGTCACTTCTTCCCCCCTGTGAATATGGAGTGGGTTCTCCATTTAATCTTGCACTAGATGCCTGTGCAAGCTCGGTGACAAGGTTTGGCTGACCATCTAGTGTTGCCATAACTAAATCACCAGCATCCTTGCTTCCTACCATATCAAGATTAAAGTTTGCAATGATGCGATTTTTTTCATCATCTGAAAGGTTTGCAACATACTGTGTCGAGCCAATCAAGCCTAATTCTTCCGCTCCAAATGTAATAAAGCGAATTTCAGAATCAGTCGGTAAATCTTTAAATACACGAGCCAGCTCAAGTGTCATAGCAGTTCCGGAGGCATCATCATTCGCTCCAGGTGCACCAGCTACAGAATCATGATGAGATCCTACTACAATCACATTATTTGTATCCTTCTTTTTATTAGTTGGTTTTTTCGTTGCGATTACATTATGGGAAACACTTTCCCTCGTCCTTGCCCCCTCAATTTTTAAAGTTGCTGTGTGTGTTTCCCCATTACTTAAGGAAGCGGCAAGGGCATCCCCTTCTGCTTGTGATAAAGATGCGGCAGGAACATATTGATCATTTGCCTCACCAAGTGTACCGTTCATAGCGCCGGAAGTATTATTGAAAATTACAACGCCTGATGCACCTTTATTAGCAGCATTTAACACTTTTTCAGCAAATGAAATATCCCCGCGTTTAATTAGAGCTATTTTCCCGGTAAGATCCAAACCTTCTAAGTCACTCGCCGTACCTAAGCCAGCGTATACAAGTTCGCCTGATACCTCTCCACTCACTGTATAAGTAAAGGATCCTGGATTTAGCTGTCCATCATAACCGTTTACATCCAGTTCAATTGTATGAGGAGGAGTATAGCCATAGAAAGTAAATGGCTGCAAATCAACTTCATATCCATAGGATTCGAACTGTTCTTTGATAAACTTAACAGCATTATCTTCTTCTTCCGTACCTGCAACCCTAGGAGTCTTCGATAAATATTCAATATTTTTATAAATATTTTCTACATTAAGCTTGTTGATCACCTTATGATCAAATACTTTAACAGGCTGATTTTGAGCAATTTCTACCGGCTTTGCGAACACTGCCTGTGAACCGATTGCACCAAATGCTAATGTACTGGCTAGAACAATTGTTATAACTGGCTTTTTCATATGCTTCCTCCTACTAGATTAATAGATTCTATTCAAAATATTATAATATTTGGATAATTCGAATAAGAGCACTAAATACTAAGTTTAGCTAGTCATAAACTTCTAATTATTAATAAATATAAACCTTACAGTCCATTAATCATAGGCACGAACACATAAAAAAAACCAGTCTCTACCAAATTGGTATGATACCGGTTTTAAAGCAAACTAATTATTTCATTATGTCATGGTCAACATAGCGCTCACCATTTAATTCACTAATTACATTAATTGCAACTCTCGCGCCATCGCCAGCTGTAATGATTGTATGCATACTTACTCCAGCAACTGTGCCTGCTCCCCAGATGCCTTCAATATTTGTCTTTCCATCTGCATCTAGATCTAAGATCGTTTTAATGCGTGGTTCTGTACCAGGCTTTGTATGTAAACCAATTTTTTCAGCAAGATCTGTTAACATGCCTGTTGCAAAGATTACATGCTTCGATTCAAAAGATTGATCATTTGTTTGAATGGCGAAGCCAGATTCAGCTTTTACGATATTTTCAACAGTTGCTTCTTTAAACTCCGCACCAAATTTTGCAGCCTGTTTTTTACCGGTCTCAACTAAATCTGGTCCTGTAATCTCCATTACTCCATAATGATTTTCTACCCATGCACGTTTTGTAACACTTTTGTCGTTATCAATAACCAATACTTTTTTTCCTGCTTTTGCAGCAAATAATGCAGCACTTGCACCAGTTGGTCCAGCCCCAATAATTGCGATATCAAACATGTTAATTCCTCCTTTGAATTTTTTCTATTTATAGACTATATCAAATAATATCAATTGTAAAACAATGTGTTTTAAAAGAAGCGATTACCTTTAATCTTCATCTTTCACATCTAAATCTTCTGGGATTGGTTCATTTAAGATTTCTTCTACAAATTCCCTATATTTTTCGACTTGCTGCAAATGAGTAGTGAATTGATCTTTATTGATTAAATATTGCTGTCCATCAAAAATTGCACGAATTCTTTTTTGCTGAACTAAACTTTCAATATATGATTCTGGATAAGAGAGGTATTCAGCTGTTTCTTTAATTGTCAAATACATGGTTGAATCATCCTTTTTTAAAAGTATATGAGTCATTATAACAGAAGATCATGACTCCTATGGGCCATCAAATGCAGAAGAAGCACATATGTATCAAATGTTTGATTCATACGTGCTTCTTCGAGGTGCTTAACTTCATCCTTTAAATTCTATTAACTTTTGCCTTAAATCACTTTCCATTGCTGCCAGTTCATTCTCTGCAAGGCGGCGCTTATGACGGCCTTCTTCTTGAATTTTCAGCGTTTCCTCCAAGGTGGAGATCAGGCTTTCTTGTGTTTTCTTTAATGTTTCAATATCCACGAGGCCACGCTCATTTTCTCTCGCCGTTTCAATGGTATTCGTTTTAAGCATTTCAGCATTTTTCAGCAGCAATTCATTTGTCGTTTTAGATACTTGTTTCTGTGCCTCCACTGCATGACGCTGCCTAATTAAGGTTAGTGCAATCGCCACTTGATTCTTCCAAAGCGGAATCGCCGTCATAATGGAGGACTGAATTTTTTCAACTAGTGCTTGGTTCGTATTTTGAATCAATCGGATTTGCGGGGCACTTTGAATGGTTACCTCTCGGCTCAATTTCAAATCATATAAACGTTTATCTAATCGATCAGCAAATTGAATCATGTCATTTACTTCTTGAAACTTCATCTGGTCATTAGAACTTTCCGCAGCTTTTTTCAGTTCCGGAATCGTTTTTTGATGCAATTCCTCAAGCTTAATTTCTCCTGCTGCAATATAAACATTTAATGCGTGAAAATACTCTTTATTATTTTCATAGAGTTTTTCAAGCATAACCACATCTGATAATAGAATATTTTTGCTGCGCTCCAGCTTTACACTGATGCGATCAATTTGCGCCCCTGTTTTTTGATATTTAGACAAGGTTTCTTGGATGGAACTTGATAACCTTCCAAACATCCGAGCAAAGAAGGATGGCGGCTGTGCATGTAATTCATCAGGATTGACGTCATTAAATTTCTGCATTAATTCACTAATAATCTCTCCGACTTCCCCAATATCCTTCTTTTGAACATGCTCTAGCATTGTATGGGAGAAGGTTAATAGCTTGGATTGTGCTGGTGTGCCATATGAAATCATAGCTTGATGGTTTTTCGGATCGATTTGTTCAGCAAGCTGATAAGCCTTTATTCTGTTTTCCTCTGGAATAACATCAATAAGCTTAACAGGCTTTTCCTCTTTTTCCTGCATGCTCGCAAGTTCCTGACTCTCTCCGAATGGATTGGAAAGTAGATCATCCATCAAATTTGCTTGACTTGTATTTTTCAACAGGGATGGATTGTTTTCACTCATTTTAATCGCCTGCTTCCATTAAGATTTCGTGAATCTTGTATCGTTTTAATTGAATTCTTTGCCACATCTATTTCAAAGTTCAGGTGATCAATATCATCTGAAATGACTTGATACAAATCTTCTTCTACTAATGAAGATAATTGTTCCAAAGTCTTGCGTGTTTCATATAATGACCGATCTAGCTCATATGTCTTTTTTGGCTGAGCAGATAAAAAGACATATTTCTCAGATAGCTCCACAGCCGAATCCAAATGAGAAAAATAAAATTGTTCTGCCTTATAAAAGCGCTTCGGCTCTTTTTTAGTTAAGCTGTATATTTTTCGTGTTGTCCGAGTAAACTCTACCCTCTGTTTCAATGTTGGAAGATGGCGAATAGAAAGCAGCGATTTGTGCAATCGACTAATTTTCCCTTTCGCTTCATCTAAGTTTTTCTTAATATATTGGTACTCTTTTCTTGTTAATTGATGCTTTTTCAAAAAGCGTTTCTTTAGAACCAGTCCACTTATCAAATAAGTGAGAATTCCAGCTCCTAAAGAAATAGCACCCGAAAGCAGAAACGTTTGATCGAATGCGAAAAAGCTTAATAACCAAACAATAAAGGTCGTAGGGATGCTTAGTAACATTCGCAAAACAAAGACTAAGAACTGATTCATCACACAATCGACTCCTGACATATTAATCCTTATTATTTATACGTATGAACGATATCAAAGTTTCAGCTTAAAAAATAAAAACAATTCCATCCTTACCATTAAAGATACAGGATATACACATTCCCTTCCATAGACCACAACCTTAAATCTAACTAAGACTTAAGACGTATTTAATGATGATCTCGAGCGGTGCCAGTCACCAGCACTTTGCATGCTCTTGTATGTTTAGAGTAGATACTTACTATTCAACCCTCGGCTAAGAATAAAATAGCTGGGTAAATTTCCATTTTATAATATTTTTTACCAAAAAGTGATCATTTACTAGTATAATTATCACACGAAAGGGGTCATTAGAATGTTTTTCATCAAAGAGAAAAAAGGCAATGAGAGCCTGATACAACAGATAATTGAACAAGAAATAGGAAATGCGAAGCTTGAAGTTGAAAGCGGAACTGATATCGCTCTGCAAATTGAATTAATCGGTTTAACCAATCAGGATTTAGCCATATTACGAGGGATTAAACCAATAGTTGCAAGGCATATTAAAGCCATTTACCAAGAGGCGCTCTCCCATCCGCATGACGGAGTAAGAAAAATTACTGACACTTCACTGATCGGGATAACTACAGAAATGAGCCAGCAATATGTCCTTAGTCTTTTTGAAGGTGTAGTCAACCAGGAATATTGTCAGCGCAGGTTGCAAGTGGGCCAATTGTACGTGCAAATCGGCGTACAAATCCATTGGTTTATGTCTGTCTATAAATTATTACTGACAAGAATTCTTGAATGTGTATTTAAAGAATTAACCGTCAACGAACATGATACGTTCCAAATATTTTTTGCCGTATCAAAAATATTCAACTTAGAAAATCAGCTCGTTACTTCTTCCATGCAAATGACACACCAGCAATTGCTAACCGGAAAAGAACTTGAGGCAAAAAAGGCTATAAAAGAATATGTCGGTGATTTTGTTGAGAATTTAGCAGCAATGACTGAGGAGACTGATGCATCAGTTGATCAAATCCTTCAACAAACCTTCCTTATTTCTGAAACATCGAAAAAGAGCGTTCAAACATCTGTGTCCATGGAGCACAAGTCTGAAAATGGCAAGGATCAGTTAGACAAGGTTATTACGAACATGCATGAATTGAAAGAAAATGTTCAGCATATTACCAAAACGATCGAAGAACTCGAAAAAAATTCCAATCAAATTGGCGAGATCGTTAATGTGATTACTGGAATAGCTGATCAAACAAATTTACTTGCACTAAATGCGGCAATTGAAGCAGCTCGTGCGGGTGAACACGGCAAAGGCTTTGCAGTCGTTGCTGATGAAGTAAGAAAGTTAGCCGAGCAAACAAAGCATTCGTCTTCTAGCATCACATCCCTTGTAAAGGAAACCATTTCGCAAATTTCTGATGTTATATCGCAAATCAATACCATTAATCAAGTAGTGGATACCGGAAATATCGAACTAACAAATACAACCGCAGTATTTAAAGATGTTTTGCAAAATAGTGCGGCTAATAAAGAAATGAGTCAGAATACCGAAATGGATATTCAGTTATTATCTAATCTTCTAAGTGAAATTAATGAGGCTGTTTCAAAAATGGCTGCTTCAACAGAGGAATTAAGAACGACGATTTCTAAATTTTAACCATAAGGAAGAGTCTCGATAAAACAAGATTTATCGAGACTTTTTAAATATACTTTAAAGGAAATTATTTTATTTCAAAACAGAGCGAAGAATCGCCTCTTCAAAAGTATGAATAATATCATTTACATGTTCAATTCCCACTGAAATTCGAACAACTCCTTCAGTGATTCCTAAAGCTTTGCTTGCCTCCGGAGGCAGCGCTCGATGAGAGGTTGTAAGCGGATGAGAAACAGTTGTCTCTACCCCAGCTAGTGTAGGAACAATTTTTATCCAGGAAAGCGATTTAAAAAATTGATGGACATCTACATTCTTTGAAAGCTCAATCGATACCATCGCACCGTAACCTGACTCTGTTTCAGTAAAAGGATAATAAACTTTAGCAACATTTGGGTTTCCCATAAATGCATCAGCTAGCTTCCTGGCATTGAATGATTGGGTTTTCATGCGAAGCGCTAATGTCTTTAGTCCCCTGCATGTCAACCATGCTTCAAAAGGGCTTACATTTGCTCCAAGATTTACAACTTTTGCACGTGCTATTCCAACTAAATCTTCTCTGCCAACAACTACGCCTGCTGTCACATCGCTATGACCGCCAATATACTTCGTTGCGCTATGAATAACTAAATCAACACCTAATGGATAAGGATTACAGTGAAACGGAGTAGCAAAAGTATTATCAACGAGTGTATAAAGATTGTATTTTCTCGCAAGATCAATAACTGCTTCTAAATTCTCCACTCTCAGCAGCGGATTTGTTATTGATTCTGTATAAAGAAGCTTTGTATTCGGCCTTATCGCTTCTTCTGCATTGGAAAGATTAGCAAATGAAACAAAAGTTGTTTCAATACCTAGCTGATTTAATTCCTCTTTAAGGAGATGAAAGCTTCCACCATATAAATCATCAGCTGCAATAATATGATCCCCGCTTTTCACTACAGCAAGAACCCCTGCCAAAATCGCAGATAAACCTGATGAAGTTGCAATACCAGCTGGTGCACCTTCTATCGCAGCAACTGCCTGACCAAGTTCATCCGGATTCGGATTCCCTGTACGGGAATACAAGTAGTTCCCTTCCCCTTGATAAAATCCTTCTAAATCATCTAAATTATCAAAAGTAAATGCAGATGTTTGATAAATCGGTGTAATCTTGCTTTTTATCGGCCTTTTTTCTTTCTTAACGCTATGTAATAACTTCGTTTCAAACTTTTTCTCCAAAATACTCACCTTCCTTTTTAGATGCCTGGATCCACTCGTGATGGACAAAACCCTTTAATCAAACATTTGATTAATATTTCTATTATAAGCCCATGGCTATACATTTTCATTAATGATAAATAGTTATTTTAAAAAAATAGTTGCTTTCCTCGTTATCAACTGGCATGCTTAAGAGACTTTAAAGTTAAAGAAGGTGGAATAACTATGATTGAAATCAAAACGTCCACACTCAGTGATGGGGAATTCAATAGAGGCGTATTTGCGACACGTGATATAGCAAAGGGCGAGCTTATACATGAAGCACCTGTTATAGCTTATCCAAACAAAGAGCATGAATTTATCGAGAAAACGATACTTGCTGATTATGCATTTGAATATGGAAAAAACCACAGTGCAATTCTTCTGGGTTATGGAATGTTATTTAACCATTCCTATCAGCCGAATGCCACTTATGATATTAACTTTGATAACCATACATTTGACTTCTTTGCCTATACAGACATAAAAGCTGGAGATGAAATACTGATTAACTACAATGGTGATGTCGATGATATGGATCCATTATGGTTTAATAAAGAAGAATAGAAAAAAGGGACATTCATTTATACGAATGTCCCTTCTGTATGTCTTCTATTAATTCTCTGCTAACTTAGTTGTCACTTTTTCATCGGCTTTTTTTCCCATAATCGGATCTTCCGCCTGTTTTGACCGCTTAATAAAAAATGCAAGGATAATTGCGACAGCTGCAATACCAGTTGCCACCAAGAATGCATCATTAATTCCCTCAAGCATCGCTTTCATCGCAATTTGCTGCTTCATTTCAGCCAATACTGCTTCAGTTGGCTGTGCAGTTAAACTTTTCATTGCTACATCTGCTATTTCAGTCGCATGTGTTTCTGTGCGCGTTGACATAACAGTTACTAATAATGCTGTACCAATTGCTCCTGCTACTTGGTTCAAAGTATTATTCATAGCTGTACCATGTGGATAGAAACGTGCTGGCAATTGGTTTAATCCATTTGTAGAAACTGGCATCATAACCATCGACATTCCAAACATCCGCACTGAATTCAAGATGACTAAATACGTATATGTCGTTTCATCTGTTAATTGGCTAAAGAAGTAGGTTGTTACTGTCATAATAATTAATCCCGTAACTGCTAAAATACGTCCGCCAAATTTATCAAATAATTTCCCTGTAATTGGGGACATAAAGGCCATGACAAGTGCTCCTGGAAGCATCATTAGACCAGCATCCATTGGGGAAATTCCACGGATCGTCTGGACATAAATAGGTATTAATAGCATCCCAGCAAACATAGCCATATTTACAATCATCGTAATCGATGATGATAAGGCAAACATTGGATATTTATAAACCTTGAAGTTAAGCATTGGACGATCCATTTTTAACTGACGTAAAATGAACCATACAAGTGAAACGACACCTATTGCGATTGTTCCATAGACATAAGGGCTATCCCATCCCTTGCTGCCTGCTGAGCTAAATCCATATAATATACCGCCAAAACCAATGCTTGATAAAAGAAGCGAAAATAAATCAAGGCGGATGTCCACTTTTTCCTTTTTATCCTTAAGCAAGAAAAAGGCAATCAAGATAACAATCACAGCAATCGGCGTAACAAAGTGGAAAAGCATTCTCCAATCATAATGTTCAATAATCCAGCCGGATAAAGTTGGTCCGATTGCCGGTGCAGCCATTAAGATTAAACCGAACACACCCATAGCTGCTCCCCTTTTTTCAACTGGGAAGCTTACTAGCATTACATTCATTAAAAGAGGCATCATAATTGCCGAACCTGAAGCCTGAAGCATCCTGCCTGCTAATAATATTGGAAATGAATGTGCAATTCCTGCCACAAGCGTTCCTATTGTAAATAAACACATAGCAACTAGGAATAAACGCCGCACTGAATATTTTTCAATTAAAAATGCTGTAGCCGGAATTAAAATTCCGTTTACAAGCATAAAACCAGTCGTCAGCCATTGTACTGTAGATGCATCAACCTCTAAATCAATCATAATTGAAGGCAATGCGACATTTAATAGCGTATTATTCAAAAAAGCAATAAAAGCACCAATCATCAGGACAGCTATTATCCCATACGGTGGACGATCAGTCTTTTTTATGGAATGGTCCATGTTTTTTCCCCCTATATACATTTAGTTCATTATTTTGTACTGCTGTTTCACATAAGCTATATCATAAACCATGAGTTCAAATTATGCAATTAAAAAATTCCGCGATATTTATGTGTTTGTATTAACTTTAGAAATAATATACTATTAGTTTTATACAGGCAGTTCAACAATTATTAAAGGTGATTATATGAATGCTAGGAAAAAACATGTGATAAAAATGGCTCACCAATTATTTATCGACAAAGGATTTCAAGCCACTTCCATACAAGACATATTAGAGTATAGCGGGATTTCTAAAGGAACATTTTATAATTATTTTTCGTCAAAAAATGAATTATTAATCGCTATTTTCAATACAATCTATAAAGATTTGGAAAAGGAACGGAATGAATTATTAATTGGCCAGGATCCTTCTAATATTGAAATCTTTATTAAGCAAATTGAATTACAGCTAAAAACAAATCGAACAAGTAAATTAGTATCCCTTTTCGAAGAAGTCTTTGTTTCCAATGATGACGATCTTAAGCAATTTATAAAGCGCGGCCATTTGCGAATGCTTCACTGGCTTTTCCATCGGTTCATTGATCTCTTTGGAGAAGAAAAAAGACCCTATTTATTAGATTGCTCCATTATGTTTACAGGGATTCTTCAGCATAATCTTAAATATGATGCCTTCGCAAACCAATCACATGCAAGTATTCATAAAGTAGTCCAGTATAGTGTTGATCGCATTGTTAAGATGGTTAATGAGGTTGCAGAATCTGGCGATCAGTTAGTTCAGCCAGAGCTAATAGACAGCTGGGTTCCTGTTTGCAAGAAACTGGACCAATCATTCCAGCAGAAGCTCTATCATGCCGCATTAGCTTTAAAAAAGACTCTTAACCATAATGAAGAGCACTCACAGCATATAGAGTTATTGGATTTTATTCAAGATGAGCTGCTCCAATCAAAAAGTCCCCGGAAATTTTTAGTAGATAGTGCATTATTATCTTTGAAAACCAATCAGTTAGTTCTCGAAAAAATTGAGCTTCAAAAACTTGAACAGCTTGTTTCTGATTTTTTTGCGCAAATAGAAGAATAACATAATAAATATTTAGGAGCCAGTTACCTGCTTTTACAAAGCAGACATTGGCTCCTATTTTATTTATTAATGAAATATTCCACTTTCATTCGACTTCTTCCTTAGTTTATAAGTAATCTTGTTAATAGGCTCCTTCAAGAATACACCTAACAGGATAGCAATTCCTGCGAAAATGAGGAGAAATATGATGTCCGTTCTTGCATTGTCCCAGACAATTCCTCCAACCGCTTCACGCATTAAATCAATGGAATAAGTAAATGGCAAGAACGGGTTGATTATTTGGAAAAACCTTGGAATTAATTGTACAGGATAGGTTCCACCTGCTCCTGCAATCTGTAAAACAAGAAGAACAATCGCCATCGCTTTGCCAACATTCCCGAATATCGAAACGAGCGTAAAGACAATAAGAATAAAGACAAAACTAGAAAGCAGCCCAAATAAAAGGAACCAGCCTGGACTATGGATATAGATTTCCTTCAATAGAAAAATATCTCCTAAAGTGACGATCAAGGTTTGCAAAAAACTAAAGGTCCAAAAGGTTAACAAACGGCCAAAATAAATTTCACGACTTGCATACTTTTCATCGTGTGCTGGATCAACAGACAACAGTGAAATTAAAAGTAAACACCCGACCCAAATGGCTAAAACAGTATAAAAAGGATTCATGCCTGAACCGTAGTTTGGCAATGAGAATAAGAGATTACTTTCAATTTTCACCGGATTAGCCAAGAAGTTGCTTTCTGCATTCGGATTATTTCGAAGGAGATCTATAAGTTCATTTAGATTTGTTTCTTTCTGCAGCCTTTCTATTGTGTCAGCTAACTCTCCAACTTTCTGGACAATCATTGGGTATTGCTTGTTTGCTTCTTGTAAAACCTTTTCCCCCTCATGTAGAGTACCTGCAGCGTTATTAACGGCATCAGCTATAGAAGGAAGCGTTAAAGTTAATTCTTCTAAAACACCTCTTGCCTTTTGTAGAGTCTGTTTTGTCTTTAGGACTTCATCGTTAATAACCGACTCTATTTTCTGTTTATCCTCCTCAGTTATCTGATTCACCAGTTGCTGAATGTTGTTTATAACAGATTTGAAACGGTTTAATTGATCCTGAGAAGGTACTCCCCCATTTGCTAACAGGCCCCGTAATTCCAAAGAAATAGCTGCAGCATTTTTAAAATTTGTATGGACCTGTTCGAGGTGGTTTATATGCTGTTGAAGATGATTCTTTACTTTATCATTTGCATGATTATTCTGTGCTATATTCAAGGCTTCATTTACTTTCCTTTGAATAATTCCTGTAACCTCTTCCCCCTTTTTCAGTAGCGGATCAATCTCTCCTAATATCGTTTGTAATTTTTGCGGATCGATTTCCATCGCTTGAAGCTGATTGATTTTTGTTTCTGCAGAATCAGTTACATTCTTTAATGTTTGTATATCTTCTTTAATATTTGGTTTGAAAGTATCTATTTCTGCCTCTGCCTTACTAATAACCTGATTTGCTGTATCAATAATGCCCATTCCTTCATTAGCTATTGCTTCCACCTTTGGTACAGCTTGCTGAACTTTTCCAAGGATCTCATCTGCACCCTCAGCATAGGATATGGATTGATCAAGCAAAGTCTTTGCTTCCGGGAGTTTCTCCTGAAGTTTAAAAATGAATTCTTCAAATTGTTTAATAGCAGGCAGCCTATTCTCCAGCTCTATTCCAATCTGATTAAATAAATCAAAAATCACACCATTAACCGTTGCAACAAACTTACTGCTTACTTGCTCGGCAATAGCACTCGCTCCTTTTGAAGTTATTTTTGGGGCTATGGCGTTCTTTTTATCGTTCTCATAATACTCAATTGTTGCCTGCTTCTGCTTGTCATTAACAATCGTTGCAAGATTTTTAGAAAATTCACGAGGAATAATAATGGTAGCAAAATAATCCCCTGATAAAACCTTTTCCATCCCGCTATTTTTATCATCAAACCGCCAGCCTAAATCTTTGTTGTTCTTTAATTCCTTTACAATCTCCTCTCCCGCATTAATTTGAACCCCATTGATTTCAGCCCCTTTATCTTCATTAACTACACCAACAAGGATATTTTGTGTGTTTCCATAAGGGTCAATCGATGCCTGAATATTAAACCAGGCGTATAAGGATGGCAGCAGGATAAGACCTCCAACTAATATAGCAGCAACCCAATTTGTACTTGTCTTCTTCAGGTCGTTTGAATAAATTCCCCAAATATTTTTCATCAAGCACCATTCCTTTCTATCGCCCACACTTTTCCAGCTATTACATTAATGTGCATCGAATAAACACTTTTATACCCAAGGTGGTTCCCCAGGAATAAAAAAGAGATTAACTTCAATAAGAAGTTAATCTCTTTTTTATTAAATAAATTCTGCGATATCTTTAACTGGAATGCGAGTAGTTTTGAATGGAGGTGCTGCTGCCTTCCCTATAGCAATGAGCACCATAGGCTCATAACGCTCAGACACATTAAACCTTTCGATAAATTTTACTTTATCAAAGCCTCCCATCGGTACAGTGTCATACCCCATTTCTTTTGCAACGAGCATGAGCTGCATTGAGACTAAACCAGCATCAAAGGATGCGATATTTTTTCTGACTACCTCAGATATATTTGGATACAGCCTATTTGCATTGTCCATTAATCGATTCATATTTTCTTCATCCATATAACCTGCTTCATAGCCGCTTCGATATACCTTTTCTATATTCTTATACATTTCCTTATCACCTAATACTGCTATAACAGCAGAAGATGTTTCAATTGGTTCTTGATTATTGGCAATCAATCGCAATTCCTTTTTCACATCTTCATTATCAATGATGATAAATCGCCATGGCTGGAGATTACTAGAAGAAGGCGCTAATATGGCACCATTTAAAATAGATTCAATTTCTTCTCTCGCAATTTTATAATTAGCATCATATTTTCTAACAGAGTGACGTTCTCTGATAACAGTTGATACGCTTTGATCCATTTTAGCCGACATTCTTTTTCCTCCTAGTTCTATATAACTTACTAATAGTAAGCTTAAATACAGCTTACTATTAGTAAGTTAATTGGTCAAGCATAAATGTATTTATGGTAGAATAGAGTGAATGAAGAAATTAAATGGGGTTATTATATGAGTGAATCAATGCTTGAAAGCAATAAACCAAAGGATTGCCAGAATTTATGCAATGACTTCCATAGCACTATAGAATTTCTAGGAAAGCGTTGGATGGGAATAATTATTTATAGTTTATTTAAAGGACCTAAGCGCTATCATGAAATCATGGAAAACATTCCTGGCATTTCTGACAGATTATTAACTGAACGATTACGTGATTTAGAAAAAGAAGGATTGATTGTAAAAAGGATTCTACCTACCCCAAAGAGGAAAGTAGAATATGAATTGACGCAATCTGGAAAAAAACTTGAAGATGTATTTTTAACAATCGTAGCGTGGACACAAGCCAAGAATGAATCATAAATTGATTCAAAAAAACCTCCTTATTGATAAGGAGGTTTTTACATGAACAATATAATTATTTCTGTTTGTTCTTCTTAGTCAATCTGCCTAATAAGAAAGCTCCAGCAGCTACGCCAAGTACTGTATTTGTCTTTTTATTAAATACTTGCTTCGCAACAAGATTTAAATTTTGCGGTCTTTCAGCAAGACGTCTCATGAAATAGCCGTACCAGTCTTTCCCAAAAGGTACATACGTACAGAAGTTATAGCCTTCGCTTGCTAATTGAAGCTGAAGCTCTTTTCTGAAACCGTAAAGCATTTGGAACTCAAATTTATCATTTGAAATATCATTCTTCTTCACAAAATCTTTTACATGATTGATGATATTATGATCATGAGTAGCAATGGAAGTGAACTTTCCATTTAATAAATGCCATTCAATTAATTTAATAAAGTTAGCATCAATTGCTTTTTTATCTTGATAAGCCAATTCTTCAGGTTCTTTGTAAGCACCTTTTACGATGCGCAGACGATAATTTTTATATTTTTGAATATCCTCTTCTGCACGGAAGAAATAAGCTTGAATCACTGTCCCTACATTATCATACTCCTTTGATAGCTCATCAAGAATATCGAATGAAGGATCTAAATGACCATGGTCTTCCATGTCAAAGTTAACAAAGATATCGTAACCGCTTGCTTTATCAACGATTTCTCTTAAATTATTTAAACAAAAATGATAGTCAATATCTAATCCTAGTTGAGTAGGCTTTAAAGAAATATGAGCATCTACTTCATTCTCATGGATTGCTTCAATGACATTAAGGATTTGCTCCTTCGCTTCAGTCGCCTCTTCTTTCTTAAAGACGAATTCCCCTAAATTATCTACCGTACAAGAAATTCCATGTGCATTTAATTCTTTAATGCTCTTGATGGTTTCTTCTATATTTGTTCCCGCTACGACACTTTGCGCCCCCAATTTTAGCCCATATTTCTTCGCAGCACTATTTAGTAATTGGTTTTGTGATAGGCCGATAAATAAATCTTTCAACATAGCGATTACTCCCAACTATTTTATTTTTCAGAGTAATTATATCATACGTATTCAGCAAAAAATATTTTGTGAATTTTCTTTATTTGTTTAAATATTACCATTATATACACTTTCTATTTTTTAATCGAAATGATTCATAGTTTAAACTGTCCAACAAGTTTGTTTAACTCCTCCGACATTAATGCAAGCTGGCTAGAGCTGGCAGCTACCTCTTCAATGGATGCACTTAACTGCTGTGCGGAAGCTGCTGTTTGTTCAACACCGGCTGCCGATTCCTCAGAAACGGATGCAATTTCATCAATTGAACCATTCATTTCCTGACCATTCTCTGCAATCATAGATAAGTTTTCTGAAACAACTACGATACTATGCACCATTTCAGTCACAGAAGAACTAATTTTATTAAACGTTTCACCCGTTATTCTCATTTGAGATGTACCTTTTTCAACTTCTGAATAACCACTCTTCAATGATTCTGCTGTAATGCCTGATTCAACTTGAATAGTAGAAACAATTTCAGTAATATCACCTACCGAAATCGAAACTTGTTCTGCAAGCTTTCTCACTTCATCCGCAACAACCGCGAATCCCTTTCCATGTTCGCCTGCTCGAGCTGCCTCAATTGCTGCGTTTAAGGCAAGAAGATTGGTTTGGGCAGCTATATCTTTAATAACCAAAACTAATTTTGATATTTCTTGCGACTGCCTGTCCAAACCTTCCATTTTTCTAGCTGCTTCATGAACAATTTGATTAATCTTATCCATTTGACTAATAGACGATTCCATTAATTCAGTGCCTTCATCCGTCATTTGCAAAACATCTTCTGAATGTTTCTGTACTCGTTCCCCATTTTTATTAGTTTCTTCTACCTTTGTGGTAAATATCCCCATATTATTAGCCAGAATCCCTACACTATTTGCCTGTGTTTCAGAACCATTTGCCAATTCCTCCATCGTTGTCGAAACCTGTTCTGCTCCAGTCTTCACTTCATTAGCTGTTTGTGTTAATTCTTCACTTTGTCTTGATACCGTTTCAGAGACTTGATTGATTTTAGTCAATAATTGTTTTGTATTTATACTCATTTCATTTGTAGCACTTACGAGCTGTCCAATTTCATCATTTGACTTTATTTCTAATAGCGGTTGACTAAGGTCTCCACTTGCAACAGCTTTCATTCGACCAGCAACATATACAATAGGCTTTGTAATAAACCTTGCAGTTAAGACTGAAACCAAAACACCTAAAACAATCGCAATTATAGAAATAATAATGTCAACAGCTAAAGTCGTTTTCCCATTAGCGATCATTTCCTCTCCCTTTGCAGAAAGAAACTCTTCACTTTTTAAAGCCATCGATTTAAATCCGTTTGTTATTTCACGTTCCAGTGGAACAACCTCAGTAGCCATGATCTCAATTGCTCTTTCTTTCTCTCCAAGATCATATTGCTCAAAAACTCGATTTAATGTATTACCCCAGACAATCTTTTTTTCTATTAATTCTTTCACCTCTTGGGAAGAATTCAATTCTAAAAGTTCTTTCTCCAGGTTAATACTTTCTTCAACAGTGCTTTTGAATTGATCTCTCAGTTCATTATCTCCATATAATAAATACCCACGAACTAAGGATGTTCTTTCTGACATATTCAATGCTATCTTCTCATCTATTATTAATAATGATAATTGCTCTTTCACAACCAAGTTTGTATTTTCATTTAGTTTCCTTATTGTAAGGGAATTGTATAAGCCTAATAAAAATACTAATAACAAGACAGAACTAAAACTAATTAAAATTTTCTTTTTTAGACTATTAAAACGCATGATCCTATTCAATTTAAACAACACACATTTCTCCTTCACCTAAATACATATATTCTGTTTTCCCTAATTCCCTTTTGGCTATATTTAGAAGTAATTTCTAACAATATAAACGTTTTCAATAGAATAATAGGAAAAATCACTTAAGTAATATCGGATGTTTTTTTGATATATTAATTTTTATATAATTCGTATAAGACAAAAAAATTAATCACTCATTTATCTAGAAATAAGCTACAATGTAATCACAACTTTCCCAAAAAAAGGAGGCGCTATGAAAACTTTAGTTCGAGGAGAAAAAGCTAAGCTACAAAACTTTACTGCCGCAACTCAATTGGAAGTAGAAGTCAATGTTACATCCAGATTTGATATGGACATCACTTGTTTTGGATTAAATAGCGAAAAGAAACTTTGTGATGACCGTTATATGATTTTCTATAATCAATTGCAATCGCCGTCTAATGAAATACAACTCCACGGTCATTCCAGCGGCCGAGGAACTTTCTCTATTAATTTATCCAAACTGCCCTCTTCTGTTCAGCATCTTGTATTCACTGCTACTAAAGATGGGGATGGAACAATGGGAATGATTTCATCTGGGACATTCGTAATCAAAGCCTTGGGTGAGCCCATTCTTAATTATTCTTTTAGCAGCAATGACTTCAAAAATGAGAAGGCAATTATTATAACTGAAATATATTATAAAGATATATGGAGGGTTTCATCTGTTGGGCGCGGGTTTGATGGAGGGCTCGGAGCCTTATTGAAGGATTTTGGCGGAGAGGTTGCAGAAGAACAAACACAGCCTGCCCCTCAGATAACAGCTGCGCCAGTATCTATACCTTATGCGAACGATAATAAAAAAATATTACTTGAAAAGAAAATGGAAGTACTAGCTCCTAAAATTCTTGATCTTTCAAAAAAGGCAAAGGTTTCTTTAGAAAAAGTTGGACTGCAAAATCATCATGCAAAGGTTGCTTTATGCTTAGATATATCCGGTTCGATGTCTGGCCTTTATCGATCAGGGAAGATTCAGGAATTTGCTGAAGGGATCTTAGCATTGGGTACCCGCTTTGATGATGATGGATCAATTGATATTTTCTTATTCGGTGCAAACGGGCATGAGGCTGGAGAATTAACAATTGATAATTTTAATGGATTCGTTAATCAGCTAATTAGACAATACCCTCTTGAGGGCAGTACCTACTATGGAAAAGTAATGAAAATTATCCGTCAGCATTATTTCGGTTCAGCTTCAGAGCGAAAACAGCCTATATCTAAAGAAATGCCTGTCTACGTTATGTTTGTTACGGATGGGGCAACCTTTGATGAGAAGGAAACGGTCAATCATATCCGAAATTCATCCTATGAACCTATATTTTGGCAGTTTATGGCTATAGGAAAATCAAATAAAGGGCTAAAAAACCGTGGGTTCCTCCGTGCATTTCGATCAGACTTTACTTTCTTAGAGGCGTTGGATAACTTATCTGGCAGATATCTCGATAATGCAGATTTCTTTAGTGTCGAGGATCCACAGCATATTTCAGACAATCAGCTTTATGATTTACTAATGACGGAATATCCTGAATGGGTGAAAGCTGCTGCTGCAAAAGGGTTAATTCTAAGGCAGTTAAATTAAAAATGCACAATCCCTCTCCAGTGGGATTGTGCATTTTTTGTTAGTAGGCAGATCAAATCGTAAATCTTTTGATCAAACCTTTTAAATCCTCAGCCATTTTTGCTAATACGGTTGAAGAAGAAGTTACTTCTTCCATCGATGCAAGCTGCTCCTCAGAGGCAGAAGCAATCTCACCTGTACGCTCTACAGAGACTTTCGCGATTCTTGAAACCTCAGCAATAGAAGAATTGACCTGTTCGACACTTGCGGACATTTCCTCAGATATCGCAGATAATTCTTGAACTTCAGCACTTACATTCTCAATCGATTTCATAATGTAGTCGAAGGTTTTACCAGTATCCTGTACTAAATCCATTCCTTCATTTACCTCATTTGCACTTTTTCCCATCATATCTACTACTCTTAACGTATCATTTTGAATGATATGTACAAGGGCAGCAATTTGATTTGCTGATGTTCGCGATTGCTCCGCTAGTTTTTTCACTTCATCTGCCACAACTGCAAAGCCTTTGCCATGTTCGCCAGCCCGAGCTGATTCAATCGCAGCATTCAATGCTAATAAATTCGTTTCCTCCGCTATCGCCGTAATCATATCAATAATCTGACCAATCTCAGCTGATTTACTATTTAATTCCTTAATGACTTTGTTCGTTTCATCAGTCGAACTATTTATTGACCTCATTTGCTCAATTACCTTTAGAATAGAATCATTCCCGATAACCGCCTGTTGGGTCGTATCTAATGCTGATTCGGCCACTGATGACGTTTTTTCCGCTACTCTTTGAATCCCCATTGCCATTTCATTAACTGCTTTTGCACTATCTTCTGTATTTTTCCCTTGTATTTCAGAACCGCTAGCAACTTCCTGAATAGCTGTTACAATCTGTTCTGTTGCAGAATTCGTTTGCTGCGCACTAGCGGTCAATTCCTCAGCAGAAGATGCAACCTGTCCGGAAGTATGCTCCACCTGGATAATTAATTCCCTTAAATTGTGGGTCATTTGATTAAATGATTTGGCTAATTGTCCAATTTCATCTCGATTTTTAATCTTTACTTCATCCACTCGCAAATTTCCTTTAGCAATTAGTTCAGCTGATTTTGAAATTTGACGAACGGGATTAGAGATTATTTTGCTTAAATACATTGCGATACCTATCGCCATAATATATGCTGCGATAGAAATAACAATTAATAAGGTCTTCATACTAGTAATTTTATTGGACTGTTCTTTGCTCGTTTCTCTAAATGACTCTTCTTGATTAGAAAGTGCCTTTTCTACATTTTCTGCTACTCTTCCGGATATGGCATTTCCTTTTATTTTCATTAACCTTGTAATCTCATCTAATTGGTCCTTCTTTTTATATTCAATCGCTTCTAAAGCTACTTCTTGGTATTGCATTTCCACATCAATTATATCCTTAATTATTTTTTCCGCCTGAGGATCAAGCTTTTGATTTAACATCTCTTTTGAACTTTTTACGAAATCATTGTGTGACCGTTTAAATCGTTTTATATTTGCTTCATCCGGATTAATAATAAAACCACGTAAGGCAATTTGCTCTGATAGAACAGCCTCCTGCATATTAGAAACTAGATTAATTTTTTTGAGTCCATCATCAATTGCATTGGTATAATTGTTATTAATAGTATCGTACTGTAAATAGGAACTAGTTGAAATTATTGCTAATAGCATAATAATTAATAAAAAACCAAGCATTAATTTTTTTCTTACATTTATTCTCATTTTTGTTTCTCTCCTTGATAGCAGTGTTAAATCAAAGTCATTTTACTAAACTAATTTTATTTCTATTCAATTCGCACTATCACTCCTGGTTCACAAAAAAATAACCCTTCTAAACAGAAGGGTCTCAATAAATGAAAACGGCCGTTTTCAGCAACTGGCTGGCTTGGTATAACTATCATACTTTAGCCCCTGTAGTTTTGCGTCTCTATTTTTCAATAGATTTGCCCCTTATCCTATTTATTAACATAGTACTATATCACTATATTTTATCATTGAAGGGGCAAACAAGCAGGATTTTTATCACAGGACAACAGCGATACAGATCACTTGTCCCGTTTCAGATGAGAAGGTTCCAAAAATAAAAGATACTCATATCGTACTAATATGACTTATGACTTTTTTGGAGGTTTATATTATGTACCATCACATTGTAAAACCCAATGAAACACTTTGGTCGATTTCTGAAGATTATCGGGTCCCCTTTCAATCTCTTATTCAAGCAAACCATATAGTAAACCCTAATATGATTAATGCAGGGCAATCCATTATTATTCCTGGGCTGCCTAATCCTAATCAAATCCCTTATTCTATTCATGTTTCCGTCAAAAATAAAACATTAACATTAATGCGTAATCAAAGTCCGGTAAAAACGTACCCTATAGCCGTCGGTAAAATTCTTACTCAAACCCCAATAGGTGACTTTGTTGTAATCAATAAAGCCCCTAACCCTGGAGGCCCCTTTGGAACGATGTGGATGTCACTCTCAAAAAAGCACTACGGAATCCACGGTACGAATAATCCCTCTTCAATCGGAAAATCTGTTTCGAAGGGCTGTATACGAATGTACAATTCGGATGTAGAAGAACTGGCACGTACAGTTCCGATTGGCACTCGGGTTTTTATTCGGTAAATTGCTAGAACTAGGTGCTATATAAAGAATCCAAGTTTGTTCTATTTTTAGTTTTCTAGAATGAAGGACATAATCTCATTATCCGAATAGGATTGGTCCTTCATAGCCCCGATGGAGGATCCATTTATTTTTTGATCATGTTGGGGCATTCATTCCCCTGATGAATGACCGTTTTTTTATTTTCTGAGCTTGTTGGGGTCTTCATTCCCCCGATGAACGACCGTTTTCTTATTTTCTGAGCTTGTTGAGGACTTCATTCCCCCGATGAACGACCGTTTCCTTATTTTCTGAGCTTGTTGGAGACTACATAACACCGATGAACGACCCTTTCCTCATTTTCTAAGCATGTCGGGGTCTTCATAACACCGATGAACGACCGTTTTCTCATTTTTCGAGCATGTCTGGGTCTTCATCTCCCTTATGAACGACCGTTTCCTCATTTTCAGAGCTTGTCAGGATCTTCATCAGTCAAGTCCGGATTATTGTGTAAAATCAAAAGCAATTGTTTTCAGCTTTACCTTTGAATATTCTCTATCCATA
>NZ_LMBX01000021.1 GCF_001439605.1 Cytobacillus praedii
AAAAAATTAAGGACTTTTTTATAAAAAGGGGTTCGGAATGAGACCATTCCGAACCCCTTTTGTCGACAATCTGAGCCCCTGTATAAACAGGGACTCATACAATTATACAAGATGACTATAGTGATTTTCTACGACATCTGCACAACGTGGGCATAAAGTTTCGTATTCCTTACTCTTTCCTACCTCAGGTGTAACAATCCAACAGCGCTCACAAGTTTCACCTTCAGCCTTTGTAACAACGATTGCTGTATTTTCAAATTTAAGAGCATTTTCAGGAGCATCTTCTAATTTACCAGCAAGTTCAAAATCAGAAACGATAAATAGCTGCTCTAAGTTTTCATCAATTGAGTCAAGCAAATCTTTTACTTGTTCATTTACGTACAATGTAATTTTTGCAGTCAATGATTTACCGATGACTTTTTCATTACGAGCTTCTTCTAGCGCCTTTAAGACATCATCCCGAAGCTTCATGAAAGAAGTCCATTTTTCTTCGAGAGCTTTTGCTTTCGGAAGTTCTTCGTAATCTGGCATATCTGTTAATTGTACACTTTCCTCTTTAACTGATGGAATAAAGCCCCAAACCTCATCAGCAGTATGAGAAAGAATCGGAGCCACCAATTTTGTTAATGCAAGCAAGCTTTCATAAAGAACAGTTTGGATTGCACGGCGATCTTTTTGATCCGTTCCCTCAATATATAAAATGTCTTTAGCAAAATCAAGGTAGAAGGCACTTAAATCGAGTGTACAGAAATTGTTAATTGCATGATAAATCCCTGCGAACTCGTAATTTTCATAGGCATTACGAACAGTTTTAATCAATTTATTTAGCTTTACAAGCATAAACTGATCCACTTCGCGTAAATCTTCATAAGCCACTTTGTTTACGGAAGGATCAAAATCATCTAGATTTCCAAGCAAGAAACGGAATGTGTTGCGGATTTTTCGGTATACTTCAGCCACTTGTTTTAAAATTGGGTCAGATACGCGGACATCTGCTTGATAATCAACAGATGCAACCCATAGTCTTAAAATATCTGCACCAAGCTGGTTCATAACTTTAGCGGGAACAACAACGTTTCCAATTGATTTACTCATTTTTCTTCCTTCACCATCAAGGGCAAACCCATGGCTTAAAACCCCTTTATATGGAGCTTTTCCAGTTACAGCAACAGCTGTTGACAGAGAAGAATTGAACCATCCACGATATTGGTCTGAGCCTTCAAGATATAAGTCAGCTGGTCTTTGCAGATCATCACGTTCTAGAAGAACTGCTTGATGGGAAGAACCTGAATCGAACCAAACATCCATAATATCTGTTTCTTTTGTAAACTTTCCATTCGGGCTTCCAGCATGTGTAAAACCTTCAGGAAGCAAGTCGTTCGCTTCACGTTCAAACCAAATATTTGAACCATGCTCTCGGAAGAGGTTTGAAACATGATCAATTGTCTCATCTGTAATAATGGCTTCTCCATTTTCAGCATAGAATACTGGAATCGGTACTCCCCAAGCACGCTGACGGGAAATACACCAATCGCCACGGTCACGAACCATATTAAATAATCTCGTTTCTCCCCATGCAGGTACCCATTTAGTTTCCTTTACTGCGTCCATAAGCTCATTGCGGAAATCTTTAATGGAAGCAAACCATTGAGCTGTCGCACGGAAGATTACTGGTTTCTTCGTTCTCCAATCATGCGGGTATGAGTGAGTAATAAATGTAAGCTTTAGTAATGCTCCAACAGCATCGAGCTTTTCAGTAATCGGCTTATTTGCTTCATCATAGAATAATCCTTCAAAACCTTCAGCTTCGTTCGTCATAACCCCGCGATCGTCCACTGGGCATAATACATCTAGACCATATTTTTGACTGACATAGAAATCATCTTCTCCATGTCCTGGTGCTGTATGCACACAGCCAGTTCCAGCATCTGTTGTTACGTGTTCCCCAAGCATAACAAGTGAATCACGGTCATAGAATGGATGTCTAGCTAGAATATGTTCAAGCTCAGCGCCCTTCACAGTTTTAACAACTTGCGGATTTTCCCATTCAATCTCTTTTGTTACTGCCGCTAATAAATCTTCGGCTACTAGATACTTGCTCCCCTTTTCTTCAACGACAACATAAGTTAGTTCAGGGTGTACAGAAATTCCTAGGTTTGCTGGAATCGTCCAAGGTGTTGTCGTCCAAATGACAATTTGCGTATCTGAATCAAGAACATTCTTGCCGTCTGCCACTTTAAATCCAACATAGATTGAAGGAGAGCGTTTATCTTTATATTCAATTTCTGCCTCTGCTAAAGCAGATTCAGAAGAAGGAGACCAGTAAACAGGCTTTTTCCCTTTATAGATATAGCCTTTCTTCGCCATATCTCCGAAAACCTTAATTTGCTGTGCTTCATATTCTGGTTTTAACGTGATATAAGGATTTTCCCAATCTCCCCTAACACCTAAACGTTTAAATTGTGTGCGCTGGCTGTCGATTTGTCCATAGGCATACTCTTCACATAGCTTACGGAATTCAGCAACCGTCATTTCCTTGCGTTTTACCCCTTTATTTGTTAAGGCTTGCTCGATTGGCAGACCATGTGTATCCCATCCTGGAACATAAGGGGCATTATAGCCAGTCATTGATTTATGACGAACGATAATATCCTTAAGAATTTTGTTTAATGCGTGCCCCATATGGATATCACCATTTGCATATGGTGGTCCATCATGCAGAACGAACATTGGACGGCCTTTCGTATGGTCTTGTACTTTCTTGTAAATATCCATCTCTTCCCATTTAGCTTGAATTTCCGGCTCACGCTTCGGTAAATTCCCTCTCATTGGAAATTCTGTTTTTGGCATCAATAACGTGTCTTTGTAATCCATGTCCATTCCTCCAATTTCGATCATTAGCTCCATGATTGCCATTTCTTTTGCACAATAAAACTTACTGTAAAGTAAATAAAAAAACCCTCTCATCCCAAAAAGGGACGAGAAGGTTTTATCTCCCGCGGTACCACCCTTGTAGATAGAAATTCAATCATTTTCTATCCTCTCAAGCATTCTTAACGCGAATGAATCGCCTATGCTTAATAATTCAATTGAACGTTCAGCAAGGAACTCAAGGGTGATTTTCCAATATTTCGCTTCTTCCGGGCTTCCACCATCCCCGAATCGCTAACAATGCAATTTTTATGCACTGATTAAAGCATATAAATATTGTACTGTCCCTCTCACAGTTCGTATTTCCTATTTACTTTGTTTTAAAAATTATATGCATTTATTAGAGTTTCGTCAAGCTAATGAATCTTCTTCTTGTGCAGATTTTAATTCAGTTGCATCAAGCTCATATTCGAGAAGATGATCCCAATCATCATTATTCAATAGATCTAATTGTGCCTCAATTAACATCTTAAATCGAGTCCTGAATACCTTTGATTGTTTTTTTAGCTCTTCAATTTCAAGAGCAATCTTTCTAGCTTTAGATAACGATTCATTCACAATCCGGTCAGCATTTTTTTCAGCTTCCTTAATGATGAGCTTTGCTTCTTTTTGCGCATTTCTCCTCACTTCTTCAGCTGCTTCCTGCGCCACGACAATTGATTTGTTTAATGTTTCTTCAATCGTAGTAAAATGGCCAATGCGTTCGTTGAGATCATTTAGCCTTTCTTCTAATTCCTTTTTCTCCCGAATGACAATTTCATAGTCTTTTATCACTTGGTCAAGAAATTCGTTCACTTCGTCTTCATCATAGCCTCGGAATCCTTTGCTGAATTCCTTATTATGAATATCCAACGGTGTTAATGGCATCATGGCCACCTCCCAAAATCCTTCAATTATGTATAAAGCTATTATTCGACAACTTGCAGCATATTCCTGCAAATTGAAAATAATTTTTATAACAGCCATTCACCCTAACATGAAACAAATTAGTATGATATATACAGAGGTTGATTTCCACTTCAGGCAACTCGCTTTCCGCGTGGTAGACGATTAGCCTCCTAGACACATTAGTGCCTGCGGGGTCTCACCTGTCCCAATCCTACAGCAGGACTTTGAATTAGCTGCAGTGAATAGTTCATCGCACAAATGAAATACAACAGCATTTTCGAGGAGTCACGCACCTTCCGCTCCAATCAACTAACTTTTTTTGCATGCAAGGTCAATTAGAAAATGACTAAAAGCAACCAATCATAGAAAAAGGCAATATACATGAAAATATCTAAACAAGTCATGTATAAATGTATTCCAATTTGCCAGTAATATAATTACTTTGCCTTCCCTGCGGTAATTTTCCATTTATCTTTTTTTGTTTTTCCTTCAATGGAAATGATTTTAGAGCGTCCATAGCCCCTGACAGATATCATATCATATTCTTTGCATTCAAAAGCAGGGTTTTCGATTAAACTCCAATTTAATTTTATCAGACCTTGCTGGATATAACCTTGTGATTTTTGCCTAGATATATTATAAATTGCTGAAATAACAGTATCTAATCTCAGAGAAGATGCTGTAACAGAAACTTCATACCAATTTTCCTCTGGCTGAACGGCATTTGCAAGTGGCTGCGAATGTAAGCTAACAGTTGTTTTACCAACCGATTCTAATTGCAAGCAAATATAATCCTCCACATCTTTTGAAACAAAAAACTGAATTCTCCCGTTGTGGACAAGAATATCACCAAACTTGCCCCTTTTTAAGCCTAATGACATTAAGCTGCCAAGTACTTGAGGATGTTGAAGTGAAATATATTTCCTAGGGTATTCTACTTCAAATAAACAAAGTTGAAAATCATCTTCTGTCACTTGAAAATAATCTGGATAAATAATCGCACGCTTTCGTTCTGAAGTGAGTGTACCGCCAAAAAATTCAAATTTCACTTCTGTTTGATTGCCTATGATTGACCTCACAATTCCCTGTTCCCTTGGATCAAGAAAATCAGTTAACTTCGGTGCATAGGAAGCATCAACGGCATTCTTCCAGTTAAGGACTTGATCGATAAACTCCTTCTCTTCAGGACGGAAATGCTGGTATATCGTCATTCATTAACCCCTTTTCAACCCCAAAATAAAGAGGGCCGAGTATAAGCCCTCTTTCATTGTTCAACTTATCCATACAAATAATTGCCCTAATCCGCTTATAGCAAATTTAAGAACTAATATCGCAACAATTGGAGAAATATCGATCATTCCAAGTGGAGGAATTATTTTTCTAAATGGCTCTAAATATGGCTCACAAATCTTTGCTAAAAATTGTCCAATTGCAGATTCTCTTGCACCTGGAAACCAAGACAATAGAATGTAAATAATTAATGCCCATGAATAATAATTAATTACGGTTGCGATAATGTTGAATAATAGTACCATTTAGTGCTACCACCTCGTATTTTCAAAATCTTGCTCTTGCATCATTTGTGAAATGTTTCCGGAAATTTCTATATTATCAGGTGTACACAAGAAAATATCTGTTCCAACCTTTTGAATATCTCCACCAATTGCATAAACGGTTCCGCTTAGGAAATCCACGATTCTTTTTGCCTGATCCTTTTCAATTCTTTGTAAATTAACTACAACCGCACGTCTATTTTTTAAATGGTCAGCAATATCCTGTGCTTCGGCATAAACACGTGGTTCAACCAGGACCATTTTAGATGACTTTTGGACACTTTGCAGGCTGACAATATTATTTTTTTGTGCAGGCTGAGCTTTTGGTGTTTGTTTTACTGCCTCCAATTCTTCTTCGACGATTTCCTCTTCCTTATAGTCATATTCATCATCTAAGAAGAAAAATGTTTTAAATTTATTCTTGATACTCATTTTCTATCAACCTCCTACTCCTTCTTCGCCTACCAATGCGGTGCCTATCCGTACCATGGTCGCCCCTTCTTCAATGGCAATTTCATAGTCATTTGACATTCCCATTGACAATTCTGTACAAGGCGCATAATCAAGTTCTAAGTTTTTGATTTTTCTCTGTAATTCATTTAGTTTTCGGAAACATGAACGAAGTACTTGTTCATCTTCTATATATGGCGCCATTGTCATCAAACCACAAATTCGTATTTTTTCAAACTTGCTTAAGCTTAAAACGAATTCTCCTACTTCATCAGGAGATAACCCTTGCTTTGATTCCTCACCAGAAACATTTACTTGAACAAAGCAATTCGTAACTTTTTCAGCTCTTTTATTTATTTCTTCTGCAAGTGACATTCTATCCAAGGAGTGAATATAATCGACTTTATCAATAATATTTTTTACTTTTCGTGATTGCAGGGTTCCTATATAATGCCACATTGGCTTGTCCCTCAATACATCCCATTTAGCAAGGAGACCCTCATCCCGGTTCTCTCCTAAATGGACAATACCCGCTTCAACGGCTTCCTTGGCTCTTTCAATAGTTACATATTTAGTAACAGCAATGATTGTTACTTCACTAGAATGTCTGTTAGACCTTCTACAAGCCAACTCGATGTTTTCTTGAATCTTTTGCAGATTTTCTATTACCTTCAAACCGGTTAATCCTCCTTCCAGCCGATAAAACTCATCATTCTCCCCGTCTTTCCCTTATCTCTTCGATGGGAGAAAAAATGTTCCTCATGACAGCTGGTACAAAAATTCGAAACTTGGATGTTTTCTTCTAATACACCTGCTTGTAAGAGGATTGCTTTATTTACTTCCTTTAAATCTAATTCATATTGATTCTCTTGTATTTGATTAAATGGAACATCCAATTGATCACCTAGACGATTCTTAACTAAAGTGATCACTGGTTCGTCTACAACATAACAATTACGGCATATTGAAGGACCGATAACGACATGAACGTCTTTCTCTCCTATGCCATTCTTTTTGTATAACGTCAGCATTTCCGCTGCTATTCCATTTACAGTTCCCTTCCAGCCTGCATGCGCTACACCCATTGCCCCTGTTTCTTCATGAAAGAAAAATAAAGGGACACAATCAGCAAAGCAGAGTGTTAGTAAAATGTTTTTATCGAACGTAAAAAAACCGTCTGTGTCCTTGAATGATTCATCATAACTTAGTGAACCTTTACCTGCAGCATTCTCAGCTACCACTTCTATATTTATCTTATGGGTTTGTTCGGCTCCGATCCAGTTCTCAACTGGGAACTGGAGTGTCTCAGCCATACATTGACGATTTTCTCGAACACTCGCGATAGAATCATTCACATGTAAACCAAGATTCAAAGTGGAGAAATAAGATTCACTAAATCCGCCATTCTTAGACGTGAATCCTGCGACTAATTTCGGAAATTTATCCATCCATTCCTTAATAAGAAAATGTCTAGTATCTTTCAAGATAAATGGTTCCATTAGATAGCCCCTCAGCTTTTCTTCTAGCGCAGCGTACCTACCACTTGAATACAAGAATGTCAGAAGTGAATAAGATACTTTTCGCTGTATATTTTCTTTAGTTTACCATAACAATCATTGTCTTCACAGTTTTAAAAGACATATTTATGCATCTTCCTCAGCATTATTCAACATATTATTATCTTTATGTCTCACTAATATCACATCTTCGCCAATTTTTAATATGTTTTTCCAAGGAATCACAATATCTTCATCACGTCCAAAAAAGCCTAAAACCTTCCCCGTTCCCCCAATAATCACAGCATCTATTTTCCCTGTCTGAATATTAATATCAATATCTCCAATATTTCCTAATTTCTTTCCATTTGATACATTTACTACATCTTTCAATTGGAATTCAGAGATTTTAATCATTTCTCGCGCCCCCAGTATTTCATTCTACATAAAATATATGATTACATATGCAAAATTATTGGTAACAAACATGTTTTTATTAATGAAAATCGAAAAGCGGAGACGACTGATAAGATCCGACATGCATAAAGCGGGCTGGATGGAAAGTTGGCCTATGACCTCAAAGGGCTAAGAGCCCCTGCTAGACAAAAAAAGCCGCCAACTTGGCAGCTTTAGCTTTGGATATTTTTATTCATCTGTTTAATTGCCGCTTTTTCAAGTCTAGATACTTGTGCTTGTGAAATACCAATTTCCTCAGCAACCTCCATCTGGGTCTTCCCTTGGAAAAATCGTTTTCTCAGGATCATTTTTTCCCGATCATTTAACCTCCTCATCCCTTCTTTTAGTGCGATTTCTTCAATCCATTGAATATCTTTATTTTTTTCATCACTTAATTGATCCATAACATAGATTGGGTCTCCGCCATCATTATAGATTGGCTCAAATAAGGAGACTGGATCTTGAATAGCATCTAATGCAAAAACAATTTCCTCATGTGGGACATCTAGCTCTTTCGCAATTTCAGCAGCTGTCGGCTCCTTGGATGTTTTACTCATTAGTCGTTCTCTCACCTGAAGTGCCTTATAAGCAATATCCCTTAAAGAACGAGAAACTCGAATGGGATTATTATCACGCAAATATCTTCTAATCTCTCCGATAATCATCGGAACAGCATAGGTGGAAAACTTCACGTTTTGACCTAAATCAAAATTATCAATAGATTTCATTAGGCCGATACAGCCGACCTGGAATAGGTCATCAACAAATTCGCCTCTATTATTAAAGCGCTGTATAACACTTAGTACGAGACGTAAATTTCCGTTGACGAGTTTTTCCCGCGCGGATATATCCCCCTTATGCATTTGCTTGAAGAGCTCTCTCATTTCTTCGTTTTTCAATACTGGAAGCTTTGAAGTATCAACACCGCAAATTTCTACTTTATTTCGAGTCAATCCTTTTCCCTCCTCACAGGAGCTGCTGTACAAAAAACAGTATTTCCTTGAGAAGGAAAAATATGCACTTGTCTCTTTTTACTATTTTTAAGAAAACTGACTTAAACATCATAAAATAAGCTGTTTTTTAGTCTATATATTTTAAAAAAAATATTTTTGTATCCCAAAAAAATAAAATGGCTTACACCATTTTATTAAACTCCTTCTTTAATCTTTTTATGATTCTTTTTTCCAATCGGGAAATATAAGATTGAGAAATACCAAGCATATCTGCCACATCTTTTTGTGTCTTTTCTTCCCCAGTTCCAAGACCAAAGCGAAGCTCCATTATTTGCTTTTCACGATCAGATAACTGATGCAATGCTTTTGATAGCAGCTTTTTATCCACATTTGCCTCTAAATCCTTTGTGATAATGTCCTCATCTGTTCCAAGTACGTCTGATAGCAGCAGTTCATTTCCATCCCAATCTATATTTAAAGGTTCATCAAATGAAACTTCGGATCGAATTTTGTTATTTCTTCTTAGATACATAAGGATCTCATTTTCAATACATCTTGATGCATATGTAGCTAGCTTTATTTTTTTTTCAGGATTAAAGGTATTGACAGCCTTAATCAATCCAATCGTACCGATACTTATTAAATCTTCTATATTGATTCCCGTGTTTTCAAATTTCCTCGCAATATAGACAACTAAGCGTAAATTTCTTTCGATAAGAATGGACCTGGCTGCCTTATCACCATTTGGAAGTTTTTCCAATAATACTTCCTCTTCTTCTTTACTTAAAGGAGGAGGCAATGCTTCACTTCCGCCGATGTAAAATACTTCATCTGTTTTCAGACCGAGTTTCATTAGAAATTTATACCAATAGTATGAGATGCGAAGCTTTAATCTTTTCATGTAAAGTCCTCCTCTGTATAGAAAATTAATAGATTATCCTCGATTAAGCGTGTTTTACCTCAGCTCTTCTAGTACTCGTTAACATTTTTGGGTGAACGATACACTGAAATGCATCGTCCGGAGAAAGCTGCTGTATAGAAAAAGATACCAGTCCACTTTCCACATGATAAAGCTCATCTTCTTTTTCAATGAGAATTTTATCTGGCTTTATCGCTATGATTAACTGATGCTCTTGTCCAAGTACACTATACGGGATAATCCGCATTCTATTCTCCCAATCAGGCGCTACTTCTTCAGCACCAAGAATAATTTTTTCAGGGTTCTTTGCCATCTCAACTAGGTCCTCAGGAAAGTCTGTTACTCTTTCTCTAATCGAAACGAACATAACTGGCATTTTTGAAATCGGATCATAGAGCTGATTTCCACTATCAATTAAGCCTTTAAATGAATAAGACACATCATTTATCTGAATAATTACCTTTATCAATGAATCATATTGAATTTTTGTTATTTCAATCGCTTCCATATTGCGTTTAGACAAATGCCAGGCAATTGGGAAACCTATGAGAACAAAAAGCCAGCTAATCGGATCACCAAATCCTTTGACGCTTGCAATTAAAACGGAGGAAGATAGCTTGAAATCAAATTTCAAAAAATAATGGACACCTATTAAGGATCCTCCAATCAAAAAGGTCACTAAATAAAAAGTCATTAAACCATTTAGAAAAAAACGAATCCTCTTAAATCCAAGTGAAGTCAATACCATGACAATTGAAAATAACAATTTTGTAATTGGATGGCCAGCATAGGAATGTAATGGGGTAATTGATAATAGAATAATTACTGACCCAATCAATCCCCCTGCAAAAATCCTCCATAGCCGGACATCTCTTTTTAATATGATTGCTGTCAAATAAAGGAGGAGGCTATCAAATAAAAAATTCAGAGCCCAAATAATATCTAAATAAACCTCCAATCCTCTTCCTCCTTTTAACTACTTCCATAATTCGGACTATACAAGAATGGATATGTCTTCTATTTTTCACCCTATTAATCTGTTAAAAAAAGTATAGCGCACTCCACTAGAAGGAGTGTGTCACTTTCTGTAATGAAAACGATAGAAATTTTCACTATTCTTTTCGGATTTTGTCATTATTTATCTTTTTCATTCATTACAAACAAAATTCTTTATATAAAAGTGTGATGTACATCACGGTAATTAAAATTTCAATTCACTATAATGACAGGGAAAATAGAAAAAAGGAGTTTTTCAACATGTTAGAACAAAAAACAATTGATATTATTAAAAGTACTGTCCCTGTTTTGGAACAGCATGGAGAAGCCATCACAAAAACGTTCTATGAGTTAATGTTCAAAAAACACCCAGAATTATTAAACATTTTTAATCATGCAAATCAAAAACAAGGCCGTCAGCAAAAGGCTCTTGCCAGCACAGTTTATGCAGCTGCTAAGTATATTGATCAGCTCGACGCTATTATTCCAGTTGTTACACAAATCGCACATAAGCATCGTTCATTAGGTATTAAGCCTGAGCATTATCCGATTGTCGGGGAGCATTTATTATTAGCAATTAAAGAAGTCCTTCAAGATGCAGCAACTGAAGAAATTATTGATGCATGGGCAAAAGCTTATGGTGTTATTGCAGATACGTTTATTAGCGTTGAAAAGGGCATGTACGAGGCAGCTGAAAATCAGCTAGGCGGATGGAAGGATTTCAAGAATTTCAAAGTAGAAAAAATTGTTCAAGAGAGCGAATGCATTAAATCATTTTATTTCAAACCTGCTGATGGGGGAAAAGTTTCAAATTATATCCCCGGACAATATATAAGCTTAAAGCTTACAAATATTCCAGGACAACACTTTACACATATTCGTCAATATAGCTTATCCACTTCTCCAAATAGCGAATATTATCGCATCTCAGTAAAAAGAGAAGATGAAATAAATACTAAACCGGCTGGCATCGTTTCTACCTTCTTGCATAACGAACTGAAAATCGGTGACTTCGTTGAAATTAGTGCACCTGCTGGCGATTTTGTACTAGAAGAAAGCAATGACAAATCCATTCTGCTTCTAAGCGGTGGTGTAGGAATTACACCGATGCTTAGTATGCTAAATCACCTGGAAGATAAAAATAAGCAAACAGTGTTTGTTCATGCTGCAATCAACGGACACGTCCATGCATTTTTAGATGAGGTAAAACAAATTGACCTCAATAATAATGCCATTTCAAGCTTTATCTGCTATGAAAAGCCAACTGCGCTTGACAGGGAAGAAAAAAGATTTGATAAAGAAGGATTTATTACTGCTGACTGGCTAAAAACAATTGTAAGTGATAAAGATTCAATCGTATATATGTGCGGACCGGTTGTCTTTATGCAAGCCATGTTTGAAACTTTATTGCAAGCAGGATTTAAAAGAGAAAATATTCGCTACGAATTCTTTGGCCCTGCAATGGAACTGAAGGAACCTGAACACGCATAGTAAAAAGGACATGCTCCCATTTAGGAGCATGTCCTTTTTATTTATAAATTTACTTAGCGTCTTCTATTTCGATTGCGTAAGAAAGTTGGGATGTCTAAAGTTTCTTCTGCTTGTTGAGATGGAGTATTTCTTACTGGTTCATGCGAAATCTCTTCTCTCTTTTGCTCCCGCTTAACAGTACCCATTGTATTTGGCTTTTGCTGTCCAAATGAAGGTCTAGTCTGTTGCTGTTGCTGTTTTACCTGAATGACATCCTCATTAAATCCTGTTGCAATAACTGTTACAAGAATCTCATCATTTAGGTCTTCATTAATAACCGACCCAAAGATCATATTTACATCTTGGTCAGATGCAGTTGCTACGATATCAGCAGCCTCTTGAACTTCATATAAACTTAAGTTAGTGCCGCCAGTAATGTTCATAAGAACCCCTTGAGCACCATCAATTGACTTTTCAAGCAATGGAGACGAAATTGCTTTCTTCGCAGCTTCAGTTGCACGATTTTCACCTGAAGCAATCCCGATTCCCATTAAGGCTGATCCTTGGTTAGACATAATCGTTTTAACATCAGCAAAATCTAGATTGATTAATCCTGGAGTAGCAATTAAATCAGAAATCCCTTGTACCCCTTGACGAAGAACATTATCTGCTTCACGGAAAGCTTCAAGCATCGGTGTACTTTTATCAACGATCTCTAATAATCGGTCATTAGGAATAACAATAAGTGTGTCAACTGCTTCCTTCATTGAAGCAATACCACCAGCAGCTTGTGTTGAACGCTTACGGCCTTCAAATGTGAATGGACGAGTAACAACACCAACTGTCAGAGCACCTAAGTCACGCGCAATTTGGGCAATAACGGGAGCTGCTCCCGTTCCTGTTCCTCCACCCATTCCAGCAGTAACGAAAACCATGTCTGCTCCCTTTAATGCTTCTTCAATTTGCTCTTTACTCTCTTCAGCTGCCTTTTTTCCAACTTCAGGATTCGCACCAGCTCCGAGCCCACGAGTCAGCTTTCCGCCAATTTGCATTTTTATTTCTGCTTTTGATAGATTTAAAGCTTGGGCATCCGTATTAACAGCTATGAATTCTACACCTTGTACCCCGTGTTCAATCATTCGGTTAACCGCGTTGTTACCGCCGCCGCCAACGCCGATGACTTTTATCGTTGCTAATGAATCTAAATTAGTATCAAATTCCAACATGACAAATCCTCCTAATTCGTCGATGTTCCTAAAGAACACCATTTTTACTCAAAAAAGTATCCAAGGAACTTCTTCACTCTTGATGTAATTTTTTCTTCCGGTTGCTTTTCCGGCTTTGCTTTCGGTTGCGGTTGTTTTTGTACGCGTTTTTCTTTCATTTCTTGGGTATTGACAGGGGCAGTTCCCCCCATCTTTCTGCCTTGCATCTTCGCATTTTTATAAGCAAATTTTATGAGTCCTACTGCTGTTGTATATTGCGGCTCTCTAACACCAATATAATCTGGAATGGCAATACGAACCCGATTTTGAAATACATCCTGTGCTAATTCTAGTATTCCTTGAGTGTTTGCTACCCCGCCAGACAATACATACCCGCCAGGTAAATCATGAGTACCAAGTCGTCTAATTTCGTTTTGAATGAGATCAAAGATTTCTTCCATTCTCGCCTCGATAATATCAGATATTTCCAGCTGATTAAACTGCTGATGCTGGTCACTTCCAATAATCGGAACACTAAACACTTCATCTTCTGACGCATGATCATAGAATGCATATCCATATTTTGTTTTTATCTTTTCGGCATCCTCTGTAGATGTGCGGAGACCTATTGATAAATCCTTAGTAATATGCTCACCGCCAACAGGCAGGACACTTGTAGCCTTAAGGACCCCTTGCTCAAAAAGTGCAATGGTTGTTGAACCACCGCCAATGTCAACAAGGGCAACACCAAGATTTTTTTCATCCTTGGATAAAGCATAGGCACCAGCTGCTAAAGGCTGAAGTGTAATATCAATAATCTCGAGCCCAGCGCGTTCAACACATCGTAATGTATTATGTAAGATAGTCTTCGATCCGGTAATGATTGTTCCTTCCATTTCTAGCCGAACACCAATCATCCCTCGAGGATCACTAATTTCATCTAACCCATCGACAATAAACTGCCGGGGAATTACATCAATAATATCTCTTTCTGGCGGAATCGAAACGACTTGTGCTGCATCAATGACTCTTGCAACGTCTTCGTTAGTTATTTCCCTATTCTCACTTGATACTGCTACAACACCATGTGAAGGCTGAAGCATGACATGGTTTCCGGTAATCCCAACTATTACACTAGTAATTTCCATTCCTATCATTCTCTCAGCCTGTTCAATTGCTTTCCTTATCGAATGAACGGTTTCATCTATATCAACAATGGAGCCTTTTCTTAAGCCCTCGGACTTTACACTGCCGACACCAATAATATTTAAAGAGTCATTGACCATTTCTCCAATGATAACCTTTACACTGGATGTACCGATGTCAAGACTTACATATATTTCATTGTTGTTCATTCTCTGGCACCTCCTTTTTTACATTTCCATAACCCAATAACTTTGAGCGTGTTATTTATTTAAACTTTAATTGTTTAAAAACTATATAGAATTGGTTTACTTCTCTTTTTTAGAATAAAAACGAGAATAAAAGGCGGGATCGGAGCAAAAATCCATTAAAATGGACATTAAAGCACTTGATTTGCCCCGATTTTTCCTTATATTAATTTATTTATACTATAAAATTATTCGTCAAAACTATCTTATTCCCTTTTTTAAAATTAATTTTTTTCTGTTTTTTCCTTGTTGCTTGTCCATTTCGTTAATAAGATTCTTCTAATAACTGCAATATTTTGGAATAATCTCACCCCGAATGCAAATACTGCCGCTAAATATAAGTCTACACCAAGATGGACACCTAGAAAAGCCAAACTTGCAGCAAGTACAATATTAAAAAAGAAACCTGATACAAAGACTTTTTCATCATAAATATTTTGCAGTTGAGCTCTAATTCCTCCAAAAAGAGTATCAAGACCTGCAAGCACAGCAATCGATAAATAATTCGCGTATTCCTCAGATACTTTTATTTCTGTAAATAATCCGAGAATTACACCAATAATCAAGCCTAACACCGGAAGCCACATTATGAATTGCCTCCTTTTTCAGGATCCACAGGCTTCATATCCCTAATTCTAATTGCATTTTGATAAGCAGGAATAGTTATTTTCCCTTCAGGTTTAATAACTTTTACCCGTAAATTGTCAACAAAAAATTCGTCAGCTGATTTTGAAACTTGCATCCTGTTGTATAATTTCTCAGCTCCCTTCGCATCCTCAGCAATGACCTTTATTTCAAATGGCAGTTTCTTAATGGAATGGCCATCAATTTTTGTTTCATTATTTATATCGCGAATAACTGTCGTATTTATTAGACGTTGATTGTCTATCGCTATATGTGATGCTTCATACATATTTAGTTCATTAACTAGTCTTTTTAATAAATCGGGAGAAACGTTTGAAACGGTTTTTCCAATGAGTAAATCTTCCATGACAGGCTCAATAGAGAGAATAATTCCATATCCAGTCACCTCTGTTAGTCCTGCTTCTTCTTTTAATTCCTCTAATGTGTCTCTTAATACTTGTTCCTTGCTATGTTTTAGCTCCGTTTCATATTGGGCAATTTTTGCTTCATGTGATTGAACCTCTCGGATCAATTTAAGCTGAAGCTCATTTTGTTTCAAGATATCATCACGAAGCTGCCATGTATCGCGCGTATCACGGACTTCCGGTTCTTTTACTGTTCGAAACTGGATTGCTATCATAAAACCTATAACGATAGCAATTAACGTAAAACTAAGATTTTTCTTCCTTTTGTCCACGTTTTTCACCTTGCTTTCCAAACTTTATTTAAAAAGTGGACGATTACTATATTTGAAGTCGAAAGGGTGGCTTTTCCCTCTGCAATACCTTTCGCTTTCAATTAAGAAGCCTGCAATAATGGCTCCATTATTACTTCAGCTTTTTCTTCTAAGGTAAATTGGATATTCTCATTAACTAAGGAATCCTTAACCCCTCCTGTTAAATTCAAAGCAGAAGATAAAACTTCAGCATCTCCAATAGCCGTTATAACAAATGGAGCAGGATGCTGGTAACCATCAATTTCTATTACAGGACCATTGCATAAAATATATGAATTATGTGTAAGTCTTTGTCCATTGATAGCAATGGCTGAAGCACCAGAAATATACAGTTCATTAATAACTTTAAAGACATGCTGTTCATGCACTATGTAATTATTAATATTCTCCTCATCTGGGTTGTAGGCGCCGTCAGAAAGCGTCACCTCAACGCCTTGGCCCTTTACATCTATTTTCCCAAGATACATTCTTAATTTCTCTGTATCTTCCGCAAGATTGAAGTAAACTTGGGCTTCTTGAGATAATTCATTTTCGATATCACGAACCCGCTCTTGTTTCTCGTGCAGTTCCTTTTGTAATGTGAGATTTTTTTTCTCCAATTCAACCAATTGATGGCGAAGCTCTAAATCTCTATCCCACTGTTTTCCCGTAATAGCCGCATTCTCCCCTTCACTCTTCGTCACATGATATGAAAAGGCAATTATATAGCCGAGAACAAGAAAAACTAGTGAAAATATTACATGATTACCCTTCACCTTCAGCTTCTTCTTTATCTTCATTTTCATCAGCTCCCTTTTGTTCATAAGCTTTAAAATAAGAGCCGACCTCTATGTCAATAACTCCTTCTTTTGCCGGGTCTAATTGGCTTACAATAGAAGGATAATGTGCCATTTTTTCTGAAAAGCTTCTTATCGTTGCACTTACCTCAAATCCATCATTCATAAAAAGAGTCACATGATAGGCATCGGTCTCTTTCGGGGAATGATGAATCTCAGAAATAGAATTAAACACTTCATCTGGCAATTTCCCCAGTTCCTCAATCATTTCATTCAGGACATTTCCTTCCGAAAATCCGATAAGTATCGGTGCATTCGCAGGAATTTCCCCATTCTTGCCAATATGCTTCAATATCTTTCCATTTTCATTCACAGGTAAATAACTCTTGTCCTTTTTTATGTAGGCAATCCGTTTATATTCCTTTATAGTAATCGAAACTGAACTCGGCAAATGAACTTTGACAGTTGCATCTTTAATTTCAGGAAGCTTTTTTAGTTTTTCCTCAACTGTTTTTTCTTTCACCTTCCAAATATTTGTATTCTCTGAAAGTCCAGCAGAATCAAGCAATTCTTGATCACTATAAAAAGAATTTCCCAAAACTTCAATTTTATGTACATGGCTTAATGGTGATTGGAAATAAACGATAAAAACAATAATTGAAAAGAAAAGAAGCAGTAAAAAAACAAGCCTTCTATTTGCTTTTTTTCGCCTTTGTTGTTTAAGTTTAGGAATCCGATCCTCAAGAGATACAATTTTCCCATTTTCCATTCCATTCACCTCAAGAGCTTACGAAATTACTTGTCCAATTATTGCATCCTAAAAGCGAGCACATGCCTTTAGGATGCAATAATTGAGAAAACAACGGCACGTTTTATACATGCCGCTTTTCCCCAAAATAAATCTAGGTCTTTAGAGTATAATTATATCACATGAAATGGAATAAGTAAGGATTATTTCCCGTTACTTTCGACCGATTATTTCCACTTCCGTATGCATCTCTATCTGGTATAACTCATAAATTTTTCCCTTAATAAAACTTATTAAAGACAACACATCTTGTGCTGTTGCAGTGCCTGTATTTACAATGAAATTGCCATGCATGTCGGAAATTTTTGCTCCTCCGATTGAATGCCCTTTTAATCCAGCATCCTGAACAAGCTTCCCAGCGTAATGTGGCAGAGGATTTCTAAATATGCTTCCAGCACACGGGAAATTCCATGGCTGTGTTTCTTTGCGATATTCCTTGTTTTTTTGCATTTCCGAGAAAATAATGTCTTTGTCTCCTGATTGCAGCTGGAAAACCGCTTCAAGAACAACACCGGGACGTTCCTTTTGGAGCACAGAGGTTCGATACGAAAACATCAGCTCTTTATTTGAAAGCCACTCAACTTTTCCGCTCTCAAAGAGTATGAGCGCCTTTGTTAATATTTTGGAAATATCAGAACCATGAGCGCCAGCATTCATAAAGACGGCTCCTCCAACAGAACCAGGAATGCCGCTTGCAAATTCTAACCCGCTTAGCCCTTGCCTGCTCAGTTGTGTAGATAGACTCACTAATGAATAACCGCCGCCTGCGGTCACTTCTGTTCCGTTTATCTCCAGCTTGGACATTCCTCGTCCAAGTTTAATTACTGCACCCTCTATCCCTAAATCTGACACAAGAAGATTCGATCCTCTTCCTATTGATGTCCAATTCACTTTATACTCATTTATTAGTTCCATCGTTTTTATCATATTTTCAATTGACGAAGGTTCAATAAATATATCAGCTGGACCGCCTATCTTCATGGTTGTATGGTTAGCTAAAGGTTCATTCTCCTTCACAATGCCAATATTTAATTCTTGGAGCTTTGAAATGAACTCATTCACTGCTATCTCCCGCCCTTCCAAACTTCAATAAATAATACTACTTTATGCATAAATGCATATAAGGGCTACTGCCCTTCTATGCAAACGTTTTACTTCTTCACAAGTTCTTCCATTAATTTATAAAGTCTCTTTGCCGCATCAGGTATTCCGAGTTTTTTTGCAGATTTTTTCATTTCCATTATTTTCTTATCATCCATTAAAATGTGATCCATGCACTCAACAAGTTTTTTACTTGTTAACTCTTGTTCTAACAAAAGAACAGCAGCACCATGATCACTTAATGCTCTTGCATTTTTCTCCTGATGATTATTTGTTACATATGGGCTTGGAATTAAAATACTTGGTATTCCTAAAGAAGTTAATTCTGCTAGTGTTGTTGCACCTGACCTTGCAACTGTTAAATCTGTTCCCGCAAGCACTTCAGGCATATTATGTACAAAAGGTTTAATAATGACGTTATTCGGACTTCCTATTAAATCAACTTCCTTTTTCACTTCTTCATAGTGAACTTCCCCAGTTACATATAATATCTGGTAAGGCTTTTCACCAAGTTCGGTCAAAGACTTTAAGACTGCTTCATTGATTGGTTTTGCCCCCCTGCTTCCGCCAACGATTAATACAAGCGGCACATTGGTTTTTAAACCAACCGAAAGTCGTCCCCTTATTCCGTCCTTTCCAAGAACCTCAGAAGCACGCGGATTTCCTGTTAGGACCACCTTTTCTTTAGGAAAATACTGCTTTGCTTCTTCAAAACAAACAGCCACACGGTCAACATACTTGCTAAGGAATTTATTCGTTAAACCAGGGACGCTGTTTTGTTCATGAATAATTGTCGGTATGCCAAGCTTTGCAGCAGCATATACGACAGGGCCGCATACATAGCCTCCTGTACCAATAACAACATCTGCTTTAAACTCCTTCAGCATTCTCTTACTCTCACGCACTCCCTTTAAAAACCTAAGCACGGTTTTTATGTTTTCAAATGAAAGCTTTCTCCTAAAACCTGTTATATGTATCGATTGAAAAGGAATATTTTCTCTTGGAACGATCGTACTCTCTAAACCTTTTTCAGTACCAATATATAAAAACTCTACGTTTTTTTCTTCCTTTTGAATTTCACGAATAAGGGCTAGAGCCGGGTATATATGTCCACCCGTTCCGCCGCCGCTAACAACAATCTTCATTATTTCACCTCAAAAGTCGAGTAAATTATAAATATAAAAAAATAGTGACTCCACTTTCCACTATTCTACTATATAAAAACCCATGATTAAAAACAGAAAACGTTTTGATATGTAAATGTAATAAATTTTAGGTATATCATCCTGCATTATGTCTTTTTTTTAATGGCTTAGTTAAATACGCTGTTGATTTTGCTGCAGCCACTCTCATACAGCGATATAGGAGGAGCTGACTCTCTGGCAACCATTACTGTTTTTCAGAGAGCTTAATTTTCAACAAAAAAGTTTTATTACACAAGAAAAATAAAAAGAAACCCTGCTGCACAGGGTTGGTCATTAAAATCTTGAGTAACGGCTAATATTTAATAATACACCAATAGCCATCAGCATAAGGGTTAATGAAGATCCCCCATAACTTAAAAACGGAAGAGTAATACCAGTTACTGGCATTAATCCGGTAACAACCCCAATGTTTATCATTACCTGAATGGCTACCATCGCCACAATTCCTACTGCAAGAAAGCTCCCATATAAATCTGGTGCCCCAAGCGCGATCCTTATTCCCCTCCATAGCAGCAGAGCAAATAATAAGATGACGAAAGAACCGCCGATAAACCCTAGTTCCTCGGACAAAATAGCAAAAATAAAATCTGTTTGCGGTTCAGGCAGGTAAAAAAATTTCTGCCTGCTTTGTCCAAGACCTAATCCGAATAATCCGCCTGGTCCAATCGCATACAAGGATTGTATGATTTGAAAACCGCTTCCTAATGGATCTTCCCATGGGTCTAAGAATGAGGTAATTCTCTTCATCCGATATGGAGCTGAAAGAACAAGGCCGACAAATCCAGATAAACCAATGAGTCCTAGAATGACGAAATGGCGTATCCTTGCACCAGCAATAAAAATCATAACAATACATGTACCGACCATTACCGTCCCTGTTCCTAAATCTGGCTGCAGCATAATAAGTCCAAAAGCTAAAAATACTAATCCTAAGGAGGGAACTAATCCTTTTCTAAATGAAGTAATCAGTTTCTGCTTTTCAGATAAAAATTTGGCTAAAAACGAAATCATTGCAAGCTTCATAAATTCGGACGGCTGAATAGAAAAAGCACCTACACCAATCCAGCTCCTTGATCCATTTCTTTCATTCCCAATCCCTGGTATTAGTACTATTATTAATAAAACAAAGCAGATAATAATAATAACTTTAGCCCAAGTTCTCCAAGTCCAGTAATCAATGTTCATAATGAAAAACATGGCCGCGATCCCAACAGCTGCAAAAAGCATTTGTCTTTTTGCGAAAAAAAAGGAATCGTTAAATTTATACTCTGCCCATACTGCACTCGCACTGTATACCATTGTCAGTCCTACAGCAAGCAATGTAAGTGTTACGATTATTAATATTAGATCGGGAGTCGTTCTTTTTGTTGGCAACTAAAACACCTCGAATGCAAGTTTTAGGGCTTTGTAACGAAAGCTTTAACTCGCATACAAGCGAATAAGATGACTCACCATGCTGTATTTCTAATAAATCGTGTCCAAGCCCTCACTTAAGCATATGCACCGCTTGTATAAAAATGTCTCCCCTGACCTCAAAAGTTTTATATTGATCCCAGCTTGCACAAGCAGGAGATAAAAGGATCACATCCCCTGGTTCAGATAGCTGGTAGGCTACGGGTACGGCTTTTTCCACATTATCGACACGCTTAATTGTTTTTATTCCTGCACTTTTAGCTGCACGTTCGATTTTTTCTGCTGTTTGTCCGAATGTAACAACCGATTTTACATTTTTTAAATAGGGAATTAGCTCATCAAACTCATTTCCCCGATCCAATCCACCTGCCAATAGAATAATCGGCTCTTTGAAGGCAGCAATTGCATTTTGTGTTGCTAGCATATTCGTTGCCTTTGAATCATTGTAAAATTTTCTTTCCTTAAATTCAGAAATAAATTGCAGGCGATGTTTAACTCCTGAGAATGTATTCAACACATTAAATATTGCTTGATTATTAACACCTGAAAGCTTTGAAGCCGCTATTGCAGATAAGATATTCTCTAAATTATGCGCCCCAGGCAAAAGAATATCTTTAGTTTCCATGATTGGTTCATCATTAAAATAAATCCAGCCTTCCCGGATATAAGCACCTTCCTGCAATACTCGTCTAGTTGAGAAAGGAATAATTTTGGCGTTTGACTCTTTTGCAACAGCCATCGTTTCCTCTTGCTCAGCATTGACGATAAAAAATTCGCTTGAAGTCTGATTTTTAGTAATATTTGCTTTTGCTTGCACGTAATCTTTTCTTGTCCCATGATAATCGAGATGTGCATCATAAAGATTCGTTAATATTGCGATCCTTGGATTAAATGTTTCAATGCCCATTAGCTGAAACGAGGAAAGTTCAATAACAATCGTGTTTTCAGGTGATGCCTCCTGTGCAACAGTTGAAGCAACAGTCCCAATATTCCCAGCGATAAGCGGGAGTTTTTCACCTTTTTTAAGCATGTCAAAAACAAGCGTAGTTGTTGTTGTTTTTCCGTTTGTTCCAGTAATAGCAACAAAAGGAGCCTCAGAAATTTGATAGGCAAGCTCGACCTCAGTAATAACAGGGATTCCCATCTCAATCGCTCTTTGAATCATTGGATTGTGATAAGGTATACCTGGATTTTTAACAACTAGCTGAAACCCTTCATCAAGCAATTCTACAGGGTGCCCCCCACAAATTACCGTAATCCCCTGTTCAAGAAGCTCTTGTGCTTCAACATTCTCTGACAAAGGCTTAAAATCGTTTACGGTTACAAATGCACCAAGCTTATGTAATAAAGAAGCTGCAGCAACCCCGCTTTTTGCTAGTCCCAGGACTAGTACTTTTCTATGAAGATAGTGATTAATCTGTTTCAATTACATCCACACCTCGATATAAATTCCAAGAATTGCACACAGCAAACCAACAGTCCAAAATGTAACAACTACACGCCACTCTGACCAACCAACTAACTCATAGTGATGATGTAATGGACTCATGCGAAAAATTCTTCTTCCCGTAGTTTTAAAAGAAATAACCTGAAGAATTACTGAAAGCGTTTCGATAACAAATACGCCGCCAATAATAATTAATATGATCTCCAGCTTTGTTAAAATCGCGACCGCCGCAATCGCTCCACCTAATGCAAGCGAGCCAGTGTCTCCCATAAAAACCTTTGCCGGATGAGCATTAAAAACTAGAAAACCTAGAACTGCACCAGAAACTGCAACAGAAAAGATCGATATTTCAAACTGAGACAAATTCCACGCCAAAACAGCAAACGCTCCAAAAGCGATTGCTGCAGTCCCAGAGAGCAGACCATCTAAGCCATCGGTAAGATTTACTGCATTTGAAAAACCAACAAGCCAGAAAATAATAAAGAATACGTAAAACCACCCTAAATCAAAAGAGTAATCTGTTAAGGGGATATGAATCGCCGTTGAAAACTCATTTTGTCTTAGAACAAGGTAAAAAATAACGGATATAACAATTTGCCCAAGCAATTTTTGCAATGAAGTCAAACCTAAGTTTCTCTTCATAACTACTTTGATAAAATCATCTAAAAATCCGAGTAAGCCAAATCCCAGTGTTACTAGCAGAAGCAAATAAATTTTCATTGTTGGTTCAGAAAATTTACTAGTCATAACCAACGTTGTAATTGTAATGGAGAGAAGAATCATAATTCCCCCCATCGTTGGTGTCCCTGATTTTTTCAGATGAGACTGCGGACCTTCTTCTCGAATACTTTGCCCGAACTTTAACCTCCGTAAGAAGGGAATAAAAAGCGGAGAAAGCAATGCTGATATTAAAAAGCCCATGATAATTGTGAAAATAATAACCTTCTCCATCATTTTGCTCCCTCCTTTCCGATCTGGAGCTGTTCCTTTACAGTAAGTATTTTTTCTGCCATTACAGCAATATCATATGTTGATTCGTTTTCTTTCAGACGTACTTCATCTAAAAAAAGAAAATTCGTTACTTCTTTTCGTGTTTGATTCATATTCACATTACTTATATTTTCTATATATAGTTCCATCATGTCCTTTAAGCCTTTCAATAAGTCATTTGTAATAAAAATTGGAAAATGATTAGGAGTATAGGAAGGGATACGTTCTCTCTGATCCCATAATGCAGCAATTGCTCCATTTTCTATCGCCTGACTCAGCTTCCCTGATCCTTCTTCAAAAGGAATGAATATTCCCTTCGGCTGCAATACAGCTGAATTTGACGCGACCGTATGAAAATACAGCTCATTATCCTGTATCCCATATTTATTTGGAAACAGTTTCGCTAAATCACCATACGTTAAAAACATTTTATCGCCCCTCTATCGCCTCTTTTGCTACTTCTCGGTCATCAAAGTGAATAATTTGATGACCTATTATTTGATATGTTTCATGCCCCTTCCCAGCAATTAAAATAACATCCCCTGCATTTGCCGCTTTGACTGCGTAATTAATGGCTTCTTTTCGATCAATTATAGTCTTGTATTGATATCCTTGAACTCCCTCTTCCATATCTTTTAAGATTTGTTCTGGGTCTTCGCTCCTTGGATTATCAGATGTAAAGATTGGATCAGAACTATAGCGGCAAGCAATTTCTGCCATAAGCGGGCGTTTTGAACGATCTCTATCCCCTCCGCAGCCAACAATGACAAATACCCTTTTCTTCGCAAACTGCTTTACTGTAGTAAGAGCATTTTGCAAACTGTCTGGGGTATGAGAATAATCGACAATAACAGAAAAGTCCTGCCCTGCATCTACCGTTTCAAAACGTCCTGAAACCCCTTTTACTTCTTTGATTGATTGAATAATTTTTTCAATAGGTATCCCAGTTGCGATGCCTGCTCCAATGCTTGCAAGCACATTATACACACTGAACTTACCGATCAGCTGCATGGATACGCTATAGCTGCCAAACGGACTTATTAACTCAAATGTTGTTCCATTAGAAGTCATTTGAATATTTTTCGCCTGCAGGTCTGACTTTTTATCAATTCCATATGTTAATATATGTGCCGCCGTTGCCCTTATAAACGATGTTGACGCTTCATCATCATTATTTACTATTGCAAATTTAGGAGGATTATGCTGAAAACAACTGCCAAGCTGAGAAAATAACAGCCCTTTTGCCTGTTTATAGGCTTCCATTGTTTTATGGTAATCTAAATGATCCTGGGTTAGATTTGAAAATACAGCAATATTAAAGTCACACCCATGAATCCGTCCTTCATCAAGGGCATGTGAGGAAACCTCCATAACTGTAGAACTTACACCAGCGTCGACCATTTGTTTGAAAATTTTCTGCAAGGTTAAACTATCAGGTGTCGTATTTTTTATTTCATATTCTTTTCCACCAATTTTAGTATACATGGTGCCAATTAACCCTGTTTTTTTCCCTGAATCAAAAATGATCTTTTCGATTATATGACTTATGGTTGTTTTTCCATTTGTACCAGTAATACCAATTAAATGGAGCTTCTTGCTTGGCTGTCCGAAATAGGCATCAGCTAGCACAGCCATTGATCTTTTTGAATTAGGAACTACAATGACAGGAACAGGAAGGTTCATATCCTTTTCCGCTATAATTGCAGCTGCACCATTTTGAACGGCTAATTCTGCATAGTCATGTCCATCAACATTAAATCCTTTAATACAAATAAACAGGCTGCCTTTCTGGATGTTTCTACTGTCATTTTCAATTGAAGATATGTCTGGGTTTTCTCCGCTGTAAGTCTTATATGGCTGCAAATAAGAAATGAGCGTATGTAATTTCATCTCAATCACCCCCACAATCATCGCGATTTTCATTTTACATGAAATCTACCTATTTAGCTATTTGTTTATAATTGGAAAAGACAGTGGAAATATGGGCAGCAATGAGGCCGCCCTTTAGAAAGATTTATTCCTCATCAAAATATAGTCGAATTGTTGAACCTTCTTTTAATTTTATGCCTGCTTCAGGTGTCTGTTTTACTACTTTATTACCTGTTCCGCTTGCATCAATTTTCAAGTTTATAAATAATTCACCCAACTCTTGTTTTGTTATTCCTACTAAATCAGGCACTTCAATCATCGGAACATCAGGCCACTTATATTTTTTTTCTATTTGATCTTTTCTAGGTTCTACACCTATCGCTCTTAAACTATCTTTCATAATATTCCCAACTATTGGAGCCGCGACTACTCCGCCGAATTGCATTGTTCCTTTCGGATTATCAACAGCTACATACACAACTAGCTCTGGATCATCTGCAGGGGCGAACCCAATAAATGACACAATATGATTATTCTCTAGATATTTTCCACCTTTCGCCTTTTGTGCAGTCCCCGTCTTCCCGCCTACTCGATACCCTTCAATAAATGCATTTCCGCCAGTGCCTTGAGCGACGACACTTTCTAATGCGTATCTAATTTTATCTGACGTATCTTTGGAAATAACTGTTCGTTTCGCATTTGGGGTTTTCCTCATTACGATTTCTCCTGTTTTAGGATCAACCAGTTCTTTTGCAACATAAGGTGTATACAAGGTACCCCCGTTTATTGCTGCTGAAACGGCAGCTACCTGTTGAATCGGTGTAACAGAAACCCCTTGGCCAAATGCAGTTGTTGCTTGTTCTACCGGACCAACACGATCAAGATTAAACAAGATTCCGGTTCCTTCACCTTGAAGATCAATTCCCGTTTTTTCTCCAAATCCAAAATCCTTAATATACTTGAACAGTTTCTCTTTCCCTAAACGTTCGCCAAGCTCAACGAAACCAGGATTACAGGAATTTTGGACAACCTCTAGGAAAGACTGGCTTCCATGTCCGCCTTTCTTCCAGCATCTTAAGCGTGCACCTCCGACTTTGACAAAGCCTGGATCATGAAAATGATCTTTTTCTAAGTCAACCTTTCCTTCCTCTAAAGCGGCAGCTAATGTGATAATTTTGAAGGTTGATCCTGGTTCATACGTACTCCAAATCGGCAAATTTCGATTAAATATTTCTGGGGAAACATTGCGGAAATTTGCAGGATCAAATCCTGGTCTGCTTGCCATCCCTAGAATCTCACCGTTATTTGGATTCATTGCGATAGCGATAATCCCATCTGGATTATACGTTGCTTCGGCAATATCCAACTCTCGTTCCATAATGGTCTGAACCTTTGAATCAATTGTTAGTCTTAAATCTAATCCATCGACAGGCGCCTGGTAATCATCGGCCATATCATTCATCCGTTCACCCTTTGCATTCGCATAAAACTGAACAGATCCCTTCTTCCCCTTTAATTCTTTATCATAATATAACTCAAGTCCCATTAGTCCTTGATTATCAATCCCCGCAAAGCCAAGCACATGTGAAAGGTAGTCTCCGAAAGGATAATGACGTTTAGAATCCTCGCCAATATAGACACCTTCAAGATTTAATGCCCTTATTTCCTTCGCTTTCTCGTGAGAGATTTTTCTTCCGCCAGATATTCTTACGTACATTTCACGCTTTGTAATGTCTGTATGAATCTTTTCTTTAGAGGCATTTAGAACAGAACCTAATTTTTCGGCTGTATCTTTCGAATCCTTTACTTGTCTCGGAACAACATATATCGTTGGTGCACTTACATTTGTAGCAAGTGGCACTCCATTCCGATCCACTATTTCTCCTCTTTCAGGCTCGAAAGGAATATCCCTGCTCCATAATTCCTTTGCTCCATCAGTTAAGGCATTACTAAGAAAAAACTGGACATACCCAAGACGTAAATCAATGATAAAGAAGACAAGGATCCCAACTACTAAAGCAATCATTAAGCGTTTTCTTACTGTCACATTTGAAACACGCATGCAAGAACGAACCTCCTTAGATTATGGCTCGTTCCAATATATGCTTGTACCTTTTTGAATAGAATATTTAATCTTGAACTTCAACGTTTTCTTCCTCGGAATCTACATTATCTTCACCAGCTTCTTCTTCATCTCCTTCTGCCTTCATATATTTCTTACTCGGAAGCTCCAGCTCTACAATTAAATAATCTCCTTCTTTAAATGTTGATCCAGGTTTCAGGTTTTGCTTCACAACATAGCCATTGCCAACAGAATTCAGCTCTAAATTACCTAATTTAGCAACCTTCATGACATCCCTTAACGACCAGCCAGTCATATCAGGAATCATTTGCTCATTATCTGTTAGCAGCACAACATTTTCCCCTGTCATCAGTTTGGTGTCCTTTGCTGGAAGCTGATCGATAACCTTCTTTCCTTTGCCCATTATAATCGGAGTTACGCCCTTCTTACTTAATATATTTTTTGCTTCCTCTGCAGATGACCCAATTACACTTGGAATTTTCTCGTATTGAACTTTTTTCTGTTCCTCAGGCTCGATATTTAAGTATTGAAGACTGCTCTTCATAACTGGTTTAAATATATCTGCCACTGGCTGTGCGCCGCTCGTATGAAGATCGATTTGCGGCTGTTGGACAGCAACATACACAATTAATTTAGGATCGTCAGTCGGAGCCATTCCTAAAAAAGAAAAGAAAAGATTTTGACGTCCTGTCAAATATCCTCCGCCTGGTTTCGGTATTTGTGCTGTTCCTGTTTTCCCAGAAACCTCATAGCCATCAATATTAAATAATTTATAACCAGTCCCTTTTGGAGTGGAAACGACATCCTCCAAAATATCTCTTACCTCTTTTGCTGTTTTGGCGGAAATTGGATTTCCGCTTACTTCCGGTTCCGTTTTTTCTACAGAATCTTTATTATTTGGATCAACAATTTTGCTTATAACATGTGGCTTCATCATCGTTCCACCATTCGCAACTGCTGTTGCTGCTTGAACTTGCTGAATCGGAGTGATTACCGATGCTTGCCCAAAGCCTGTTGTTGCTTTGTCCCGCGGCCATTCATATTGAATTTTCCCTGCCGCCTCATTAGGCAATTCAATACCAGTAGGCTGATCTAATTTAAATTTTGTGAGATACTCACGGAAAGTTTCATAGCCAAGTTTTTCTTTCACAATTTTTGCAAAAGCAACGTTTGAGGAACGAAGTACTCCTTCATAATAGGATATAGTTCCCCAGCCCTGGCCATTATTATGGTCACCGACAGGTCTTGATTTCGGGTCAACAGCATATCGGCCTGATTTATATAATTCATTCGGATTAAAGACGCCTTCTTCAATCGCAGCAGCTAATGTGAAAATTTTCATTGTTGAGCCTGGCTCAAAGGAGTTCTCAACTGCTTCATTATGCCATGTTTTAGAAATTCCTTCCTTTGTTTTCGGGTGAAAAGAAGGTCTTTGTGACATTGCCAGAATCTCCCCTGTTTTCGGGTCAGCTACAATTGCAATCATCTTTTCTGGCTTGTATTTTTCATCCACCTTACTCATTGAATCCTCAAGAAACGTTTGGATTTTCTTATCCAGTGTTAAATAAATATCCTTGCCATCAACAGCAGGTGTTACTTTTTCCTTCGTATCAGCTAATAAATATCCCCAAATATCGCTCTCATAATTTACTTTTCCATTTTTCCCAGTCAGAACATCATTCAGGCTTTGTTCAAGTCCTAACATGCCGACAGTTTCTGTTTTATTATCTTTGTTTTCCTTCTTCTCTACATATCCAACTAAATGAGACGCAAAAACTCCATTGGGATAGAATCGTTTAGTATCCTTAATAAAAGTGATGCCCGGCAGTTCTAACTCTTCAATTTCCCTTTTCTTTTGATTAGATAAGTCTCTTCCTGCTTTCCCGAACTCTACTTGAAAGGGCAGCTCATTTTTATCATTTAATTTCGTTAAGAGTCTATAAATCTCCGACTCTCCCATATCAATTACTTTAGAAAGCTCTCTTGCTGTTTTATCCGGATTGACCACATGCTTTGGATTTTTTTTATTCGTTGTCATGCTCTCATCTAAAATCGCAATCAATTTGTATGAGTTTGTATCGGTTGCAATGACTTCACCGTTGCGATCATAAATAGTTCCGCGCTTCGCTTCGATTGTTCTTTCCTTTTCATACTTTTGCTGAGCTTTTACAGCAAGTGTTTCTCCACCTGCCTCCCCAGTAATTTGAATTGAAATAAAACGATACAGTAAGACAAAAAAGAGCAGGCCAAATATTACAAATAATATCGCTGCTCCAAAATTAATATTCGGCTGTTTTTTTATCATTAATCTTGCACAACCTTCACATTATTTTCATTTAATTTTAGTCCTAATTCTTTTGCTTTTGACCAAATACGTTCGTATGTACTTAGTTCTCCCACTTGCATTTCAAGATCACCATTCACTTTTTGCTGTTCTTGAATCATCTTTTTTGTATCTTGAATATCTTTGTTCACTCCATATATATCCGCTTGATTAGAAACAATATGAACTGCTCCAAAACAAACCATTCCTGTAAAAATAATCCCCAATATCTTTTCACCAGGAGAAAGCCATGGACTTCTTACCTTTACTTTTTTTGGAGCCTTTACCATTTGTTTTTGCTGCTCTTGATGCTGTTCCTGATGAAGCTTTCGTGCTAGGTTACCCATAAATTCCCTCCTGTTTCATTTTTTTATTTGAGATCTCATAATTTTTCAGCTACACGCAGTTTTGCAGATCTCGCCCGGTTATTTTGCAGAAGCTCCTCTTCAGATGGAAGAGTTGGTTTTCTAGTAATTAGTTTAAGAATGGGCTTATATTCATCCGGAATTACTGGCAGCCCTGGTGGCAGATTAGGTGTCTCACTCGCTTTTTTAAACGTGGCTTTACAAATACGATCCTCAAGCGAATGAAAGGTGATCACGCTAATTCTTCCACCTGTATTTAGCAAATCAATCGCTTGCTGCAATGATTTTTCAAAAACACCTAATTCATCATTAACAGCAATTCGGATCGCTTGAAAAACTCGTTTTGCTGGGTGACCGCCTTTTCTTCTTGCAGGAGCCGGGATAGCTTCTTTGATTAATTCAACAAGTTCACCTGTTGTTTCAATTGGTGCCGTTTCCCTTGCCGCTTCAATTTTTCTGGCAATTTGCTTCGAAAATTTCTCTTCTCCGTATTTAAAGAAAATTTTCACTAAATCAGAATAACTCCAATGATTGATAACATCATAGGCGGAAAACTTTGCTTCCGTATCCATTCGCATATCGAGGGGAGCATCATTATGATAACTGAACCCTCGCTCTGGGGTATCCAATTGCGGAGAAGAAACACCTAAATCATATAAGATTCCATCAACTTTCTTAACTCCTATTTGCTCTAATTCCTCTTGAAGATACTGAAAATTACTCTTAATGATAGTTATTCGATCACCGTATTTAGCTAGTTTTTCTTTTGCATGTGCGATTGCCGTATCATCCTGATCAAAAGCGTAGAGCTTGCCTTTATCTGAGAGTTTGGACAAGATTAATTCACTGTGTCCAGCCCCTCCTAACGTACAATCCACATAGGTTCCGTCAGGATGAATATTTAGGCCATCTACCGTTTCCTCTAATAACACTGTTGTATGTTCAAACATAGTTGTCCACCTTTCTGGAGGCTTTTCGGCCATTTAGATATCAAACCCAATCATATTTTCTGCAATCTCGGAAAAAGATTCCTCTGAATCGGAGAAATAATCTTCCCAAATTCCCTTGCTCCATATTTCAATACGATTTGATACACCTAAAACGACACACTCTTTTTCAATTTTTGCATATTGCTGGAGCGGGGAAGCAATATTTATTCTTCCTTGTTTATCAATTTCACATTCAGTTGCACCTGAAAAGAAAAAACGGGTAAAGGCTCGGGCATCCTTTTTCGTTAGCGGCAAGCCTTTTAGCTTTTCCTCTAACAATATCCATTCATCTTTTGGGTAGCCAAATAAGCATTGATCTAGACCTCTTGTCAGAATAAAGGTTTCTCCTAGATTGTCACGGAATTTGGCTGGCACGATTAATCGGCCTTTGCTATCAACGTTATGATGATATTCACCCATGAACATGCCCACTAACCCCACTTTCTTACTCAAATGTACCACATTCCCCCACTTTCCTCCACATATTTTTAATATTCTATTGAAAGTTGTAATCCCCTTTACAAATTTTAGAATTTCACCATTTTTTCGTTCGTCTTTTCCCTACAAAAGAATGCAGGTAGTTCGCTTGACTTCTTCTCTTCAACAAAAAAAGACTGCATCAATTAAGAGATGCAGTCTTTTTTTGTTGATAATTATTATTTTATGTTTTAAAGAAAGGGTCCATCTTTGGTTAAATACGAATGATTTTGTGTGTGCCATCAAAAGTAAAATTGCCATTAAGAAGATCATTAATAAGTGTTGGGCCATGCTGATTAATAAAGTAAAAACTATTTAGTGTTCTTTCCTGCGGTGATCCAGCTGGCCAAAGAGCATTTTCTACCCTATCAAATTTATTAATAACAACTTCGTATTTCCTTTGTACGGACTCTTCCAGTTTATTTTCCATAAACACGATTTGATCAATTACTTTTCCTTCATTCTTTTTAAGTAAGGGAAGCATTCCTATATTTTCCGTTGTTATATAAGCCTCAAGCTTTTCATAATTAAAAAGTAACTCTTGCTTCATTTTCTCAAAAAGCTTATCAAGATTTTCATCCTTTAAATTTTGAAGGAAATCTCTTTTTTTCTTTTCTGTTCCAACCAGTAAGGTTTCTCGTAAATCTAATCCAAGTTCAGCCATGTCTGTTTCAATTGAGCGATCCAATAGTGTGATGTTTAACCGCGGCACAATCGGCGGCATTTTCAATCCAAACCATTCGAAAGCTTGTTTTAGCTCAGCCCAGTATGCAATCTCCCCTGGTCCAGCAATAAATGAAAGGGTCGGAAAAAGCCACTCTTGCATTAACGGTCTCGTAACAACATTATTACTGAGCCTCTCCGGAAATTCACCAGCTAATTCGAGCATCTGCTCAAGCGTCAATTGAACTTGACCATTCTTGCCAATAAATTGTTTGCTTTCACCGTTATAATCAAGTAATATTCTTTCATTATTTTCTTGATCATAATAAAAAAGATTCGCAGCTTGATCGCTAATATCAAGCGTACGTTCAAATCCATTCGATTTTAGCTCTTCTTGCTGCGCTTTCACTTTTTGCGTGATTTCCTTACAATCATTAATTTGCTTAATAAAGAATTCTTTTTCCAGTTTCCGGATTTTCTCGTCACCTGAGTCAATGATTAATAGCCCGGAGTCTTTAAAAAGATGCATTACAATCCATGCAAAGAAATCTACAAAGGTTTTTGATTCGTGTATAGCCTTATCAAAAACCTGTAGTAAATCCTTTGTATGGATTGTTTCACCAAAGGATTTAATGATCCCTTCAACCCATTGATAACAAAGGTTATGGTTCAGGTCAATTGTAGAAACCATTCTTTTATCAAGTACTTTTTCTGGATATATCTTTTTTTCTATTTTGTTATTTCTTTCAACAAAAACATGATTAACCTCTTGGTAATCATGATCCTCACCAGCTATCCAAAATACCGGAACAACAGGAACATTCAGTTCCTCTTCCTTCTGCTTAGCCAGAGCAATGATCGAAATAATTTTATGTATCGTATATAAAGGGCCAGTTAAGATCCCAGCCTGCTGACCACCTATAATGACAGTGCTATTACTTTCCTTAAACTTCTCAATTGACTCTTTAACCTTTTCCGATGCAGGAAATTTGTCCATGTATTCTTCAATGTGTGCTGCAAGCTCATTCCTCATGTACGAACGTTGTTGTATTTCGATTAATCTTTTTTCATATTCTAAATGATCATTAAATCGATAATGAAAATAGCTCTGAATTTCTGGTGTCTGTGCCAGATAATCAGTTGCAAACCGGTTCGTAGCCGGTAATGAGAGATTTAGAATCTCCATTTTTGAACTTCCTTTCTTATCATTAGTTTTCATTCCATTCTCTCTTGAATCAAATGGAGTTTTTCATTTCTCATTATTACCATAAGAGTATATCATTGTCCGTAATGAAAAGAAAAAAGTTTGTCTTGCAGAATTTTCAAAAGAAGAATAAACAACTACTGCTTCATATAAAAGGAATATTATTGCATTGCAACAAATGTATTTACACTTTGAACAAGACCAATAATAGTTAGAACGACATACGCCATAAGAAACAAAAGAAAATTAAAACGCCAGTAGCCTCGGAAAACTCGCGAGAAGTCAATTTCTTTCTTTATTTTCCAAAAAACAAGCACAAAAGCAATGGCGATAATTAGCATAAACAAAATAATCAACCAAAAATAATTATGTTCCCAGATCGTTAGAATTAAATGATGAACTGAAAAAATAAACAATAATGTAGTGATATCTAAAGCAATATGTACGGAACGACGATGTTTCTTCGTAATTTGTTTACAAATAATAAAGACTATTAAATAGCCTAATAGCGGAATTGTCGCAAAAGTAGCAATAATCGATGAAAAAATAGAACCCATTCTAATTCTTCCTCCCTTCATACTCCTTTCCCTTAATCAGATGATAGTAATTTTCTGAAAACGGAGCTTTTAATTGCTTTTCTCTTGCTTCTTCAAGAACAAAGCCGAGAATTGCTTCAATTTCTGTCGGACGATGTTCATCCAGGTCCTTTAGCATAGACGAACGATTTTCTGATGTGCTTCTGCAAATATCTTCTAAATGCCGAAAGGTTTTTTCCTTATTATTTATATTCAAAATTACACTTAATTCCTCATAATATTTTTTAAAAAGATAATAATAATGAGAATTCTCAAGGAGCATGCCATTATTTACATTTAGCACAGCCGTTAATGGATTAATAACTGCATTAACAATGAGCTTTTGTAATAGCATCTCATAGTAATCCTCCTGAAACATAAATGGAAAGTTCTCAATGGGGATTGCTAATAATTCAGCTAATTCTGTTCTGTTATTTCCTTGATAAAGGGCTAAATTAATTTGCCCTTCCCCTGTATGCAAGATATGATTGTCTTTTATTTTATTTGCACCATGCTCTACAGTACCTACAATAATCGTTTTATTATATAGCTCTTTCAGCATTTTTAAATGTCCCATTCCATTTTGGAGAAACACGAATGAGCCGTTTGCTAACTTATTTGAAACTTTAATTTTTTCAATAATTGAAGAAAGCTGGTACTGTTTCACCGCTATTATGGTTAATTCTTCTTCAGCATCCCAGCTTGAAAATAATGAAACATTTATCTTTTCATTGATCAATTTTTTTTTCTTTTCAAAAATTAAACCTTCTGTTAACAATATGTCCATTTGCCTTTTTGAACGGACAAAAACGTGAACTTCATGATGCTTCATTAAATAATGAGCAAGTAACAGACCAATCGATCCTCCACCAATGATCCCTATTTTCATAATTACCTCTTATATTTTAAGTATTTAGTCATATTTTAACAGAAAACTAAAAAATGTTGGGAAGAAAGTTACAGAATGACTCAATCAATGCAAAAAGACTCCTTCTCATCAAAAGAGGAAGGAGCCAAGAAGGATTAAACAGGATATACAGGATGCTTACGAACACTAAATATTAATTCTTTTGTTTCATACAAATCAAATCTTTCAATAAGTACATTTCTTAAGTCAAATGGAGAGACAATATCATCAACGATTAATTCTGAAGCTAATTTATATATATCAATATGCTCACTATATTCCCGCTGTTTTTCTTGAATATATGCTATTTTTTCTTTCGGATCCTCAATTTTTTCAATCTTATTTGAATAAACCGCGTTTACCGCTGCTTCAGGGCCCATTACTGCTATTTGAGCAGTAGGTAAGGCGATACAACAATCTGGTTCAAATGCAGGACCTGCCATGGCATACAATCCTGCTCCGTATGCTTTTCTAACGATTACTGATATTTTCGGAACCGTTGCAGAGCTCATCGCCGCGATAAGCTTTGCTCCATGACGGATAATACCAGCCTTCTCAACTTTTGTACCGATCATAAAGCCTGGGACATCAGCAAGAAATAGCAATGGAATATGGAATGCGTCACAAAGCTGGATAAATTTTGCTGCTTTATCAGCAGAGTCAACAAAGAGAACTCCGCCTTTTACACGCGGTTGATTTGCAATAATTCCTACTGTTCGCCCGCCTATTCGTGCAAGGCCAGTTACGATCTCCGCAGCAAAGAGCTTTTTGATCTCAAAAAAACTGCCTTCGTCAATTAATGCATCAATACATTCATACATATCAAATGGTGCATTTTGATTTTTAGGAATGATTTCCTCTAAATCTCGACCTTGTTTTGGTTCAACAGGCTCATGATTCTTAGGCATTTCTTTAAAACTCGCAGGAAAATATGTAAGGTAAGTTTTCGCAAGTTTAATCGCTTCTTCTTCATTCGATGCGAGAATATCACCACAACCGCTAACCGAGCAATGCATTCTTGCTCCACCCATTTCTTCAAGGGTAACTTTCTCACCGATTACCTTCTCAGCCATCCTTGGTGAACCGAGGTACATAGAAGCATTCTTATCGACCATAATCACAATATCGCAAAAAGCCGGTATATACGCTCCTCCAGCGGCAGAAGGTCCGAATAATAAACAAATTTGCGGAATCATCCCTGAAAGCTTAACTTGATTATAGAAAATCCGTCCCGCTCCTCGTCTATTCGGAAACATCTCAAGCTGGTCTGTTATTCTTGCACCAGCAGAGTCCACAAGGTAAAGAAGAGGTACCTTTAATTTTTCGGCCATTTCTTGAATACGGATGATTTTCTCAACCGTTCTTGCTCCCCATGATCCTGCTTTGACCGTAGAATCATTGGCCATTACGCAAACAGTTTGGCCATTAATCTTACCAGTCGCTGTAACAACTCCGTCTGCTGGCAAATCTTTTTCTGCACAATTCGCAAATTTCCCATCTTCTTCATACATTCCATTATCAAAAAGGAGTTCAAGTCTTTTTCTAACAAATAATTTATTTTGCTCTAGCAATTTTTCATGGTATTTCGAATGCCCGCCCGCTTCAATTTCACGGCTTTTTTCCTTAAGCTTTTCTATTAATGTATTTGCAGCTGTCATTCAAATCATCCTCCTTGCTCGTTAAAAATGGCGAACACTAGTCCAAGTTATTCCAGGACTAACAACACATCTCCTTCATTTACAAAATCGCCAATATTCACTTTCACTTCCGATACTTTTCCTTCTGTTTGACTTTCAATCGGAATCTCCATTTTCATTGATTCAATCATTAATACTTCTTGACCTGCGGTTACTTCATCCCCATTGCCAACCATAATATTTAATACAGTTCCCGCCATTGATGATGTAATTTCTTTCATAATCTATTCCTCCTAGTTTGCGATGAATGTTTTATTCGTTAAAAAGCTTGTTGAATAATTGCCATTAATAAAATCTGAATCCTTTATAATTTCCTTAAATAACGGAGCATTTGTTTTAATCCCTGTAATAATCAGATCCTTGAAAAAATGATCTGCTCTTTCAATTGTCTCTTTTCGTGTGTCTCCATAAATAATACATTTAGCTATCATCGGGTCATAATAGGGAGTAACGGTTGAACTTGACGCATACCCAGAATCCACACGTACACCCTGAAACTCTTTCCATTGAAACTCTTCCATCTTTCCTGGTGATGGGAGGAAGCTTCTTGGGTCTTCTGCATACAAGCGAAATTCAATCGCATGCCCTTTTTGCTGTATCTCAGTTTGAGCAAGCGGCAGTTTTTCCCCTCTTGCTACAAGAATTTGCCACTTTACTAAATCTAGTCCCGTAATTTGCTCTGTTACAGGATGCTCGACCTGCAATCGTGTGTTCATTTCCAGAAAGTAAAAGTTTTCTTGTTCATCAACAATAAACTCAATGGTTCCTGCATTTTTATAATTTACGGCTTCAGCAGCCCTTATGGCCGTCTCATACATTTTTTGCTTGGCTGAGTTTGATAAAAATGGCGACGGCGACTCTTCCACAACCTTTTGGTGTCTTCTTTGAATGGAGCAATCTCTTTCAAAGAGATGAACAATATTTCCATACTGGTCACCAAAAACTTGAACCTCTACATGTCTGGCATTATTAATATACTTTTCTACAAATACCTCTTCAGAACCAAAATACGCCTTCGCACGTGCTTTTGTTGAGCCAAATGACTTAGCGAGCGCTTGCTCATTTTCACAGCGCACCATCCCAATTCCACCGCCTCCGCCACTAGCTTTCAGCATGACAGGGTAGCCCATAGATTCTGCAAGTCTAATTGCTTCTTCTAGTGTTGAAGTTCCTTCCTCACTGCCTGGTACAACCGGAACCCCAGCATCCATCATTGTCTTTCTTGAAACAATTTTATCACCCATTAATTCGATCGTTTCTGGATCGGGTCCGATAAAAGTAATTCCAGCTTCATTCACAGCTCTTGCAAAAGCTGCATTTTCAGAAAGAAAACCATATCCTGGATGAATCCCATCTACTCCTTCATTTTTGGCAATCTCGAGGATAACCTCTGCTCGTAAATAAGATTTATTTACGGCTGGTTCGCCAATATTGAAAGCATATGTTGCCTTTTTAACAAAAGGCATATCCGAGTCAGCATCAGAAAACACAGCAACGGTTTCAATTCCCATTTGATGGCAAGTATCCATAATCCGTAAGGCGATTTCTCCCCTATTTGCAATTAGAATTTTCTTCACCCAAGATCCCCCTTCTATCTTTGATGTTTATTTAAAAGTGATCTGCATTTCAAGCATAGAAAGATTATCTATTTCATTATTATTTTCATAATCTTTCTACAATACAATATATTTCTACAATCTTTTCTCTTTTTCCTGCTAAATTTGAAAACGCTTCCTATTTTTTTATAAAGTTTAAAAGTAACTAGAGATATAAGTGCAGAATTTTTTGTTTCTTTGTTATATAATAAGAATTATAGAAAGATATATTTTCATCGAAATTTTAACTTAAATAGTAATAATTAATTTATTCATCTATTGCAGCAAAGAAGGAGAGGAAAGCGATGATGTATAAGGTTGAAAAGTTAAAAGTAAATTACAAAACACTTGAAGAGTTTAAAAAATTTAGAGAATATGGTTTACAAGAGCTTTCAATGCTTGAAGATCTTGAGGCGAATATTATTGAAGATGATAGCGTTTCTCCTTTCTATGGGATTTATTTCGGGGATAAACTCGTTGCTAGGATGAGCCTCTATCAAGTAGAGAAAAAGTTTGACCGTTATTTTGAACCTGCTCAAGATTATTTAGAGCTTTGGAAACTTGAAGTCATTGCTGATTATCAAAATAAAGGGTATGGAAAAGCACTTGTTGAATATGCAAAAAGCTTCGGGCTTCCTATTAAAACAAATCCAAGAGTTAAATCCAAAGACTTTTGGGATAAGATGGGGTTCTCTTCTGTCGCTTATGAAATGGAAAGAGACCGTGGAGAAAATCCGCTTGTTTGGTATCCAGACGGTGTTAAGGAGCAATTACATTAAAAAGTCTATTTCATTAATGTTAAAGCGGACAATGTATATGTCCGCTTTTCTCAATTAATAAATAATTTTCATTTAACATCTATACTTTCTGCTCATGATCCTCATCCTTTAATTCAACAAGCTTTCTTGCTCTTTCCATTATATTGATTAACGCCTTGTAATCTGCTTGAATAGAGTTTAAGTCTTTAAGTAATTTTTCATTTTCGGAAGCAAGGTAATACAATTGCTTTTCAAGGCTTTGAATCCGTTCTTCATTTGTTTTAATATTTTCATCTTGCATGCTTGACTGTTCAGCCTTTTCATATAAATCTTTTAAGTAAGCAACTAATTCCTCAAACCCCCACACCTTCTTCTCTTCTTGAGACGTAACTGTCTCTGCCTCAAGAATCTGGTTTGTATCCGGCTGTTTATCCTCTAAGGGCAGATTATTCAGTTTTCTTTCTTTTCTTTGTCTTTTTGCAAGCTCAATCCCAGATTTATATTGTTTTCTAACATATGAATTCCATCTGAAGCCGCATGCTGCAGCTGTCCTTGTTAGTTCTTTGCCAACTTTTTCAAATGCTTGCAGCTGCGTTCCTCCTTCTCTTATATGACGGAGCACAATTTCTGCAAGCAGCAAATCTTCATCATGAGTCCATGCATCTTGTCGAGTTGATGACATCAGTTCATCCTCCTAGTGTTTTTTATTAATAATATGCTTATGCTAGAAAAGATAGACTGATATCCTGTTTGAAACTTCACAATTATCTTTGGTTTTTACTTTTTCAAAAATTTATCTACTTGCTTATGATGAGCTTCCCCTTGCCACAATACTGCACAATTTCTGACTTCTTGCTTCACTCTTTCTTCCACTCCTGCTTCTTTCCATTTCCTTATAAACATCCCTTTATAAGATTTTAATACATCCCCTTCTAGTACTAGCATTTTATTTAAAAAGGTTCGGCAGCTTTCTATCGGATCACCAGTATATACCGATTGGATAAAACCCATATCTTTTAATTCATCACTATTATACAAACAAGCCTCCATTAGCATTTTCATTGCATTTGAAGAAGTGACCCTTTCAGACAGAAAGGTCCCTCCGCCCCATCCTGTAGTGATTGCGAGCGTACCTTGTATAAATCCAGCATTGACTTCCTTCCTTGCCAGCCGAAAATCACAAGCAGAAGCTAGCTCACAGCCTCCGCCTACAGCAATCCCATTCAATAGGGCAATAGTTGGTTTGGGTAAGAAAAACAATCGAACGAGCAGCTCAGACATTCGATTTAACATCTCAAATGCCTCTTCCTCGGTTTTTAATTGGTGAAAGGAAGATAAATCTCCTCCTGAGCAAAACGCCTTGTCACCTGCACCAGTAATCACTAATGCTTTTATCTGATCTTCTTCTGCTGCTGCCAGTGCTTCCCCTAGCCCATCCATTATTTCATAACTTATGGCATTTCTCTTTTCAGGTCTGTTAATTGTAAAAACCGCTAGTCCATCCTCATGTACTTCTAACATATATGGTTTCATGAATATCTCCCTCAACGTTTTTATGTATATATTAACAAAAATCAAATGTAATAGCGCATTGATTTCCCATCAAGAACAAGACATCCTGCCGGAAAGGTATCCTTTAAGATTAGCTTGTTATCTCGGAAAACCTGAGAGGCAGGAGCACGACTTCTAACCAGCTCAATTATTAGTTATCAACATTTTCAAATATTTAATTACCTAGAAAACGACAAAAGCACAAGAACAATTTGTTCTTGTGCTTTTTATGTCAGTTGGAAATTAGTTATTAACAACTTCTTTTCCTTTGTATGTTCCGCAAGCTTTACATACGCGGTGAGCAAGTTTCATTTCACCACAGTTTGGGCATGATACCATACCAGGTACCTGTAATTTAAAATGGGTACGACGCTTTCTTTTTGCAGTTTTAGAAGTTCTTCTAAAAGGTACAGCCATTCTTCCCACCTCCTTAAAAAGTTATGAAGGCCAGATCATGCTGGATTCTTCAAATAGTTACTTGTTTTCTTCCGCTTTTATGAATCGGAAGAAGGATCATTTTGATCAAAAAATTGAGCAAGTCCCGCAAGACGAGGATCAATTCTTTCCTCTTTGTCTCGCTCTTGAATAACCTCCCAATCCTTTCCGGATTGCGGAGCGCCTTCTTCACTGCTATCGGTGCAGAACACTTGCATGGGAACCTCAAGTATTAGGATCTCTTGAATGACCGGCATAAGATCAATCACTTCACCCTTTACCTGATGAACCTCCTCTTCGGTTTCATAATCCAAACCTTTTAAGAGGAAAGTTTCTGTTGTTTCCACATTAATTGGGAATTTTACGTCAACTAAAGTACGAGAACAAGGAAGTATTAAGTGACCGTTTATTTTTAAATGAAAAGTCACCTTAGCAGAGTCAATATCTGCTCGACCCGTTATATGCATTGGTGAAGCGTCTCTAATCGTTGGATCAGTGTTTTTGATCTCATCGACATTGACAGTTTCATCAAACGGAAAATCCTTGCTTCGATATTTTTGTAACTGACTTAAAGTCCATTTCATACGAATCACCCCAAGGCAACAAAGGTAATTATAGCTGTCATATAATTATTTGTCAATATTTTTTCTTTACACCTAGTAACGTGCATAAAATGCATAATGTAGCGTTATCAGCATGTTCAGAAGTTCTTACTCCTAGTATTATATCCTTGTTTGCATGTTTTGCAACAAGCGTGTGGTCATCGTTGTGGTCAAACGGTGGCCATCTTTTTTTACCTTTGTTCTCTTCGAGGATTCATCTTATATCTTTAAATGTAAAAACTTGATTTCTTACACCTTGTAATTGTTCCTTTAACTTCCTTTTTCTATCCTCTGTTGTAGTAAAAAAGTAAAGAATAGGGGTTTGTTCTTTAAAAGCTGGCAGTACATTTTTATAGGTTTCAATTTTCTTTTTGTTATCAATCATCTTCCTTGCATTATCAACTTCAATTAAATGTAAGTATCCGTTACGTTTAAATGAAGCATCACTGATTACTTTCTTTTTTGTCCCTAAGTTAACATGCTTAAACTGTATTCCAAAAGAATTTTCTGGAACTAATATGGTTTCTAACAGATGTTCATTTTTCCAGTCATGCGGGCATTTAAAATAAATGAACACTTCATTTCTTAGAAAAGTGTGTGCAATGAAGTGCCTTTTGTTATCTTCCTTGGTTGAACCGATTAATTCTTTTCCCTGTTTATTCAGATAAATAACCTTTTCCTTCATATAATATGCCTCATTAACATATGGCCCTAATTGCTTTACTACTCGGCAAGCATTACGATAACTTTTTAAATCATGAATTTGCTGAAGGTGTTTGATCTTCACCATGTCCAGTTGATCTATTGTCGTTAACAGGCTTTCTATCCTTTCCTGAGTTGAGTATTTCATCTTCTCTTTCCTCCATCATTTTAAACATCATCTTATCGTCAATATACGGCACCTGTACGGTTCTTTTCTTCTCAATAAGGTAAATTGCCCTTCCTGGAATAGATGGCAAATCCTCAGCTCCAGTTTCATCTAAAAGCACCCTACTAGCTACTTGTGAAGCACAAATAAAGGATAACCGCGCAACAATGTTCATCTTCACTTGCATCGGGACAGCTTCTTTTGTAGGGTACTGAGTTGCATAAATGAGTCGATACCCTAAACCTCCACCTATCCGAGCAATCTCACTTAATGCTGCCTGACAAAACTCCGCGAATTTTTTCGCTTCTTTTGTTTTGACGATACTTGGAGATAGTTCGGCCCCTTCATCCAAGATAATGAAAGTACGCTTTTTAATGGGCGTATCAATGATATTTGAGTAACCTTTTTCACGAAACATAACCTCTTTCTGTTTTAATTGTTCAGTAAGATAAGCTAATACTTCAGCAGATTCATATACATCACAAGCAACCTCTTTCACTTGTGGCAGTGATTTGTATTTGTAAAACTCTAGCCCTGCTTTCAAATCCAAAATATAAAATTCAACATCTGCTGGATTGTTAAGGATGAGTGTATTTAATACTCCTTTCATAAACACAGTTTTTCCAAATCGAGTAACTCCCCCATTTAATAAGTGACAATACTTTTCAAAATCATGATAAAGGACTCCTTGATGATTCTGCCCAATTGGTACTTCCCATGTTCCTGGTCTTAATAATTCATAATTGTAATTCCATTTTGTTGGCAATTTTTTATCATACACATGGATTTTTAGTAATCCATCAAATTCAAAATCAACTTCTTTATTTAGTCCATCTTTAATTGCTGGCATTAAGGATTCAAAAGTTTCCGATGGGATTCCTAAAGGGAGGGAGTATAGATAAGTGGTATAAGTTTCATTTGTTACTCTTCGAATTAATTTAGGGTATTTCATGTTTTCTTCTTTTTCTATCCCGATTTTTAAATTAATAAATATTTGTTCCATTTTCTTTTTATCGGACATTTTACCCTTTGGTATGAATGCAGCTCCAGCTATCGCTAACGGCAAAACGAACCATTCAATCACTAAAACACCCTCTTAATTTTTTATGAGAGACATGGAATAAAAAAGATATGTGATAACATATTAAAGCCCTAAAATAAAGAACAAAATTAAACAAACCAATCATCAATAAATCTAAAAATTGCACACTACAATGAACACTTCATTTTTCGCACCATTCTTAGAAGAATACCTTGCTTAATTCTTTCAACAACCATAGGATCGCCCCAAACTTGCTTGCTTCCATCATAAGGTGAATCATGTCCTTATTAATCGAAAGACCGGACTGCTCTAATGCATGTAATATCATGAATACTCCACCTGATACCCCGACAAATGTAATCCCGAATGTAAAGGGGTCCAACTTCTTTCCCTCCTTCCTTGTATAGTGCATTGTATGGATATTCGCCTAAATAATGCGTGTCTTGCATAATTTTTTAATCAAAAATGAACAAAAATTTATTCAAGGTATTAGGACAGACTTGTCGAATTATTAGATTGGGTGATACAAATGTACCAAAGTAAAATAGGTGAACTAATAGCAAATAGTAAATTAAAAAGGGAATATATACAGGAACAATTGAATGTATCGCGAGGGACATTATCAAATTGGTGTATAGGAAAAACACATCCTAATGGACCGGAGTTGTTTTTGTTAGCAGATTTATTAGAGATAAATGTCAATCAGTTATACCATTGGGTTGAAGATAAGGAAGAGAGAGAATGAGGGTACAAATCGAAATACAGTTGAATGTAGAAGACAGCATTAGTGCCAGTCGAGCATCATTTTACGTTAAAGATAAAGACTTTAAAAAAGATGCTGATTGGGCAGTTGGAATTGTTGCTTATGAGTGGATTCAACAACGATGGAGAGAATTTGGCTGTAGAAAAATAATAATTCATAAAGTCGTGTGGGATGAGAAGCACGATATTACAGAGCTTGTGAAACAAATAGAACCAATAGATCCACCGGATGATTTACCTTTCTAAGAAGGAAGATGATGAAAATGAAAAGATTATTATTGATATCAATACTTATTCTGAGTGGATGTAGTAGCCAAACAACTGTAGAACAAGAAGCATCTATTGATTATGAGACAACTATTGAAGAATTAGAAAATATAATTAAAACATTAGAATCAGAAAACGAGGAACTAACACTCGAATTAGAAACACTAAAAGATGATTACCAACTATTAGTATCCACTAACGACGAAAATGAAATATTAATAAATATACTTACTTCAAGAGTAGATGAAATGGAGAATAACAGTAGAACCATTGATATACCTACAGAATATCCAGGTAACATCTTTGGTGATTCTGATGATGAAAGTAGCAATTCCGGTGGTGATGGGATATGGGATTATAACCTTGGCGGCACCGACAGAGATGCTGATAATGATGGTTTTTGGGATTATGATAAGGGTGGTACCGATAGAGACATGGATAATGATGGGATTTGGGATTACGACAAAGGTGGTACTGATAGAGATTTAAATTAACAAAGCCCCTCTCAAAAGAAGGGCTTTTTTTTATTTCATCATCTTTTCTAAATCCTCAACCCTTTCGGTCAATGCCTTAACCTGTTTAGCATATGGAATCTGTGCATTCCAAACATAATATTGATTCACTACTCGAAATGGATCATTTCCATCTGTAATTCCAAGACTTATCGCTTCTTGCCTAACAGCTTCTTGAACATCAGATAATTTTTGTTCCACATTAACCACATCCTTTTTATTTAATTCAGCCTTAATAGCATCTAAAAACGATTGCCATCTACCTTCATCTAAAATTCGATGTGGACAATATTTACCCGACCAATCTTGATGCTTTTTAACTCGGTCAATTCCCCAGCTGCGCTCTTTTAACAACTGGGCAATAAACTGTATTGCTAATCCTTCAGCTTGATAGTATTTCGTACCGCCTGACTTGCTGTAACAAATTTCTACACCTATTGATTTATGATTACCTGAGCCTTTTCCATCACCACAATGCCATGCAATACGATCTACCGGAATCCCTTGAACAACCTCTTTATCATCTACCGCGAAGTGAAATGATACTTGATTTGTATTATTAATCATGTATTGCACTTCATTATTTGCGCTCGCATCATTGTAAGTATTATGGACAGTAATGTATTCAGCTGCCATAATATTTGGACACTTGATTTTATGATTTTTAGATTGAACAAGCATTTTTCGAACAGGTATAGTCACTCTTGATCACCCTTATCTTTAAACCATTTTCCATCCTTTGGATTGCTCACAATTCCTAAATAAATCAATATCGCAATAATAAGGGTTACGTATGTTTCCCATCGAGTAGGATCAATCGAGAAACCTAAATCCTCAAGGATCATATAAAAAAGGGCTGCAATAGCAACCCACAGCCCGTAGTTCTTTAATTTATTCATTCTCTATTACCTCCATCAAAAATTCTTGTTTCGATTTTAGTTAATCGTTCTTTCACATCTTCAGATAATGTTTGTATAACTGATAAATACCTACCCTCACGCTGGTCGTTCTTCCACAACACCCAAACCAATAATGCGATAAATAACGCAAAGGGGAGCCCGTACAAACTAGCTGCTTCTTTAAACATTTCCCACATTTTCATTCCCTCCCAAAATTAAAAGAGGACTGAATATCAGCCCTCTTGATTATTACTAGCATATTTATCTTCTTTGTGAGGTAACAACACACCCATAAGAAGTCCTCCGATTATTAATAAAGCGATTACTCCCCATAACCAAAAAGGTTTATCAGGAATAATTGTAAATAGCACACCGCCTATGATAATCAAGTAGGCAGCAATCCAGTGATACCACGCCAATGTAATCACTCCACGTTATTTAGTCGTTGCATAATTTGACGAGCAATATCATTTCTTATTTTGTTTAGATCATCAACTGCTCGCTTCTTTTCATCACCTGATAAATCCGGTGAGTTTTCTACTGCTCTTATTTCCTTGTTAATTTCAGCGATGTCTTTCGTTACCTCATTGACAAACTTATAAAGATCTTCTTTCTGATATTCCTGTTCATTTTGCTTAGCAGAACCACGTTGTTTAGAAAGTGTATCTTTTAATTTGTAAAGCTTGTCAATCGATTCACCTGTTGAAGATTGATTCACTAAGAAAGCTTTTGTTAAAGGTGATTGGTCAATGCTTTTCGTCGGCTTCTCCGGCCGGTCAGCATTTGAAACATTATTTACAAGCCAATCTATTGCACTTGTACCATATGTTCCTAGACCACCTGTAAAGCCTTGAATAGTGTTATCAATCACCCTAGGGGAACCAAAGTTTCTAAATGCTCCTTGGCCATTAGTGACTTTATTTACTTGGTTTCCTATGAATCTTGCTGTCTGAGTTGTATTGATATCATATTGGTCAGGAAATTCCATGCTTTGTTCACGTTGCGGAATAATTGGACCTTGTTTAAAGAATGAATAATTCGCCATCCCTTCAACGATTGGTGCAACTCCAGTTAACATCGTTGGTACTGCAGCTGTCGAGAATCCTTGCTTGATCCAATCATCAAATGCTTTCTTGTCATGCTTAAAAGCAAAGTCTGCAGCGCGTTCGAAAGTGTTAGAAAAAGCAAATGCTAAATCAAAAGGCTTGGGAATACGTGCAATTTGGTTTGTACCTGGAATAGGCACAAGGTAAAAAGTATCTTTCAGCCATTGTGGTGCATCATCAAGAATTTCTTTCTGCTTATCATTAGCTAGCTTGTGTTGAGCAACGATTGCACCAATTGTCGGAATTGTAACTGAAGCAATTGATTTACCAATGACTTGAGCTTTGTTTTCTTTAAACGCTCTCCATAACTTACTCTTACCTTGAATGTTCGCATTAAGAAATGCTACAACTTTATTTGCTTCTCTAATACTAACCCCAGCACGACCAAAGTCCATTATATCCCTTGCTCGATATGCTGCTTCTTGTGGAGTAACTCCTTTTCTTAAAGCAGCACGGAATTCACCAACTTTTGTTGCTGATTCACTCGTATCCGCAATGGTACGTAGAACACCGATAGGATTAGCCAACTTCTTCATTAATGATGTATAAGATTTGGGGTCCAAGATATCTACATAGTTAGAATTCACTTCTTTTAGAGCCTTTTGAAGGGTCTTCTTATGCAGTTCTCTATCCATTGAAATAATATTACCATATCCACCGTTTTCTTTTACCCATTGTTTGTACAAATCGCCAGAAGTTTTAAATTCTTTATTACCTATTTTTATTGTTCTACCCTTCCAAATAGACTGCCATAGACCAACAGGGAAATCAGTAATAGGATTAAATCCCGAATTTGACACGATAAATGCATGTGGTACATCACGCAATGGGTTACGCAAACTAAATTCAGGCGTCAGGGTTGCTCCGGCCCGAAGTAAAGAAGCTGGCTTTTGAAGTATCTTTATTAATGTATTCGTAGATTCTTTGTCTAAGTTCATTAATGTTCGATACACATCTGGCGGCACCTCATATTTTACTTTCTTTCCATTATCCAAAAGGCTGATTACATTTAATCGGCTTGCATCTTCATTATCTGCCAACTGACGTATAAAGTTACCTTCTACATCTTTTTCAGCTAACTTTCCAACTTGTGCGGCCACTTTATTTTTCTCAACCGCATTCACTGCCTTGAAGATATTTTTAACCATGCTTTCCATCGGATCGATTACATCACGGCTTGAACCTTCCAACTTTTTAATTGGATTTGCTGCATTGGTCATAGCCTTATTAATTCCACTGGCGAATTCAATTTTATCATCATCAAATGAACGGAAGAGTGACATGTAATTAGGCCATTTTTCTTTCATGGCAGCCACTTGCTCACCACTAAGAATAGGTTTATCCCCTGTTGAAAGCATATCAAGAACATGATTATTAACTCCTAATAGCTTCTGCCTCATTGCTTCCATCTGTTCAGAACCTAATTTGCTAATAACATCGTCAATTTCAGCAGTCGTGAAGCCTGAGTTAATCCCTTTCGAGTTAACATCTTTCGCATGGACCGCAAGGGCATAGTCGCGTAAATCTTTATAATTGATTTTACTTTTCTGTAAATCTCGGAAGATAGGACTTAATTGCTCCTGGACAATCATATGAGCCTTTTCAGGACTTCCCTTAAATAGCCTTGATTGTTTATATAAACTATTCTCTGCGCTTCCGACTTTTCCTGCTATTTGCTTTTCAATGGCTTCTAATGGTGCAACATCGTCGATAAATTGTGTACGTAAACCTTTAAAGATGCTGTCTTTTTTCTGAGGTGTGTCATTTATTTTCATTCTAAAGGAATTCGCATTACCTTGTGCTTGTGCTTGAGTATCTAATAGTGTTTCACTTACACGATTCAATGGTGGCTCAGACGCATTTACACCTGATTCAATAGGTTCGAAATCCCTTCCAGGACGCAAAGGTTGCTGGGTTGGTTGGGAACTTTGTATTTCACTCAACCTTGCTAAAGATGGTTGTTGAGTAGGTTCAGGAGTCCGCAATTCACTCAACCTAGACAATGAAGGTTGTTCAATCGTTGCAGCAACAGCATCTTCAACCATTCTCATTAGTTCCGCATTTTCTAGAAGATCAGTATCTCGAACAGTATTATTGTAACCCTCTGGATTATTAGTGGTTTGTCTTGAACGATTTGCAGTGGGAATGTTATCGACTGGAAGCATTTCACCTTTAGGGCGCGCTAGAACTGATAAACGATTATACAATTCGCTTGATACCCTTGAATTGGCTGGATTACTAATTGGTAAGCTATTTGCTGCAGAATTACTTGGTGCCTGATTACCATTTGGCAAACTATTTATTACTGATTCTCTAGGTGCTCCTGAGAATGTCGGTACATCCCCTTTAGCAAAGGGTGCCAAGCTAGTTTGAACAGCTTTACTTATTCCTTTCCCTAAACCATATAACGCAGGGTCAGCGATTGCACCTAGTCCTGCACCTAAAAATACATGTTTTAGATTATCTGTGTAGTTGGTATCTTGTGGGTTTAGAGCTTCACGAACACCTACTTCGCCCCCACCAATTATTCCACCAGCAATTGCACCTTCTTGAGCTAATTGCTTAAGTTTATCTAAACCTTTTGAACCTGGCTTTAATCCTAAACCAGCTCCACGGATTGCTTTATAAGTTCCCATACCAGGAACAAGATAACCCAATGCATCATACCCAAAGTCAGTTATCTTTCCTGCTAATGATCTATCTTCATTTGTAAACTGTGCTGCCCGTTGGCCATCGTTTGTTTTCTTATAAACTTGGTCAAGTGTACCTAAGGTTGCTGTGTTAGCAAGCCTTGTAAGCCCTCTCGTTGATTCTTTGGTAAATTTACTTCTATCCGTACTCACCGCATCATCTACGTTGTTTTTAAAGGCTTCTGTAAAGCTAACATCATCAAATGGATTAATCGCTTGACCAAAGTTTTTTAACGGAGTCATGATGTCATTTAATAACGATCCATTGTTTTTATCCTTCTTGCTCTTGTTATCACTGTTTTTTTTTAAGAGACTCAAGTCACCTTTTTTTTGCTCGTTCTTTTTGGGAGTAGGATCTTCAAGGTTATATTTTTTATAAACATTATTTTTTTCTGCTTTGACATCCTTTGTCAATTGCTTTGTATATTCCTTAAATTCTCTTTCGGAACGGAATTGCCCATTCGAAGAAGCGTTATACATAGCGTTGATATAATCACTAACAGTAAATCCTTGCTCTTTAATTTGCGCTTGTAACATAGGATCATTACGAATGTTCTCAGCATTCCTATTAGCTCCTTGTTCACGAAGTGCCGCATTGTTTTCAGGCTCTTTCCAATAAGCAAGAGCGTCTTCGTAGGTCATCTTGGAAGCTTTCTTTTCTGCTTCCTTCTGAGCCTTCTGGTATTCCTTTAAACGCTGATTATATTCGTCTTTAGAAATATCAACCTGAGCCTTGGTTGCTCCAATATTTCGCGCATTAGAAAGACCGGCATCATATGAGCCGGCCCCGAAACGTGATTCAAATATTTTTTTGTATTTACTTGAGTCGAAATTAGAAGGCATGTCGCACCTCTCTTATTTTAAATATGGCGATGGGTCCATTACGACACCTTTAGCATTAGTTAATTCATAATGTAAATGCGGACCTGTTGAACGTCCAGTATTCCCCGATTTTCCAACAAGAGTTCCTCTTGAAACGTTCTGGCCAACTTTTACCCCAATGCTGTCAAGATGGGCATAACGGTGTAAAAGACCATTCGCATCTTGAATCACAATTGTATTCCCATAACTTGAGCTACCAGATGTGGATACAACCTTTCCACTAACAGTAGAAGAAACGGGAGTACCTTTAGGAACTGCAATATCCATTCCTCTATGGTTTGAGTTTTTCTGCCCAGTAACAGGATGTGTTCTAGTACCAGGACGTGAAGTAATCTTGTAGTCTTTTAAGTTGGGTATCCAACCATCTCCTTTCACCTCTGTATTAAAATTTGCGTTGTTATAGTAATCAATCATGGCTTGATTCATTGATTGATCAAGATTACCCTTATACTCCATTTCATACATTCTCCAAGCTTGTTCTTCTCCATATTGAGCCTTAGCCCATTCAAGTTGAGCTTTTTCAGAAGCAGACATATTTTCATAAGCATATTTCCGCCATGCTCGAGCATCCTTTTGCTCAGATTCCCACTCAGCATCCCGACGTTGGTCACGCTGTTTTTGATAGTTAAAGTTACGATCATTAATTGCCCTCTGATAATCAGATTCCTGATTATATCTTTGGTCACCTATTAAATCCCTTGATCTACCATAATCAAAATCACGTTGATTAGTGTATTTACCCCAATCAAACTGTTCACGGTTGAGATTAAGTCCTTCAATGCCCAAATATTCACTAAGCGCTTGTCCTCTTTCTTGCAATGCCAAGTTTTGGTCAAATTCCATCATACGTTGAGCCATCTCTGCAGTCTTTGCAGCACGTTGAGCATCAAGATCAGATATATTCGATTGAGCAGCAATACCAATCTTATTCATTTGGTCTGCAGCAAGACCTGAATGAGCCAATCCTCGAGCACTCGCAACCTCAGAAGCATTCAATTCGTTTTGGTACCGTGTTTTACGAACATTATCAAGAGCACGCTCATAAAGAGGATCAAGTTGTTGCTTAGCGCGGTCTGCTGCTTCACCATAGGTTAAGGCATTTCTCTGATTAGGTGTGAAAGAACCTCTACTACCTCCGCCGCCTGTATAGGTTACTTCTGGCTTAGCATACTCTTCATTCACCTTGCCTTGTATCGTTTTTTCTCTTTCAGATTGGCTCATATTATTTCGCTGTTCAGTTGTCCAATTGTAATATTTCATTAGATCATCATACTTAGGATCATAATTACCAATATGGTCGAAGTTGCCTGTTTGTTTATAAATATAGGCATTCCTTAGATCATCAGTTGTTGACATCTTCCTGTTATTTGGATCATCGTACCATCCGTTGATAATTTTATTCTTTTCATATTCGTGTCCAACTGTTAACCCCGCCTGTTTTTCAGGTGATATTGCCATTTAATCAACTCCTTCAGGCATAAAAAATAACGCCTACATTAAGCAGCGTTTAACGATGTAGCTAATTCTGTATATTGTTCTTGGGTTATGCGATCTCCAAGTAGGAAAATATCTAACTTTTGTTGCATATCTTCCTTTGTCACATAGGATTTTCTCTCAATAACAGATTTACACCCAATATAAGTTAAATTCATTTTTCATTCCTCCAATTTTAAATGATCCCTAGTTCAAGAGCAGTCACACGGTAATCAACATTTACAACATAATCCATGAGTATTTCTGTTTCAGTTGGTGGTTGTGGTTCAGGTTCTGGAATAGGGGGTGCTTTAGTTTCTATTGCCACTACTACTTCATCCACTTTTTCTAACTTAAAGTGAGCGTATGGAACGTCTATAAATCCATAATCTTCTATGTTTCCTCCTACGTTTAGCTCAAAATCCCTTTCAGGTTCTATTCCTTCAGGAACCGTGGAAACAATTTGTAAATCAGATTTACGATAAATTTTAATACTCATATTCCCCATACCTCCACTTCTACTTGAACATATACTCTGGAAGGTGCGGTAGTCGTATTGCCGATTGTGTTTGTAAACTCAAGAAAAAGGTTGTTAAAAGAAGGGTCAAGATTATGGAATTTAGTCAGGTTTACATACCCTGCCTGCCCATATGACTGAGTATTATCATGTCCAGGAGTAGTAATAGTAGCTCTAGGGTCAATATTCTTATTAAACTGTACATACTGTTGCCTGATTCCACTAGTACTACTCGTTCTGTTAAAACCCCATACTCTTCCTGTAGTAAGCCATTCTTCTACATCTATTTCGTAGCCGTATGTTGGGTTCATCCTTCTAGTAGTAGCTAGCTCTATATTTGAACCCATTGGCTTACTTGCTATATTACTAAAATACACTTTAATAATTTTTGGCACTATTCCATCTAAAGGAATAGTTTTAATATACTTGTTCGGCTTATCAGCCGTTGATACATGGGCAGGGTATACATCTATATTATCAGTGGTGTAAACTTCCCAATAAATCCTTTGATATCTCAGCCTTCCTACAGGCTTGCCATCAGGCATAAGAGGGTAGCCATCTTTGCCTATCACTGGAATGCCATATGGTTTACCAAGTTTATTAACAGTAATTTGCTCAATTTGTGATACTTTTCTTTTCAATTCCTCAATTTGAGTAACCTGATCGTCACTCTCCATATGGAAGTTAACTGTACCTTTCGCTTGTGTTTCTCTTACATTACAAGAAAAAGAAAACTTATCTTTTACTTTGTAAGTAACACTATAAAAACTTAAAGAGTCAAAAAGAGGTTTTTCTAGTTGTGCATCTGTACTCAGTGTCCAGTTGTCGTGTTTTCCACTTTTAACTACTTCAATAACTTTCTCGGGCGTGTACTTTGTTTCAGAGCCATTTACAGAAGTACTACCAATGTAATATTTATCTCCTGACAGGACAGGATTCGCATTTTCTCTTAATACTACACCTTCACCAAGAGTAACTTTATTTGTACCTTTTACTAATCGTAATGCACCTTCATACTTAGCAGGAACATCCTGTTCAGTAGTAGTTTTGTAAATGATTTTTAAAGGCTTCCATCCATAATAACTAGCCTGTGGTAAAGATAAACTCTCACCTGTACCGATTATACGAATCCATTTCTTTTCACCTTTTGTTGCTTTGTTTGCTTCAACATAAGGAGTAGTACCATCCGTATGAGCCATCTTCCAACCTAGAATAAAAGCCATTATTTCAAGTTTTCTAGGTAATGGTTCAGGAGTAGGTTGCCCTGCGGAAGGTGGTGCCGGATCATCTTGCCAGCCTGTGTCTGTTGCAGAAACAAACAATATTAAACTATCGTTATCAAGGTAAAATCGATTGTTTGTGATATTGGCAGCCGAATCTGTACGAGTGAAGTATGAGTTATTGAATTTAATAACCTCTACATCGTAGATATCAATCCCTTTAGCAAAATCACTTAACGGAATCTTTATAGCCTTACCACCTGTGTAACTGCTATTGATAGTTGGGTTCTTAACGGTATCAGCAGTTAATTCACATTCAATTCTGTTCTGCTTTTTTTGCCAATTTCCTTGCCCATCTTGATATAGCTTATCTCCTTTATAGAGATACTCATCAAAATATAAATATGAGCCATTATCTACTTCAATATATGGCCCTCTAACAGGTTGATAGTTCTGAACGAATTCTCTTTCAACTGTTCCCTCAATAAGCATTGGTCCTTCAAAAGTGAAAGTACCAGGTTCATCATTCTTATTTTTGAATGCTAAGTGAATAGTTGAATGGTTGCCAGAATTAAATTTAATTAATTGATCTGCTGTATAAGCTACCACTGCTGTTTCACTCATTGTAGAGTCTAGAACTGCAATCGCTCCAGTATGCTTCATGCTATACACATAATCTTGATTACGTTTGATTTCAACTTTAATGGAACTTACTTCTTTTGCACTCGCAGCATTCAAGGTAACTCTATCTGGACTGTTTTTAACTACGTTTGCATGTAAGGTCCAATGATTGAAATCAAGAGAGTGATTCTTAACTTCATCCCCTAAAATCTCAACAGGTACAAGGGCAGCATGTCCAGGAGCTTCAATAGTGTTCTCTCCACGCTTTAGGGTTACAGTTACCTTTTCTTCTTCCTTGACCATGTTTTCCATCGCTGTGACTCGCCCGGCAATCGCTGGATCAGCTTCTTCTAACTTGATCCCATTCCATGTACCTTTAAAATCACCTGTTACATCTACCTTTTTCTGCAGTTCGTCATCCTGATCATTATGAGCTTTAACAAGATTATCAAACTCATCGTTTACTTCATCTGCATTAGTTTTGGTGCCATTTTTAAATTTATATAATCGATCAACTTTTGCCATGGAATCAACTCCTTTATGGCTTTTTTAGCTTGTATTGAAAAACCATCTCTAGAATAGTTAATGGTTGGTCTTTTATATCATTCGTAATAATCAACTGTATGTGTTTTCCTCTTTGTTGAATTCTTAATTCGTTTTCTACCACGTCACGATAACCCCAATACGATCCTTCCCATTCCGCTTTTCCCCAACCTTCTGACTCATCTGTTGAAACCTCTTCAATTTCCACATCAATGTAGTCAATTTTGGCAGCAAGATTAAATATAGAATCTTCTTCATCGTATTGCTGGGCTATAGTCCAAAACTTGCGGAATTTTTTATCTTGAACAGGTTTATCAAAATCAAAATTCTTAGTTTTTAGCATGAAGGAAATTGCTTCTCCATCATCTGAATAAACTTTCTCGTCAAAACGGTAAATGTATCCAGAGTCAGAAGTAAAAAATAAAACCCCTTCTTTGGATAAAAAGGAGTTTGCTTTTATGTTGGTAAACTTGGTCCAACATTGAAGAATTGTATCGTAAACAAGTGTTAATCCACTTGGGAATGAAAGATAGTATTTGTTGTCAAAATAATGTCCAACGGCTTTTCGTTTATCAGCTAAAGGAATAGATTTTAACGTGTTCTCAATGCTTGAAAGCACTCTTCCTTGACTTACAAGCGTAGATACGAGCCTTGCACTCACATAGTTTTGATCTGTGGAATACATAGCATATACACCATCTTCAGCAAGGTAGAAAAGGTCATTGCCAACCATCTTAACAGAGTTTGGAGCAATGCAGCCTGTAGGTACATTGATTTTCTGAAGGTCAAACGCATCAATAGTCCGGCCGTCTCCACGTAAGAACCAGACAGAGTTTTCACAAAGGATAACTAAACCATCGCGAAATATCTCAAGTTGATTAATCACATCGTTATTATCTGTAGCAACATCAATGAAAAAGATTGCTGGCCAGTAATCGTATACTGCATAACCAATCCTTGGGTCATGATGACAGAATGACAGTCGATTCTTAACTGTTGGGTGTGCTGCAGCGTAAATCCTGTCTTGTTTTATAGCCAATGCCCTAAAATTAGTGAGATTAGCTAAATCATTAAGCCCGGGGTCTTGTTCTTCATTCACCCCTGTTCCCTCGGTGCCTTCCACAACTGGGACATGGGGAGTAACCTCAGAAACAATCCCAGCTTGATAATGTTTAAGCTTACCACCATCCGCAAACAGCACAACATCCCCGATATTACGGTCTTTGTAGCTAATCATTTGTACTTCAGAGCTAGTTAGAGAGCCTGTAATCGCGCTCAGATTGCCGTTTGACTCACTGTAGACCTTTTTATCACTGACAGCCAAATAAGCCCTATCTCCATTAAATCTGTTGTGCTGATAGTGCTTGGTGATAGGCTGTGGAAGTTGGGTGGAATATCTAACATAGCCGTTACGCTTTGATATTGGCCCTTTACCAAATACCACGTTCTCCGCATCAACTACTGCTTGATCCGGAATAAGATTAGCTGCTGTTTTATCGTTAATACCTAATTCAAATGTTCTTAAAGGATAGAGTAACTTCTTAGCCATTACCAATACACCTCTTGAATAGTGTAGATCTCATTGGATTGGTTGAAAGTGATAAACTCATCCTTTCGCCTTAAATAATCACTCCATGCACTGCTTTGCATTTCCAATTCTTCATCCTGGTATTTTGCTTTTGCAACTGCATATAAGACTAAGAGATCATGGTATTGTTCCGGCAGTACTGGAATATCATCTGGATTTACAAGCCGCGGTAATCGCGCATGATAATACAGATTCATTTCACTATCTAATTTTGGAGTCGGCTGCAAAATTAAATCATTGCCCCACATTTTATAGCCTGTTGAAGAGAAATCATCAAACTGAACGAGGTTTACACGTTTATTACTCTCGTCAAATAGATAAACGATATTTACAAGATCAGTTGGCAAAGGGTATTTCGATTGGTCTGCTATCACTTCGTATGTTTGGTGCTTCTGGTGCTTCACATACGGCGTTAAATCATCGAGTCCTCGATTGAGCCATTGCGTAATCTCTGCATTAGACAGCGAATCATCAATATCCTTATTAACCTCTTTAATTAATTCAGATAGCTTCATTTACTCACCCCTAATAAAAAAGCCAGGGTGAATTAAATCAACCCTGACTGTTCTAAGATATCAGCAACCGACTGCGGCACTTCTACTGTTTTACCTAATTGAATTTGATAAATATATCCGTTTATCTGTACCGCCTGATACGGCCATTGTACTTCTTTCCCTGCTTTCTCCTGTGCTTCAAGCTTTTGTTTTACATCAGCCGGAATATAGAGTCGAACCTTCACTTTATCTTGTTTTGCCAATAGTTCAGCTGTATCCTCGGTGATTTTCTCCATATCATTATCATTTAAAGTTTTTTTAGTAGTCATTAGTCTATCATCCTTTCAATATTAAATAAAAAAGGAAGGGTTACCCCTCCCACAGCATTAACCTGATACAGTATGTTCGATACGGACACAAGCCAATTCTTCAAGTCGAACAACTGTGAAGAATGCTTTCCATCCAGAAGTTGCAATTTGGTTTAATGGATCCGCAGTACCAGCTGAACCGTGCGGCTTGATGATGTTCTTTACGGATCCAGAGCTTTCAACGTCAGACATACCATAGAAATCCTTACCGAATACTAGAGTAGCGTAAACGTCTACACTTGCAGCTCCTGCACCAGCGAATTTCTTAGCGAAAGAAGTCTCTACGAAACGAACTCCATACAAACGACCAATCTCACCATCAAAGATTTGCTTTCCTCCTGCGTATTTACTTACCTCTTCCCATTTAGGATCTGATTGAAGATCATATGCCGTACCAGGTTCAATAATCGCTACATAATCCCCACCATCTAATGGCTTAACATTAGCACGCTTAAGTGTACGACGTGCTTTTCGAACCTCGTCAACTGTCAAATTATCTCCTGCTGCAATAGTCGCACGAGAAACACGACCAGCAGCGTATTGTACAGATGTACCAGCTACTAATACATCACGAGCAATAACGTCTAATGTCTGGGCTGATTGCTCACCTAATAGATCAGCTGTTTCATCCAATACAGGATCAATCGCTGTTAAGTCTAGAATATCGGACATTTCAATGTAGTCACCGTATTGAGCTAAAGTTCCGGTTTTTTGAGTCATATTCAATGCGTTACCTGCTGGCTTTACTCCTTCTGTAAGGGCAGTTGTAGCTAACGGTAAAGCTGTGAATTGACGGAAATTAATTGTCTTACCGCCATTCTTAGGAATTGGACGTTTTTGCGCCCATTTCAAGTGGAATAGCATTGGTAATAGACGTGCTAAAAGCTTTTTATCATAATAAGTTTGCATAGTTGGCGATAAGCCAGCTGTATTGGTAGTTTGTACTGCCATGTTTGATCATCTCCTATAAATTAAAATGTAATCCTTTCCCCACGTTGTACACGCTCGGAAAGGGCTTCAATATCTTTAAGACTCATTGATTCAGGATTAAAGGTAGTATTACCTGGCTTGTCATTAGTTGAAATGATTTGCTTTTCATCCCTGCCAGTGACTTGCGCTAATACTTCCTGCTCTTTTTGGCGAGCAACATTTTGAATACGATCCTCATAGGTAACTAGCTTATAAGCATCCTCTAAGGAATAACCTTTTTGGATAGCTGTTTGGAAAACTTGTTCCTCATACTGAGTGAAGTCCTCGTATTTTGAACGTAGCCCCTTGACTTCTGCATCGATTTCATTATGTCTTTTTTCTTTTTGAAGATTTTCAAGTTCAGTGCGCATCTGCTGCAACTCGTTATTAACTGGTTCGAAGTGTTGACGATAAACACTTTCATCTACACCAAACTTTTGCGATTCCCTCTGGATTCTCTCTTGCTCTTCTGCTTGCTCGATAGCTTGGAATAATTCATCAGTGTTCTGGTAGCCACTGATTTTAGCCACTCTATCAAGGTAAGTGGCAGACTTCTCTAGCTCATCGGCACGTTGTTTTACTTTGTCATAGTTGTATCCCTTTTGAAGATACTCTTGACGTTGTGTAACAGGAATTTTTACGTCTTCCTTGTTATATTTGATAACGTCGTATTCTTCCTCCTGCGTGGTATCAAGAGTTTCAATTTCTTCTTGTGTCGTGTCTAATGCTGTATCAGGTGTTTCCTCAATTACTTGTTCGGTTTGGTTGCCGAATTCATCCATGTTAATTCCTCCTTCGGTATGGTAGCCGAATAATTCCGGACAGTTTAATGTCTTATCCAGGACAAAATAAAAAACACCTATCTAGGTGCTAGTAATGTTTGCATTATTTCTTCTTCACTCATACCTTGTTCAAGCATTAACTGTATTTCTTGCTTTAACTCAGGCGGTGCGTTTTCAAAGAATGTCTGAAAGTCTGGTGGTGTCTGCGGAGCTCCCCCTTTTTGTTCCTGTAGTTGTTTTTGCTTTTCTACTTCCCTTAACCTTGATACAATCCTATCTTTATTTGGAAGCCCTTCCTGCATTTCTACATATTCAGAACCAAGTAATAAACCCTTTTCGAATAATTGATCAGCAAGCTGTGCTATATATGCTTTTGATGTTGGTGTAGATGCACCAGCTGATACCTTCACATCGAAATCAATGTCCTTATACTGCAAAGCATTAAATTCCATAAATTCAAAAGAACCATCTTCATCCATGATCCGGATAAAACGGGTTTCTTTATAATTCTCTTTTACAAGCTCAATCATCAACTCGTATACATCTTTGATAGATTGATAAAGGTTGCGAGCAATCCCTTTTATAGGAATACTCCCCTGTTCTTGAAGCATTTGAATAGCAGCTGCAGCAGTAACCCCTTTTGGTGTTTCGCCAGTTAGTGAATCATATACACCACCAATCTTCTCTATGAAATCGACCATCTTATCTGTCAATCTATAAACATCTGAAGACATGGAAGGTGCTTGGAGCCAATGAACAGCTTGATTTGGGTTCTTCGCATTCATTACTTGTCCTGGTTTGTTCGTCCATTTAGATGGATCAATTCCACTTTGCGGATCAATTAGAGTGATCGGGTTTGCATGCAAAAGCGCATGTGTTGTTGGCAATTCCACCAGTTTATTTAGTAACTTTTGATTACTGAGGATATTCTTAGGCTCTCCAATACCCCATATGCTTTTGCTCTTTCTTTTTGCAACAAATGGGATGAACGGATAACGCCCATGTTTAAATACCTTTTCAATATTTTTAAGAATTTTACCTCCTGCAGCATAAGCTACATGGATTCCGTTCTTGTCTTTATACCAATACTCATAAAACATGACTCTATCTTTTCCATAATTGGAAGCAGGTCGTGAATATAGGTCGGTTACAATCGCTTGATCAGGATCAACTTTTTGATCAAATTTCTTCTCGATCCACTGTATAGACTTATCAACCGCATAAAGAATAAATCTGCAGCCATCCACTGTTACAGCTTGCGGATCCGTAAAAACATTAGAAGCGTCCGGCACATCAATAGCAATATCACCTTTCCAAATATTCTGCCTTGCCAAACTGCCACCAGATAAAGAATTATCCCAATAGACTTTAAACCATCCGGTTCCTAATAGCAGTCCTTGTCTAGTTACCTGGTCTGTTTTATCCTCAAGATCCACTCTTTCTGCTATCACATCCGTTACTTGTGTGAATATTTTAGCTGCTTCTTCATCATCCATTGCAGTTGGTAAGATTAATCCAGTTGGGCGCATATTAGTGAGCTGTGGTGCTTTCTGGTCAACAATAAACGCGACATAATTTATTACCGGATCAGGGCGCCATGATGCTCTTTGTTTATTCCAGTGCTTTGCATTGTAAAAGTCATCATACTCCTTCATTTCATTCCTTAATTCACTTTGAGCGCTCAATGCTAGTTGGAAGTCTCTGACGACTTTATCATAAAGTTGTTTGTCTTCTTGCTTTTCCTTCGTTTTCACTCATCCACCTCCTAAAGGTCATTCCAGGAATAGTTATTATCATCATTGTCTTGTAAAGCATGTGGTAGGTTGTTATCGACTGTCTTTATATGGGACATAGCATTACTTTCAATTGGTTCGAATGTGCGTGGGTCTGGCCTACTCATGACTCCATAACGCAACGCATCATAGGCATGATCTTCTGCATCTGTATTAATATCTTCTGGCCTTCTCTCATCAATTGGCAAAGACGGCAAAGTACGGATTAAGTTTTCACAGTTAGAGAATACTTTCAGTTTACTGAATCTATTTCCTTTACTATCCTCATGCACTTTTAACCATGCATGCACCCTGTCTTTCCCATTCAGCCTATCCTTACTCGCCAACTCTACCGGAACACCGTTGTTTTCATATGTTTCAGCAATAGACTCCCCATATTGGTTCTTAATCCAACACGCACTATCTAATATGGTGTACTCGATTTTTTCGGCTGTCATTGAAACGATTTCCTTCGCTTGATCTACCGCATCTAATCCGGTCTTATAGGATTCTTTATATACATAAAGGTTATAATCTTGATCAATAGCAAACCATAAACAACAAAAAGGAGCAGTCCGACCATAGTCAACTGTTCTGAATCTTTTCCAAGTGGAAGGTATTTGAAATGGTTTAATAACATGTATCTCTTTATTCCATTCATCGAATGCCTGACCACTGAACGAATCCCAATCACCTTCAAGTAATTGTTTACGCTCTTTTGTTGGCAAACTTTCTAACCTTCTTAAATAATCAGGATCATTATTCAACAATTCTTGATTATCGTGAATTTTAGCAGGAATAAAACACCGAGTACCAGGCTTCTGTTCATCTTCTGTTGGTAAAGGCTTATGAATCTTTTCAGACTCTCCTACATCAATGAATCTACTTTTTACCCAAGTATGACCTACACCACCTGGGTTTGTTGCTGATTTAATCTGTCGTTTTATTTTCTGTTTACCCCTTAACCTCGAGGTCATATATCTATACTGTGTTTCAGTGAAGTGTGTTAATTCATCCCAATAAATGAAGTCATACTCAGCACCCTGATAATTGAATACATCACTTTCTTTATCCATATATGCAAACTCAATTATGGAACCATTAGCAAATGTCCAGCGCCTTTTTGATTCATTGTATTTAGCAAGTCGTAAATCATATTTCTCTCTTGACCGCAAAATTAAAGAACGTTCCAAGTCAGGAAACGTTCTACGAAACATGATAATCTTGCAATTACTATACTTAGTTGCATTTTTATATGCATCCTCTAACAACGCTTCTGATTTCCCCCCACCAGCTGCACCGCCATACAGTATTTCATCTGCTGGGCAAGTATGAAACAGATATTGCCTTGTTTGGGGCTTATATTCGTTAATTATCGTTGTTCCACTCATCTTCATTCACCACTTCTGGGGTAGAAGAAACAAATTTAATCGCTGAACCATCTGGCCCAGAATGCTCTAAGCTTTGCTTTTCTTCCCACCCAAAGTTATTCTTCAGATTAAACACGACTCCTTGTGCAACCTTTGGGGTCCATAAGCTTTCTTCTACAAAGGCTTCAATTTTCGCTTTAGCTGCGCGTACCGTGTCAAAAAATTCATCTTTTTGTTCATAATTAAGTAATGTCTGCCTAGTTGTACCTAAATAATAGGCCAATCCTGAAATAGTATATGGGCGAGGATTTGGTATCTCTATCATTTCACCCTCTTTAGTAAATTTCACATCTACTCGTTCGTCACAATAATCAAAATACGCACGAATGGCTTCTTCTAATTCATCGGCATTCTTAAACTTTAGTGGTCTGCCTGCAGACATAGACTCACCTTCTTATACTTTATTATCTTCAACTTCCCTCCAGTATTCATCTTCCTCTGTAACTGTTACAGGAGAATACTTCACCGGATCACTTGTTGTTTCTTTGTACTCCACAAAGTCCTTAGACATTATCCTGTCCATTAAATCTTTACGCTCTTCTTTCATTTGCTCTTCTCGCTTGTATATGAAAACAATAAGTAAAAGGATGATTGCAAATAGTAAATATTCCACCTTTTCACCTCGCTTACTTTTTCTAAACAAGATACCCACGCACGACAAACAAGCTCGTCAGCTATCACTATAAAAGGGTGTTGTATACATGGCTTACTGGATACCTTGTTTACAAAAAATAATAATCGACTGCCCCCACCCTCTTGGCATCTAATGTCGATTGTTTTCCCACTTATGCCCATCTAGTAATAGGGAGAGCCTAACCCAGCTGTCAACTCTCTGCCTTCGCCCCTAATTGGCTTTGGTTCCCAATAAATTCACAGAAAAAAGACGATGCTCTCACCTCTAAGAAGCACCGTCTTAAAACAAAGGGATTATAAAGTTTATGTAGATTCAGCTATCACCACGCTCCACACAGCGCTCGCATACATGTTGAAGGCATGTATACTATTCATTAAATCAATTTGATCGGATAAAGCTTGAAGGTTACTATCAGTTAACAACTAAGCATTATTCGATTGTTTCCGCAACCGATAAATATTACTAATATCATAGTAACATGGAAAATGAAGCCAAAAGTCGCATGATAGTCGCATCATTTGTATTTCGATAAGAACTCTTTTCCTTCTTCAGTTAACCATCCCGTCCTTAAGGAGACTCCACATTCAATATATCCTTTAGCCCTATCTCTTTCCATTGCACTATAACAAACCTTCTCTGGTTCACCAGTCCATTTAGAAAGTATTTCGTAGGGAAATTCATTTCGATGCTTTTGATATTCCTCATAAGCTTTTAAAACTAAAATTGTAGGTACGTCTTTTCTAGCCATTTTATCTCCACCCCAATACTTCAGATACTGCATTCACAACTGAATCTCTCCACCTCATTGCAGTTGTCCTATTTACATGCAAATCTTCCGCAATCCCTTCCCAAGTTTTCAGCTGCGGCCTTGTCCAATACTTCAACTTAACTAATTTCTGATATTCATCCGGCAACCCAGTATATACTTTTTCTATTGCATGTGCGATTTCCTCAAGCTTATTTAACCTTTTATGAGTTGCTAACCTGGTACCGATCTGTTCTGTAGGAGAAGAAGGAAGCGAACTCCTTCCCCCTCCTGTATTTTCATCATCGCTTTCTTTGGTGAACATGATGTTGTTTCTTAGAAACTGTATCTCTTTTAGTGTATCCTGGTAACTATATAACTCTGATTCTATGTGCTTGAAAGTAGCCTTTTTTAGTTTGATAGCTGTTGTCATTTATTTGCCCCCTTCAACTACAATAGCTTTCATCATGTCTTTTAATGTGTTCTGCATGCCTTGATATGAGAGTGCTATCCCTTTCCAAGTGACATAATAGCCTTCATAGATGCCAGACCTCTCTAAATTGACACCTTCCGCAATTTTACTTTTGTAATTAGAATCATTTATTGCCATCTTATTTGTTTCACGCTCATACACATACATTTGACCACGTTCTGTTGATGCCTTTCCAAAATAAAATTGGTACTGTGATTTATAAAAGCCAGCGATCTTCCAAGCTTCTCGTTCAGCTCGGTTATAAAAGTGTTCTAGTTTCGCTATTTGGAATGGTGTAAGTGAATCAAGGATTTCTTCATATGCATTTATAGATTTCAGCAATTCATTATGTTGTTTAATTGCCTTTGCTGCCCCGTCCGATAACTCCTTCTTCATATCTTCTTTTAGTTGTTCAGGTGCTGTCACACACTCACCTTCCTCCTGGCTTTCCTGTGTTTTTTGAGTTGGTCTAACTCAATCCAGCCACCGTCAATCTTTGAATAGGTAATCAAGGACAGTTTGTGAGGGTATTTCTTTTCAAATAGCTTTTTCTTTATCTTAAAAGCTTCCGTTTCTACTCCTTTGACATCCACCACTTCGATAGTTCCATCCAATTTATGAATTTCAAAGTCTGCTTTATAATCAATTCGTCTGTACTTTTTCCCATTCTTTTCAAATGCTTCTTGCAACATATAGCAAGGCTGGATTCGGAAGAAAAGTATTTGTTTATTCGCTTCTAGCCATTTTAGTTGTTCGTAATACTTTGCTTCTAATTTAGAATCAAATTTAAGTCCATCTACTTCGACTTTCACAGAATTATATTTACTCATCCGACTCTTTCCTTGTACAATTTATCGAGTTGTTCGTCAGTAAGCTTCTGCAAATACTCCCTGCTGAAGTTTGTTCGCCATTCAAGGACACTGATCATATTATCTCTTTCCCAAGCATCAAGTTTCATCAGTAACCCTCCTCTTGACGTTGATGATTAACAACATTCTTTTCAAAATACGCCTGTTCGATTTGTTCCCATGTGAATCCGAGCATTTCTCCTAATCCAAGGTACAATTGAATTAAATTTCTGTAATGATGCAACGTGTAGTCTAATCTATCCTGAGCAAACAAGTCTGTAGCTACTCTATGCAAGTAAATAAACTGTTTATTTACACAATCACAAATGAATACAGCATATTTATAATCACTTAAGCCTTTTTCAATCCCTAATTCCAGAACAAAATGTAATCCGTCCACATATTCTTCAAGGAGTGGATTGTTACATTTATGTTCAACTGTAGTCACTCTACACATTTCACAATAGTTAGCTGGTTCCTGATTCTTACTCCAAAACTTGAACCCTCGCCATTCATTCGCACATTCTCCAATTTCCACAAGTAAAGCTAATATCAATTTATCGAATCGATCCGGCTCATTGTAATTAATCCGGTCACGTAATACTTTTTGTGTATCAAACAACTTTTTTAGGTTCATCCCTCGGTATCCTCCTATCCAGTTCTAACAAAGCAGCATATCTATGTCGTTTTGTATATCGGGCCAGTTTTAATAACTGACCCAATGTTAATGTTTTATAATTCATGGTTTCAGAACGGAAGATCATCATCGCTAATATCTATTTGCTGACCATCATTAGCGAATGGATCCTTCTGCTTGTTTTGCTGATTACTAGATTGATTGTTATTGGGTTGCTGATTATCATTCTTCTTATCAAGAAATTGAACACTTTCAGCTTGTACCTCAGTTACATAAACACGCTTTCCGTCCTGCCCTTCATAGCTACGTGTTTGAATTCTTCCGTCTACTCCTGCTAGAGATCCTTTCTTTAGAAAGTTGGCCACATTCTCTGCTGGCTTTCTCCAAATCACACAGTTGATAAAATCTGCTTCCTTCTCTCCTTGTTGATTGCTAAATGTTCGATTTACTGCAAGAGTAAAAGTTGCAACAGGTACTCCATTAGGCGTATATCTAAGCTCCGGATCCTTTGTTAATCTTCCAACAAGTACTACTCTATTCATTTGCGTGTTCCCCTTTCCGTTCCCATAGGGATTGACATATAATTATTATGGGATTTTATTTGCCTTTTTTCTTATCAGCTAAAATATATTCCTCACGAATGACCTTCTTCTGCCACTCTAACCATTCAGCATAATTCGTTGCCATTATAATTTTTCCACTCCCTTACAGCTTTTTCTTCCTGCTGTAATTCTTTGGTGAGTTGTTTAGCTTTGATATCTTCTTCATCCATGAAATATAACGGTCCGTACTTCTTTCTGAATACTTTCTTCCAGTATCTTAAAAGGGCATCATCAGCATGCACTTTCTTGTGGCATTCATTACAGAGTAGCAATCCATTTGTAAAAACCCCACGACCTTTGCCACTCCCCTTAGGCTGAACATGGTGGATATGACAACCTCTACCCATGCACATTTGGCAAGTATCTTCGAAATGATCTTTTATTTGATCCCTTACATACTTGGAAAACTTGTTCCTGTCTCCACGTTTCTTTACCCTGCGACTATAAGACGGCTTAGCGACTGGATGGAACCCTAAATCCATACGGAAAGTAATCCCCTCATATGCTTGTTCTCTAGTTCATATCTTTCAAGAGTAGTCTTCGCATGTTCCAACGATTTCTTCTGATTTTCAACTACATAATCTTGTTTAATTAATTTATCCCTTGTGTCGAGCAGTTGATCTCGATAGTTGTCTCTTTCTTTTTTCAGACTAGCAACCTCTGATTCTACGTCATCACAAGCAGCATGAATGTTTTCCAATTCACTAACTTTTGCTTCCAACTTTTCAATAAGTGTATCTTTCTCTTTTCCACTTTTCTTTTCGTCATTCAACGCTGTGCTTAATTCATTGATTAACTGCCGATATTCTGCTTCCTGATCTTCTTTGGTGGGTTTAGTCTCGGAGTTGTAATTTCCCTTTAATTTGGGCTGTTCTGCCTTTTTAAATGCTTTAATTCGATTATGATACTTCCAATTCCTTAAAGTGTTTGGATTTACTCCTTTTTTCTCAGCAATTTCAGTATCTTTCATCCCTTTACCTTTTAGTGAATAATATTCCTTGGCAGTTATCTCCACATCCACAACCCCCATATCCGATTTTTTCTCGTACCCTCTTTCTAAACCGAAGTTCCTCAGTAATTCCACAAATTTATCTTTATTAATTTTTAATGCCTTTTTGATTTCATTCTTTGGCACTTCACCTTCTAATAAGGTTGCTATGTCACTTCTAGTCATATCCTCACCTTTTGCAAGAATATGTTTGAATCCCTTTGGTACACCATTTTTATTAAGCTCTTTCCGTAGGTTTTTAATCTCATTACAGATATGGCAACCTTCACAGTCGGTAAATGATTCCCCATGTTGGTCAATTAAGTTCGTTACTCGGATAATGGCACTCATAACATTTTTACACTTTGAATCAATGCTTTTAAATTTGCTTCAGCTTTAAGTAATTCTTCCAATCCGTTCTTTTGTTTGTATCTACTTACATATTTAATGACATTTCCAATATGAAAACCTTCTGCAACTGTATAAGTACCTTCTTTCGGAAAATGTTTTTGCAAATAACCATGAACATCAATTTCATTTTTGTGATAATGGGAAGGTTTATTGATTATATCTTCTGGCTTATCTTCAAAATTAATATTTTGTGTTTTCTGATATTCCTCTAAATAATGTGACGGTCTCGCTCCTGGCTTTTTTTCAACAATACACAATTTACAAAATGAACTATTTTTTCTTTGGCAAGTTCCACAAGAATATTTAACTTCAGCCATTTCACCTTATCCTCCAATCTTCCCTTGGTTTGATCGCGCCTTTATATAATCGATCCAGCACCTGAAAGAACACTGCTATTTCCGTTCGTTCTAATACAACAGCCATTCTTTTCATTGGTACATTTCTTTCCCATAACCGATCTAATTTAGCAATTTCTTTGTTACTCCACATCCATTCGGAATCCTCGATGTCCTCAAGAGAGATATTGATGTTATCTCTCCTAACTCGTAAGTAGAAGTCCTCCATTCGGGCAATTGTTAAGTTCTCTTTCTGCTCTGCGCTCTTCAATCTTCTGTTCCCACCTTTCAAAGTAGGCTTTCCAGTCACGTTCTACTGGTTCGATGCAGGAGCATGGGTTTAATTGCCATGCTCCAGGAAAGACCTCTGTGTATTTCCGACCTAATCCGTTACATTTTCTACACATACGGCACCTCACATAAAGTTTCGTAATCTATAATTCTTACCTTCGAGTTTTAATATTGAACAGTCTTGAACCATCCTGCTGAAATCTCTTTCTCCATACATCGAAAGCAATTCCTTGGCAGTATAGTTTGTCGTATAAATTGTGGCTTGTCCTATTCGACTGTCTACGATTTCATATATCTTTTGTTTAGCCCAGGAGGATGCTTCATCTTTCCCATCCCTTTCAACACCAAGATCATCCATTACTAACAGATCAACTTTTTGTAGTGCTGCCAGTAAGTCTGTTTCTTTCAAGCTACTATTTTTCCCGTACGTAGCTTTTAACTCAGTCATTAAGCGAGGTAATGAAATGAAAATTCCTGTGTGCTTTTGATTAATTATCTCTTTGACGATTGCCGCAGCCAAATGACTTTTACCTAGACCTGGACGACCTTGCAGGAGCATTCCTTGCCTTTTGTTGAATGTTCCAATGTATTGATAAGCTTGCTCCAAAGCAAGTCTCTGTGAGTCATTTTGTGGATCATAGCCACCAAGCGTTGCTTCCTCCAAATCTCGATTCATTAAACTTTTGCCTTTAAAATACTCTTGCAGTTCGTTCACTTCACGGTTTTCTATCCACTCATTTACTTCATCAGCGATTTTTTTATCTTCAGGAGCGATCATTTCGCAGTAGAAGCAATACTCTTTACCTTCTTTCAAAAGTAACTTTCTGCTACATGAAGTGCATCGATTATCAGAAACCGAATTCGTATTCCTCTGTAATCGCTCCGGCATTTTGATGCTTTCCATTTGGTGGCCCACCGCCTTTTTGGTTTAAATATGATTCAAACTTAGTTCCAAATAAGGTCTCTGGACGTAAGAATTTGTTCATTTTTGAGTCGTTAAGCCATTCTGCTGACTTATTATCTATAACCTTTTTAAAGTCATTTAAAGTAAATCCTTCATTCCATCGCGCTTTAATAACTCGTTGAGTTGCTTTTGTTGATGAACGAAAGTTTGATTGAGCCGCATCGTTGAGATAATTCATTATCTCGACATAAGGTATATATTCTTTTGTATTATTAAATGTAGTATTAAAAGATGTATTATTATCTATTGCATTTTCGCCTATAGGGGTAGTTGCATTTTTGCATATACCCTCATTGCGAATTCGCATATACCTACTCTCAATTTCACGAGTACCTTTTTTATAAACTACTTCCCTCGTGATATATCCTCTTTTTTCTAATTGTTGAATCCACCTAGCAATAGTGCTTTTATCTTTATTATATAAATCAGCAAAATAAGTATTTCCTGCCCAACAAAAACCCTTTTCATTGCATAACGCTGTAATTTCTCCATACAATAACTTAGCGTTAGGGGGCAATTCATTATCGTAACGAACATTTGCCGGAATAATGGCATAGTAATTTCTTTGCATATATCCACTTCCCAAACTGACGTTCCCTGTGTACATGTATTTTTATCTGGTATATAATGGACACAAGGAACATAATATTTATATATCGAACGAATTATTGCTTAGTTGTTGGCGCAACTAGGCTATTTTTTTATCCAATAATTTATGGATGTAATCTACACCTTTTGCCGTAACATATGTTTGTGGCTTATTTATTACCTGAGAGCCCATTTCTATCGGCTTTTCTTTTACCACAAAGTATCCACGGTCAATGAACTGCTGATAAGGAGTGTTATCACCCATAAAAATTTTGTTTTCTCTTAAGAAAGCAAAAAGTTTGTTCCGACCAATCCCCAAAACCTTCGCAACCTGTCCAACCTTCTGATAATTCTCTCCACTAATAAATTTGTCATGAGCTTCTACTTTTGGCTTGTTACGCTCATTTTCTTCTTGGAGATCAGCAGCAAGTCTTAATGCTTCAGCGAATGTGGTAGGTACTGCAAATTGCCTCTGCAACTGCTCCTTTATTCTCTTAAACTCTTGAATGAATTTTACTTTGAATTTCATTGCTTCAGGAGTTGTATAAGACATAGCAATTAGTGTGAAAGCATCTTCGGTAAGATTAATTTTGGGTTGAATTCTGTTCTTTTCATCCTTATATTCAACCGGCTCAATGTTGAGCTGAATAAATACTAATTCTCCAGCTTCTTCTAGCTTCAACCATTGACTCTTTATATCCCTAAGAACATTTTTGTGATTCTTCCCAAATACCTCCGCGACAGTTAAACTATCTGTAACAGCTTGTCCCTTCTCAATAAAAACCAATTGATTCATTCAGTTTCCCCCTATCAGTATTTTCGCAAGCCAATAATGACCCTAATACTTATGACGAACTACCACTCAAACTTGCGCACCTAACCCCTCCTTTCAAGTAATAATACGCACCAAAACTGAAAGTCGCGCATTTAAGAGATTTTCTGTTTGATAGCTTTATGCAGAATCATATTGATGTAAGCTGACTTGGAGATCCCTAAGCTATCAGCCTCCTTTTCCAATTTATCACTAAGCTCTTTTTTCATTCTTAAGGTAAACGGAATTTTTTTGTCTGCCATTGTCATAATTGTGACGTCACCCCCATAGGATAATTATACCTAAACATCCATTTGACGTCAATGTTCATCTTATGTCTTTACAAGTCATTTTCAATGTTCTATAATGGTGCTAAAAGACACCACAAAAAGGAGAAAATTGGAATTATGACTGAACAAAAAAGATTTACATTGAGAATGGATGGAGAACTTTTTAAACAGATTGAAAAGCGTGCTTCTGAAAACAAACGATCTGTTGCTAAGGAAATTGAATATTTGCTTGAGCAGCATATTCAAGCAGAAAGCAAGGAGAACGACAATAAATAATTACTCACCTCTCGTAACATCGTATTTTCGTATTACGTTAATTCAAAAAATAAGGAGTGTAACACATGGCACACATTAGAAAAGATAGTTCAAAACCTTCAACAACAGTTTCATTTGATACTTCACTATTGGAAGCAATTGACGATTATCGTTTTGAGAATCGTAAGAACAATCGATCAGCTGCTATTGCTGAATTAATCCAATTAGGATTTAAATATCTTGAACAATCTGGAGATCAGAGGATGCTTGGATAAAACAGCCGAGCATCCTTTTTTTATGCCTGATTTTTTCGACCGTTTATATAATCTTGGTGAACCAGTGCATAACTTTGACCATTAAATCTGATGCTTGTTGGTACACCGTTTTTGGCTTTCAAAACTTCAATAGTAGGTCTATAACTATCTCCTTTTTGACGATTCTTTGGTTTCCCCATGTAATCCCCTCGCATACTTTGTTTAATATCTGGGTATTGTATTTATACCGAGCAAGACCAATCCTCCACTACTGACTACACACACAAGATCCAGGTCTTTGCTCGGCAACACGTTCTATCTTTTGTTTCCTTAAATAATTGTGATGTGCATTAGTTTCTTTGTGATTGAATAAACTTTTTTATCTCAATCAACTCTTTCATATTCCTTTGAAAAATTAGCTCTCTACACTCACTCGCTATCATACTAAGCTGCTCTTCAAAATCTTTTCTTAAAGAAGATGGACAATCTAACTTATTTGGCCTTGCATTTTCTAATGCTTCCGCATCCTCTGGACAACAATGTCCAAATGCATTCCACATGCAATGAGTATTATTACATTCCATTAAACCAACCACCCATCTTTCGCTTCATCTTTCAAATGAACAAAACCTACCTTTTGTTTCTCTAAATGAATAACGTGCTTTCAAAATGCTTTTTCTTTTTTTCTATAATTTTATCCAAATATTTATCTACCAACTTTTCAGCCTTTTTGATTACATATCTCCTATTCAATCCACTGCATAAATGCAAACCAGATTCCAAGTCAGAAACTATCCAAAGTGTATTTACATTTCGATGCTCTTTATGCGGCCTGTGTAGGGCCATCCTTAAGCCGTTATGCTCTAGAATTAGATGTACCTTAACGGCTTCTTGATGAGCAAAAATTCCGTTTCCAACAGGAATTAACATTTTCATCCTCTTTCCCTCCTAATCAAACTAGTGAGCAGTTTTTTCCTTCTTCAGCTTTTCAATTATTTCAACATCAGCAGATGAAAAAACAAGTGACCCAGACGGCTCGTATTCTTCAGATTTCCAATCATTTATAAATTCCTCGCGTTCATCTACATAAGTCCCAAAATAAGGATCTTGTTCGGCTAAATAGACAAACTCCATAACTTTCTCATCATCATCCTGTTTCCAAGAAGCAAGCGCCCAATCTTCACCTGTGAAACTTTTTAATACCAGTACTTCTATACCATCAAGGTCATTAAAAACATTAATCCATGCTTGTACTTCTTTATCATCAGGCTTAGGTCCAACTTGACCCGGACCTTCATAATTGGCGAGAATTTGTTCAGGTGTTTTGTCAGCAGTTTTTAATTTAGCTCTAAATAAATCCATTATTTTTCCACCTTTCTTTTAATCAACTGATCTATCATTCTGATTCCAAATTATATCTTTTCTCCCAATTATCTAAGGAATTAATAATTGCAACAGTCATCAGAGTATTCAAATTCCAATTTGTTTCTGGTTGAAGTGACTTTTTGACTTCCAAAACTTTTTCAAGCCTTTTAATATCAACATCTGAAAGTGAAAGTTCCATTTTCATTAGTAAACACTCCTATCAGCGAGTTTAATATTTTCATCGTATAGTTCACTGAAAATTTGCTGTTTTATTGCGGAATTAGATCTATAAAATTTTTGTAAAAAAGGGTATACTAATATATGGTTGGTATACTCGACCTAATGAATCCCATAGGTACGGTCTCGCCAGACAGTGCTACCTATGGGGGTTTTTATTTTATACCCTCTTGATAGCCTTTTTCATAAGCGACTAGAGAACCTCTATCTCCGAATACCTTTTATTGCATATTTTCTTCGGAATGCGACACTACTTAGTGGGACTAATCTTTTTTTCTTCAATCATTTTAGCTTCTGATGCTAATTGCATGGCTTTTGTTCTAAGTCTGCCTGCCCTGTCATAATCACCTTTTAGAGAGGCTTGCTGTGCTCTAGTTTCCCAAAGACCAGCTCTATTATAAAGTTTTGTTATTTTTCCACTCACATAACCACTCCTTCGCATTCTTTGTCAAGGATTCATTGCCAAGATTTAATAATCAAAGCAGCATCATCTAATGCAATATTTTTTAGATAGCATTGATAGCCCAATTCAAAAGTCCAAGCTGTCGCTTCACTTATACATTTTTCTATTCGAATATCTTCTAGGCCCTTACCGCTATCCCTTAGTTTTAAATAAACCTCCATTGTCATAAAAAGCACTCCTTCCCTTGTGTCATATTTTTCGACAGGGAAACTCCCTGCTTAAAGTATTAATTAAGCTTTGTCAGCTCCACCCACCCCAATTTCGCTAACATCTGCAACAAAGTAATTTTCTATAACAACGTCCGTACTTGATAAAGGAATTATCATTTCAGCTCCAATTCCTTCTAATGTGCTGATACAAGGTTCAATTCTAATATTATCTACCCAGCAAACTTCCTCGTGGTACTGCTTATTTATAGCAACAATAAATTCATCTGCATTATTAAAGACACTTGCTTTTCCATATGCTATATCCCCATCTTCCGAAAATATTACTTGTTTATTTTTCATCGTCATTTCCTCCTCGATTTACTAGATTGCTTATTATGTTATGCAGTAACTTTTTTAAGACTAGATGTGTATTTTATCTCGTACTCGATTTCAACAATAAATTCCGCATCACAGACATAACAAGTCATTTCGTGTTCTCCATCTTCGTGCATATCGTCACTCGAACATTCCGAAGCACAAACAGGACATATAATTTTATCTTCACGGTAACAATCCCATTCGTTATGATCGTTTTCCTTTGCTAATCGCAAGGCTTCTTCTTTGCGTTCTTTGCGTTCTTGTTCACGACATGGCTTACATTGGAATCCATCAGGATGTCCCCATACTGAATCTTTAATGTCGTTCCTGTGGGTGTCACATGTAATGCATCGGTTATGCTCATGACAGACAATATAGGAATATTTTTCACCATTCCCTAAGCACTTGCTACATCCACAGACCCAATACCAACCATCCTCAAAGCGTTCGGCATACAAGCCGCGCTGTGGCGGTTCAAGTTCTACTTTTGGTAAGCCGTTATTATAAAAATCATCATTCCAAATATTTGTGTGACCAGAACGTGTTCGCTGTTCCCACTCTTTTGGTATTTCAGGAATAAATATTTTCGTATCTTTCAAATCCATCTCTTATCCCTCCTTAGGAAATTCCTTTACTCTTGTGTTACATTAAAATCCTCATAAATGTAACTTTTAAAACACTTAACCGTATGCATAAATAACAACTACT
>NZ_LMBX01000023.1 GCF_001439605.1 Cytobacillus praedii
ATCGTCGCTGAAAACAGTGTTGCCAAGAGTGAATAAAATGACTCTTTCTTTTTACACAATTATATGGACTTTATCTCTTCATCCCCCGATGAACGACCGTTTCCTCATTTTCTGGGCTTATTTGGGCTTTCATTCCCCCGATGAACGACCGTTTTCTCATTTTTCGAGCATATCGGGGTCTTCATCTCCCTTATGAACGACCGTTTCCTCATTTTCAGAGCTTGTCAGGGTCTTCATCCCCCTGATGAACGACCGTTTCCTCATTTTCTGGGCTTGTTGAGGCCTTCATTTCACCTATGAACGACCGTTCTTCTTATCTTCTGAGCTTGTTGGGGTCTTCATTCCCCCGATGAACGACCGTTTTCTTATTTTCTGAGCTTGTTGGGGTCTTCATAACGCCGATGAACGACCGTTTTCTCATTTTCTGAGCTTATCAGGGCCTTCATAACCCCGATGAGTGACCGTTTCCTCATTTTCTGGGCTTGTTGGGGCCTTATAACCCGGATGAACGACCATTTCCCCATTTTCTGAGCTTATCGGGTCCTTCATAACACCGATGAAGGACCCTTTTCTTTGTATCTAAGTATGTTTCCATCGAATTTTTATTAGATAACTGTTCCACTGTTACCAAACTAAAACGCTTGCATTTCTTAATAAAGGAATACCAAATCAATAGTTTCTTAAGATTCACCCTTCCCACAACTAATCTTTACAATACTCATACCTTCCCTTCACTTCTCCTTAATATTTCAAATATATACTAATCTCGTAATCAAAATCGGGAGGGGAAAAAATGTCTATTAAAAAATTCACTAGAAAACTAGTACCTTTTGCAGTTGTATCTTCTGTTGCACTTGCAGGCTTAAATTTTTCTGGTTCATATTCTACCGTCGAAGCTAAGGAAAATAACCAAAGCAACGGGAAAGCCAAAAATGTTATTTTCCTAATTGGAGATGGAATGGGCGTATCCTATACTTCTGCTTACCGCTCCTTAATAAATGATCCTAAAACAAAATTTGCTGAGGAAACAGCATTTGACCCTTATCTAGTCGGCCAGCAAATGACTTATCCGGAGGATCCAGCTCAAAACATTACAGATTCCGCTTCGGCTGCAACCGCTATGGCAGCTGGAATTAAAACATATAATAATGGGATTGCAGTGGATAATGATGGAACAGAAGTGAAAACAGTTTTAGAGGCAGCGAAAGAAAAAGGAAAAGCAACAGGACTTGTTGCAACTTCAGAAATCACCCATGCTACCCCTGCATCATTCGGTTCACATGATGTCAGCCGTAAAAATATGAATGCTATTGCTGATGATTATTATGACGAGCTTATTAACGGGAAACATAAAATTGACGTTCTTTTAGGAGGAGGGACAGATCTTTTTGTGCGAAAAGATCGCAATCTTGTAAAAGAATTTCAAAAGGATGACTTTCGCTATGTAACGAATCGCGATGAATTATTGAAGTCCAAGGACGAACAGGTTATTGGTTTATTCGCCCCTGCAGGCATGCCAAAGATGATTGACCGTGATAAAGATGTACCCTCATTAGAGGAAATGACAAAATCAGCGATCGACCGATTAAAGCAAGATAAAGATGGATTTTTCCTTATGATTGAAGGAAGCCAAATTGATTGGGCTGGCCATGACAATGATATCGTAGGTGCGATGAGCGAAATGGAGGACTTCGAAAAAGCATTCCAGGCTGCTATTGAATTTGCCAAAAAGGACAAAAATACACTAGTTGTTGCAACGGCTGATCATTCAACTGGCGGATTTTCAATTGGGGCAGATGGAATCTATAACTGGTTCCCTGAGCCAATTAAAGCAGCAAAACGTACACCTGATTATATGGCAGAACTGATTGCCAAAGGTGCGAATGTTGAGGAAACATTAAATAAGTATATCGATTTAAAATTAAAAGCTGAAGAAATTCAATCTGTTAAAGATGCTGCTAAAAAGAATGATTTCACGGAAATCGATAATGCAATTGAAAACATCTTTAATAAGCGTTCCTATACTGGTTGGACAACTGGCGGACATACAGGTGAAGATGTACCCGTTTATGCATTTGGACCAGCAAGTAATAAGTTTGCAGGTCAGCTAGACAATACGGATCATGCAAAAATTATCTTTGATTTACTTCAAGCAAAAGTTGAAATAAATGATAAATAAGTTTGGTCAGAACAAGTTCCCGTTGAATGCTTATACCAACGGGAACTCTTTGTAAAAATGGAAGGAGGTACTGCCATGAAACAAATCATATATCTGTCTCTACTATTAATGACATTAACCGGCTGTTCCATTAACGATGAAAAGTCTGTTGCAGCAAAAACGAGTGCAAACAATACAATTCCAAGTTACTATTCTGATTACGTTCTTAACCCACAAGTATCAGATGACAGGCTGCTTCAAGAGGTCGGGCAATTTTCCCGCGATAATCGCGGCGAGCTGAAGGTTAAGGCAGCAGAGCATGACAGTCGTACATTTAAAATCGGTTCAATTGAATTAGCAATCAAAGAGGCAAAGATTCTCCACTTTAAACCTGATTATAGCTTAATTGATTTCTATCATTCCTATACACATGATCAAGAATTTGACTTTGTAAAGTTCTTTGTAGAAATAAAAAACACATCTAATCAGCCGCTTAAATTTGCACCAATTGCCATAGTAAATACAAGCCCTGGCGAAAAGGTAACATTTGAAGATGATATTTACTTAGAAGATCTAAATGGGGAAATTGCGCCAAACGGAATGAAGAAGGGCAATCTTGGCTTCATTATTGAAGAATCAACTGTTAATTCCATTGAGATAATGACAAGTGATGTTTTCAGCGAAAAGGATGAAAAGATTAATGACGGTGAAACTATACGAGTTGAATTTTAACTTACAAATAAACGTCCCTATTCCTCTTTTTATATAAGAATAGGGACGTTTTGTTATTTCTTTATTCTATTCCAGATAATATACTTCCTAGTTTAAGCCAGTTAGCGCTGCTTCATCAGCAATAATAGTCACATGTGAATGCTTGTTTAATATCGAAGCAGGAAAATCTTCACTTACCTCTCCATGCAGTAACCTTTTTATCGCCTCTCTTTTCCCTTCTCCTGATGCAAGCAGCACTATTTCTTTACTTTCCATAATTGTCGCAATTCCCATCGTAATGGCAAGTGCAGGTACATCCTCAAGCCGTTCAAAAAAGCGAGCATTGGCTTGCCGTGTCGAATCAGCCAGTTCAATAATTCGGGTTCTTGATTGAAATGACGAGCCTGGTTCATTAAAGCCAATATGACCATTCCCGCCTATGCCAAGTAACTGAAGATCAATTCCTCCGTGCTCTTTTATTAATAATTCATATGTATCACATTCTTTCAAAGTATCCTTCCCATCGCCACGAGGAACATGGGTTTTTGATTTATCGATATCAAGATAATTAAATAAATGAGTATCCATAAAGAATCGATAACTATTTTCATTATCGCCGTCAAGTCCAATGTACTCATCTAAATTGAAGGTAGTTATCCCTTTGTAAGAAGTCTGATTCTCCTTGTAATCGTTTATCATATTTTGGTACATTCCTTCAGATGTCCCTCCAGTTGCAAGGCCAAGTACCATATTCGGTGTTTTTCGGACCTTTTCAATTAAATAGGAAGCAGCGTGTTTGCTTAATTCTTCGTAATCTTTCACTTTAATGATTTTCATTCGTATGTAATCCTTCCTTATCATAGGCAATTAAACCCTTGCACAATGTCATCTTCACTTCGTAATTTTTATCCAAAATGACTAAATCTGCATCCTTTCCAACAGCAATACTGCCTTTTCTATCATAAATATTTAGTTGCTTGGCTGGATTTGCCGATCCCATTTGAATAACATCTGAAAGTGTGCACCCTGTATAAGAAATCATATTTTTCAATGCTCCACTCATTTTCAAAATACTGCCTGCTAACGTCCCATCACTTAAAACTGCCTTCCCATTTTGAACAGTTACATCTTGTCCACCTAAATCATACGTGCCGTTTTTCAAGCATTTTGCTCTCATTGAGTCAGTAATTAAAATCAGCCGATCATGACCAATTATTTTATATGCCAATTTTATTATTTCAGGTTTACTATGTATGCCATCTGCTATAAGCTCTGCTTTTAATTCATCCTGAAGAAAAACAGCTCCTACTACGCCCGGCTCTCGATGATGAAGGCCACTCATTTGATTGAACAGATGGGTAGCATGCGTGACTCCAGCATTAATCGCCTCCATTGTTTCTTCATAAGTCGAAAGTGAATGACCAATCGAGGCGATTACCTCTGTATCTCTTAAATAATGAATAAGTTCAAGACAGCCATCGACTTCAGGAGCAAGTGTAACAAGCTTTATGTTCCCCTTGGATAGCTCCTGCCATTTTTTGAATAAATCTACATTTGGCTTGATAATATATTGAATCGGCTGCGCCCCTGCCATCTTTTTATTTACAAATGGACCCTCTAGATGAATACCCAAAATTTCTGCCTTATTAGCAAATAACTCGGTATCCATGTATTCCGCCACATTGATTAGTGCATGTTGAATGGCTTCCTCTGATTGCGTCATCGTTGTTGCAAGGAAGCTTGTTGTTCCTTCTTTTGGAAGTGCAGCTGCCATTCTATCTAGAGCTTCTTTTGTACCATCCATAACATCCGAACCGTCTACACCATGGATATGAACATCAATTAGACCTGGAATAACAGTATAAGGATCAAGCATCGCAATTTCATGATAGTCTTCTATCTCAGTCAATTCCGACATGCAGCCTATTTCTGTGATCTTCCCAGTATCTATTTTAATAAATCCATTATTGATGACTCCTGCTTCTGTATAAATCTCAATATTTTTCAGAATAAGTCTATTCCGTTCATGGCTGTCCATATTTTCTCATCCTTACTATAAGTAATGAACACAGAATGTTTTTCTTAATTAAATGGTCTGTGATACTTATCCAACAATTCTTGTTCCGTGCACTTCATTTATCTTTAAGTTACTTTTAATATAATCCAGGTTTTGGTTCGTTATTCCCCCGCCAGGCATGATCGTTATTCTATCTGAGGCATAGTCCAAATACTCTTTTAACCGATTAAAGTTATTATTGATTGGTGTAGAGCTTGGTCCTCCATGAGTTAAGATTCGATTTACCCCTTGGCTTGCTAACCAGTCAATCGCTTTCAATTGGTAGTTGGTGTTAATTTGATCAAAAGCCATGTGAAAGGCTACTTCCAACCCCTTCGAACAGTCTAATAGTGTGGATATTGCAAGCTCATCAATCCAGTCTGTGTCAGTCAAACATCCGAACACGACACCATCGACACCTAGTCCTTTTAAATGATCAATATCATTTTGCATAATCGCGATTTCTTCTGAAGAGTATATAAAGTCTCCGCCTCTCGGTCTAATCATCGCCATAACCTTAACATGATTGCTTTTGCAGTATTGAATAGTTCTGACAGCTACTCCATGACTGACAGTAGTACCCCCAACTGAAAGGTTGTCACAGAGTTCAATTCGATGGGCCCCCCTTTTTATTACTTCAGGAACATTATTAAAGTTCTCCACACAGGCTTCTAGAATCATTATTAATCACCTCATATTCTTAAGACGAGCACATTTAGTATTATCAAACGAACAATTCTCCTTTATTAAAGAAGCTACCGTGATGGATCATCAACCACGATAGCCTCTCTTAAGATGGGAAAATTTCGAACTATTTATAAAAAGCACTATCTAGTCTTTTAATTAAGAACCTCTTTTACATATTGCTCTACTTCTGAAGAAGTTTTTAACAGTAATATCTGTTTCACTTGTTCAGCTAGTTTTTCCTTTGATAGTTTGGATAGTAAGCCTCGTGTTTTTAAAATTGATGAACTGCTCATTGAAAATTCATCTAATCCTAGTCCTAATAGAATGGGAACAGCTATTTCATCCCCAGCCATTTCTCCGCACATTCCTACCCATTTGCCATTATTATGGGCAGCATCGATGACCATTTTTATCAGTCTTAACACCGCAGGATGATATGGTTGATACAAATAAGAAACTCTTTCATTCATTCGGTCTGCTGCTAATGTATATTGAATTAAATCATTCGTCCCAATAGATAGGAAATCTGCTTCTTGCGCAAATAAATCAGCAATCACTGCTGCTGATGGGATTTCAACCATCATCCCTATTTCAATTTGTTCAGAAACTGCTATCTCTTCATCCGCTAGCTTGTGCTTTTCTTCCAGCAATAAAGCCTTTGCTGCTCTAAATTCATCTAAAGTTGCAATCATCGGAAACATAATTTTTAAGTTTCCATACACACTTGCTCGTAAAAGTGCACGCAATTGAGTGCGGAAAATTTCTGTTTGTTCTAAACATAATCGAATAGCGCGATAGCCTAGAAAAGGATTCATTTCAGCAGGAAGCTTTAAATATGGAAGCTCCTTGTCACCGCCAATATCTAATGTACGAACAACTGTTGGTCTTCCCGCCATCTTTGTTAATACTGTTTTATAGGCATTAAATTGCTCCTCTTCTGACGGTAATTCATCGCGATCCATATACAAAAACTCAGTACGGAACAGCCCAATACCCTCTCCGCCATTTTTCAAAACAGCATCGACATCTTCTGGTTTCCCAATATTACCAGCAATTTCAACAGAATGACCATCAGCACTCATACTTGGAAGTTCTATGTATTTTTTTAGTAACTCATTTTCTTCTCTTTGCTTTCTTTCTAATAAACGATAAGATTCGTGTATTTCTTCTGTTGGATGTACGACCACTTTTCCATTCAATCCATCAATTATCATTGGAGAACCATGACTTATGGTCTTCGTTGCTGTCTTTGTACCAACAATTGCAGGAATTTCCATTGCTCTTGCAAGAATGGCTGAGTGTGAGGTTTTCCCACCAATATCAGTAACAAAACCCTTCACATATTGTTTATCTAACTGCGCGGTAATAGAGGGAGTTAAATCCTCAGCAACAATAATGACTTCCGAAGATATACGGCTATAATCTGGTAACTCTATTTGTAATAAATGTGCTAATAACCGCTTGGACACATCTCGAATATCAGCAGCCCGCTCCTTCATATACTCATTTTCCATCGATTCAAACAATTGGGCATACATGCTAGCTATCTCATCAAGCGCAAATTCCGCGTTAACCTTTTCATTTATTTTTGCTTCCAGCGCTGAAATAATTTCTGGATCCTCAAGTATTAATAAATGAGCAGAAAAAATAGCTGCTCTTTCTTCTCCAAACTTAAGCATGGCAGAATCACGAATTTCCTCTAGTTCAAGCTTAGTTCTACTAATTGCTGATTTTAATCGGTCCAATTCAGCTTCTATATTTGTTATTTCATATTTTTCAAAGGACAACTCGGGTTCTACTAGACAATATGCATTTGCCAGGGCAATCCCATTTGAGGCAGCTACTCCGTTAATCTCTAACATTTTTCGCCAAGCCCTTGCGTTACCATGACTTCTTCCACTTTATTAAGTAATTCAGCTTCATCTGGACCTTCTGCAGAAATCGTAACAATTGCTCCAGCTGGTATCCCTTGAGCCATCACGCCCATAATAGATTTCAAATTAACCGACTTGTTGTTATAGGTTAATTGAACATCAGCTTTATAAGGTGTTGCCGAGGATACTAATAATGTAGCAGGTCTAGCATGAATTCCCTCAGATGCAGTAATTTTAAATGATCTTTCCATTGATATAGCCCCCAAATATTTTATCTATCGTGAGGATAACAAAGTCCATATAAAAACTGTTTAATATAGATTTCATCCTAATTAAACAGTTTTTATAGGTTATAGACTTTTATCCTTGTATGGTTGTTTATCTATTTTTACGGATTTTATTTACTTCGTCAGCAACAAATTGAACATTTGTACCTACGATGACTTGAATGCTTTCTGATCCTATCACTTTAATCCCATGGACACCTGTGGATTTAATTTTATTTTGGTCCACTTTGTCCATATTTTTCACCTCTACGCGTAAGCGTGTTGCACAATTATCGACTGAAACGACGTTATCGTCTCCACCTAAGCCATCATATATTTTTGTTGCCATTGCACTGAATTTATTCTCCGAAGGATTCTCAATTTCTTCTTTTGTTTCCTCTTCTGTTTCATCTTCTCTGCCTGGAGTTTTCAGATTGAATTTTGTAATTAAGAAACGGAATAACACATAGTAAATAACAGCAAATACCAACCCTTGAAGGAGCAGCATTAAAGGCATATTTGCAATTGGAATACGCAAACTTAACAAGAAATCAAGAAGTCCCGCACTAAATCCAAATCCTGCTGTCCAATGGAATAAAGCAGCAATAAACAATGAAAGTCCTGTTAACAATGCATGGACAACATAAAGGGCAGGTGCTAGGAACATGAATGAAAATTCAAGAGGCTCTGTTACCCCTGTAAAAAAGGCAGCAAATCCCGCTGCAAGCATTAAAGAAGCAGCCTGTTTTTTCCTCTTTGTTTTAGCCGTATGGTACATCGCTAATGCCGCAGCTGGTAATCCGAACATCATAATTGGGAAGAATCCAGCCTGATACATGCCCGTAATCCCTTTTTCACCAGAACTGCTCCAGAAGTTTCCAATATCATTAATTCCAACAGTATCGAACCAAAATACTGCATTTAAAGCATGGTGCAAGCCTGTTGGGATTAATAAACGATTAAAGAATCCATAAAGCCCAGCACCTGCAGCACCTAAGCCGCTGATCCCTTCACCAAATGAAACTAATCCGCCGTAAACAATCGGCCAAATAAAAAATAATAATGCAGAAATGACTAACATTGACACGGAGGACATAATTGGCACGAGACGTTTTCCACTAAAGAAAGCTAAAAAGTCTGGCAGCTTCACATGACTAAAACGATTATACATCGCTGCTGCAATCATACCTGACAAAATCCCAATAAACGCATTATTTATTTTTCCAAAAGCCGGATCTACACTCTCAACTTCTGAACCTGTTAATAAGGCAACTGTATTCGTTGATAGCATCGTCGTCACAACTAAAAAGGCGACCAAACCGCTTAATCCAGCAGATCCATCCTTTTCCTTAGCCAATCCTAAGGCTGCACCAACTGCAAATAAAATCGGAATATTATCAAGAATGGCACCGCCTGCTTTTATTAAAAAAGCTGCCAATACATTTCCTGAACCCCAGCCAGTTGGGTCAATATAATAGCCTATTCCCATCAAGATGGCAGCTGCTGGCAAAACTGCAACTGGAAGCATTAATGAACCGCCAAGCCTTTGCAGATATTTCTTCATATAGAATCAACTCCTATTCTTTTTTAGTTTAATGAAAAATATATAATTGCTTTCTATGCTGACTTTATCGCTTCCTCAACCGTTCAATATGAAGTGTGATATATCCTAGCTCTTGTTCAGGAAGGTTAATGCCATGTAACTTTAGTAAATCTTTTGCAATTTCCTTTGCGCAATTATATGAAACTGGAAACTTCTTTTGAATCATGACAATCATTTCTTCATCCATCGAATGAGGTGCATATTGACTCAGCCTGGTTAATGTAAACCGTAGATGTGTAATAAGGCGGTGATAAGAAATATCGTCTTCCTCTACAGCGATGGATAAATGATTCTTTATCGATTGAACCATGTCTCTTATAATTGCAGTTTGCCGAACCGTCTGATGCAGATCACCTCCATGCGGTTTCATCGTATGCAAATGAAGAGCGATGAAAGCAGCCTCATCAATAGGCATGTCTACCTGACAAACTTCCTTTATATGTTTTAATGCCCAAAGACCAATTTCGAATTCTTTTTGATATAGTATCTTTATTTCATGCAATAGCTTGTTATTTATTTCAATGCCATCTAGTGCCCTTTCAATAGCAAATGAAAGATGATCTGTTAGAACTATATGAATATGCTCATTTAATTTGGTACCCATATGTCTTTCAGCATACGTAATAATTTCTTCTGATATCGTAAAATGTTCTTCAGGAATTCGGATTAACAATTGTTCGAGCTTGTCATTTTCTCGCATGACAAATAACTTTTCTATTTTATTTACATTAACAATATCATTTCGTTTCTTATTAAAAGCAATCCCAGCTCCAACTGCTACTTTTTCCTTCCCGTCATCAAGTACGAGAACCGCATTATTATTAAGAACCTTTTTAATTTTAATCTTGAATCCCCCCCTCTAAACTTAAAATGGAAAACCTATTACTTAGGAGTAACTGTCATTAAAACAGTCTTACCAGGGATGCATGTTTGAATAGGCTGATGCTCAATTTGTTTCTCTGCACTATTTGTAATGATGATGGGTGTTATAATGCTGGCGGCATTTTCTTTAATAAAGTTCCAATCAACTTCAATTAGAGGCTGGCCAATTGAAACGGAGTCTCCCATTTTAACTAGCGTTTCAAAACCTTTCCCCTGTAATGATACCGTTTCCAAACCAACGTGAATAAGAATCTCTGTCCCATCATTTGCCCGGATACCGATTGCATGCTTTGTATCCGCTATAAGGATGACCTTTCCTTCGATTGGAGAATGGATCCCTCCATCTTCTGGCATGATTGCAACCCCATCACCCATCATTTTTTCACTAAACACTGGATCTGGAACCTGTTCTAGTGAAAGCATGTCCCCTTTAACAGGTGCGAGTATTTGTAATTTACGTTTATTGAATAATCTTGATAGCATATTTATTATCTCCTTTATATATCTAACTAATAGTAAGAAAAGCGGAAGCGCCTTGGTCATCGCCGTACAAACTGGAAGGACCGGTTCTTTCGATAAAGGAAACACGAAGAGCGAGAGCGATTCGATGTTGACTTATCGTAGGGAGCGGACCTGAAGTTTGATAGGCGATAGGCGCTGGAGCTAGACATATCGAAAAGCGGAAGCGCCTTGGTCATCGCCGTACAAACGCAGAAGGTCTCCGCCTGAGCTATAGGAAACACGGTGAGCGAGAGCAAACCGATGTTGACGCAATCGTTGCGGAGGGGGCCTCAAGTTTGATAGGCGATAGGACGCTTGCGCTAGACAATTCTCTAACTCCAAAGTTATAACATTCTTATCGTTAAAAAAAGTTTAGTATTCAGGTTAATTGAGCTGACATAACAAAAAAAGGCATGGAGGTAAATGAAAAAGCATATAGCTCCTCCAAATTTACCACCATGCCTGATCGTATCAGTAACATGTGACCAATATCAAATTACAAATTAAATAGTACCACTAAATGAATACTAACGCAACAATATAATGAGTGAATTATTTGAATTCAGCTTAGCGGTCTAAATGCTGGATAATATTGAACAATTAGTGGTAACAATATTCATTTCTAAAAAACACATAGTATGGCTATTTAGAGTTAATCTTGATAACCAGATAATTGCTGCTGTGCAGAATTTAGGGAATTAATTGCTTCTTGAATCTTGCTTTTGTTTTCTTGCTTTTCTGCATTACTAAGTGCTTGCTCCAATGTCTGAACCGTTTCTTGAACCGTTGATATTCCTTGGTCTACATACTGCTTTGCTTTTGGCATATGTATCTCTCCTTTTATTACGAATCAACAATAGTATCTGCACAAGTAGTTAGATTCATTCCTATTCGCATTTAAAAGAATATCCTATGAAAATCGGTTCAGTTATTTTACGCATAAATTTATTTATCAGCCAGCATTCTAATTCTATAAGACGAATCGGATTCTTTCCCCCTCTTACACAACTGCCCTTGTAATGAATAAGGTTTTAATCCTTTACATTTTTCTTATCATATAAACTTGCTCAGTCATTGATTTAAATCCAATTTCTTTTAAAACAGAATGGGTTAATGCACTTTGAGCAATCGGTAAATTTGGGATGACACGATTAATATCGTCAGTAAACGATCGAAACACCTCATTAATTAAGTATCTCGTTAATTGCTCAGCATCCTTTCGTTCTAGTTCTGGTTCCACTTCACATTGATATAAAACTGTATTTAGATGCTTTCCCTCATTATTAAATGATCTTCGAAAATAAGCATACCCTTTTTGATTTCCATCCAAGTCTTTTACAATTATTGCCTCTCCATCCTTTGCACTTTGCCACTGTGTCTGCCAAGGATTCATCCCTTTATAGAATGGAATCAATCCTATTTGCTGCGGAACGGCTCTATCTACTCTGTATTTAACTAATGGAATCGCAGAATAACTACGATCCAATTGCCCATTTAATCCCAAATATTCTAAGTGATCAACTATTTCATACCCCATCTTTTCATATAATGAAATGGCTTTGGAATTATCACTTATTGCCTCTAATGAAGCATAATCTACCTGTTCCTTATTAAGGATGGACAAGGTTTCTTCCATTAACATCTTCCCTATCCCTTTTTTCCTTAGTTCTAAGGCAACGCCAGTGCCTCCATTCCAAGCTAATTTCTGTCCATTAAACTCACGAATTCCATTTTTTATAATACCAATTGGTTTTTTGTCCAAGAATGCTACAATGGAAAGATTGGGTGATAAACCCTCCTGTACTAATCTAGTTATGAATTTATCTGCTGTTGTAGTTGCATCGAAATAATACCCCTCAAATCCTGTATTCCATGCCTCTACGCCTTCTTCAATCGTACAATCTTTTAATCTCTTTATTTCGATCATTGCTTATCCTCCCTGTCATAGTCATTAACTTAAAATGCTTTCGTACAAGTTGGTTTTTGTAAATACGAGAATAATCGCTTGATTACAGCTAAATCTTCCGGTTTATTTATGTTTAATCGCCCATACTGATACAATTTATCTGCACTTACTGCTCCCATAGCCATAGAAGATAAATCCGAAATATCAAGCTCTAGTTCAACATCTGTACTATTTAGTACATGTTCATCTACTGTTAGCTTCCCTTTCTCAAAAGAAAGCATCCACTTTTGCGATTCATCCGAATGGAATGTATCTCTTACAATTAACCCAAGCTTATAAGCCTTTTCAGGGAAATGCTCAGCAGGTAGATGTAATAGAAACTTAGGAACGTCAATTATTTTATACATTAGACCGATTCCTGATGTCTTCGTTTCATGATAAACACTAGGAATTAAGTGATTGCTCCCATTTCTCGATTCACTTATTAAAAACTCAATATCATCATCTGGCGTGTTCAGAATGATTCGGTTCACTTGGTCAGCCTGTGTGTGTAAACAATGACATAACTGGGTAAGTGCCTTTGGTGTTTCATAAATGAACTCTTTAACAATCAAATTATTCATTAAAAAGTTTTCGTTATCTGCATTTTTAAAAGTAAAGACGATATAGCCTTGCAGTTCTCCATTTTCCATAAATCCAACTAGTTTGTGATCAGGGTTTTTGAACAAAATATCCAGGTCATGATCCGTCTTCAGAATCATGCCGTGAGTCGAACGGGCAAATCGATTTGCACAGCTTTTTATCAGTTCTTGATGAGATGAGTCTAAGTACATTAATCCTTCTTTTGTTGCTGCCTTTGGAAAACTAACCGGTTCAATTTGGTATTGATTCATCTTTGTCCCATAGCCAAAGCCCATATTCTTATAAAAATCAGGTCTGAAAGGATACAGCATGACGATTGAATTTCCTTTTTCTTTAAAGTAAGAAATGAAATAATCGATAAGATCTTTCGCAGCCTTTTCCTTTTTGTGAAGCAAATCAACCGCGACAAGACCTACTCCGCCCGCTTCAATTAGTTTGCCATACACATTCATCGTAAAATGATGAATTCTCATGCCTCCAATTAGTTGATCTTTGCGAAACAATCCATAAAAATGAACCGTATCAACTTTCTCTTGTATGGATACTAAACTATCAACATATTTTTGCTTAAATTCAGCAGTATTTTTCGTTGTTCCTGGATAGGCATTTACGACAATTTCAACAAAGCTTGGAAATTCCTCTTTTTCAAGTTTTCTAATGTTACCTTCCATCACATTTCACCCCAAAATCTTGTCATATGAAAAGTGTAAACAGTTGTAAATCGAATGAACATAAACTGTTTTACATTTAGCTTTATGTAATTGATCAGCATTCTAAATAGTTAAGAATCATCTTTTGATAGTTATCCAGCACTTCAGTATAAGGGTATTCATTATTGATGATCGTATGCAGCATAGCTCCGTCCATTAACGTCCAAAACATATTAGCGATCACTTGACGTTCAAGATCTCTTCGAAACTCGCCTAACTTTTGACCTTCTTCTATTATTTCTATAATCATTTGAATAAAGAATTTACGCCCTCTCTCTTTGAGAATCTTATTAATTTCTTCACTTCTAGACGAATTTAATGTAAATTCCAAATGTACGATAATAATTTTTCTTTTATCTTCTTTATAGGGATCCATTCCTATATAAACCCCAAAAAGATAGATTAGTTTTTCTCTGGCGGTTCTAAGATTGCTTAGCTTTTCTAGTAATTTCGCATTGCTCGTTTCAGTCTGCTCACGCATTAATTCTAAATAAATTTCATCTTTACTCTTAAAATAATTATAGATGGCTCCTTTACTAATTCCTGAACGTTTAACAATGTCATCAATCGTTGCCACTTGAAATCCCTTTTGTGCAAAACAATCTAATGCACTGTCTAAAATTTCTCTTTTCTTCTTTTGCTTATATTCTTCAGATACAATTGGCGTCAAACGATTCCCTCCAAAAACAAAAACTGGAATAAATTGATTATCAATATAATAAACCGACTAGCCAGTTTATTTCAAGTTATTTTTTAATTTTTCTGAAATTATTAACTAGCTAAATGTTTTACTATTTGCCCCTACCCATCATCTATAGGGATAGGGGCATCCGTTTTTTGAATCTTGCTACTGCCAATTCCTGCAGAGAAAGTATCAGCATCTTGAATTTTTTTATTATCTTCCTTCTCTGTATGGTCAAGTGCTTACTTTATATATTGTTCTCTTAGAATACTGTATATTTCTAAATCGACGATTCCTTTCCCTGACCACAATGTTGCTTGCCGTAAAGTACCCTCGTACATGAAACCATTTTTCAGCAAAACCTTTTTTGAACTCTCATTTTGCGGCATGACCTCCGCCTGTACTCTATTCACATTTCCCTCGTTATACAGAAAGGCTAACAAAATTTTAACGGCTTCCGTTGCGATCCCCTTTCCCCAATAAGATTCTTCTAAAAAGTAGCCGATTGTACACATATTTACTTTTTGATTAAAATCAAAAGCCTCGATAATTCCAGCCAGCTCATCATTTATAAAAATACCCCACTTAATTCTTGTTCTCTTTATGTAATCACGTTCAAAATGACTTATCATTTTTCTCACTGTATCTTTATTATGCTTAGGAATAATCCCGCAATATTCGAATACACGTTCATTATTGTAAATAGCAAATACACCTTCGAGGTCATTTTCTTCAATTTTTTTCATAATAAGACGATCAGATTTCAATATAGGAAATTCATTGAAAATAGCTTCTATACTCATCAACGCTGCTCACCACTTTCATCCCTCTTAGTATTCAAATTCTCTTTTTGATCGGAATGTATAAGTCTACCTTGCATCTGCCTTCCGGGTCATTCATTGGGTTATTCATACAAAACTCTAAACAAGGACGATCATCCGCATCATATTCACTATTCGGAAGCCATTGTCCATATAAACTTTGATAGGTAATCGCAAACTTATCTATCGTATCGTAGAACGGATATAATGCATAAAGCCCGCCAGGCAGCTGTTTAAACAGTACCTCACTCTGATCATTTTTATTGAAATCAATTGGAATCGTTACACATGCATCATAGCGGCATGCAAATTCATCTGTCATAGTCGGGTCATCTAAAGAAATACCAATAAAATACTGATCAGTTGAAAAAAGCTTGTTTTGTTCTGCCCACTTTCCTAATTTACTCCAGGCATGATGCGTGTCCAAATAACTTCCAATATGTCTGATATAGGCAACTTTGTATTCAGGAAGCTCCTTAATAGAAATATTCATTTTCCAAACCCTCCTTAGAAAATCATTTTTGTTACTTCTATAGTAAATAAGAGGATTGGATAACTCTTCCTGAATTTTGCTGAGTTGTAACGGAAAATTGCTATTTTCTTTAAATTCCTTCCTTACTTCGCTTGGCGTTTTGTTAAAATGTCTTTTGAATATCGCGTTAAAGTTAGATACAGATTCAAAACCGCAAAGACTAGCAATTTCGAGAATCGTCTTTTTTGTTTCTATCAAATAAACCGCCGCCTTATGTAGACGTTTTTGGTTTACAAATGCGATGGGAGTAAGACCCACGATGGAAGTAAATATTCGAGAGAAATGATATTTTGAAAAGCTAGAGATACTGGCTAATTCTTCAAGGCTAATAGGTCGAAAACAATTTTCTTCAATAAACTGAATAACTTTTCCTATTCTTTTTATATAATCTTCATTCTCCATCTAACCTTATCCTTTCATATTTCCCTAAATGTTCCATATACAAATTATACATGGTTGATCAATTCATTTAATAGCCTCAATTTTTACAATAAAAACAAAGAAGCTCTATGCAAACGCATAAGAGCCTCTAACATTTCAAGTCGATAAAAACAACGCAAAAAAAATATCTGAACTCAAAAATACTGTTAACAATCAATAGTAATAGGGATAATAAGGGTAATATGGATAATATGGCGGATAGTAAGGATAACCAAACGGACTAAGCAATGCACCTGCCGCAAGTCCTCCTACAAACCCGCCCAAAAAAGGATTCCCAAATCCAAAACCAAAAGGTCTTCCGAATCCAAAACCAAAAGGCCTGCCGAATCCAGGTCTGCCAAAACCAAAACCTGGACGGAATCCAAATGGTCTTCTTAAATCATTCATTCCATCTTCAACATGCATAAAAGCCCCTCCTTTTCTATTTATATACCAAATTATGCTTACTGGATGAATTAGGTTTGAGACAAACGCCTAATAAATGAATTGTTTATGTTCTAAGTTATATCGTTTATTAAAAAACAAAGGGCACTCAGAAATAGAAGCAAAAAAGCTAAAGTCAGAAAGTAAAGGATTCTTTACTTTCTGACTTTAGCTTATTGAGCGACCCCTTCAAGCTGCTTATAAATAGTTGATACACCTATCCACCAGTTTGGATCCTCTGCATATTTTCGGTTAATCCATTGAAAAGGGTCTGCTTCCTTTGGACGATCTTTGCTTAGATTTACAATTGTACGTGCAGCAATTCGACTTGATTCCGAAATGTTCGTATTAAAATCCTCCCAACTATGAAATACATTAAAAGGATTATTTGCGATTTTTTCAGCATTCACATGTTCTTTTGATACAAATCCTTGTTCCTGACCCGTAATAGCAAATAATAATAGCGGGTCAATATTAAATTCACTCGCAGCATTTATAATGGAAGAATAGTAGGGTTCTTCTGCTAAAATTGATTTCCTTCCATTCAGCCATTCTCTTAAATCCTTATCATCAACCTGTTCATATTGCAGATAGGAAGGCAAGTTATTATGTATTCTTTGATTAGCTACTGCTTCTTTATTCTCTGCTGTTTGCCCTTTTGCATAATCACCAGGCTCTTGGACCGGACGCTCCAGAAAAATGATCATGACAAACGTTATGGATATGATTGCAGCTGCACCAAGGAAAAGTGACCTATATTTTTGCCACATTCCTCTTTTATTTGTACTAGTGATGGATATCGGCTCGTATTCATCACTAGCAATAGGATATGTAATTTCACTTTTTGAGTAGCTATTAAGAAGAGATGCTATGTTAAATTCTGATACTTTTATATCTGTATCTGCTTTCTTATATACCCATTGCGGCAGTTCTTGTTCTATTTCCTCCCGTGTAGCCAGCCCTATGCTAGATTCAATGATATCATTAGCCGAGATAGACAGTGAATTGGCAGACAGTTTCTTATTCATCAGTTCCATACGAATACTTCTTTTCGTTTCCTTCGAAAAGTTTGGCAAGGACTGGTCTATTATTTGATGAATTGTTTTTGCTAGTATACTCGCTTTTTCTTTGGAGCTTAACGTTTCATATTGGATGTTTAGCTGTTCCTTTATCTCTTTAATTCCATCTTCGCTGATAACTTCTATGTTTAATAATTGTTCTTTAAATGGAGTCAATTATTTCCACCCCAACTATTTGTTGTAAATCCATAGTACTATATTATCTAGTAAATAAGTTGAACTTTATATTAAATTAGTCTAAATAAGTTTAAAAATCAGCAATTATAGTCTTTGAAGGTTCTCACTTAGCGATCCCGGTGTACAATATAATCCATTAAATGCTTTAAGAAAACGACCTTGCGTGGTCCACCTTGCAACGCTTCCATTGCTTGACAGTAATGTTCCCACATCGCTTTCTCGGCTCCTTCAAAACCCAGAACTGTAACAAAGGTTGAATTGTTGTTTTCAGCATCTTTCCCCGTTTGCTTTCCAAGTAAATTCAGGTCACCTTCAACATCCAGGAGATCATCCTTAATTTGGAACGCAATCCCGGCATGGTAAGCATATTTCCTCAGTGCATCCATCTCTAGTTTACCTGCATTGGCGAGAATTGCTGGCATAATGAGAGCAGCCTCAAATCCAATCCCTGTTTTATAAAAGCACATGGTATTTAATTGTTCTAAAGTTAATTGCTTTCCTTTAGAGTTCAGATCCATCGCCTGTCCCTTACACATATCCTCTGTTATTTTGGACGAATAACGAATCATATTCAGCACTGCTTTTGAATCAAATTGTTCAAGCGATGCTTGTTCCCTTGTTGCCCTTTGTGTTAAAAAGAGTCCTGTTAATTCCGCAATGGCAATATTATATACTTCATGAAGGGTTGGACGTCCTCTGCGGATGGATGCATTGTCCTGAGAGGGCAGATCATCGAATATTAACGAAGCTGTATGCATATACTCCAAAGATTTTAGGAGCGGCTCCATTGCCGATTGATCTATTCCATATTCATTCACCCCCATCACCCAGGTCATGATTGGCCGCAGCCGTTTTCCATCCCCTTCTAAGCTATAATTAGCAGCTTCAATTATGGTATCCTTCATTAACGGATTCTTCTCGTTTTTAGGAATAAATAAAATACGATTAATTTGATCACGTACGATTTCAATCGTATTTAAAAAATCTTCCTTTTCGATTCCGTCATTATTCAGATTGGTTATCATATGATCTCGAAGCAGTTTATCAAAGAAATCTACATCATCTGCTTTTCGGACCATTTTTTGAATCAACCGATTAAATTCCGGATTTCCCGAAGCAAATAAGCCCATTACTTCATCGTATTTTCTCGCACCCATCCGTTCTTTAAATCTCTTCAATCCATTGATTGCCCGGTCCAGTATGACCTCTCGGGACTTTTTATCTGAATGATAAACATGATGAATCAAATTAGAGATAACCGTCCAGTATAGTTCGAAAGGATTGATCAGATCTGTGCGCTTATCATGATATTTCATATAATAGGTATATGGTGTTACCGCCTCATCCTTCAAATCTTCAAACATATCCGCAAAATCATCTGCCAGCTGGTTGTAGATCCCATAATAAAATGTTCGATTATCAATTTCCTTATTCTCATCAGCATTAATTAATGAACGAACAATCAATCGTGAAGACGAGGACTTTAAAATAACCGGAATATACAGCTCTTCATTTGTATAATGCCCATAAGACAAGTCCCTTGCACGATCCACTTCCTGAGAGTGATAAAAAACAAAGGCTTGCTCAAAAAAATATTGTCTTGTCTCCTCTTTCTGCTGGCTCTTCATATATTCAAAGGCATCCTTAAGCTCCCTATGAATATATCTGATTAGCTCTCTATTCTTACCAGCCCACTCACCCAATTTAGGTACTTTCCCTGTGACTAGAGAGGTACGGATCCATTCAGTAAATGCTTTCTCCTCTTTCTCAGATAAAATCTTCGCATCCAGAAGATCATCAATAAAGGGATAGGTCAGTCCATAGGAATATCCTAATCTAATCGCCCGATCAAGTTTCTGTGCACGCGCTTTAGGCGAAACTTGACCATTCATCTCTTCAATCTCGTTCATCACCACTCCGGCGATAATTTTAATAATTTTCCGCTTAGCGTGCGTTGCATCCATTCCTTTAGGAATATTTGAGGAAATCTCTTTGAGCTTATTAATTAGCCAGATGATAGTGGATTCAATGCCTTCCTTTTGGCCTCTTCTATACAACCACGTCAGGCTATAAAGCTCATTTGTTGTTCCTGCAGAATCAGTCAGCTGCCTTTTTAAACTGTTAACAATCGTCTTTATTCTGGTCTGTGTATTAGATGAATGAAGCGATTTTCCCAAATCCCTCATAAATATATATGAGATGCTTCGATCCAAATAATTATTTAATTTACCTGTATGCTCAAGCCATTGAATATAACTTTTATATTCAAGAGAATTAGCATTCCCCTTTTTCCGAGAAAATAAGGAAAGCAACGAATGATAATGAATGTGGTTGTGCTTCCAGGATTGTATATCCTTTGTCAGGATTGGAACATATGTCTTTTTCTTAACCTGCTCATGCAGTTTCTTAAAATAATGATTCGCTTTCTGCTCCGCTCTTCGGTAGCTAGCATTTGCATTTATTTGTATCTCCTCATTCATTCAATCCATTCCCTCTATTTAATGATTTCTATATATATGTATATTAATCCGTTCAAATAACTAGTAATACTCCAAAAATAACATCTTTCTAATGGGATAGCCAAATTATATATGTTTTTACTAAAACTACAACAAAGATAGGTACTCACCTATGTTACCTGCCATGAATATCTTAACCTAAAACGAATGAATGGAGGGGAATTGTGATGGGATACTTTATTCCTGTAGAACCAGGTGTAAATTTATTTGTTGAAGATATTAATCAAGAAGCCGCCAAGACAATCGTGTTCATACATGGCTGGCCACTGAGCCATAAACAATTTGAATATCAGTTTAACATCCTTCCTGCATTGGGTTACCGCTGCATTGGCATCGATTGGAGGGGCTTTGGAAAATCGGATAAACCGATAAACGGATACACTTATAATAGATTGGCAGATGATATCCGAATGGTTGTTAGTACGCTGCAGCTTGACAATTTTGCACTCGTTGGCCATTCTACTGGGGGAGCAATTGCTATTCGTTATATGTCCCGTTACAACGGGTACGGAGTTTCCAAGCTTATCCTTATAGACGCTGCAGCTCCGACTGGTTTTACAAAAGAAACAGCAAAAGACCTATTAAAGGAAACATTAAATGACCGTCCTAAAATGATGCAAGGAATAATAGACACCTTTTTCTTTCAATATATAACAAATTCATTTTCAGACTGGTTTTTCCAGATGGGGTTAGAGGCTGCGGGCTGGTCGACTGCGGCTATTATTAAACTATTAAGAGATGAAAAGCTGGATGCGGATCTTCCAAAAATAGATAAGCCTACTCTAATTATACACGGGATTCATGACAAAGTGATTCCGTTTGCACAAGCACAGGAGCTCGACCAAAAAATTAGGAATTCTCAGCTTGTTCCTTTCCAATACAGCGGTCATGGTCCTTTTTGGGAAGAACGTGACAAGGTAAACCAACTACTAACCCAATTTATATAGTTAAAAATCATGGAGAAGATCTTTATGATCCTCTCCTTCGTTCAGTTCCTATAAACTACGATAAAAGATTTTTAATTAGCCACGGTTTAATCAGAGGCAAAACCGCAGCGGGCTGCATTGCTTTTGTATGGTCCATGCCGACGCCTTCTACTATTTCGACATCCCATCCCAGTTGTTCCAATTCTCGTTTATTTTTTTTTATTAAACCGACTACATCAACAGATACATTTCCAAAGTTTTCACCATAAATAATGGTATCCTCTTCTCCTGCAAATGTGAGTCTAGGAATATGCAAACGATCTTGAACTTTTTTATCCTGAAACGGCAATAAATTTTTATACATCGTCACAAATTGTTTCGTCTGATCTGGGTTCATCTGTACCTGAATATTGTCCCAATCTATTTCTTCAGGAAGAATCTGTTCAGAATGATCAGCTTCAGAAAGATCTTGATTATTTAATGCCTGTTCAAAGGTTTTATTTGTGACTGTCATCATTTCTTTATACGGTCCTTCAATTGGCGGAAAGCCACCCATAATTAAACATTCTAGTCTATTCGTTCTAATAGCCAATTGTAATCCGGCCAATGCCAGCCATGAATACCCATAGTACCCAAACTTTTCAACTTTCAATTCATCAGCGATTAACAAAAAGTCTTTTACAATAGTCTCAGGTGTAAGATTATCTTCATTTGGGTGCTCCAGCCGAAGCCCTTCATAATCAAAGAATACTACTTGGAACGTGTCTGATAAACCTTCAACAAATTTATTCCCAAGTTCAGGGTCCATCCCCCATAACTTCAACGTTTTAGCAGCTTGACCATAAACGGATTTTTTTGCTATCGGCAGCATGATTGATTTATTGTTGGAGTTCCCCGTTAAGCCAACTTCTATTTCTGAACCATCGTTTAATTTAACTATTTTATTCAATACAATCACTCCTCAAGTGTTTATACTAATATCATATAACCTTTATGCAATCTTTCAGTTTTGCCGTTTTTTCTATTGTTATCTTCGTGTTTTACAGTTTTTTAGTTATCGTAGCACTTGAAGGTTTTACTTTAATCTTACGGAGGGAAAAATGAAATATACACCGGCGCAAATTGCTAATCAGCTCAATGTCAGTACGACCACTCTAAGGCGGTATGAAGAACAAAATCTGATTCCGGATGTACCAAGGACACCTAGCAATCATAGATACTACCTGCCTATCCATATCCAAGCTTTCATTACAATACGTATATTATTAAAAGGATATGAGATTCCCGTTGTTTATGAGGCAATGAGAAAAATCAAAACTGGTGATATTAAGCAAGCTTTCTGGTTAATAAATAATCAGCAATACAAGATTGAAGCAGAAAAAATGCGTGTGGACGAAATACTTTTGATGATACAAAGCACGGATTTTCCTAAATATAAAAATGTGACAATGACGGATAAAATGAGCATTGGAGAAGTTGCAGAAATAGCCGGGGTTAATACATCTTCTATCAGACATTGGGAAAAGGAAGGATTAATCCACTCAGAAAGAAATAATGAAAATGGCTATCGAGTGTTCACCATTCATGAATTAAGAAAGATATTAGTCATAAGCAGCTTAAGAAAAACTATCTATTATATTGAACATATGAAAAAACTTTTAGATAACCTGGACACAAAAAATTATACACAAATCGAACAATCCTTTCAGCTTGCAAAAGAAAAATTGCACACTCAGCTAATGATTCAGTTTGAAGGGATAGCTGAATTAATGAAATATGTGAAATTAGCAAGAATGGAGCAGGCAAAGAGAGAGTGATTAGTCAGATTGCACGCATTATTTTTGCAAAAAACGATATATTCGCCAAACTTTCGATATATTGGACGTCAACTGCGATATATTAGCCGTTATCACTAATATATTCGCCGTCCATCAAGGTTTATTCGCCGTTAACCTTTTATATCGGACAAACACAAAAAATGAACTTAGTAATAAACTAAGCTCATCATTGTCACTATTATACATGATTTCTCTTACAGCTTGTCCTGCTACACAGTCATTTTCCAGTTGGATAATGACAACCAGTTTTCTTTTTCCTTATAGTCGGGCATTATTTTCCCGACAAGACGCCAGAAGGAACGGTCATGATTTAGATGAACCATGTGACACATTTCATGAACAACGACATAGTCAATGACCTCAGGCGGCGCCATTGCTAGCCTCCAGTTAAATGTTAATCGGAGTTCAGAGTCACAGGTTCCCCATGTAGTTTTACTATCAGAAATACGGATAGATCTTGGTTTTGTTTTGAAGTTTTTTTGATAAGATGAGATGCTCTTTTCTACTAATGCTTTACACTTCTGATAATAAAATCGTTTCAACGTTTGTCTGATTTTATCTTCATCTAGCTGCTTAACATATATTTTTAGCTTATCTTCTTCAAACACAATATGGTCATTCGAAATATTTATATCTTGGAAGATCTTTATCGAGTATGTGTTTCCTAAAAAAAGAAAGCTTTCGTTATCCTTATAGACCTTTTCCTGAGGCCCATTCAGCATTTCCTTCTTTTCTTTTACTTTTTGCCTAATAAGATCCCAATTTGCCTCTAATACCTTGATTACTTTTTCATCAGGTGTTCCCTTTGGAGCCTGGACTTCAATATTCCCATACCCATCTATCATTATTCCTATGGAGGTTCGATTTTTGTACTTTATCTCATAATGCACAGTTTTGCCTAAGTAAGTATGTGTCATCTTATCACCTTTAGATCCGTTAATACATTAACCCCTGTATTGAATAGCTAGACCTTTTAAGAAGTTTCTAGCAAAATTATCTAGGCACTCTTTATAATTTTTATGTCCTTCTTTTCTTAATAATGCTCCAAGCTCTCCTTTTGTTACTCTTAATCCTGCTATAGCAAAGATATCCAGCATATCCTCAGTCGTTAATGCCAGCGCTATTTTGACTTTTTTTAATAAGATATTGTTCATATTAGGACTTCGCGTAAAAGACGGTTCCGGTTTATCAGGCTGGCCTGGTTTCGGATCTTGTTTCCCTCTCTTATAAATAATGAGCCCATTTAAAAATGCATCCAGCATACTGTTGCTGCATTTTATTTGGCTGTCGTTATCATCCTCAAATTCATCATCGACCTTAGTGAGAATTTTTACTACCTCTGGTACTGTTACCTCCATCTCACCAAGTTTAAATATTTCTGTCATTTCTTTATTTTTTATTTCTAACGCATATCTCAATCGAATTAATATATCATTATTATCCATCATTTGACCTCCTTTTTTTATAAATTGTGCTGTCAGCTAAGGCAATCAGCTATAGATTAGTCTATCCTATTTCTTGCTGCTGCTTCAACATCACATAAGTGATGAAAACCTTGCTACCTAATAATACTATTAGAATCGGCTTTACGTTTAAAATGATGTTTTTTTATTTATTTACCAATTGAAATGGTAAATTACTCTATACCATATATTGGACAAACGGCAGGAGTGCTAACAACTCCCCAATTGTCTTGCACTTACAATAAAAACCGAAACTATTTTCAGTATCGGTTTTACTGTCCATTTATAGATTTATTTTTTTGATACTGGAATGTATTTTGTGCAATACCCACCTACAATCAATAAAATAACTGTAATAGACCAATTCAATAGCCCCATAAAATTAAACCAATAGGCTAAGAGAGTGGTGACAGGAACCAGAAAAAAACAAATAGACGTTAGTGCACTTTTGAAACCCGTGATACCAGCATTTTTTCTCTTTTGAATTACAACTAGTATGGAAAAAATAAGAGATAGTATTAGTATCATTGATAAAATAATAGGCATCATTTATTTTCCCCCAGTAAACCCATCAATTTCCTCTTTAGAAATGTATACGGTTTACAGCATATTAAGTTCCATTTCTTGCATCCACATTTATTTTTAAATATGCTACATTAAAGTATAAATCGTTAGCAAAAAAGAGGTATCCATCGTGCATTCGCAGTTAACAGCTTATATCACCCTTGTTTCTACATCAGGTGTTCTTAATTTGTATTTATGCTTCTACGTATTTTTAAAGCGTCACAAATATACCAATATCGCTAATTTCTTTATCCTTTATACTGCCGCAATCGCCATCTATTGTTTTTCTTCTGCTTTCGGTCTAGTAGCCGTGACACTTGAGCAAATCAAGTTTTGGACGATCATTCAATATGTCGGAATGCCCGTTTCTTCCCCATTTGGGTTACTATTTATCATGCGATATCTAGGAGTCAAAATCACTAAGAAAAGGTGTATGGCGCTCCTTTTGATCCCTTTTATTAGTTTGGTTATGGTTGCTACGAATGATTGGCATCATTTACATTATAAAGTTTTTGAAATTGATCTAAGTTTGGGAGCTCCCTTCATATACCAGGAAATCGGTATATGGTATATCGTTCATGGAATTTTTACATTCGGCTGTATGTTTGTTGCTTTATTATTAGTATTTTATCATTGGAAAGAAACTGCAAAAGTTTATCGTCCTCAATTAATCACACTAATGTTCGGCCAGTTCGTTCCTATAATAACAGCTTTTATATATTTAGTCGGTCTCACCCCATCAGGTATTGATCCAGTACCTATGATTCTATGGCTGTCTTCGCTATTATATTTATGGGCTATTAACTCATCTCGGATGTTTACCATTATGCCAATTGCTAAAGACGCGATATTCAATAGTATAAATGATGGTGTGATTGTGCTTGATGAAGCTTACCGTTTAATTGAGTATAACCAGGCAAGCAAGAAGATGTTTCCAAAGTTAAACAAAACTTTGATTGGAATGAACTTTAAAAAGGTTTGGTTTGAACTATCTGGAAGCTCTTTCCCTTCTAAGCTGGAGACAGCCACACAGGTAATACATTTTGGTTATGACCATATGAAACGAATCTATCAAGTTCGCACTTCTTCATTGGAGCATGCTAATAATAATAAGGGGCAATTACTAATTTTTACTGATATCACGGAGGTAAAAAGACTGCAGATGGAATTAGAGCATCAAGCATACTATGATGACCTAACACAAATTTATAATCGCCGGGCTTTTTTCCAGAAATGTGAGCTAGCGTTTGCTGCAGCAACAAAGACTTCTTCTCCATTTACGATTATTTTGATAGATATTGATTATTTTAAAAGAGTGAATGATACCTATGGCCATTCTGTTGGTGATCAAATGCTTATTCACGTAGTGCAGGTTTGCCAAGCAATATTAAAGGAAGACATGCTGTTTGCCCGATATGGCGGAGAAGAGTTTGTACTTGCACTAAAGGAAGGACCAGAAATAAAAGGTGAAGATTTAGCTAATCAGCTGCGCAAGTCTGTAGAGGCACAGCCTCTACTTACTGAACAGGGCGATATTTCAGTTACTTTAAGTTTAGGGGTTGCAGAGGCTGCGATAGATGCAGAGGAGACACTCTATCAGCTTTTGAATAAAGCAGATCAGGCTTTGTATTTAGCTAAAAGAAATGGACGCAATCAAGTGCATGTCCACACAAAAGTCTAGAAGCAGGTTATTCCTTATTGGGAACCTGCTTCTTCTATTTAAAATATCAAAGCTTTTTCATATCATATGCCCTGAAAAGCCCTGTTTTTAAACCCCATACACTGTTCCACCCAGCGCTGTACGAGTTCTGGCGCGGAACTAAAGTGGATATGTGTATAACCAGCAACAAGATTATTCAATAAGATGCCTTCTTGCTTTGTCCCTCTTCTTCCAGTTGTAATATATGCGGAAGTATACTCCTGAGATGGATCGAATGTTGAATAATGAAACTCATGTCCTCTAGCCCGATCATTCGGTCCAATTAAGAAATTCTTCTCCGTTCCCGTTACTTCACGATAGCCAAGTGCGGCAAGCTTCCTATGCATCTTCACCTTGCCAGGAATCAAGCCAGCCATCGGATATTCCTTTCCGTCAACTGATTCAATCGATTCGGATAAGAACATAAATCCGCCGCATTCTGCCACCGTAGGCATCCCGCTTTGGATAGCCTCCCGAACAGATAAGAGGACATCGTTTTTCGCAGATAATTCAGCTGCAAACTCTTCCGGAAATCCACCACCAATATATAGGCCGTGTACACCCAAGGGGACCTGTTCCCCTTTAAGGGGGGAGAAAAAGGTTAGCTCTGCTCCATAATGCTCTAACAGCTCTAAATTTTCTGGATAGTAGAAATGGAAAGCTTCGTCAAATGCAACTGCCATTCTTACTTTACTCTCTTGCTTTTTAATTCCAAATAAAATATGCGGGGATTCAATTGTTTCCGTGCCCATTATTTGATATAAACGATCTAAGTCGAAGTTCTTTTGAATCGTTTCTGATAGTAAGTCAAAAAAAGGTGTTAGTTCTCCACGCTCAATAGACGGAACTAGCCCAAGATGACGCTCTGGCATGCGAAGCCGATCATCCTTTGCTAAGTAGCCAATTACAGGAATTCCACATTCTTTTTCTACCGCTTTTCGGATTAACTCGTAATGCCCCGCACTTCCCACACGGTTCGCTACAACTCCACAAAGATGAACCCCAGGAGATAATGTTTGAAACCCTTTTACTATTGCAGCTGCACTTCGTGCCATTCCGCCGCAATCAACAACAAGCAGGACAGGACTATTTGTAATCATGGCAATGTCAGCCGCACTGCCTGTATCAGAAAGTGGGTCTTTTCCATCAAATAACCCCATTACTCCTTCGATAATAGCTACATCTGCTCCTTGATAACCGCGTACAAAAATCTCCTTTACTGCTAAGGAACTGCACATCCAGCTGTCTAAATTTCGAGATTTTCTTCCGGTCACAGCGGTCTGATAAGTAGGATCAATATAATCGGGGCCGCATTTAAACCCTTGCACCGAATATCCTAGCTTTTTATAAGCTGCCATTAAGCCTATGGCTACTGTTGTCTTTCCAACACCACTTCCTGTACCTGCAACTACAATTCGATGGATGGACATAACCATTCCTCTGCTTTCTGCTCATCATATGCAGGAAAAAGGTTCGGATGAAGCAAAACACCTAGTTTTTGTATACCGAGTAATAATCGTGGAGACGGTCTGCAATAAAGGGATTCCTCCATTACAATTATTCGATTATCCTTAATTGCCTTCATTTCTGGCCAATCTGGCCGTTGCTTAAGCAATTGCGGTTTCATTTGTTTTTCCTTTACACCAACCCATGCCATCAATATATAATCGGGATTACGCTTGTACACATCCTCCCAATCCGTCTTCACACTTGCTCGCTCATCATCTGCAAATACGTTATAACCACCAGCTATATGACTGATTTCCGTTAACCAATTTGTCCCGCCTGGAGTAAATACCGGCTTTGGCCACCATTCCCAATATAACCGTGGGCGATCCTCAACCTTCCGTCCAAACTCCCTATACGTCTCCAACAATCTATGATATTTTTGGTATGCCTCCTCCCCAATCGCTTCTTGTCCTGTTGCTTTTCCCACCTCAAGCATATTATCTCCTACATCAGATAAGCTCTTTGGATTAAGTGTGATAAAAGGCAATCCCCTCTCCCGTAAACCTGCAATGTTCTTCTCCATCCCAGGCACCGATAATGATGCAAGAACTAAATCTGGCTGAAGAGCTTCAACAGCAGCCATATCGATATCCAAATCGGAACCTAGTCTAGGCAAATCATTAATCTGTACTGGCCAGTCTGAGTAGTTATCAACACCTATAATATTTGAAGTCAACCCCATAAATCCGAGAAGCTCGGTATTACTTGGACATAACGATACAATTCTCATCAGATATCCCCTCTCTTTTCTTACATCATTTTGCATGACTTTAACACTTTTCTTAAAGTTCAATACCCATAACAGCTGGTATCCCCTCATCATAATAATGTTTAGACACATTTACATCTGAAACAAGATCTGCCGCTTCAACAATCTTTGAATTTGCATTTCTTCCTGTTAGAACAAGATGCATCCCTTGAGGGCGATGGGATATGAGATCCAGTACTTCTTGAATCGGCAGCACATCATCAATTGGAAAACGATTGATTGCCAGTGCGTTATTGATTTCATCTAAGATGACAAGATCATGTTCACCTGCCATTACTCGCTTCTTCGTATATGTCCATGCTTCTTTAAGTGCAGAACGATGCTCTTCAGGGGTTTTTGTCCAAGTGAATCCAATCCCTTTTTGGACCATTTCAATTCCTAGCTTGTCAAAAACAAGTTTTTCCCCATACTTACGCTGGGGAGATTTTATGAATTGAATCATTAGCACACGTTTTCCCCGTCCATATGCCCTTACGGCAAGCCCTATCGCTGCCGTTGTTTTTCCTTTTCCATCTCCTGTGTAAACAAGTGTTAATCCTCGTTCCTTACTTGGCTTACTCATATGTATCCCTCCTCTTTATCTATTGAAAAAAATTCGCTGCCACCCTTACACCTGACATTTATTGAAGAATCTCCATCTTCCCTTGCCTCTTCTTTGCAAGACCTTTCCGCTGAGCGAAACTTTCTCCCTGAAGGATAATTTGCGGCAATCCATAAACAGGATGCTTCATCACTATGGGCACAGTCCCGTATACTTCCTCAATTAAATCGGTTCGAATGATATCCTCTGGGGAACCAGTTGCTACAACTCTTCCATTATGCAAGAGTAACAACCGATCACAATAGAGTGCAGCTAAATTTAAATCATGCAGAACTGATATAACTGTCAGATCCTCTTCTAGCTGCCATTCTCGAATCCGATCCATTAGTAGAACTTGATGGCCAATATCAAGATAGGTGGTTGGTTCATCAAGCATGAGGAGCTCTGGTTGCTGCGCCATTGTCTTACCAAGAGCTACTCGCTGCCTCTCTCCTCCACTTAAGTATTCAAGATGGCGATCACTTAAATCATCCAGCCCCATTTTATTAAGAATTACATCGATAAGCCGCTCAAAGTCTGTTGTTTCTTCTCCAAGCCAATTTTGAAAAGGAAAACGGCCCATCTCTATTACCTCTCTTACTGTAAATCCAATCGGAGGCAAAGATTCCTGCTGCAAAACAGCAAGCCATTTGGCCAGTTCTTTTCGATTATATTGTTCAATTTGTTTCCCTTTTAGTTCAATTCTCCCAGCCGTCGTACTTTCCACACCCGACAACAGCTTTAGCAATGTAGACTTGCCGCTTCCATTCGGCCCAATAATCCCGAGGCATTCTCCACGTTTGACTGAAAAGCTAATCTCCTCAAGCACTGATTGGTTATCAAACCGTTTACTCAGCCTATCGACTTCAATGAACATCCATCAATTTCCTCCTGACATTTGCTTGTTTCGGCGAAGCAGGTATGCGAAGAATGGTGCACCAAGAACAGCCGTCACAACCCCGAGCGGAATCTCTGTTGGGCTAAGCAATGTACGAGCAATAGTATCCGCCCAAAGCACGTATATTGCACCGAAGATCACTGTCAAGGGCAGTAATAGTCGGTAATCTGGTCCGACTATTAATCTCACTAAATGCGGGACAACAAGTCCGACAAAACCAATTGTTCCAACGATCGATACTGCAGCAGCAGTAATTAGGGTGGATACGATCAATACAACTAGCCGTGTACGCTTAATATTGACACCTAAATGCGCTGCCTGCCTTTCCCCAAGTGCAAATAAATTTAATGTTCGTCCATATGACAGCAACACGACAACCCCAATAGCTAAATAAGGCATGAGCACAAAGGTAAATGACCATCCTCTAAGGGCTAAACTCCCCATTAGCCAGAAGACGATTTCATTCACCACCTGATCGGACATGGACACCATAAAGGAAACAATGGCCCCTAGAAAAGCAGACACAACAACACCAGATAAAATGATGGTTTCTAATTTATACTTCCCCTGTACATTGGCTAATCGGAGCACAACAAGCAAACTGAGCAGCCCTGTCACAAATGCAACCAAGGGAATCGTCCAAGTGCCAAATAAGATCGTATGAAACCCGAATAAAATTAGGAAAGCAGCACCTACTGCTGAACCAGATGCTACCCCTAGCGTATACGGATCTGCTAACGGGTTGCGCAATACTCCTTGAAACCCAGCCCCTGCAAGTGACAAACATGCTCCGACAAGAATGGCAAGAAAAACGCGCGGCAAACGGACTTTTAAGATGATTTGTTCAGATGATGCCGCCCAGTTTGTATCAATGAATCCATCTAGAATTGGAAGCTGGTGCAGGATAATTCCCCAAACATGCGAAAGAGGCAGATTGGCTGATCCAAGTGACAAACTAACAACCGCTGAAAGAAGAAGGAGAACGAAACTCGCTCCCCCCCATAGTGCTAATTTTCTTTTCATTTCTTAAACAAATCCGGATAAATGGCTTTAGCCATTTGTGTAAGTGCTTCTGTTATTCTCGGACCAGGTCTGGACATAATATTCCCTTCTATTCCAGTCAAGCTGCCATCTTTAATGGCTGTAATCTTCTCCCATCCATTTCTTGATGTAATTAGTTCTTCTAGCGGTTTGCCTGACTTATCATCAACAGTACCAGCGGTATACAGAATCACATCTGGATTATCCTGAATAATCTTCTCTTCATTAATTGCATTCCAGCCTTCCATATCAGAGGCAATATTAATGCCTCCAGCCAGCGTAATCAGTTCATCCATAAATTCACCCTTGCCTACCGTCCAGCCAGGGGAAAACTCAATATACACTTTTTTCTTATCTACCTCTTTAAGAGTTGCAGCCGCTTCTGTTACTGTTTTAATATCTTCTTTCATTTGTGCCACTAACTCTTCTGCCTTTTGCTGTGTATTTGTAATGATGCCAATCTGAATAATATTATTTAAAATATCGTCCATCTTTTTTGGCTCCGTTTTATATAAAGGAAGGTCTAACCCGCGAAATTTCTCCACAATATCGTCTTTCATTGAAATGCCGCCAATGACTAAATCTGGATTGGCTGCGATAATTGCTTCCTCATTCGGTTTTGTTACGCCGCCTACTTTCGGCTTCGTTAATGCTTCTTTAGGATAATCATCAAAATCTGAAACACCATAAATTTTATCGCCCAGGCCTAGTGCAAAAAGAATTTCCGTCTCTGATGGAGAAGTAGAAACAATACGCTCTGGTGCCTTTTCAAAGGTTATTTCTAAACCAGTTGCATCCTTCACTGTTAGCGGATAAACCGTTACTTTCTCATTTGCTTTATTTTCGGAACTTCCGTTATTTTCAACTTCTGAAGATGCCTTTTGTGAAGAGCTATCTTTTTCCCCACCTTCACTACCTGACCCACATGCACTGATAGTCAACGCTAACAGCATTGTCAATAGTAATGCCAAAAACTTTTTCATACTCAGTCCTCTTCCCTTCGTTTATGGTTCGAGAAGAGCTTGATAACTTGAAGTCTTGTTCTGAACAAGAAAAGCACATGTGCCTTGGTCATCACCGTACAAACGCAGTTTAGCTGTGGCTCTCAGCCCCTCTTTGGTCTAACTGTACTGTTCTGTTCTGTGGCAAACTGCGCCACGCCTCAGTCCATTTTATGCTTACCAGGCTAAACAGCCGCCTCGCTTTTTTATGACTAAGATAAAAGTAGGTACAATGAACGGAGCAAATTGTTGCCAAATTATCTTAGAAAGGGGACCTGAAGTTTGATAGGCGATAGGCATTGGAGCTAAACAATTCTCTAACTCCAAATTGATGCTTTCTTATTCTTCAACGAAAAAAGCCTTGCTTCCATTCGGAAACAAGGCATGCAAAAACCAGACAAATAAAATAAATTTATACTGATTAAGCCTATCCTTTTCCGCGAAGGATTTCGTTGGCAAGCTAAATAGGCAGGTTTCCTGGCTTACGGGTAACGTGATTTCCTCTCCTTCCCATTCCTGATCTGGAACAGTGGTACTGCAAGGTTATCCCCGAATAACAGTGGCGGGACCGCGCCGGATTCACACCGGCTTCCCTTTTAACCTTATCCAATGATAAGGCACCTACTAGCTATGTAAGATTCAATTGGTCAAGCAATATCTCAACTAGTATTATAGCATTATTTTGAGTTATTTGAATATGCAGTTTGGAAACTCAAATCGAACTGGATTGTAATTGGCATAAAGAACGTAATATATTAGCCGTACTTTCGAGTATATTGGCCGTCGGTATCATTATATTCGCCGTGCATTCATGTATATTGGCCGTCATCATCGATATATTCGCCGTGCATTCGAGTATATTGGCCGTCAGGGTGGCTGGTAATTTTCCTTTTAGCTTACATTCGTTTAAAATGCGAAATATATTTTTAAACTAAAGCTTATCCAGCCATTATTGTTCAAGTATGGTTTTAATCTTGATTAAATCTTTCATGTTTGCTCTTCTCATCATAAATGTCATGAAAATGGACAGTATCTTGTTGAAGCCTTTTGGGTTTCCTTTATTTTGTAAAGTCATTTGCGTATGACCTTCGTCGATCGCTTGCCATGTATAGATGGTCTCCATTGGAAATGGACCATCTACTGTTTTCATCACAAATTTTTTCTCAGGAATAAATTCCACAATTTCATACACATATGCCAGTTCCTTGCCTAGAAATTTCGCTTTAAAAGCAATTTGAGAGCCAAGTTTTAGAGGCTTTGGTGTCCTCCAATCTACTGAGTGGATATTTACATACCATTCAGGTGCATGATCAGGATTTGTTGCATATTCTGATACTTCTGTAATTGGGCGATTTATTGTGATTTCCGTTATTACATCAACCATCTTGGCCTCCTATTTTTATATCGTTTTTTCAAGTAATGTGCCAAGTAAGTATTCCCGGCCCCTCAGAGAATAAACTGAGCAGTGCCATTTTTTAGAAGCCCTTGAGGACAAGAATAAATATTTAATGGGGTCCTTACTTCATATGATTTGCTTAAAATTGCTATATGATATTATTTTGTCTTTTCCTTTATATTATCACTCATCCGACTTTGTCTTATAAGGAGCTTTCAATTATCTTTAAAATTAATTTGGTTATTTACAACAAAAATCCCCTCAGCTGAAGTGCTAAAGGGATTTTTGTAATAAGAAAAAACTTACAGGAAAACAGGTCGATTGTTTATCGTGATTCACCCGCTGTTCACATTGCACATTATCCCCTGTTTGCTGCCATTTCATAGTTTGCTGCCTTTTTCTTTAACCACGGCTTAGATAACCAGCGTCTTAAAGCAAATACTCCACGGATCCATTCATCAAACCCTTGCGCTATCCAAATGCCTAATAAACCAAATCCAAGGATAATTCCAAAAAAGTAGCTAAATACGACTGCAACTCCCCACATGCAAATCATGCCTATAACAACAGGGAAGCGAACGTCTCCGACAGATTTTAATGACCCCATAAGTACGATGTTCATCGCACGGCCAGGTTCAATAAATACAATTGCCCAGAGAACAGGAAGTCCGATCGAAATGATGCTGGACTCGTCAGTAAACACGGCTAATACTGGCTCGCCAGTAATGGCTATTGCAAGCGAAACGACCAATGAAACAACCATCGAAATTTTCAATGTCTTCAGTCCACGTTTTAAGGTTCTATCATAGTCCTTCGCTCCAATATAACGCGCAATTAGCAGCTGGGTCCCTTGCGCAATCGCCATTGTGAACAAATAACAGAGCATGGAAAGATTAATAATATACACTCTGGCCGCCAGCGCATCGTCTCCAATCATGGCAACAAAGCTGGTAATCACAATTTGTGAAAGCTGGTAAGAAAGGTTTTCCCCAGCTGAGGGAATCCCGATGTGAAAGATTTCCTTAATATCTGTTTTATGAATGGAAAAAGCATCCTTTATAGAAAACTTTAAAGCTAATATTTTATAAACAAAGTAAAGCAAAGCAAGAACGAGGAAAATCCTCGCGATAATGATAGAATACGAGACACCCGCAACCCCTGTCACTGGCAGGCCAAACCAGCCTTTAATTGCAATAAAGTAACCTGTCACACTAATAATATTCATCAAAACCGTCATAACCATTGCTTCTTTTGTATGACCATAGCTGCGTAACACAGCACTTAATGCAAGAGAAATGGCTTCAAGTACGAGCGAGCAGCCTGTAATAGTTAGAAAAGTAAGAGCAAAGTCATAAATCTCCCCACTTAGCCCATAGAATCGCAAAAACACTTTCCCAAACAGTACAACAACCACAGTCATCAAAATGCCAACCCATAAATTGATTCCAAAAGCAGAGCGCGCAAGCTGGCGTGCCCGTTTCAACTGGTTCGCACCTAAATTTTGGCCAATTAAAATCATTGCCCCTATAACGGTTACGTTAAAAATTAAGATAAAGATATTAATAATCTGATTGGCTACCCCTACACCCGCTACGGCCTTATCGGAATAGCCACTTAAAATTAATGTCGCAATAATCCCAACACTCATATGCAGGGAAATTTCAATAAATAGCGGCCATGTAATACTAAACAATGATTGATTTTGATACTTGTTATTTTCGCTTGGCACCTGTTAAACCTTCTTTTCTAAAAGAGTATGGAATTTAGTTTACCGAAAATCTGCTTAAATTGAAATGACAAGTTCATTACGGGGGTGCGTGATTGAAGAATTAAAGCTGTCTGCACTAAATGGAAAAGGGCCCAAACATACAAGTAATGCTTAACTTGCTTATTTGGGACCCATTCTTAATTTATATGTGGTACTGCGAAATATATTTTTAAAAAGTCGTAATGGATTTTAATATAAAATTTTCATATTATTCATTGGCTTTGCTTGAATTGTCCCATGGCTAATGAGATAATCAGCAATCAATTCCGTCATATCTGTTTGAATATCTTTTATGACTGGACATTCCTTAAAATATTCAAAATTCCCCGCTCCTGTAGCACGATAATTATTCATGACAACCTTATATGTCTCCTCCACTTGCAATGGATTGCTATTGAAAGTCACCTCGACTACACGATTTCCTTCTGGTTTACGTAAATCAATAGTGTAGTCAATGCCGTTCCAAAGATCATAGTTATAAGGCTGTTCTTTTGGCGATTGAAAAGCCTCCGCAACAACCGGCTTCCCGTCTGCCAATTTAAAATACGTAGCCGACTGCTCAAGTGCTTCAATTATATATTGACCCTTCACTTCTAATACTTTTAACGTGTTCGGATAAATATAGTTCGTTACGATATCCCGCATCGTTACGTTCGGATTAAACCCGCGGCAGCTGTCACTAAAAATTGCCATACATGAAATAGACGTGTCTGCCACTTCATTCTGAATGCGGTTAATAAACTCAACATATGAATGGCCATTTAATCTTGCTTGAAAAGGGCTATCAATGAGCATATCTCCTTCTATTTTCCCAATGCTTTTGTCAAGCCAGTTCTCCGTTTCGTTATGAAGCGGTGCTATTAAATCGCTTATTGTTTCATTTAAAGGCACATTGTCCATATAAATAAGAGATGGTTCAGATTTTTCTACTTTTCCGCTTTCATTTATTGTCAGTTCAATTTTGCCTAGGCATACCCCTTTCGTACCAGGCTGCACAATTGCCTTTCCAAATAGATGCTGGGCAATTTCACGATGCTGGTGGCCAGTAATTACAGCATCCACACCTTCAATTTCTCTGCATATTTGATAACCGACATTTTCCCGTGAACTTTCAAGTAATTCTCCAGTTTCTAAATCTGACTCGAATCCGCCATGATAAGCAATAATCATAACATCTATGTGATGATTGGCATGTAACCATTCTACTTCTCTTTTTGCCGCCTCAAAAGCATCTTCAAAAATAAGCCCCTGTATTCTATCTGCCTCTTCCCAAACAGGGACGAATTGTGTGGTAACACCTACAATTGCAATGTTTACTCCATCTATTTCTTTCAGGATGTATGGTTGAGTGAAATATGTGCCATCCTGCCATTTTATATTAGCGGCAAGCCAAGGATAGTTGGATTCCTCAACTACTTTATTTAACACAGGCAGTCCAAAGTTGAATTCGTGGTTTCCGAATACAGCCACATCATACTTCATGTCATTGGCTAAACGTATCATGGAATTATTCGTTCCACTTCTAAAACTTTGTTCATAGTAAGTTAATGGACTTCCTTGTATAAAGTCGCCATTTTCTATTAGTATAACATTTCCTTGTTTTCTCTCTTCTTCTATTGCCGTGGCAAGCTTCCCTAATCCTAATGGCAGGTCCACATCCCCAGAAAAATCAGTCGGCCTTACATATCCATGAACATCACTAGTGACTAAAATTGAAATTTTTTTCATCGTACACCTCAAATTTTTATGCTTTTAACAATCTTTACATTAAAAAAATATAAAAATTACATAATATTTTACCCAATTTTAACAGAAATAAATTATACTAGTCTAGTATTCGAAATTTAGGAGGAAAGTCATGAAAAAGATATTTACTTTAATGCTTGTACTTTTATTGAGCATATCACTTGCGGCATGCGGCTCAAAAGATAGCAAGTCTGAAAACAATGCCAGCGACGATGGAAGCGGAAAGAAACTAGATAAACTTTCAATCGCATTCGTGCCATCTCGTGACCCAGACGAAATTATTACAGCAACTGAACCACTTAAAGATCTGTTAAAAACAGAATTAAAAGGTTTAGGCTATGATGTTGGTGAAGTAGAAATTACAGTTGGAACAAACTACGAAGCTGTTGGTGAAGCATTATCAGCTGGAACAACAGATATTGGTTTAATCCCTGGCGGTACATATGTGCTTTACGATGATGGTGCAGAGGTACTTTTAACTGCAACTCGTGCTGGACTAAGCAATGATTCTGACAATCCCTCTGATTGGAATAAGAACAAGCCTACAGAAAAGTCTGATAAACAAACAAGTTCTTATCGTGCACTACTAATTGCTGGCCCATCTGAAAAAGGAAGAGCGCTAGCTGAAAAAGTAAATAACGGTGAAAAACTTTCTTTCAAAGACTTAGACAGTGTTAACTGGAATGTAATGTCTTCTTCATCTCCAGCTGGTTATATTTATCCAGCATTATGGTTAGATGAAAACTTCGGAAAAACAATTACTGATCTATCTAAAGTTGTTCAAGCTGATTCATACGGAAGTGCATTTGCACGCCTAGCTTCAGGTCAAACTGATGTGCTCGTTACTTATGCAGATGCACGTATTGACTTTGCTGAACAATGGGCTTCTGAATTTGGCCGTTCTGCAACAATCTGGGATGAAACAGATGTTATCGGTGTAATGCCAGCTATTTACAATGATACAATCAGTGTAAGCAAAAACTCTGATATCATGGATGATGATCTGAAAGCTGCATTACAGAAAGCATTTATCAATATTGGTAATTCTGATGAAGGTAAAGAGGTAATTGCTATTTATAGTCACGATGGCTATCAAAACGCGAAAGACTCTGACTACGATAATGAGCGTAAAGCACAAAAGCTAGTACAAGAACTAAGTTCTAACTAAATACAATGAAATAAAGAGGGAACATGTAGCGTGTTCCCTTTTTTTAAGTAAAGGTAGGATTTCTGCATGATAAAATTTCAAAATGTAAACAAAAAATATGACAATGGCTACGAAGCGTTAAAGGATATTAATTTAACCATTGAACAAGGGGAATACGTGGCAGTCATTGGTCTTTCTGGGGCAGGAAAATCAACTCTTATCCGCTGTATCAATCGGATGCATGACATTTCATCTGGTTCTCTAATGGTTAATGATGTTGAGGTTTCTACATTAAAGGGAAAAGAAGTTCGAAAGCTTCGCCGAGGAATCGGGATGATTTTCCAGTCATTTAACCTCGTTAATCGTATTTCCTCATTAAAAAATGTTCTTGTCTCCTTTGTTCCTGATATGTCCATGTGGCGAAAGATTCTCGGTTTATATACAAAGCAGCAAAAAATTGAGGCATTGGAAGCGCTTGATCGAATGAATATTTTAGATAAAGCTTTTATCCGTGTCGACCAGCTTTCTGGCGGTCAGCAGCAGCGTGTCGCGTTAGCTCGGACTCTTGCCCAAAAGCCAAGTATCATATTAGCCGATGAGCCTGTTGCTTCACTTGACCCAATAACAGCAAAACAAGTAATGACAGACTTTCAAAGAATTAATGAAGAATTGAACATGACAATTATTATCAATATTCATCACGTTGATTTAGCACTGGAGTATGCAACACGTGTGGTTGGTATTCGAAGTGGTGAAATTGTTTATGATGGACCAGCAAGTGAAGTAACCGAACAGATCCTAGAGCACATTTACAATGGGAAGCTTGAAGAGGAGCTGAGTGGTAATTGAGCATTTTAAAAGCTAAATCAGTTGAGTTACCCAACGGAAAAACCATTACTTTTAAACGTTCAAAAGCCCCATGGATTATTTTAGTCCTGCTCATTTGCTTTTATTATTCTGTTCAAATTACAGGTTTTGACATGCAGGTTTTAGCCAAAAGAATCGGGCAGTTTTGGGTAATTATCGGTGATATGATTCCGCCAAACTGGAAATATCTTAACAAACTATGGCAACCACTTTTTGACACGATTAAAATGTCTTTATTAGGTTCGATTTTAGGAGCCGTTTTTGCCTTGCCACTTGCCTATTTTGCATCATCTAATATGATTAAAAATAAGTCTGTTGTAGCAGCATTCAAATTTATTTTGAGCTTATTACGTACATTGCCTACCCTAGTTGCGGCATTAATCGCAACTTTTATATTTGGTATCGGAACAATGGCGGGTACCGTTGCTATTTTTATTTTCACCGTTGCCTATGTCGGGAAGCTGCTGTATGAGCAAATTGAAAATGCGGATTTAAAGGCATTTGAAGCGATGCATTCAATGGGCCACACAACCATTTCAGCATTTCGCTGTGCAATTATGCCGCAAATAATGCCAAACTATCTCTCTAATGCGATCTTTTGCTTCGAGGGAAATGTCCGGTATGCTGCCATTTTAGGATACGTTGGGGCGGGCGGTATCGGTCTAATGCTTAACGAAAGCCTTGGATGGCGTAATTATGCCAATGTTGGTATGATATTGCTTTTACTTGTTGTGACGGTATTCATTATCGAATCCATTAGCGAATATTTCAGAAAGAAATTAATGTAGGGGGTGATCACGATGAATTCAATCGAGAAGCAATTATTAAATGAACCTAAGCGCATTGTGCAAAATGTGATCACCGCTGTTATTCTACTCATCTTTATCATGTGGTCTTTAACCGCTGTTGATTTATCCAATTTTACTAGTAATGGTCTAGCCATTGCCAAAAATATTTTACTAGGAATTGTCACACCAAATACAGATCTGCTATTCACATTCAACACAAATGGTGTTCCATATTTATTAGTAGAAACAATGGCAATCGCCTTTTTAGGAACGATTGTAGGGGCCATATTAGCTGTCCCTCTTGCCTTTTTATCTGCATCTAACATTGTTCCAAAACCAATTGCTTTTCTAGTTCGTTTATTTTTAATTCTTGTGCGGACGATTCCTGCAATTGTATACGGTTTAATGTTTATACGTGTAACTGGCCCGGGGCCATTTGCCGGGGTTTTAACAATGGCATTGACATCAATTGGAATGCTTTCCAAGCTTTTTGTAGATGTTATCGAAGATTTAGAAGTGAATATTTTAGAATCACTTGAATCAATTGGCTGTACACCTTTTGAAAAAATCCGATACGGAATAATCCCGCAATTATCTGCTATGTTTATGTCAATTGTTATTTACCGTTATGATATGAATCTGCGTGATGCTGCAATCCTTGGTTTAGTTGGCGCAGGCGGTATCGGGGCTCCACTGATTTTTGCCATGAATGGCTATAAATGGTCAGAAGTTGGTTCTATTTTAATTGGACTAATGGTATTAATCTTAATCGTAGAACTAATATCAAATAAAATTCGTAATAAACTTGTAAGAGGTTACTAGTTTATCAACAACTGTAAATGAAAAGAGAGAGGAATAACCTCTCTCTTTTCATTTTGTTGCTAGAATGTCATGAAATTTTCTTCAAGCGTCCCACAAGTGGAACTACTATAATACCTGCAATGACAACCTGCATTATATTTCCTGGAATAGAGCCGAATGGCAGAACCCAGTTTCCGTAAATAATTACTTCAGTAAAATAATAGCCAACAACTTTAATTATAAGTGCAGCTGCAACTGCTAGAGAGTTAACTAGAACTCTTTTGCCAGGTGTTTTTTCAGCGATTAAGCCAGCTAAATATCCCATTAAACCAACAATGATAAATGTAAATGGTGCCCATACTGCCCAGCCAGATATAAGATCAAAGAAGGCCATTCCGAAGGCACCTGCTATGGCTCCTGTTTTTTTGCCGTAAACCAATGCCGCAATAAATAGAGGCACGTTGCCTAAGTGGATCAAACCACCGTTCCCCATGATTGGGAGCTTTAAGTTGATGAACATCGTAGCTACTAGCGTTAATGCAATGAAAAGTGCATTAATAACTAGTGTTTTTGTTTTAGTTGTTTCCGTCGTTAAGGATGTTGAATTCATATGATAAACCTCTTCTTTTTTTAAAAATAATATCATACATTTAGACATTTAATAAATAGGAAATGTTGTTAATTATCTTATTTGTAGTAATAAATCATAATTGCTGCCGAATTCTATTAGACTAGACTCTACTAACTATTTTTTACTTCCCTCTATTTTCTTATTATTTGCAGCGGCAATTATTAGTCGAAGCCTATACAAATTGACAGGAGACATGTGGCTTGGTGCAATGGTGAATACATTGATTATTACGATGATTGGAGTTGTGAACACTGTTACCTTGGCGATTTTAAAAAATCTTGGAAACGGTTGTACTTAATTTATGAAGCTAGCGAATAGTGAGCTTCTCAAATTCTAATAAAACAGGAAATTAAAAACTCTATATAGCAGCTCCTTTCATACTAACTCATCATTTTGCATAACTGCTCTAGCTTATTTGCGTTAGTTCATTGCCCTTCTAAGAGATTCTTAACGAATAACAGTTTTCAAATTAAATAGAAGAAGAGCCAGCGATGAAACGCTGACTCTTCTTCTATTTTCAAATTATTTTACAACAACGTGATTACAACAAGAGCATGGCGCTACTTGTTCTTGGTAATGTTGGCGGTCTTTCCCCGCCGCCAGGGTCACCAACGATAACTGTTACCTTCACTGTGTTCTCACCATAGGTGACGGTCATTTCTGTGACTCCTGCTTTCTTGGCAGTGATTACACCATTCTGAACCGTTGCAGTGCTTTCGTTTGCCACTTTGTACGCAGCTTTAGCTGTTACATCTTCTTCTGTTGTATTATCACCGATTGTTGTTACTTCCGTTACCTTTAAATTATATGTTTTTCCCTTTTCAATATATACATAAGGGCCTTTCTCACTTGAAGCTACATTTTCTAGTTTCAAGCTAGTTTCCTTATCTGGGTCAGGCTCTCCTTTAACCACTGTCACAGCTACCGTTACGGAGTTATCGCCGTAAGTAATGGTAAGTGTTGTTTCACCAGCAGCTTTTGCGGTGATGACTCCTGCATTTGCTGTTGCAACCTTTTCATCTGCTACTGTGTAAGTGGCTTTAGCTGTTACATCTTCTTCTGTCGCTTCGTCCCCATCTTTCGTTGTTTGTGTTACTTTAATTGCCGCTGTTTGGCCTTCTTTAATCGTTACTGCAGATTGATCAACAGATAGGCTAATTTCCGGCTCTGAACCTGGCTCTCCATCCACTACAGTAACAGCTACTTTTACTTCGTTTTTGCCATATGAGATGGTAACAGTTGTTTTGCCAGCAGCTTTTGCAGTAATGACACCTGCTTCTGCTGTTGCAATTGCTTCATCTGCCACTGTGTAAGTAGCTTTAGCTGTCACATCTTCATCCGTTGATTGGTCGCCATCTTTCGTTGTTTGTGTTACTTTTACTGTTGCGGTTTTACCTTTTTCAATTTTCACATCTGATTTATCTACTGATAGGCTGATTTCAGCTGCTCCTTCTGCAGCGATGTCTGCTTTCCCCTTATTTCCAGCAGCATCATCTACATGTACTGTAACTGTATCTGCTTCTTCAGTTAGTTCGATTTCAAATGTACCGTCTTGATTTAGTGTGAATGGTACTGCAGTACCTGCTTTCCCATCGTTTGTGATGACGTAAGAAGCCTTAAGTTTTGTATTGAGTTCGTAATGAAGCCCATACGGTTTTAGGACATCATTGTAGTCAATGTACTTATCTTTTACGCTGCCTGTCAATTTATTTTCTGTTACTTTTCCCTCAATTTCAGGCTTTGTTGTTTTTACAACCACTGGGCCAACATAGTCACCGAGTACTTCTCCTGATGCTGCCTGTGCATTATAGTCAATTGTATAAAGTCCATCAGGAATCTTTTCTGCCCCAGTTCCTCCCCAAGGTCTGTATTGTCCAGTGATGCCCAATTGGTAAGATCCTGCGCCTAATGAGTTAGCTGCATGTAAGTAACCAATATAGCCATCGCCATATTGTCCGCCTTCAGGGTTTTGAATGTCCCAAATTTCAATATAGTTGGTTAGGACATCCCCTGTAATTGTGAAGTAAAGCATAGCAGAATCTTTAATTCCATCCCCATTAAAGGATAGATCTGTTTCAGTAATTCGCATATCCTTTATTTCTGTCGGTGCTACACCACCGAAGTCAGCAGCAAACGGCAAGGAAACATGATTTTCGCCGCCATTAATATGGATATAGCCCAAATATTCGTCTCCAGCTTTGGCTGCAGCGTTTTGCGAAGCAGTTAATGTTACGTTTAATAACTGTTCACCATTTGGTGCTAATGTAAATGAAGATTGATCAATTGTTAATGTTGCATCAGCAAATGACTTAGTTACGTCCACTTCCACACTGAAGTTTCCACCTGCTCCTTTAAGGTCTTTCACACGAATTTGCTTCGTGACTGTAATGTCATTGTCCAGTTTTTGCGGACCAAATGTCACAGTGCCTTTTAGGTTTGGTACAATTTCACCGCTCGCATCAAGTACAGCTTCATCTTCGGCATAAGCAAGTACGCTTGGGAATGCTGCAGCATAGGCATCAACACGTCCTGCCCCTTGAGTGAAGACATCATACTTATTTGTGTTATGGATTTTTGCTGTATTAGAAAGGGCAACTTTCACATCAAACGCGTCCCAAGTTGGGTTAGCTTGTTTGATCAGTGCGGCAATTCCAGCAATATGTGGTGTTGCCATTGACGTTCCAGAAGAACGATCATAAGATTCTTCATAGCTTGCTTCAGGGAAATCCCATTTATAAGCTGGTACTGAAGACATGATATTCGTTCCAGGTGCTGTTACATCTGGTTTAATATCAAAGTTCGGTGTAGACGGACCACGAGAACTAGAATCACTGACTTCATCACCTTCAGAGCGCTCCTGGTCGAAGTTACCAAATGTGACAGTACCATTTCCTGCCTTAAGTGCCTCACGAATAGCCGTTCCATCTGTTGTAGACATATCGATTGACGGAAGGAATGCAAATGAATCACCTAAAAATACATCTGAAACGCCTGGTGCATTTGTTCCACCTGAGGAGTTATGAATAATTGTTGCGACTGCACCGTTTTCCTTTGCATTGGCAATTTTATCAACGAATGCAATATCCCCACGGGCGATGAGAGCAACCTTTCCTTCTACATCAATGCCGTTAAAGTCAGCTTTATTACCTACTCCTGGGATAGCAACAAGCTCGAACTCACCAGCTAGTTGATTCTGTAACTCTTGTCCAAATGTTGTACCCATAAACTTCAATTGTTTAGCAAAGCTATAGTCGTTACCAACTTTAACCGTTACTTCCCCATTGTATTGGGTTTCTGGATTTGTTGAGTTTCCAACTGCAATTCCAAGACGTGCTGTTGATGGAGTTCCCATTGTCCCACGGTTTGGTCCATCGTTACCCGTTGCGATGACAGAGATCACTCCAGCCATCATGGCATTGTTAATCGCAAATGATCCTCCGTCCGTTTCAGAGTTAGGGCCTCCACCAAGTGAAAGGTTTATGACATTCATTTTTTCATTAACTGCATGTTCGATGGCTGCAATTATTCCTGACGACGATCCGCTTCCATATGCTCCAAGTACACGGTAAGCATATAGATCTATTTCTGGGGCAATTCCTTTAATTCCATATTCGTTGGCACCAATAGCAGCTATTGTTCCTGCAACGTGTGTACCGTGATCCGTATAGAAGGCTCGGCCCTGTGCATTGAATTCTGGCTGGTTAGCCGGGCGCTCTTTCGGTGATGTTTCACGTGCATCATTATCTGCACGTTCGCGTGTATAGGTTGAGCTATTTGGAATGAAGTTTTTTCCGCCTTTGTAGATTCCTTGGAATTCAGGATGATCCGGATCTATTCCTGTATCAAGTACAGCAACTTTGATTCCCTTTCCTTTGTACCCCTTATCCCATAGCTTCTCTATTCCTAAAAATGAGATGCTTGTGTTCATCTTTGCCTCGTAATCTACAATTTTTTCAAGGGCAGATGATGAATCTACTGGCTTTTTATCATCTGATGCATGAACAATTGCATCTGGTTCTACTAAAGTGATACCTGTAACTTCCAGAAGTTTTTTGAGGTCATCTGCTTTTACTTTAGCAGCAAATCCATTAAGAACAGTATCATAGGCAAAACCTTTTTCAAATGTGATGCCCTTTACTTTCATTTCCCTGTCTACATTTGCTTGCTGTCTAGTTATTTTACTGCGGATTTGTGAAATCTGTGAGTTTGATAGTGCTTTTCCTTTTAGCTCTTCTATCCCTTTTTCTAATGCTACCGGCTTTTCCGATAGATGAATGATAACTGGAATCTTTTCCGTACCTGATTTATCCTGTAAATCTTTATGCAGCTTTGGTAATCCTTCTGAGGCCTCCTGCTGCTCTGCAATTGCTGCCTTTAGCAGCATGTTTCTTTCGCTTTGTTGCTGCTGCTTAAATGCTTTCTGCTCTGTTGTTTCTGTTCCTGCTCCCGTTTCTGTCGCTGATACAGGCATTACTAGTGATAACACCATGATAAAAGCTAGGATACTGCTAAATAGCTTTGTAAACTTTCTTTTCCCCAATTGACTTTCCTCCTTCTCCTCTTTTGTCCGTTTTGACGAACACTATTAATCTATTCACTCACCTAAAAAATAGAATCTATTTCATCCTCTTTAGTAAGAGAATGAGTAATTTTTTGATACTATTTCTAGGTTTTGACGAAGAGATTTGAAGAAAAACTTTCAAATCTCTTCATTTCTCAAAGTTTGAATCCCCTCCTTCGTTCTTCATAAAGAACATTAAGATCAAAAAAATGAAATGAAAGTAACTTCTTTCATTTAATTGAATTATACAGCAATATTCTGAAAATAAAAACAATAAAACGAATGTTTTTTTCTTAATTAAGAACAAAAGAAATGTGTATAGGTGAAAAGACTTATTTCTATTATAATTCCCCTCCTCAAGTAACTAAGGTTTCAATAACACATTTACTGTTCATAATATGTTTTAATCCTATTCATATTAATGATAGAGAATGGTTGTGTTTTTATAAGAAAACCATTAGAATTATCATTATGGTTCTTTATTGAGAACAAAATTTGTTCTTTCTTGCTTTAATAACTTCTGAATATGATGAAGGATTACCGGAAGCCATTTTCAATGGCCTTGAATGCAATTATGACAGATGTGCTTTTGACTAGGTTTCCGCATAGAATTTAGTAAGTGGAAAAATCTATTTATAAATATAGGGGGATAATACAATGAACAAAAAAAAGTTACTTGGTTACATCCTGACAGGGGTACTATCATTTGGAATTGCTGGAGGAATGGGAGTATCTGCATTCGCGACCACTACTCAGGAAAACAGTAAAGCAAAGCAATCTGCAGAATATGTAACGAATACCCTATCACAAGAGAACATTCAAAAAATCAGAGAGGAACTAAAAGCACTAGGACTTACTGTCCCTGACCAAGTGGATAAAAATGAATATCTGGCTAATTTAGATGCAGCCACAAAAGAAAAATTAGAAGCACTTGCCGGAAAATTAAAAGCACAAAGGTTAACTTCAGAGGAAGCTCTGGAATTAAGGAAACAAAGAATTAACCTTCCAAAACAAGAAAATGCGACCGACAAGTTCATAAATATAGATGCGGTAACAAGGGCAAAGGCGAAGGAAATTTTAGAGAAAGTATTGGCCGGAACCATGACAAACGATGTGGCCATATCAGAGCTTAAAAAACTAGGAGTCCCCCTTCCAAATCTAGAGGAACTACGAAGCCTGCATGATCATTCAGATGCCGAAACAACGGCTAAGGTCGAAACAATTTATAAAAAACTAAAGGAAGGTACAATTACAAAAGAAGAATCTTCACTAGAAATAAGGAAACTAAGAGTTAAACCTTCAAGTCTAGGAGAACAAAGAAAATAACTTATATTAAGAAATATATAGTGTCTTTGTGTTAGTCCCCAAGATTTTATGAAAAGCTAAGGATTATCTGACAATGAATCGTTATTGCAGCTGGTTAATTAAACAATTAATCCCTTTCATAGCAAAAGGCGAATCCCATTTTAACGATAGGAAGTCGCCTTTTATCTTTCATGAAATTGAAAATTACAAAATATGTTTAATCCTTGGTACTACTCGATTCTTGTTGGCATTTTCCGAATTGGCAATCTAGAACCCGTATATATATACAATTTTCACATGATCTGTTTCTTAGATAAAGTATGATATACATGGTCCATAAAGCAGCTCTAGAGCAGTTATTAAATTCTCCACTTTCGATTGGAACAAATAACTTATTCGCCTTCCCTTATCTACATTCCTTTAGAGGTCAATGATTACTTTTCAACTCCAGCTTTGTAACGGCTTCCACGTGCATTGTCATCGGGAACATATCCACCGGCTGCACCTCAGCCGTTTGATATCCGCCATCTTCTAAAATTCTTAAATCCCTGGCCAATGTCCCTGGATTACAGCTAACATATACAACCTTTTTCGGTTTCATATCAATAATCGTTTGCAAAAGGGCTTCATCGCAGCCTTTTCGAGGTGGGTCCACAACTAATACATCTGCAGTATTGCCTTCGCTGTACCATTTTGGAATGACGATTTCCGCTTCTCCAACGGCAAATTCTGCATTTGTGATTCCATTAAGTTCTGCATTTCTTTTTGCATCTTCAATGGCTTCTGGTACAATTTCGACACCGAATACCCTTTTTGCTTTTCGGGCAAGGAATAGGGAAATTGTGCCGATTCCGCAGTAGGCGTCGATGACATTTTCTTCACCGCTTAGGTCAGCGTATTCCAATGCCTTTTCGTATAATACTTTTGTCTGCTCTGGATTGACCTGATAGAAAGAACGCGCAGAAATTGCAAATTTAGTGTCACCAATGAAATCGTAAATGACTTCCTCCCCCCAAAGGACTTTTGTTTCATCACCAAAAATGACATTCGTTTTTTTCGAATTGACGTTTTGGCAAATCGATTTCACTCCTTGAATCCGGGAAATAATTTCTTCAACAATCTTATTTTTATTCGGCAAATCCTTTGTTCTAGTAACAAGGACGATCATAACTTCCCCTGTGACAAGTCCATATCGTGCCATTATATGGCGCAGATCGCCTTTGTTCCTTCCTTCATCGTAGGCTCGGACGCCATATCGGCTGCAAATTTCTTTCACCGCTTGGACGACCTCATCGTTTTTCTCCTGCTGGATGATGCATTCCTTCATGTCGATAATTTGATGAGTGCGCTGCTGATAAAATCCGCCAATTAATCCGCCTTCATGCTCTCCAACAGGAACTTGCGCTTTATTGCGATAGCGCCATGGATCCTTCATGCCAAGCACCGGATGAACTTTCACGTTCTCAAGCTTGCCAATGCGGGTTAACACATCTCTCACTTGCTTTTCCTTTGCTTTCAGCTGTCCATCATAGCTTAAATGCTGAAGCTGGCAGCCGCCGCACTCTTTATAAATGGGACAAGGTGCCTCGACACGATCAGGACTTTCTTCGTACGTTTCAATAAGACGACCAAAACCATAGCCTTTATTTGCTTTAATGACCTTAATCTTTGCTTTCTCTCCTGGCAGGCCATTCGGTACAAATAATGGATAGCCATCAACCTTTGCTACGCCTGCTCCTTCATGGGTCAAATCTTCAAACACAACATCTATATAATCATTTTTTTGAACTGGTACGGTTTTATTCATTATTTTCTTCCTTTACTGATGAATGACTAGAGAAAGTGTATCACAAATTGGGCAGGAATACGAAATGCTATTTGAATCCATCAATGTAATTACAGGCATTTTATCATTTGCAAAAAAGGATTAAGCTTTTGAAAAATAAAATTGACTTTCCGATAAAATAATTTCTGTTTGCAATCAAATTCATTTTTTCGCAAATAAACTTCTTTTCTCGCAAATAAAGTCTATTACCTGCAATATTACCTTAAAACTTCTTAATGATAGCGCTATACTCATTAAATAATAAAAACCCGCTCCTACTCGGAGCGAGCCTCTTCTGTTCTCCATTCATCAGGTAAATCTTGTTCACGAATTTTGTTAATCGGAACGAAGACATTTAGGTGTCTGTACAAATTCACAAATTCCGCTGGAAGCAATCCGCCAAATTCACCATCCAAATTCAACTGTACCTTTTCGTTGGAGTGTACTTTGATCCGGTTTGCCTGAGTATAAATAACATGGGGGTCGTTCACATGCTCCCCGCGTATCGCTAGTGTAGCAATACGTATAAAATCAGCTAGGTTTGTCTTTTTTAAGATTAATAAAGAGAACAGCCCATCATTGATTGACGAATCGGGTGCTAGCTTTTCAAAGCCGCCAACTGAATTCGTTAAACCAACAAGAAAAAGCATGGCCTCCCCTTCAAATAGCTTTCCATCGTATTCAATGCTTACTTCCGTCGAACGGATCGATGGCAGCATTTCAATTCCCTTTAAATAATAGGCCAGCTGGCCGATCATCGTTTTCAGCTTGCTAGGCACTTCGTAAGTTAATTCTGTCAGCCTGCCGCCGCCAGCAATGTTAATAAAGTATTTATCATTAATGCGTCCAATATCTACAGGAATAGTGTCTCCCTGAACAATAATTTCTGTTGCTGCTACAACATCTCTTGGTATATGAAGAGCTCTCGCAAAGTCGTTTGTTGTCCCCGTTGGAATAATCCCGAGTTTTGGACGGTATTCCTGTTCAGCAAGTCCATTAACAACTTCATTGATCGTTCCGTCTCCACCTGCTGCAATCACAAGATCATACCTGCGTTCTACCGCAACACGAGCCGCTTCCGTTGCATCGCCTTCACAAGTGGTTGCATGACAGGAAGCTTCATATCCGGCAATCTCTAGTCTTTGCAAAACTTCTGGCAAATGTTTCTTAAACAGCTCTCGGCCTGAAGTTGGATTATAAATTATTCTTGCTCTTTTCATCGCCCATCATCCCTATTACTCATCTTAATTTAACTCTTCATTTTCATTTTCCCATCATTTAACATCATAACTAAATGGGTTGAACTTATCAATTTTTATGCTATTTGACCTTAAAGTAAAACTTCAATCATTGGGGAGGCCTTTCATCCCAGCTGATTGTTAGTTGAACTTATCACGCTCAGAACCGCCACGTATTTGGGTCTTCGCCTGACTTGGACATCCAGTGCGTCATCGGGCTTTTACGTGCTGTTGATCCCTGCTTAGTATTTTTTGTCCTCTTCAATTTCTTGAAGTTGGGGGTCTTACAGCCCTTTTATCTGCGATAAAGAGAATTATACCCTAAATTACTCTATTCATTCACTAGAAAAATACCCGAATCTCCATCCGGGTACACCTCTATTTTTTATTAATCAACTGTGCTAAAAATCAACTGATCGCTATTCGTTATTGTCAGGCTATGCTCACCTTTGCCCGTTTGGTATGTCGCAAGTTTAATGACAGGTACTTCATATGGATGCTCGGTCGAATTTTCTTCTGTCATCTTCCACTTTTCACGATTGCCTTGAAAATCTTGTACCTCTGTCGCTGTTACTTTCACATCACTGCTATTCTGGAGCTGAACAGACAGATAAGAGGCTTCATCAATCGTCCAGTCGCTTATAAGCGTTCGCGGCTTGAGCGTGATTGAACTATTATCCCCATTTACTTCTAGCTTTACATCATTCGGAATAAGAAGTGTGGCGGACAGATCTGCGTATCTATCAAAAGGTCCAGCCGTTTCACTTGGAAGATCCTTTACCTTCACATAAAGGGTATCACCTTTCTCTTGAATCGCTACATACTCTTCTGCATTCGATAGTAGCTTTTCCTTTTTCCCTAATAAAGCTTTATATGTCCCAAACATCGTAACTTCTTTCGCTGGTGTACCTTCAATCGTTAATGGATAGCGTCCACCTGTATCTACCACAACTCTTTGAACTCCTTCACTCAGCTGCTTTTCTAAAGCCGGCAGATCCATCGTTCTCTCTTCTCGTTTTAGTACATCATCCATCTTGTCCATAATCCCTGTTGAACTAAGTAATGCAAAGCCAATACCAACTGTACCAAGAATACCAACAAAGAAAATACTTAAAAAATCATACTTTAAAAATGGCTTCTCCTGCCGTGATAGAAATAAGAAAAGTAGTATTTCAATCCCGAGAACAACCAAAATAATTGGCCACCAGGAAATCATTACGTGCATAAGATCCATTCCGAAAAATTGAGATAATAGAAGAAAAATACCGAGAAAAAGGAGCGAAGCCCCCATCGAAAACGTCCCGACACGCCATGTCCTCATTAAAATCCCGCCTTTCTATTTATAAATAACCAGCTAAAGTCCAAATGTCTATTCATCCAGCAGCTCAACTTCCTTATCACGCTTGCCAAAAAGAAGCTTTAAGCCTCCCCCAATTAGGAGGATACATACAACTCCTGTTTGGAAGTAGCGGTCAAACCAAAATCTTATATCGATATCAATCATGTCATAGACCATTGGTGAAATAACTGGCAGCAAAATACTTGTTGTTAAATAATATAGTCCAAGAAGTACAAGTCCAATTCCGATCCATTTTTGCTGATTGATAAAATAAGAGATAATTGGTGTATCGTCTACCGGTTCATCTCCGTATTTAGAAGCCTTTTGCAATCCATCAAAGAAGCTATAGAACCAAATAATTGGAATTAAGAACAAGAAAATCCCTAAGCGCAATATATCCAATATATAAATTGAGAATAGAAAAGCTGCCATCAATTGAATGCCACGGCGCTGCAGTCCAAGATATAGATGACCTGCTCCTGGGAAAATCGACAAGAACGTCGCAATTGCTTTGCTTTTCTTGCCATCCTCTCTCCTCATTTCGAAATCATCGAGGATTGTTCGGTCAACAAGCGTTTCTCCTTGCTGCTTGCGATTCAATTGCTGCATGGCATCAAAGAAGCCATACACCCAAATAACTGGAAGAATTGCTAGAAATACTAGGAATTCACCACGATGAGTTAGCGCAGTTACAAATAGTACCATAATCCCTAATCCTAGGAATGCTGTCAGCAATGTCATCCCGCGATTCATTAATCCTAGTTGAAAATGACCAATCCCCGGAATAAATGATAAGAGCAGTGTGCGAAATCTTTCATACTCGAAATCATTCGCCGGTGATGCACTAGGTTCTGCCTGCACCTTATTATTTTGAAAAAGCTTAGATGCAGTGATGCCTGTATCAACTAAATTAATAATATAAAGAATCACTCCTAATACAAAAATTGCAAATCCAACTTCCCCCTCCCCGTTTGCATATGCTAAAAAGAAAACGGAAATCAGGAGAAATTCCCCAAACATATAAGCAATTCCACGTAAAATTTTCCCTAAATAAAGCAGCCCTCCGCCTGGGAAAAACGCTAATAAAAAAGCGATAATTGGATTTTTCATTATTTATCTACCTCCTTTGTTTTTCCTTCTAAAGAATCCATCCAAGCAAAGGTTTTATCAACAAGTCCTTGTGTCATTGATGGTTCTTCCTGAAGATTAGGATTCTGCACGTTTTCAGCATATTGAGTAATTGACTGAAAGACGCCAGTTGTCATTAATAGAATCGTCACTGCCGCTGCAATTGAATAATGGAAAAATGATGATTGATAAATAGATTTTTTCTTTTTCCCTATTAGTGATTTCTGTGCTGTCTCCCTCTTCACATCCGCAATTTGAGCCATGACAAGAGTAGTAAAATCAGCTTCATTTGAAATCATCGGTAACTCTGCTTCCTCTGCTTCTACCGCCATTAGATAACTTTCCAAACATTGGTCACAGCTATAAAGATGGTTCTCATACTCCTCCCGTACATCTTTATCCAACTCATTCTTCACGTATTTCATCCATTCTTGCTCTGAATAATGCATCATGAAAAGTCGTCCTCCTTCCAATGCTTTTTCATCCATAGACGTGCACGGTAAAGCTTCGTCTCTATCGTCTTGATTCCAACATTCTGTTCCTCAGCCATTTGCTGATAGCTTTTTTCGGCTATATAAAAATCATAGATTACATTCCGATAATTTGCAGGCAGCTCATTTAGCTTTTTGCGAACAAGAGTCCGCCTTTCTTTGTTAATGATTTCAGCTTCCACACTTTCACTTTGGCTTTCCTGAAAATCATATTCTACTTTTTCCAGCGTATCTTCTTGCCTTCGATCACGTTTTCTTTTTACATCAATTGCGTGATTTACGGCAATTCTTGTTATCCATGTTTTAAAGCCTTGATCCTCATATTGGGGGAGAGAGGTATAGATCTTTAAAAACACTTCTTGTGCGGCATCTTCCGCTTCTTTCTGGTCTCTTAGTACAGCATAAATTGTCCGGAACAAATCATTGCGATACTTTTCAACCAGCAAGCGAAAGGCATGGTCATTGCCGCTCTTTACTTTTTGGATAAGAACTTGGTCGCTAATCTCTCTCCCCCCCTTTCTTATAGCTTCCACCCTAATAGACGAAGAAAAGAGATTGTGCCCCTACACTAAAAATAATTTTTTTCATTGTTTTTTTTGCATGGTTCTTTCAAACAGTAAAAAACGCTTGGAAGAATAGCGTTCCTAAGCGTTTCTAGCATATAAATTTCACAAGCCTTTTATCCACTTCAATTAAACCAAATATAAAAACCTAACGCAATGAATGATATGATGATGACGACAATATATATTAAAGAAAGATTGGTTGTATTTCTTTTTGAGGAGCTTCCGTAGTTCTCATCCCCTTTTTTCATGAAAACAATCGTGAATACACCTGCAAGAGCCGGTAAAATAATAACTAATATAATAGCTATAAACATAGGTACACCTCAAATACTTATATTTACTTTCTATTATACTTCCAATTTTATTAATTGCACCCACTCTACCCATTACATGGTAAAATGAAGCTAATCTTTTTACTGAATTTAAAAAAAGGATGATAGGATGACTTTATTACTTTTTCTAATTGCTTATTTAGTCGGTTCCATTCCAACAGCTCTTCTTGTAGGCAAGTTTGCATTTAATATTGATATCCGAGAGCATGGAAGCAATAATCCGGGGGCAACTAACACGCTACGGGTACTTGGAAAAAAAGCCGCCATTGTCGTGCTGTTAGTTGACGTTAGTAAAGGAGCACTTGCTGCCTCATTGCCTGCATTGCTGGAAGCAGATGTTGATCCGCTATTGCCAGGCCTTATCGCTGTCATTGGCCATTGCTTTCCGATTTTCGCAGGCTTTCGCGGCGGGAAAGCCATCGCGACAACTGCAGGTGTCTTGCTTGTAACGAACATCTGGATGTTTTTAGCTGCTTATCTTGCTTTTGTTTTTGTCATATTTGTTACTAAGTATGTTTTCTACGGTTCTCTTACTGTTGGACTAACCCTGCTGTTTTACTCTTTTTTCACACCAGGTCTCGAATATGAACTCATATTTTCTATCTTTCTTTTATTGCTAATTTTTCTCCACCGCTCCAATATTAATAATTTCATCCATCATATGGAGCCGAAAATTAATGACAAGAGCCTTAAGGATGACCGTATTCCGCCGAAAATTAATCGAGTGTAGGTGCTTATGTTCCCGAATATTGGACAGCCAATACTCGGGTTTTCTTATTTCTTGGACTTATATGCCCCACGGTATTTGGCTTCGCGCAGCTCAAATGCATAGGCTTCCCAATTCGGTAAACCCATTTCTTCTGCTATCGCTAATTCCTTTTCGACATCATAAGGGACACGAACAATTTCAATTGAAAAGGGAGCTGGGTCGGCTGATAAATATTCCCCATGCAGGATGGCATATGTTGCTTGCGGGATATCAAGAGAGTTCCCGACACTTCCACAATTGAATAATGTTTTATATGGATGAACAGGTTCAATTAACGCAGCATGAATGTCCCCATACCCAACGACATCAGGGACTTTCCCTTCTTCATTTCCGGCGATCCACTCTGTATTTTCAAACATAGCTAGTTTTTCCTCATACGAATCCCTCATCGGAACGACCCGGTGATAAATACTTTTTGCAGAGGCATGATAGAGTCGAACATATTTGCCGCTCATATAAAAATCATAGTGAAAGGGCAGTGTTCCTAAATAGGCGAGGGAATCCTCACTTAACTGATCCTGATGCCACTTAACCTCTTCAAACTCAACTGGCTTTTGAATAAAGTCATCCCAATTCCCCAATATTACTACTTCACAAACTTCACGAATCCGCTCTACTGACCGTTGTGAATTCGGACCCTTTCCAATCAAATCACCTAAACAAAAGATAGTATGTATTCCCCGATTTTTAATATTTTCTAATACTGCTTCTAATGCAGTTAAGTTTCCATGAATATCTGAAATAACAGCGATGCTTCCCATTTCTTCTCCTCCTTAACTAATTATCTCTTCTTTCTCCAACCGCTTGTGCTTCCCCTTTATTTTATTGATAAAAAGTAGTATCAGTCGGCATACTGAACTAGCCTTTTTAAGGCAGGCTTAATAAATTTGTTTTATTTTACCTTTTTTGCAAACAATGATGATATTTAAAAACTATTATTCGTAGAGGTTAATTTTCGCTCCAGGTGCTCGCTTTCCGTGGGGTGGGCGGTGAGCCTCCTCGTCGCTGGCGCTCCTGCGGGGTCTCACCTGTCCCACTACTCCCACAGGAGTCTCGCACCTTACGCTCCAATCAACTAAGTATTTTTGAAAATAGTTTTCATCATACAGTTGATAAAAAAACACTCCTTTTGAAAAAAGCCTAGTTCTCAAAATCTGAAACCACCTACAACCTAATCTATTAGGTGGTTTTAAAGTTTCATTAAAGAATAACAAATAATTAATAATCTGCATCTTATAAAAGGCATTTTCGGTGTATAGAACTCATAGAAAAATATTTAAATCTCCCTTCCTGAATTTCTTCTAATACTTTATTAACAGCCTTGTAAGCAAGATCATATTGTTGTTGTGTAATCCATTTATTGTTAAGTGCCTCTTCTAATTCGTCTATATCTTTTTGAATCACTTCTCCTGTAGGAAATACAATTAGATCTAAAAATAAATCATCCATATAAGGCATATTATTTTCTACACCATTTTCATTCGTGATATCAATATACCATTGAATAATTTCTTCAGCCCCATTAAACATGGTTGTAATTGCATAATGTTCATTCAACGGCAATTGTTGTAACCAGGAATAATTATTGTCAACAATACAAATCTCTTGTTCTAAATGTTTAGTTATAAGTGGCTTAGATACCTCATGCATTTGAATAAGTGAAATATAACCCACAAAATTATTATTATTGATTTCTTTTTCTTTGTAGGTTCTTTTAATAATTCTACTCCAATCTTCCCTATGCAAAAAACGTCTTTTCAACATATACTCTCCTTTACTGACCTTTTGTTTATTAAACAACAAATCTAAGTGAAGGTTTTCAAGCCCATTAAGTTTTTTTAAGAAGAAATAAATAAAGTTGATTTTTTCTAATCCTGTATATATGGTAAAATAACTACAGGCTTTTTTGCCCTATTCTATTTAATCAAGGAGACGGATTATGTCAAAAGTATTTGTATTCGGTCATAAAAACCCTGACACAGATTCCATCTGTTCAGCTATTGCTTATGCAGAATTAAAAACGAAACTAGGCGTTGACGCAGAGCCAATTCGCTTAGGACAAATAAATGGAGAAACAAACTATGCTTTAGATTACTTCAAAAAAGAGGCACCTCGTTTCGTTGAGGCCGTTTCTAATGAGGTTAGTGAAGTTATCCTTGTGGATCATAATGAATTCCAGCAAAGTGCGGATGACATCCGTGATGTGAAGATTCTTGAAGTAATTGACCACCATCGCATCGCAAACTTCGAGACAAGCGATCCATTATATTACCGTGCAGAACCAGTTGGATGTACAGCTACCATTTTGAAAAAAATGTATAAAGAAAATGGAGTGGAAATTAGTAAAGAGACAGCTGGATTAATGCTTTCTGCTATCATCTCTGATTCCCTTTTATTCAAATCACCAACTTGTACGGAAGAAGACGTGGCAGCTGCTCGTGAACTAGCTGAAATCGCTGGTGTGAATGCAGAGGATTACGGGTTAGCTATGCTAAAAGCAGGTGCTGACCTTAGCGACAAGACACTTGAAGAGCTCATTTCTCTTGATGCAAAAGAATTCCAAATGGGCAGCTTCAAAACGGAGATTGCTCAAGTAAATGCAATTGATTTAAATGATGTATTAAGTCGTAAAGATGAACTTGAATCGATTCTTTCAGATGCAGTAAATAAGAAGGGACTAGATTTATTCCTTTTTGTTCTAACAGACATCCTTAACAGTGATTCAGTTGTTATCGCTATTGGCAGCGAAACAAAAGCAGTAGAAGAAGCTTATAATGTAACACTTGAAAACAACAGTGCCCTTTTAAGAGGCGTTGTATCCCGTAAGAAACAAATCGTGCCAGTTCTTACGAAAGTATTGGCTGAAAAATAATACACAAAAATGAGGAGTAGCCAAAATGGCTGCTCCTTTTTCATCTTTCTGCCAGAAGTTCCTCCATCAATTGTTTGACTGTCGTTTCCTTAACCATTCTCACACCTTGCCCAGCCCATAAAGACATGAATTCTGGCTGTTTCAGCATGGCAGCTTTCTTTCTGATAGAGGCTGTCAGATCATTTTGAAGTGGAAACGGCATACTCCTTTGATCAGCCATCTCATGAATAAATCGATTGCCAATTCCTCGAGCAAGTTTCCCTGAAAATGCCTTTGTAAAGGTTGTTTGTTCTTCCGTGCTATTCAAGAGTGTTTGCTTATATATCTCTGCAGCTCCACTCTCCTTACATGTTAAAAAAGCTGTTCCGAGCTGGACTCCCTTTGCGCCTAAAGCAATTGCTGCAGCATATCCTCTTGCATCCATAATGCCGCCTGCTGCAACGACAGGTGTGTGAACAGCATCAGCTACTTGAGGAATGAGAGCCATTGAACCAATCAATCCGCTATCTTCCTCCTGAAAGGTTCCACGATGGCCCCCAGCTTCACTCCCTTGAGCCACAATAATGTCCACACCGCTCTCTTCAAGCTCCCTTGCTTCCTTTACATTTGTAGCTGTCCCCACAATAACTGTTCTGTTCTTCTTAAGCTCTGTCATGACCTCTTTATTTGGTATTCCAAAGGTAAAGCTGGCAACTGGCACCCTTGCCCTAAGAACTTCCTCTATTTGATTTTCATATAAGGTTTTGTAGTTCTTCAATTGGTTGCCGTTCGGAACTTCGACTCCTAATTCTTTCCCATATTGATTTAAAAGGTCTGTCATTGCTGTTAATTCTTTTTTATCAATAGGATCTTCCCTCTCATTTGGAATAAATAAATTCACTCCAAAGGGTTTATCTGTTAACTTTCTAATCTGTTTGATCGCTTCCTTGATCTCATCAGAGCTCATATACCCTGCGCCAAGATTCCCCAGACCCCCGCAGTTTGATGTTTCACTTATTAATTCAGGTGTCGTGATTCCTCCTGCCATCGGTGCTTGAAAAATAGGATAAGGAATATTTAGCATCTCCGTCAGTTCATTTCGCTTCGAGACCACTGAACTTGCACCTCACAATGATTTAACCGATTAATTTATCACAAATACTATTTGCTACTGCATGCCATAACTTGTCTTCAACCTGATAAGATTTTACTAGATTTTTGTACATAGCCTTTTGTTTGTCTGTGAAATCAGGATCATCCTGTGCAGGGAGCTTGCTCCGTTCTTGATCAACAAGGTCCTGAAGATGCTTCGCTCTCGGTCCCCATACAGCCTGTTCTTCTCCGTCCTTATTAATAAAAATATAGATGGGAATCGCACGTGATGTTCCATTTGTTAAATATTGATCCATTAATTCTAGATTTTGATCTCTTAACAAAAATTTCACGTCCATATCAATTTCATCTGCAATTTTCAGCAGAATCGGGTTATTTAAAAGCGCATCTCCACACCAGTCCTCTGATAAGGCAATGACCTTTAAGCCTTTTCCCTTTAGTGGTGCTAACCTTTCTCTTTCTTCAGATGATAAAGAAAATTGTTCAAGAATTTGATTCATAGCAGCTTTATTTACACTCATTCCAGCAATATATTGTTCAGCTGTTAAGCCCTTTTCAAACCATTGATTAAGGTTCATATATAACACTCCATTTCATTTTTGTATTTATTCCTTATTATTACATATACTATTTCTTATTGCGAAGCATCGATCTCAGATGGACATGACAGATTTTGTCGAAACAAGATGTCCTTTCCTGGGAAATAAAAGGATATTTTGTAAAAGGAAAAATGATAAAAGGCCGATGGAAGATCCATCAGCCACATAAAGTACGGTCGATTTACTTGAGCAAGACTTTATGTATGAAGTAATAACCAGTGCAGTGAAAGGATGTTGACCGATATTCTGCTGGTAGCATAGATGTATTAATCCATCATCCGTTTTCGATAAACAATAACTACAATTACGTATATCACTGCTACCCATGCAAGAATAATTGCAAAGTTAAACCAAACATCTAGTAAACCAGCACCAGTTTGAACTTGATTTGCTAAGTTAATTAGCTGTGAATTTGGCATATACTCAGCAGCCTTAAGAATTGGGAACTTATCTGCAAAGTAGGTTAACATTGATCCAAAAGAGAAGATCCCAATGAATGGCAATATAACCACGGATGCCTCCATCACCGATTTTGTCATTAGTCCAAGCACCGTGCCAAGACCAATATAAAACACAGTGGAAAGTACAATAGCTATAGAAATAACAAGAATGTTTTCTGGCTTATACTCTGTTAAAAATGCAGAAATCACGATGACTAGAATGGTACCAATAAAGCTTAATAGACTTTTACCTCCAAGGATTTCTAGTGTACTTGCAGGTGAAAGCATCAATCCGCGTAATGTATTTTTCTCTTTTTCTTCCGCAATAAGCGAGCACTGCACATAAGCTGCAACTAAACAAAAAGTCATATTAAAAATGAGATAATGTTCATTAACCGTTTCAACACCCATCCTTCCATAAAGAGCAGCTAATACTAGCGGCATTAAAACAGATGAGCTTACAAAATAATTTTTCAAAATATCTTTATAATCCTTTTGAAAGATTGCCATCGTACGTTTAACTGAAAATATCATGATAATTTCCTCCCTGTTACTTCTACAAAAATATCACCAAGTGTAGGCTCGTTAGAATAGATTGAAACCACTTTATTTTCCGACATATAATTGTACATTGCTTGTGCACCTTCTGGACCGCGATCAATAATTTCCTTGCTGCCATCGGCTAGCTCGACTGTTAATGTATGATCGGCAAATTTCTGCCTTAGTGCTTTCGGTGAATCAAGCAGCTGGATTGTTCCTTCATTTAAAAAGGCCACACGATCACAAAGTGTTTCTGCTTCATTCATATCATGTGTCGTTAAAAATATCGTTGTTCCTTGCTCTTTTAAATTCTCCAATCCTTTATATATGTGCTTTGTATTGACTGGATCAAGTGCAGATGTTGGTTCATCCAAGAACAGCAATTCAGGCTTGTGTAAGAATGCTCTTGCTAATGTCACACGCTGCAGCATCCCTTTTGATAGCTTGGAAACAACTTTTTTCTTGGCATCCCTTAAATTCACCATATCAAGAACTTCATCTATTCGAGTGTGTGGAACTTCATAGAGATCACAGTAAAGCTTTAAATTATCATAAATGGTAAGTCGTGTATAAAGTCCGCTATTATCTGTCAGCACGCCTATTTTTTTGCGATAACGAGCTTCCTTTAGCTTTGAAGCTGGCACACCGAATACGTATGCATCTCCATCTGTTTGGGCTAATTGTGCGGTTAAGATTTTTATCGTCGTTGTTTTACCAGATCCGCTTGGACCTAAAAATCCAAATGTCTCTCCCTTTCTTACTTTAAATGAAACATCCTTTAATGCTGTTTGGTTGGCAAACATTTTCGCTAGTCCAGTTACTTCTATAATGTTCTCCATTTTCATCCTCCTGGCAAATTTGATTTGTAAATTATCATGTATGCTTCAGCACTGTAAGGCACCTCCGCTTTCGTATGATCTAATCTTATGAAACAAATCTTTGCCATGCATTATTATTTGGATGAAAAGAGCATATAACAGACTGAATGGAGTATTACTCACATGGAATGAAGCATTATTTGAGACCTAACATGCCCTTTAATTCTGCCATTTTCGTCTTTGATAACGGGATAGATGACTTTTTCGCATCACCTAATACTAAAGTAAAGCTATTTCTTGTCCAAGTGACTACCTCACGAACTTTTTGCAAATTCACAATGTAAGAACGATGACATCTAAAGAACCCATATGGATGCAGGCGGTTCTCAAGTTCGGTCATTGTAAATACACTTGGATACATTTCTCCTTTAATATAAATATTGGATTGCCCTTCATTGCTTTCTATGTAATCTATTTCTGGCGGATCAAATAATACGATTTTATCATTCACCTTTGTAGGAATCTTTTCAAAGCGAACAGGCTGGATAATTATTTCCTCTTCAATTATTTGATCCTCAGATTTATGCTCTTCTTTTGGTAATGCATCTGTTGTCTCTTCGTCAGAAACGACATCCAGTACATGCAAACCCGTTTCGTCTAAGCGGCAGACCTTATCTGTCACTGAAAGTGCACTCTCCATGTTTCCGGTTAGTACAAGCACGCCTTTGCCTCTTTCACTCAGTTTTCTTACAAGCTTTAAAAATACTCGTTTTGTTTCCAAATCAGTATTTTGGTCAGGTTCTTCAAATATAAACAGGGCTGGATCCTGAAAAAGCAAGCGACCAAAATGAACTCGTCTTTTTTCGGAAGCTGTTAGCTTGCTAACACGAATATTTCTTTTAGGCTCAAGCTGGGTCATACGCAAGGCATCATCCATAGAAATCTCCGAGCTATATAATTTTTTGAAAAAGGCAAAATGATCCTTTACACTCAATCTTTCATATATTCCATTATCCAAAAGAAACATGCCCACTTGATTAAAGTAAGCCTTTTTTGACTTCATAATTTCATGCCCATTTATGCTCAGTTCTCCATTTGAAACAGGAAGCTCCCCTAAGAATAATTTTACTAATATCGCCCGCACATTGGTGCTCGAATGAATAGCAATTACCTCATGTTCCGATACTTCTAAACTAAAAGCCGGAAAAACTAATGAATGCTCCTCATGTTTTTCTAAATCATTAATTTTCAAAATACTCACTGTGATCACCTATTGTTCAAATAAATTATTAAGACAAATTATATAAAGGAAAAATACAGGAACTTTTACATTTTTTTCTTTCCATTATTATAACTTTATTATTCTACATTTTCACTACCCTCCTATTAGTTAATAAAGTGTAATTTTGTAGATTGCTATCCTTTCCTGGGAAATATGAGAGAAAATTGTCGAAAAAGAGCTGGTGGAAATATCCACCAGCTCTTTTTTGCATTATCTCTTCTTAATTTCCTCTAATAATATTTTATTCACTAATGGCGGGTTAGCTTGCCCTTTTGTTGCTTTCATAATTTGACCAACAAGGGAGCCAGCTGCCTTTTCTTTTCCATTTTTATAATCCTCAATAATTTTTGGATTGTTATCTAATACTTCGGTAACAATTTTTAAGAGGGCACCTTCATCTGAAATTTGTACAAGACCCTTATCCTTAACAATTTGCTCAGCACTTCCGCCATTCTCAATCAATTCTTTAAAAACCTTTTTCGCAATCTTTGAAGAGATGGTTCCGTTCTCAATGAGCTTGATCATTCCTGCAAGTCCTTCAGGAGTTAAAGCTGTTTCATCCAATTCCTTTTGCTCTGCTTTCAAATAGGCTGATACTTCACCCATGATCCAGTTGGATGCTTGTTTTGCTTCTGCACCAGCACGGACAGTCGCTTCAAAAAAGTCAGCCATTTCCTTTGTTACGGTCAAAACAGCTGCATCATAAGCAGGAAGGCCAAGCTCTTCGACATAACGTTTTTTCCGCTCATCAGGAAGCTCAGGAATCTCGGCACGAATTCGTGCCTTCCAATCCTCATCAATTTGAACATCTAAAAGATCTGGTTCAGGGAAATAACGATAGTCATCCGATCCTTCTTTCACACGCATCAGAATCGTCGTGTTTGTTGCTTCATCATATCTAAGTGTTTCTTGCCCGATCACGCCTCCAGCAAGTAAAATTTCCTCTTGGCGTTTCTCTTCATACTCCAGACCTTTACGGACAAAGTTAAAGGAGTTTAAGTTTTTCAGCTCTGTTTTCGTTCCAAACCTTTCTTGCCCAACCGGACGAAGAGAGATATTGGCATCACAGCGCAATGAGCCTTCTTCCATTTTACAATCTGATACACCAGTATATTGTATGATTGACTTTAACTTTTCAAGATAGGCATACGCTTCGTTTGGTGTACGAATATCTGGTTCTGAAACAATTTCAATCAGCGGTGTTCCTTGACGATTATAATCGACTAATGAATAGCCGTTGCCATGTGTCAGTTTTCCAGCATCCTCTTCTAAATGGATACGGGTAATGCCGATTTTCTTTTTATACCCGTCCACTTCAATCTCTATCCATCCATGCTCACCAATTGGCTTGTCAAACTGGGAAATCTGATATGCCTTTGGATTATCAGGGTAAAAATAGTTCTTTCGATCAAATTTCGTAATCGGAGCAATCTCACAGTTAAGTGCCATTGCTGCCTTCATACCGAATTCCACGACCTTCTTATTCAGAACTGGAAGAACACCTGGATAGCCAAGATCAATAACTGTCGTATTTGTGTTTGGTTCCGCTCCAAAATGGTTTGGGCTCGCTGAGAAAATCTTCGAATCTGTTTTTAATTCAACATGGACCTCTAGTCCAATAACCGTTTCAAATTTCATGTCTTTCCCCCCCTTACAATCCCGGCTTTTGTTTATGAAATTCTGTTGCCTGCTCAAAAGCATGTGCTACACGATAAACCGTACTTTCATCAAAGTGCTTGCCGATGATTTGGAGTCCCAGCGGCAATTCGTTTATAAATCCACATGGAACAGATATTCCTGGCACACCAGCAAGGTTCACTGGAATCGTTAAAATGTCATTCGCATACATTGTTAGCGGGTCTTTTGTATTTTCATCCAGTTTAAAAGCAGGTGTAGGTGTTGTTGGTCCAACGATTACATCATACTTCTTAAATACTTCTTCAAAGTCATTTTTAATTAATGTGCGAACCTTTTGTGCTTTTTTGTAATAGGCATCATAATAACCGGAGCTCAATGCAAATGTTCCAAGCATAATCCGGCGTTTAACCTCTTCACCGAATCCTTCTGCACGGGTCTTTTTATATAAATCAATTAAGCTCTCCGCATTTTCTGTCCGGTATCCATAGCGCACACCGTCAAATCTTGCAAGGTTTGCGGATGCTTCTGATGAAGATAATAAATAATAGGCAGCAAGTGCATATTTAGAATGTGGCAGTGATACTTCTTCCCATGTTGCACCAAGATTCTCCAGCACCTTTAAAGCATCTAATACTGATTGACGCACTTCTTCTTGGACGCCTTCACCTAAATATTCCTTCGGCACAGCAATTTTTAAGCCTCTAATATCACCTGTTAATGATTCAACAAATCTTGGTACAGCTACATTTGCAGAAGTTGAGTCCATCGGATCCAATCCGGAAATTGCTTGCAATAAATATGCATTATCTTCAACCGTTCTCGTAATCGGACCAATTTGGTCGAGTGATGAAGCAAATGCAACAAGTCCAAAACGGGAAACACGGCCATATGTTGGCTTCATACCAACAACACCACAGAATGAAGCTGGCTGTCTAATCGAACCGCCTGTATCAGATCCTAAAGAGAATAATACTTCTCCAGCAGCTACAGAGGCAGCTGAACCACCAGAAGAGCCTCCAGGAACTCGATCTATACTCCACGGATTTCTTGTCTTCTTGTAAGCTGAATTTTCATTCGATGAGCCCATCGCAAATTCATCCATATTTAATTTCCCGATCGTAACCGTCTCTGCTTGGTTCAATTTATTAACAACTGTCGCATCATAGATTGGATCAAAATTTTCTAATATTTTGCTTGCACAAGTAGTGCGCAATCCCTTTGTAACAATATTGTCCTTAACACCGATAGGCATTCCAAACAGAAGCCCTTTTGATTCATCCGTTCCTAGCTTTTCATCCATTTGTTTTGCCGTTTCACGTGCTTTTTCCTCATCTAAAGTCAAAAAGGCTTGTACCTTTTCCTCCACTTCGCTAATGCGCTTGTATGATTCATCGACTAGATCGGTAACTTTCAATTCTTTTTTATGTAATTTCTCATGAAGCTCAGATACTTTATGATCAAATAAACTCAAAACCTTTCCCCCCTTATTCCATAATAGACGGCACTTTCACTTGACCGTCTTGATGTTCTGGTGCATTTTTCAGCACTTCAGACTGTGGCAATCCCTCTTGTGGGATATCTTCTCTCATCACATTTTTCATATCTAAGACATGCGATGTCGGTTCAACACCATCCGTATTTATTTCATTCAGCTGTTCAGCAAAAGATATAATCGCATCCAATTGATTTGTAAATTTTTCTGTCTCTTCTTCCGTAATTGCCAGTCTCGCCAAGTTTGCCACATGCTTAACCTGATCAGGAGAAATTCTAGACATGTAAGCCACCTCCAAATATGTTCTTTTCTTCACACAATATGATTTATCATATCAAACTTTCATACGTTAAACCACTACCTGATTTGACATAATATCCGATCCTTCTGCCTATTTTAACATGATTTGCAGACACTACGCAGTTAATACTCGAGATATAAAAAAAAGCAGTCCTTACTGGATACTGCACTTTAGCCATCGCATTTTATAAAATTATATTTCCTTTACTCTCCAAGAGAGGCTCATACATCATAACGGCATGATTTTCGGTCACAAATTCATCACAGATCAACTGCTTTTGCCTATTAAATTTCCTTCTGTAAATCTCGTTGTGGCGCAGATAGCCGCCCCAATAGGCTGGTGTGATTTCATGACGTTTTTCATATACCTCATATGTATACAATGCAGGTTCACTTGCCCGCCATTCCCCGACAAGATGTGTACCTGTTAGTTGAAGATGTATTTGATATGGAATGTTCGTTTCATTTTTTATTTGCAGATCAAGATAATTATAAGCACAAGTGGCACCGCTCCCAAATGGCTGTGTACGGTTTGAATCTGGAAAAACATCATAGCTATGGCGATGTCTTTCAATGACAGTAAGCGGACTATGCAAGGTCATCCAATAAATCAAATTGGAAAGCTGACAAAGTCCTCCCCCAACACCCGTTTTAAACTTTCCATAATAAAGAACCATCCCGTCTGTATAACCTTTATTATAAGTTGGTTTTCCTATGAGCTGCCAATAAGAGAACGTCTCACCTGGGTGAATGATAATCTTATTCACTCGTGGGACTGCTGTTTGTAAATTAGTAATTTTATTGCGCTGCAGAGACATCTCAACACCCTTTAGTTTCCGAAAAAGAATCGTTTGGTGCTCTGCTATCAAATACGGAAGTAGTTCCTCCGTTTTCTGCTTTGCATATTTTTTCCCATCGGTTATCCATTCGATATATCTCTTAATCGTATAAAACCATGTCCCCACACGAATTCTGCTTTTTGACCTTTGCTTCGGTCTCAAATTGACTGGATTCATATTATTCACCGCCAACTGCATTTTTCTCTTTAAATTAACATGGTTTTAACTCGTTTTGGCATTTAATTTGCAATTCCCCCTTATTATTTGCACATTTTCACCTTTATTTTGCAAATAAAAACGAAAGGAGCCTTTATCGACTCCTTCGTTTAAATACATTTGAAAAAATCGTAAAGACACCTTTCTTTTCTTTACCTTTTACCTGCTGTGGTTTTCCGGTTCCCTTTTGAACATAGATTTCTTCTTTATCAATCGCATAGTCGTAAGCAAGGACAAGTCCAATTTCCGAATTATGATCTTTATTTGTTACGATTGTATATTCTACTTTATAATCACCCGCAGCTTTTATATACTTAGAAAACTCGCCATAGCTCATATTTCCATTCAGGTACAGATGTGCCTTTTGATTTTCCTTCAATGCTTCCTCTACCTGTATATACATTCCCGATTCTCTAACTTGAGACTGAGTTAGCACAATAACAATCCGTTCTCGCAGAGTTCCAAGAAATTTCCTTCGTTCATCTGGCTTCGTTTGTTTTTCCCCATAGATTCCCTGCTGAATATAATCATCTACATTTTTTGACAAAGTCACATACCTCCCATTTATTTAAGGAAAAGAAGGGCTATTACTATGTATGTATTCATTTTAACAGTTGTGCTAGTATAATCATTACCTTTTTATACAAAAAAATCCTCTCTTCAAGTGAAGAGAGGGGCAAAATAGGAGAACAAGGTTAAAATCACGATAGAATGGAACAATTCATGTTGAAGGCTCTGAATCCTCCATAGTTTCCACATGATGTTTCCAAAAGGGGATTACACCTCTTGCTTCGCAGCAGTAAATTGCTCTTCTTCAGTAGACCCTTTAAGAGCTGTTGTTGAAGAAGTTCCACCAGTAATTGTCATAGAAACTTGATCAAAGTAGCCTGTTCCCACCTCCCTTTGGTGTCTTGTCGCCGTATAGCCGTACTCCTCACTTGAAAATTCAGCCTGCTGCAATTCTGAGTAAGCCGCCATCCCATAATCCTTGTATCCGCGTGCTAATTCAAACATGCTATGGTTTAACGCATGGAAGCCAGCTAACGTAACGAATTGAAATTTATAGCCCATTTTACCAAGCTCCACTTGGAATTTACCAATGGTTTCTTCATCAAGCTTACTTCTCCAGTTGAAGGATGGGGAGCAATTATAGGCTAATAGTTTTCCCGGAAACTTCTCATGAATGGCTTCAGCAAACTGTCTTGCTTCCTCTAAATCAGGTTCAGAAGTTTCACACCATACAAGGTCGGCATATGGCGCATACGCTAATCCTCTAGCAATCGCTTGTTCTAAGCCAGCCTTCGTCCGGAAAAATCCTTCTGGGGTACGGTCGCCAGTAATAAATGGTGTATCATATGAATCTACATCACTCGTAATTAAGTCCGCTGCATTGGCATCTGTTCGGGCAACAATTAGAGTTGGCACCCCCATAACATCTGCTGCCAATCTAGCAGCGATAAGGTTTTTCACTGCCGTCTGGGTAGGCAGCAATACTTTTCCGCCAAGATGGCCGCATTTTTTCTCTGAGGAAAGCTGGTCTTCAAAGTGCACGCCACCTGCACCCGCTTCAATCATTCCTTTCATCAATTCAAATACATTCAACTGTCCGCCAAATCCCGCCTCCGCATCAGCGACAATTGGAGCAAACCAGTCAATTGATTGATCGCCTTCCATATGATGAATTTGATCTGCACGCTGCAGCGCCTGGTTAATTCTTTTAACCACGCTAGGCACACTGTTTGCAGGATATAGACTTTGATCCGGATACATATGGCCAGACAGGTTCGCATCTGCCGCTACTTGCCAACCACTTAAATAAATTGCCTTCAATCCTGCTTTCACTTGCTGCACAGCTTGGTTTCCTGTTAGTGCACCTAATGCCGGAACAAAATCCTCTTTATTTACAAGATTCCAAAGCTTCTCTGCTCCCCTGCGTGCAAGTGTATATTCAATGTCAATCGACCCTCGTAATTTAATTACCTCTTCTGCCGTATATGGTCTTTCAATTCCACTCCACCGCTTATCCATTTCCCAGCTTTCTTGTAATTGCTGCACTCTTGCATCTGTCATAAATAAGTTCCTCCTTTAAAAATTACGATAGATTTTTTGATTGAGTAACTAGCTATGGGTTCATTTAAGGAATGAATATCTTTGTTGTTATAATACAGTTACCAAACTATGATATTTATTCTATAACAATATCGTTTTTTTAGGAACCACTAATTTGAAAATTATCAGAAATTTCATTCGACATTCTTCGATAAAAATAAAAGCATATGCTCCTTGATCATCGCCATGAAAACGCAGAGTGGCTCTGCAATCTAGATGTGGCGGCTCCTAGCCCCTCGAGATCATAAGCTGTACTGCTCTGTTGCAAAATACACCACTCCACAGTCCATCTTACTCTTGTCGGGTCTAAACAGTCGCCTCGCCATTTAATGACTGAGGTAAAGGACACGGTGAGCGTGAGCGAACCGATGTTGTCTTATCATAGAGAAGTGACCTGAAGTTTGATAGGCGCATTGAACAAAAAAAGAGTGATTTGCCTAAGGCAAATCACTCTTTCATCTATTTGTTTATTATTAGAACATTTCAGAAGTTGTTTTTGCTTGCATGTGAAGCTGGATGTAGTCAGGGCCGCCTGCTTTTGAATCTGTTCCTGACATATTGAAGCCGCCAAATGGCTGGTAGCCAACGATTGCACCAGTACATCCACGGTTGAAGTATAGGTTTCCAACATGGAAATCTTCACGTGCTTTTTCGATATTCTTACGGTTATTAGTGATAACCGCTCCTGTTAGACCATATTCTGTGTTGTTCGCAATTTCAATCGCATGATCGAAATCTTTCGCCTTTGTAAATCCAACAACTGGGCCAAAGATTTCTTCTTTCATGATACGAGCTTCTGGATCAAGATCTGCGAA
>NZ_LMBX01000025.1 GCF_001439605.1 Cytobacillus praedii
CTTCTCAGCGCCGATGGTAGTTAGGGGCTGTCCCCTTGTGAGAGTAGGACGTCGCTAGGCAAATGAAAAGAGCACCTGTTAAGGTGCTCTTTTTTGTTTGTTTTTTCCTCATTTTCACTTCATTCATAGGTTTGAGAAATAAAAAATGGGGGAAAATTATAATACTTGTTCATTGCAACGTCATATATACTTATGTATAATTAAAGTCAAATATAGTCAAAGTCAGATTGGGGGGAGGAGTAATGAGAAATATTTCGGATATCATTGAGAATTATTTGAAGCAGGTTTTAGAACTGAGTGAAAGAGAACTCGTTGAGATAAAACGCAGCGAAATTGCCGATAAATTCCAATGTGTACCATCCCAGATTAATTATGTCATCAATACAAGATTTACAATTGAAAAGGGTTATGTTGTTGAAAGCAAAAGGGGCGGCGGCGGATATATTCGAATAATGAAGGTTCAATCTTATGATCATGCTCATTTAATTGAACAAATACTATCTTTAATTCAAGGCAGGTTAACACAGAATAGTGCGGAAGATGTGATATTTCGTCTTGTGGAAGAGGAAATTATTACCAAAAGGGAAGCGAAAATTATGCTCAGTGTTATTGATCGATCTGTATTATATATTGATCTTCCTTATAGGGACGAACTCCGTGCAAGAATGTTAAGAGCGATGTTAACGACTTTAAAATATAAATAAAACAGCGAGCTGGAGAGGTGAAAACATGATATGCCAGGAATGTAATCAAAGGCCTGCAACGCTGCACTTTACAAAAATAGTAAATGCTGAAAAGGCTGAGTATCATTTATGCGAGAAATGTGCGCAGGAAAAGGGCGATATGTTCATGCTTAGCGGCCCAGCGGGTTTTTCCATTAATAATTTATTAGCTGGCTTATTGAATATGGATCCTACAGTGCAAAAAAAAGAACAGGATACATTCCAAGAGGAAAAGGTTTTGCAATGTGATCAATGCTCTATGACCTTTCAACAATTTATAAAAATAGGAAGATTTGGCTGTGCGCATTGTTACAAAGCTTTTGAGGAACAGCTTAAGCCAATAATTAGAAGACTGCACAGCGGAAACTCATCTCACATTGGGAAAATTCCGGCAAGAATTGGCGGCAGCCTGCATTTGAAAAAAAATATTGAGGAATTAAAGTATCAGTTAAAGGACTCAATTTCTAAAGAGGAGTTTGAAAGGGCCGCAGAAATAAGAGATGAGATACGATTGCTGGAAAGCCAATTAAATACAAATCTTGGGGGAGGGAAATAGCTTGTCTTTAGAACGTTTTATTAACCAAGCTGTCAGCTCCTGGATGAGTGCGGAAGGTCCAGATTCAGACATTATCTTAAGTTCGAGAATTAGGTTAGCACGTAATATTAGCCAATTTAAGTTTCCAATCCTTTTTTCTAATGACGAGGCCAAGTCAGTCATTCATAAGATAAAAGAAAGAGTAGATGACACATCTTTTACAAGGCTTGGAAATATGGAGCTATTGTTAATGGATGAACTTCAGCCGCTTCAAAAAAGAGTTCTCATGGAAAAACATCTTATTAGCCCATATTTAGCAGAAAACTCATCTTATGGTGCTTGTTTGCTCTCTGAAAATGAGGAATTGAGTATTATGATTAATGAAGAGGACCACATTCGAATTCAATGCTTATTCCCAGGTTTTCAACTTTTAGAGGCGCTGGAAGTGGCTAATGAGATTGATGATTGGCTGGAGGAGAAGGTCGATTATGCCTTTGATGAAAATATCGGTTATTTAACAAGCTGTCCGACGAATGTAGGGACTGGGTTACGAGCTTCAGTAATGATGCACCTGCCTGGACTTGTTTTAACCCAGCAAATTAATCGGATTATCCCGGCAATTAATCAATTGGGATTAGTTGTTAGAGGGATATATGGTGAAGGCAGCGAAGCTTTAGGAAACATCTTTCAGGTATCGAACCAGCTGACACTTGGAAAATCAGAAATAGATATAGTTGAGGATTTAAAGAGTGTAGTGAGTCAGCTTATTTCACAGGAAAGATCGGCAAGGGAAGCATTAGAGAAAACTTCAAACATACAATTAGAAGATAGAGTGTTTCGCTCTTTCGGGATCTTGTCCAATTCACGTATTATTGAATCAAAAGAAGCGGCAAGATGCTTATCAGATGTGCGTTTAGGTATTGATATGGGGTACTTAAGCAATATTTCAAAGAATATTTTAAATGAGCTTATGATTTTAACGCAGCCTGGATTTCTTCAACAATATGCCGGAGGGCCATTAAGACCTCATGAGCGGGATATCCGAAGGGCTTCCTTAATAAGAGAAAGATTAAAAATGGAGAATCAATAGATAGGAGGATACTGATATGATGTTCGGTCGCTTTACAGAAAGAGCCCAGAAGGTTTTGGCTTTAGCACAAGAGGAGGCCATTCGTTTAGGTCATAATAATATTGGTACAGAACATATTCTTCTAGGTCTTGTGCGAGAAGGGGATGGAATTGCAGCTAAAGCCCTTTATGCACTTGGACTTGGCTCGGATAAAATTCAAAACGAAGTGGAGAATTTAATTGGCAGGGGGCAGGAGACAACCCAAACGCCGCATTATACACCTAGAGCTAAAAAAGTAATTGAACTTTCAATGGATGAAGCGAGGAAATTAGGCCACTCCTATGTAGGGACTGAGCATATCCTCCTTGGGCTTATTCGTGAAGGTGAGGGAGTAGCTGCAAGAGTGCTTAATAACCTTGGGGTTAGTCTTAATAAAGCACGCCAGCAAGTCCTTCAGTTATTAGGAAGCAATGAATCAGGAAATCACCAGGGCGGATCATCAGCTAATGCTAATACACCTACGCTTGATGGGCTAGCAAGAGATTTAACAGCAATTGCTAAAGAAGGAAGCCTTGATCCTGTAATAGGCCGCAGTAAAGAGATTCAGCGTGTAATAGAGGTGTTGAGCCGCCGGACAAAGAATAATCCTGTGTTAATTGGTGAGCCTGGTGTTGGGAAAACAGCAATAGCAGAAGGACTGGCACAGCAAATTATTAATAATGAGGTCCCAGAGACTCTTCGTGATAAAAGGGTTATGACTCTTGATATGGGAACGGTTGTTGCTGGTACGAAATACCGAGGTGAATTTGAGGATCGTCTGAAAAAGGTAATGGATGAAATCAGGCAAGCAGGTAATATTATCTTATTTATTGACGAGTTGCACACATTAATTGGTGCAGGCGGAGCAGAGGGAGCAATTGATGCATCAAATATTTTAAAACCTTCACTTGCCCGTGGCGAATTGCAATGTATTGGGGCCACAACACTTGATGAATATCGTAAATATATTGAAAAAGATGCAGCATTAGAAAGACGTTTTCAGCCAATTACCGTTGATGAACCGACAGCTGATGAGTCTATACAAATTTTGCAGGGATTAAGAGACCGTTATGAAGCTCATCACCGAGTAACGATCACTGATGCAGCTATTGATGCGGCTGTTAAACTGTCTGATCGCTATATTTCTGATCGATTCCTGCCAGATAAGGCGATTGATCTTATCGATGAAGCAGGTTCGAAAGTGCGCCTTCGCTCTTACACGACACCGCCTAATCTAAAGGAACTAGAAGTAAAGCTAGAGGATGTTCGTAAAGAAAAGGATGCTGCGGTACAAAGCCAAGAATTTGAAAAAGCTGCCTCATTAAGAGATACGGAACAGCGCCTTCGTGAACAGCTTGAGGAGACAAAAAAATCTTGGAAAGAAAAACAAGGGAAAGAGAATAGTGAAGTAACTGTTGAAGATATCGCTAGTGTTGTTTCTAGCTGGACGGGTATCCCTGTTTCTAAACTAGCAGAAACAGAAACACAGAAGCTTCTAAATTTAGAAGAGATTCTTCATTCAAGATTGATTGGTCAAGAAGAAGCGGTGAAAGCAATCTCCAAAGCAGTTCGCCGAGCACGTGCTGGGTTAAAGGATCCAAAACGTCCGATTGGCTCATTTGTTTTCCTAGGTCCAACTGGGGTCGGAAAAACAGAGCTTGCACGAGCATTAGCAGAAGCGATGTTTGGTGATGAAGATGCAATGATCCGTATAGATATGTCTGAATACATGGAGAAGCACTCTACTTCAAGATTAGTAGGCTCTCCTCCTGGATATGTGGGATATGAAGAAGGCGGACAGTTAACTGAAAAGGTTCGAAGAAAGCCATATTCAGTTGTTCTGCTAGATGAAATTGAAAAGGCACATCCAGACGTTTTCAACATCCTTTTACAAGTATTAGAGGATGGACGCTTAACGGATTCGAAAGGAAGAACTGTCGACTTCCGTAATACGGTTTTAATTATGACTTCTAATGTTGGAGCAGAGGCTTTAAAACGCAACAAATATGTCGGATTCAATATTCAAGATGGCGAACAGGATTACAAGGATATGAAATCCAAGGTAATGGAGGAAATGAAAAAGGCGTTTCGTCCAGAGTTCGTCAATCGTATTGATGAAATTATTGTCTTCCATGCACTAGAGAGGAAGCATTTAAAAGAAATCGTTACATTAATGTCTGATCAATTGACTAAACGGTTAAAAGAGCAGGATATCGATATTGAATTAACAGATGCTGCGAAGGAGAAAATTTCTGTCGAAGGCTATGACCCTGAGTATGGAGCAAGACCGCTTCGCAGAGCGATTCAAAAACATATCGAGGATCGTTTGTCAGAAGAGCTGCTTAAAGGAACGGTACTAACAGGTCAAAAGGTTGTTATTGATGTCCGTGATGGAGAGTTTGTTGTAGAAACAGGGGGATCGGCTAACATTACGGCTACTTTACAAAAATAATGAATGAGATAAAAGAAGAAGGTGCACGTGGATAATCGTGTACCTTCTTTGTAATCGTCAAGGAAATCATATAATCGGATGTTGCGAGATGATTTTGTAACGAGTTAGCTATGATGAACTTCACAATGAACACTTCAGCATCATAAAAATCGCACGAGTAGCTCATAGGAGGAGCACCTAACCCTCTCCAAGTTACAAGTCAATCCTCCGAGAAAGGTAAACCTCTCCGTAAGGTTTGGGCCTGCCTTGTGCTTGTCGGGGGTGCCAAGGTGCTAGCGCAATTGTTCTTACTATGTGCGAAACAGCGTATAATATAATTCTGGGTATATTTCCAATGAAGAATTAGAACTAATAAGGTAAAGGATTGATTAGAGAGGGAGAATAAGGTTATGGCCAAAAGAAAAACAAAGTTTATGTGCCAGGAATGCGGGTATGAGTCACCAAAGTGGATGGGGAAATGTCCAGGCTGTGGCGAGTGGAATAAAATGGTCGAAGAAGTAGAGAAGCCTGCTGCCTCAAGAAGGGGAGCATTTGCCCATTCCGCAGGATCAACTGTACTCTCAAAGGCGACACCAATTAACTCTATTGAGACAGTAAGTGAGCCAAGGATCTATACAGATTTAAATGAACTTAATCGTGTGCTCGGAGGCGGAGTAGTTAGAGGGTCTCTTGTGCTGATCGGCGGTGATCCTGGAATCGGTAAATCTACGCTGCTCCTGCAGGTTTCATCTCAACTTGCTAATAAAAACCACTCTGTTTTGTATATATCTGGGGAAGAATCGATGCGTCAAACAAAATTAAGAGCGGATCGTTTAGGTGTTTCTTCAGATAATTTATTAGTCTACTCGGAGACAAGTCTTGAAGAAATCAGCAGGACGATCGATCAAGTGAATCCAAGCTTTGTAATTATTGATTCAATTCAAACAATCTTTCATCCAGAGGTTACTTCAGCACCTGGAAGTGTTTCTCAAGTAAGGGAGTGCACGGCTGAATTAATGAGAATTGGGAAGACAAAAGGAATTGCCATTTTCATAGTCGGGCATGTTACAAAGGAAGGCTCCATTGCCGGACCAAGATTATTAGAGCATATGGTAGATACTGTGCTTTATTTTGAGGGAGAACGCCATCATACATATCGTATTTTGCGAGCGGTAAAAAACAGATTTGGATCTACAAATGAAATGGGAATTTTTGAAATGAAGGAGTTTGGACTGGAAGAGGTAGAAAACCCGTCTGAAATATTCCTAGAAGAAAGATCCCAAGGTGCAGCAGGATCAACTGTTGTTGCATCAATGGAAGGAACACGTCCTGTTTTAGTGGAAATACAGGCGCTTATTTCCCCAACCAGTTTTGGGAACCCAAGAAGGATGGCAACGGGGATTGATCATAACCGTGTGCCGCTGCTAATGGCTGTACTGGAAAAAAGGGTTGGGATGCTCTTGCAGAACCAGGATGCTTATTTAAAGGTAGCTGGTGGAGTGAAGCTAGATGAGCCAGCCATCGATTTAGCCATTGCAGTCAGCATCGCATCCAGTTTTCGTGATAAGCCAACAAGGCCAACTGATTGTATCATTGGAGAAGTCGGATTAACTGGTGAAGTTAGAAGGGTATCAAGAATAGAGCAAAGGGTTCAAGAAGCAGCTAAGCTTGGCTTTGAAAGAGTTATTTTACCATCTAATAATCTTGGTGGCTGGAAGGGGCCAAAAGGTGTAGAACTTATAGGGGTAGGTTCTGTTAGTGAAGCACTAAAAGCAACATTAGGAGGATAAAGGATGGATATGAAAAAGCTTGGTGAAAAAACGATGAGTGATATCCTGCAGTTTATGGCTCCTGGGACGCCGATAAGAGAAGGAATTGATAATGTCCTTCGTGCAAACACCGGGGGATTAATCATTCTTGGGAATAAAGAAAAAATGACAAATATAGTTGATGGAGGATTTCAGATAAATTCTCCATTTTCGCCAAGCTATTTGTATGAATTAGCTAAAATGGATGGGGCAATTGTTCTGAATGAGGAAGGGAATAAGATATTAATTGCAAATGCTCAACTGGCACCCGATCCTAGCATCTCTTCCACTGAAACAGGGATGCGCCATCGGACTGCTGAAAGGGTTGCGAAACAAACAGGATCCCTTGTAATCGCTATTTCCCAGCGCAGAAATGTCATTACTCTTTATAAAGGGCATTTTCGTTATGCATTAAGGGATATTGGGGTAATTTTATCAAAAGCAAATGTTGCTCTCCAAACGCTAGAGAAATATAAGGTTGTATTAGAACAGAATATTGCTAATTTAAGTGTACTTGAGTTTGAAGAGCTGGTTACTTATTGTGATATCATCAATGTATTTCACAGTATTGAAATGGTATTGAGGATAAAGACTGAATTACTAGCTTATTTAAATGAATTGGGGATCGAAGGAAGGCTGATCCGTTTACAGATGAATGAGATTTTGCTGGATATTGAAAGAGAAGCAGAATTAATTATTAAGGACTATGCCTATTCTAAGGATGTACAAACGGGTGAACTATTTGATAAATTACAGGAATTATCTACTGGAAAAATCCTAGAGGATACCGTTATTTTGAAATTGCTAGGGTATAACGGATATATTCATACGGACGAATATAAATGCCCTCGCGGCTATCGTATACTTTCAAAAGTCCCGCGGCTGCCGCCAGTCATAATTGAGAATTTAATTGTTTATTTTAGTGAATTGCCTGCGATTGTTGCTGCCTCTGTAGAGGAATTGGACGAAGTAGAGGGAATCGGTGAGGTAAGGGCAAGGAAAATTAAAGAAGGCTTAAAATTAATTAAAAATCAGCTTTTTGCAGATCGGCAGTTATAAAGTGACTATTGAACTATAATAATCAGTGTGATACAATGTCTGTTTGTTTTATTTGACACTAGATTGCGAATGGTGCTACCCTTAGGCTGTGGCATTATCTATTTCGCTTATTTTATTTTAATATAATTTTATTTTTCGAGGAAATTTCCCTTTTCTTTAGGTTTCAATTTTTGGAATTTGTTAATAATGATTAAAAGGAGGTGAAGGAATGTTAAAACGTATTGTTCAAGCATGCTTCCTTATTATTGGGGTAACGCTTGGGATATTTTTGATTCCTGATTTATTAAGACTACTATCACTTGATAACATTACCATGTTAAATAATCCTTATATGTCCGCGGTGTTAGGTGCAATTATCTTTTATCTTATTTCTTTTTGGGCGGTTGATTATGTTGTTAACTTTGTAAAATGGGTAGAGGAATCGCTTGTAAGGGTACCGATAACCGATATTATTTTTGGAAGCATCGGCCTAGTATTTGGGCTGATTGTTGCCTTTTTGATTGGCTATGCATTAAATGCTATAGAAGTTCCTATTTTAAATACAGTTGCACCAATTGTGCTAACACTAATATTTGGTTATTTAGGGTTTCAGGTTGGTTTTAAAAAACGTGATGAGCTTCTTAATTTGTTCTCTAATCGAAAGAAAAAAGCAACCGAGGAGGAGCCTGAGGCACCTGCTAAGAATATCTTGAAAATATTAGACACAAGTGTCATTATTGATGGAAGAATTGCAGATATTTGCCAGACAGGATTCCTAGAGGGAACGATTGTTATCCCACAATTTGTCCTTGAAGAATTGCAGCATATTGCTGATTCATCTGATGTGTTAAAGCGCAATAGAGGACGAAGAGGGTTAGACATTTTGAATCGCATTCAAAAAGAGCTTGCCATAAAAGTAGAAATTTATGAAGGCGATTTTGAAGAGATTCAAGAAGTGGACAGTAAGCTTGTCAAGCTTGCAAAGATAACAAATGGTGTGGTCGTAACGAATGACTTTAACTTAAATAAAGTTTGTGAATTCCAAGGGGTCGCCGTCTTAAATATTAATGATTTGGCTAATGCTGTGAAGCCTGTCGTTCTTCCGGGAGAAGAGATGAAGGTTCAGGTCATTAAGGATGGGAAGGAACAAAATCAGGGTATTGCCTACCTAGATGATGGAACGATGATTGTTGTAGAAGATGGACGGGATTATATCGGCAAGCATATTGACGTTTTAGTAACAAGTGTCCTGCAAACCTCAGCTGGACGGATGATTTTTGCGAAGCCGAAACTATTAGAAAAGGCATTATAGAGAGATAGGGGTTTGTTTTTCATGGCTTATCAAGTCATTATACCTGCAGCCGGTCAAGGTAAGAGAATGGTCGCAGGGAAAAATAAAATTTTGCTAGAGGTTAACGGGTTACCTGTCTTTATTCATACTTTAAATGTTTTTCAGAAGGATGAATCTTGTAAGGGAATATTTCTTGCGATAAATCCGGAAGAGGAAAAGGCATTGAAAGAGATCCTTGACGAAAATCATATTACGAAGGTAGTTGCTTTTGTCCCAGGAGGAAAAGAAAGGCAGTATAGCATATATAATGTGTTAAAGCATGTAAGGCAAGAAGGGATCATCCTTGTCCATGATGCAGCACGGCCATTTATTGATAAGGAACTCATTCTTCCTTTAGTAGAAGCCGCCAATAAGAATGGAGCTGCCATTTTAGCAGTTCCTGTAAAGGATACCATAAAAAAAGCTGCTGGAAATATCGTTGCTGAAACGGTCGAACGTACGAGCTTGTGGGCTGTTCAAACCCCGCAGGCTTTTCGTTTTTCCATTTTGATGGATGCATATAAAAAAGCAGAGCAAGATAATTTTCTTGGAACGGATGATGCAAGTTTAGTAGAGCGTCTTGGCCAGGAAATTGTGATTGTGAAAGGAAATTATGACAATATTAAGCTGACGACGCCTGAAGACATGTATTTTGCCGAAGCGATCATCAGAAAAAGACAAGAGCGGCTGTAAAACTTTAGATAAAGGAGCAAATCAAATGTTTCGAATAGGACAAGGCTTTGATGTGCATCAATTAACAGAAGGACGTCCCCTAATCATTGGCGGAATTGAGATTCCATATGAAAAAGGCCTATTAGGCCATTCTGATGCGGATGTTTTATTGCATACAGTAGCTGATGCATGCTTAGGTGCAATCGGAGAAGGGGACATCGGCAGGCATTTTCCAGATACAGATCAAGCGTTTAAGGATGCGGACTCTGCAAAATTATTAGAGCACGTTTGGAAGCTTGTAAAAGAAAAGGGCTATGAGCTAGTTAATGCGGATTGTACAATCATTGCTCAGATGCCGAAAATGGCTCCCTATATTGAGCCAATGAGAGAACGGATCGCGCAATTACTAGAAACAGATAAAGAGAATATTAATGTGAAGGCAACGACAACTGAGAAGCTGGGTTTTGCTGGCCGAGGAGAAGGAATTGCTTCACAGGTAGCCGTGTTACTGCAAAAAAGAAAATAAAATGCCTCTTTATCACAGAAATTTAGGGTGCTAAAATAGAGGGTAGCTAGAAGATTATTTAGGAGGCAACAGTATTATGTCAAACGATATTCGCGTACGTTATGCCCCGAGTCCAACTGGACATTTACATATCGGTAATGCTCGTACGGCATTATTCAACTATTTATTTGCTCGTAATAAAGGCGGGAAATTTATTATCCGTATTGAAGATACTGATAAGAAGCGCAATATTGAAGGTGGAGAAGAAAGCCAGCTAAAATATCTGCAGTGGCTTGGCATTGATTGGGATGAAAGTGTTGATAAGGAAGGTGCATTCGGTCCGTATCGCCAATCAGAAAGAAATGATATTTATGAGAAATACTATAATGAGCTTCTTGATAAAGGGCACGCTTATAAATGCTACTGTACGGAAGAGGAAATTGAGGCAGAGCGTGAAGCACAGGTAGAAAAAGGCGAAACACCTGCTTATTCCGGAAAATGCCGTCATTTAACACCAGATGAACGAGCCAAATTAGAAGCGGAAGGCAGACAGCCAAGTATTCGTTTCTTAGTTCCAAAAGGAAAAGTGTTTACTTTTACTGATATGGTCAAAGGAAATGTTTCTTTTGAAGCAGATGGTATTGGCGACCATGTAATTGTGAAAAAGGATGGAACACCGACATATAACTTTGCGGTAACAATAGATGATCACTTAATGGAGATCTCCCATGTTTTAAGAGGGGATGACCATATTTCCAATACGCCGAAGCAATTAATGATTTATGAAGCACTTGGCTGGGAAGCTCCAACATTCGGCCACATGACATTGATTGTGAATGAAAGCCGTAAAAAGCTAAGTAAGCGTGACGAGTCTATCATTCAATTTATTGAGCAGTATGAAGAGCTTGGGTATTTACCGGAAGCGCTTTTTAACTTTATTGCCCTTCTTGGATGGTCACCATCAGGTGAAGAGGAGCTTTTCACAAAAGAAGAATTTATTAATATCTTTGATGCGGACCGATTATCTAAATCACCAGCTCTTTTTGATAAACAGAAGCTGACATGGATGAATAATCAGTATGTGAAAAAGTTAGATATCGATCGCCTTGTTTCGATCGCCTTGCCGCATCTTGTGAAGGCAGGCCGAGTAAGTGAGAAACGAACAGAAGCAGAAGAACAATGGGTGCGAGGCTTGATTGCACTATATCAAGAAAAGATGAGCTATGGAGCTGAAATTGTTGAATTAACCGAAATTTTCTTTGCTGAAGAGACTGTTTTGGATGAAGAGGCGAAAGCGGTTATTAATGAAGAACAGGTGCCTGAGCTGCTTGCTGCTTTCTTAAATGAAATCGAACAGTTAAATGATTTTAAGGCGGAAGAAATTAAAGCTGCAATGAAAGCTGTACAAAAGGCGACTGGTCATAAAGGAAAGAAACTCTTTATGCCGATACGTGTAGCAATCACTGGGCAGACACATGGACCAGATCTTCCTCAAGCTATTGAGCTTTTTGGGAAAGAAAAAGTAAAAACTAGATTAATGAGCATTTTGGGTTAACATATTGCTTAAAATGTAATATAGTAATAAGTAATTCAATAAATGAAAGTGTAGAAGAGGAAAAGTAAGGATCATGATGCTTTTTAGAGAGAACCATCACCGGCTGAAAGTGGTTTAAGCCCCTCATTGTTCTGAAGTGCCCCTCTGAGTCTTGTTTCGAACATTCAAGCTGCCTAAGCGTAAGCGAGGGGCTAGGCTTCTTTAAGTAGAAATGAGCGGAACTCCATCCGTTAACAGGTTAAAGTTGAGACTAGTATAGTCTAAACAGAGTGGAACCGCGCATAAAGCGTCTCTGTCCTATGTGACAGAGGCGCTTTTTATTTTTTTAAATAAGAAGTGTAACTTTGGGTTTATCAAACTTTGGGTCTCTTCCCTGCGATAAATCAAGCATGAACGCGCTATCACTCATCGTGTTTCTTAAATTTCAGTCATTAAAAGGCGACTGTCTGGTCCAGACACGCATAAGGTGGAATGCTATTTTGCTTATTGCCACACAGTAAGTACAGCTAAACAAAAGAGGGGCAAGGAGCAGATAGAATTGGGATCCATCCAGTTTGACGGCATGACCAAGACGTTTTGGCATTTCTTTTTAGGAAATATAAAATTTCCCGGAAAATATTATTTGAATAAAACTATTTTGATGATAATTATTATGAATCTAAAGGGAGGGGAGTTAGGATGTTTAAGAGGATGAAGGAAGATATTGAGGTTGTATTTGAACAGGATCCCGCAGCGAGGAGTTATTTGGAAGTAATATTAACGTATTCTGGACTTCATGCTATCTGGGCACATCGCATCGCTCACGCTCTGTTCAAAAGAAAGCTTTTCTTCCTAGCGAGAGCCATCTCACAAATCAGTCGTTTTTTTACGGGAATTGAAATTCATCCGGGTGCAAAAATAGGCAGGAGATTTTTCATTGACCATGGCATGGGTGTGGTAATCGGGGAAACGTGTGAGATTGGTGACAATGTCACCGTTTTTCAAGGGGTAACACTAGGAGGGACTGGAAAGGAAAAGGGCAAACGCCATCCGACAATTAAAGATAATGCCCTTATTGCAACTGGGGCCAAGGTACTTGGTTCCATAACAATTGGAGAAAATTCAAAGGTAGGTGCTGGTTCTGTAGTCCTACATGAAGTACCCCCTAATTCAACAGTTGTCGGCATTCCTGGCCGAGTGAAAGTTCAGGATGGGGTAAAAATAAGTAAAGACTTAAATCATTGTGATCTGCCTGATCCGATTGCTGATCGGTTTAAAGAAATGGAAAATGAGCTAGCTTCATTAAAAAGCGAAATCGAAAGTTTAAGGAAAGAAAGGAGTCAAGTTAATGACCATTCATATTTATAATACGTTAACAAGAAAGAAAGAGCCTTTTATCCCTTTAGAAGAAGGGAAGGTAAAAATGTATGTGTGCGGGCCGACCGTATATAATTATATTCATATAGGAAATGCCCGTCCGCCAATTGTATTTGATACAGTTAGAAGGTATTTTGAATATAGGGGATATGATATTAAATACATTTCCAACTTTACGGATGTTGATGATAAATTAATCCGCGCTGCAAGAGAGCTTGGCGAAGATGTGCCCACGATTGCTGAGCGTTTTATCGATGCTTTTTTCGAAGATGTTTCCGCACTAGGCTGCAAACGTGCTGATGCCCATCCGAGGGTAACAGAAAGTATGGACATTATTATTGAGTTTATAGAAACTTTGATTGAAAAGGGATTTGCCTATGAATCTGAAGGGGATGTGTATTTCCATACTCGTAAATTCGATGGTTATGGCAAGCTATCTCATCAATCAATCGACGAACTCCGATCTGGTGCACGTATTGCCGTAGGGGAGAAAAAAGATGATGCGCTTGATTTTGCTCTTTGGAAGGCAGCGAAAGAGGGCGAGATTTATTGGGATAGTCCATGGGGCAAAGGGAGACCTGGCTGGCATATAGAATGCTCGGCAATGGCAAAGAAATATTTAGGCGAAACCATTGATATTCATGCAGGTGGGCAGGATTTGGCATTCCCGCATCATGAGAATGAAATTGCGCAATCAGAAGCAGTAAATGGGAAGACGTTTGCTCGTTACTGGATGCATAATGGATATATCAATATTGATAATGAAAAAATGTCAAAGTCACTTGGTAATTTCGTGCTAGTACATGACATTATCAAAAATCATGATCCACAGGTACTTAGATTCTTTATGCTATCCGTTCATTACCGTAATCCGATTAATTATAGTGAAGAATTATTAGAGAGTACAAAAGCATCCTTGGAACGAATTAAAACATCTTACCAGAATTTAAAACATCGACAAGAAGCGAGTGCGAATCTTACAGACAACAATGAAGAGTGGATAGTGAAAATCGATTCTTTACATGAAGAATTCATTAAGGCTATGGATGATGATTTTAATACCGCGAATGGAATTTCCGTTTTGTTTGAGCTTTCAAAATTAGCTAATTATTATTTGATGGAGAAAAATACGTCAGTCCAAGTAATAGCTGCTTTTACAAAGGAATTTGAAGAGCTTTTCCACGTTCTAGGTCTTTCATTAGATTTCCCGAAAGAAGAATTGTTGGATGAGGAAATAGATCAAATGATTGAACAGCGCAATCAAGCAAGGAAGGAACGAAATTTCCAATTAGCCGATGAAATTCGTGAGAAGCTGAAGGAAATGAATATCATTCTAGAAGATACACCGCAAGGGATTCGATGGAAAAGAGGCTAAACGAATGCTTCACTATGATAATAAAATTGATGAAAAACAGCTAAACAGTCTCGCCCTAGCTTATATGGGCGATGCTGTTTTTGAGATATATGTACGCAGGCATCTGCTTCAAAATGGAAAGGTTCGGCCAAATCAGCTTCATAGGGAAGCAACCCATTATGTGTCAGCAAAAGCACAATCACAAATTGTTCATCAATTTATCGATTCTGGCTTTCTGACGGAAGAAGAATTGGCTGTTGTTAAAAGAGGAAGAAATGCCAAATCAGGTACAGTTCCAAAAAATACGGATGTTCAAACATATAGGTACAGTACTGCTTTTGAATCGCTTATAGGCAATTTATACTTATCGGATCAACAAGAGAGGCTCGAGGAAATAATTGTGGCTGCTTTTCAAATGGTCGAAGATAAGGAAGGAGGAACAGTGAAATGAACGAAGATATCATTATGGGGAAAAACCCCGTTATTGAAGCGCTTAAATCAGGCAGAGATATTAATAAAATCTTAATTGCTGAAGGTTCTCAAGGCGGACAAATGCAGCAAGTAATCGGATTAGCAAAAGCATCAAATGTGTTTGTTCAATTTGTTCCAAAGAAAAAACTAGATCAGATAGCAGAAGGAAATCATCAGGGAGTTATCGCGCAAGTCGCCGCTTATCAATATGCAGAACTTGACGATTTGTTTCATGCAGCTGAAAAGAAAAATGAAGCCCCGTTCTTTTTATTATTGGATGAAATTGAGGACCCGCATAATTTAGGGTCAATTATGAGAACCGCTGATGCGGTAGGAGCTCACGGAATAATTATTCCCAAAAGAAGAGCTGTCGGTTTAACTGCTACAGTTGCAAAGGCATCTACAGGGGCAATTGAGCATATTCCTGTAGTCCGGGTGACAAATATGGCAAGGACAATTGATGAACTAAAAGAAAAAGGTGTATGGATTGCCGGAACAGATGCGAAGGGCCGAGAGGATTACCGGCAGTTTGATGGAACATTGCCCTTAGGCTTAGTGATAGGCAGTGAAGGCAAAGGGATGGGGCGCCTCATTCGTGATAAATGTGACTTTCTTATCCATTTACCAATGTCAGGACATGTAACCTCCTTGAATGCATCTGTTGCTGCAGCACTCCTCATGTATGAGGTCCACAGGAAACGACACCCTCTAGAGGGATAAAGATGAACATCCTAATTGTCGATGGATATAATGTGATTGGTGCTTGGCCAGAGTTAAGAGCACTTAAAGACAAGGATTTATCTGCAGCAAGAGATCGTTTAATAGAGAAAATGGCTGAATACCGAGCATATTCCGGTTATCGGGTGATCGTTGTTTTTGACGCCCATTTTGTGAAGGGCACAGAAAAACAGTATAAAAATCATAATGTAGAAGTAATCTTTACGAGAACCAATGAAACAGCGGATGAACGGATTGAAAAATTAGCAATCAGCCTCAACAATATAAAAACACAAATTCATGTAGCTACTTCAGATTATACGGAACAATGGGCTATATTTGGCCAAGGGGCACTGCGGAAATCATCAAGAGAATTATTAAATGAAATGAACAATATTGAAAATAGAATAGATAAAAAGGTAAAAAAAATACAAGAGGAAAGACCTTTCTCTAGAATACCGCTTAGCAATGAGGTATCAGAAATTTTTGAAAAATGGCGCAGAGGAAAGCCGTGAATGGTTGACGCTGGAAAAACGCCTGCTGTATAATATTTCTATCTATGTTTGTGCGGTCGGAGGGATCTGAGTGGATACTGACTTAAAGGCAATCGACGAAAGTGATTTAGAGTATTTACAGCTTGAAGACGAAGAATTGGTTGATTTAGTTCATCGTGGAGAAAGTGAAGCATTAGATTATTTGATTCATAAGTATCGTAATTTCGTTCGTGCAAAAGCAAGATCCTATTTTTTGATTGGTGCAGATAAAGAAGATATTGTTCAAGAAGGAATGATTGGCTTATATAAGGCGATTCGAGATTTCAAAGAGGACAAGCTTTCCTCGTTTAAAGCCTTTGCTGAGCTATGTATTACTAGACAAATTATTACAGCTATCAAAACAGCCACCCGGCAAAAACATATCCCGCTGAATTCCTACGTATCATTGGACAAGCCGATTTATGACGAGGAATCGGATCGGACATTAATGGATGTCATTTCTGGAGCGAAGGTTATGGATCCTGAAGAATTAATAATTAATCAGGAGGAGTTCGATCATATTGAGGTGAAAATGGCGGAGCTTTTGAGTGATTTGGAAAGAAAGGTACTTGCGCTTTATTTAGATGGCCAATCCTATCAAGAAATCTCAGAGGAGCTCAACCGTCACGTGAAATCAATTGATAATGCCCTTCAGCGAGTAAAGCGAAAGCTTGAGCGATATCTGGAGGTTCGCGAAATTTCTTTGTAACCTACTGAGCGTTGCTTTCTACTCTTTCTTCCAGTTTTCGCTGTTATTGACATCAATTATCGTCCGTGTTAAAGTTTTAAGGACGTAGAAGTATTTAGTAGGTGGAATAAATGAGGAAAAAAGTGGTACTAGCATGTGCCGAGTGCGGTTCTCGAAATTATTCAACGATGAATAACAAAGAAACTGAACGTTTAGAACTTAAAAAATTTTGTAAAACATGCAATAATCATACTACCCATCGCGAAACAAAATAAGGTTTATAGATAAAATTTTAAAGGATATTTTTCTTGGAGCTGGGGGTTACGACATGCAACGCATCTTGAAGTTTTTCCGTGATGTTGGCCGTGAAATGAGAAAGGTCAGCTGGCCAAAACGTAAAGAATTGACAAGCTATACAGTGACGGTTCTTGCAACAGTTGTGTTCTTTGCTGTGTTCTTTGCTGTAATTGATTTAGGTATTTCTGAACTGATTCGTTTAATTCTTGAATAACCCCTCTATGTCCATGGTATAATGGAGAATAACAGAGGAAACATTTGCAAAGCCCGGAAACGGGTTTTTTCATTTGGAAAAAAATACTCTACAATTAAAAACCCAAAATATATGATTACAGGGAGGGAAGGACGAACGAGTCCTCTTGAATGGAAAAGAATTGGTATGTTGTTCATACGTACTCAGGTTATGAAAACAAGGTAAAAGCTAACTTAGAGAAGCGTGTAGAATCAATGGCGATGCAAGATAAAATCTTTCGGGTGATTGTACCAGAAGAAGAAGAAACAGATTTCAAAAACGGAAAGAAAAAGGTTGTTAAACGAAAGGTATTCCCTGGATACGTATTAGTAGAAATCGTTATGACTGATGACTCTTGGTATGTAGTCCGTAATACGCCAGGTGTAACAGGGTTCGTTGGCTCTGCTGGATCTGGATCTAAACCGACTCCATTATTACCAGAAGAAGTTAATGTTATTTTGAAACGCATGGGTGTTGAAGAAAAACGTGTAGATATCGATTTTGAGCTTGGAGAAATGGTACAAGTGAAAGAAGGTCCATTCGCTAATTTTACAGGCTCGATTGAGGATATTGACAAAGATAAAGCGAAGATTAAAGTATTAGTAAATATGTTTGGCCGTGATACTCCAGTGGAACTAGATTTTTCACAGATTGAAAAATTATAAAAAAATTCAGAGGAAAGCTTCGAAATATTGAATGTTTTTTCTCTAACTTTAAAAAGTTATCCTTGCCTATTTGAAAAAAACTTGAAATCATCTTTAAAAAGTGGTAACATTTCAAAGGTCAGTATGTCTCGGACAATGAGACCGGACAAATTGCTAGAGTTCTTTATCTTTATATAAAGACTATAAGTTGAGTGGGAGGGAATTTCCCTATTACCACATCACGGACTTTAAGGAGGTGTGTCTCGTGGCTAAAAAAGTAATCAAACTTGTTAAATTGCAAATTCCAGCAGGTAAAGCAAACCCTGCACCGCCAGTTGGACCTGCACTAGGTCAAGCAGGTGTGAATATCATGGGATTCTGTAAGGAATTTAACGCTCGTACAGCTGAACAAGCTGGTTTAATCATTCCTGTTGAAATTACGGTTTTTGAAGACCGTTCATTTACATTTATTACGAAAACTCCTCCTGCTGCAGTTCTTCTTAAGAAAGCGGCTGGAATTGAGTCTGGTTCTGGTGAACCAAACCGTAATAAAGTAGCAACAGTCAAGCGTGACAAGGTACGCGAGATTGCTGAAACAAAAATGCCTGACCTAAACGCTGCAAGTGTTGAAGCTGCAATGCGTATGGTTGAAGGTACTGCTCGCAGCATGGGTATCGTTATCGAAGACTAATCCATGATGCTGTTCAACGGGGTTGCGTTGCTGAATTAGGTTTCACACGCAACCTTTTGTACGTCTATCTCAGACATATTTAGAGAGCGTCTGTACGTTTTATGATGTCTAGCTACGGCGCCTAGCCCCTCGAGGTCATAAGTCAATCTGACTAGAAGGTTAAAGAATAACCTTCCAGCCAGCTCGCCTTATGCTTGTCGGGGCTGAACAAGGCGCCTCCGCTTTTCGTCGTGGGAGGTTATTCCGCTAAAACCACAATCTAGGAGGAAATGAAAATGGCTAAAAAAGGTAAGAAGTATTTAGAAGCTAGCAAGCTTGTAGATAGCATGAAAGCTTATCCGATTGGAGAAGCTATTGAACTTGCGAAGAAAACAAATTTCGCTAAATTTGATGCAACTGTAGAAGTGGCATTCCGTTTAGGAGTAGACCCTAAGAAAGCTGACCAGCAAATCCGTGGAGCTGTTGTGCTTCCAAACGGTACTGGTAAAACTCAGCGCGTCCTTGTTTTTGCTAAAGGCGAAAAAGCGAAGGAAGCAGAAGCTGCAGGAGCAGATTTCGTAGGTGATGCTGACTACATCAACAAAATCCAACAAGGATGGTTTGACTTCGATGTAATCGTTGCTACACCAGATATGATGGGTGAAGTTGGTAAACTTGGACGTGTATTAGGACCAAAAGGCTTAATGCCAAACCCTAAAACAGGTACAGTTACATTTGATGTAGAAAAAGCAGTTAATGAAATTAAAGCTGGTAAAGTTGAATACCGTGTTGACAAAGCTGGTAACATCCACGTGCCAATCGGTAAAGTTTCATTTGAAAACGAAAAGCTTGTTGAAAACTTCAACACTATTTTTGATACTATGATGAAAGTTAAGCCTGCTGCTGCAAAAGGTACTTACATGAAGAACGTATCTGTTACTTCAACTATGGGACCTGGTGTAAAAGTAGACCCTTCAACTGTAACAGTAAAATAATAACAATTGACAAACAAATATACATTTAGTAATATGTATTTTGTTGTGAAAATAAAATAACATTTTTACCGTAGACAGCAGGCGCATTCATGCTTAATATCCTGCCGAGGTATTACGATAAAGTTAATTGATTTATTAACTATTGTATACTTCCTCCATGTCTGCAAAGGTGTGGAGGTTTTTTATGGACGGTTTAAATGTAGAATTTCTACAGGAGGTGTAAAGATGAGCAGTGCTATCGAACAAAAGAAACAGATCGTAGAAGAAATTGCTGATAAATTCAAAGCAAGTGTATCAACGATTGTAGTTGATTATCGTGGTCTTACTGTTGCGGAAGTAACTGAACTTCGTAAGCAACTTCGTGAAGCTGGTGTAGAATTCAAAGTATACAAGAATTCATTAACACGCCGTGCGGCTGAATTTGCTGAGCTTACAGGCTTAAATGAAGTGTTAACTGGTCCTAATGCGGTTGCATTCAGTACTGAAGATGTAGTTGCTCCAGCAAAAATCATTAATGATTTTGCGAAAAAACATGAAGCGCTTGAAATTAAAGCGGGTGTAATTGAAGGTAATGTTGCTTCAGTGGATGAAGTGAAGGCTCTTGCAGAACTTCCATCACGCGAAGGTTTACTTTCTATGCTACTCAGCGTTCTTCAAGCACCAATCCGCAATCTTGCTCTTGCTGCAAAAGCTGTTGCAGATCAGAAAGAAGAACAAGGCGCGTAAGTTAAGGTTAGCGTTAAACTAATAGAATCAAACCAAATATAAGGAGGAAATTTTATCATGACTAAAGAACAAATCATTGAAGCAGTTAAAAACATGACTGTTTTAGAATTAAACGACTTAGTAAAAGCTATCGAAGAAGAATTTGGTGTAACTGCTGCAGCTCCTGTAGCTGTTATGGGCGGAGCTGCTGCTGGCGCTGTTGAAGAAAAAACTGATTTTGATGTAATCCTTGCTTCTGCAGGCGATCAAAAAATCAAAGTTATCAAAGTTGTACGTGAAATCACTGGTCTTGGACTTAAAGAAGCAAAAGAACTTGTTGATAACACTCCAAAACCACTTAAAGAAGGCGCTTCTAAAGAAGAAGCTGAAGAAATCAAAGCTAAACTTGAAGAAGTTGGAGCTGGCGTTGAAGTTAAGTAATATAAATATTGAAAAGCCCGCTGTATAGCGGGCTTTTTTTGACCCGAAACAATGAAATGTCTTTTCGTGAATGAGAAGGTTGAAAACCTCTTTAGCTATCTACAATACTTTCTCCGTCGGAGGTGACTTTGTCTTGTCTGAACACTATTATTCCAAAACACAAAATGTTGAAAGTGACCCGAAATTCTGGAGTTTCACTCTTAATAATTATTCGTTCCGATTCAAAACAGATAATGGGGTATTCTCCAAAAAGGAAGTTGACTTTGGATCTAGACTGCTAATAGAAACATTCACAGAGCCGGCTATAGAAGGGAATATTCTTGATGTCGGCTGTGGATATGGACCGATTGGGTTATCTGTGGCGAAGCAAATGAAGGATCGACTTGTGCATATGATTGATGTAAATGAACGGGCGCTTTCACTTGCAGGGGAGAATGCGAAATTAAATGAAATTGAAAATGTTTGTATTTATGAAAGTGATCGGCTAGTGAATGTCAAGGGAAATCGATTTGCAGCAATTCTAACAAATCCGCCGATCCGCGCTGGAAAAAAGGTCGTTCATGATATCTTTGAACAAAGCTTTGATTGTCTGCTTCCTGGTGGAGAGCTTTGGGTTGTTATTCAAAAAAAACAGGGAGCTCCATCAGCGATTGAAAAAATGTCCGAAATGTACGGAGAAGTAGAGACGGTTGCGAAGAAAAAAGGATACTTTATTATAAAAGCAAAAAAAGATTGACTTGACTTTTTCCGTATGATAGTATTGTAAAATGCCAACATATTATATTCCGATTAATTACTAAAATGCACAAAAGTTGTATAAAAATGGTATTAATGGGAATGATAACAAAATAATTGTCGTAATGTGGAAATGTGGTTTTTTAGTTAAAACCCTTTTTCTTTTTGTCTAATCGAAAAGTGGTGAGCTTCCTACAGTTAGTATGTCTAACTCTAGTGCTTAGGGACTTCCATTTTTCTAATAATAACGCTTGATTTGAGGGGTGAATCAGTTGACAGGTCAACTAGTTCAGTATGGACGACACCGCCAACGTAGAAGTTACGCACGAATCAGTGAAGTTTTAGAATTACCAAATCTAATCGAAATCCAAACCTCTTCCTATCAATGGTTTCTTGATGAGGGTTTACGCGAAATGTTCCATGACATTTCTCCGATTGAAGACTTTACTGGTAATTTGTCGCTTGAATTTATTGATTACAGCCTTGGCGAACCAAAATATTCCGTTCCGGAATCGAAAGAAAGAGATGTTACATATTCTGCACCTTTACGTGTGAAAGTGCGTCTTGTAAACAAAGAAACAGGCGAAGTTAAAGACCAGGATGTCTTTATGGGTGACTTCCCGCTTATGACAGAAACAGGTACATTTGTGATTAATGGAGCTGAGCGTGTTATCGTTTCACAGCTTGTCCGTTCTCCAAGTGTATACTTTAGTGGAAAACTAGATAAAAACGGGAAAAAAGGCTATACGGCAACTGTAATCCCGAACCGCGGCGCTTGGCTTGAGTATGAAACAGATGCCAAGGATGTCGTATACGTTAGAATAGATCGTACTCGGAAACTGCCCGTTACGGTTCTTTTGCGTGCGCTTGGGTTCGGATCTGATCAAGAAATCATTGATTTGATTGGAGATAATGAGTACATCCGCAATACACTTGAAAAAGACAATACCGAAGGCACTGAAAAGGCGCTATTAGAAATTTATGAGCGTCTTCGTCCTGGGGAACCCCCAACAGTTGAGAATGCAAAGAGCTTATTGGTATCAAGGTTCTTTGATCCAAAACGCTACGATTTAGCGAATGTTGGTAGATATAAGATTAATAAAAAGCTTCATATTAAAAATAGATTGTTTGGTCAACGCCTTGCAGAAACACTTGTTGACCCTGAAACTGGGGAAATAGTTGCAGAAAAGGGCGTTGCCCTTGACCGCCGTACATTAGATCGGATTCTGCCTTATTTAGAAAAGAATATCGGCTTTAAATCTGTGAGTCTTGTAGGTGGTGTTCTGGAGGAAGATATTACACTCCAGTCGATTAAAATTTATGCACCAAATGAAGATGGCGAAAAGATTATTAATGTAATTGGCAATGCTTATGTGGAAGAGGCTGTGAAAAACATCTCTCCAGCTGACATTATTGCATCAATTAGTTATTTCTTTAACCTTCTGCATTCTGTTGGTCTTACAGATGATATTGATCACCTAGGAAATCGCCGTTTACGTTCTGTTGGAGAATTGCTTCAGAATCAGTTCCGTATCGGTCTTTCTAGAATGGAACGTGTCGTTCGTGAAAGAATGTCCATCCAGGATACAAATACGATTACTCCACAGCAGCTGATTAATATTCGTCCTGTCATTGCGTCGATTAAAGAATTCTTTGGCAGTTCGCAGTTATCTCAGTTCATGGATCAAACAAACCCGCTTGCAGAGCTGACGCATAAACGCCGACTTTCTGCTCTTGGACCTGGTGGTTTAACGCGTGAAAGAGCTGGTATGGAAGTTCGAGACGTACACTACTCCCACTATGGCCGTATGTGTCCAATCGAAACACCAGAGGGTCCGAACATTGGATTGATCAACTCATTATCATCATTTGCAAAAGTAAACCGATTTGGGTTTATTGAAACACCGTTCCGCAGAATTGATCCTGAAACAGGAAAAGTGACTAGCCGCATTGATTATCTGACTGCAGATGAAGAGGATAATTATGTTGTTGCGCAAGCGAACGTTCGTCTTGATGATGATGGTTCCTTCCTTGACGAGGAAGTTGTTGCTCGTTTCAGAGGGGAGAATACAGTTGTTGCCCGTGATCGCGTTGACTATATGGATGTTTCACCTAAGCAGGTTGTATCCGCTGCAACAGCATGTATTCCGTTCTTAGAAAATGATGACTCCAACCGTGCGTTAATGGGAGCAAACATGCAACGTCAGGCTGTTCCGTTAATGCAGCCACAAGCCCCGCGTGTTGGAACGGGAATGGAATATGTTTCAGGGAAAGATTCCGGTGCTGCAGTTATTTGTAAGCATGAGGGAATTGTTGAACATGTAGAAGCTCGTGAAGTATGGGTTCGCAGAATTAACACAATCGATGGCCAAGAAGTAAAAGGCGATCTCGATAAATATAAATTACTCAAGTTCATCCGTTCAAATCAGGGAACTTGCTATAATCAACGCCCAATCGTGGCAGTTGGCAACCGTGTAACAAAGGGTGAGATACTTGCCGATGGACCGTCAATGGAGCTTGGAGAATTAGCCCTTGGCCGCAATGTTCTAGTTGCCTTTATGACATGGGATGGTTATAACTACGAGGATGCAATCATCATGAGTGAGCGCCTTGTAAAAGATGATGTGTATACTTCTATTCATATTGAGGAATATGAATCAGAATCACGTGATACAAAGCTTGGACCAGAAGAAATTACCCGTGATATCCCAAATGTTGGGGAAGATGCCCTGCGTAACTTGGATGAGCGTGGAATTATTCGTACGGGTGCTGAAGTGAAGGATGGAGACCTTCTAGTTGGTAAAGTTACACCTAAGGGAGTAACAGAACTGACTGCTGAGGAAAGACTCCTACATGCAATCTTTGGTGAAAAGGCACGTGAAGTACGTGATACTTCACTTCGTGTACCTCATGGCGGCGGCGGTATCGTTCTAGACGTAAAAGTCTTCAACAGAGAAGATGGGGATGAACTTCCACCGGGAGTCAACCAATTAGTTCGTGTTTATATTGTTCAAAAGCGTAAAATCTCTGAAGGAGATAAGATGGCTGGACGACACGGGAACAAAGGGGTTATCTCACGGATTTTACCAGAAGAAGATATGCCTTATATGCCGGATGGCACACCTGTTGACATCATGTTAAATCCACTAGGAGTTCCATCTCGTATGAATATTGGGCAGGTGCTTGAGCTTCATCTTGGAATGGCTGCTAGAGCGCTTGGTATTCATGTAGCTTCACCGGTTTTTGATGGAGCGAGCGAGGAAGATGTTTGGGAAACGATTGAAGAAGCTGGAATGGCACGTGATGCGAAAACAGTTCTATATGATGGACGTTCAGGAGAACCGTTTGATAACCGCGTATCGGTTGGGGTTATGTATATGATCAAACTGGCACACATGGTTGATGACAAACTTCACGCCCGTTCAACTGGACCATACTCACTTGTAACTCAGCAGCCGTTGGGCGGTAAAGCACAATTTGGCGGACAGCGTTTTGGTGAGATGGAGGTATGGGCATTAGAGGCTTATGGTGCTGCATATACACTACAAGAAATATTAACCGTTAAATCGGATGATGTTGTTGGACGTGTAAAAACATACGAATCCATTGTTAAGGGCGAAAACGTCCCTGAACCGGGAGTACCAGAATCATTTAAGGTACTTATTAAAGAGCTTCAAAGTTTAGGAATGGATGTAAAAATTCTTTCCGGTGATGAAGAAGAAATTGAAATGCGTGATACGGAGGATGACGAAGAAGTACAGCAAGCTGAATCTTTAGCGATTGCTCCGGAACCACAAAATATTGAACAAGAGGAAGTTGTTACAAAGGAATAACTTCTAAGAAACAGTAACCAATCGCTTTATGCTCCTTCGGCCCCGTTTACAAGAAGTGACGGTGGCCCGAAGGATAATATAGTTGCACCCTGTTTGCTACATATGGGCAATAAGGGAAGAGCCCGGAGATCAAAAGGGAGGTAGGCCCCTTGCTAGATGTAAACAATTTTGAGTATATGAAAATCGGTCTAGCTTCACCAGATAAGATTCGTTCATGGTCACATGGTGAAGTAAAAAAACCGGAAACAATTAATTACCGTACATTAAAACCAGAAAAAGATGGTTTATTCTGTGAGCGTATTTTTGGTCCTACGAAGGATTGGGAATGTCATTGCGGAAAATATAAGAGAGTTCGCTATAAAGGTGTAGTTTGTGACCGATGCGGTGTTGAAGTAACTCGTGCAAAAGTCCGTCGTGAAAGAATGGGACACATCGAGCTAGCTGCTCCGGTATCTCATATTTGGTATTTTAAAGGAATTCCGAGTCGTATGGGACTTGTTCTTGATATGTCTCCTCGTGCGCTTGAAGAAGTTATTTATTTTGCGTCTTATGTAGTAACTGAGCCTGGTGATACGGCACTTGAGAAAAAACAGTTATTATCAGAAAAAGAATACCGTGCATATCGCGAAAAGTACGGGAATAAATTCCAAGCATCAATGGGTGCGGAGTCAATTAAAAAACTCCTTTCGGATATTGACCTTGATAAAGAAGTTGATATCTTAAAAGAAGAATTAAGAACAGCTCAAGGACAACGAAGAACACGTGCGATTAAGCGATTAGAAGTACTAGAGGCATTCCGTGGGTCAGGCAATGAACCATCTTGGATGATTCTAGATGTTCTTCCGGTAATTCCTCCAGAATTGCGTCCAATGGTACAGCTTGATGGCGGCCGTTTCGCAACTTCAGATCTTAATGACCTTTACCGTCGAGTGATCAACAGAAATAATCGTTTGAAACGGTTATTAGATCTTGGCGCACCAAGCATTATCGTACAAAACGAAAAGAGAATGCTTCAAGAAGCGGTCGATGCATTAATCGATAACGGACGCCGAGGACGCCCAGTTACTGGTCCAGGTAACCGTCCGTTAAAATCTCTATCACATATGCTAAAAGGTAAGCAAGGTCGTTTCCGTCAAAATCTTTTAGGGAAACGTGTTGACTATTCTGGCCGTTCAGTTATTGTTGTCGGACCGAATTTAAAGATGTATCAATGTGGTCTTCCTAAAGAAATGGCATTGGAGTTATTTAAGCCATTCGTTATGAAAGAATTAGTTGAAAAGGGTCTATCACATAATATTAAATCTGCAAAACGTAAAATTGAAAGAGTACAGCCTGAAGTATGGGACGTTCTTGAAAGTGTCATTAAAGAGCATCCAGTTCTTCTGAATCGTGCACCAACACTTCACAGACTTGGTATTCAGGCGTTTGAGCCAACAATTGTTGAAGGGCGTGCGATCCGTCTGCATCCGCTTGTGTGTACAGCATACAACGCAGACTTTGACGGAGATCAAATGGCTGTTCACGTACCACTTTCATCTGAAGCACAAGCAGAAGCTAGACTACTAATGCTTGCGGCTCAAAATATCTTGAACCCGAAAGATGGAAAACCGGTTGTTACTCCTTCTCAGGATATGGTATTAGGTAACTATTACTTAACGTTGGAAAGAGATGGAGCAGTTGGGGAAGGGATGATTTTTAAAGATATAAATGAGGCGTTGCTTGCCTACCAAAATGGGTATGTGCATTTGCATACACGTGTAGCTGTTCACGCTGGATCTTTAAAAAATCCAACCTTTACTGAAGAGGAAAACAAAAAGCTATTAATATCAACGGTTGGGAAATTAATTTTTAACGAGATTTTACCAACATCATTCCCTTATATTAATGAACCTACAAGGCAAAATCTTGAGGTGGAAACACCGAAGCAATATTTTGTTGAGCAAGGAACGGATGTTCTTTCTGTTATTCGTGAAATGCCGCTTGTAGATCCATTTAAGAAGAAAATCCTTGGGAATATTATTGCAGAAGTATTCAAGCGATATAAAATTACGGAAACGTCCAAAATGCTTGACCGTATGAAAGACCTTGGATTCAAATACTCCACTAAAGCCGGGATTACAGTTGGTGTAGCAGATATCGTTGTACTTGGTGAGAAGGAACAAATCATTCATGATGCACAGAATAAAGTTGATAACGTTATGAAGCAATTCAGACGCGGCCTTATCACCGAAGATGAGCGTTATGATCGTGTTATTTCTATCTGGAGTGCAGCGAAAGATGTCATTCAAGAAAGACTAATGAAATCACTTGATAAGTCGAACCCAATCTTTATGATGAGTGACTCTGGTGCCCGTGGTAACGCATCAAACTTTACTCAGTTAGCAGGTATGCGCGGACTGATGGCCAACCCGGCTGGACGAATTATCGAGTTGCCGATCAAATCAAGTTTCCGTGAAGGATTAACAGTATTAGAATACTTTATTTCTACTCACGGTGCTCGTAAAGGTCTTGCGGATACCGCATTGAAAACGGCTGACTCAGGTTACTTAACGCGTCGTCTTGTTGATGTAGCACAAGATGTCATTGTCCGTGAAGATGATTGCGGAACAGATCGCGGCTTAAAAATTAGCTCGTTGAAGGATGGAACTGAAGTGATTGAGACGCTAGAGGAACGTCTAGTCGGACGTTATGCTAGAAAATCAATTAAACATCCTGAAACGAACGAAGTGATTGTGCCTGAGAATGGTCTAATTACTGAAGATCTTGCTGAAGCAGTTATTAAAGCGGGTATTGAAGAAGTTTGGATTCGATCAGCGTTTACATGTAATACACGTCACGGTGTTTGTAAGAAATGTTACGGCCGTAACCTAGCAACTGGTCAAGAAGTAGAGGTAGGAGAAGCTGTAGGTATTATCGCTGCTCAATCTATCGGGGAACCAGGTACACAGTTAACGATGCGTACCTTCCATACTGGTGGAGTTGCAGGGGACGATATTACTCAAGGTTTACCGCGTATTCAAGAGATTTTTGAAGCGCGTAACCCTAAGGGCGTCGCGGTTATTACTGAAATTGAAGGTGTAGTCGTTGGTATAAACGAGGGCCGCGATCGACAACAGGAAATTGTCGTTCAAGGTGAAGTGGAATCACGAACGTATACAGCGCCTTACACTTCTAGACTAAAAGTAGCTGTAAATGATCATGTAGAACGTGGACAGGAACTAACGGAAGGTTCTATTGACCCGAAAGAGTTAATAAGAATAAAAGATGTAACAGCAGTACAAGAATACCTGTTACGTGAAGTGCAAAAAGTTTACCGTATGCAAGGGGTAGAAATTGGCGACAAGCACGTTGAGGTTATGGTTCGTCAAATGCTTCGTAAAGTACGTGTCATTGATGCGGCAGAAACAGACGTACTTCCTGGTACATTGCTGGATATCCATCAATTTACTGATGCGAACGAAAAAGCCCTACTTGCTGGGAAGTTACCAGCAACAGGCCGTCCTGTACTGCTCGGTATTACAAAAGCATCTCTTGAAACAGACTCATTCTTATCTGCGGCATCCTTCCAAGAAACAACAAGAGTTCTTACAGATGCAGCGATTAAAGGAAAACGTGATGAACTGCTTGGCTTAAAGGAAAATGTTATTATCGGAAAATTAGTTCCTGCTGGAACAGGTATGCAGCGTTATAGACGTGCTGAACCATACACAAATGAAGAAGCAACTGAGGATGCTGTAACAGTAGAATAGAATCCTTATTAGGTGCTAGCTGGCTTGACCAGCTAGCACCTAAATTTTCCGGCTATTTTTTAAAATAAAATCGGATTGTTTGTTGACATAGGAGTTTTAAGGTGGTAATATAGCAAAGGTGCTCCTATTAACCGAATACTTTGGAGGATATCATACATGTCTTATGAAAAAGTATTGCAGGCAAAAGATGTTGTAATAGGAACAAAGCAAACGGTGAAAGCACTAAAACTAGGAACAGTAAACGAAGTTGTAGTTGCTAGAGATGCTGATCATAAGGTCATAGCAAAAATAGTGAGTGCAGCAGAGGAGACAATGGTTCCTATCCTGTATGTCGATTCGATGAAAAAGCTTGGGAAGGCATGCGGTATAGATGTGGGTGCGGCAGCTATTGCAATAATTAATTAAAAACTGTTTTTGTAGATGGTATCTGCGAAGACTTTGTTTTTTGCAACAAAATGAACCACCTGGATGTGTGGGCTTAACAAAAATGAAGGGAGGACAATTACATGCCTACTATTAACCAATTAGTGCGTAAACCTCGTAAAACTAAAGAGGAAAAGTCAAAATCACCAGCACTAAATAAAGGCTATAACAGCTTTAAAAAAGCACAAACTAATGTATCTTCACCACAAAAACGCGGTGTGTGTACTCGTGTTGGTACAATGACACCGAAAAAACCTAACTCAGCGTTACGTAAATATGCGCGTGTTCGTTTATCTAACGGAATCGAGGTTAATGCTTACATTCCTGGTATCGGACACAACCTACAAGAACACAGCGTTGTGTTAATTCGTGGCGGACGTGTGAAAGACTTACCGGGGGTACGTTATCACATCGTACGCGGAGCATTAGATACAGCTGGTGTTGCAAACCGTATGCAAGGCCGTTCTAAATACGGTGCGAAGAGACCAAAAGCACCTAAGAAATAATTAAACAAAAATATTATTGAAAAGAATTTCCGAAAGGAGGAAATAACATGCCACGTAAAGGTCCTGTAGCAAAAAGAGATGTATTGCCGGATCCGATTTATAATTCAAAGCTTGTTAGCCGTCTAATCAACAAAATGATGATTGATGGTAAAAGAGGTAAATCACAAGCTATTTTATATTCTGCGTTTGAAATTATTAGTGAGCGAGCTGGCAAAGAGCCGATGGAAGTATTTGATCAAGCACTTAAGAACATCATGCCAGTACTTGAAGTTAAAGCTCGCCGTGTAGGTGGATCAAACTATCAAGTACCAGTAGAGGTGCGTCCTGATCGTCGTACAACACTTGGTCTTCGCTGGTTAGTAAACTATGCTCGTCTCCGCGGTGAGAAAACGATGGAAGAGCGTTTAGCTAACGAAATCCTTGATGCAGCTAATAATACTGGTGCATCTGTTAAGAAACGTGAAGATACACATAAAATGGCAGAAGCGAACAAAGCGTTTGCTCACTACCGCTGGTAAAATTAGAAGTATAAATAAAATAACACTCATACTAGGAAGGAGAAAGACCCAATGGCAAGAGAGTTCTCCTTGAAAAATACTCGTAATATCGGCATCATGGCTCACATCGATGCCGGTAAGACAACAACAACGGAGCGTGTACTTTACTACACTGGTAAAATCCATAAAATTGGTGAAACGCATGAAGGTGCTTCACAAATGGACTGGATGGAGCAAGAGCAAGAACGTGGAATTACAATCACTTCTGCTGCAACAACTGCTCAATGGAAAGGCCACCGTGTTAACATTATTGATACACCAGGGCACGTAGACTTCACAGTTGAAGTAGAACGTTCACTTCGTGTACTTGATGGTGCTGTGGCTGTACTTGATGCTCAATCTGGTGTTGAACCACAAACAGAAACAGTTTGGCGTCAGGCTACAACATATGGAGTTCCACGTGTTGTGTTCGTTAACAAAATGGACAAACTTGGTGCAGACTTCTTATACTCTTTGAAAACACTCCATGATCGTTTACAAGCTAATGCAGCTGCTATTCAGTTACCAATCGGTGCTGAAGACCAATTCGAAGGTATTATTGACCTTATCGAAATGAGAGCTACATTCTACGGAAACGATTTAGGCACTGATATTGAAGAGCGTGAAATCCCTGCAGAATACATGGATCAAGCTGAAGAATACCGTGAAAAGTTAATTGAAGCGGTAGCTGAACTTGATGAGAATTTAATGGAAAAGTATCTTGGTGGAGAAGAAATCTCTAACGAAGAGTTGAAAGCAGCTATTCGTAAAGGTACTGTAAACGTTGAATTCTACCCAGTAATCTGTGGTTCTGCTTTCAAAAACAAAGGTGTTCAAAAAATGCTTGACGCAGTTATCGATTATCTTCCATCGCCGCTTGATGTACCTGCAATTAAAGGTACTCTGCCAGATAGTGATGAAGAAATTGAACGTCATTCAAGTGACGAAGAGCCGTTCGCAGCTCTAGCGTTCAAAGTTATGACAGACCCTTATGTTGGTAAGCTTACATTCTTCCGTGTTTACTCTGGAACATTGAACTCAGGTTCATATGTACAAAACTCTACGAAAGGTAAACGTGAACGTGTAGGACGTATCCTGCAAATGCACGCTAACTCTCGTGAAGAGATTTCAACAGTATATGCTGGAGATATCGCTGCAGCTGTAGGTCTTAAAGATACTACAACTGGAGATAGTCTATGTGATGAAAAGAATCTTGTTATTCTTGAGTCAATGGAATTCCCAGAGCCAGTTATTCAATTATCTATCGAACCTAAATCAAAGGCTGACCAAGATAAGATGACTACTGCTCTACAAAAATTACAAGAAGAAGATCCGACATTCCGTGCGCATACCGATCAGGAAACTGGTCAGGTAATCATCGCTGGTATGGGTGAACTTCACCTTGATATCCTTGTTGACCGTATGAAACGTGAATTCAAAGTGGAAGCTAACGTTGGTGCACCACAGGTTGCATATCGCGAAACTTTCCGTGGTTCTGCATCAGTTGAGGGTAAATTTGCTCGTCAATCTGGTGGTCGTGGACAATTCGGACACGTTTGGATCGAGTTCTCTCCAAACGAAGAAGGAAAAGGCTTTGAATTCGAAAACGGCATCGTTGGTGGGGTTGTACCTCGTGAATACATCCCAGCTGTTCAAGCAGGTCTTGAAGATGCGCTTGACAGAGGAGTTCTTGCTGGTTATCCGCTAGTTGATATTAAGGCAAGACTGTTTGATGGTTCATACCATGATGTTGACTCATCAGAAATGGCGTTTAAAATTGCGGCTTCTATGGCTCTTAAAAATGCCGCTTCTAAATGTAAACCGGTCATTCTTGAACCAGTAATGCGCGTTGAAGTAATTATCCCTGAGGAGTACTTAGGAGATATTATGGGTAACGTAACTTCTCGCCGTGGACGTGTAGAAGGTATGGACGCTCGCGGAAACGCACAAGTAGTCCGTGCAATGGTTCCACTTTCTGAAATGTTTGGTTATGCAACTTCATTGCGTTCAAGCACGCAAGGTCGTGGGGTATTCTCAATGCACTTCGATCACTATGAAGAAGTACCAAAATCAATTTCAGAAGAAATCATCAAAAAAAATAAAGGTGAATAATTGATTTTACCTTATTAATCAAGTATAACTACTTATGTAGGCTAATGAGCTGCAAAAAGAATAATCTTTTTGCAGCTCACCCAAATACTTAACTTTTATAATTTAAAGGAGGATTTTCCTAATGGCAAAAGCTAAATTCGACCGTTCAAAACCCCATGTTAACATTGGTACAATCGGACACGTTGACCATGGTAAAACTACATTAACAGCTGCAATCACTACTGTACTTGCAAAAGCAGGTGGCGGTGAAGCACGCGGTTATGATCAAATTGACAACGCTCCTGAAGAAAAAGAGCGTGGAATTACAATCTCTACTTCTCACGTTGAGTATGAAACTGCTAACCGTCACTATGCACACGTTGACTGCCCAGGACACGCTGACTATGTTAAAAACATGATCACTGGTGCTGCTCAAATGGACGGCGGTATCCTAGTAGTATCTGCTGCTGATGGTCCAATGCCACAAACTCGTGAGCACATTCTTCTTTCTCGTCAAGTAGGTGTTCCTTACCTTGTTGTATTCATGAACAAATGTGACATGGTAGATGATGAAGAACTTCTTGAATTAGTTGAAATGGAAATTCGTGATCTATTATCAGAATATGAATTCCCTGGCGATGACATTCCAGTTGTTAAAGGTTCAGCTCTTAAAGCTCTTGAAGGCGAAGCTGAATGGGAAGAAAAAATCGTTGAACTTATGGCTGCTGTTGATGAGTACGTTCCAAACCCAGCACGTGATACTGAAAAGCCATTCATGATGCCAGTTGAGGATGTATTCTCAATCACTGGTCGTGGAACAGTTGCTACTGGACGTGTTGAGCGTGGAGTAGTTAAAGTTGGGGATGTTATCGAAATCACTGGTTTCACTGAAGAGCCAAAATCTACAACTGTAACTGGTGTAGAAATGTTCCGTAAATTACTTGACTATGCAGAAGCTGGTGACAACATTGGTGCTCTTCTTCGTGGTGTTGCACGTGAAGAAATCCAACGTGGCCAAGTGCTTGCAAAGCCAGGTACTATTAAGCCTCACACAACTTTCAAAGCTGAAGTTTATGTTTTATCAAAAGAAGAAGGTGGACGTCACACTCCATTCTTCACAAACTACCGTCCTCAGTTCTACTTCCGTACAACTGATGTAACTGGTATTTGTAACCTTCCTGAAGGCGTAGAAATGGTTATGCCTGGTGACAACATTGAAATGCACGTTGAGCTTATCGCTCCAATCGCTATCGAAGAAGGAACTAAGTTCTCAATTCGTGAAGGTGGACGTACAGTAGGCGCTGGCGTTGTTGCTACAATCGTTGAATAATTAAATTTTTAAAAACCAGATGGGTGACGATCCATCTGGTTTTTTTATTGAAAAGTATTAGACTATTTCGTGTTTCTTCTATAGTAATAAGATATTTTAGGAACAATGTTATTTGTTTGTATGAAATAATTGGTTTGTGCGGTTGAGGCTTGAAAAAGTCCATTGATGCCGCTATAATAATACAAGTGTGCAAAACAAAAAGAAATTATATGAAGCTATTGCATTTCATGAATAATTTCTGTATAATAGACAATGTTGGTCTTTGACTGCGATGATGTGAAAGGTTGCTGACACACCCGGCCGCTTTGCCATGGCGAGTGTGTGGGAAATTTTCACTGAGAATGTCTATTTGAAAATAGGCGAAAAGGAGGGAAAATAATGGCAAAACAAAAAATTCGTATTCGTTTAAAAGCGTATGATCACAGAATCCTTGATCAATCTGCTGAAAAGATTGTAGAGACTGCAAAACGTTCTGGTGCGGCTGTATCTGGTCCGATTCCATTACCAACTGAGAAGTCTATTTATACAATCCTTCGTGCGGTTCATAAATATAAAGATTCTCGTGAGCAATTCGAAATGCGTACGCATAAACGTCTAATCGACATCATTAACCCAACACCACAAACGGTTGATTCGCTAATGCGTTTAGACTTACCGTCTGGTGTAGATATCGAAATTAAACTTTAATGAATAAATTTTACTAACAATCTAGGAGGTGTGACTGATATGACCAAAGGAATCTTAGGAAGAAAGATTGGTATGACTCAAGTGTTTGCTGAAAACGGTGAACTTATCCCGGTAACAGTTGTTGAGGCAGCTTCTAACGTTGTTCTTCAAAAGAAATCAGTAGAAACTGATGGCTATGAAGCAATTCAAGTTGGTTTTGAAGATAAACGTGAAAAGCTATCTAACAAGCCTGAAAAAGGACATGTTGCAAAAGCTAACACTGCTCCTAAGCGCTTCGTTCGTGAATTACGTGGAGTGAATTTAGGAGATTATGAAGTTGGTCAAGAAGTCAAAGTTGATATTTTTGCAGCAGGTGAAACTGTTGATGTAACAGGAATTTCAAAAGGTAAAGGTTTCCAAGGTGCTATTAAGCGTCACGGACAATCTCGCGGACCAATGGCTCACGGTTCACGTTACCACCGTCGCCCAGGTTCAATGGGTCCTGTAGCTCCAAACCGCGTATTCAAAGGTAAATTATTACCAGGACGCATGGGCGGAGACCAAGTTACTGTTCAAAACCTTGAAATCGTAAAAGTTGACGTTGAACGTAATCTTTTACTTATTAAAGGTAATGTACCAGGTGCGAAAAAAGCAATGCTAAAAATTAAAAGTGCGGTAAAAGCATAGTATTAAGTCGGAAAGGAGGAATAAAGAATGCCGAAAGTAGCATTATACAGCCAAGCTGGATCAAAGGTTGGAGAAATCGAACTTAATGATACAGTGTTTGGAATTGAGCCTAACAACCATGTTTTATTTGAAGCAGTTGTTATGCAAAGAGCTTCTTTACGTCAAGGAACTCATAAAACTAAAATTCGTTCTGAAGTAGCAGGCGGTGGACGTAAGCCATGGCGCCAAAAAGGAACAGGCCGTGCGCGTCAAGGTTCTATCCGTTCTCCACAATGGCGCGGAGGTGGAACTGTATTTGGTCCTGTACCACGCAGCTACAGCTACAAATTACCTAAAAAGGTACGTCGCTTAGCTATTAAATCTGCTTTATCTTCTAAGGTATTAGATGAAAATGTATTAGTATTAGAAAGCCTTGCTTTCGAAACTCCAAAAACAAAAGACTTTAAGGGTGTACTTAAAGGACTTTCAATTGATACAAAAGCATTAATCGTAACTGCAGACCTAGATGAAAATGTAGCATTATCTGCTCGTAACATCCCAGGTGTAACAGTTGTGACTGCTTCTGGAATCAGCGTATTGGATGTTCTAAATCATGATAAGTTAATCATGACGAAGGCAGCGGTTGAAAAAGTAGAGGAGGTGCTTGCATAATGGATGCACGCGATATCATTAAGCGCCCCGTAATCACTGAACGTTCTACTGATCTTATGGCTGAAAAGAAATATACGTTTGAAGTTGATGTTAAAGCGAATAAAACACAAGTTAAGGATGCTATTGAAGCAATTTTTGGCGTGAAAGTTGAAAAAGTTAACATCATGAATTACCAAGGTAAATTCAAGCGTATGGGTAAATTCGGCGGCTATACAAACAAACGTCGTAAAGCAATTGTAAAATTAACAACTGACAGTCAAGAAATCGAGTTTTTCGAAGCTTAATACATTGACGAGAAAAGGAGGGAAACGAAATGGCGATTAAAAAGTATAAACCTACCACAAACGGTCGACGTAATATGACTTCATCTGACTTTGCTGAAATTACTACAAGCACTCCAGAAAAGTCATTACTTGCTCCTTTACACCGTAAAGGCGGCCGTAATAACCAAGGTAAGTTAACAGTTCGTCATCAAGGTGGCGGTCATAAGCGTCAATACCGTTTAATCGATTTTAAACGTAACAAAGATGGCATTCCAGGACGCGTTGCTACAATTGAGTATGATCCAAACCGTTCAGCAAACATTGCATTAATTAATTATGTTGACGGAGAAAAGCGTTACATCCTTGCACCTAAGAATTTAGAAGTAGGCATGGAAGTAATGTCTGGACCGGAAGCAGATATTAAAGTGGGTAATGCACTTCCACTTGCAAACATCCCAGTGGGTACAGTTATTCACAATATTGAATTAAAACCTGGTAAAGGTGGACAGTTAGTACGTTCAGCAGGTACTTCTGCACAAGTTCTTGGTAAAGAAGGAAAATACGTACTTGTTCGTCTAAACTCTGGTGAGGTTCGCATGATTCTTGCAACTTGCCGTGCAACTATTGGTCAAGTTGGTAATGAACAACACGAACTTATTAACATTGGTAAAGCAGGACGTTCACGCTGGTTAGGTAAGCGCCCAACTGTTCGTGGTTCTGTAATGAACCCTAACGATCACCCACACGGTGGTGGGGAAGGACGTTCACCAATCGGACGTAAATCACCAATGACTCCATGGGGTAAACCAACTCTTGGATACAAAACTCGTAAGAAAAACAACAAATCAGATAAATTTATCGTGCGTCGCCGCAAAAAATAACGGGATTGAACTACGGTTCCAGATTCGGGCCGTAGAACAATCGCGAAGGGAGGTTCAATCATGGGTCGCAGCTTAAAAAAAGGACCTTTTGTTGATGAACATTTAATGACAAAGATCGAAAAGCTAAATGAAACTGAGGGCAAACAAGTTGTAAAAACTTGGTCTCGCCGTTCTACGATCTTCCCGCAATTCATCGGACACACAATTGCTGTTTACGATGGTCGTAAACATGTGCCTGTATACGTTACTGAAGACATGGTAGGCCACAAGCTTGGAGAATTCGCTCCAACACGTGCATACAAAGGCCATGGCAATGATGATAAGAAAACAAGACGTTAATGAGAGGAGGGCATTCATATGCAAGCTAAAGCTGTTGCAAGAACAGTTCGTATTGCTCCTCGTAAAGCTCGTTTAGTCGTAGATTTAATTCGAGGTAAGCAAGTAGGTGAAGCAGTAGCGATTTTAAACTTAACGCCAAAAGCTGCTTCTCCAATCGTAGAGAAGGTTTTAAAATCTGCATTAGCCAACGCTGAGCACAACTACGAAATGGACGTTAATAATTTAGTAGTTTCTCAAGCATTTGTTGACGAAGGACCAACATTAAAACGTTTCCGTCCTCGTGCACAAGGCCGTGCAAGCCAAATCAACAAACGTACTAGTCATATTACTATCGTTTTATCAGAAAAGAAGGAGGGGTAATCAGTGGGTCAAAAAGTAAATCCAGTCGGTTTGCGTATCGGAGTTATCCGTGATTGGGAATCTAAATGGTACGCAGGCAAAGACTATGCTGATCTTTTACACGAAGACCTTAAAGTGCGTGAGTACATCACAAAGCGTCTAAATGATGCTTCTGTTTCTAAAGTGGAAATCGAACGTGCTGCAAATCGTCTTAATATCACTATTCATACTGCAAAGCCAGGAATGGTTATCGGTAAAGGTGGTACTGAGGTTGAAGCACTTCGTAAGGCGCTTAACTCACTTACTGGCAAACGTGTACACATCAATATTCTTGAAATCAAAAAAGCTGACATTGACGCGAAATTAGTAGCGGAAAACATTGCTCGTCAATTAGAAAACCGTGTTTCTTTCCGTCGTGCTCAAAAACAAACGATTCAACGTGCAATGCGTGCTGGTGCTAAAGGTATCAAAACAATGGTATCTGGCCGTCTAGGCGGTGCTGATATCGCACGTTCTGAAAGCTATAGCGAAGGAACAGTTCCACTTCATACTCTTCGTGCTGATATCGATTATGCTACAGCTGAAGCTGATACAACTTACGGTAAATTAGGCGTAAAAGTATGGATCTATCGTGGAGAGGTCCTTCCTACTAAGAAGAAAACTGGGGAAGGAGGCAAATAATATGTTATTGCCAAAGCGCGTAAAATATCGTCGTCAACATCGTGGGAAAATGCGCGGTCAAGCAAAGGGCGGTACTGAAGTAACATTTGGTGAATTCGGTCTACAAGCTACAGAAGCTTCTTGGATTACGAACCGTCAAATCGAATCTGCTCGTATTGCGATGACTCGTTACATGAAACGTGGCGGTAAAGTTTGGATTAAGATATTCCCGCATAAGCCATATACTGCAAAGCCTCTTGAAGTCCGAATGGGTTCCGGTAAGGGTGCTCCTGAAGGATGGGTAGCAGTTGTTAAACCTGGTAAAGTAATGTTTGAAATCGCAGGTGTTTCTGAAGAGATCGCTCGTGAAGCTTTACGTCTTGCAGCACACAAACTTCCAGTTAAGTGTAAGTTTGTAAAACGAGAAGAAATTGGTGGTGAATCAAATGAAAGCTAATGATATTCGTGACCTTACCACTGCCGAAATTGAACAAAAAGTCAAATCATTAAAAGAAGAGTTATTCAATCTTCGCTTTCAATTGGCGACAGGACAGCTTGAAAATACAGCTCGTATTCGTGAAGTACGTAAGTCGATTGCTCGTATGAAAACTGTTATTCGTGAAAGAGAAATTGGTTTTACAAAGTGATATTGAGAGGAGGTTCGCACAATGAGTGAACGCAACCAACGCAAAGTTTACACTGGGCGTGTTGTTTCAGATAAGATGGATAAGACCGTTACTGTCTTAGTTGAAACATACAAAAAACACCCTTTATACGGTAAACGCGTTAAGTACTCTAAAAAATTCAAAGCTCATGATGAGCAAAATCTTGCGAAAACTGGCGATATCGTCCGTATTATGGAAACTCGTCCGCTTTCAGCTACAAAACGCTTCCGTCTTGTAGAAGTGGTAGAAAAAGCAGTTATTATCTAATTGTTCGGAAAAACCCTAATTCCGAAGGGAGGTTACACTCATGATTCAACAAGAATCACGTTTGAAAGTTGCTGACAACTCTGGTGCTCGTGAAGTACTTACAATCAAAGTTCTTGGTGGCTCTGGCCGCAAGACAGCTAATATCGGTGATATTATCGTTTGTACAGTGAAACAAGCAACACCAGGTGGCGTTGTTAAAAAAGGTGATGTTGTTAAAGCAGTAGTTGTTCGTACAAAGAGCGGTGTACGCCGTAATGACGGTACTTATATTCGTTTTGATGAAAACGCATGTGTAATTATTCGTGATGACAAGGGCCCTCGTGGAACTCGTATCTTCGGACCAGTTGCTCGTGAACTACGCGATAGCAATTTCATGAAAATCGTTTCTTTAGCTCCAGAAGTATTATAATACTAACTAAATTGCCTTTAAGGAGGTGCTTACTGATGCATGTGAAAAAAGGTGACAAAGTTATGATCATCTCTGGTAAAGATAAAGGCAAAACGGGCGTTATTCTTGCAGCGTTCCCTAAACAAGATCGTGTTCTTGTTGAAGGAGTTAACATTGTCAAGAAACACTCTAAGCCTTCACAAGTGAATCCGCAGGGCGGAATCATTAACCAAGAGGCTCCTATTCATGTATCAAACGTTATGCCTGTCGACCCTAAGTCTGGTAAACCAACTCGTGTAGGCTATAAAACGGTTGATGGCAAAAAAGTACGTGTAGCAACAAAATCCGGTGAAGTTCTAGATAAATAGTTTAAAGAAGAAGGGAGGTACAATGAATGAACCGCCTAAAAGAAAAATATACAAAAGAAATTACTCCTGCTCTAATGAGCAAGTTTAACTATAAATCAGTAATGCAAGTGCCTGTAATTGATAAAATTGTTATTAATATGGGTGTTGGTGATGCTGTTCAAAACTCAAAAGTACTTGATAATGCGGTGGAAGAATTAGCATTAATTACTGGACAAAAGCCAGTAGTAACTCGTGCGAAAAACTCTATCGCTGGTTTCCGTCTTCGTGAGGGTATGCCTATCGGTGCGAAAGTTACTCTTCGTGGAGAGCGTATGTATGAGTTCTTCGACAAATTAATCTCTGTATCTCTTCCGCGTGTTCGTGACTTCCGTGGTATTTCTAAGAAGTCATTTGACGGCCGTGGAAACTATACTCTAGGTGTAAAAGAGCAATTAATCTTCCCTGAGATTGATTACGATAAAGTAAGCAAAGTTCGTGGTATGGATATCGTTATCGTAACTACAGCTAATACTGATGAAGAAGCTCGTGAACTTTTAACTCAATTCGGAATGCCATTCCAAAAGTAATCGCTAAATAGAGGGAGGCGAAAACGTGGCTAAAAAGTCAATGATTGCGAAACAAAAACGCACGCCTAAACATAAGGTACAAGAATACACACGCTGCGAACGTTGCGGACGTCCACATTCTGTATACCGTAAATTTAAGCTTTGTCGTATTTGTTTCCGTGAATTAGCATATAAAGGTCAAATTCCTGGCGTGAAAAAAGCTAGCTGGTAAAACCCAAGTGTGGGAAGGAGGTAAAAACAATGGTCATGACAGATCCAATTGCAGACTTGCTTACTCGCATCCGTAATGCGAATATGGTTCGTCACGAAAAATTAGAAGTTCCTGCTTCTAATATTAAAAAAGAAGTTGCAGAAATCCTTAAGCGTGAAGGTTTCGTGCGTGATGTTGAGTTTATCGAAGACAATAAGCAAGGTATTATCCGCATTTTCTTAAAATACGGTTCAAACAACGAGCGCGTAATTACTGGTCTTAAACGTATCAGTAAACCTGGTCTTCGTGTATACGCAAAAGCTGACGAAGTACCACGTGTACTTAACGGCCTTGGAATCGCACTAGTTTCTACTTCTCAAGGAGTTCTTACAGATAAAGAAGCTCGCGCTAAACAAGTTGGCGGAGAAGTACTAGCATACGTTTGGTAATAGAGTTTCTTAATGAATGGAGGTGCAATAAATGTCTCGTATAGGTAAAAAACCGATTGAAATTCCAACTGGCGTTACAATCACTAATGATAAAAACACGGTTACTGTTAAAGGACCAAAGGGTGAACTTACTCGTTCATTCCATCCTGATATGATGATTCAATTAGAGGAGAACGTATTAACTGTTTCTCGTCCAACTGATTCAAAAGAACACCGTACAATTCATGGTACAACTCGTGCATTATTATCGAACATGGTTGAAGGTGTTTCTAAAGGCTTTGAAAAAGGTCTTGAGCTTATTGGTGTCGGTTACCGTGCTCAAAAACAAGGTAAGAAGCTTATCCTTAATGTGGGTTACTCTCATCCTGTTGAAATGGAACCTGAAGAAGGTATTGAGGTTGAAGTACCATCAAATACGAAAATTATCGTTAAAGGAATCAGCAAAGAACGTGTTGGTGCTTTAGCAGCTAATATTCGTGACGTTCGTCCTCCAGAGCCTTACAAAGGAAAAGGTATCCGCTATGAAGGCGAATATGTGCGTCGTAAAGAAGGTAAAACTGGTAAGTAATGCCGCATAAGTAAACGAAAGGAGTGACTTAAATGATTACGAAGGCTGACAAAAATGCAGTTCGTAAGAAAAGACATGGCCGTGTACGTGCTAAACTTTCTGGAACTGAAGCTCGTCCTCGTTTAAATGTGTTCCGCTCTAATAAGCATATCTATGCTCAATTAGTTGATGATGTTAAGGGAGTAACTTTAGCAAGTGCTTCTACATTAGATAAAGAAATTAATCTAGAATCTACAGGAAACGTTGATGCAGCAGTTAAGGTCGGAGAATTGGTTGCAAAACGTGGAGTAGAAAAAGGTATTAAATCTATCGTTTTTGATCGCGGAGGATACCTTTATCATGGTCGTGTAAAAGCATTAGCTGATGCGGCACGTGAAAACGGATTAGAATTTTAATAGATAAAGGAGGGACACAAAAACATGCGTCGTATTGATCCAAACAAACTTGAACTTGAAGAACGCGTAGTTACTGTAAATCGTGTAGCGAAGGTTGTTAAAGGTGGACGTCGTTTCCGTTTCTCTGCTCTTGTAGTAGTAGGCGATAAAAACGGTCATGTCGGCTTTGGTACTGGTAAAGCACAAGAAGTACCTGAAGCAATTCGTAAAGCGATTGAAGATGCGAAGAAAAACTTAATCGAAGTACCGATGGTTGGAACATCAATTCCTCACCAAGTTATTGGAAACTTTGGTGCTGGTGAAGTTCTTTTAAAGCCTGCATATGAAGGTACTGGTGTTATTGCTGGTGGACCAGTTCGTGCGGTTCTAGAATTAGCTGGTGTTGGTGATATTCTTTCTAAATCTTTAGGAACAAACACACCAATCAACATGGTTCGTGCAACACTGAACGGTTTGCAACAATTAAAACGTGCTGAGGACGTAGCTAAATTACGTGGAAAATCAGTAGAAGAACTGTTAGGATAAGGAGGGAAATCAAATGGCGAATAAACTAGAAATTACCCTCACTCGCAGCGTGATTGGTCGCCCGCAAGACCAACGCGAAACAGTTAAAGCTCTTGGTTTACGCAAAATGCACCAAACAGTTGAGCATCAAGATAATCCTGCTATTCGCGGAATGATCAACAAAGTTGCTCACCTTGTTACGGTAAAAGAAAACTAAATTTCACTCTTCTACAAAATAAGGAGGTGCCAACATGAAACTTCATGAATTAAAGCCTGCAGAGGGTTCACGTCAAGAACGTAAGCGCAAGGGCCGAGGAATCGGTTCTGGTAACGGTAAAACTGCTGGTAAAGGTCATAAAGGTCAAAACGCTCGTTCAGGTGGCGGTGTTCGTCCTGGTTTTGAGGGTGGTCAAACACCTTTATTCAGACGTTTACCAAAACGTGGTTTCACGAATGTTAACCGTAAAGAATACGCAGTAGTGAACCTTGATGCACTAAACCGTTTTGAAGATGGAACTGAAGTAACTCCAGTTCTTCTTGTCGAAACAGGGGTAGTAAGTAATGAAAAAGCAGGAATTAAAATTCTTGCTAAAGGCAAAGTTGAGAAAAAGCTTACAGTTAAAGCTCATAAATTCTCCTCTGCTGCAAAGGAAGCGATTGAAGCTGCCGGCGGTCAAACTGAGGTGATTTAATGTTTCAGACTATCTCCAATTTTATGCGCGTGGGTGATATAAGAAGAAAGATCATATACACCCTTTTAATGCTGGTCGTATTTCGCATCGGTACTTTCATACCAGTACCAGGTGTGAATGCCGGCCTTTTACAAGCCCAGGATGAATTAAATGCATTCGGTCTTTTAAATACTTTTGGCGGTGGTGCGCTTCTTAACTTCTCGATACTTGCGATGGGGATTATGCCATATATTACGGCATCAATCATCATTCAGTTGCTGCAAATGGACGTTGTGCCAAAGTTTACTGAATGGTCAAAGCAGGGAGAAGTTGGACGCCGTAAATTAGCTCAGTTTACCCGCTACTTTACTATCGTGCTTGGTTTCATCCAAGCTCTTGGTATGTCTTATGGTTTTAATAACCTTGCGAATGGTCAGTTGATTGAAAACCCAGGAATTGGTTCTTATCTTCTTATTGCAACAGTATTAACTGCTGGAACTGCATTTCTATTGTGGTTAGGGGAGCAAATTACTGAAAAGGGCGTTGGAAATGGAATTTCCATTATCATCTTTGCTGGTATCGTTGCTGGTATACCATCTGTTGTTAACCAGATTTACGCACAGCAATTTGAAAATGCGGGAGAACAAATATTCCTTCGTATCGTTACAGTATTATTAATCCTTCTTGCGGTAGTTGCTATTGTTGTTGGAACAATTTTTATCCAACAGGCGTTAAGAAAGATTCCAATTCAGTACGCTAAGCGTGTCACAGCTGGAAGAAATCCAGTTGGCGGGCAAAACACTCACTTGCCATTAAAAGTTAATGCAGCTGGTGTTATTCCAGTTATCTTTGCGATTTCATTCATCATTACTCCGAGAACTGTTGCTGGATTCTTTGAGCAAAATGATGTCACTTTATGGATTCAAAGAGTATTTGATTATACGACTCCGGTCGGAATGATCATCTACAGTGCATTAATTATTGCTTTTACTTATTTCTATGCTTTCATTCAAGTGAATCCAGAACAAGTTTCAGATAACTTGAAAAAGCAGGGCGGGTATATTCCAGGCATAAGACCAGGAAAAAGCACGCAGGAATATTTAACGCGCGTTTTATATCGTTTAACATTTGTAGGTTCACTCTTCCTTACAGCTATAGCCATTTTGCCGATGCTGTTTATCAACATCGCAGGATTGCCGGACTCAGCTCAAATAGGAGGTACAAGTTTGCTCATCGTTGTCGGTGTTGCACTAGATACGATGAAACAACTTGAATCACAGCTTGTTAAACGTCATTATAAAGGGTTTATCAAATAATTTGGTTTTTAGGGGACATGTATAAGGTTCCCTATAAGCCAATTAGATTTAAGGGGGAATTCATATGAATTTAGTATTAATGGGGCTCCCCGGTGCCGGTAAAGGTACACAAGCCGAGAAGATAGTCGACAAGTATGGCATCCCTCATATTTCAACAGGTGATATGTTTCGTGCAGCTATTAAGGATGAAACGGAACTAGGCCTGAAAGCAAAATCTTTCATGGATAAAGGCGAGCTTGTTCCTGATGAAGTGACAATCGGTATTGTTCGTGAACGATTAAGCAAGGATGACTGTGAGAGAGGTTTCTTGCTTGATGGATTTCCAAGAACGGTTCCTCAAGCAGATGCACTTGAAAATATCCTTGCTGAATTGAATAAAAAAATTAATTTTGTCATTAATATTGATGTGGATCAAGATATTCTTATGGAGCGCTTAACTGGCCGCCGAATCTGTAAAGATTGTGGCGCTACCTATCATCTCGTATTTAATCCGCCTGCAAAGGCTGATGAATGTGATCGCTGTGGCGGGGAACTGTATCAGCGTGCAGACGATAATGAGGCAACGGTTAAGACACGGCTTGATGTGAATATCAAACAAACAAAGCCTTTGCTTGATTTCTATGAAGCAAAAGGGTATTTACGCAATATTGATGGCCAGCAGGATATCGATAAAGTATTTACTGATCTGGATCGTTTACTCGGGGGCTTGCATGAATGATTATTTGCAAAACGCCGCGTGAAATTGAGATCATGCGTGAGGCCGGCAAAATTGTAGCATTGACTCACCAAGAACTGAAAAAACATATTGCTCCTGGAATAACAACAAAAGAATTGGATCATATTGCTGATACATTTATTCGCAAAGCGAATGCAATTCCTTCGTTTAAAGGCTATAATGGCTTCTCTGGCAGCATTTGTACTTCAGTAAATAATGAACTTGTTCATGGCATACCTGGTAATCGGGTGTTGAGAGACGGCGATATTATCAGCGTAGATATTGGTGCTAAATATAACGGTTATCATGGTGACTCTGCTTGGACATATCCTGTAGGTACAATTGATGATGAAACGAAGCGTTTGCTAGACGTTACAGAAGAATCATTATTTATCGGCCTTAAGGAAGCAAAGCCAGGCGAGCGTCTATCGAACATCTCACATGCTATTCAAACATATGCGGAACAAAATGGTTTTTCCATTGTACGCGAGTATGTTGGTCATGGCGTAGGTCAGGATTTACATGAGGACCCTCAAATTCCTCATTATGGTCCCCCAAACAAAGGTCCACGACTTAAACCGGGTATGGTACTTGCTGTTGAACCAATGGTGAATGCAGGAAGCCGATATGTGAAAACATTGACTGACAACTGGACAGTCGTAACAATTGACGGGAAAATGTGTGCTCATTTTGAACATACGATTGCAATTACTGAAAATGGATATGAGATACTTACAATTGCTTAATTGTTCGTATTTAAATATATCATTTCGATTTTGTTCCGTTTCTGTGCTATAATCATAAGGTTGTTAGTTTCAAATATATTTCTCGAAAAATCCGGCGTGTAATGATGGAAAGCAAGCTTTGCTTTTGCAAAGATAAATGGGTTCGTATTTGAATAAAGAAAGGAGACTGTTTGATGGCGAAAGACGATGTAATTGAAATTGAAGGCACAGTGGTTGATACTTTGCCAAATGCCATGTTTAAAGTAGAATTAGAAAATGGTCATACGGTGTTGGCTCATGTTTCTGGTAAGATCCGTATGCATTTTATTCGTATTTTACCAGGAGATAAAGTTACTGTGGAGCTTTCTCCATATGATTTAACTCGCGGAAGAATCACTTATCGTTTTAAATAACCATTGCACTCCGTACTATTAAGGAGGTTAGGATAATGAAAGTAAGACCATCTGTTAAACCGATCTGCGAAAAGTGCAAAGTTATCCGCAGACGTGGAAAAGTTATGGTTATCTGTGAAAACCCTAAACATAAACAAAAACAAGGTTAATAACAAGGAGGTGCGCTAATTTATGGCACGTATTGCTGGTGTAGATATTCCACGTGAAAAACGTGTAGTAATCTCATTAACTTACATCTATGGGATTGGTAAAAATACTGCTCAGAAAGTATTAGCAGAAGCTGGTGTTTCTGAAGACACTCGTGTTCGTGATTTAACTGAAGATGAGTTAAATAAAATCCGTGAAGTCATCGATAAGCTAAAAGTTGAAGGTGACCTTCGTCGTGAAGTTTCACTTAACATTAAGCGTTTAATGGAGATCGGAAGCTATCGTGGTCTACGTCATCGCCGTGGTTTACCGGTTCGCGGACAAAACACTAAAAATAACGCTCGCACACGCAAAGGTCCTCGTAAGACTGTAGCGAACAAGAAGAAATAATCGGTAAAGGAGGTACTTTAAATGGCACGCAAAACTAATACACGTAAACGTCGTGTGAAAAAGAATATTGAACAAGGTGTTGCACACATTCGTTCTACTTTTAATAACACAATTGTAACTATTACTGATGCTCATGGGAATGCACTTTCTTGGTCAAGTGCTGGTGCGCTAGGATTCAAAGGTTCACGTAAATCTACTCCTTTCGCAGCTCAAATGGCAGCAGAAACTGCAGCGAAGTCATCTATGGAACACGGAATGAAATCTCTTGAAGTAACTGTTAAGGGACCTGGTGCAGGACGTGAAGCGGCAATTCGTGCGCTACAAGCTGCTGGTCTTGAAGTAACTGCTATCAGAGACGTGACTCCAGTTCCACATAATGGATGTCGCCCACCAAAACGCCGCCGTGTTTAATTTTTCTGTATAGAATTTGTATCCTTGTCTATAATGGGATATGATGTAAATGTTTTTTAATTATACAGGATTATTATTCCAGTTGTTGTGCACAAAACGGGAACGTATACATGGGGGAATTTCGGTTAGAATGCTAGCCGGGGTTTCGACGTTTTGAAGGAGGGTATATTTTCATGATCGAAATAGAAAAACCAAAAATCGAAACGGTTGAGATCAGCGATGATGCCAAGTACGGGAAGTTCGTCGTAGAGCCGCTTGAGCGTGGATATGGTACTACTTTGGGTAACTCCTTACGTCGTATCCTTTTATCCTCACTCCCAGGTGCCGCAGTCACATCGATTCAAATTGATGGGGTACTTCATGAGTTCTCAACAATTGAAGGCGTCGTAGAAGATGTAACATCTATCATTTTAAACATTAAGAAACTTGCACTAAAAATTTACTCTGATGAAGAGAAAACTCTTGAAATTGATGTAAAGGGTGAAGGCGTAGTTCATGCTGCTGACATTACACATGACAGTGATGTAGAAATCCTTAATTCAGATTTACACATTGCTACATTAGGTGCTAATGGTCATTTACGCATGCGTCTAACTGCTAGAAGAGGCCGTGGTTACACGCCAGCTGTTCAGAACAAAAGGGAAGATCAGCCGATTGGTGTTATTCCTATCGATTCTATTTATACACCAGTTTCACGTGTGTCTTATCAGGTTGAAAATACACGTGTAGGCCAAATGACTAACTATGATAAGTTAACATTCGATGTTTGGACTGATGGAAGTACAGGTCCACAAGATGCTGTTGCACTTGGTGCGAAAGTCTTAACTGAGCATTTGAATATCTTTGTTGGTTTAACTGATGAAGCTCAAAATGCAGAAATCATGGTTGAAAAAGAAGAAGATCAAAAAGAAAAAGTACTTGAGATGACGATTGAAGAACTAGATCTTTCTGTTCGTTCATATAACTGTTTAAAACGTGCTGGCATCAATACCGTTCAAGAATTAGCTAATAAAACGGAAGAAGATATGATGAAGGTACGTAACTTAGGCAGAAAGTCTCTTGAGGAAGTTAAACACAAACTAGAAGAGCTTGGATTAGGCTTACGTAAAGATGATTGATTAGTTAACGCTTGTTAACTGTCATAAAACTTTAAGCTTACAGGCTAAAGAATGACTTCAACAAAGGAGGGAAACTTTCATGGGATACAGAAAGTTAGGACGTACTAGCTCTCAACGTAAAGCTATGCTACGTGACTTAGCAACAGATTTAATCATCAATGAGCGTATTGAAACAACTGAAGCTCGTGCGAAAGAACTTCGTTCAGTTGTTGAAAAAATGATCACTCTTGGAAAACGTGGCGATTTGCATGCTCGTCGTCAAGCAGCTGCATTCGTACGTAATGAGGTAGCTAACGCTGAAACAAAGCAAGATGCAGTTCAAAAATTATTCAGCGATATCGCTTCTCGTTATGAAGAACGTCAAGGTGGATATACTCGTATTATGAAACTTGGACCTCGTCGCGGTGACGGTGCACCAATGGTAATTATCGAGTTAGTTTAATTTCTATTTGGATGAAGGGCAGGACAGTTTGTTCTTTGCCCTTTTTCTGTAATAGATCAAACTTCTGTAAGGAAGTAGCCAAAGTGAGTGTTACGATGGGCATGATTCGTTCATACAAACTATAAGTGTATGATGTTTTGCATAAGCATAGCATTAGCGCTATCTAACTTCATGTCGCGTCTAGCTCTTCTTGCACCTTTCCAATTATATTTTGTCTTAACGCTGAGCAGGTGGTGTCCTGTTTTATCGGAAAGGTGCGGGCTTTTTTATATTGAAACGTTGTAATGGGCTTAAATAGGGGCAGTATTGACATGTTATAAGCTCGAATTAGCAGATTTAGAAAAGAGCGCTTTTCTTGTTTGTAATGGTCCTTTTATAGGTTTTCGTTAATAAATTTTACTGTCAATGCTATTGAAGCTCGCCAAAAATGGCGGGTTTTTTATTTATAAATTTCTTTTGATTGGCTTAGAGAACAGTTTAGAATAGAGAGATGAGAAAGTTGAGAGGAGGAGCTGCTTTGAATAAGAAAAAGTTAGTTCAATTAGAAAATGTCTCATTTCAGTATCCTTTAGAAACAGGGTTTGCGCTAAGAAATGTTTCTTTTGATATATATGAAGGGGAATGGCTTGCGTTAGTCGGTCATAATGGTTCTGGTAAATCAACCCTTGCCAAACTTTTAAATGGGTTGCAATTTCCTCAAGAAGGTACTATTAAGGTGAATGGAATGCTTCTTTCGGAGGAAACAGTGTGGGAGACAAGAAAAAAGATCGGTATGGTCTTTCAAAATCCTGATAATCAATTTGTTGGAACAACTGTTCAGGATGATGTGGCTTTTGGTTTAGAAAATAACGGAATTGATCGAGAAGAAATGGTAGAAAGAGTCAAGTACTCGCTGGAAAAGGTTAAAATGGCTCAATTTCTTGATCAAGAGCCGCACCATCTATCCGGTGGCCAGAAGCAAAGAGTAGCTATTGCTGGTGTCATCGCACTTAGACCTTCGATTATTATTTTGGATGAAGCAACCTCCATGCTTGATCCAAGAGGAAGAGAAGAGGTTTTGGAAACGGTTAGAGAGTTAAAAGAGAATCACCATATGACGGTCATTTCGATTACTCATGATTTAGAAGAGGCAGTAAAAGCGGATCGAATCATAGTGATGAATAAAGGAGAGCTTTATCGCGAGGGCAGTCCTGAAGATATCTTTCAAATGGATGAGGAGCTTGTTCAACTTGGTTTGGATATTCCTTTCCCTGTTAAAATGAGCAAGCTTTTAAAGGAACAAGGGGTTTCACTATCTAGGCATTTTTTATCAGAAGAAGAGTTGGTGGAAGAGTTATGGACATCTCACTACAAAAAGTAGAATATCGATATCAAGCTAATACACCTTTTGAACGCCTAGCCATTATAGATGTGTCCATTGATATTCCATCAGGAACCTTTCTTGCAATTATTGGTCATACAGGCTCGGGGAAATCTACGGTGCTGCAGCATTTGAATGCCCTATTAAAGCCGACAGCTGGCAAGGTAGTTATTGGGGATAAAGAAGTTACTGCAGATAAAAAGCAAAAAAACTTAAAGGACATACGGCAGAAAGTAGGGATCGTTTTTCAGTTTCCAGAGCATCAATTATTTGAAGAAACGGTAGAAAAGGATATTTGCTTCGGACCGATGAATTTTGGTGTTTCGATGGAAGAAGCACAGCGAAGGGCTAAGGTAGCAATTAAACAAGTGGGTCTCTCTGAAGAAATATTGAGCAAATCTCCGTTTGACTTATCTGGTGGTCAAATGCGCAGAGTAGCCATTGCAGGGGTGCTGGCAATGGAACCAGATGTCATTGTATTGGACGAGCCTACTGCAGGGCTTGATCCACGCGGAAGAAAGGAAATTATGGATATGTTCCATGCTCTTCATAAGGAGAGAGAGCTCTCGACTGTTCTAGTCACACATAGTATGGAGGATGCATCAAAATATGCGGACCATATTGTTATTATGCAAAAAGGTGAAGTGTATAAAAAAGGAACGCCAGAGGAAATTTTTTCATCTCCTGAAGGATTGATGCAGCTTGGACTAGATGTGCCTGAAGTCGTACGATTCCAAAAAAAAATTGAAGAAACTTTTCATATAAAGTTCTCACAAACTTGTTTAACTGCGGAGTTGCTTACTGAGGAAATTGCTTTGTTATTAAAGGGTGGTGAGCAGAAATGATGGAGAAGATGATTTTTGGCCGTTATGTTCCTGCTCATTCTCTGATTCACCGGATGGACCCGCGCTCAAAGCTAATGATTATCTTTTTATTTGTTTGTATTGTTTTTATTGCAAATAATAGCCTAACATATGGATTATTAGCCATTTATACATTGGGAATGATTTCTTTATCAAAAGTGCCATTTCGGTTTATTATATCGGGACTGAAGCCCGTTCTTTGGCTCGTTCTCTTTACATTGCTTTTGCATTTGTTTTTAACTAAGGAAGGAGAGCTTTTATTTCAAGCTGGCTGGTTCTCCATCTATGAAGAAGGTTTACGGCAGGGGATCTTCATTTCTTTACGATTCTTCCTTCTTATATTGATGACATCCATTCTTACATTGACGACGACGCCGATTGAAATAACAGATGGACTAGAGAGCCTACTGCATCCGTTAAATAAAGTGAAATTCCCTGTACATGAGCTTGCTCTCATGATGTCCATCTCGCTCCGATTTATACCGACTTTGATGCAAGAGACAGATAAGATCATGAAGGCACAGACGGCAAGAGGAGTCGATTTCTCAAGCGGTCCGATTAAAGACAGAGTGAAGGCGATTATTCCCCTTTTGATTCCGCTATTTGTCAATTCCTTTAAAAGGGCAGAGGAGCTTGCTACAGCAATGGAAGCAAGGGGCTATAGAGGCGGAGAAGGAAGAACGAAGTACAGGCAGCTTAGCTGGGGGCTTAAAGATACTTCGATGCTCATATTCCTTGGTATTCTAACAGCGTTATTAGTCTTATTTCGAACATAATGGAGCAATGTGATGCAAAGATATAAATGTATTATTTCTTATGATGGAACACAGTTTGCAGGGTATCAAGTACAGCCAAGTAAGCGGACGGTGCAAGGTGAAATAGAGAAGGCGCTTAGTAAGCTTCATAAGGGCATAGACGTCAAGGTCAGTGCATCCGGCAGAACGGATGCTGGCGTCCATGCAAGGGGACAAGTGATCCATTTTGACTCCCCTCTTTTGATTCCATTGGCCAAGTGGGAGGTTGCTTTAAATACACTGTTACCGGATGATATCGCTATTATTCGTACAGAATTGGCTGCCGATGACTTTCATGCCCGTTTTGATGCAAAAGGGAAGGAATATCGCTATTTCATCCATCGCTCTGCACAGCGGAATCCGTTTAAACGCCATTATGCTTATCAGTATCCATATTCTTTAGATGTAAAGAAAATAAATAAGGCGGTCCCTTTCTTGATCGGAGAATATGACTTTACAAGCTTTTGCTCAGTGAAAACAGATGTAGTTGATAAGGTGCGTGAAATACGTAAGATAGAAGTGCTTGAAGAGGAAGATATGCTGATTTTTCGTTTCGTCGGAAATGGTTTTTTGTATAACATGGTTCGTATTTTAGCAGGGACTCTTTTAGGGGTGGGAGCTGGTGATATTTCTCCTGAAACTATACCAGTTATACTTGAAAAAAAGGATCGCGCCTATGCAGGGAAAACCGCGCCAGCACAAGGTTTGTATTTATGGGAAGTGCATTATTGAAGTAAAAATAGATGCAGTTTTAAAAAAAACATTAAAACAACTAAACCTGGCGTAACATTTTATTGACAATAGTCGATGAAAAGTGTATCATAGCAAAGGTATTGTTATTAAAACCACGATAAGCCCCGGAACTTATTGTGTCTAAGATAAATGAAACCAAATGAATGAATAATGGAAATTTTAGGAGGGAAAATTGATGCGTACAACGTTTATGGCGAATGCAAACAATATCGAGCGTAAATGGTACGTAGTTGATGCTGAAGGCAAAACTTTAGGTCGTCTTGCTAGTGAAGTTGCATCAATCCTACGTGGTAAACATAAACCAACTTATACACCACATGTTGACACTGGTGATCATGTAATTATTCTTAATGCTTCAAAAATCCACTTAACTGGTAAAAAGCTTACTGACAAGATCTACTACCGTCACAGCTTACATCCAGGTGGTTTAAAAACTAGAACTGCTAATGAAATGCGTACAAACTACCCTGAGAGAATGTTAGAGCTTGCTATTAAAGGCATGCTTCCAAAGAATTCTCTTGGCCGTCAAATGTTCAAGAAATTACACGTATATGCTGGCGCTGAACATAAGCACCAAGCACAACAACCTGAAGTTTACGAACTTCGTGGATAATTAATAGGGGAGGTTATTAACTTGGCACAGGTTCAATATATTGGTACTGGTCGTCGTAAGAGCTCCGTTGCACGAGTTCGTTTAGTTCCAGGCGATGGTCAAATTATTATCAACGGTCGTGAAATTGAAGATTATATCCCATTTGCAGCATTACGCGCAGTTGTAAATCAACCGCTTGTAGCTACTGAAACACAAGGCAGCTATAATGTACATGTAAATGTGAATGGTGGAGGATATACTGGTCAAGCTGGCGCAATCCGCCACGGTATCGCTCGTGCGTTACTTCAAGCTGATCCAAACTACCGTCCAACATTAAAGGCTGCAGGTCTATTAACACGTGACGCTCGTATGAAAGAACGTAAAAAATACGGTCTTAAAGGCGCTCGTCGTGCACCTCAGTTCTCAAAACGTTAATATCAACTTTTCAAAGGCTCTCAACCAATTTGGTTGGGGGTCTTTTTTTATTTAAAAATACTTATAACCATAGTTTGGACAAATAAATTATCACAGACAACATTTTATTACAAATTACAGATATTACAAATATTTTAAAATGCTAAAAGCATAAATAAAGGTTTTGTACACGTGAAAAGGTGGTACACACTTATTAAGGTTACAACGAGTTAACCTAATCAAGTCAAATGAGAAGGGGGTATATTCAATGGAACTTTTAAAAGTGGCTGAAAATACCTCAGCTTCTATTCTTAGTACAAGTGAGACATAGTGTTGTTGGAAGCTGAATTTACTTTTTCTTTTATGTAATGAGAGTCAAACGGTAAAAGGTACGATTCAAATTAAAGGAGGAAAATAAAATGGCTAACAATAATGATAACAAAATGAGTATGGAAGAAAGAGGACGTAAAGGCGGACAAGCTACCGCAGAAAAACATGATAAAGACTTTTATCAGGAGATTGGACAAAAGGGCGGGGAAGCAACAGCGGAGAATCATGATAAAGATTTTTATCAGGAAATTGGACAAAAGGGTGGAGAAGCCACAGCTGAAAATCATGATAAAGAGTTTTATCAAGAGATCGGACGGAAAGGCGGGGAAGCCACGGCTGAGAATCACGATAAAGAATTTTATCAAGAGATCGGCCGAAAAGGCGGAGAAGCCACAGCTGAAAATCATGATAAAGAGTTTTATCAAGAAATCGGTCAAAAAGGCGGAAAATCACGCGACAATGATTAACCCTTTAACAGAGAAGCTTGCACAAATAGTGCAAGCTTCTTTTTTCGAAACAATAATTAGCGAAGGGAGAGAACATATACTGACAGAGAGTTCATTTTTTTGTAAGGAAAAATTAAAAGGTGGGAAAGATTCCCCACCTAAAAACTATGGATACTACTTGCTTTTGTTTCCAATATGGCTAACCGAATTAGTTTTATTTTGATCTCCTTACTTAGTGAAAGCCACTCATACGGATAAATCTTCATTTCACTTCCTCCTCCTAATTATTCAGCCTTTATAGAAGTTTGAGTTTTCTGTTATGTTATTTCTCTTCCCCCTAAGCTTATTGATTTAACAAACTTTTCATCTTCAAGTTTGTGGAATTTTCTACATTTTTTTCAATAAAAATGTTGTTTGGAATAAAACAATGATAGGAACACCTGCCTTTGCCGAATATTCCTTTATTAATAATCACGCGCAATTTCCTTTAGTATTAGGGTTTAAAATAGTGTCCTAGTTCGAAAAGTGCGCATCAAGATTGACTGGGTTCTTTAAAATAAAAAATTGGCAAATGAAAGCTTATTGCTTTTTGTATTTCTCTCCTTTCGCCGATAAAGACTATCTACAAGGAGTGAGACTTCATGAATGTAATTACAACTTTTGCAGAAAAGAAAAGAGAAAAACAAATTAAATATGAAAAATCCATTTTAAAGGAAATTTCTATAAAGTCATTAAAGGAAAAAGTGCAGCACCATTTCGGCTCCTCAAGATTTGCATCTGGATTGATCATGAATGCAGGAATTGAAGAGGCATGCTATGATGTGGCAATTGAAGCGTATTTATTAGGTGCCCATTTTAGCCGATTTGGATTATATGGCGAACCAGCTGAAGCTGTAAGGAATCGTTGCCGGTATGAGATTCAGCATTTTTCAGATACACTTTACAACTTCCTCTTATATTGGGGTCATGGGGAAGAAGGAATAATGAGTGAATCCCTCTACTATTTATGTGAGGAATATGTAAACAGCTGGTGGATGGAAGGGTTTCACAAGGGTCAAAGAAGACATAAGCTTCGCCTTCACTAAAATCGCTTGAATTTTGTATTCTTCCTAGTTCTATCTTTTTACCTTGTCCCATATATTTAAATGGAGGACGAGCGGGAGGTTGACAGGGAGTATGAAAAAGATAAAAGCTGCGGCATTCGCCATTGGACTTATCGTCCTATTTTTAATTTTACAATATGATTTTTCAGAAGAGGATTCTTGGGAATCATGGCATTTGCCGTTAACCGGAAAGATTATTTTACTTGATCCAGGGCATGGCGGTCCAGATGGCGGGGCGGGGGATAAGGGTGCGCTTGAGAAGGAAATCGCTCTTGACGTAACATTAAAGGTCAGAGATTATCTTCAAGAACAAGGAGCACTTGTTATTATGACGAGAGAAGATGATCGTGATCTGGCCCCAGATGGCACAAGGGGATATAGCAGAAGAAAAGTGGAGGATTTAAAAAAGCGTCTTGAAATGATTAATACATCGGGTGCAGAATTTTTTGCGAGCATCCACTTAAATGCCATTCCTTCTTCCCGGTGGAGCGGGGCACAGACCTTTTATGCATCCCATAAAGATGAAAACTCAAGAGCAGCAAAGTTCATACAAGATGAATTAAGAAGAAATTTAGAAAACACAAATCGAAAAGCAAAGAAGTTAAATGACGTTTATATCCTTAAGCATGCTGAAATCCCTGGTGCTTTAGTGGAAGTTGGTTTTTTATCCAATCCAGCTGAAAAAGAACATTTAAAAAATGAACAATATCAAAATAAAGTTGCTGCCTCGATATATATGGGGATCCTTAGATATTTTTCTGATGAAAAGGAACTAGAGGAAGAGGAATAAAAGATGCTAAACAGCATCTTTTTTGTTTACTTAATGAACCAAAAAGCAGGAGCTGATAGAAAGTTGTGAGTATTGGTTTTAATTAGACAAGGTGTGATAGAATTAACTGTAGCGCAATAACAATATGTTATACTTTAATGGAAACGAATACATAAAGGCAGGTGCTAGTATGTTAACGGAACAAAATATAAGAGAAGTTTTAAGTGGAGTTCAAGAGCCATTTATACATAAACCACTAGGCGAACTAGGTGCCATTGATGAAGTAAAAATCAAAGAAGAAAAAAATCATGTAAGTGTAAAGATATTAATTGCAAAAACAGGAACTGCTGAGCAGCTTCAACTTCAAACACAAATTGTGAATTTGTTAAAAGAAGCAGGTGCCGCTACTGTCGGTATCCGGTTTAGTGAACTGCCGGAATCTGTATTAGCCCAGTATCGTCAAGCGGTGAAAGAAGAGGATAAAGGATTGCTCTCACCTGATAGCAAAACGACCTTTATTGCCATCGCGAGCGGAAAGGGCGGCGTAGGGAAATCGACTGTTTCGGTGAATCTTGCTGTCTCATTAGCACGATTAGGGAAAAAAGTTGGATTAATTGATGCAGATATTTATGGATTTAGTGTGCCTGACATGATGGGGATTACGACGCGCCCTGTTGTAAGAGGGGAAAAGATTATTCCTGTTGATCGTTTTGGTGTAAAAGTTATATCCATGGGCTTCTTTGTTGAAGATAATGCTCCGATTATTTGGAGAGGCCCAATGCTTGGAAAAATGCTTAACAGCTTTTTTAATGAAGTAGAATGGGGAGACATTGATTATTTATTACTTGATTTACCGCCTGGAACTGGTGATGTGGCGCTGGATGTTCATACGATGCTTCCGTCTTGTAAGGAAATCGTTGTCACTACCCCACACCCAACTGCTGCATTTGTTGCTGCTCGTGCAGGTGCGATGGCGATAAAAACAGAACATGAAATTTTAGGTGTTATTGAAAACATGGCTTATTTTGAAAGCAAGGTTACAGGGGAGAAGGAATATGTTTTCGGTCAAGGCGGTGGACAGAAGCTTGCTGAAGAACTAAAAACTGAAGTATTAGGTCAGCTGCCTCTTCAACAGCCAGATTGGGATGAAAAGGAGTTTGCTCCTTCTGTATATCAAGAAGATCATAGATTGGGAAAAATTTATACGGAAATTGCCCAGAAAGTCGTTCAATCTCTGGAAAATAAATAAAAAGATAAGAAAAAACCTCTTTCCGCTTGTGAGAAGAGGTTTTTTCTTGGGATTTAGCTTCCGCCGCCTCCTTGTCCGCCACCTTTCTGTTCACCGCCTTGCTCCTCTCCACCTTGCCCTCCACTTTCTCCTTCTTTTTCACCGGTTTTTACCTCACTAGCTGCTTTCAGAAGAATTTCTTGGATTTTTGCCTTAAAGAGAGGACTCTCAAATGTTTCAGTTACTACGGTTTGTAAATGTTCGCGATATTCCTTACTTTTTAACACGTTTGTGACTTCTTTTTCTAATTCAGGGTCTTTTAAAACTTCAATCATCATTCCTCGGTATTCAGGATCCTTCATTAAATCTTTTAAAAGCTTTTCATTTTCCTTTTTCATGCTTTTGGCAATGCTTTCAGCAAATTTAGGATCTTCAAAGGACTTTTTCCAAAACTCTGTTCCCTTATCTGAGGTTAAAGTTTTTTCGATCGTTTCAGAGACGACTGCTTGGTCCATTACAAGCTTCTGCTTCATTTTGTCATCTTCCATCAGTTCCTGTATTGCTTTTTTGCCATCATCTGTTTTTAGTATATCCACAATCATTTTCTTTGTTTGTTCATAATCTAAATTGTTGCCGCCTGCTTCACCTGAACCGCAGCCTGCGAGCATCATAATTAGCATAGAAGGGATGAGCGTACGAAACATTTTTAACATATAGAAGCTCCTTTCAGAGATGTCCTTAATGTTAGAATGAAGAAAATGAGCAAATATTATTCGCTTGAATTGCTTTACCTTTACCTAGATTTTTTATTGCTACGTTGGTACAATCAAAAGTGATTGAATAAATGCTATGGAGGAAAAATAAATTGACTAGCCGATATTGGGTAAAGTTATTTATGTCAACTCTGTTAGTTGGGGGATTAACTACTGGGGTTGTAGGTTTTATTGTGCGTTGGAATGAATTTGAACCTATATTTACATCTTTCGATCTTCTTGAAATATTATCTGTTTTAATATGGTTAATTGGAGTAGGTTTTATTTTCAGTGTTCTAAGCCAAGCAGGTTTTTTTGCTTATTTAACTGTTCATCGTTTTGGACTCGGCATATTTAAATCCCATTCGTTATGGAATGCAGTTCAGGTTATTTTAATCTTGTTTGTTTTATTTGACTTGGTCTACCTTCGATATAATGCTTTTGCTGGAGAGGGAGACAGCATTTGGCCATATGTTGGAGTAGCAGCATTTATCTTTGTTGTGGGAGCGGCAGTGGCTGTAATGAAAGTAAAGATGACAAGTAAGGAAGCATTTATACCTGCTGTATTTTTTATGGTTGTTGTTACAACAATCGAGTGGGTGCCGGTTTTGCGAGTAAATGAAGAAAGCTGGGTATATCTAATGATTTTTCCTTTATTAGTATGTAACGCATATCAGCTGCTTATTCTTCAAAAACTTAATAAAGCTTCACAAGAGCAAAGACAAAAAATAGCAAAAAAGCCGGCCAAATAAGGACGGCTTTTTTGCTTCGTTAATGTATTATTTTACTTCGCTAGTTTTTGTTTCAGCATTCGCAATCATTTCAGAAACGGATACAAACTTTAAATTCTTACTGTTTACCCCTTGAATGATTTGCGGCAAAGCTTTGGCTGTTTGTTTTGCTGAATCTGAAGCATGCAAAAGCAGGATATCCCCCTTTTTTGCTTGAGCTGTATTCTTGATAATGACGTCTATGCCGGGATTTGTCCAATCCTTTGAATCAAGGCTCCAATGTACAACCGTATAGCCAAGCCTCTCAGCTACCTTTAATGTTTTTTGATCAAAATGTCCTGTCGGAGCACGAATAAGTTTAATGTCTTTAACATTTAACTTTTTAAATGCATCCTGAGCTTTCGCTATATCCTGCCTGATTTTCTGTTCTTCAAGCTCAGTATAATCTTCATAATTATAACCAAGTATTCCAATTTCATATCCTTCCTTCACAATCCGAGCAACAAGATCCGGATGGCGTTCTGCCCATGACCCTGCTAGGAAAAAGGTAGCGGATTTCACATTTTCCTTTTTAAGAATATCTAGAATGGGTTCTGCTTTTTCATCGCCCCATCCGATATTAAATGTGAGTGCAAGGTCCTTTTCACCTTTGTATATTGCTTTAGGTCCAATTTTTGAGGAAAATGCAGGCAGATGGACAATGTTTCCGACATAAAGGAACCATGCAGCAAAAAAGGCAGTTGTTACAACAATAGCAAGCTGTTTAAGCGTTTTCCCGTTTAGTACAAAAAAGAAGTTCATAATACCCTTCACCTCGTCCAAATCACTTCTTGTCTCAATTTTATGCGAGTAATTTTTAAAAATGATTTGAAAAACAAATTCATAAAAAAAATAAATTGGAAAATACTACAAAAACCAAACTGAAATAAAGGGGTTTTAGGATGTTAGGGATGTTAATCAATCAAAAGGAACAAAAAGAAATAGAGTATTTAATAAAAAGAGAAATGGATGAAATATTATTTGATTTGAAGGATGACCGAATCGATCATATAGTAAAAAGAGCAATGGAAGAAAGATACAAGATTTTATTTGCGTTATTTAAAAGAGTGGCTGCACCTAATGAATGCTTGAAATATATGCTGAATAGACAGAAGAGGGAGCAAAAAGGATAAAACTTAAAAAAACTTTTCAACTTTTATTGACTTAGTTTTATTTAGCTGTTATATTAATAAACGTCGCTGATGACGTAATGAAAATAACTTAAAAAAGTTATTGACGTCAAAAGTGAAAAATGCTATATTAATAAAGTCGCTGTGAGCGATAAGCAAATGTTGCTCTTTGAAAACTGAACGAACAAAAAACGTCAATGTTTAAAACAAGTTTTAAAACTTAAGAGCTAATCTTACTCTTTATTGGAGAGTTTGATCCTGGCTCAGGACGAACGC
>NZ_LMBX01000001.1:0-289352 GCF_001439605.1 Cytobacillus praedii
AAGCAGGTGGAATTTTATTCGTCGTAAAATTCCACCTGCTTTTTCATTTCAGAGGTGGGTTTTGTCCCAGCCTCTTTTTGTTTTTTAGGGAAAATAAAAAAAGTTATTGCTTTAAACATAGTTTATATGATATTATAAAAAACGTCGTCATAATAATAGTTTTATTCCGAGCCATTAGCTCAGTTGGTAGAGCATCTGACTTTTAATCAGAGGGTCGAAGGTTCGAGTCCTTCATGGCTCACCATTTATAAATGGCCCCTTGGTCAAGCGGTTAAGACACCGCCCTTTCACGGCGGTAACACGGGTTCGAATCCCGTAGGGGTCATGGCGAATGACAGTCAGTAAGCGGCTGGCAAGTACAGCCTCCTTGCTGACTGTCATATTTTATTTATGGCTCAGTAGCTCAGTCGGTAGAGGATCGCTAACATCTATGACTAAGCTCCAGCGGCGATCTGCGAGGAAATTCGTGAGAATTTTTGAGCACAGCTTTGAACTGAAATCATGAATTAGGTAACTATATTTTATATGGCTCAGTAGCTCAGTCGGTAGAGCAAAGGACTGAAAATCCTTGTGTCGGCGGTTCGATTCCGTCCTGAGCCATCAAAAATAATGAAAAAAGGGAGTGTGATTCAATCATACTCCCTTTTTTGTTACATAATTGTAATATTAGAGAAATTTTGCACCCAGTAGAAGGGCACCTTCCTCGTTTTTCTTAACGTTTTGTACCCCAGTTCAAGAAACATCCGAAAGCCTCGATAAATAGGCATTTTCTCCCTGTTTTTATGATTTATTTTTTCGACAATTCCTGCTTAATGTGACAACTTTTCATTGGTAAATAGTAATAAAATGTCATCTATTATACATTTTTGTTACATTATGAAGTCTAGTAATCTTAGAAGGGGCTTTTATGATAAAGTAAAGAGGTGAATTTTTACAGAAATCAAAAAATAGTTACATAGCACTATATGAAAGTTTAATTGGTACCGTAGTCTAGGAGGATGTAACAATGCAAGATTCAATAAAAAAAATAATAACGTTAAAAAATTATACATATAAGAAAATGACAACAGGGTTTAAAAAGACAGCAATTACAGCAGTGGCTGTAGCCGCACTCTCGTTTGCAGGAGGTGCTTCTGCCCTAGCAAATGGTGAAAAGCTAACAACTGTTTATTATGTGTACATGAATGATACATACATAGGAACTGTTTCTGATAAAAGTGTAATTGAAAATATAGTGAATGAAAAATTGTCTGATTCAAAAGATGCCTATAAGACTCTTAGCCTATCTGTAGCGTCCGAGGTTACATATGTACCAGAGCAGGTTTTTCAAACAAATGCTGCTACGAATGATTCAGAGGTAGCAGAGCAAGTGGTTAAAGAAATCGGTGTTAAGGCAGACGCATCAGCGCTAGTTATTGACGGAAATCCGGTTGCTTATGTTGAAAATCCAGAAATGGCAAAATCAGTATTAGACCAATTAAAGCTAAAATATGTATCTGAAGAGCAATTAAAAGCTCTAGAGGCACAAAAGGCCTCTAATAATCCATTACCCCCATTAAAGGAAAATGAAACCCGTTTAGTAGACGTTCGTCTATCAAAAGAAGTGGCAGTTTCTAATGAGCAAATTGAACCAGGGAAAATATTATCAGTTGCGGATGCGATTAAGCTCCTTGATAAAGGTTCAGTAGAAGAAGTGAAATATAAAGTTAAAGAAGGGGATGTGCTTGGAGGAATTGCCCATGCGCACAACCTTGAAATCAAACAGCTGCTTGCCATTAATCCTGGGTTAACGGAGGATTCACTTCTTCAAATTGATCAGGAAGTAAACGTTACTGTTTTGAAACCTTATGTACAAGTGGTAGTTGAAAAGGAATATTTTGCTAAGGAACAGGTTCCATTTGAAAAAGAGGTTGTTGAAGACTCCTCTATGCTTAAAGGAGATACAAAGGTTAAACAAGAAGGTAAAGATGGCATGCGTGCGGCAACCTATCATATCTCTGAACAAAATGGCCAAGTCATTACAAAGAAACTGGAAAAAGAAGAGATTCTTCAAGAGCCAGTTAAACATATTGTAGTGAAAGGGACAAAAGTGGTTCCATCTCGTGGAGAAGGAAGCTTTATTTGGCCAGCAAATGGCGGATATATTTCCAGTAAGGTTGGACATCGCTGGGGAAGAATGCACAAGGGAATTGACATTGCCAGACCGAGCAATCGCACGATTAAGGCGGCCGATAATGGAGTAATCGTATCAGCTGGCTATGATGGAAGCTTTGGAAATAAGATTGTCATTGACCATAATAATGGCTACAAAACAATCTATGCTCATCTTTCATCTATTGATGTAAATGTTGGCCAAACTGTTTCGAAGGGTTCAAAAATCGGTGTCATGGGCTCTACTGGAAACTCAACAGGCGTTCATCTGCACTTTGAAGTTTACAAAAATGGAGAATTGCAAAATCCATTAAATTATATTCGCTAAAAAGTCGACAAAAAGTCTCTAGTGCAGCATGCTAGAGATTTTTTTGCTATTTCTATTTGAAAGAAATGAATAGCATCTATGAATCAAACTGTAACATCTTTCTAATACGTGTATTCTGATTTATAAAATGGTAAAGTAAAAGTGAGAATATATATGAATCATTTAAAATCTACTTCCTTCAAATAATCGATTGGAAAAGGAGCGCCATATGGAGAAAAAAATTCTTGTTGTAGACGATGAAAAACCAATTGCTGATATTTTGCAATTTAACTTAAAGAAAGAGGGCTATGAAGTTTTCTGTTCTTATGATGGAAACGATGCTCTGGACAAAGTGGAGGAAATTAAACCTGACCTTATTCTGCTTGATATTATGCTTCCGCTAAGGGATGGGATTGAGGTTTGCCGAGAGGTTAGAAAAAAGTACGATATGCCAATTATTATGCTGACTGCAAAGGATTCTGAGATTGATAAGGTCATCGGGCTTGAACTAGGGGCAGATGATTACGTAACGAAGCCTTTTAGTACGAGAGAGCTGATTGCGCGTATTAAAGCGAATCTAAGACGTCATCAGCAAATCACTGCAAACGCGGTGGAGGAGGATGAGTCGAATGAAATTACAGTAGGTTCTCTTACCATTCATCCAGACGCCTATATCGTTTCTAAACGGGGAGAGACCATCGAGCTGACACACCGTGAATTCGAGCTCCTCCATTATTTGGCTAAGCATATTGGACAAGTAATGACAAGAGAACATCTTTTACAAACAGTTTGGGGCTATGATTATTATGGCGATGTACGAACAGTTGACGTAACCGTTAGACGACTTCGAGAAAAAATTGAAGATAACCCGAGTCATCCTACTTGGATTGTTACAAGAAGAGGAGTAGGGTATTACTTGCGAAATCCTGAACAGGAGTAAGGAGCATCAATGAAAAAAGTTGGCTTTTTCCGTTCGATCCACCTTAAATTTGTCATTATTTATGTCCTATTAATCTTGATTGCCATGCAGATTATTGGTGTTTACTTTGTGCGGCAATTAGAGTTTACATTAAAGGATAATTTTAAAACAACGATTCAAGACCGTGTGAATTTGCTTGCCTATTATCTTGAAGAACAAATGACGAAGGTTCGTCTTCCTGATGATGAGACTACAGAAGAAGAAGACGTTTATAAATTACTGAGAGACTTCTACTCACCTGATATTACAGAGGTAAGCGTCATTGATGATTCACTGAAGATTCTTGGAACATCTGATCCCGATAATCAGGGGGTTGTTACACAGCGGACAACAGATACTCTTATTAGGATGACTCTTGCGACTGCCCAGCAATCAAGCGAGGATCGGATTGACCGCAGAGGAAACCGTATCTGGGTATTAGTCACACCAATTAAGCATAATGGGGAAGTAAAGGGAGCTATTTATTCAGTTGCAAAAATAGAAACCGTTTTTCAGCAAATGAGACAAATCAATAATATTTTTATAACTGGTACAGCCATAGCACTTGCCATTACTGCTGTTTTAGGTGTTCTTTTGGCACAAACAATCACAAGGCCAATGTCAGATATGAGAAGGCAGGCACTTGCGATGGCTAAAGGGAACTTTTCGCGTAAGGTTAAGGTTTATGGGTATGATGAAATTGGCCAGCTCGCGATGACATTTAATAACCTAACGAAAAAACTGCAGGAAGCACAGGCAACAACAGAAGGGGAACGACGAAAGCTGTCCTCGGTACTCTCCTATATGACGGATGGGGTTATTGCAACTGATCGGAAGGGACGAGTCATTTTAATTAATGAACCAGCAGCAGAAATGCTGAATGTTTCACGTGAAACAGTCTTGTCCTCACCAATTGTCACGCTCCTTGGTCTGGAAGATGATTACACCTTTGATGAACTGCTTGCTGAACGGGATTCAGTCATTTTAGATTATAGCGGACCATCAAATACGTTAATATTACGGGCCAACTTCTCTGTTATCCAAAAGGAAACGGGATTTGTCAATGGTCTTATTACCGTCCTGCATGATATTACAGAGCAAGAAAAAATTGATATGGAGCGCCGGGAATTTGTAGCAAATGTTTCTCATGAACTAAGAACCCCATTAACGACGATGAGAAGCTATTTAGAAGCACTAGCTGATGGTGCATGGCAGGATAAGGAGATTGCACCAAACTTTTTAGAAGTCACCCAAACTGAGACGGAACGGATGATTCGTCTTGTGAATGACTTGCTGCAGTTATCAAAAATGGATAGCAAGGATTACCGTCTGACAAAAGAATGGATTGATATTATTTCCTTCTATAATCGGATCATCGATCGATTTGAATTAACAAAGCAACGAAATGTTATTTTTGATCGGAGACTTCCTGTTCATGCCGCATTTGTTGAGATTGATGCGGACAAGCTTACACAGGTGCTTGATAATATCATATCCAACGCACTGAAGTACTCACCAGAAGGCGGCAAAATTACATTCCGTGTTGAGGAAAAGCTAGATATGATTATTGTGAGCGTTTCTGACCAAGGAGTGGGGATACCGAAAGAAAATATTGAAAAAATATTTGACAGATTTTATCGAGTCGACAAAGCAAGAACTAGAAAATTGGGCGGTACAGGTCTTGGTCTAGCAATTGCTAAGGAAATGGTTGAAGCACATGGCGGTGAAATATGGGCAATCAGTAAAGAGGGGAAAGGGACAACGATATTTTTCAGCCTGCCTTATGATGCTCGCACTGAAGAGGATGATTGGGAATGACATATGAAAATATTAAATCGGTCATATTAGTCATTTTAGTCTGTTTTAGTATTTTATTGACTTGGAGTATTTGGACATACCAGCCAAATTTAGAAGTGATTGAGAAGCAAAATACGGTTGAAAAAGTAGCGATAAGTGACAAAAAGGAAGTTGCAGAAATTGTTAGGCCTGATCGGATTTTCTATCATCTTGATAAAGAAAAGCATTTCGGAACAGTTAATATTAATGAAATTAATAAGGTGATAGCTGAAATAAGCAGATGGAACTTTGCTGACTTTGAGAATATTTCAGGTGGAATAGGCAGTTATCCCGCCTTTATCCATAATTCAGGAAAAGCAGTTATTGAATTTCCAGATTTAGTTCCGATCTATCTTTATCGGTCAATAATTGATATAAAAGATAAAAAATTGCCTAATTTTCAATTTGATCGCATTGTTATTGATATCGGCGGAACGCAGAAGGAACAAAGCTATGTCTATTTTATATCTTCTAAAGAAAAAAAGGCCTATAGAAGTCACGTTGCTTCATCCTTCGTCCATAATTTTAATAATATGTTCTTTAAAAATGTGGAATACAATTTAAGTTATTCTTCCTATTTTCCATATAAAGTTTCTGAGGAGCAAGTGCTCTTTTTGCCGTCTAATGAAACAAAAATATTAAGGTATCAATATGTATCCAACCCATTAGACCCTGAAAAGTATAAGAACGCTTTATTTAAAGATCCGAGCGTGGTTCAGAAGAATTATCAGTCTTCAGGTTCAGGGGTAGAGTTTAAAGATTATTCAAGTCTGATGAGGGTGGATTATGATAAAAATATACTATCATATGTGAACCCTGTAGAAAGCAATGATCACCAGTTCCCTTCAGATAATCTCTTAAAAAGAAGTATTGATTTTGTCAATGAACATGGCGGCTGGACAGGAAATTATCAATATGTGAATATTGATGAATCGAATCATCGAGTATTGTTCCGCCTTTATGAGAATAATGGGTATCCCGTGTTTAGTGATGAGAACGGAATATCCGAAATAAGCCATACTTGGGGACAAAATGAAATCCTGGAGTATTCCCGCAGTAATTTTTCTTTTGGCATTCAAGCGTCAGATGCATCAGAAACAATTCTGCGTTCTGGTGAAGAGGCAGTAGAATGGCTAGAAAAAAAAGAGGGCATTCATATTAATCAGCTGCAGGATATGGCAATAGGATATACGATGACAAAGGATTTGCACACTCGATTAGTGTATCTTGAACCAGATTGGTACTATCAATACAATGATACATGGAATAAAATTTCCTTTGAAGAAATAGGAGGGGGCAATCATGGATTGGAGTAAAATTAAAACAATCTTTATATTGACCTTCCTTGTGCTCAACATCTACTTAATGTATGAGTTCTTTAAATTAAAGGATTCAACAAGTCAATATGAATTTATTGTGGAGCCATCATTTGATAAAAGACTGAAAGCTGATGAAATTCAGTATGATGAGCTTCCAAAAAATTATCAAAAAGATAACTATTTAAGTGCGAAGCCTAAAAACTTCACAAGCGATGAGGGACTGGATGATCCAAAGCTAAAAGGACAGCAAGTGACAGTCAATGATGGCTTGGTTTTAGCTGCTACACTTGATAAGCCATATGAGTTAAGTGATAAATTAGACACATCAGAGATCAACTCATTTGTTAAAAACCATGTACTATACGGCGATCAATACCGCTTCTGGGGAAAAGATGAGAATAAAATTACCTATTACCAGAAGTTCAAGGACAAAGTTTTTTATAAAAATATTAGCGGGGAATTAACCATTTGGCTGAACACTGAAAATAATGATATTGTTTCTTATCAGCAGACAATGCTAGAAAATATCGAAGAGCGTTCTGAAAAGGAAAAAATAATTCAGCCCCTTAAAGCCATTGAAACATTGTATGAAAAGGGCGCCTTAAAGCCAAAAAGCAAAATAACAAAAGTTGAGCTAGGTTATGTTACCTTTGTTCATACAGGTACATCCCAGGTGCTGACGCCAGCTTGGCGCTTCGTCATTAATGATGAAGAGAATTTATTTGTCCATGCGATCGAGGGGCAGATTATGCAATTAAACAACGAAGAGAAAAAAATAGTGGAGTGAGAGAATATGTCCTTGCAATTTAGTGTTCTCGCAAGCGGAAGTACCGGGAATGCGATCTATGTTGAGACAGAGGATCATTCATTTTTGGTTGATGCTGGTCTAAGCGGGAAACAGATGGAAGCCCTATTTCAAAAAATTGACCGGGATATGGGGAAGCTCTCAGGCATTTTAGTTACACATGAGCATAGTGATCATATTAAAGGTGTCGGGATCGTTGCTAGAAAGTATAAATTGCCTGTGTATGCAAACGAGAAAACATGGCAGGCTATGGATGGATTAATTGGACAAGTACCTGTTGAGCAGAAGTTTGTTTTTAATATGGAAACCGTAAAGACGTTCGGTTCTTTAGATATTGAATCATTTGGTGTTTCCCATGATGCCGCAGATCCGATGTTCTATGTTTTTCATCATGGAGAGAAGAAAGTTGTTATTATTACTGATACAGGATATGTAAGTGACCGAATGAAAGGGCTTATCTCCAATGCGGATGCATATGTATTTGAAAGCAATCATGATGTGCAAATGCTTAGAATGGGAAGATATCCATGGAGTATTAAGCGAAGAATTTTAAGCGATGTGGGCCATGTCTCTAATGAGGATGCGGCGATTGCCATGAGTGAAGTAGCTGGAGATCGAACAAAGCGCATATATTTGGCTCATTTAAGTCAGGATAATAATATGAAGGATTTAGCGAGAATGGCTGTTGCACAAACACTTGAAGGCAGAGGAATTAGAGTAGGAGAACAATTCGACCTGTTTGATACAGACCCGAAAATTCCAACTGCTTTAACAGCGGTTTAATAGAATGGGCATCGCTTAAGGCGATGCTCATTTTTTTTAACAAAATTCATCAAACTTATGAACAAAGTCGTAAGTTTGATAATTCCGGCTGCATTTTTCTTAGCTTATTAAAATAGAGGGAGTATAATAATGGGTAAGAAGGAAGAATAAATTCTAGGACTAATAATGACATAAAGGAAACATTTAGCTCTCTCATTCATTAATCTGAAAGGAAAAGAAAGGACTGGTGCAGTGTGGGCTATTATGATCAGGATTATCAAAATCGATCCAATAAACAAAAAGGAAATAAAGGCGGATATTTTTTAGCAAGTCTAGTAGGTGTGATTCTAGGCGCCATTCTTGTCATTATTGCAATCCCTAAGCTTGCAGATTATAATGTTTTGCCGTATTCAATTGAACCGGATAACCAATTGCAAGAGGAAGCTGCGAGCAATGGAAATGCTAACATCCCTACACAAAATGTATCACTTAATGTCGTAACAGATGTAACCAAAGCCGTTGATAAAGCGGGAGATGCAGTCGTTAGTATTACAAATATCCAAGCGGCAGGCTTCTGGTCTAAGGAGGCTGGAGAGGATGGCGTACCAGCTGGAACCGGATCAGGTGTCATTTATAAAAAACAAGGGAAAAATGCCTTTATTGTCACGAACCATCATGTGGTTGAAGGGGCTCAGCAGCTAGAAGTAAGCCTGGCTGATGGGACAAAAATACCGGCAAAGCTTGTTGGCAGTGATATTTGGACAGATCTTGCGGTTTTACAAGTGGATTCAAAGGATATTCAAACAGTTGCCGAATTTGGTGATTCAAGTGCATTGAAAACTGGGGAACCAGTCATTGCCATCGGAAATCCATTAGGCACATTTGAGGGCTCTGTCACACAAGGGATTGTTTCTGGATTAGAACGGACGGTTCCAGTTGATATTGACCAAAATGGGACTGCTGATTGGCAGGCAGAGGTTCTCCAAACAGATGCGGCTATTAACCCTGGGAATAGCGGCGGGGCATTAATCAATATTAGCGGCCAAGTCATTGGCATTAACTCAATGAAAATTGCTGAATCGGCGGTTGAAGGAATCGGATTGGCAATTCCAATCAATTATGCACGGCCAATTATTGAGGACCTGGAGAAGTTCGGTGAAGTAAGAAGACCGTATATGGGTATTCAATTAGCATCAGTAAGTGAAATCCCTGGCTATTATCAGCAGGAGGCATTAAAGCTTCCGGCTGATGTGAAAGCTGGAGTTGCGATTACTTCGGTTGAACCGAATTCACCTGCAGCACAAGCAGGCTTAAAGGAAATGGATGTCATTGTTGAAATGGATGGCGAAGCAATTGCTGATGTCATTCAGCTAAGAAAGCATTTGTATAATCAGAAAAAAGTCGGCGATCAGATGAAAGTGAAATTTTACCGAGCAGGGAAGCTTCAAGAAGCAACCATTAAACTGAGCGGTGAAACATTCTAATAACCAAGATAAAAGCAGGAAAGCACAATGAGGCTTTCCTGTTTTTTATTGGTTTGATATGATGGGATGTGGATAAGTAGGAATTGTGAGCAGAATGAAAATTATCCACAATTCAAATAATAATCACAAGTGAAAATGAAGAAAGAAGGAATGCTTAAATGATTTACAGCTGCGAGGAACATGTTGATATAGCAATAGATACAGTCGTTGATGAGTACGAAACCTTTCCGCAATTATCAAAAATTTCAAAGGAAGAAGAGTTATCAACAACCTGTGAATATTGTCAAAATCATGCTGTATATCTTGTGGCGAACGAATGATCTCACACAAGATGTGGATAGAAAATGTGGATATGTGGATAACTAATGTGGATATCTTGTTTACAAAGTGAGGATGACCTGTGAATATCTCAATAATAACGGTTGGCAAGCTAAAAGAAAAATACTTAAAGCAAGGAATCGATGAATACTTAAAAAGACTATCGGCCTACGCTAAAATAGAAATCATCGAAGTCCCAGACGAAAAGGCTCCAGAAGAATTAAGCGAAACTGAAATGCTCCAAGTGAAACAAAAGGAAGGCGAGCGGATCTTATCAAAGATCCATCCAGACGCACATGTCATTGCTCTTGCGATTGAAGGAAAAATGAAAACATCAGAGGAGCTGGCTGACGGTCTGGATAAGTTAGCTACATATGGCAAAAGCAAAGTGACGTTTGTGATCGGAGGATCGCTAGGGCTGAGCTCTGAGGTCTTGCAGCGGGCGAATGAGAAACTGAGTTTTTCGAAAATGACCTTTCCACATCAGTTAATGAGGCTAATATTGGTGGAGCAAGTTTATCGGGCGTTTCGGATTTTGCGGGGAGAACCGTATCATAAGTAAGTGCATTGAAAGGAAAGTGATCTTTAGCAGCCTGACAAAATAAGGTCGGCTTTTTATGAACTTAAAGGGATTGGACACGTCCAATCCCTTTAAATGTTTGCCGCAGCCATACATTGGTATTAGTCACTTGACTACTCCCACCAATGCTTTAGTTCTGTGAAGACTACATCCCATAGTTTTATGTTACCAGTAATAACGATGGTCATTTCTTTCGTCTCGTAAAATAGGGGGATTTCTAATGGCATTTCCAATGTTCTTGATTCTGTTAAGTATTCCTCATCTATTTGAATTCTTACACTATCATCTGTATATATGGTCACTTTACCCTTAAATTCTTCAGTATCTGGAATGCCAAGGTTTAGATAAAAAATTAACTCCTCTTTCCCTTCAACATTATAAGTATAGGTTTCGCTAGTATCTTCATTACTGTACAAGTTGAATTGGGGTTCGATTGTATCGCCAGTTATAGTAAAGTTTGGAATATCCTTCGTTAGTGGCTTCTTCCCCATTGTTTCCTCGATATGCTGTAAAGGCTGTTTAGAACTTACTCGCTTATCTAAAATCTCAGAGACGCACATTACACAAACTAACAGTAGAATAGCAGTTGAGCAAGAGGCAATAAGCTTCATACAAGTCAATTTTGATGTGAAACCAACTTTGTAGACAACATAGCCTATTATTGCACCTATTGTATTTGACATAATATCGTCAGCATCAAAGGTTCCGAGATATGTTAAAGATTGGAGTAATTCTAATCCAAGAATTACGATAATAAACCAGCTAATAAATTTTCTAAAGTTAACTTGTTTTAATAAAGGAAACAGGATACCAAAGGGGATGAACGCCGCTATATTTCCAAAGTTGTACAACCAAGAAAACCGGAAACTAGGGAATTTTAAAGGGACGCTTGATGGAATAATTAGAAATTCATAACCTGCATCCATGTAATTACTTCTATGTTCTAGGCGATTAAAACCTAAAAACATAAAATATAAAGTAAGAGCCGTATATATAATTGTAATCGTGGTAATTAAATGTTGCCTTTTCATTTACTTTCCTCCGAGTAAAATAGAATAAATATCATTGTAGCTGTTTAAAGTGACTTTTAAGTGACAATGAAGGTGACAATTTAGACACTTAAGGTGTTCTGTTCCTTTCTGCCGATTGTTGAAAAATCTGTTGAAATTTGAAGCGAAGAAAAAGAGTTATAAATTTTCACCAAAATGTAAAGAAGAGCTAAGGATGAAAATTTTATTAGTTGAGGATGATAAAACATTTGCGTCTTGTCTGGATAATCGTTGTAACAAGAGCACAATGAACAAAAATAGAGGCTGAATGGCAGGATAATTGATGGCATGTATTAATAGTGACTTGTATAATGATTTTTCGGAAAATTCATTAAGATCAAATTAAATAATGACAATCATTCCATTTTCCAAAGGTTGATAACTTCTCAATCATTTACGAAAAAAATGAAGTATACAAAAGTGTGTACATGTCTACATTTTGTAATCAGATTGTATGCAAAAACGTTTACAAGTAAACAAACCTGTATACACCTTGTCACTATAGGGTGTATACAGGTTTGTTGCTAAAGATTACGGAAATGTCTACAAATAGCCATAGTTTACGAAGTGTTTACAGTTATATATCTTTTGGGTAAACCTCATTGTAGAATCTAGAAAACTCTTATAGCCTTTTTAATAGAAAAAGAAATAATTGAAAAGGAATGAATAAAGATGAACTCTAGAATTGCAGCTGTAGATGTTGGTAATGACTCCATTAAGGCCATTTTTGGTGAATTAGAGTACGAATTAAATATTCCTAATATTGTAGGAATAGACACTGAAGATCGTCCTGTGATTGGAATAGAAGAATTAAATAATAAAAATCCTTTAGAAGGAATACATATCAAGGTTCACTCCCCTGCATTGAAAGAAAACAATGCCATCTACCGTGTAGGCCATTTGGCAACAAAAAGTGACAATGCAACAGAGCTAGATCCAGGAAGTGCTAAGTCCGAAGAAGATCAAACATTGATCATGCTTTTTGCCACTCTAGCATTAGATGCCGTAAATGAGGAGAATAGCAATACTTTCCCACGAGTAAAAAATGTTATCGATGCCAATTATACACTTGGAACTGGCCTCCCACTACGTGAAGTAAAGGAAGGGAAGGACGCTGGATACCGCTCCAAATTGGTTGGTTCCGTCCATCAGGTAGAATTCCTTGTTACTCCTAAATATCAAGGTTTAAAAGTGAATATTAAGTTTAATGAAGTAAAGATTTATCCCGAAGGGTTTGCCGCTTATATTAATCTTGTCATGGACAACCAGCTAAAAATCATTAATAAAGATTTAATTGATAAAAGAATAATCATTCAGGACATAGGGGGGCTATCGACAGATATTGCTGTCATTAAGAATCGAAATGTTGATGATGATAAGGCACAAGGATTTAATCTAGGTGTATCGGAATCATTAGAGGCTATTAGAGAAGAAATCAGATCAAAACATGCCATCGAATTAGATAGCCGTAGGGATGTTGTCGAAATCATCACGAGAAAAAATGACCGGAATCATATTATGGTGAAGGGAAGTCGGACAAGTGTCCATGATATTACGGATCGGATTTTACTTGAACTAGCAAAAAAACAGTATCGTCTATTGCGAAATGTATGGCAGAAAAATTCACAAACAGAAATCTGCTATTTTGTTGGTGGAGGAGCGAATGTTTTAAAAGAATATATTAAAACATTGAATAATAATCTAGATGGGTATAATATTGATTTCTTTGAAGATGAGAAAGAGAGTATTTGGATGATGGCGAATGCTTACTATAAGCTTATTACTGATTTTGTGAGGAAGAGTGAAAAGTCTAAGCCATCCCAAGAACCTGTGAAGAAATAATAGGGTGATGATATGAAAAGCTCTAGTTCAAAGGAGATTAAGAGAGGGCAAGCCATTTCATTTCGTATCCCTTCAGATACCCCTGATCATCTATTAGGGCATTTACAAAGGCTAAAGGAAATAGAAAGAAGGAATTTTTCGAGTAAGATTGCCGAGTATGTGTTACAAGGGGTTGGACAATCTTTTTCAAAGGAACGGGAAACGATTACGGTTCCTCTTCCTCATAAATTAAGTAAATCACAACGAGATTGGTTAAAACATGAGCATTCGGAGGCCGTAATGGGTTCGATTGTTTACCAGCTTTTAACAGATCCCATTCGTACAACTGCTTTGCTTGCATCGTTAAATAGTAATTCCCTAGATATTAATGAGGCCTTGTATTTGCAAGAAGAATTGCCGAACGAAGAGGTACCAGATACGGAAGCATCCTTAGCAAGTGACTATTTAAGTGCTTTTGAGAAAAAAGCTGATGCCGAAGATTTAAGTATTATGGATGATTTAGATGCATTTGATTGGCAAAAAGTAACAAAAGACAAATCGATAACAGCAGAAGAGCAACAGGCTGACATGGAAAATGATCTAGACAGTCTGTTAGGGGATTTTCTTAATAAAATGAATAAGTAGCATGATAGAAAAGAGAAAAAATTGCAATTACAAAATAAACCTCATTAACAACTATAACGGGGAACCGTATCATAAGTAAATGAGTTTTTACCCCACATAAATTTTAAAATAATCACTGTGAAAATAAGTAAGAAATAATTAAATGGCTCTCATTAATTGGGAGCCATTTTGATTGAATCATTACCCTATTCTAAAAAAAATGTTTAAAGGGAAAAAGTAAGTTTTAAATAATTTGATAAAAAGTACATGTAGATTTGTTATTTCGAACGTACCAAAAGTATAATAAGGTTTTAAAAAAACAGCACCATTCCTTTAAATGTGGAGTGCTGCTGTTTGTATTAAATAGTAATTTGTTACATTTACTAAAAAACTACAATATTTGTCGTTTCCTTGGGGAGGTTATGTTAATTTTTTGATATTATTAATTTAAGTAAACTAAAATCCCTTTTTAATCTGGGTGAAGTGAAAAGATGGGTATATTAGAGGATAATGAATAATTAAATATAATTTTTAGTGGTTCATAAGAATTGATAGGTGGTAACTAGATAGAGGAGCAGGGAGTGGTTGAAATGAATCAATTTCTTCAGATGGGAGCAAATACAGCTTTAAGTTCCCCAAAAGGTAATATTATTGTTAGCCATGAAATTTCTAATTCGATAGATATTTCCTTAACAGCTTTCCTTTTAACTGATTCAGACAAGGTTCAAGGAGATAGCGGAATTATATTTTATAATCAGCCAACGAGCTCTTCTGGTGTAGCCACCCTTATACCAGCTGAGAGAGTAGGTAACACAAAAGTACATAAAATTAATTTTGACATGAGTAAAGTCCCTGTAGGCATTACTAAAATAGCTATAACTCTTACAGAGGATAATAGCACAGGATTTTCAAATGTGAAGAATTTAAAGGCAGAGATATGCACGGATCATAATATTATTCAGTTAACCCCATCTAGCTTCAAAAATGAAAATGGAATAGTAGTATTAGAATTATATCTAAGGAATGGCCAAACAAAGGTAAGATCAATCTGGCGCGGATTTGATTCTGGGCTTGAAGGGTTATGCAAAAATTACGGTGTTGAGGTTGAACCTGATGAGCAAAACAAGCCATCTGAACCTAAAACTATTCAAAAACAAACTCAAAAGGAACCTGATAAGACTTTAACTGTCCCTGGAAATTATAATAGTCAAAACACGTTGTCAACAATAAGCCTTGAAAAGGTAAAGGGTAAGATAAGTCTGGAAAAAGGTCAAAAGCCAGTTATCATTGAGAAAACACCAGAGATTACTGCTACGGTATCTTGGAAGACTGGGACGGATTATGATATTTATGCTTTAGTTTATACAAAGAATGGGAAGCAGATAGATGTAGCAATGTTTGGAGCTGAAGGAACACCTCCCCTTTATCAGTTTGGTAACGGTGCAGTGGAACATATGGGCGATATTGGGAGAAGCGGTGGATCAAAGAAGACAGAAATAATTAAATTAAGGTTAACGAATGAAATTCTCGCAGTGGTTCCTGTGGTTTATTCTGCTCAGTCAAATGGGACAGGCTCATTCTATAGATACAAGGTATCCATGAGTATAGATAATCATAACGGAACTTCCGTTACCATCTCCTCTAAGAATGCAAATAATAATGATAGAATTTATACATGTGTGCCCGGAATACTTCATAATACGCCAGATGGAGTGATTATAAGCCCATTAGAGCTTTACAGTAAGCCAAACTCAGAGAATAGGCCTAAACTTAAGATGGGTTCTTCAAATATGGTAGAAGTTATAATGGATAAAGGACCCAAAAATGATTACAAGTAGACATGAAAGAGTAATATAAAAAGTGCGTAGGATATTCGGAAATTTCCAATCTCGAGTAAATAGGTCTTGAGAAAGTATTGAGTAAATAGATATTTCTATTAATTAAAATCTAAGATGTCGTACCTTAAGTAAATGAAATCCCAACTTTGAACGAAGGTTGGGATTTTTATTGTTTTTAATTTAGGATACTTTTCATTAGAAAATGGAGGAATCCCTTTTATCTTGATAAGCTTTTGTAGCAAGCAGGGCCAGCATTAATACGAATTCAGCTATATTATGTAAGGCATCGGTTTTAAAAAAGTGGAACATTGGTGCGAGGCCCATTATCAAGGTGCCAATAAAATACCATGGCCATTTTTGCCTTATCCAGATGAAAATCGATGTGACGGCTAACACAATGGAGACACCAATGATCATGATGGGAGGTCCGTCTCCAGTTCTTGCATTTTTATAGCTTAAAACGCCATAGTTCATAGCAGGCTCTAGTGAAATTCCCCTGACCACTGTAACGAATTCAATAATAATCAAACAAAGGGTCAATAAAGCAGCGAGCCATGGGACGATCCCTTTTTTTGCCCATTTTAGATTTGCCTTTACTAAAGTATGCCAGGCAAATAGGACAAGCAATGGAGTGATAAGGGCATGCAAATAGTATCGGGCTAGGTTTAATGTTCTCAGTAAGTGTCCCTCTCCAATGTATTTCCCTAGCGCTAGGATCCCATTATCAAAAAGTAAAGCCAGAATAACAATCAGCAGTACATTTCCGATGTCATTCCTACTTTTCCCTCTAGCCAAAAGGCAACCTAGTACGAATAGAATTATGTATGCGATGGTAAGCAATGAATAGGTGACAGTATCCATGATTCGCTGCCTTTCTAAATAAAGATAGAAATTATAAGTCTATCTTATTGTATAAATAAAAACTAATTTTATTCAAAAATCAGCGAAAGTGAAGGCCTGCCAGGATCTATTCTCCATACATCGGGTCACTTAGATCAATGATTGTATAAGAGTTATATATATTTTTTTTTGCCTTTGTTATGAGAGTTTCTAACCGCAGGAAAAATGGGGTTAGCCTAATCAAATACTTGAGAATACCATGATGTTCTCTAAGAATCTCCCACTTTACAGCTAGCAGAGTAGGAAAGTGGTGAGCAGTTTGAGTGTTTTGTGATAACATATATAGGTGAAAATAAAAAAGCCTACATTACTAAGTCAGATTAGCTGATGATAAAACGATGAAAGTGGGTACAACTTTGACAATAATTAAAAGTATCATTGATTTCATCCTGCATATTGATGAACATCTAGTTGAAATCATCCAAAATTTTGGCAGTTGGTCATATGGAATCTTATTTTTAATCGTATTTGTGGAAACGGGAATTGTGATTTTCCCTTTCTTGCCAGGTGATTCTTTATTGTTTGCTAGTGGTGCTCTTGCAGCGATGGGGGCATTTAACATTATTTTACTTTTCATTATCTTTTTTGCCGCGGCGGTAATTGGGGATACTGTCAATTATCATATCGGCAGTAAAGTAGGGACTACCATCTCACATGGCAGTTTAATGGGGAGATTGATTAACCAAGATAAAATGATGAGAGCCCAGGCTTTCTTTAATAAGCATGGAGGAAAAACAATTGTGATCGCCCGTTTTATGCCGTTTATTCGCACGTTCATTCCTTTTATTGCAGGGGCGAGTAAGATGAATTACCGGTATTTCTTGATTTATAATGTGGTTGGGGCTGCATTATGGGTAGGAATTTGTACGATCTTAGGCTATTTCTTTGGCAATATTCCAATTGTCAAAGATAACTTTTCAACGGTTCTCTTAGCAATTATCTTTATTTCTGTGCTGCCACCCATTATCGGGGTGATTCGGGGAAAATTGAAAAAAGGATGAAGGTTTCAAAGATGTGGTTTCTACACACTCCAAAATAGTCACGGAGAACCATCTCATAAGTAGATGAGGGGTTTTTTAGCAGAATGAATGACGTGTCAAAAGCCATCCCAATACTATCAAATGTAACTGCATTCATTTGGGAAGTGATAGGTGGTCATTCCAGCAAGAGTCGGCTAATAAAGACTAAAAGGATCTATCAGGAAATGGTAGGTCCTTTTAATAATACTGATCCAAATCGATTAATCTCTTCAAGAATCGTTGATAATTCCATTCCTCTTTCGGTTAGGGAATATTCTACTTGTACAGGAAGAGAAGGAATGACATCCCGTTTGATTAATCCACTTTTCTCTAATTCTCTTAAATGCTGACTTAACACTTTTTTACTGACTCCATCAAGGTTCCTTTGTAGCTGGCCAAATCGTTTCTTACTAAATTTGAGATGCCAGATGATTAGTACCTTCCATTTTCCGCTAATTAAATCGACGACATAATCAACTGGACAAATATTTGTATTTTCCATATAGCCTCCAAGTGTAAGGGTGAAGAAATAATACCATATTTTAATAAAGATTACATTATGGTATAAACCATTTACTTTTGAAATTGTTGAACTAGTTGACCATTCTCATAATGGGAAAGCGGGTGAAAGGGAATAGCTGGTTCTTCAAAAAGATGCAAAAGTCTATTTTTATATAGTTCAAAATAATTGTTTCTAACTTCCAGGGGAGCTGCCGAAGGGAAGATAAAAGGTTCTAATACTTCTATTCCGCTAAAATACAGCTTTTCATGCTGAATATTAAACAATCTTTCCTCTAATTTCCCCTTTAATCCATATTCTCCATAATGGTTTAAGCTGGAAGCTCCATGAGTCACAGAGAGCATCGCCTTTTTCCCTTTTAACTTTCCCTTGTCATAAGTACCGGGGCCATAGGCATATCCCAAAGCGAACACTCGATCAAACCAGCCTTTTAAGATAGCTGGTGTCTCTGTCCACCAAATTGGAAATTGAAAAAGGATGAAGTCAGTCCAATCCAATTTTTCCTGTTCAAAAAGAATATCTTGTGAAAAAGACTTATTTTTAGAAGCATTCATTTGTTCCAATAAATAATTTAATTGGTTGGGATTTTTCCTTTCACTAAAATCATTTCCATCAGCTACTGCCTTGAAATTCATTTCGTATAAATCTGAAATCCGTACGATATGTCCTTGAGATTCCAATTGATAGCGGGAAAAATCCCTTAAGCTCCCATTTAAGGATGTGGGCTCAGGGTGTGCATATACAATTAAAATATTCATTTAAAATCCTCCTAGTGATTTATAAATTAACAGTAAATGAATCTACACTTCCTTTCAATTAGGCACTTTTAGGTAGTTGGGTTACATTTTTGTAACCTCTTTATTGAATTGTTATGTAATAAATGGACTGTGACAGTTTAGCAGAAATATAATGAAGAGGGAGAAATTAAACCGTGTCTGATGATATTAAATGTAGGGGGGATAAAATGAATAGGAACGAATTTCTAAAGATGATTGAACAGTCAGATATTGCAAACCATAAAGAGTATTTGCGTCAAGTTTTGAGGCCAGCAATCGATATACTTAAGGATAAAGATGCAGAACCACAATTGGGATGTAGCCGTTTTGGAGGAGCACCTGATTTACCAGTTGGCAGCGAATGGCCTACATATGGGATGAGGCCATATCGCTTTCTTGGCCAAATCAATTTTGCAGAAATCACACCAATTGATGCGAGTCTGCCTTCGAAAGGAATTCTGAGTCTATTTGCAGCAAATGACAATTCTGATGAAGACGATTATCTGGAGGCGTTTGAAGACGGATATATTCATGGGATATATATTCCTGAATCTGTGAATCTAGAGACTATAAGCCCGCCAAATTCAGATGTTGGCAAGGCGGCAGCGATTAAGTTTTCCACAACTATCGATATTCCTTACGACGAATATCAGATGAAGGACTGGCCATTCAGGGAAGACCAGAACGGACTATACACTGAAATACGTGATTCTCTACATAAAAGTTCAGACTATCTTTTTGGTTATCCCTCTCATTATACCCTAGCATATGATCCCACGCCGGGAGCAGAGTGGATCTCACTGTTAACGATTGATTCGGATGATGATCTTGAATGGTGTTGGCATGACGGCGATAAATTAATGATATTTATTGAAAAGGAACGTCTGAAGAATTTGGATTTTACTAGACTAAAGTCCGATGCAGGTTAAAGAGTAATTTATCATATACAAGAAGAAGCATTTTTGCGAAAAAGTAACAGCACCTTCTAATTGGATGGAGAGGTGCTGTTTTGTTATTTGAATGACTAGGTAATCATTTGCTTTATGAATTGTTGTATTTGTCTTTACGCTTTTGATTACTCTAATATTCTCCTTTGATTACAAAAAACGATCCTCGAATGGTTCCAGCTAGTTTAGACTTCTGCCGGGCAAATTTAAACTTTCCTTCTAACTCCTCTGGTACCTCCATCCCCTCTGAAAGCTTAAAGCCAACTGCCCGCTTCTTAGGGTTATCAACCATATACATGACGTTGACTCCAAGACCATCCTCAAAAAAGACGAAGGCCCATTTGATATTTTCTACTTGAAAACGTGACGTTTCTAAAGGTTTAGCCGCAAACTCAATATCACGTTCTTCTTTCAAAATGTGGGTCACATAATCAAGGGTGTCCTGACTCTCACTAGCTGGAACAACCGAAAATTCATGCTTGTATTTGTTCATAAAGTAACGAGCTTCATTCGCACGTAAACCAGCTAGAGCCTCTGCCGCTGGTGAAGACTCTAAACCAACCGTGGACACATTTTTAAAATCAACGATATAGGACATTTTTATTGCTCCTTCATCTCTTTATTTCCTAACAACTGGAATCCACATTTCACCATACAGTAAGCCGTTTTGCTGCCCCATCTCAACCGCTGCATTGGGCCCTCCGACATAAGCGACATTTTTTGCTTCTGGCAAAACTTGACCAAAGGCCATGCCAGTAAGTATATTACTCAACTCCTCAGATGTCTTAGCTTCCCCTTTAACAACGAGGTATTCTCCTTTAGGGAATTGAATCACTCTTGAAGCTTCTGGCAGTGACTCTTCTGTCATGACGCCAGCATAATGCATCATCTTGTTATTCACCGCTTCGTTCACGACAAACATGTAATCATTAGTAGCGATGGATTTTAATTTTTCAAGCCTTCCGTCCTCTTTAACGGCCTGCCAAAAGTCTGCCTTTTCCTTGTTAATGCCAGCATAGTCTGTATAATCGCTCTTAAGTTCAGTCCCAATACCTAAAACAGTAAAGCTTTCCTTCTCTTCTAAATTATAATTTGTCATAATTAATCCCTTCCTTTTTTTAAATTGATCAAATGATTTGTCTTTTCACTTGATGAGTTTATAATAACGTTAAATCATGTCAAAAAATGATACTGTTTAGGAGGACCCGATGAAAAAAGTTGAACGGATTAATATCATCATGCGCTATATCAACAACCGATCTCACTTTACAATTTCTGAAATCATGCGAGAGTTTAGCATCTCACGTTCGACAGCGATTAGAGATATTAGGGAAATTGAAGCCATGGGGATGCCGCTTGTTGCTGAAGTTGGACGGGATGGGGGGTATTTTGTCATGAACAACTCTGTCCTGCCTACAGTTCGCTTTACTGATAATGAGATCAAAGCTCTTTTTATTGCCTTTATGGCTACAAGAAATCTGCAGCTCCCTTATCTAAAGAGCCGTCAGTCTTTAGCTGAAAAATTACTCGGCCTTATCTCAGAAGCTCAGCAGGAAGATATTGTTCTTTTAAATCAAATTTTGCTATTTGAAGGGACCAACCCGAATAATCCCGACCTGCTTGATCTTTCAGACCTCCCTCATCCGATGTTGGAAAAACTAATTCAAACGCTTCTGTTAGATAGCTATCTATTGATTACTATTACTGAAGAGAAAGCAATAAAATCTTATTCCATTTATCTTCTTCACCTTTACCGTGAAAAAAGCCTTTGGCTGATTGAAGGCTTCGACTTAAAGGATGAAAAGAGGAGAATTTTTACTGTAGATAATCTTATTGATGTTAAACCATACCCGACGAAAAAAAGAATAAGCAAAAAAAAGATGTTAGAAAAACTAAGTAAGCAGGAAGAAGTAATTAACCTTGTCCTTGAACTTGGTCCAAAGGCAATTGCCCAGTTTAAAAAATACCATCCTTTAAAAGTTTCAATTTCCTATACGAATCCTTACCAAACTACAGCTATTTTAAAAACTTTTATCAATGTTAATCATTCTGAAGAGCTGACCGAAATAACGAATTGGCTGCTTTTCCTCGGTGGAGATATCAAGGTTAGGGAAATGCCGGAGGAAATCTTAGAAGTTTTACAAGGGAGATTATTCCTATACTGCCCATAAGCAGTGCCAGTTAAAACCTCTACAAATTATGAGTTTGATTCCTTACCAGTCCTCCAAAGATAATCTTTATTTATTTATCAGATTATTCTAAAATAACGGTATAATGTTGGTCAAAGTCTATTCATTTCTTTTTATTAAGAGTAAGAGCAATGGCCCTACCTTACGAGTATTACCCAATGAATAGATTGAACTGTATAAATGCATAAATTGTTCAAACTCTTACATATCAAATGACCAAGGAGTGATTGCTTTGGAATTAAATGATGTTATATTTGGACACAGGTCCATACGAGAATATGAAGATCGGGAAGTAAGTCAAGAGCTGCTGGAGCAAATATTAGATGCAGGCATTCGAGCCTCATCAAGCGGCAATATGCAAACCTATTCCATTATCGTTACAAAAGATAAAGAGCTAAAGCAAAAATTATACACTGCACATATGGAACAATCGATGGTCGTAGATGCACCGATCCTATTAACCTTTTGTGCTGATTTTAATAGAATGAGAAAATGGCTTATGCTTAATGACGCACCTGTCCATTTTGATAATTACATGAGCTTTATGATAGGGGCGATTGATGCGTCTCTGGCAGCGCAGAACTGTGCTTTAGCAGCAGAGAATGCCGGGCTAGGGATTTGTTATATGGGCTCGACGCTTGCCAATTGTGATCAAATTGGTAAACTGTTAAACTTGCCGCCTAATGTCGTACCGGTTATAGGTTATTCATTAGGCTATCCTGCGGAAAATCCTGCCCCGCGTGATCGGTTGCCAAGACATGGGATTGTTCACTATGACCAGTATCGTGATTATTCAGATGAGGAAATTTTAGAAATCTACAAAGATAGAAATGAAAAGGGATGGAAACGCTATATGGACATGCCAAGGCTAAAGGAAATGACAGAACGACTGGGATTAAAGAATCTGGCCCAAGTTTATACCATAGCCAAATATACGAAGGAATCTCATATCGAATTTTCACAGACAGTGCTGAAATACTTGGAGAAGCAAAACTTTATGAACAATGATGATTGATCGTTTTAAGTAAAACAATTGAGAGAATCTTAATCTAGGAGATTTCCCTTATATGTTGCTGTAAAAAAGATAAGATTTATCTAAATCAGATAAATCTTATCTTTTATTTTGTTTTCATATAGAGAGGGGCAGGAGGATATCAATGAAATTCATGCTTTTTATTGAGTCTAGTGGCTAGAACTTTAAAGTATTCTTTTACAAACTCCCTGAATTGGTGTGCGGTCTCGGACAGATATCTGTTTTTTGACCAGGCAAGCCCAATTGTCCGAAGGCAATTCGGCTCTGTAATACGAAGGCTATGCGGAAACTTGTCCAACTGATGAAGCAATGTGATTTCCGGGACAAAAGCAATGCCTAATCCTTGTTTTACTAAATCCCCTATCACGGTTGAATCATCTCCTTCAAAGGCAATATGAGGTTCAAAGCCAGCTTCTTGGCAAAACTGGTCTGTTAAATTCCGGAAACCGTAGCCGGTATGCATGTTGATGAATGTTTCATTTTTTGCTTCAGCCAATTTGATTGTGTCCCGGCTTGAAAAAGGATGGCCAGGGGGAACAATAAGGTGAATTTCCTCGGTTATCAGCGGTTCCCAAATGATATGCGGGTCTTCAATAAGTACGGAAGAAATGCAATAATCTATTTTTCCTTCAATCAGCTGATCTTTCATGGAAGAAGTAGATTGAAGGAATTGCTGGAATTTTACACTTGGATTCTTGGTTAGGAATGATTGGAGGAGATCTGGGAGAACTCGCGGGATGGTAACGGCAAGCGTAATTTTATTTTCTTGCTGTTTGGATAATGCTAGGATTTCCTTTCTCCCTTCATCCAGCTCCAGAAAAACCCGGTCTACCCGCTTTAAAAACACTTTGCCAAACTCATTTAATTTGATTTTTCGATGTTCTCTGTTGAATAATGGCGCACCCAAATCTTCTTCTAGTCTGGATATTGTTTTGCTGAGAGAGGGCTGGGCAATCTGAAGCTTTTGGGCCGCTTTCGTCATATGCTCAAGCCTAGCAACGGTCCGAAAATAATGAAGCTGTAAAAGTTCCATGTAACTATCCCTCCCTTATATAGACTAAAAGCTATTTATTTATAATGAATTATATATTATACATTATGCATAAAAGTAATTACTATAAGTAAAGTGTAAAAATAATAAAGGAAGTGATTGCTTGAAAGGATTACAGCTGATTAAGCGAGATTTAATGGCGATGTGGAAACATCCTCATGGTCGAATAGCTTTAATTTTCCTTATAATTGTCCCATTAATCTATGCTGGTTTCTTTTTAGCTGGATATTGGAATCCATATGGTAAGTTAGATAATCTGCCCGTAGCGGTTGTTAACCAAGATAAAGGATCTATGATGGATGGCGAACGAATCGAGGCGGGGAAAGAGTTTGTCAAGGAATTAAAGGGAAATCAGGAACTGGACTTCCATTTTATTTCGGAGGAAAAAGCCGACAAGGGATTAAAAAATGGAGATTATTATATGGTCCTTACCATCCCAAAGGATTTTTCCAAAAACATAAGTACACTAATGGATGATCAACCGATTCCTGCTAAACTTATTTCAAAGACGAATCCGGGCGAGAATTTTGTCGCATCCCAAATCAGTTCAACTGCAGTTGAAAAAATAAACGAAAAGATTTCAAAAAGCATTACAAAGACTTATGCAGATGGTGTATTTACTAAATTCAGTGAGCTGGCAACAGGATTAGAGAATGCAGGGAATGGCTCTAATGAGGTTTATCAGGGCATTAATGATGCCAATCATGCAATGGCTAAGCTGGGTGATGGATATAGCGAGCTTAACCAAGGAATGAATCAATTAACAGCAGGCAGCAATAAGCTTCTACATGGGAAAGAAGCTCTCTCTTCGGGTGCAGCTAATTTGGAAAAAGGATCCCTTTCCTTATCTCAAGGTATGGGAAAACTATCTGCTGGACTTGATACAATTAAAACAGGCGGGGAGCAAGTGACTATTGGGATAAAACAATGGTCTTCCGGCAATGAAAAGCTGCTTCAAGAGCAGACAAAGGCAAATGAGTCCGTGAAACTTCTTCAGGACCAAATGAATGCATATAGTAAGTCACATCCTGAAGCGGGAGAGGAACCAGAATTTCAAAAGCTTCAAGAGACTGCTAATGGCCTAGCTAAGGCGACTGAACAGCTTCAGGCAGGACAAACTCAGCTTGCTCAGGGAGCACAGAAAGCAGCAGCTGGGCAGGAGAGTATCGAGTCAGGTCTCGGTGAATTTTCCGACAAGCTTGATGAAGCGGCAGCAGGAGCTAAAGATTTAGCAGCAGGAACAGTAACATTCAACGAGGGCTTTGAAGCATGGGACAATGGTTATACTTCGCTAAACAATGCAATAAATAAAGCAGCGAGTGGGACCAAGCCGCTTAAAGAAGGCACAGAAAAAATAAACGATGGACTGGAACAGTTATCTGATGGGGCACATACTCTTTCTTCTAAACTGAAAGATGCTGCAGATAAAACATCAGGCATCTCAAATAGTGATTCATTGACCGATATGTTTTCTGAACCAGTCGTTCTGGAACAGATAAGCCTTTCAAATGTACCAAACTACGGTTCGGGCATTGCTCCTTACTTCTTATCACTTGCTTTCTATGTAGGCGGGATTATGGCATCAAATATCCTCCCTCTTGGAAGGAGGAAAGAGCGAATTGTAAACGGAACCCACCATTTAATCAATAAGTTGGGATTGGTATATACGATTGGAATTATTCAGGCGATTATCGTAGATAGTATTGTTCTAAGCGTGTTTAACCTGGAGGTGGCAAGCATTCCATTGTTTGTATTCTCAAGTATCGTTGTGTCGCTCACCTTTATGACCTTTATCTTAATGCTGGTTACTGTGTTTGGGATAGTAGGCAAGTTCTTGGCTGTAACTTTCCTTGTGTTCCAGCTGGCAACTTGCGGCGGTACATTCCCAATGGAACTCGGGACGCCTTTATTAAGCAAGATAGGACAATGGATGCCAATGGCTCATTCTCTCAAAAGCCTTCAAGAGGTAATTTCTTTAGGCAACTGGCATGAACTGCAGACCCAATTATTATTTTTGGTGCTTTATCTTGTTGCTGCAGGAATCATTGCCTGGGTGGCAAGTCATATGCAGCATCGTGAAACGCCGGTTCAACATGTACCTTCCTAATTTGCATAACCGGGGAGGCATATGTTTTCCATCTTTATCATTTGTTATAACAGGCTTTGGTGATTCATAAATATCTCGCTTAGGCCAGAAGAATGACTTTAACATAAGTTAATAAAGTTTTGACATAAAAGGGAGCCAATGCGGTACAGCATTGGCTCTTTTTTGTGTCACTCGATTAGTTATAGACTTGTAATTTTAAATATCCATCCCAACGTTCCTGCCTGGGTAGAAAGACAATTGCGGATTCAATTGGTTTTCCTTTGCAGTTCGTACGCTAGGATTAAGTCTAAAAACCATTGTATGGCTCCCTAGAGAGGAGCGATATTTCTCAACATGGGATTGTGAAAGGCTTTTATCATAGTATCCAGGTACGTATTTATCCAGCATGGCTTGCATTGCCGCGGTCGCTTCTGTTAAATCACTTACCATTTCTAGTTCCCCGAATAGCATCACGCTCATATAAGCAGAATCTGTCTTAGCGGGTATAGGGCTCACCATCGTTCCGTAATCTTCAGATACTGTGAAACAACAGTTAGGATTGGCATGAATCAAATTGATTTTTCTTCCCTGTGCGGCTCCATGGAAATACAAAGCTTCATTCATCCAGATAAAATTTAAAGGAACAACATAAGGAATCTCTCCATCCGTTAATCCAAGGTAACCTGTCCGTGCATGGCTTAAAAACTGATCAATACGTTTATCATCTGTACATATTAATTTTTCTTGGCGGATCTTATGCATTTTTCATCCCATCTTTCTTTATAAATGATAAAATCATTGTAAGAAATTTCTGTACATAACAAAAGTGCCAGAATTAAAATATTTAATAGGGACAGATGGAGGGCAAACTGTGGAACTTACCCCATTTTTACAAAGGGAGCTGTCAGAGCCGTTATACAGCCAGTTGTATTATTGGATTAAAAAAGAAATTGAAGAGGGCAGGCTTTTGCCAGGAATCAAGCTGCCGTCCGTACGCCAGCTTTCAACTCATTTGAAGGTGAGCAGGAATACGGTTGAGGCAGCATACCAGCAGCTGCAATCGGAGGGATACCTTGAAAGTGTCCCTAAAAGTGGCATATGGGTAGCTGAGATTGAGAAGAAGCCTTCAATGCATCCGAATGAGGCAGAGCATCCTGTTATGCAAGAATGTAAGCCTTCAAGAGAAGTCCTTGTGGATTTTGAATATGGAAATGTCGACCTTGACAAATTTCCCTTGAAGCAATGGAAGAAATGTCTGTCAGACGCAGTTGGCCAAGAGAATAATTGGCTATTTGAGTATAGTGAAAAACAAGGTGAGTTTGAATTGAGGCGGGAGATTTCAACCTATTTACTGCAATCAAGAGGTGTACGCTCCACACCAGAACAGATCCTTATAACGGCCGGAACACAAACATCTATGGCGTTGATCTGCCGGATTTTAGCACTTCAAGGAAATACCGTGGCTATGGAAGAGCCGGGTTACAGTGGAGTACGATCGGTCTTTGAAGAACAGGGATGTCAGATCGAACCGGTGCCCCTTGAAAAGGATGGATTGTCAATGGAGCATATTCAACTGAGCAGGGCAAAGGCCGTATATGTAACGCCTTCTCACCAGTTTCCGTTTGGCATGATTCTATCCATTTCGAAAAGAATGCGATTGCTAAATTGGGCTTATCAAACTGGGGGATACATTATTGAGGATGATTATGACGGAGAGTTTCGATACCGAGGACAGCCAATTCCCTCGCTGAAATCACTGGATGAAGAGGAAAAGGTCATTTATTTAGGGACATTTTCTAAATCATTTCTTCCTTCATTACGGTTAAGTTATATTGTATTACCACCTTCTCTAATGGATCATTATTCACGAACGTTCGCGGTGTATAACCAATCAGTTTCTCCTATTATTCAGAGGGCTATGGCACTGTTCATGCAATCCGGAGAATTCGAAAGGCATATTCGAAGAATGCGAAAGCAGTATCAAAGAAAACATCAGGCTCTGTTAAGGAGCATTGATCAATATTTGGGCACTAAAGTAAAAATTGTTGGAGAAAAGTCAGGCCTGCATATCTTATTGAAGCTAAAAGGCGTATCCACCATCGAACTGAGTGAAAAGGGCCTGCAGAAGGGGGTCAAAGTTTATTCCCCAATAAATTTTTGGCTGAATCCAACCCCCGAGGGCAATTCCTATATCATGTTAGGATTTGGCGGATTATCAATTGAAGAGATTGATAAGGGAGTAAGATTACTCGCTAGCTGCCTCTATGAAGAGGAGATAGTCGATTTAGAGTCAAATTGATTGAATCAATAAACCCAAATGCGAGGATAGTAGAAAAACCTCAGTTATATACATTAAGGTGGAACGTATTATAAGTAATGTTTAAAGTGAACTTCAAAAGTTAGACAAGCTATTTCATTAGGCAGTTTGAGTGGCATGAGGCCAAGAAAATATCGAACTCATGCCCTTTTATTTATAATTGTTGAAATATTATACCCATTGCTATATTGCTAGAGTTGGAACCTTGAAATAACACTTTATTAGATATATTCTCATTATTTTCATTGTATATGTGTAACTCTATGCTATTGCTAAAATTGTTAGATTTAGCATATAAAAATTTAATTAGATGTTCATTTATAGCTATTGGAATGTCACATTTAAATTGATTGGCTTGTATTACTAAAAATAATGTACCTTTATCTTCAGATATAATTGGTGAGCAACTTAAAATATCCGAGTTTTTAATTTCTAATGCATTTTCCATTTTAATAGATAAATGGATGTGAAGAACCGATTTATCATCATATTTTTTTAGATATACTCCATCACTAATTTCCATTGAATCATCATTTCTATTGTTATAATCCTTTTCAATTTCAATAAGTACATCAAAAAATAGCTTAAATGTTTCAACTGAGATTTTATCAAATGGTTTAACTTTATTTAAGATATTTAATGCGAAGGAGTTTTTTGTCAAAGCTACGTTTTTCTTGTTTCGATATTTAAAGAGATTTTGTATATTTATATTTTCATCAGAATCTAATTCAAATACTTTATTATCAATAATATGATTGTCTTCTTTATTTTTAAGATCTAAAAAATAAATTTTATTTTTTGTTAAATGTTTATAAGAAACTTTATCAAATTCTTTTACTAAATATAGTCTTCTTCCATTTTCGTCATAAGTTTTTATTTCATCATCTTTATAGTAATGTTCTATACTTATTAAAGGTGTATCTTTTCTATGGGATGGTATAGGTAATATTAAAGAGTAGATATTATTACCGTGATATAAAAATTTACTACTCTTATGTTCTTTATTAATATCTGGTGCATCAGAGTCAAATACAAATACTTTTAAATATTCATTTTTGAAGAGTGCTTGATATTTACAAATTTTCATTAAAGTATCATTTCCCATAGGTACTTCTTCATCATATTTAAAAAATTCAAAATCTAAATTATTATATTTATTTTGTTTTTGAAATTCTATCAACGCGTTTTCTAAATGTTTCCAATCTGTTTTTCCTTCTGTAATAATTAAATTTTTATTATAATTTGTAATTTCATCAAATCTTTGATTTGCATTGGGTAGATAATCTTTAATGTAAATCTCATTAAAAGTGTTATTTGCTTTTTGGATAAGTTTTATTTCATCTTTATTAAAAGTGCACTCAGATTGTATCAAAGTATCTTTACTAAGTACTAATCTATCATCATCTTCAATACCATAAATTAATATGGAATAATTGTTTATAATAATGGTACGAACTTTGAATTTATTGTACATCGCTATTTGACTATTTTCAGTCTCAATCGACGTATTTGAGATAAGTTTAATATAAATCCATTTATTATTAAAACTTTGTAGAATATTTTCTGCCTCCAGAAGAGGTATTTTTTGCATTCTAATATCTGAGTTTAAGCTATTATATTCATTTCTTTTCATTCAAAAAGACCTACCTAATTTTATAATAATTTTAATAATTCTATTATAATATAATTTATAAAAATTAATTAGAAAGTTTTTACTCTATCTAATACTATGTTGAAAGGTATTATAAGTAGGCACAAATTTACCTTTAGTAGTTTCAATTTAGTGTTTGTAACCAACTAGAAATATTTATTTCTATGTAAATAAATCGAAAATAAATAAAGATGGACAATATCTTTTATATTTTCGATTTAGTATAAAAGGGTTAGTTTAACAGTCGCATCTATACTTGAACTTAGGCTCTGTCTGAATATAAAAAGCATTTCGTACTTGTGCACTCCAATTTGCAAAGGCTGATCGCCATTCTGGAGTGCTAAAGAATTCATCAACAGATTGAGTTTCTGAATGCCAAACGATAAATAGGTTGAGTGGGGCAATCCCTCCTGCCCAAATTCCATTATTCGCATCAGTATCTTCTTCCCTTACTAATAATAGGGGCAGACCAAATTGAAAAGCCATAGAAGGTTCTACTTGTGAATAAACCGATCCTTGCCAGACTGGAGTGAGTGGTGGAAGGGGTCCTGCATTGACGTCGACTACTTCAATTTCAAAACGGCGAAGGTTTACTGCCAGCATTCCATAGCTTGATGATACTAGCCGGCGAATATCAGTTAAAATCGATTCGGGATAGCTTTCACTTAAAGGCAATGTACGTGGAAAAAGCAAAGCATTCTCTATCTCTAAAATGAGACGGTTTAGAAATCGCTGCTGGTTATTATTTAAATGAGTGGTTGTACTTAAAAATATGGGAATACGATAAGCACGGTCAATACACTTTTGGTGTGCCAATCCTATTTTTGCTTTATCTTTAAGTAAAGAGCTAGGCTCATTATTATACATTTTCTCATCTCCTTTATATTAGTATATGGAAAGGGAATAAGGGAGCTTGGGTTATAACAGCTAATTCCGTAATATAGGGGTTAGTGAAACGGAAATTTAAAATTATTTATAAATTTCAATGCTATGTCAACTGTTGTGATTAAGGAATTTAAAGATGAAAGTGTCAGTTAAAATATCAGGTACTTGGCTTGCTCAAAAAGCAGGTCTTTTTTTATTTCACAATAAGTCTGATGGGCGTGCTCAATAAATATTCAAAATTAAAGAAAGCTGCAATGGTAAAGGGTTAACAAAAAGGTGATTAAAAGGAACATTTATTAATTTGTAAGGAGATATTCGAATATAATGGTAGACTGTATAAGGGAATGATAATAGACGGAAAATATGAAGATAAATAATTCAAAATAAAAGAGGTTTAGTTATGAGTAGAGAAAGTTTTAAGGATTATAAATTAAGTAATGAAATAATAGATGCGCTGAATAGCTTAGAATATGAAAGTCCAACAGCTGTTCAAAGTAAGGTCATCCCTCTTGTGTTAGAGAAAATAGATCTTGTCGTGAAATCACAAACAGGGAGTGGGAAGACTGCCTCATTCGGGATTCCAATTTGTGAATTAATTGATTGGAAGGAAAATAAACCGCAAGCGTTAATTTTGACACCAACAAGAGAACTTGCTGTTCAAGTTAAAGAGGATTTCATAAACATAGGCAGATTTAAACGAATAAAAGCTGCAGCTGTTTATGGAAAACAACCTTTTGCAATCCAAAAAACAGAATTAAAGCAAAAAACGCATGTAGTCGTCGGTACTCCGGGCCGCGTGCTAGATCATATTGAAAGAGGTACTTTATCTTTAGAAAGGATTAACTATCTTGTTATAGATGAAGCTGACGAAATGTTAAACATGGGATTTATTGAACAAGTTGAAGCTATCATCAAAGAGTTGCCTCGAAAACGAGTGACAATGTTATTTTCAGCTACTTTACCAGAGAAGGTAAAAAGCCTATCACTTAACTATATGAAAACACCTATCGATATTGAGATTAAGGCGACTGGACTCACGACTGATAAAATTGATCATTCTCTTTTTGAAGTGGCAGAAGACCATAAATTTTCTATGCTTACCGATGTTACGATTGTAGAAAATCCAGATAGCTGCATAATCTTTTGCCGAACAAAAGATCGAGTAGATACTTTGTGTGATCAGTTAATGGATTTAGGTTATAGCTGCGATAAAATACATGGCGGCATGGTCCAAGAAGATCGGCTTGATGTGATGAATGACTTTAGAAGAGGAGAATTCCGCTATTTAATTGCTACAGATGTAGCAGCTAGAGGAATTGATATTGAAAATATAACACATGTCATTAACTATGATCTTCCGTTAGAGAAAGAAAGCTATGTCCATCGTACAGGAAGAACAGGACGGGCAGGTCAAAAGGGGAAAGCCATCACGTTTGTTACACCATTTGAGGATAAGTTTTTAAGTGAAATTGAAGAATATATTGGTTTTGAGATTCCGAACATGGCTGCTCCTTCAAAAGAGGAAGTTTTAAATAAGAAATCTGACTTTGAAGCAAAAATGAATGTCGAACCAATGATCAAAAAGGCAAAAGGTGAAAAAATAAACAAGCAAATTATGAAGCTGTATTTTAATGGCGGCAAGAAAAAGAAGCTTAGAGCAGTAGATTTTGTTGGAACGATTGCAAAGATTGACGGAGTAACAGTAGAGGATATCGGCATTATTACAATATTAGATTCTGTTTCTTATGTAGAAATATTAAATGATAAAGGCCCGATTGTGTTGAAACGGATGAAGAACACAACCATAAAAGGTAAGCTATTGAAGGTACATGAAGCTAAAAAAAAGTGATGCGTTAGTGTGAGAAGTAACTAGGAGTAATAAAATAATCCGGCTTATTTCTTGTTAGTAATATAAGTAGATTTCAAACAGAAAATTTTTATTTAGAAGTAGTACGGTGAACCAAATCGTAAGTAGGACATTTAATATATCAGATGAAACAGTCTATGAATAAAAGTAGGCTGTTTTTTTGTTTTTTTCCCCATCTTATCAGCGAGTAGCTCTACTAATAGAAAACCTTAAGAAAATCTTAAGAAATCTATCCACTAGTTTCTAAGATTTTATTATTAAGATAACCTCATTAGAAAAAATCAAGACCATATATGAGTGGGGGGAGCTTTTTGACTAATTATAATTCCTTGTTATTTCTGCAATCATTTATCCGTAAGCCAAAGGAAATTGGCAGTGTATGGCCAAGCTCAAGATTTTTGGCTAGAAAAATGGTTCAGCAGGTGGCATGGGAAGAAGTGAGTGCAATAGCGGAGCTTGGTTCTGGTACGGGTGTGATTACTAGAGAAATCCAATCACATGTTTCAAAAAAAGCATCGGTTCTTCTGTTCGAGAAGAATGAGGAAATGAATGGAAATCTTCAGAAGGAATTCCCTGATTACATATGTTATCAGAATGCTGTTGAGATGCTGAAGATAATGGACCACCATGGCATTAACCAATTAGACTGTGTCATTAGCGGACTGCCCTTCTTTAATTTTTCAAAGGAACTGCGTGAAAGGTTACTTAATCAGGTGATTGATTCATTAAAGCCCGGGGGCTATTTCATTGCTTTTCAATATTCTTTACAAATGAAGAATCTGCTCGCAAGAACTTTCCACATTGAGAGAATCCAATATGTCCCACTAAATTTCCCGCCTGCTTTTGTTTATGTTTGCAAAAAGCTTAATTAAAATCGAATAATAGAGGGAGGATCAGGGCATGTAGCATATTTTAGGGGTGACCGAAGTGAATATATTGATTTGTGATGATGATAAGGCAATTGTTGATGCGATAGGAATTTACTTGGAAAATGAGGGATTTTCCATTTTTAAAGCTTTTAATGGAGTAGAGGCAATTGAAGTGATCGATGGACAGGAAATTCATCTAGTGATTATGGATATTATGATGCCTAAGATGGATGGAATACAAGCTACCAGAAAGATCAGGGAAGAAAGCAACATTCCACTGATTATGCTTTCCGCCAAGACGGAGGATTACGACAAAATATTAGGATTAAATCTAGGAGCAGATGACTATATTACTAAGCCCTTTAATCCTTTGGAGCTCATTGCAAGGGTTAAATCGCAGCTAAGAAGGTACACAACTTTAGGAAGCCTTGAAACGAAGAGTGATGTATATAAAACAGGCGGGCTCATTATTGACGATGAAAGTAAAATAATCACTGTTGATGGAGAGGCAGTTCAACTTACTCCAGTGCAATATAAAATTTTAAAGTTTTTGACCGCAAATGCAGGACGAGTGTATTCTATCGAGGAGATTTACGAAAAGGTTTGGAATGAAACAGCCTTTAGCCCGGAAAATACAGTATCCGTTCATATAAGAAAAATTAGAGAAAAAATAGAAATCAATCCGAAAGAGCCAAAATATTTAAAGGTGGTATGGGGAATTGGATATAAGGTTGAAAAAATATAGCCACTCAATGATAACAAAATTGATCGTCTTTATATTCATGCTTGCATGTTTTTCAGGAGTGATACATGCAATTGGCAATTTAGTTTCAGTGAATGATGGCGAAGTTGGAATTGTTTTTGAAGATAATTTCTTCCATAGCAAGTCTTATGTGGGAGAAAGTGAAATTCTTATTAGTGACCTTACAAGGCTGTTGGAGAAATATAAAAGTGAGGAACATATTTTAAAAGGTGGGACAATCAATAAAGATGAATTAAGAAATGAAGAACAGAACTTATTTTTTGATTATCAGTTGGAATCTAAAAGTTATAATCCTAATTTAAGAGAAGTAGAAAACTATGAGAAGTTCAAAGTTGAATATGCCGATAAAATTTCTGATTTAAAGGACCAAATGATTAAGGGAGATTTAAGAGAATATCATTTTCTATTGGAAAATATCGAAGCAGTTGACGGTCCTCTGTATTATGCCAGTGATGGTGTAAATGTTTATACGAATAGTACAATGAATGATAAACAACAATTTAAAGGCTATCCATCTTATATGGTGTTTGAGGGGTATAAAAGCGATATCTATCCAAAAGAAATTGAGGCAAGTAAATATTTAAATCGGATTACAATGGAATTGGATGAATGGGGCTCTGAAAACCATGCAATATATGTTGCTTTTCCAAGAAAGTTTTTAGATTCAAAAATAAGTGAGTGGAAAGAAAATAAAGTGAGTGCCACAAAGGGCTTTTATCTTTTACTAGGATTTTCAGCAGGATTTATCCTATCCTTTTTCTATTTGGCACTGGTGAATGGGAGAAAGTTTTTTAAGGACAAAGAGCTGCGCTTGCATACAGTCGATAAATTATATATTGATTTAAACATCCTGCTATGTATAGGACTTATAACGCTATGGCTTATTATACTTGAATTTCTTGAACTCCCAAGCAACTTACATTGGGTCATTCCGATCACGATTCCGTTTTCTGCTGCTTGTTTCTTACTAATTTTATCAATGGTGAGACATTTAAAAAATAGAACATTTTTTAAGCATACCTTGATTTATCAACTAATCAAAGGACTTATCCGATTTGTTAGAAATGTCTATGATAGCGGAAATGTTGGAGTAAAGACCGTTCTGATTGTCATAGGGTATCCACTTCTGATTGCTTTAACATTTTTTATGTTCCCGATCACCATAGGGATCGCTGCCTGGTTTGCTTTAAAGAAGGTCAAGTCCTTTAAGGCAATAAAAGATGGAGTAGAGAGAATAAAAAATGGAGAGCTCCATCATAGCATTGATATTGGCGGAAAGGGAGAGTTTGCAAGCCTGGCTGCCAATATAAACAGCATTACCGACGGATTGAAAAATGCCGTAGATAACGAACTAAAAAGTGAGAGATTAAAAACAGAGCTAATCACTAATGTATCGCATGATATACGAACACCGTTAACATCCATTATCACATATGTTGATTTACTAAAAAAAGAAAAAGACCTTTCAAAGATAGCCGAATATACAGAAGTACTGGATCAAAAGTCTAAAAGGCTAAAGTTCCTTACGGATGATTTATTTGAAGCTGCCAAAGCATCAAGCGGAAATATCCCAGTCCATCTGGAGAAGATTGATATTGTCTCATTAATCGCTCAGGGGCTTGGGGAGGTAAGTGAAAAAATTGAAGAACTGGGTTTAGAATTCAGGTTCAACCATCCAAATGATAAAGTCTTTGTGACAGCTGATGGGAAATTATTGTGGAGGTCTATTGAAAACGTATTATCAAATATATTTAAGTATGCTCTTAAAGGGTCAAGGGTATATATCCATATCGAAGAGTTAGAAAGAGAAATCCTGCTTACGTTCAAAAATATATCAGCTTATGAATTAAATATTTCCGCTGATGAATTAATGGAGCGTTTTAAAAGAGGAGATGAATCTAGATCTAGCCAAGGGAGCGGATTGGGCCTTTCCATTGCCCAAAGCCTAATCAATATACAAAAAGGGAAATTTATGATTCAAATTGATGGGGATTTATTTAAATCTATCATCTATATCCCTAAGCATCATAAGGAGTGAAGTCATTAATACCAATTAGATGGCACGTTCCACGTGAAACAATTTAAGAGGAAAAGAGATTTGCAGATTTAATTGGAATTTCCTTTCCATCCATGAAACTGCTTTAAGTTTTATGAATGTATTGCCAAAACTTGATTAATTTACGGAATAAAAAAGGGCCTAATTTAATGAATTAGGTCCTTTTTGAAAAATTTAATACTATGAGCGATTAAGAACTGGGCTGAGTAATAGGTGGTCATAATTAGGACAGTTGAGAAGGGGATGTCGGATACAAACCGATTCCACGCTAATATCGAATCAGAGATAACGAATAAAATACTCCCTGCCATTGCCCATTTATTACCGGTCATAATGGCAGACCAAGCCATTGATGAAATGATAATAATATATAAAATAACTGGAATAAATAAAGCACTATTGCCATTTTCGATTAGAGATTCGGTAAGAATATGACCAATGAACATTGCATAGAAACAGATAGGAATAATAGATAAAACTCGGATGAGGGAAAAACGCCACTCCTTAAAGAATCCAATGATATAAAAAATATGACCTATTAAAAAAGCTGATAATCCTATCAGGAACCAATGAAGTAAACCATCGCCAAACATACAAAACAGTAACCCGGTTATTATAATCCAGCCGGTTATGGAGCGTTTTCCCCTTAATTGAATAAACGCATAAGTCATAATTAACCACATTGGAATTAACTTGAAGAGAAGTTTAAGAAGTAGAGGCGAATCAGGAATAATAAAAATATATAATGCACTCGTGATTAAGATAAGTAGTGGTAAAGACAGCCTTTTCAATTTTTCACACCTTTCTATAAGCTTATTTTTTTATCACTATATTAGATGATTCTCCATTTAATTCCTGAATCCTTTTGGTCTCTTGGATTTTATATAAATGATTGAAGAAAGTTGCCTGTGCAGAAGTTTTTTAAATATTTCTTGACCTTCAAGTAACTTGAAACTGTAACATTGGATTAAAGGAGTGAGGGATTTGAGCAAACTCATGACAATACAGGATTTTTCCGATAGAACTGGTATTTCAAAAAGTGCTTTGAGGTATTATGAGTCAAAAAACTTACTGCATCCAGCAGGCAGGAACTCCAGTGGGTATCGAGTTTATTCTGAGAATCAGGTTCCAATCATCAAGTTAGTATCCAGTTTACGTTTGGCTGATGTACCGATTAAGGACATCCAAGCATATTTAAAAGAGAACGATGAAAACAGACGAAGGAATATGATGGATGATTGGATTGAATTGATAAAGAAAAGGCTTGATATCTTGAATCTAAGTTTACGATATTTAGAAAGCAACTCTATGAATGATCAAATTTATCTGATTGAAAAGGCTGATGAAAATATTATATGGTTCTCAGCAGAGTCTGAAACAGGGCGATTCAGAGAACACTTTATAAAAAGAGGAAAAGAACTTGAAAAATTAAATATTCCTATAAAAAGCTGTTATTTAAAATATCTATCGGGCAAAGATTTGATTAAAGCAAATATAGGATTTGGCGTGCCATTTGGCATCCAAACAAGCGAATTATCTGATGTTGAATTAGTAGAACACCTGGCTTCATGCGTATATATTGCCCTGTCTTTTCATGCTCCTATTTCTGAAATACAAAATGGCTATTGGAAATTAATAAACTATGCAAACGAACACAAATGGATTCCGGCAGGTCCTATACTAGAATGGTATCGCGGGGATGACTTCTCAGATCTTGATTTATTAATGCCAGTTACTAAATTAGAAAAAGAGAGGATCGTGTAAAATGCCTAACGATGAAGATCTGATTGTTAGAATAGCAGAATTAAGAGGGGACTATTATCAAATTGGCTTGGAACAGGGCAAAGAATTAAAGTCATTATCAGGATTTCCTCTAATAGACCAGCTAAGGGAATTGACTAGTAATGCGAATGTACAAAAGTCTAAGGAAATAATAAAGAATCTTTCCCCAAAATTCCTTCAGGAACTGGAGGGGTTGGCAGAAGGATTAAATATGGAATTAGATCGTACGATTAAACTATTTAGTGGGTATGATGTTGTATTTCCAGAAATGGGATGCACTACGTTAGTAAAAGAGGGCTATTACGTCCGCAATTATGATTTCAGTCCAGAAATGTACGATGCAAGACTTGTATTTATGCAGCCTTTAAATGGCTATGCTAGTGTAGGCTTTAGCCAGCAAATTATCGGAAGACTTGATGGGATGAATGAAAAGGGGCTTGTTGTAGGGCTGCATTTTGTAAATAATGAACACAAAGGTGAGGGCTTTATTGCAACGACTATTGTTAGATTGCTGCTCGAACAGTGTGCAAATATTGAGGAGGCGATTGCCTTTATCACTGATATCCCTCATGGCTATTGCTACAATTACTCTATTACAGACAAGAGCGGAAAAAGCATAATAGTAGAGGCTTCTCCACAAAAACAGATAATTAATGCTGCAAATCCTCTAATATGCACAAATCATTTTGAATCAGAAATGTTGAGAAACAAAAACAGAATAAATATACAAGGCTCAGTAAAACGGAAGGAATATGTGAGTTCCTTATTAACTGAAGAGCTATCTCCAATGGCTATTTATCATCATTTTAACAAAGAAAGTTCCCCCTTGTTCTTTAAACATTATAAAGAGTATTTTGGTACGCTTCATACAGTTGTCTATTCACCAAAGGAGTTAAGCATCATCATGGGTGTTGGAGAGAATTGTAAACCGATGGTATTTTCTCTTAAAGAATTTATGGAGGGGAGATTGATTCTTCCTGAAAATATGACAGGAATAATCAATCAAGTTTCCTATTAAGTAAAAAAAGGCTAAAGTACACGGACAAAATTGTGCACTTTAGCCTTTTTTTAATGGATATAGAATCCTTGAAAAAGGAACGATATTCTATATGCAATAAAAGTTTTGTTCTTAAACGCATTCATAGAAGATTCCCCTTTCATAATTGATTTGTTATTTTCCAGTATTAATTAAGTATGGAAGGGGGCATTTACTAAAATTTCCTAGAGTAAAATAAACCTTGTATTTTCGAAAAAAGATGATTATAGTGAAATAATGATTACAGATGTCAAGACACAAGGAGGTAAATATTGTGACTGATAAGACTATTTCACAGAGAAAGCTTCTTGGCATTGCAGGGCTCGGCTGGATGTTTGATGCACTGGATGTAGGAATGCTTTCGTTTATTATTGCAGCGCTGAAAATAGAGTGGGATTTGACACCTGAACAGATGGGGTGGATTGGAAGTGTAAATTCAATTGGGATGGCTGTAGGTGCACTTCTTTTCGGCCTATGGGCAGATAAGATTGGCAGGAAGCATATATTTATTATCACTTTATTATTATTTTCGATTGGGAGCGGGCTTTCCGCATTGACAACTACCCTTTTTGCCTTTCTGGTTCTGCGCTTTTTTGTTGGCATGGGGCTTGGTGGAGAATTACCTGTCGCCTCAACTCTCGTTTCAGAAAGTGTATCGGCAAAAGAGCGTGGGCGAGTGGTTGTTTTATTAGAAAGTTTTTGGGCATTTGGCTGGCTGATTGCAGCACTTATTTCATATTTTGTTATTCCTTCATTTGGCTGGAAAGTTGCCCTTATTCTTAGTGCTTTACCTGCTTTTTATGCTATTTATTTACGGATCAAACTCCCGGACTCTCCGGCATTTTCACCAAAAAATGCTGAGAAACGGACGGTTGGCCAAAATGTTCGAGATGTTTGGTCGAACAAATATGCACGCTCCACATTTGTACTTTGGATTGTTTGGTTCACGGTCGTTTTTTCATACTATGGGATGTTCCTTTGGCTGCCAAGTGTGATGGTAATGAAAGGATTTAGTATGATCCAAAGCTTCGAGTATGTATTGATCATGACCCTAGCTCAGCTGCCGGGATATTTTACAGCTGCATGGCTCATTGAACGAATGGGCAGAAAATTTGTCCTTGTCACTTATTTACTCGGAACGGCGGGTTCTGCCCTTGTTTTCGGTCAGGCAGAAACAACTGCGGTTCTTATAGTGTCAGGTATCTTTTTATCATTCTTCAACCTTGGTGCATGGGGGGCTTTATATGCTTACACCCCTGAACAATATCCGGCTGTAATACGTGGGACAGGAGCTGGTATGGCTGCATCTATTGGACGTGTAGGAGGAATTCTTGGACCACTTCTTGTTGGCTCACTTGTTGCATCTGGTCATTCTATTGGGTTCATTTTTGCGCTGTTTTGTGCAAGTATTGTCATCGGTGTAATTGTTCTTGCATTTTTAGGAAAAGAAACACGGCAGACTGAATTAACATAGGTGAAGGATCTGAATGTTAGGTACCCAGTCTTTTTCTTTGATCAAAGAGTAACTAGAAATATTTTCATTGAATTCAATTGGTAAATAATAACCATCACCTATAATACAGCTTTTTGGAATAGGAGAAACAACAAGATATTGACTATTCTAAAATAGTATTATAAAGTTAGAAACGTAATAATTTCATATAACAAATCCTCATCAACCGATGAGGTAGAGGTCGCAGTTTTTATCAGTAAGGCGGACGAGATGCAGAGACATCACTTGACTCCGTTTGAAAGGAAAAGCTGCCGAAGCGTGCTTGTTTCTCTGACTAAGCATGCTGGGGCTGTCTCCAAATAGGAACAGAACTGTCACGATTGGTCCTACCAGCCATTCGTGTTGGGCTATCTTTCGGAAGGTATGATGCGGGCTATTTTTAATGTCACCTGAATCTGCTTCGGTGGCATTTTTTATTCCAAGCTCCTTCCAGATTAGACAAGCTAATGGGTCTTCAGTTAAGGCCTTGTGCTAGAAAAATTGAAGATAAGGAGTAACATCGATGAGAACAGCAGAAGAAAGAAAAGATAAATTTAGTACGGATACTGATACAACCAGCTTAAAACGCAGTTTAAAGTCACGTCATTTAACAATGATTTCTCTAGGCGGAACCATTGGAACCGGCCTTTTTCTTGCTAGCGGCGGCGCAATCCACTCCGCTGGTCCCGGAGGAGCGATCCTATCCTATCTTGTGATTGGAATTATGGTCTATTTCTTAATGACAGGTCTTGCGGAAATGGGCGCCTATATGCCTGTTGCAGGAAGCTTTAGCACATATGCCGCCAAGTTTGTCGACCCATCGCTTGGATTTGCCCTTGGCTGGAACTATTGGTATAACTGGGCGATAACTATTGCAGCAGAATTATCAGCAGTTACCATGATTATGAAGTTTTGGTTCCCTCAAACTCCTTCTATTATTTGGAGTGCCGTTTTCTTAGTAATCATGTTTTTATTAAATTATCTATCAGTAAAAGGCTTTGGTGAAACAGAGTATTGGTTCGCCTTAATTAAAGTAGTTACAGTGATTATCTTTATTATAATTGGTATATTAATGATTTTTGGAATCTTAGGTGGCGAGGTAATTGGTTTTAAGAATTTTACAGTAGGAGATGCACCGTTTCATGGCGGCTTTATGACAATGCTTGGAATCTTTATGGCAGCGGGTTTTTCCTTCCAAGGCACAGAATTGCTTGGTGTGGCAGCTGGTGAAACCGATGATCCTGGCAAAGCAATCCCAAGAGCTGTAAAATCAGTGTTTTGGCGCATCCTTTTATTCTATATACTCGCAATTTTTGTGATTGGTTTAATAATCCCTTATACAAATGAGAACCTTGCAAGCAGTGATGTAACCGTTAGCCCATTCACGATTGTTTTCCAAAAGGCAGGAATAGCTTTTGCTGCTTCCGTAATGAATGCAGTGATCTTAACAGCCGTGCTGTCTGCCGGCAACTCAGGAATGTACGCTTCTACACGTATGCTATGGAATTTAGCCCGGGAAGGGAAAGCACCTAAGTTTCTTGGGAAACTAAATAGAAGAGGCGTTCCAGTAAATGCATTGATTATCACATCATTAGTCGGTACACTTGCTTTCTTGGCATCATTATTTGGTGATGGTACTGTGTATGTATGGCTGCTAAACGCATCAGGGATGTCAGGGTTTATCGCATGGCTTGGTATTGCCATTTGCCACTATCGATTCCGCCGGGCATTTGTTGCTCAAGGAAAAGACTTAAACCTCTTGCCATACAAAGCAAAATTATTTCCATTCGGTCCGATTTTCGCCTTCGCGGTTTGTGGCTTTGTCGTATTAGGACAAAACTATTCGGCTTTTCTAGGGGATCATATTGATTGGAACGGTATACTAGTTTCTTATATAGGTTTACCTTTGTTCTTAATTCTATGGCTTGGATACAAATTTACGAAAAAGACAAAATTGATCCCGTTAAAGGATTGTGATTTATCAAATTAGTTTTTTGCACGCAGCCAGCGTGCTTTTTTTTATGCTTATTGACAACTTCTTAAACACAATACATGTAGGAAGATTTTAATTAGAGGCAGTAACGAGATAAGAAATAAGAAAAAGTATAAATAGCGGTTCCCACTTTTTATACTTTTTTACTATCATATAGCACGATGAGGATTAAACGGTTCAATGCACGAATACATAGAACCAATGGCTTCTTCCAAAATAGCTTTCCCTTGTTTTTCGCTTATTAATGGAAATCAAAAATAAATAGTCTCATGTGAGCTTCTATTCGAATTATTTATATAAAAAAACTTTAAGGTTATCTTTGCTATCAAGAGTGGCAAACAGAACATTTTTTACTTCTGTCTGATATAAACTGTTTAAACTGGAAATAATCCATTCTTCATTCTTTTGCATTTGTTTTAACTCCTTGGAGTTGATTTTCCCTTCTTTAATAATGGTTTTTGGAAAATCGAATGGTTGTGTTTCCAACTGCATTGCTGAAGGGGTTAAAGGTTCATATTTTGGATCCAAAAAAACAGAAAACTTCCCATCTGCTTCCCAAATAGCTAAGGCTACTTTTTTTACATCTTCAATTTTTTCTTCCCGTAATTCTTCTAATAATACATCAATAGATATTCTTGCCTTTTTTAATCCTTTATAGATGATTTCTCCATTCTGGACAATGGTAATGGGTGCAGGTGTAATCAGCCTTCTAAACCATGGCCATTTTAGGATTGTATAAATGCCGCCAAGATACAAGACCACTAATACGATGGTTGTAATCATCGATCCTTTAAGTCCAAGTTTTTCATCAGATAATGGATGGGCAATGATGTTTCCAATGACTAATGCAATTGCGAAATCAAGGGGTCTTAATTGGGATATGGCACGCTGACCCAATACTCTCGTAACAACTAATAAAAAGAAAAAAGCAACAACAGCTCGAAGGAGCCACTCAAAGCTGGTAAGTGTTTCTTGGCTTTGGAAAAAATCCATATAAGACACATCCCTTACAAAAATACTATTACATAGTTTAACACTGGTGTTATTTTAATAAACTGCAATGAAACGAATTAATGTAATAGGGTCTATATGAAATTTTTTGAGTGGTTTCAGATGAAGCTGCCAAAAAATAAGAAATGATTGACTGGAAAGTTTTTATTTTGGATCCCTCTAGTGAAACGTGTGCTAAGTAAGGGAGAAAAAAATCCTGCTTTTATTGGTTTTGTGAAATGGGTCAATTAAGAACGAATAAAAAGGGGGATTTTCTAAATATGCACCCCTGTTTAAAAGCAATTGGTTAGAAATTAGCTGTTCCCTATTGAGGGAGACGGCTCAGTATAATTATTGATAAAATAATTTCTTCTGAAGAATATCCAATGCTTTCTCGATATCCTCTAAATCATCATTCGAAGCATTTTGTACTCGTTCAAGAAAACGGGTCTCAATCGATGCAAATGATTTGTTCATCATTATTTCCCCATCATTTGAGAGACGAATATATTGCTTTCGCCGATCTTCGGTATCATCAATCTTGTCAATTAACCTTTTCTCACTTAATTTTCTAAGCTCACGGCTTGTGTTCGGCAAAGACATATTCATACAGCTGCTAATTTCGCTTGTAGTCACAGGCTGACTAACCGTAATATATTCTAGAATTTTGTATTGAACTTGAGTGATGGAATCTGACTTGGCATTTCGTGTTAATTCATGTGTCACCTGATGAACTGAGTTTGTAAATGACACAAGCTTATAGAAAAGAGCACTTTTATCCATAACGTTCACCTCTTACAGACAAGATAACAAAAGTGTTATCATAATACAATTATCATTTGACAACAAAATATAGAGGGTGCTATGATTTACTTATCAAATGATAAGTAAGAGGTGCGTTATGAAGATGTTAGTCATTTATACATATCCACATCACAACAGTTTAAATTATGCGTTTTTACGACATATTATCAAAGGGAGTAAACAGAATCCCCATATTAAAGAGTTACAGGTTTTGGATTTATATGAAGAGGAATTTAATCCACTTCTAGTGTTTAATGAGCAAAAGCGAAGACGTGACATGCATATTGACCCCGCTATTGAAAAATATAGACAGCAAATTACATGGGCGGATAAGATTGTTTTCATCTATCCTATTTGGTGGGGAAGACCTCCAGCGATGCTCTTAGGATATATAGATCAATTATTTGCCTCCAATTTTGCATATAAAGATAAGAAGGGTCTTTTCCCGGAAGGCCTTTTGAAGGGAAAGTCTGTTGTATGTGTGTCCACAATGAAAGGGCCAACTCATTATCCATTTCTCTGGTTGAATAATGCACATAAAATATTAATGAAAAGAGCTTTATTTAATTTTGTTGGAATTAAGAGAGTGAAGTTTTTTGAATTTGGGAATATGGAAAGCACAAAGGGAAACCAAATCAAGAAATTAGAAAAAATTCACAAGTATTTCAGTAAACTAGATCATTAGTTGTGTGCCTTCTTTATGAAGTGATGTACCATAAATAAATGAGGTTTTTCTTATTTTACATACTTATAAAAAAGATGAGGCTTATCTATATCAGATAAATCTCATCTTTTTTGCTGAGGTCATTCAACAGAAAATATTGCTTTGTTAGAATTTTACTAGTGATTTAAATCGAATTAAACACTTTCTTTCTAAGTTCTAGTTTTCGGTATACAAGCGATATCAGCATAGCTGGAAGGGTACAAACAATCATTCCGATAAAGGCATATCTTGGCTCAATTTCGTATAAATAGCCCCCGAAAATTGTAAACACTGCTGTGCTCCAGCTGAGAGCAAGTGCTGAATACATGCCTTGTGCTTTCGGTATCTGCGCATGCGGAACGCTGCTGATTAAGTATTTCATTAAGGCGTAATGCCCCATAGCAAACGAGAATGCGTGCAGCGTTTGTGCGACACAGAAAACAATTACATTTGGAAAGGCGAACACTAGTATCCAACGAACGGTAGAACCAATAGCTGCTAATGTCAGTAAAGTGCCTACTGAAAATTTGCTAAAGCTTTTATCTGCTATTGAGAAGAAGGCAATTTCTGCAATAACGGCAATGTTAATAATAAGACCGATCAGGTATATGGGTGCATGGATATCCTGAAGGAATATATATCCATAGTTGTAATAGGTAGCATGTGCAGCTTGCAATAAAATGACAATTAAGAGCACCAAACCAAAGTGTTTGATCCGGAATAAATGCAGCATGCCCGCTTTCTGTAATTTATCTGCCTGCGGCTTTTTAGATAAAATATCAGGTGCACGCATGAAACCAAGACAAACAAATCCAATTATTCCAAGCAATAGCGCCCAAAAAATCATTTCATCTCCAAACAAACCTGTAAATATGGTTAAAATTATACCGACAGAGACAAACCCGATAGATCCCCATTGACGGCTTTTTCCGTAGTGTTTTAATTGTTTACTTTGTACAAGGACACTGGCAGCACTATCTAAAGCAGGCATAAGTGTTGGATAAAAAATGTGGAAAACGATTGTTACGATAAGTAAACTAGCAAAGGAGCTTGCAGGAATATAACAAATAATAGAAATCAATGTACCGATCCCCGCCACATTTAAAAGGGTTTTACTGCTAAATCTTCCTGATAAATAAGGAAAGGCAAACAATGTGGATAGGCCTCTTGCGATTAATCCTAAGCTCATGATCAAGCTAGCTTGTGAGACTGTAATTCCTTTTGTATAAATCATCCACCCAGACCAATAAGGCAGAAAAATACCCCATGTCATAAAAAAACTAAAAAAACGTGTTCCCATCCATCGTTGTGTGTTCATTATTATCCTCCTCATCGATTGCATGATATCATGGGAAGAAATAAGAATAATATGAGATATCTCATGTTTTGAGGTGGAATATGGAAGTTTACAAAGGTGAGAAAAAAAGATCATTTTTGGAGAATCACTCGATAGCACATCTATTTTCTTTTCCGATAGAAGCGTTTATGGAAGTGCACGAATATCAACGGGATGAATGGATTATTAATGAAGGCATGAGACCGGACTTTTTATTTTATGTAATGGAAGGGAAAGCCAAAATATATGTAACACATCAAAATGGGAAAGTATCCTTAATTAATTTTATCAATGCCAATGATTACATCGGGGAAATGGAATTATTAAATGATGTGTATTATACAAAGGGAATCCAAGCATCAACAAAGACCATTTGCTTTGCGATTCCGTTTCATCGATATCGCCCACAATTGCTGGATGATGCAAAGTTTCTACGAGAATTAACTAAATTTTTAAGTGTAAAAGCTACACTTATGGCAGCGAAGTATTCTCAAAGCCTCGCTTTCCCTCTCGAAAATCGGCTTGCGGATTTTATTTTGCAGACGGCAGATGAAGGGATCTATAAGGAGAAACATGTAACCGTTTGTGATTATTTAGGTGTATCCTATCGGCACCTACTGCATGTACTTACACAATTTTGTGATAAAAATTATCTGCAAAAGGACGGACGGAACTATCAGATTAAACAATACCATTCCCTATGTGAACTTGCCGGGGTGCTGAAGAATAAATGACTATTTAGATTAAAGGAGGTCGTTCAGTAACTAAATAGGACATAAAAATAGTCATCTTTGCTCATACCACAAATAAAGAGAGGCAATGGATTGATGGTCCCATTTCCTGTTCCTTCTTTTTTTTATTTCTTTATTACAACTTTGTTTAGAACTATAATAAATCTTAAAGACAAAGTAAGGAGGAGCAAAATGGAAAGAGTCAATCAAGTCATTTGTGAGAAAAGAACTTATTCCAGAGAGTTTAAATCTCACCAGCATGAGTTTGGGCAATTTCTATTCCCATTACAGGGCTCCTTAGAGATACAAACGAAAGGACAAGAGATAAGGCTAAATTCAGAGTCCTGTTTCTATCTTCCTCCCCAAGTGGTTCATAACTACCGATCTATGGATAGGAATGAATTTTTAATTTTAGATATTCCATCACAATACCTGCCAGAGAATACAAGAAGCATGTATATGCAGTTGGATAAACAGTGGGCTTCTATCCGTTATTTGCTATTGGAGGAGGCGCGGAGTCAGGAAAATACAGCCTCCTTAGTAGATTTGACTAGATATGTGGCCAATAAGCTTCATGTTTCTCATACACCATCTATTGACTATATTCATAAGCATTTTAAAGAATCCATTAAATTAGAAACTTTAGCAGAAATTGAACACTACCACCCAGTATATTATTCGGCATGGTTTAAGAAGAGAACAGGGAAAAGCCCGAAGGATTATATAGCTGAACTTCGTTTGAAAGAAGCGAAACATCTATTAAATTCAACAGTGTGGTCCATCTCAAAGATTAGTGAAGAGTTAGGTTTTGAGAATTCTTCATCGTTTACTAGATGGTTTGTTCGTTGTGAGGCAATAGCTCCGCAAAAATATAGAGTTCTTAATAATGGATAAAAAGGATATTAAACTTGGTAAAGGAAAATTTCTAGAAATTTTCTATGATAAGTTTACTATCCTTTTTATTTTTTTATTGAGGTGAGCAGAATGAAAGGGAAATTGTCTCCTTTATTAATATTACTTGCGGCAATGCTTTGGGGAACCACGGGAACAACTCAGGCATTTGCTCCAGAAACAGCACACCCGATTGCAATTGGGGCCACTCGCCTAGCAGTAGGAGGAATATTTTTAGGATTAATGGTTCTGCTAATAGGAAAATTAGATCTTAAACATTTGCCAATTAAGACAACGATACTGGCTTCGCTAAGTATGGCGCTGTATCAGCCGCTATTTTTCTCGGCAGTATCGATTACAGGAGTGGCCATAGGGACAGTGGTTGCCATTGGGAGTGCCCCTATCTTATCAGGTCTCATAGAATGGCTATATTTAAAAAAACGTCCAGCTAAGGTTTGGTGGTGTTCTACTTTCTTATCAATAATAGGGTGTCTCCTGCTCTTTAGCAATAATGAATCAGTAAATGTAGATCCTGTTGGAATAACAATGGCTCTTGGAGCAGGCGTATCTTTTGCTGTTTATGCTCTTGTCAGTAGTACGTTAGTTGAAGGCCGTTCCTCATTATCAGTAGTAGCAGTCGTTTTCACTCTCAGTGCGATCTGGTTATCCCCTTTTTTATTTATTTTTGATATGTCTTGGATATTGAGTTTTCGAGGGATCGGTGCAAGTCTGCAGCTAGGTATTATGACGACGGGGATTGCCTATTTCCTTTTTGCTAAAGGTCTTATCCATGTTTCTGCATCAACTGCCGTTACACTTACATTAGCGGAACCATTAACTGCAGCGGTATTAGGTGTTTTCTTATTAGGGGAGTATTTAAACATAATTTCTTGGCTAGGGATTCTTTTTTTACTGCTTGGAATTGGAATATTAATATGGCCATTCAGAACTCCTGCTAATGAAAAGGAACTTAGTATAGCTCAGAAATGAGTGATGATAGAGATTGTATAAAGGTGGTTAAGTTAAGTATGGCAAAAATAGAAGATTTTCTAAAATTAGACATTCGTGTAGGCACCGTCATTCGTGCAGCATCTTTTCCTGAAGCAAAAAGACCTGCAATAAAACTAGAAATTGACTTTGGAGAAGAACTCGGCATAAAACACTCTTCCGCTCAAATTACACGGAGATATAGACCGGAGGAACTTTGTGGACGTCAAGTGATAGGCGTTGTTAATTTTCCGCCAATGCGTATTGCAGGGTATAAATCCGAGGTATTGGTAATCGGCGGAGTTCCAGAAGAGGGGGATGTTGTACTTTTAAAGCCTGATGAACTTATTAGGAATGGAACAAGAATATCATAAATCTAATCAGGAAAAACTCCCAGTGAATAAATCAAAGAAAAGCAATTTCTCTGACTAACAATATTCAAAAAATGTTTTCAACTAAAGAGGCCGCCTTGATTAAACGGTCTCTTTAGTTTTTTAACAACTTTAGCTGTTAGTAAGTTAGTAAATGTTTTTGATAAAATTTATCGCCTTAACTTTAAAAATTTTTTAATCAGGTGTTCCTTTCTTAGGCTCAGTCTCTTTAAATATCTCTTCTATTTTATTGCCTTCTACAAATGATGGTATATCTAACTCTAGTAAACTGTAGATAGAAGGGGCAATATCTAAATTAGACATGGAGTTAATTTGTTTTCCTTTGTAAAGTTCTGCCCCAATAGCCATAAAAACAGGTCTAAGCATACTTCTGCCTGCATCTCCTCCATGGGTTCCTAGTTCAATTGGCGGGGATACATTTTTTTCAATGCCGCTGCCCATCACATAGCCAGGAGCTCCAATCAACACAACATCTCCTGAATTTTGATGTTCCAAAAGTGTATTTTTTTTATTTGTCTGTTTCAATACCTTTTCATATGGGTGAATTTTTTGTTTGAAAAGGTATCCCCAAATATCTTTGACCTGTTCCTGAAGCTTATTGAACGAGTAGGTGTCCGTTTTAATGGCTGTAAATATTTGCTTCATATTATACTGAATGACCGGTCCTTTTTTATTATTGACTTCTGCTTCTTCAAACGCTTGAATAATCAGTCGTCGGACACTCTCATATTCCTCTAAAGGGACAATTCCGTCCTTTTCACGGTTCTGCAAGTTAATGTATACGTGTGCTGCTGACCCGCTTGGAATGGCAAATGCCTTTGATTCCTTATACTTGATTTTGTTCTTTTGATCTACAGTTAATAATCCAGCATCTTTTAGGACTTTGTTCGGTGAGAGAGTAGAATGGGCAGGCTCCATCCCATGATCAGAAACTACAAACAAATAATCATCCTCATTTAAAGAATTCATTATTTCACCGACTACCTTGTCAGCTAACCGGTATGACCATTCAATATAACTCATAAATTTTTCTGACCTTTCAGGAGAGTACCCTGGCTGTCGGGGATCGATTAATAAATATTTATGTTGTTCATGATCAATTTGAGGGGTATAGAGCATCAGTAAATCAGGATTGTATGTTTGTTTTATATAGAGAGAAACATTTGTGACCCACATGACAAACCGTGTACTAATCTCCTGATATTCCTTTCTAGTAATCCATCCTTTTTTAAGAGCTGTATCATCATCCTGTGCCGGGTAGAACCCAAATTCTTTTGTTATTTCATCAGAAAATCCTTCGGGGCCACTAATTAAGCTGGAAATGACTTCTGTTCGATACAGCGAGATAGGAAGGGTAAGATCTGGGTTATCTGCTTTTATTTTGAACCAAAAGCCGGCCGTTTGTTGATCGGTTACCTGTAATGAGAGAGATCCCCATTGATTTCCCTTTACAATTGAATCGTCCTCATCTACTTTTTTATCTTCAGATAATACAAAGGTGTCATAGTTGGGCTGCTGATCATTTGTAGAGTCAATCGCCAAAATATGAATGAGCTGCTTTTTGTTATTTTCCATTTTGATGGAAAGTTCTGCTTCCTTCATAGGAGTGAAGCTTATAGGGGAGAGATCCCATTTAGTAGCTTCCGTAAAGGTTAAAGACTCTAAATTGCTGGGTGACCAGGTTTTTCCGAAATAAATAGAATAATCTCCTTGTTTTCCCTCTTTAGGATTAGCACCGGGAAAAGCAATGGTGGCGGTCGTCTTTCCTTGTTTTCTAGCTTCAACCCACAATGGGGGAACTTGGCTTTCCGCTTGGAAACCGCTTTCATCATTGTATAAAGCTTTATTTGGTTCGTGCCAATGATTACTTACAATTCCGGTCTGTTTAGGAGTAGCACCTGTGGCAATTGCTGCGTGTGAAGGTGCTGTAAGAGAAGGAGTAATGGTAATAGGGTTTTTTGCCGATACGCCGTTGTCCTGAAGCTTTTTGATATGAGGCAATTTATTTTCTTTCATATATTTTTTAATGGATTCATTTTTCATTCCATCAAAAGAGATAAGTACGACCTTTCTATTCGTCTCCTGATTATCTGCCGCTTCAACTCTATTAATTATGGTGAAAAGAAATAAATTAAGAATGATTACGAATGCAAATAAAGATTTTCTCATTTTACTTATCCTTTCTGAAGGCTATTTCTTTTCAAAAGTAAAAGGCAGAAGGAAGCCCTTCTGCCTGCTAGCTATCCTAATATTCGCAACGATTCCTGAACAAATGCTGGTATGTCATCCGGCTGTCTGCTGGTAACTAGCTGATTTTGGCATACGACCACTTCTTTGTCATGGACATTTCCGCCGGCATTTTTTAAATCAACATGAATGGATTTATATCCGGTCACATCACGTCCCTCAAGTGTTTCCGCGGTGATAAGCAGCTGTGGACCGTGACAGATGGCTAATACTGGTTTTTTCGCATCCATAAATGCTTTGCTAAAATGAACAAAACGTTCATCGGCACGAAGAATATCTGGAGAAAAACCCCCTGGGATGAATAATGCATCAAAATCCTCTGGGGAAACATCACTAATACTTTTATCAATGATGATTTCGCTATGTCCTTGTTTCCCCTTTACTTTTTTTCCTTCTTCTATTTCAATGGTTGTTATCTCATAACCTTTTTCCTTAAACACTTTTACTGGTTCTGTGTATTCTGAGTCCTCAAAATGATCTGTTACTAAAACAGCAATTTTTTTACTCATTTCTATCAGCTCCTTCATTAGTAATCTACCCCTTTTTTCATGCTTGAAACTAGTTTAGTAGTTTTGAACCTGATCTTGTCTTATCGATTCCAGAATCGGCCTTGGGCAATGCCTTTAATAAATGATTCAATCGTGGAGTCTGATAAATTGAAAACTCCTTCACCCTCTACTTTTATCCTGCTGGAATCTAATGCATGAGGATCACGAAGGGCAAGGGCTAATGGTTTGTAATGTTTAAAGGCTGTTTCTATAAATTCCAGGACCGGTGTCTGAATAAGAGATTCATTGCTAATGACTAATACAGCATCAAAAAGGCTGGGGTCGGTTGTATCATAAGTATCGGTTACTTTTAAGGAATCATCGAAACGAGAAACCTTTTTATCAACGATGCTATAATTTAAACGGTGGTTTGCTAGAGTCTGAACCCATTCTGACAGAAGGGGCAGATTGGGCTTCCCGTTCAATACAATCGCGACACTTTTTGAATCGGGTTTGTAGATAGTATTGGCCATGCTGAGTGCAGGAGATATTTTTTCTGATTTTATTTCAAGATTTTCCTTAGGCAAAGGCACCCCGATATTGTCAGCCACCTCTTGTGCTAATTGACGGTCAATATGATTCAAAAGAGCTGCTGCATTAGCTTTCACCCTATCTGATTTGCATTTTCCAAGTTCGAAGCTAAATGCATCTTTTACGTGCTGTCGTTCGAAAGGAGCAAGGCTGTTATAGAATAATCTTGCTTGGGAATAAAAGTCTAGGAAGCTTTCACTGCGTCCTCTAATTTTACGTCCGTCAATTTTTTCTTGAAAATGCTCGTATCCTCCTTGTTCAACTGGAACGGGAGCTGGCTGATTGTCATTTAAACCGTTGCGGTGATAGCTTGTTTGGCCTTTATGGATTGCCATTTGGTGCATGCCCTCACGCTGATTATTATGAAAAGGACACACAGGCTGATTGATTGGGATTTGGTGGAAGTTCGGCCCGCCCAATCTGGATAATTGTGTGTCAGTATAGGAGAATAGCCGGCCTTGCAAAAGAGGATCATTTGAAAAATCAATGCCAGGTACAACATGACCAGGGTGAAAGGCTACTTGTTCTGTTTCGGCAAAGAAGTTATCGACATTCCGGTTCAATGTCATTTTGCCGACTCTTTTCACGGGAACTTCTTCTTCTGGCCATAATTTTGTTGGATCTAAAATATCAAAATCAAATGCATGCTCCTTCTCTTCAGGAATTAACTGTAATCCAAGCTCCCATTCAGGAAAATCTCCCTTTTCAATCGCTTCGTATAAATCCTGCCGATGGAAATCTGGATTTTTCCCAGCAATCCTTTGGGCCTCATCCCAGACTAATGAGTGAACGCCTAAGGCGGGCTTCCAGTGGAATTTCACAAAATGGGCTTGTCCCTCTTCATTAATGAGACGAAAGGTATGAACGCCGAAGCCTTCCATCATTCGATAGCTGCGCGGAATAGCGCGATCACTCATGTGCCACATAACCATGTGAGCCGATTCAGGATTCTGTGCAATAAAGTCCCAAAAGGTATCATGAGCGCTGGCCCCTTGGGGAATCTCATTATGAGGTTCTGGTTTGACCGCGTGGACAAAATCAGGGAACTTAATTGCATCTTGAATAAAGAATACAGGCATATTATTGCCGACTAAATCATAATTGCCCTCATCTGTATAAAATTTAGTGGCAAAACCGCGTACATCCCTTACTGTGTCATTAGATCCTCTTGAACCCTGCACAGTTGAAAAGCGTACAAATACGGGAGTTGTTTTGGAGGGATCTGTAAGAAAATCTGCTTTCGTATATGCATCTAATGATTCATAAAGCTGGAAAGAGCCATGTGCACCAACACCGCGTGCATGAACAATTCGTTCTGGAATTCGTTCATGGTCAAAATGGGTCATCTTTTCACGAAAGTGAAAATCCTCCATGAGGGTAGGGCCTCTTAACCCAGTCTTTAAAGAAAATTCATCCTCCGCCATTTTTAATCCCTGATTAGTCGTTAATGCATGTTTTCCTTGGTTATCGATGATGTATTGATTTAATTGTTTAGTCTTTTTATTTTCCACTAGAATCCTCCTCCTTTATTATTACTTTGGTGGATACCCTTTTTATTGAAAAAAAAACATTTAAAGCTTGTTCATTAACAATAATCGATGGCTATTAAGAATGGTAAGAGAAATTTAAAAATATAGAAACCGGTTTCGATAAAGATGTTGATTTTTCTGAAAATTAGATTTATAATCTGAATTGAAAGCGGTTTCCATAATGTAAAACACTAAATTTCTTCTGTTTTTTAGAAATCGGTTTCCAAGTTATCTTGCAATAATTTCATTTTCTGGGTCAAATTTTAAAAAAGAAGGTGAGTAAACCAAAAAAAGGAAATTGGCTGTTTTAGTGGAGTTTTCGATTTTGTAAATAATTTGTGGCTAAAAAAAGTGGGGGGAATGACAAGTGAAAGGCTTAAAAAAACTGTTCGCTATAGGATTATCGACAGCCCTGGCATTTACATTAGCAGCTTGTAACAATAATGAAAAATCATCATCTGATGATGTTGAAAACGAAAATAAACAAGTTACCTTAAACTTTTGGACGTTCGGGGCAACTGGCTATGAGGATTTAGCAAAAGAATACGAAAAGGAAAATCCAAATGTAAAAATAAAAGTACGAGCGGCTGAAACGGCAGAGCACCATGATGCATTATTCACAGCATTATCGGCTGGAAGCGGTGCTCCAGATATTTCAATGCTAGAAATTGACCAGTTAGACCGTTTTAAAGCAGCACAAGATCGCTTTGAAAATTTATATGACCTTGGTGCAAAGGATATTAAAGATCAATACTTGGATTGGAAATGGAGTACTGGTGAAAACAATAATGGAGATTTCTTAATTGGTTTACCGACAGATATCGGGCCGAAAGCATTATACTACCGCATGGATGTGTTTGAAGAGGCAGGCCTGCCGGCTGAACCAGATGAGGTAGCGAATTTAATTAGTTCACCGAAGGCATTTGAAGAAGCGGGTTTAAAAGTAAAAGAACAAACGGGCAAACCGTTTATTGATAGTATTGAAATGGCATTCAGAGCTTATTTAGATGCAGCAGAAGAAACTTTCCTTAATCCTGAAGGAGAATTATTGCTGGAAGAGGACGGCAATGCGGTTAAAAACGCCTATGACTATGCAGTTAAATTAAATGAGTTAGGCATTGTAGGGAAATTTGAAATGTGGTCGCCGGAATGGGCAAATGCAGTTAATAAAGGAGAATTTGCGGCAGAGTTAGGTGCAGGCTGGCTAAAAGGCTGGATGGAAGGCAATGCAACAGAAGCGATCGGTAAATGGAGAGTAGCTACCCTGCCATCAGAATTTGCAGCAAACTGGGGCGGATCTTTTATCGCCATTCCAAAGGAAACAAAAAATGCGAAAGAAGCATATGAATTTGTTGAATGGTTAGTTTCACCTGATAATCAATTGAAATCATTCCAGGCAAAGGGGCTATTCCCATCTGCACCGTCTGTTTATGAAATGGATGAATTCAAGAATAATGAAGATGAGTTCTTTGGCGGGCAGGCAACAGCACCTGTTTTTGCTAAAGCTGCCCAAGATATCAATGGTGCTATCTATAAAGGGGAAAAATATTTTCCAGTTTACCAGGAAGTGCTAAATGCATTAAAGAACGTTCAATCAAAAGGGGCAGATCCAGAAAAAGAATGGACAGAAGCCATTAAGCGTGCGAAGGATTTATTAAATAGATAGGTTAATAGACTATAGAGGCGGATGTGGAGCTTAAGGGCTTCACTTTCCGCCCGTTGATCGGAAAAGAGGTGTGAACATGCATGCTGAAAGTAATAAAGAAAAGGTGAGGAAGAAGGGAGACATGAGTGTCTATCAAGTGCCAAGGAAGAAAAAGGTAAGAAAGAAGCGATATCGGTCTGAGGAGAAAAAGGATATGATTTCGGGCTATTTATATATTGCACCTTTCTTTATCATTTTTTCCCTTGTTGGTTTATATCCAGCACTATTTAGTATCTATTTAGGATTTCAAAAATGGAATGGCTTAAGTCCGATGGAGTTTGTTGGATTATCAAATTTCAAAATTGTCTTAATGGATCCTCTATTTTGGAAATCAGTTTATAATACAATTGTTATGGGAATTATGGGTACCGCTCCGCAATTAGTGTTTGGAATCATTTTTGCCTTTTTGCTGAATCTGGCCTTTCTAAAATTTAGAAACTTTTTCAGAGTCACGATTTTTATGCCGTATATTACGTCAATGGTGGCTGTAGCCCTTATTTTCAGCGTACTGTTTAGCGATCATGAGTCTTCCTTAGTCAACTATTTGTTAAGTTTAGCAGGTGTTGATCCAGTCAATTGGAGCAGTTCTGAATGGGGGACGAAAATTGCTATTTCAATCATGGTATTCTGGAGATGGGTGGGCTATAACACAATAATTTATCTTGCTGGGATTCAAAGCATTCCAAATGACTTGTACGAAGCAGCGACGATCGATGGAGCAAATAAATTTCAGCAGCTGATCAATATTACGATGCCGATGCTGAAGCCATTTATTATTCTAACTGTTTTCACCTCAACTGTTGGGGCTTTGCAGCTATTCTCCGAACCTACTGTCTTTTTAGGAAATAGTGCATTTACGAGAGATGAAGCGATGACTATCGTTATGTATTTGTATCGGGATGCCTTTAAATTGCAATCCTTTGGTACAGCATCTGCAACGGCCATTATTCTTTTAGTGCTGATTACCGTATTTGCTGTTATTAATACATCTTTAATTGCGGGGAATGGAAGAAAAAAGCGGGGTGAAAACGCATGAGTAAATTAGAAAAAAGAAGAAGCACCCCCGTTAGCAGAATCCTCATTTATGCTCTTTTGTCCATCGTATCATTATTTTCATTGTTTCCGTTTTATTGGATGTTTGTCATGGCAACGAGTCCTAGCTCTGCTTATAACTCCATTCCGCCTACGGTTGCACCGGGAAGCTTCTTAGTTGATAACTTTAATAAGGTTTTGGATAAAATTGATTTCTTTCAAGCGATGTGGAATTCCTTTGTTGTTTGTTCGATAGTGACCATTGTCGTTTTATTTATCAGTTCATTAGCTGGATTTGCCTTTGCGAAGTTTAAATTTCGAGGGAAAAATATCTTCTTCACGGCCATTCTATTAACGATGATTATTCCGCCGCAATTAGGATTAATCCCACAGTATTTCTTAATATCCAAGGCGGGATTCCTCGATACATTGCCAGGTGTGATGATATTATTCTTTCTAAATCCACTTGGTATTTTTCTAATGAGGCAATATATCAGTGAATCTGTACCTGACGAGCTAATCGAAGCTGCGAAATTAGATGGGTGCTCCAATTTTAAAATTTATCGAAGCATTGTGCTTCCGATTATCCTTCCAGCATTTGCAACGTTAGGAATCATCGTCTTTTCAGCAGCGTGGGGCGAGTTCCTCTGGCAGTTTACTGTATTAAGAGATCCGGAAAAATATACGATTCAAGTAGCCTTAGCCCAATTGAGTAATACACAGAATGTTGATTTCGGAATGATTTTATCCGGAGTATTCTGGGCAACTGTGCCGCTTTTAATTATTTTCTTATTATTTAACCGTTTATTTATTTCAAGTATTACCGAAGGCTCTGTTAAATAGGAGCTTTTCGTGAAATATCCTTGTTATCTGTTTAAACTCTTAGTAATCTAGCAATTAATTATCAATTATTTCAGCAAGAAATAGAAGGGATTAGAGATGAACTTAACTATTAAAGATATAGCACAAATGGCAGGTGTTTCCCAAGGCACTGTTTCAAAGGTAATTAATAATTATGCAGGCGTTAGTGAGAAAACAAAGAAACAGGTAATGGATGTCATTACGAAAATGGGGTATGAGCCTAATTTTTCTGCTAGAACATTAGCAACGAAAAAATCTAATCTTATTGGTCTTATTTACGCCGGGAAAATTAATGTTGATATGACACACCCTTATTTCAATGAGGTTATATCATCATTTAAAAAAAATATTGGTTTACTAGGTTATGATATTTTAATGTTTTCCAATGAACTTTTTCAATCAGACAATGGGAGTTATTTAGCACGATGCAAACATTTCCATGTAGATGGCTGTTTAGTCATTGCAGGAGAGGAGGTTGAGGAGGCTGTCTTTGATTTAGCAAAGGAGGGTTTCCCTTGCATCGGGATTGATATTGAATTAAATGGTCCCAAATCTAGTTACATCATGACAGATAATATTGATTTATCAAGAAAGGTTGTTGAGTTCTTTTACCTTCATTCTATAAAAAGGATTGGTTATATAGGAGGGAAATGGGATTCAACCATCTCTAATTTAAGAAATAAGGGATTCTTTGAGGCTATGAATCAATTTGGCTTAGATGTTCGGGAAGAATGGATTCAGTATGGTGATTTTCATGAGAAGAGCGGATATGAGGCAATGAAGGAAATTCTAAAGTGCCAAGAGTATCCTGAAGCTATTTTTGCCATTTCCGACTTGATGGCGCTTGGTGCATTAAGAGCGCTGAAGGAGGAGGGACTTCATGCCCCTCACGATATTCGCATAATCGGATGTGACGATATTGCTGCCTGCCGCTATAGTGACCCAAAACTTACTTCAGTTAAACAAGATAAAGAGAAATTTGGAAAATTATCAGCATATATGCTGAATGACTTAATAAATGGAGAGTCACAACTAAAGCCTGTATTAATTGACTCCGAATTAATTATCCGTGAGTCATGCGGAACAAAACAGTGAAAAGTTTTAATAGTAGTAAGGCCTCGTTGATAGATATTCCGCTTTAAAGGGTTGATAGGAGGTTGTTTGGTGAATTACTATGCGGTTCTAGATGTTGGAGGTTCCTCTATTAAATACGCCCTTATGAATGAATCTGGGGAGTTTATAGAAAAATCCTCTATTCCTGCTCCAAAAGAGAGTCTTGAATTGTTTGTGGAACAAGTACATTTTATTGTAAAGCAGTATCAAAAAATTCATGATTTAAAAGGATTGGCAATTAGTATGCCAGGTGCTGTAAATGTTGAAACAGGATATATTGCTGGACTAAGTGCACTTCCTTATATCCATGGGCCGAATATTAAAGAACTTCTTCAGGAAAGAATACAGCTAACGGTTGAAATGGAAAATGATGCAAACTGTGCTGCATTAGCAGAAGGGTGGATTGGTGCTGCAAAGGATGTAATGGATTACCTATGTCTAGTGATTGGCACCGGCATCGGGGGCGCAGTGGTTCTTAACAAAAATATTCGTCATGGGAAAAATCAATTTTGTGGAGAATTTGGCTATATGATTATGGAAGATTACCTCGAAAATTCTGAAGGAGAGACGTTAAGCTCCTTAGCTGCGGTTGGGGGATTAATTAATAAAGTAGCCAAGCGAAAAGGTATGGACCCAGATAGCCTTAATGGCAAAAAGGTGTTCGAATTAGCAGAAAATGGGGATGCAGAAGTTAAGAGTGAAATAGACAAGTTCATGAAACGACTGGCTGTTGGGATTTATAATTTGCAGTATATGCTCGATCCGGAGAAGATTTTGATTGGCGGAGCCATCAGCAGCCGCGAAGGGTTTATTGAACAGATTAATGAAATTCTATTTCAGATGAAGCGCAGCCAAAATGACTTAACGATTCAGGTTGAAAGATGCCAGTTTGGCAATGACTCCAATCTAATTGGCGCACTATACCATTTCTTGCAAAGGCAATCTGCAGATGAAAAAAGAGAGGCCATTCTTAATGATTAAGGGGCGTGTGAAATGATTCATCAAACACTAAAATGTTTTCCTAAAGATTTTTTGTGGGGAGCAGCATCTGCTGCTTACCAAGTGGAGGGTGCGTGGGATAAGGCTGGAAAGGGGATTTCTAATTGGGATCAGTTTGTCCGGATCCCGGGAAAGACATATAAGGGGACAACAGGGGATGTCGCTGTAGATCACTATTATCGTTATCGGGAAGATGTAGCATTGATGGCGGAAATGGGGTTAAAAGCCTATCGTTTTTCTGTCGCCTGGACCCGGATTTTTCCTAATGGACGTGGGAATGTAAATGAAAAAGGAATAGAGTTTTACGATCATTTAATTAATGAATTAATCAAATATGACATTGAACCAATCTTGACTCTATATCATTGGGATTTGCCACAGTTGCTTCAAGAAGAATATGGTGGATGGGAATCCAGAAGAATTATTGAGGATTTTACAAATTATAGTGTTGAATTATTTAAGCGCTTTGGTAATCGTGTGAAATATTGGGTTAGCTTAAATGAACAAAACATTTTCACAAGTCACGGATATCTTCATGCCACACATCCGCCGGGGATGAAAGATGAAAAGTTATTTTACCAGGTCAATCATCATGCCAATCTTGCTAATGCCAGCGTCATTAAGGAATTTCGCAAATATGTTCCTGATGGAGAAATAGGCCCTAGCTTTGCCTATTCACCTGCATATGCGGCATCATCGAATCCGATAGATATCCTAGCGGCTGAAAATGCAGAGGAGTTAAATAGTTCTTGGTGGATGGACATATATGCATGGGGGAAATATCCGAAAATGGCATGGAGCTATTTGGAGGAAAAGGGGTCTGCACCTAGTATTGAAGAAGGTGATTTTGAATTATTGCAAGAGGGCAAGCCAGACTTTATGGGAGTAAACTATTATCAGTCAACAACTTATGAAAGCAATCCTTTAGAAGGTGGAGTTGACGCCGGGAAAATGAATACAACCGGTGAAAAAGGGACATCAAAGGATTCGGGAATACCTGGATTATTTAAAACGACAGCGAATCCCAACGTGGAGAGGACGAATTGGGATTGGAATATTGATCCTCAAGGTTTACGAATTGCATTACGCAGAATAACTAGCCGTTATGATTTGCCGATATTGATTAGTGAAAATGGATTGGGTGAATATGATCAGGTTGAACAGGGAGATGTCATTCATGATGATTACCGGATTGAGTATCTTCGCTCCCATATCCTTGCTATTCAAGAAGTCATTTCAGATGGAGCGGATCTATTCGGTTATTGCGTGTGGTCCTTCACGGATCTGCTAAGCTGGTTAAATGGCTTCCAAAAGCGCTACGGTTTCGTCTATGTGAATCAGCATGAGGAAGGAAATCACGATCTCCGCCGAATAAAGAAGAAAAGCTATTATTGGTATAAAGAAGTCATTGATACTAATGGAGGAAACTGTTCTAGCTAAGATCAGACTCAAATGGGCTGTAACATAGAAAAGGAGGCTAGGACAATGGAGCTGGCAAAAGTCCGTTGGGGAATGATTGGCTGCGGTGATGTCACGGAAGTGAAAAGCGGACCCGCATTTCAAAAGGCTGCAAACTCTGAGCTGGTGGCTGTTATGAGGAGAACGGGAAAGCTTGCGGAAGATTATGCAAAAAGGCATCTGGTGCGGAAATGGTATGATGGTGCGGATGCGCTCATTAATGATCCAGAAGTCGACGCAATCTATATTGCGACACCACCTAGCTCACATAAGGAATATACAATTAAAGCAGCAAAGGCCGGAAAGCCTGTATATGTAGAAAAACCAATGGCGCTTGATTTTGCAGAATGCAATGAAATGATTGCTACCTGCAAGGCTGCAGGCGTTCCATTATATGTTGCCTATTACCGGAGAGCACAGCCGAAATTTATTAAGATTAAAGAGTTATTAGAAAGTAAGGAGATTGGTGAAGTCCGTTTCGTTTCAACCACACACTATCAAAAGGCTGCCGAAGATCTAAGGAACAGCCAAAGTCCCCCATGGAGAATCCAGCCTGAATTATCTGGCGGAGGGCTGTTTTTTGATTTAGGCTGCCATACACTTGATATATTAGACTTTATACTAGGGCCTATAAAGGATGTGCAAGGCTTTGCTTCAAATCAAGCAGGCTACTATCGGGCTGAGGATATTGTAACAGGTACCTATCAATTTGAATCTGGCGTCCATGGTGTTGGATCTTGGTGCTTTTCTGCTTATGAGGATGTTGATATAAATGAGATCATTGGCAGTACAGGGAAAATAATCTTTTCTACTTTTGGTCAAAGTCCTGTTTTGTTAACTACAGAAAGAGGAACCGAGAAATGGGATTTTCCAGCACTTCAACATGTGCATCAACCCCTTGTTGAAAGAATTGTTGCGGACTTAACAATGGGATTTAGTCAGGTCCCGAGCACAGGAGTGACTGGTGCCAGAACGACATGGGTTATGGACCAATTGGTGAAAAGCTTCAGAAGTTAATTAAATATGTATATGGCTGTAAAAAAAGTACCCGTTAAGTAGACTTGAGGCATTTCTACTTTAACCGGGTACTTTAGATGTTGTTTATTGAACGACTTTAATATAAAAATAAATATCCTGCCCAAATTTCTCGGGCTCTGCTAGGAGCTGGTATCCGTGTTTGACGGCTTCTTCCGGCACACTGCGAAAAGATTGTGGACAATCCGCAATAACTTGAAGGATCTCTCCAATTTTCATAGTTTTTAGCGCATCCAGCGCATAAATAACAGGATATGGTCAAGGTTCACCGCGAATATCTAATGTGTAGTTGACATCTATTATCTGGGACATGAATTATACCTCCTTGGTAACGTGAGACATCCGTTCCGTTTTTGGCTGTTTGATTCCTGTTCCGTAACGGAATCGTTTTTCCCACCAATTTGAGAATAAAAGCCAGGCAGCCAGCATGGCCATTGTTCCAAATAAGGCTCCCATCGGTCCCCATTGTTCAATTAAATTAACTTTCGGCCAATTTTCCACAAGGGCATGGTAGATGCCGAGATGATCCCAGCCATAGGCTAGCACTGTTGCTCCAATAATGTTGCCAGCGCCGACTACCCAATATAATAATTGGCCTTCCATTGCCCGATACATCATTCCCGTTTCACAGCCACCAGCAAGTACAATGCCAAACCCAAAGAGGAGGCCGCCAATCGCCGTGCTTGGCGCTGCTACTTTGATAAGGGCCAGAGAGCCGCTTTGAATATAGAAAAATGTAATGACAACACTGATCATCATTCCAACCGCAATTGCTTTTGACATCACGGCACGGCCGCTGATCCATAAATCGCGAAAAGCAGAGGTGAAACAAATTTGCCCGCGTTCAATGAGTATACCAAACAGGGCTCCTGCGATACAAGCAACCGCAAGAAGGCTTTTGCCTATTGCGAAAAAGTAAAAAATGATTGCCAGGTATAGAATGGCAAAAATGAGGCCTACAATTGGCTGGATATTCCTTTTCTTGACATCGGCTGTTCCAGCTGGGCTAATCCGGCCTTTTATCATGGTCGGTTTTCCGCGCCACCATTTCGTACTCACAACTTTAACGCCAAAGAAGGTTCCGATAGCCGTGGTCAACATAAAGATCCATGCATGGAATGAAAATTGAGGTACACCCGTGAAAAAAGCCGCTAAATTGCAGCCAAGAGCAAGACGTGCACCAAATCCTGCGATGATTCCCCCAATAAATCCTTGAAAGAGTCTTCTCTTTTGTTTTGGTATTCGAATTTTAAAGCTGCTGCTTAATAGAATAGAAATCATTGCGCCAATAAGCATCCCAATGACAATCCAGCCATCTGTGCGGCTAATCGGATTTCCTTCGAGTCCAACTAGTTGGAAATATGCCCATTGCGATACATCAATCCCAAACCACTCTAAAATATGTCCGCCGAATCTGGTAAATTCCCCGGTAACCGCCCAAACCGTACCTGTAATCCCGAAATACAAAGCACTGACAAGGCCAGCAATACCGATGGCGATGTATGGGTTCCAATACTCTTTGAAGACTTTAGTATAAAGATTCATGGAATGTAACTCTCCCCTTTATAGAATCTATGGAAACAGTCTATCAGATAACCATAATGAGAACGTCCCAATAGATTAGATATAAATAATAGTGCAGAAAAAAATGCCTAGAGGTTTCCAGGCAGTCTTACCCTTTAATATAACTATTTTTTATGTTACAAGGCAATTCAATTTATCGATAAGTTAGGTTGATAATCATCGTAATTATGAATATAAAGAACAGCGGTTTATTTTGGCCGTAAAAATAAATAAGCTAGAGAGAACATGCCACAAGTGACGTGTTCTCTCTAGCTTGTATTCTATTAGTTTCGAATTAGATAATCAAATGCGCCTAAAGCTGCTGTAGCACCTGATCCCATCGAAATAATGATTTGTTTGTACGCGCTATCTGTACAGTCTCCAGCAGCAAATACTCCAGGAAGACTAGTTGCTCCACGCTTATCTACAACAATCTCACCGATTCTAGTGCGTTCAACCGTATCGCCTAACCACTCGGTACTTGGAACAAGACCGATTTGAACGAATACACCTTGTAATTCAACATGATGTTCTTCTTCTGTCGCACGGTCAATATAAGTAATTCCGTTCACCTTATCGGTACCAGTAATTTCTTTAGTTTGTGCATTTTTAATGACTGTTACGTTAGGAAGGCTGTTAAGGCGTTCTTGTAATACAGAATCAGCCTTAAGCTCTGGTGCAAATTCGATCACAGTAACATGTTTTACAATGCCTGCAAGATCAATGGCTGCCTCAATACCGGAATTTCCGCCGCCAATAACAGCAACATCTTTTCCTTCGAATAACGGGCCGTCACAATGTGGGCAATAAGCCACACCTTTGTTCTTAAATTCTGCTTCACCTGGAACGCCAACATTACGCCAGCGAGCACCTGTTGATAGGATAACAGCTTTACTTTTAAGAACAGCACCGCTTTCTAGTTCTACTTCAATAAGGTCTTTCTTTTCTAAACGTTTCGCACGCTGTAAATTCATGACATCGATGTCATACTCTTTTACATGCTCTTCAAGGCTTGCTGCAAGCTTTGGACCTTCAGTATATTTCACACTAATAAAGTTCTCAATGCCTACCGTATCCATAATCTGGCCGCCAAAGCGTTCTGCGACAATCCCTGTACGAATGCCTTTACGTGCTGCATAGACTGCTGCGCTAGCGCCGGATGGTCCGCCCCCAATAACAAGGACATCAAACGGATCCTTGTCAGAGAATTCGGAAGGGTCCTGCGTGCTTCCCATTTTTGCAAGAATTTCCTCTAATGACATACGACCGCTGCCAAATGCTTCACCATCTAGTAAAACAGTTGGTACTGCCATAACGTTTTTGCTTTCTACTTCTTCTTTGAAGGCTGCACCGTCAATCATTGTATGTGTGATGCCAGGGTTTAGTACACTCATTACGTTCAATGCTTGTACAACATCTGGGCAGTTATGGCAGCTTAAGCTAACGTAAGTTTCGAAGTGGTATTCACCCTTGATCGCCTTTACTTGATCGATGACTTTCTGATCGACTTTAGGCGCTCTTCCGCTCACCTGCAATAAAGCAAGTACAAGAGATGTGAACTCATGTCCAAGAGGAATCCCAGCAAACGTTACCCCAGTGTCCTCGCCAATGCGATTGACACTAAAGCTAGGTGTTCTTTCTAATGTTGTATTTTCAACCTTGATTTTTGATGACATCGTTGCTAGTTCATCAACTAAGGCTAACATGTCCTTTGATAATTCATCAGTTCCAGCACTGACTTTGAGCAGGATATCGTTTTCAAGCAATTGAAGATATTGATCGAGTTGTGCTTTAATATCAGCGTCTAGTATCATTTGAATCTTCTCCTTAAATTTTGCCTACAAGGTCAAGGCTTGGCTTAAGTGTTGCTGAGCCTTCTTTCCATTTTGCCGGGCAAACTTCACCTGGATTGTTGCGAACATATTGTGCTGCTTTAATTTTGTTAATTAGTGTGCTTGCGTCACGGCCAATCCCATCTGCATTAATTTCAACAGCTTGGATAACACCATCTGGATCGATGATGAAAGTACCGCGATCTGCTTGTCCTAGTTCTTCAACTAATACGTCAAAGTTACGGGAAATAACATGTGCTGGGTCACCGATCATTGTATAAGTAATTTTGCCGATTGCTTCAGATGAATCGTGCCATGCTTTATGTGTAAAATGAGAATCTCTAGAAACAGAGAATACTTCAACTCCAAGTTCTTGAAGTGCTGGGTATTGTTCTTGAAGGTCTTCAAGCTCTGTTGGACAAACAAATGTAAAGTCTGCTGGATAAAAACAAACAACACTCCACTGACCTTTGAAATCTGCCTCTGAAACCTCTAAAAATTCTCCATTTCTATATGCGTGTGCGTTAAATGGTTTAACCTCTGATCCGATAAGTGACATAGTAAAAATTCCTCCTAAAGTGTTTTTAATAGTATAGATAGTTGTTCATAGGGTACTGAGAAAAGTTATCTATCTATAACAATTTCTTGTTTATATTAATTATTATATAGGCTTAATTATTAATGTCAACATAAATGCAATAATTATTTTAATTAAATAGTAATTTTACAACCTATGTACTCGTTTAATCTAATCTCTTCTACTAAAAGGCAAGAGAAAAGTAATTGTAAAATACAATATATCATTCTCATTTAGCCAAGTATTTGTGTTTTCACCATCTGTTTTAGTTAAATCAGGGGAATGGCAATCTGCAAAAATATAGATTAATCTTTCCGTGATCCAGTTATTTAATCCACCACCAGTGCCTGTCAATGCTTAGTTTTTTCCTAAATGGACCAATGAATAGGACATTCTCTTTTAGTAATAAATCTTTGGGGAATATAATACAGTCTTTTAGAGATGGGTAAATGGATGACGTTTCCATTACTCTTCAGTATAATTCAACTATAGAAGAATGTTTAGGACGGTGAAAGAGCTTGAAAAAGATAACCGTTGAAAAATTGGCCCGCGAGTTTTCCTTGAAAGTAATAGCTGGTCAAAGCCAGCTTCAAAAAAAAATAACACAGTCGCGTGTGCACCGCCCGGGATTGGAATTTGTAGGCCATTTTGATTTTTTTCCAACAGAACGAGTTCAGATTCTAGGAAAAAAGGAAATTACTTATCTGCATAAATTAAGTAAAGAAGAACGTAAAGTCCGAATAGGAAACATTGTTCATTATCACCCTCCATGCTTTATTGTAACTGCTGGTGACGATGATCTTACTTATTTAACTCACCATTGTGTAGAACAGGGTATTCCTTTGTTAGTGGCAAAAAGATCTGAGGCCACTTCAGAGTTTATTCCTAGATTAGATGCGTATTTATTAAAGGAATTAGCTCCAGAAATTGCCGTACATGGAGTTTGTATGAATGTGTCTGGCATTGGAATCTTACTTCGCGGGAACTCGGGGGTAGGGAAAAGTGAAACGGCACACACATTAATTCGGCGTGGACACCGTCTTGTTGCTGATGACATCGTTGTCCTAAAGAAGCTCAGTCAACAAACAATCTTGGGTACTCATGATGAGAAAACCAAGGAATTTTTGGCGCTTCGAAGTATTGGCTTGCTGAATGTAGTTCGATTGTACGGACGCAAGGCTTTTCAAGATGAAACACGAATAGCCCTTGATATCCATTTGACGAGATGGGAAAAAGATGCCCTGTATAATGAATTGGATCAGAAGTTTCATTATACAGACTACATGGGGGTTAAAATTCCATCTATTGAAATTCAGCTGCAGCCTGGAAGAGATGTGGCTGGGTTAATTGAAGCAGCGGCAAATAATTGGTATTTGAAGCAGCAAGGCTACAGTGCAGCGGAAGAGTTCATGCGCAGAGTGAGTGAGGATAGCTCCGAATAATAATGAGCATGATCATGTGCTGATTTATTGCGAATGGGCCTCTTTAATATAGAAAAAAGCCGCACGTCGATTGTCATATCGGTGCGGCTTATCGTGCTGGTTTTATCAGGGGCTGGAAATGTAGATGACGCTTATAAAAATGAAGTACAGTGGATGTTCTCAAGCCACTGTGCTTTTTTAAATTTAACCTTTGCTATGGGGAAGGCAAAAAATGAGAATGTACATAAAACGTTGATGCGGAGGATGGTTACTTACCTAAAAGGCCGGTCGAGATTAATTATCTAAAGGTTGCCTTTTATATAAAAAAGAGTGGGGATCAGGCCCCCACTTTTAGCATAACCAGCATGTAAACGGAAGAGAGGATGGTTATGACAGCAATCATTATTTTTAAATGATGAATCGGTACTTTATTTGCGAGGCGAGCACCAGTGAGTATGCCGATAATTGTCCCAAGTAAACTAGCAGCAATTAATGGGGTGGTGGTTTCCATATTGGCATGGGCAAAGTAGCCGAATATAGATGGGATAGCAATGACTACGGAATTTAATAGACTTACCCCAACTGCCACCCGAATATTGACTCCAAGGCTAACTAGCAATGGTACTAATAAGATCGGACCGCCTGCACCTGTTAGTGCGCAAATTACCGCTGTTAGAAATCCAAGCAGAATAACAATAAATGAATGATTTAATAGAATGGATTGCTTTGTAATCGTATTTTCATTGTTTTTCTTAAATAGAATAGATAATCCAGCTAGCAGAATAAATAGATAGAGAAGAAGCTCTGCAAGGAAATCTGAGATTAACACATTGATTTGCACACCTAGAAGCGCTCCTGGAAGGCTTCCGATGCTCAGGAATAAGGCAAGTTTTAAATCCATGTTTTTGGATTTCCAATAGGAATAGGCACCAATTATGCCCGAAACAGCAAAGGATAAGAAGCTTAGTGCAAGAGAATCATGCAAAGGCATCCCTAAAAAACCTACATAAATTAAAGGGAGCAGAAATCCGGAAATTCCGGTCATTCCTAATAAAACACCAATAATTAAATTGGAACATATGACAATGCTAAAAAGAAATAAATTTGTGAACATGTATAAGACCTCAATTATTATTTACCATCAACTATACAATCCATTATATCATTGCTGTTAACAGATTCGATGAGGTTGTTTAACAAATGATGCGTAGGCTGAATATGAGGCTGATCGATGTTAATTAAGATCATGTCTGCCTTTTTGCCAACTTCCAGTGTTACTATGTGCAACTAGAAAATTTCGATCTAGGACACCTATCGAATCAAGATACTCAAATGGACGCATTTTAAAATGTTCTAAGCAATAACTGATAAGAGAAAACTATTAAACTAAAGCCCAAGAGCGATTGGCATCTCCTATTCGCTCCTCTTCATATATCTAGTAAAGAAATCGGCGCATGCGCCGATTTCTTGAAATTCACCTTGAAAACTGGCAGGTGATTATTTTAATGTAACTGTAAGCTTATATGGAGATGTGCTTGCTTTTCCGAAAGCTTCACTAACTTCGATATAATATTTGCCTTTTTCTAATTCTACGTTTGCTAATTCTTGGTCATTTGCTCCATATTGGTCAAAGCCCTTAATCAATTTGCCTTTTGAGTTAAAGATTTTCAATACTCCATCAAGTGAACTTTCCATATTAAGAACCATTGAGACTCTAGATTTCTTGTTTAAGTCTAGGACGAAATGATCGATATCGCCAAATGGAACACCGGCATTCATATATCCTTGGCCTTCAAATTTAGTATTGTTAATTTTTTTCAATTTTAATGGCTTTTCGGGAATATGATTTGTCACTTTTCCATCCTCATCAATTAATTGATCTTTTAAGCCAACTAACTTAACTTGATAAGGTTTAAGGTTTAAGGAAGAGAACATGGATTCGATAACGATGAAATAACCATTCCCTTTTTTGGCTTTAAAGGATGCTTCAATGTCCCCGGGAGAAAGATTAAATATACTTGCTCCAAAAGGAACGGCTGCTTTAATCTCATTATTATCAATTTTTTTGTTTCCGTCTGTATCTTCAATTAGTAAACCCGAGAATATATGCTCATTTAGCAGGTCTTTAGGCAATTTATTTAATTCTTGAGCAGATAATTTTTTCTCTAAAATTTTTAAATCAATAATTTGATCTTTACCTGTATGTTTATAATAATAAAAATCTGTATCCCCTTCATAAATGAAGTAGTTATCATAAACTTTTCCCTGCTGAATGGCGACTGCATTTTCGATGCTGTTATTGTCTAAATCCTTTTCAGGGGAGTTCGTTACCTTCTTAATTGATAGTTTATAAGGATCAGCAGAAATACTACCTGTAATATTTTCTAGTTCAATGAAATACTGTGTATCTTTTTTTAAGGCAACATATGGAGATGGAGTGCCTGCCATTCCTAATAAGTCAAGAAGGCCTCCTCCACTTGACATACCTTGATAAGGTATTAGCATTTTTGATTCAGAATCATACTCATAAATTGTCGTATTTATTTGTTGACCAGATCCATTTTGTGCAAATAGACTATAAATGGAATCTTCAGAAGGGTTAATGGAATAATAGTCCTTATCCCCGGAAATTTGGAAAAATCCTTTTTGCTCTTTTTCTGTTAGTGGAATTGCATTTTTACGAATAGCCTCAGTTTGTATTTCAGAAAAGAAATCATCCTCTTCGCTCAATAGCTCATCGATCTTGTTTGCCTGATCAGCAGTATCTTGTTCCTCCATATTTAATGGTAGACCATCTTCATCCTGAGGAAGCTGAACTTGTTCAATTTCTAAATTATAAGGGTAAGCATTATAGTCAAAAGAAATTTCTTCTTCTGTTCCTTCTATACCCAATCCCTCACCTAAAAGAGAGCCCATATCAAAATCAAAGTCTAGCATATTCTCATTTGATACTGATAATAAGTACTTAACTCCAGGCTCAGCTTGGAATGAAAGATGTTTTTCATTTCCTATCCCGTTATCTTCGGCATTTGCGAGTAAAATGGGCTCTGTTTCTTCAGCGTTAAGCATAGAAACAAAAAGGGAAGAATTTACACCAGGTATGCCATCTAATGATGTTGATAATATGGTTGGTTCAGTAACTTCGAAAGCAAAGTAATCATAATCAGGCATATTGTCTGTGTTATAAAGTGTTAATGGTTCATTTTTTTCCTGCTTAGAAGAGTAAGGGAATGCTCTTACTGCGATAGGATTTTCGATTGAATTAGAATTTGGTATTAATTGGGCGAATTTCTCCGCCTTAAAGGTATATGTTGATTTACCTGATTTACTATAATTTCCGTTCCCATCAGTAACACCGATGACTAAAGTACCTTCATTCTCTGCACTAAATATGTATGCTTCTTGCTCACCTGCTTTGGCCCTATTCACTTTTATTGGCTCGACAGTTTTTGCCTCAGAGCCTTTAGGATAAAAATAAAGATCCATTTTGTAGTCATAATTTTTAGCGGCATCTAATACGGTTTGAACATGCTGCCCGTTTTTAACAGGGATTTTATAATAATGTGATTCCTCTTGTGCAGTTAATTTTCCTTTTTCAATATTTTCACCTTGCTCTTTCAGAGGCTTTGCTGCATTAATTTGTTCATTGCCTTTCAGCTTTTTATACTTAGGAAGCTTTTTTATATCAAATTGTAAAGCTGCAACAGGGTTGATTAATCCGTTTGCAAATATAGGATCATACCCATTTTCACCTAAATCAGTTGCCGTATTTTCAATAATATATTCAATTTCATATGGTGTTAAATTCGGATATTTCGATTTTAATAGTGAAACAGTACCAGCTATGACAGGAGAAGCCATTGATGTTCCAGTTAATTCCATGAAGGTATTGGGCTTACTGTCTGTATAAGCAGAACTATAAATATCTTCACCAGGAGCAACAATATCTACACTAGGGCCATAGTTAGATGACTCAGACAGCTGTTTCTTACTATTAATATTTCCTACACTAATTACACCTGGATAAGCTGCAGGATAGGAATACTCATCAGTATATTCATTTCCAGCTGCTGCCACAACCGTAATACCAGCATCAATTGCTTTTTGGACAGCATCAGCAGTAATTGGTGAACTAGAAGGACCACCAAGGCTCATATTAATGACATCTACTTTTTTCTCGATCGCATGCAAAATGCCTTGGGCAATTATGTAATCATTTGCAAATGGTTGTCCACCAAAAACATCAATTGGCAAGATTTTTGCATTCGGATTCACTCCGTGTCCACCAATGCCATTATTAGCTGTTGCTGCAATGATTCCAGCTACATGTGTACCGTGAAGATCAGGAATGCTTGATTTCGCTGGTGCTGCTGCATTATAAGGTGTTACAACTTGTGCTGATAAATCAGGGTGTCGATAGTTAACACCAGCATCAATGACAGCAACCGTTACTTGATGCTTTCCAGCATATTTTAAAGCCTTATCAATATTTAATATTTGCAAATGATACATTTTATTTTTTTTTGGATCAACTTCACCAAATTTTTTATATTTGACACTCGGGGTAATGGATGTAATTTCTGCTTGCTTCTTATAAGTTTTTAAGACATCGCTTAATTTACGTTTTTTCGGAACATAGACAACATCATAGCCAAGTGCAGGAAACGAATTAATAACTTGAGTTCCTGCTTTTTTATGAATGTTTCTTGGGATAGACTTGTTATATTTAATGATTAATGTGTCTACATCAAGGGTTTCATTACTTTTTTTGTTATTTTTATATGATTCGAGTTTTAGCTCTGCTTCAGATTTAGCTAAGTTTTTTACGATGGCATCTTTGCTCGCTGCAATACTGTTGTAATCCAGATTATTTTCAGCAGCGTTAGCTATCGATGGGACAACTAGTATAGCAGATGCAGCAACGGCTAATGATTTTTTCCAAATGTTTCTCACGAGTGTTCCTCCTTCAGTTATGTAAAATTAACATTTGATTTGATTAAATGGTTTTTTAGAATGTTGAAGATAATAAGAATAATGATGGTTTTATCTAGATTCATTTGAACTGCTTTATTAGAAAACTATTTTTATTATATTTAGTTGTTTATTGCTGAATTTCACCAGCCTTCTCTTTATCCTGCATACGAATGCCTTTTCAAAATTTTAAGATGCACTTTTCATTCCATTATTCTTTCTCTCCAGCGTGATACACTATTAATAATGCTTGCAATTAATAGAGCTTTATTTAAAAACCACTTATTCACGAACATGATGTAATACGTGTAAAACTACTTAGTAGTTTCATAAAATAACAAGAATTACTATTAAATGGAAAATAAAAGTATTTTCTTAATATTTCAATTTGGAATGGTTACTAGTTATATCATTTATATATTCATCTCTTAATATTCCTGTTTTTCACAAATGGAAAGGCTGCCCACCTTTTTACCAAATTTAAATAGTTTATTATTATCAGAAATTAGTAGATATTTTAATCTATTAATAATTATAATAGACTATGAGGTAGTTAAATAATTAATACAGAGAAGGTGTGTTCCTAAGTGGCTCCCAAATTAGTTGCCACCTATGCAGCAATGCCTACGTTTTTTGGCGAATATAGCGGATAAGGAAGGTTATTATGAGCAGCGTACAGAACAAAACAGACGTTATCTTAATTGGTGCCGGAATTATGAGCGCAACTTTAGGATCTTTACTGAAAGAGTTAGCACCGGAATGGGAAATTAAAGTGTTTGAAAAACTTGCAAATGCAGGGGAAGAAAGCTCGAATGAATGGAATAACGCGGGGACAGGTCATGCAGCACTGTGCGAGCTTAACTATACATCCGAAAAGCCAGACGGATCGATAGATATTAGCAAAGCGATAAAGGTGAATGAACAGTTTCAGCTTTCAAGACAGTATTGGGCTTATCTTGTTAACAACAATCTGATTCGTAATCCGCAAGACTTTATCAGGGCAATCCCTCATATGAGTTTAGTTCAAGGGGAAGAAAATGTAGCATATTTGAAAAAAAGGTTGGAAGCGCTGTCAAAAAATCCTCTGTTTCAAGGAATGGAAATTTCAGATGATCCTGAAAAACTGAAGGATTGGATACCGCTTATTATGGAAGGCCGTCCATCGAATGAACAGATTGCGGCAACAAAAATCGACTCTGGAACGGATGTCAATTTTGGCGCGTTAACACGTATGCTGTTTGACCACTTAATGAGAAATAATGTGGAGATCAACTACAAGCATAGTGTGGAGGATCTTAAACGTACGAACGACGGTTTGTGGGAAGTAAAAGTCCGTGATATCAATGGCGGCAATACCGAAACGCATACAGCTAAATTCGTCTTTATTGGCGGTGGGGGCGGAAGTCTACCTTTACTGCAAAAAACCGGTATACCCGAATCAAAGCATATTGGCGGATTCCCAGTAAGCGGCTTATTTATGGTATGTAACAATCCGGAAGTAATTGAGAAGCATCATGCAAAAGTATACGGGAAAGCAAAAGTTGGTGCTCCTCCAATGTCTGTGCCGCATTTGGACACAAGATTTATCGACAACAAAAAATCATTGCTGTTTGGACCATTTGCCGGCTTTACGCCAAAGTTCCTAAAAACCGGTTCAAATTTAGATTTGATCGGTTCCGTAAAACCGAATAATGTCATCACGATGCTGGCTGCAGGTGTAAAAGAGATGGCACTGACTAAATATCTGATCCAGCAAGTTATGCTATCAAATGAAAAGCGCTTGGAAGAATTACGCGAGTTTATTCCAAATGCGAAGCTTGAGGATTGGGATATTGTTGTTGCAGGCCAGCGTGTGCAGGTCATTAAAGATACAGATGCGGGCAAAGGAACACTTCAATTTGGCACAGAAGTGGTTAGTGCTGCTGACGGCTCGGTAGCAGCATTACTTGGTGCTTCCCCAGGTGCATCTACCGCGGTACACGTGATGCTGGAGGTATTAGAAAGATGCTTCCCAGAGCATATGTTTAAGTGGGAAGCGAAGATAAAAGAAATGATTCCTTCTTATGGTGTGTCACTAACGGAGAACCCGGAGCTTTTCCAAGACATTCATCGATCAACAGCACAGACGCTTGGTTTAAGTGAAGCAAGCGAAAAAGAATTAGTTTATAGTTAATTCATTCTTTGGAATAGAAATATATAATGAGAAAAAAACAATTGTCCCTAGGAGGCTTTATAGGAGCCTTTTAGGGACAATTTAATTTGCCTTTTTTCCTGAACGCTATCGTATTTTTAAACGATGGGTAATTTTTGAGGATTCATTGTTATATAAATTTCATTTATTTTTTCCTTCCGAATATCAAAACTAAGGATGCTTTGAAGTTTGCCATTCATGTATATTATAATGGCTGGCTGGCAGTTAACACTTTTCACTTCAAAATAAAAGTCATCAGGAGCCTTTTTAATGACTCCGTATAATAGGGCTAAAACTTTTGGAACAGATACAATTGGATGAATAGCAGCATGGACCTTCCCTCCGCCATCAGAGTATAGCGTGACATTTTCAGATAATAGATCTAATAAGTCATCCATGTTTTGTGTTTGAAACGCTTGGATAAAGCGGGTAATCATTGACTTGTTCTTTTCGTAGTTTAAGCTTTCCCCTTCTGCAAGAGCGATTTTTTTCTTCGCTCTGCTAAAAACCTTTCTGCAATTTTCTTCCTTCTTTTCAATAATGGCGGAAATTTCAGAATATGTAAGATCAAGTGCCTCTCTTAAAAGGAGGACAGCACGTTCATCAGGTGTTAAATGCTCCATCATTCGCAAATAGGCTATACTCAAACCTTCTTTTTGAATAATCATTTCTGATGGGTCGAAGGCATGTAATTTCTCAAGTAATAATGGTTCGGGATTCCAAGGTCCGACATAGTGTTCTCGTTTGTAACGTGCAGACTTCAATAAGTCAAGACAGAGGTTCGTCATCATTTTACATAGATAGGCTTTTTTATTCTGAATAGTATCGTCCCTTAATTGATAAGCTTTTAGAAAGGTTTCTTGGATAAGGTCCTCTGTTTCAGCTACTGATCCTAACATTCGATAACCTAATGAGAATAACAATGGTCTAAATAGCTGGTACTCTTCCGTCGTAATTTGCACTATTTTTCCTCTCTTCGTTTAAAATAATTTCTTCAGCTGCCTGTTTGCCGCTGCTGACAGCTCCATCTGCTAATATCCAGTGGGGAGAAGCCCAGTCTCCTGCTATATATAATCCCGGAATTTCTGTTTTAGAACGTTGCAGCTTAAGCTCATCTCCTATTTGTGGCAAGCGTTGATTCACCGTAATATCGGGGATAAAGCGTCGGGAAATGACATGTTGCTGCCAATCTGGCTGCAGTCCATCTAAAAATTGTTCAAGCTTGTTTTTAACACGGGGTCCATCAATAATTTCTTCCGGATGATGATATTTAAATACATGAAGAATAGCATTCTTTGTATGGTCAGAGAGGCAGGCGTAAGTTGAATGAACAGAATAATAGAGAGGTTCTGTGATCCCCATTGCAAACAATTTCTTTGGATTAGGAAGCTGTGATAAAGCAACGTCTAATGTCGCCCCTTTTATAGGTGTTATTTGAGCAAAAAAGTCTCTAATCGGAAGGCTCGCTTTTTTCCCTAGCATATGAATAAGTTCGTGTGGACCAGATGTACAAATCACATATTTCCCAAGGATTTCTTCGCCACTCGATAGAACGAATTTAAATGGGTCCTGTTGGCGGTCACGCTCAATTTGTTTAACAAGAGTATGAGGCTGAACATGTACACCGGAGACAATTGCTTTATTGTGTAGCTGGTCTACGATCGTTTGCCAGCCGCCATCTAAATAAAGGACGCCTCCCATTGCGTTTTTTAAGTGCAATGCCATTACTTTTGCGCTCATTCTTTCAGGTGCATGACAATAGGTAGCTAGTCTGCCAAGAGTGAATAGTAAGGACTCAATGGTTTTAGATTGGGTTATTTGATTAACCCATTGCTGGAAAGTTTGCTTGGCTAATTTTTCAGGATCTATACTCATCACTTTCCATAGAACAGTAATCCACTCCATTCGTTCTTTCGAATGTAATAAACGTGTTGTAAATATTCCCAAAGGGGTAAATGGGGCAGCGTATTCAATATTGTTTTCAATTAGGGTGCCGCCTAGATTGGGTGTTTTCCCATTAAGATGAATACCTAAGTCTTCGAGAATGTACCTGGCTTTTCCTTTTTTATAAAGGGCATGCGGGCCAAGATTGAAATACTGTCCATTCATGTTGTTTGTTCTAGCCCTTCCGCCAGCACTTTTTCCTTTTTCTAAAATTAAAATAGATAGATTGGTATTCGTTAAATAATTGGCTGCCACATAGCCTGCTAATCCTCCGCCAACAATGACAATATCCCATATTTGCTTCATAGGATAACCTCCTAATGGATTTTTCATATCTCAAGACGAATAAACCTATAGAGTTGTGACAGCGTTTTAAGGATTTCTTAAAAATAATCAGGCAATTATTTTGTTGACACGATGTACATAACTTCACAAAATTGATATATTTATGTATAATGACATTATCCTAGGTAACAATTTTATAATTAATTTTTTGAAAAATAAGTATCTGAGTTTTCTATATGAAAGGGAGATTATAATGGGACGTTTATCTGGTAAAGTAGCGATTATTACAGGTGCAGCATTAGGGATGGGAGCAGCTGAAGCGAAGCTTTTTGCGAAAGAAGGAGCGAAGGTTGTTGCGACGGATATTAAAGATGATGTGCTGCAGGAAGTAATCAATGAAATCAAAGCAAGCGGCGGGGAAGCGATTGGCTTGAAGCACAATGTTGTTTCAGAGGATGAGTGGAAGAACGTCATTCAGACTGCAGTTGATGCGTATGGAAAAGTAGATATTTTAGTTAATAATGCTGGTATTGCAAGTCCAAAAACGATGGCACAAATGGAAATGGCTGAGTGGAATAAAGTGATGGATATTAACTTGAACGGTTGTGTCCTTGGAATGAAGTATGTAATTCCAGAAATGCAAAAGGCAGGCGGCGGTTCTCTAATTAATATTTCCTCAATCGGAGGAATTGTTGGAATGGCTGGGTCAAGCCCATATACAGCTGCAAAAGGTGCTTTACGAGCATTATCAAAATCAGCTGCTGTAGAATATGGGAAGGATAAAATTAGGGTAAATTCTGTTCACCCTGGTATTATTGAAACACCAATGACAGCCGACTCTTTCAATGATGCACTGCCTTTCTATAAAACATTTACCCAACTTCCTTATTTCGGACAACCAGAGGATGTAGCATACGGTGTATTATTCCTTGCTTCAGATGAATCACGCTTTATGACAGGTGCAGAACTTGTTATTGATGGCGGTTGGACAGCCCTATAATGACACATAAGAAAAATCCTCTCATTCATATGAGAGGATTTTTTAATAAGAAATTAAGATCTATCCTTTATGGGGTTATGATTATAAGGCCCTTTAATGGATAAATTCATTAATTGAAAAGCTATTTCTTTCTCAGATACATGCATCCCTTTTTCTATCCACCAAATGATGACCTCTAAAAAAGCAGATTCTACATATTTAATAATTAATTCTCGATTGGCTGTTAGATTTTGATCATTAGGTTCAATTTGATTAATTCCTTCAGAAATAAACTCATGGATAAACGCTAATAGACCTGAGGTCAAAGATGGGATGCGATTAGTAACGAGTAAAGCTCTGTAAAAGGGATAGTTTTCGCCTATTTGATGAAATAGCTGAACAAAACTAGGATGAGGCTGATCTTCTAGGAAATCAAAATCACCTAGAAATGATACTTGTTTGCTCACCTTTTCATGCAAATCATTTAAAATCTCTTCTATACACTGATTCATTAAATCAGTTTTGTCCTTATAATGAAGATAGAAAGTTGCTCGTTTCACGGTTGCTCGCTCCGAAATATCCGCAACAGTTATTTGTTCGAATTCTTTTTCTTCCATTAACTCAATAAAAGCACGCTTCAATAAACTTTGTGTCCGAACCGCGCGCGGGTCTTTTCTTTGTGTAGGCATGGATACTTTCCTTTACGAAAAAGTTTTATATAAAGTTCTTATTTAGTGTATCATTTGTCTTTATCGATGGAAAGAAGCGGAAACACCTGTTATAGGATTTGCCCAGATAGGGTATATAAAAGAATACAGCTATAAGTGAGAACTAGCCTGTACATGCAGGCGAAGAATGCTGTAGCTTACTAGCGGTAATAATGGGATGTACTTGCATCACTTGCTGCAGAACTGAAATGTAACCTTGTCAAAATGACACCCCGTTCTATTTAGGCTATAATAAATTAGTTCTAATCACCTTTCAAATAGTGGAAAGGGGTTTTTTTATGATTAAATTACATAAAGTTAGTAAAAGTTTTTCACAGTTTCAGGCCATTCGATCGATATCTTTAACAATCAATAAAGGTGAGATTTATGGAATGATTGGAGCAAGTGGAGCGGGGAAATCGACGTTGCTGCGGCTAATGAATTTGCTGGAGACACCTGATGAAGGCGAAGTAGAAGTGAATGGTCAAGATTTGACCAAATTGAACGGCAAACAGCTTCGGCAAGCCCGTCAATCCATAGGGATGATCTTCCAACAGTTCAATCTAGTTGCGAATAAATCAGTTTACGACAATGTGGCTGTTCCCTTAGAGCTAGCAAAGGTGCCGAAACAAGAACGCCGTAACCGAGTAGTGGAGTGCCTTCAATTTGTTGGATTGGAGGCTTTATCGGATAAGTATCCTGCAGAGCTGAGCGGAGGACAAAAGCAGCGAGTTGCCATTGCACGGGCATTAGCGAACCGCCCGCAAGTTTTGCTGTGTGATGAACCTACCTCTTCTCTTGATCCTAATACAACGGCAGAAATATTAGGTGTATTAGAAAATATAAATAAAAGTCTTGGTGTTACAATTGTTATTGTCAGTCATGAGATGGACGTGATCAAAAGTATTTGTACTCGCGTAACTGTCATGGCGGATGGCGAAATCTATGACACGGTATCCATTGAACCAGAGGGAATAAAACAATTAAGTAATCAACCAAACTGGTTTACCGAACAATTAACAAAGGATGGTGAAAAAAACCATGCCTGAGATTTTAGTTCAATATGAAGCCGAAATTTGGAAGGCGATCTTAGAAACGTTTGTAATGGTGGGTGTTTCTATTATTGCAGCCGTCTTAGTAGGGCTTCCAGTGGGGACATTGCTGTTTCTTTGCAGGAAGGGGAAACTGCTTGAGAACCGATTGGTATTTTCTATCTTAAATTTATTAGTAAATACAATCCGCTCTTTTCCTTTTTTATTGTTAGTTGTGTTTTTAATTCCTTTTACAAGATTATTAATAGGAACTGCCATTGGTACAGCAGCTGCTACTGTACCATTATCGATTATCGCGATAGCTCATTATTCACGTTTAGTCGAACAGTCTTTATTGGACGTACCAAAAGGAGTGATGGAAGCGGCCGTTTCTATGGGGGCTTCTGTTAAAGAAATTATGTTTAAATTTCTTTTCGTTGAAGCCCGTTCTGGCCTTGTTCTTGGGTTAACTACATCCATTATTAGCTTTATTTCTTATTCAACGATCATGGGCGTAGTGGGGGGCGGCGGAATAGGAGATTTTGCAATCAGATATGGTTACCAGCAATTTAAAACAGATTTAATGATCTATATGATTGTTATTATGGTAATATTAGTACAGCTTATTCAATTTACTGGTACAACTGTATCTAGAATGATTGATAAAAGATAATAGTAAGGAGAAAGAGGAAATGAAAAAATTAGTATTAATTGTAACCATGTTTCTGCTTATTTTAGCTGGGTGTGGTCAAAGTAATGATGAAACAAAAGAGAAAGACAGTAAAAAGGCAGCATCCGAAAAAGAAGAAGTGACATTAAAAGTAGCTTCATTAATTCCCCCAATGACGGAAATTCTTGAACTTGTTAAACCAAAACTAGCAGAAGAAGGAATTAACCTAGAGATGGTTGTTTTAGGCGATAATGTACAGCCCAATACGGCACTGGCAGCAAAAGAAGTAGATGCCAACTTCTTCCAGCATGTTCCGTATATGGAGGAATTCAATAGAAATAATAATGCAGAGCTAGTTCCAATTGTCCCAATTTATTTTGCTAATTACGGTGTGTATTCAAAGGATTATAAGTCAATGGACGAGCTGCCTGAAGGTTCCGTTATTGCCATTGCAAATGATGTTTCCAATATCGATCGCTCCCTGTCTTTACTGGCTCAGCATGGAGTTATTACGTTAAAAGAAAAATCTGGCCCATATTATACACAAGCTGATATTACTGACAACCCTAAGAATTATAAATTCGAAGAGGTAGATTTGCTGATGCTGGCAAGAATGTATGATGACGCGGATGCTGTAGTTATGACACCTGCATATGCGGCACCGCTTGGATTGACACCAAAAAGTGATGCACTTCTAACAGAAGGAGTAGAAAATAATTTTGCCATTACTCTTGTAGCACGAAAAGACAATGCGGATTCAGAGCCAATTCAAAAGCTTGCTGAAGTAATGACAAGTCCAGAGGTACGTGAATTCTTAGAAAAAAATTATGATGAAACGGCTATTCCAGCGTTTTAATTAGAATATGAAAGAGACCATTCGAGTTGCTGTACAACGAGAATGGTCTCTTTTTATAAGATATAGCCAAATCATTGCTCCGAAGATCTTAAGAATTAAGAATATCTTAAGATTCTATTAAACTTTTCTTATGTTTTAGTTTGTATAGTAAAACGTAGAGAAGTTTTCTTGAGACTTGTTGAGGAGGCTAATGATGTCAGAAAAAAATGTGTTTATTCTCTTAACAAATACGGATTCCGTTTTAACAAAGCTAATTAAGCTATATACCAAAAAGCCATATAATCATTCATCCATCGCTTTTGACTCCGATTTATCAGAGGTATATAGCTTTGGCAGAAAAACAGCGCGGAATCCATTTATCGGGGGATTTGTAAAAGAAGATGTGACTGCAGGTCTATTTAAACAAGCTGATTGTGCCATTTATTCTTTTACCGTAACAGAAGTTCAGTTTCAAAGAATGAATCACTATCTACAAACATTTAAAACACAAAGGCACGTTTATCGATATAATTTCATAGGGTTATTCGGCGTTATTTTTAACAAGCCGATAACAAGAACAAAAGCTTTCTTCTGTTCACAATTTGTAGCATCTATACTAGAGGAATGTGATATCCTTCATTTTGAGAAGCCGCTATCACTAATAACCCCGGCTGACTTACAGGAAGTTTGTACATTTCAATTAGTATATGAAGGAAAGCTTATGGATTACCATAATCAACATAAAACTAAAAAGTTCCGTATTCAATTGCCATTTATTCCTGTTTAATTCATATGCTTTTCCGGAGGAAATTTGAGCAGTTCAATCGCTATCCATATAAAATCTGCAGCCATTATACTTTTTCTTCTATTACTTTAGGAATTTATAACTATCAAATAAATACAGAATAAGCAGGCTTCTCTATAAACTGCAGGTTCATCTAACATGGCAGTCACTATTTCTTGTCCTCCTCATATTACTGCAAAAGGAATCATATCAAGATAAATAAAGCTGACTGAGCTATACCGCCTTTGTCAGCTTTGCATGTTAAAACGTAAAGCGAGAAACTTGTTCGTCGCTTATCATCAGCCCGTCTATTTCTTTAAAACCAACCTTCTCATAAACTTGTTTTGCGTGTTCGTTAGTTGGCTCATAGGACAGTATAATTGTTTTGTGCCGATCCTCTTTTATCATTTTTATATCGTCTATTACTAGCTTGATTGCTTCTTTTCCATATCCTTTCCCTTGATGCTTCTGATCAATCATCATGCGATAAATCCAATACTCATGATCATCTTCATCGATTCCATATAACGCGAAACCAATCATTTCCTCCCCAAGATAAATTCCTTTTGCGTGAAAATCATTAAGAAAGTTCAATTGAGCAAGGGATACGGCATTGGATGCCACGAACTTCTCTTGATCTTCCCGGACACGCAGCGAAATTGCCTTAATCCAATTGTCTTTAGTAATAGTTTCTAAATGCAGCATAACTCACCTCTCCTTATTAAGATTATACATAACTATCAAACAATTTTGATTATAAAGATGCATTTACCTTAATTTTTAATTGTTTTTAGTTTCTTTTTATCTTTACTTAGAATGACAATTTCGTAAATATCCTTCTTAATCACTTTTAGTGCTTTGTCTGATTGAAGAAAATCCTTGGATTAATCCCCGAAAAATCGCTTTTTCACTTTTGTATTCATGTAGTTTCCTTTCTTCTTCCGTTCTTGATGTACAGGAGATATTAAAAAAACCTTATGTCTTTCTTAAAAAAATCTTTAAAATTCACAAATATACTATGGACATGGGAGTAAGCAAATAGGTGATCTTGCTTAAACCTAAGTAAACTTTGTGAGTAGAGAAGGGAGGAAATAAACAATATATTTCTGAAAGAGCGAACGTAAATACAATCGGTACAAAGAGAAAGGGAGGCATAAAGCGATGGATAAAAACAAAACAGGAAAATGGTCATTCAATAATATGAAAAGAGGCATGGGAATTGCTGCAGCTGTACTAGCAATAGGTGCTTCTACTACCGTTGTTGCGGCCCAGAATACAGATTACTTCAAGATGTTTTTTGATGGGAATGTGATGAATAGTGCCGCTGCAATAGATCAAGTAACGATTGAACAAGGAATCAAAATGAAGGTAGAAGAAAGTATAATCGGAGGGAAAAGTGCGATTATCATTGCCTCTTTTGAGAGAGAAAACGGAGCTGTTTTTCCAGAAGAAGCAGTCATTGATACATTAGAATTAGACCTGAAAAATGGAGCAAGTTACATGGTTGAACAGCGAGTATCAGAAGATGGCAAGAAGCTTATTGCTATGTTTGATGTTGATGCTTCTAGCAGCTTAGATGGAGAAAAAGTAACAATAAAAGCAGATGCGATCATGAATGGAGAAACAGACGAGAAAGTTGCAGAAGGACCATTTAAACATACGTTTAAAGTAAAAGATCATTCCGATCGCTTGACAATTGATCTGACAACGAAGCTGAAAAATGAAAAAACAGCATTAAAAACATTATATATTTCACTTTTAGGGGTTGGTATTGAAGGGGAACGTACAGACGGAAATACAAGCTACTTACCTGAGAATACCCCAAGTGTAAAGGTAATAACAAAGGATGATAAGATTGTTGATTTACAGGCAAGCTCTACAAGCACGACTGACATTGGATTCAAATGGCAATATAGTTTAGATCAAAATGGGAACCGCGTCTTTTTAGATTCAGCGAATATTAAACAGATTATGATTAATGATCAAGTGGTTAATGTAGATTAATGCGCTATTAAGTTTCTTGAAACGTATATTCAATTAGAGTATACGTTTTGTTATTTAACATTAAGAAATCATTTCTCTTTTCTTTAAAAAAACTTTAAATTTACCCAATATACTAAAGCTATACAATTTAAGTGTAGGAGGAAAAAAGATGGAAGAATCGATCATGTTTACAGTTGATTCAACGTATATTCTTGTTCCAGCATTGATCATTTTCTTACTATATATGATTTTTGCAGGGCTTATAAGACATAAGTTCAGTTTAGGGCAAACGGTCCTATTAATCTCTTATGCCTTTTACTTTTTGTGTATGATTCATCTTGTGTTTTTCCCTATTGAAGTGAACATTGGAAAATACGCAAATCTGACTCCTTGGTACAAATCGATTAATTTTATCCCAATAGTAACAATTGATATTCCAACTTTTCTTTTAAATATTATCATGATGCTTCCTTTTGGCATGTATTTGCCACTACTGAATAAGAAGTATCAATCAGTTAAAAAGGCAGCTTATTCAGGGTTATTCATCAGTTTAACTTTCGAGTTCATTCAGCTGTTAATTAGGGTCACTCTTGGGAATGGAAGAAGTACAGACATTAACGACTTAATTGCCAATACATTAGGTGCTGTGGTAGGGTTTTTACTAATCAAAAAACTATCAGATGTCACGATAGTTAATCGCATTCTTCATAAGCTAAGCTTAGAAAAAGGAATGTAAGAATGAACATGTGTTTAAGGAGGCAATAAATTTTGAGCCATACCATCTTAATTGTCGATGATGATAAAGAAATTGCAAAATTAATTGAGGTATACCTAATGAATGAAGGGTATCAAATTCTTCAAGCACGAGATGGAATCGAAGCTTTAAAAGTCCTAGCGTTGAACCCGGTTGATTTAATTGTCCTAGATGTCATGATGCCTAATATGGATGGATTGGAATTATGTAAACAGATCCGAATCGATAATCAGGTGCCGATCCTTATGCTAAGTGCAAAAGTGCAGGATATGGATAAAATTATAGGTTTAATGACAGGTGCTGATGATTATATGAGTAAGCCTTTCAATCCGCTGGAATTAACTGCTAGAGTAAAGGCGTTATTTCGAAGAGCAAATTATAAATCTTTCTCTAAAGATTCGGGAATCATTCAAATTCATACACTGGAAATTGATAAACAAAGCCATCAGGTTACTGCAGGCGGAAAAGAAATCAAATTAACCTCCATTGAATTTGATATTTTATATTTATTAGCCAAAAATCAAGGAAGGGTATTCAGTTCAGAGGAAATCTTTGAAAGGGTCTGGAAGGAAGAAAGTATCGGTTCGAATAAAACTGTTATGGTTCATATTAAAAATATACGCGATAAAATAGAAGCAGCGATACCGGGAGAAATAGTCATTCAAACCGTCTGGGGAGTGGGGTATAAAATTGAAAAAGGTCATCTTGTTTATTCCTAAATGGAAGTTTCCAATATATATTCTTCTCTCAGCACTTTTGACTGGTTTGACAGCTATTGCACTCATTCCAACAATCAGGTATTTAGATACAGAGTCCTCTCGGGTATCAGATTTCATTGAACTTGTGGGCTCTTTCGGGTCAGCAGCTTTAGTACTTATCTTTAGTGTGATTTTTACTTTATACGTATTGCTCTTTTATCTTTATGAAAGAAAAAGGTATCGAGAGTATCTTATTACTAAAATGGTTGAAGAAATCAAGCATATTGCAAAAGGGCATTTTGACCAAAAAGTAACGGTCGAGGATGAGCAGAGAGTAGGAGAAATAGGTAATAATATTAACAACATTATTCTTCAAGCGAAACAGGCGATAGCGGATCAAAAAAGATCTGCCCAAATAAAAAATGATTTGGTTACGAATGTGGCTCATGATCTGCGTTCGCCGCTTACTTCCATTGTCGGCTATTTGAACCTGATTAATGGGGACCAATATAAAGATGAGGTTGAATTGCGCCATTATATCCAAATCGTTCACAACAAGGCAGAGAGTCTGCATCATCTAATCAATGATTTATTTGAATATACCTTTGTTCAAAACAGAGAAGCGCTTATGAATGAAGTGCCAATTAATATTGAAGAAATGTTAAATCAGATGATCGTTCAGTATCAATACCAGGCTCAAAATGCAGGTATGGAAATGAGGCTATTTCTATCGTCCCCAATGAATCCTGTAGTAATGGGTGATGGAAATAAACTGGCGAGAGTATTTGAAAACCTTATACAAAATGCCATTCGTTATGGCAAAGATGGGAAATATATTGATATAAAATTAACTGAGACAGAAGAAATGGCTGAGATTGAAATAGCTAATTATGGTCAGGTCATACCTAGTGCTGACATTCCGCATATCTTCGAAAGGTTTTACAGAGTAGAAAAGTCTCGATCGGAATATACAGGCGGTTCGGGTTTAGGACTAGCCATTGTGAAGAGTATTGTCGAATTACATAATGGGCAAATTGAAGTAAAAAGTTCTCGTAGGAAAACAGCCTTCGTTGTTAAATTATGGAAAAATAATACTAATGAAATATAATAATTTCTAATAAAGCCCCCCTTTCTTTGACAGGTGGTCTTTCATTGTGATTTGTTTTAGCACCGTTGAACTTTCAATTAAAATGGATGGGACAAGGATTCAGCCTCCTTGTCCCATTGATCTATTTTCCTTCTTTTGTAAAAGCACCGCTATGAGTAGTTTTTTTGCAGATTGATAGACCGCTAAAATGCTTTACAGTTAAAGAACGCCGAGTGTATTCAGGAATACAACAATAATCGTAATAGGTGCCACACATGTCATAAGAAAGCGCCAAGCCGGATATAGCCTTGGTGCTGCCGTACTGTTTAATTCAAATTCATGCTTAACAAGCGATTTATCCGCACTATAGATAATAAAAAATGAAATTAGCAGGCTGCCAAATGGCAGCATGATATTACTGACAAGGAAATCTGTCGCATCAAAAATGCTCTTTCCAAAAATCAGTAAGTCGCTTAGACTGCTGGAAGATAAAGCGGCCGGAATGGCTGCTAGGAAGATAATGAGACCAGAGATCCACGTTACCTTACTTCTTGATCTTTTTCCATTTGCTGTAAAGGAAGCTACAATGATTTCATACAAGCTAAAGGAAGATGTTAATGTAGCAAATAAGAATAAGAGCAGGAACAGGCATAAGAATATTTCACCAAATGGCAGCTGAGAAAAAACGGATGGCAATACGATAAACAGTAAGCCAGGTCCCTCTGCGGGCTCATAGCCGAAAGCGAATACGACTGGGAAGATGGCAAGTCCAGCTAATAAAGAAACGAAAATATTCATGCCGACAACCGCGCTGGCAGATGATGTTAAACTTACATCCTTTTTTAAATAAGAGCTGTAGGTAACCATACAGGAGAATCCGACTGCTAATGAGAAGAATGACTGTCCCAATGCATATAGAATGGCTTCACCGGTTATTTTTGAAAAGTCGGGCGAAAGGAAGAACTTCACTCCTTCCAGCGCACCTTCAAGAGTCAAGGCACGTACAACTAAAATGATAAAAAAGATGAATAGTAGCGGCATCATATATTTATTTGCCTTTTCAATTCCGTTTGAGACACCAAGAGAAATGATGAGAACATTAATTAGGGAGAATATAAGCAAGCCAAGAATCGTAATCCATGGGGTTCCAATGATTGAGCCAAATAAATCAAGATAGCTTGCCCCTTCAGCAATAATATTTCCGGGAATAGACAAACCACTATAAACTAGAACCCAACCGCCAACAACACTGTAAAAAGATAGAAGCAAAAAGCAGCCGAGGACTCCGAGTCGGCCGACCCACACCCATAGGCTGTCTGGGGCCAATTTTTTATAGGCGCTGACTGCTTCTTTGCCAGATCCCCTGCCAATAATAAATTCCGAAATAAGCAGAGGCAGGCCGATCAGTATAGTAAATACGACGAATAGGAGGAAGAATGCGCCCCCGCCGCTCATTCCTGTGACATAAGGAAACTTCCATATGGCGCCAAGACCAATAGCTGCTCCGGCAGACGCCAAGATAAATCCAATTTTGGATGTCCATTGATCCTTTTTTACATCCATTTCATGCCCCCCTTTTCCTATTTTTCTAATACATCGTTTAAAAATAATCACCGGTCTATCTTCAGGCCGGCGATAGAAGTTTAATTTTATCGCAGATTATTGGACAATAAAACCCCCTTTGAATGAGTTTTACTTTATAGTTCCGTTCGTAAATCCCAAAGTTCAGGGAAGAAACGGTGATCAAGCACCTGCTTCAAATAATTTACCCCTGAAGAACCGCCTGTTCCCACTTTGAACCCAATAATTCGTTCTACTGTTTTCATATGACGGAAGCGCCACTGCTGGAGCCAATCCTCAATATCAACAAGCTTTTCGGCTAATTCATATAGATCCCAGTATTGATCCACATTGCGGTAAACCTCTCTCCATGCCGCTGCTACACTCGGGTCCCCTGCATAGACCTTGGAAAAGTCACGATCAAGCAGCGCTGGATTGATGTCGAAGCCTGCTCGGGCTAATGCTTTAATCGAGACATCATAAATGCTCGGTGCCTGAAAGGCTGTTTGAAGAGCTGCATGAACAGCAGGATCCTTCTCGTAGATCTTTAGAATATGAGTAGACTTATAACCTAGAGCAAATTCGATGAGTCTATATTGGTAAGATTGGAAGCCTGAAGCCTTTCCAAGTGTGTCCCGGAATTGCAAATACTCAGCAGGCGTCAAGGTAGATAAAACGTCCCAGGCTTGGATGATCTGCGTCTGGGTTTTAGAGACACGGGCAAGCTTTTTAAAAGCAGAATGCAGTTCATCCTGCTCAATTTCTTTTATCGCCGACGAAAGCTCATGCAAAATGAGCTTCATCCATAGCTCGCTTACCTGGTGGATAATAATGAAAAGCATCTCATCATGATGGTCTGATAAGCGTTTTTGGCTAGTCAGAATTTGATCGAGATGTAAGTATTCGCCATACGTCATATTCTCTTTAAAATCTGTATGAATTCCTTTTTCTTTTTCAAGATTTTTATAAAGATCTGAAATGGATTTTGACATTGCGTTTCTCCCCCTCTGGAGTTGAGTGTCCTGTATCTTGTCTAGTCAAGATGGATGGTACCTATCAATACGATTCTATTTTACGCAACAACATCCCGCTTGTTCTCAAATTTCTTATACTGCTCTTCTTCCATAATTTTTTTCAGAATCTGCACCACTTCCCATACCTCTTCAAACGTATTGTACAATGCAACAGGTGCAAGTCTAATGCCGTTTGGTGTACGGAAATCAGGAATGACCCCGTTATCTTTCAATGCTTTACAAATTCGGGCTGCTTCTTCATGCTCAAGAAATACATGGCCACCCCGTTTGTCTGGATCAAGAGGATTTCCAATCTTGAACTCAAAGTTGCCTAATTCAATCTTAATAAGGTCAATCATATAATCCGTAAGCTTTAAGGATTTATTGCGGATTTTATCTATACCTGCCTCTGTAAACATCGATAGCGAGCCTAAAAGCGGTGCTGCACTTAGTAAATTTGGTGTGCCCATTTGCATGGCTCCCGCATTGGGTGCGGGTGTTAAGTCATGCTCCATGTCAAACTGTTTGTTTTTATCTGAACTAAACCAGCCTGCAAGCCCAGGATTAATGCCAAAGTGTTTCTCGTTTACATAGATGCCAGCTACAGCTCCTGGCCCGCCATTTAAATGCTTATATGAACACCAGAAGGCAAAATCTGCGCCCCATTCACTTAATGAATGTGGAATGGATCCAATGGAATGGCATAAATCAAAAGCAACGACGATCCCTCTTTTGTGTGCTGCCTCGGTTATCTTCTTCATATCTAATATTTGGCCACTGCGGTAAAGAACGCCTGCAAGGACAATCAGTGCGACTTCATCTGTCATCGCCTCAATAATATCTTCTTCACGGATTGTTAGCCCGTCCCTGCTTTTTACTTGCACTAAATGTTCCTCTGGATTAAGTCCGCGAATTTTCAGCTGACTTTTTAAGGCATAAATATCTGTTGGAAAATTTAACTCATCTGCAAGAATTTTTGTTCTTTTTCCTTCCGGCTGATAAAAGGTAGAAACGATTTGATGTAAATTAACTGTCGTGGAACCAGTTATAATTACTTCTTCAGGCTTTGCTCCAATAAGTGGTGCCGTCATCTCACCAAGCTTTTCAGGGAAATAGAACCACGGGTTTTCCCCTTTTAGCCAGCCGTCGATGCCATAAGTCTTCCATGATTCAAGTACGGTATGAAGTGCTTGTTCAGCCCTCCTCGATAGAAGTCCAAGAGAGTTCCCGTCAAAGTAAATGGTTCCTGACTGCAGATAGAATTCATTGCGGTACTGCCTTAGTTCATCAACAGAATCAAGCTTTTGTGCATAGGCCTTTGTTGTAAACTCCTTTTCACTCATATGGACCAGCTCCCTTTCTTATGAGAATGTTCTTTATAAAAATAGAATGAAGTATTTAATTGATATTATGTCAATGATATAATATCAATTAACAGATTGTAAAGAAAATACTTAAAATTTAGAAAATGATAAAAACTATCGAATTGGGGTGAAATGAGTGAATCATGAAGACGGTTTATCCAGGAGACAGCAGAAGGCAATGCAAACCCGGCTAAATCTATTACATGCAGGTAAGGTCATCTTTTTAAAAGAAGGCTTTCAAAAAGCGACGATGACGGAGATAAATAAACAAGCGAATACTGGATATGGTACGGCGTATGTGTATTTCAAAAATAAGGATGAGCTATTTGGTGAGCTCATGGAAAATATAGTAGAGAAAATGTATGAGGTTGCAAGCTTGCCTTTTGAACCAAAGACAAGTGAGGAGGCGTTTGAACAGATAAAGACGCAGGTCAGACTATTCATCCAGGCTGCCTTAGATGAACAGGAAATGATGAAGGTTTTAAAAGAGGCTATTGGTGTTTCTGAAATCGTGGAAGGTAAATGGAGTCAAATTCGGACTAGATTTATCGCAGGGATTATCAAAGATATTACTTTCGTTCAGGAAGCTGGAATGGCAAACAAGGAGATAGAGGCTTCATTGATTGCTAGAGGCTGGTATTATATGAATGAGCAAGTAATGTGGGATATTTTACTTGGAGAAGTGGCAGAAGATCTGAATAGAGTAGCAGAAAATTTAGCTTTACTGTATACAAGGGGTCTCTATGTTGGTAAGTAATACCAAGAATAAACCTTACCAACAAACCTATGTGAGGCTGCTTTAATGGTGAAAGGCAGTCCTATTTATAGGCACTGCCTTTCATCTAATTAATGTAAAATAGAACCGCCGTCAATAATCAACTCGATGCCAGTAACAAATTTTGATTCATCAGAAGCCAGATAAAGAACACCATATGCGATATCTGACGGTTGACCAAGAACGTTTAAAGGAATTCCGGCTAATGTCATATCTCTTACTTCTTTATTGCTTGTAAACATTTCAATCATTGGTGTTTCAATTGTGCCAGGGTGTACGGAGTTGACACGGATATTATACTTTCCATAGTCGAGCGCAACATTTTTTGTTAAAAGTCGTAATCCGCCTTTTGAGCTGTTATATGCGGCATTACCTACTCCGTTAATGCCTGAAAGGGAAGAAATGTTAACAATACTGCCGCCGCCTGCCTTTTTCATTTCAGGGAGGACTGCCTTGATTCCTAAATATGGACCTTTTGTATTGATTTCAAGGATTTTATCCCATGTAGATTCTTCTACATCTTCAATTGTTTGAGTAATTAGACCGGTAATACCCGCGTTGTTGACTAGAATGTCAACTTTTCCGAATTTCTCCACAGCTGTTTCGACAACAACTTTCCATTCATCTGCAGAAGTGACATTATGCTTAATAGCAATCGCTTCTCCGCCATTGTCTTTAATTTCTTTAACTACACTTTCTAGTAATTCAAATTGTACATCAGTTGCTACTACTTTTGCCCCTTCACTAGCGAACAATCTTGCTTCCTCTGCTCCTTGACCACTGGCTGCGCCTGTGATGATCGCAACTTTGTTTGATAACCGTGCCATTAAAATCTCTCCCTAATCATTTTTTTATGCTCTCTTTAAAGAACAATCATAGAAAAAATAAGCAGCATCTTACTTTAATATTTCCAAACGAAAGTAATAAATTGATCATGATAGTATAACTATCATGACTATAGTGATATTATAAAACTCGTTTTTGAAAATTTCAATAAAATAGTTTTGTGGAGCCAAATTGACGGTTTTTTGAGAATTTGTTAGCATCAGTACAGAAACGAAGTAAGAGAGGAGTTGTACAAGTGAATCCTCAAAGCAGATGGGAACAGGAACGGCAAGCTGGAAAAAACAAGCGAATGAAAAGTATAATAGAAGCCGCAGAGAAGGTATTTAGCAGAAAAGGCTTTGAAAAAACAACTATGCAGGATATTGCAGATGAAGAGAATTTAGGCATTGCGACTGTTTTTCGGTACTTTCCTAAAAAGGACAAACTGATTGTTGCGGTGGCAGTGAATTTATTGGAAAGATATCTTACTGTCTTTCAAACGGTTGCTTCTAAAAACTGTACTTGTCTTGAAAAAATTGAAATCCTATTTAATCATTTCATTTTTGATATCGAGCCGGAAAACTTAGAATGTACGCAGTTGCTTGAAGCCTTTGAAAGCTATGCTTCTACTTCTCTTGAGGAGTTAGGGGATTATCATCAATACATTGAGGTTCGAAAAAGGATTTCAGATACGCTCACGCTTATAATGGAGGAAGGAATATGTGATGGTTCCATTCGATCGGATATTCAGGTGAAAGAGGTCTTAGCATCTGTTATTAACGCATTCGGATTATTTTCAAGGAAACTGTCCTTATTTGAACGAATTCCCTTTTTTGAAGATGAGATAGAACCAAGAGTACAGTTAGCTATTACTAAACAGATTTTCTTGGAATATATTAAAGCAAAGTAACAAAAGGAGGCACAGGATAATAGCTGCTGCCTCTTTTTGTATGTACGTGTGAAATTATTTAAACTTCATAGGTGGTTGGGCTGGAGAGAAAAGATTGTGAAAACAAAATGTAATCGAGCGTTTTACATAAAGTGAACCCTTGAAAAGCAGAAATGAAACAACAAGTGATACAGGAATGCTTAAAGCGACGGGAAGATCAATGCCCTGCCAAATACTCATTTTTATTTGTTCGAAACCAATTGTTCGTAATATCCCTGCGAGTATGGAGATTAGTGCGCTCGAGATCAATCCTAGGTAAAGGACAGACAGGACAGGGATTGTTAACGACAAGAAGAAGGAAAGGATCATTTTTTTTATCTTCATAGATTTTTGCTCCTTATAATCTGTTGGACTGTAGCATCCGGAGAGATGGTACAGCTTTCTGTATAGGTAAGTGTTTCAATATTGCACTGGCTGCCAACAACCACAACATCCCCCTCAACGAATTTTGCATCTGTAGAGGCAAGATGCAATTGTTTTCCCTTAATAAGATGACAAATTAGTTTTTTCTTCAATGCAATAGATTTTCTATCCTTTTCTATATGTGCTTCTTCCGCAATTAATCGGTTGATCCTACTCTTACCTGATAATTTTAGCTGAAAGTGTTTTGTGTTAATTTCTTTTGCGGCAATGATCCCAATGGACTCAAACTGTTCTGAATGAAGCGTTTGTTCAATGGTAAGCCTTCCCGAACTGTAAAACTTCGCTGTACGCAAATTTTTCATTTTTAAATTTCCTGCATTGATAATTTCTTTTACTTCGCAATTGCCTTTTATGACACATGACCCGGAGCTTTTTAACAGATCTGCTGCCACATGAGATTGAAAGGTGCTAAAACCATGGGTGGAGATCTCTTTGAGGTGGATTTCTTGGTGTAACGTAACAGAACCACGTATGTTCAATCGTTCGCAGTCCTTAGCTAATTCCTTGATTTGACCGCTTGTCAGCGTGATGCTTTGGAGCTTTTTTACCCGTTCATTTTTCATTCCTTCACACCTGCTTATTTAATTAATATATATTTTAATTGTTAAAATATATATTAATTAAAGTATATTGATGGATGATTTGTCAAGAAGGATTAGATGACTGTACTGGGACAAGATTTCTACATAATTGGACAATAAAAAATGTAAGTAAAATTGACTTTTTGCAGTACTCTTATATATGCAATGCGCTCTTTCTCTATGGTAAGGGCTATTTTTCTATCAAGTTAAACAGCGTAAAGTTATAGTGATTTGGAAAAATTTATGACTTTGTACATTTGTCCAAGCAGTTTCTTTCGATCGACATTTTATAAAGTAAAAAGGGATGCTATTTACATTTAATGAAAGCTAAACAAATTTCGACCTATACCAATGTTAAACGAGTGTGCTGCCCCTTTTTGTTCAATAAAAAGGAGGGAATGACGAAGATGAGTTTCTTTGAAGCAGATACTGAGAATTCTTCTGATGAAACAGTACAGGGAACAAATGTGAATGAAACGATTAGTGTCGTTGTCAAAAGAGATGGAGACGAAGTTGTCTCTAGATCTCTTATCTCTGGCAAATCCAAAATTGTGATTATCATCAACAACCAGTTCACCAGTTCACCAAATACTACGCAAATTGCGAGTGGTGCTGGACGAAACAGTGCAGCAGGGAATAATGCCGCCCTAGATTCATCGAATACCGAACAGCAGCAGAGTGTCGGAGCCGGAGGGGAGGCTAAAAACTTTGGTGTGAATGGGAATCAGACTGAGCCGCACGTCAAGCATGGTCATTGTGATGATGACTCAGAACTTGTGATTGTCATCAATAATCAGATCAATCAAGCTGGAGAAGAAGCGGGGGCTACTCAGGTTGCAAGTGGTGCTGGAAAAGACAGTACAGCAGGAACGAATGCTGCAATCGAAAGTTCCAATACCAAACAGCAGCATGCAGTTGGCGGAGGTGACGGTATTGCAGTAAACGATGGGGAGAACGGGAATCAAGAGGAAGTTTAATCAAGTCGTACTCTTACGCCTATTAATGCACCCATAAATAATGATAGTGGGAGCGATAAACTAATCTCGTTCCCCCATCATTGCCGCCAAATCACAGAAACTAGGGTGTACCTTAAGTGGGTACTAGCAGACTCTTAATAAATGATCGTGCTTCTATTTGAACAAATTTCCCTTTTCCATACCTATCCTCTTTTTTGAGTAATAGTTTCAGATTGTTACAGAGTTAGAGATTACTTGCAATGATCTTGAAGCTTTTTCACCGAGCCAGAAAGGAGAGCCATGGACACTCTCTTTTTATTTGAATATCGTAAACTTCTCAAAAGACAAAGAAAAAGTTTTGTTTCGTTTTTATAACTTAGAACGAAATAAATGAAACCTTTTAATAAAAATCACTGAAGATAGGATGACATAAGCTTATGAAAACCATTGTTTTTATTGAAACTAATAAATCTGGTTCGAGTAGAGAAGCAATCCAAGCTGCAGAGCGACTGGGCTTTTTTACTGTATTACTAACTAACAAACGAAGATTCATTGATCAAAGAACAGAATTTCCCGATGTTCACCAAATGATAGTAGTGGAAATATTTGATTACGATCAATTAAGAAAAAAGATCATCAAATTAAAAAAACAGGGGAAACAAATAAAGGGTATTTTAAGTTTTATAGATCCTTTTGTTCATGTAGCAGCATCCTTATCAGAAGAATTTTGTCCAGGTGTTGTCTCTGCTGTTCCAATCAAAAAAATGGAGGATAAAGTTTTAACCCGTGAGATTCTCAAAGACCTCCCAATAACCCCTCGTTATGCAATATATTCACCAAATCAATCTTTAGAGGGATTTATCAATAAAATCAACAAGAAATTTTTACCGCTTATAGTAAAATCCCCTCTATCTTCTGGCTCGAAAGATGTACTGCTAGCAAAAGACGAGTACCAATTAAAGCGTTCGATGCAATTTTTGTTGGAAAAATACGAAAAAAATCCCGTTTTACTGGAAGAATTTTTAACAGGCCCCCAATATTTAATTGAAGCGTTAGTGCACAATGGAAACGTTCATATTGTTGCAATCATTGAACAAGAGATTACGTTTTTCCAGCGATTTATCGTAACCGGATATTGTCTATTAGCAGATCCCGATCGAGACTTTTACAATAAAATATATGAGACAGTAAGTTCCATCTTACAAGCTTTTGAAATGAAAAATGGTGCATGTCATTTGGAAATGCGCTTAGTACAAGGAGAATGGAAATTAATTGAGATCAACCCAAGAATCTCAGGCGGCGCGATGAATCAAATCATTGAAGCTGCATACGGCATTAATTTAGTAGAGGAAACTATTCAATTATTTTTAGGGAATAAGCCTCGTCTCATTAAAAAACATAACAAGTATGCCTATGCTCATTATTTAACAATTAACTCAAAAGGTAAGCTGCTTAAAGTGACAGGCAAAAAACGCTGTTCTCAATATCCTGGTGTAGAGAAGGTTTATATCAAACCCCGAAAAGGTCAGATATTACGTCCGCCTTTATCCATGGGAGATCGTTACGGATACATTCTGACATCATCCGATGATAAGGAAGAAGCGAAAAGAATCGCCATGGAAGCGAAAAGAGAGCTTCGTTTTTTTCTTGAAGATTTGGAGTGATAACCGATGACTTTTAATGGACATGTTTCTAAACATAAAAGAATGAATTAGATTCTCCAATTATGTAACTCTTAATTAAATTTCGAAAAGCAATAAAGCAAAAAAACAGAAGGAATTCTGGGGAATTTATTTAGACCATAGGGGAATACAATTCCTTTCCACTTTTATTTTCTTTCTCGATAGAGTCATTATCCTTTTATGGGAATATCGGTCATATTCTTCCTAATTCATTCGGGCCTTTTAAAACCAGTTTTTTCTTATCAAACAATTTAAAGAAAGGTGGAATAGAGGTATCATGACCTTAATTGGTATGCTTCATCATCGCGCAGACCCCAACAATGTAAAGAAATCATATGCTTATGCCGCTGCAGCAAAAGCAGAAGGTGTTAACTTTTTTTACTTTACCCCAGGGAAAGTAAATATAGAAAAGCAAAAAATTTTAGGGAAAGTCTATGAAAGCGGCGAGTGGATTGAAAGGGAATTTCCCTTTCCTGATGTCATTTATAATTCAAGTTATCCTATTGGTGATAAAGCTGAGGATATTTTTGATTATTTGCATGATAGGATTCCTTTTACAAGTCATTCGATTGGAGATAAATTAAGTGTATATAACAGACTTAAAAGAGCAAAAGAATTTGAACAATACCTTATTCCTTTCCAAAGATTAACGGTTCAGCGTTTTTTTGAAATGATCCAGCGTTATGAAAAGCTTATTCTTAAACCGCTGTCTGGGCATCAAGGCATGGGCGTCATTTTTATTGAGAAAGGAATAGATCATTACAAAATGAATGTGGCAGGAAAAATCTTTTCAATGAGTGAAAAGCGGCTGCCAGACTTTATATCTAAATTACAAGAACAAGATTACCTGGTTCAAAAGTTTATTTCATGTCAAATGAAAGCTGGTCATGTTTATGATTTCCGGCTGCATGTACAAAAAAATGGAGAAGGGAAATGGGTCATCACTTCCATTTTTCCAAGGATAGGCCAATTGGGGAGCATTACATCAAATATGGGCAGTGGTGGTTATAGCACTTATTTAGACACCTTTTTAAAAACAGAGTTTGATGAATCCTGGTACGATATTAAAAGGTATCTTGAGCAATTTGCGATCAGCTTTTCTAACCATTTTGATTCTTTATATGATCGATCACTTGATGAATTAGGAATTGATGTTGGAATGGATGCAAACCAAAAAATATGGCTGTTTGAAGTAAATTGGAGACCAGGTCCGCCTATTGTTAATAATCTTGAATTAGATGTAGCTAGAAATACAATTCAATATGCTAGGTATTTAGCTGAAAAAAACAAAAAAACATAGTAATATCAATGGATTTTAATTACTTTGAAATTGGCTATTGTATTAACTTGAGTGCACTTCAAAACGAAGATATATTACTTGAGGAGAAAGAAAGTAATTCTGAAACACTCGAACCAGCTGTTGAAGCGTCCACATGCAGTTTGTAAGGAGAATATCTCATGGGCTATTTACAAATTGAAGGTGGAGAATATTTGGCGCTTACAATAAAAAAGGGATTTCATTATAAATGAAATCCTTAAAAAATTGCACTCATTAATGTATTGACTTCTTTTAGTATTTTTGCCATTTCTGATAGTTTCTCTGATGGGAATTTCAAAAAAATGGCATGAACTTTCTCTTCGCCCATCCTCGTTAGGACCATTTTTACAACTCTGCGATCTTCACTTTCTCTAACACGGTGAACTAAATTTAACTTTTCCAGTTTATCGCACATAGATGTTACGGCACCAGGAGTAACGTTGAAAAAGTCAGCAATTTCTGTTGCTTTCATTCCGCTATTGATCTTTAGTTGGAGCAGCAGGATCAGCTGATTCTGGGAGAGGGACTCTCCTTCTGATAATAGATGAACAAACATCTTAGATTTTTGTTGTATTTCAAGCATTTCTCTCATTATTATTTCCACATTGTACGTTTGATCCTTTTTCGCCATCATTATCTCACAGCCTAATATAGTATTTTACTTATTAAAATATATGGTAAGTATATAATTAATTTTTGCCGATGCCAACATAGCTGCTGTTTGAAACCTAAGAGTTTCCGGTTTTTTTATAAAGTAATGTACTTTTTAATAAAATTATTTTTTAATAAAGAAATAAAAGTTTAATTATAACCTTATTCAAATGTGGTATGCAGCAATAGCGAAGGGGAATGTCTTATTCCTATTGACCCCATATCGTATGGTAAGGGGGGAGGATTTAAAATGAAAATATTTCTGGTTCTTAGTCAAATTCTATATGTACTTTGTACACTGCCGTGGCTAATCATATGGGGATTGTCGTTTATGAGTTTTGATAATGGCTTTGGATTAGGGAATGTTAGTTTTGTATTAGCCATTGGTTTGTACCCGGTTGCGGTCCTTATCTGCAGTATCATTGCATGGATCCTTCATGTCCGTAAAAGGCGCGGGGCTTTAATAGTAAATTTGATTCCGATGTTATGGATTCTTTTTCTAGGAGTGCCATTATTCTTGATTAATATTTAGTATGGGAGCTTTTACAAAAGCAGAAGGATATTGGATCCTCCTGCTTTTGTCATCGAAGTGGCTGCTGGTTTTGGACTTCGCCATTAATAGGAACATTAGGGGGAGCATTTGTCCTTTCCTTTATTCTAAGCTTTACGGATTTTGGCATCCCGGCGTCTGTAGGGGGTATGAGGGATGCTGTCTATTTTTGCTGTTATGTTTATTGCGAACAATTGTGTTTGCAAAGCTTCTTACTGCTCCATCCCCCATTAACTTTTATGGAGGGGTGCCGGCATGCATAAAATTGAAGGGGTTATCTTAGATTGGGCTGGAACAACGATTGATTATGGCTGTTTTGCTCCAGTACATGTATTTATTGATATCTTTAAACATGCAGGGATTGAAGTAACGATGGAAGAGGCAAGAGCGCCAATGGGCATGTTAAAGATTGATCATATTCGTGAAATGCTAAAGATGCCAAGGATATCTGGCTTGTGGGAGGCAAGGTTTGGAAGAGCATTCAATGAACAAGATGTAGAGAATCTATATGCTGAATTCGAACCTGCATTAATGTCCTCACTAAAAGAGTATACAGATCCCATTCCAGGGGTGGTAGAGACTGTACGGGAATTGAAGGAGATGGGACTGAAAGTTGGTTCGACAACAGGGTATACCCAATCCATGATGGATGTTGTTGTTCCTCATGCAGGGAGTAAAGGCTACAGCCCGGATTTCTATATAACTCCTGATGGAACAAATTCTCTTGGAAGACCGTATCCTTATATGATTTATCGCAATATGGAGGCATTAAAGCTTTCTGCTGCATGGAAGGTTATCAAAGTGGGTGATACGGTTTCGGATATTAAAGAGGGATCCAATGCAGGAGTTTGGTCAGTTGGTGTCATTAATGGAAGCTCTGAACTAGGATTAAGCTTAGATGAATTTAATGCTTTATCAAAGAGAGATCAAGAAACAGCAATTGCTAAAACTGAACAAACCTTTATCCAAAATGGGGCTGATTTTACAATAAAATCAATGAGTGAGCTGCCGCAGTTAATCGAGAGGATTAATCACCTTATTGCTGAAGGGAAAAGACCGCATAAAGCCTTGATAAAATAGATTCGGCACAGAAAGCACTACATAAATTTACTATTTGACGTGTCCCGCTGAATTCTATATTATATGGAAGAGAATAACCGAACTTGATCGGGAGAGGTTCATAGCTTATACCCTCTATAAAAAACTATGGATACATGACAATATGCCATGTCCATAATAGGACATGGCTTTTTTTTGTTTGATCCTGTTTGTTTGCAATAGAATGGTTGAACGCGCCTCTTTTGAAAAGTGTTGGGAAACATTTTTACAGGAGGTATTTTTTATGTCTGGACGCAAGATGGAAGAAGGATTAAAGGATTTAACACTGTTAGGCAATCAGCAAACACAATATCGATCTGATTATGCCCCTGAAGTATTGGAGGCGGTTGATAGTCTGCATTCTAATCGGGATTATTTCGTGAAATTTAACTGCCCGGAATTTACAAGCTTATGTCCTATTACAGGTCAGCCTGATTTCGCAACGATGTACATCTCATATATCCCAGATAAGAAAATTGTGGAGAGCAAATCGCTGAAACTATATTTGTTTAGTTTTAGAAATCATGGCGATTTTCATGAGGATTGCGTCAATATTATCATGAACGATTTAATAAAATTACTAGATCCACGGTACATTGAGGTTTGGGGGAAATTCACACCGCGTGGAGGCATATCGATTGATCCATGGTGCAATTATGGGAGACCAGGCACGAAATATGAAGAGATGGCTGATCATCGGCTGATGAATCATGATCTCTATCCGGAAAAAGTAGATAATCGATAAGGCAGGTAAAGGAAATGATTTTATATTTAAATGGTATATATGTCGGGCTTTTAATTTTAGCTAATATTGTGGCTGTTAAGCTATTTAGCATTGGGGACTTCGCGATCCTGCCAGCAGCTGTTATTATTTACATCTTTACGTATCCAATTATCGATGTGATTGTCGAGGTTTATGGAAAAAAAGAAGGGCAGCGGACAGTGTATGCAGGTCTGATTATGCAAGTGCTTGCCGTTATATTTATTATGATTGCGATCCATTTGCCAGCAGCTCCCGTTTTTACAGACCAGGAGTCATTCCAAACGATATTAAACGGAAGCTTTCGGGTGATTATAGCGAGTCTAATCTCTTATGCGATTAGTCAAAACTTGGATGTTTTTGTGTTTAATCGATTAAAGAGCAAGCATGGGCAGAAAAAGCTTTGGCTGCGTAACAATGCTTCTACCATGCTGAGTCAATTCGTTGATACAACCATTTTTATCACGATTGCTTTCTATGGAACAATGCCTGTTGGTGTACTTGCAGGCTTGATTTTGACCCAATATATTTTTAAGTTTTTTGCATCGATTGTTGTTACTCCGCTTGTGTATTTATTAGTTCATCTTATTAGGAGGAAAGAAGCTGCACTAATAGTTCAAGAGGAAGCTTAATTAAATGAATAGAAGCTTATGAAAGAAATAAAAATAGTCCATTCCTTACGGGTGGACTATTTTAATAGAAGAGATGCTCATATTTATAAAGTGCATCCTTCGCCATTCTTATTTGAAATCTATCTTATTGCTGTCTGGGTTAGTGAACCTATCTTCTTACCACTCTGTATGGAAGATCCCTTCTCTGTCATTTCTCTCATAAGTATGTGCTCCAAAATAATCACGTTGTGCTTGCAGTAAGCTGGCATTGGATGTGCCTGTGCGATAGCTGTCATAGTAAGTGAGTGAGGCACTTAAACATGGGAAGGAGATTCCAGCGTTAATGCCCTCACAAAGGACTTTTCGCAATCCTGATTGATAGTCCTGTGCTTTTTTAGCAAAATAAGGAGAAAGTAACAAATTAGCTAGTTTTGGCTGTTTTTGATAGGTTTCACTGATTATGTTGAGAAATTCTGCTCGAATAATACAGCCGCCACGGAATATGAGAGCGATATCCATTAATGGCAAATCCCAGCCGTATAGCTCAGAAGTCATTTTATATTGAGTGAACCCTTGTGTATAAGCACAAACCTTTCCCATATATAAAGCTTGTCTTACGTACTCAATCCATAATTCTTTATCTAATGGCTGCTTATTCATATCTGGGTCTGCCAGGATGCTTTCTGCAGTTAATCGTTCTTCCTTTAAAGAAGACAGGTATCTTGCAAATAATGATTCCGTAATGATGGATGAAGGGATTCCGTTATTAATTGCTTGAATGCTTGTCCATTTTCCTGTTCCTTTTTGTCCTACTTTATCAAGAATGACATGGATAAGGGGCAATCCTGTTAATTCGTCCTTTTTTCTTAATATGTCTGCAGTAATTTGGATTAAATAGCTATTTAACTCTCCTTGATTCCAAGTGTCGAAAATGTCTGCAATTTCATGAACGCTCAAATTGAGTCTATCTTTTAAAAAAGTATAGGCTTCAGTAATCAGCTGCATATCTGCATACTCGATCCCGTTATGTACCATTTTTACAAAGTGGCCAGACCCTTTCGGACCGATATAAACACAGCATGGACTGTTATCCACTTGGGCTGCTATTTTTGTAAGAATGGGAGCAGCTTTCTCATATACTTCTTTATCTCCTCCTGGCATGATAGATGGTCCTTTTAACGCACCAACTTCGCCGCCGGAAATCCCAATTCCTAAGAATCCAATTCCTTTTGACTTTAACTCCTCATACCTGCGTTCTGTATCTTCGTAATGGGAATTTCCCCCATCCATAATGATATCGCCTGCTTCAAGAACAGGCATTAATGATTGAATGACTGAATCAATCGGCTTGCCTGCTGTGACCATAAGAAAAATTTTTCTTGGTGTTTCTAATGATTGAACAAAGTCTTGGATTTCGAAGTATGGATGGATCGCTTGACCTTGACTTCTTTCAACGAGCTGATAGGTTAAATCCCTCGTATAGTTATAAACAGCTACTTGTTCTCCTTTATTAGCCATGTTTAAAGCGAGATTACTGCCCATCACGCCTAAACCAATAACACCGATTGTATTGGACATTCTTTTCGCTCCTTTTACTTTAGATGAATAGGCAGTAAAGTCCCTTCGTTACATAGGGATGTTTACTGCCTAGAAAGACTATACTTTTTATTAGTAGAGGTTGATTTCTGCTCCAGGTACTCGCTTTCCGCGGGGTCTCAGCTGTCCCACACTTCCCGCAAGAGTCTTGCACCTTCCGCTCCAATCAACTAACCTTTTTTGCTAACACCATTCAAGTAGCTAGTTCAAAGCCACAGTTTTTTTAAAAAGAGCCTATACAAATAAACTTAGTAATAGAATAAACCCTAAACCAGCTACTGAAATAATTGTTTCAAGTAATGTCCATGTTGCAAATGTTTCCTTCATGCTTAATCCAAAATATTCTTTAAACATCCAGAAACCAGCATCATTTACGTGAGAAGCAATTAAACTGCCCGCTCCGGTTGCAAGTACAACTAAAGCCAGGTTCGCATCAGATTGTCCTAGCATCGGAATCACTAAACCAGCAGTTGTTAAAGCTGCAACGGTTGCAGAGCCTAATGAAATACGCAAAATGGCTGCAATAATCCAAGCAAGTAAAATAGGCGATAGGGAAGTGCCGTTGAATAATTCAGCTACATAGTCACCTACACCGCCATCAATTAATACTTGTTTAAAGGCGCCGCCGCCCCCGATAATTAAGAGCATCATTCCAATTTGTGTAATCGCTGTGGTACATGATTCCATAACCGTTTTTATAGGGATTTTCCTAGCAAGGCCCATTGTATAAACGGCAACTAATAAGGAGATCAGCATGGCGGTACCAGCTTCGCCGATAAATCGGATCGCAGCTAGAAAACTATTGTCTGCAAATCCCATTGTCTTTTGCAAAAGAGTAATAATGGTTGCAATCGACATGAGGATAACAGGAAGAATGGCAGTGAAGACACTGATGCCAAATCCAGGAGTATCCTCCAATTTGAATGTTTTTTGCTCTCCTAGTGAAGCGATATTTCCTGTTTTTGTGAATGATGCAGGGACAATTTTCTTAGCAAGTTTCGTAAAAATAGGTCCTGCGATGATGACCGTTGGAAGAGCAATAATAAAACCGTAAAGTAATACTTCACCAATGTTTGCCCCATATTCACCAGCTATAACAGTTGGTCCCGGATGTGGCGGCAAGAAGCCATGGGTTACGGATAAAGCGGCAGTCATCGGTATGCCAAGATACAGAATTGAAACTTTTAACTCTCTTGAAATGGCAAAAACGATTGGAATTAATAACACTAATCCCACTTCGAAAAATAACGCTACTCCAATAATGAATGAGGCAACTACGACAGCCCACTGAATATTTCTTTCACCAAATTTGTTAACTAGCGTCATCGCAATTCGCTGAGCGCCGCCAGAATCAGCGATCAATTTCCCTAACATCGCTCCAAGTCCAAAGATTAACGCTAAATGGCCAAGCGTTCCTCCTAATCCTGCTTCAATCGTTTTAACAATTCCCTCTAGAGGCATTCCGAGGGCTAATGCAACGCCAAAAGATACGATTATTAATGAGATAAAGGTGTTTAATTTTAGCCCCATTATTAAGATCAGTAATGCGATGATTCCAATGGCTACAATGAATAATGGCATGTCCATCCCTCCTAATTATTTACTTGTGTCTATTAAGCCGCGTTGATAGCTGGCTATTTTTGTATATTCATTTGTTAATGCTCGAGAAAGGTTGATAAAAATCGGCAATAATTGTCTATATTCCTTAACAGCTTCAACATTTGGCGTGTGTTTAAAAGTGCTGCCAATCATTTCGGTGGCAACTTCAAATGAATGTATTTTGCCTGTCGCATAGAGCCCCAAAATGCAAGCGCCTAAACAAGAGCTTTCATAGCTTTCAGGAACGACTACTTCAGATTCAAAGATATCAGACATCATCTGTCTCCAAACCTCGGATCTAGCAAAGCCGCCAGTTGCTTGAATTCGTGTTACAGGGCTGTTCATACATTCCATTAAAGCCAAAAATACGGTATATAAATTGTAAATGACACCCTCTAATGCTGCGCGTATCATATGTTCTTTCTTATGTGAAAGGGTGAGACCGAAAAATGAGCCTCTTACATTGGGATTCCAAAGAGGTGCGCGTTCACCTGCAAGGTAAGGGTGAAATAATAGTCCATCAGCACCTGGCCTTACACGCTGAGCGATCTTCGTTAATACCTCATAAGGATCAATGCCTAGTCTTTTTGCTGTTTCAATTTCTGAAGAAGCAAATTCATCCCTTATCCAGCGAAGAATCATTCCCCCATTATTAACCGGTCCACCAATTACCCAATGCTTTTCGGTGAGGCAATAGCAAAATATTCTGCCCTTTTCATCAGTTTGCGGCTTGTCAATAATCGTTCGAATGGCACCGCTAGTCCCAATTGTTACCGCGATTTCGCCTTTTCTAATCGCATTTACCCCTAGGTTAGAAAGCACGCCATCGCTTGCACCAATAATAAATGGGGTTTGCGGATTAATCCCAATCTGCCTTGCTAAATCAGGTTGACAGTTCTGAAATATGGTGGTTGTCGGTACGAGCTTAGATAATTGGGCACGTGTTACACCAGCAATTGCTATAGCTTCCTCATCCCAATCCAGTGTTTTGAGATTCATCATGCCCATAGCTGAGGCAAGAGAGTAATCGACCACATATTGATCAAAAAATTGTTTAAAGATATATTCTTTGATTCCAATGTATTTTTTAGCCCTACCAGCGATTTCAGGCTGCTCATTCACAAGCCATGCAATTTTTGTTAACGGTGACATGGGATGAATGGGTGTACCTGTCCGTTTGTATATTTCATGTCCATTCAATTCATCTTTTATTTTGTGTGCCCATGCTTCGCTGCGATTATCTGCCCAAGTGATACACGGGGTCAATGGCTGGTCATGTTCATCCATCGCAATCACACTATGCATGGCACTGCTAAATGAAATAAATGATAGCGTTTTTTGCGGATGATTCTTCGTTATGTTCGAAATCGCTTTCAGAACAGCCTGGAAAATCTCTTCAGGGTCCTGTTCAGCTGTAGAAATATCCGGTGTGTAAAGGGGATATCCAATATTCTCTTGTTGGATGACCTCTCCCTTTTCAGTAAATAAAACAGCTTTCGTACTTGTCGTGCCGATGTCTATACCTAACATATAGTTACTCATCTTCAAGCTCGACTCCTTTAGATAGCATTTGTTGAGACATCCATAAATCCTCTACCTTCCCTTGGACATCATCAAAGTTTTGATGCAGGGATCTTACCATAAGCGTTCGATCTCTCGTTTTTATTGCTTCAATATACAGCTCATGATTTTCCACAATGCGTGTAAAATCTTCGTATTTTTCCTTAAAGCGAGCACGCATAGATAAAAGAATGAGGGATTCCATAACGGGTTTTAAATTATTCCAGATCATCAGCATATAGGAATGATTAATGGCACGAATAATCGTTTCATGGAATAAGACATCTTGATAAGAAAATTCATCGGCATCTTTAAATTTAATGGCCACTTTCATCATTTCATGGATTTTGCTGAGCTCATTTACTAATTCATGAGTGTCCATCTTAACAAGTCGTTCAAACACAAACGTTTCTATAAGTAAACGTACATCGTAAATTTCTTCAATTTCTTTTTCTGTTAAGCCGATAACGACGGCACCCATTCTTTCTAACCGAATCATATTTTCCGAAGCAAGTATTTTTAATGCTTCACGAATAGGGGATCGGCTCACAGCAAAATCAGCTGCCAATTTATTTTCAGAAAGGATGGTACCGCTTTCAATTAGGCCGGAAATAATTTGCATTCGAAGCTCACATGCTACGCGATCACCAGCCGAAGCTTTAGATAGCCATTTTTCTGGATAGAGAAATTCTTTTGGTTCAGTCATAAAATCACCTTCTTCAATTGATGAAGTATACTTGTATACAAGTATTATAACTGAGATCTTTCATTGTGCAAACGCTTTTAATTATTCTGCCTCTATGCATATATTGGAAACCTATTATTAAATAAAATGGATGATGGAGAATTTCGACGTGACGTTTTCCTTCATAGTTTATGTTATATTGGCGAAAATACTCGAATATGACAATACGCCATGTCCATATCGGACATGGCGTATTGTCATATTTTATTCTCTATGTTTTCAATAGAATGGTTGGGAACCTTTAGTGGCATAAGAAGGATTAGGATAGGAAAGGGAGCAATTTAAGAATCATCTCTCCTAGTTGCTGATTATAAAATGAATTCTATATAAATGTTTCATGCGCGAGTCTAAATCTTCCTCTTACTTTTTCTGAACAGCAATAAAGACATCAATTTCATTATCGGAATCATTTGGCTTGTAACGTTCATCCCATCGTTCCATATCATATCTAATGGGTGCGTAGCCGTTTTCCCCTAGCCATTTGCCGTATAAGTAATCATAAGTTTTATACAATTCTGCTTCAGGTCCTTGATGAGTGTAAGTGACATAGAAATTCTCCGGAATCGTGTGGAGAATGGCTCCCTCAGGGACGTCGCTTGCATTAGATACCTCATAGCCAATGATTTGTGTGAATGAATCCTCTAAGGCATTAAAGTCCTTTTTCATAGGGTATAGCTGAATTAAATAGATGTGATTGCCGCATTTATTCAGAATTCCTTCGGCGTTTTCTTGTAATCTAGCCAATGTTTCTTTGCCTAGATCTCCTTCTTCAATTTCCCGCAGATTTGCTTCAAATTGATAACCGATTACATGAAAGGCTTCTTTCTTCATTACTTTTGGTTCCATCTTGTGAAACTCTCCTTTGTCATTTACTATGATTTATTCTAAATAGCCGGACATATCTGTGATTTAAATTATGCAAAATGGATTTGTATGTGGGGTCTAAGAGGTGAAATTTGTTGTTGTAAGATTAACTTCTCTATTCTTTTGTTTTTCCCTTCCTAATATGGAATATTTCTTTCAAACGTAACGATGAGGGATCTCCTAAGGTCAGAGTCAAGGTTTGTTAATAAAGAATATTTAAGAGAAAATAGAGATGCTATAATAATAAAAAAGTGCAATCAGGAGATTTCAATGTCTTTTTCAAAAAAATATGCAAGTAAGCATTTTTATCAAACGGATGGATTTATAGTGGGTATTATTGCTTTATTGACAGCGGTTCTAAGTGAAGTGAAAGTAGTTCCCTTCGATGGTGAGGTTTTTCGATTTGGTCTTGGCAGCATTACCTTCTTTCTTCTTATTCTCATTTGGTCTCCAATATCTCTTATTCGTACAGGGAGTATCACAGGGATCACGGTTGTTGGCTTCCGTGTGATCGAGGATTTTTTTATTAGTGATATCACTATTTCGGCAAGTGTATGGAGTCATTTGCCAGCGCTATTATTTTATTTAGTATTTGCGCTTGGCTTACATACAATTAAAATCGAACGGTATAAAACCTTTCCGCTTATTTTGGGAGCTTGGGCTACTCTTTTTGAATTGATCGGAAACATATTAGAATACATCATGAGGCACGGATTGCTGCATCAAACGAATGATTTCAGGGACTGGGTATTATTGTTTGGTGTTGCATTGTTCCGCAGTTACTTTGTGGTAGGATTATACAGCTCCATTACCGTTTCAGAGCAAAAGAAAAGGATGCAAGAAATGCTTGAGGTCGGTTCTGAACTATATGGGGAAGTGCTCTACTTGCAGAAATCAATGAACCATATTGAGCAAATAACTGCCGAGAGCTTTGATTTATATCGGAAATTAAAAAAGAATGATCAGCATCAGCTAAGTATTAAAGCCCTTCGTATTGCTCAAGAAATCCATGAAGTGAAAAAGGATTCGCAAAGGATTTTAGCAGGGCTGATGAAAGTAACAGGAAGGGAAAATAGTGATACTCTTTTTCTTGCAGACGTACTGGACTTGGTTGTGGTGGCAAATGAAAAGTATGGTGAATTGTTAAAGAAAAAGATCACCTTTTATATAAATTTATCTGTTAATTTTGAAACAAATCAGCTTATTCCTCTTCTTGCTTTATTAAATAATCTCACTGCCAATGCGGTCGAATCTATAAATGAAAATGGGGAAATTCATTTTGACATAAGGGAAGAATCGCCGCATATTTGTTTTGTCATTAAGGATTCAGGCAAAGGAATTGCAGAAGAAGATGTTTCCATTATTTTTGAACCGGGTTATACAACAAAATTTGATGATGAAGGTGTTGCTGCAACAGGGATTGGACTATCCCATGTCAGCGAAATTGTTCAAAAGCTAGAAGGACAAATTCAAGTGGAGACTTCTGCTAAGGGAACGATTTTTCAAATTCGCATTCCAATTAAAAATATACGAAAGTGAGTTGAACGATCCTGCGTTATTTCATTGTCGATGATGATCCAGCAAGCAGAACGATGCTAAAAAATATAATTATAGATGGAGATTTGGGAGTTGTCATAGGGGAAGCAGAAAGCGGTGCATCTGGACTTCAGACAATCCTTACAATTAACCCGGATGTTGTTTTAATCGACTTACTAATGCCGGAGTTAGATGGAATAGAAACGATTGAGCTTTTGGGGAAGAAAGGGTTTCAGGGCCAATTTATTATGATTTCCCAGATTGAAAACAAAGAAATGGTTGGGGAGGCATATGAAAAGGGAATCGAGTTTTTTATTCATAAGCCAATCAATCGTGTGGAAGTGCAAAGTATCTTAAAGAAGACAGCTGAACAATTTCGGCTAAAAGGTTCACTGCTGACAATTCAGGAGTCTTTGGCAAATATCGGGTTAGCAAATCAAATAAAAAGGCAGTCAAGTGTAAAGGAAATTGTCTTAACGACTTTAAATGATATGGGGATCATTGGAGAAGCAGGAAGCGATGACATTATAGCGATTATTGAATTTTTGATGATTCAGGAACATAAGGTTGCACAATTGCCCCCTTTGAAAGATTTATATGAGGCGGTTGCGAAAAAGCAAGGATGTCCTGATTCAGATATAAATAAAGAAAGTAAAGCAATGGAACAGCGAATTCGCAGAACGCTTCTCGCGGCAACTAATAATTTAGCTTCATTAGGGGCTATTGATTATACGAATCATGAGTTTGAATATTATGCCCCAAGATACTTTGACTTTCAGGAAATAAGAAAACAAATGATATTTATACAAGAAGGAAAAGATGAGCCAATAAGGATAAAAATTAATAGCAAAAAATTTCTTCAAGTGCTTTATCTAGAAACACTGGAAAAATACAGCCAGAATTAGTTAAATAATGGCTCATTTTAAAATTATTAAAAAATATAAATGTCGGATTTAGTAGGATTGAGTAAGTCGCCCGTAAAATTATTTTAATAAGCTATCTCAGCTAGAGAAAGCGTTTTCATTCGTATAAAAGGGGTGACTTCTTGATGAAGAAAAAGTTTAAATTTTCTTTGGCATATCAAATACTTACCGGTCTGGTACTGGGGATTGTTATTGGAGCCATTTTCTACGGGAATCCGGCAGTAGAAACGTACTTACAGCCTATTGGCACCATTTTCCTCAATATGATCAAGATGATTGTTGTGCCAATCATTATTTCTACTTTAATTCTAGGTGTTGCTGGAACTGGAGATATCAAACAGCTAGGGAAGCTTGGCGGGAAAACACTGATCTATTTTGAAGTTGTTACAACGATTGCCATTATTGTCGGTGTATTAGCAGCAAATATTTTTCAGCCAGGTCATGGGATAGATATGTCGTCCCTTTCAAAAGGGAACATTGATCAATATGTTGAAACGACGGAAGAAGTACAAAGTGAAAGCCATGGGGTTTTGGATATCCTTGTCGACATCGTTCCAAGTAACGTGATTAAATCGATGTCTGAAGGCGATATGCTGCCAATTATTTTCTTTTCCGTGTTATTCGGTTTAGGGATTGCAGCCATTGGTGAAAAGGGGAAACCAGTGCTTGCATTCTTCGAGGGGATGGCAGAGGCCATGTTCTGGGTGACAAACATGATTATGAAGTTTGCCCCATTTGGTGTATTTGCTTTAATTGGTGTAACGGTTTCAAAATTCGGGCTGGAATCCTTACTTCCATTAGGGAAATTAATGATTCTTGTTTACGCAACGATGGCATTCTTTATTGTGATCGTGCTTGGCGGGATTGCAAAACTGGTCGGCATTAACATTTTCCATTTGATCAAAGTATTGAAGGATGAGCTGCTGTTGGCCTATTCAACTTCTAGTTCGGAGACTGTATTGCCTAAAGTAATTCAGAAGATGGAGAAATTCGGCTGTCCGAAAGATATTGTTTCTTTTGTTGTTCCGACAGGGTATTCCTTTAATCTGGATGGGTCTACACTATATCAAGCGCTAGCGGCATTATTTATTGCCCAAATGTATAATATTGATTTAAGTATTACGCAGCAAATTACATTAGTATTAGTATTGATGGTGACGTCAAAGGGAATCGCTGGGGTGCCAGGAGTATCCTTTGTTGTTTTACTGGCAACGCTGGGAACGGTAGGAATACCTTTAGAAGGTCTTGCGTTTATTGCGGGAATTGACAGACTTCTTGATATGGCACGTACAGTTGTAAACGTGATCGGCAATGCATTGGCTACGGTTGTCATGTCTAAATGGGAAGGCCGATTTGACTCTAAGAAAAAAGTAGAATACTACTCATCTATTAATCAGCCAGAGGAAACGGTTCAAGCATAATATGATGTGGGACAGGGGGGACAGGAACCTTGTCCCTTCTATATTTCTTGGATACTGGATTCTATTTATTACTATTAACATAGTAAAATGTTGTTATTGACATTAATCTAGTTTCCTGCAATAATAAGGTCAATTAAATATTGGTACCTTTAATTCAGTCCAGAGAGGCTGACAAGGACAGCGGAAGTTAACAATTATTCATGGGATGCGTATATTGGCAGCCTGTGTTTATTGTGAACGAAAGGGGTTTATTGTCAGATATGGCGATAAACCCCTTTTTGTTTTGTCCGAGCTTATTTCAGGACCAATTTCAACACAAAATTGGAGGAATATGCATGGAAAAGATAGATTTAGAGTTTTCACTACAGCCTGTACCAAAGGAACATCGAACGGGGTTTTGGAAGATCCTCGCTGTTATGCTCGGCTTTACATTCTTCTCAGCAAGCATGTGGTCTGGCGGGACATTAGGGAACGGTCTATCATTTAGCAACTTTATTCTGATCGTATTAGCAGGTAATTTAATTCTTGGGATTTACACTGGGGCATTAGCCTACATTGCAGCTAAAACAGGGTTATCTACGCATTTGCTGACTAAATATGCTTTTGGTGAAAAGGGTTCTTATCTATCATCTCTTTTGTTAGGGATTACGCAAGTCGGCTGGTTTGGTGTAGGAGTAGCCATGTTTGCAGTGCCGGTTCAAAAGGCAACAGGGCTTAATGTTTACTTTTTAATCATTGTTTCTGGAATTTTAATGACGATTACAGCGATCTATGGAATTAAAGCACTAGCTATACTAGGAGTTGTTGCAGTGCCTTCGATCGCCATTTTAGGAAGCTACTCTGTTTTAGAGGCTACAGAAACGGCTGGCGGATTTCAAGGCCTAATGGATTATCAGCCGCTTGAAGCAATGGGATTGGCAACGGCGATAACTATTTGCATCGGCTCATTTATCAGTGGCGGAACTCTTACTCCTGATTTTGCCCGGTTTGCAAAGACTGCACGCTCTGGGGTAGTTTCAACAGTTATTGCTTTCTTTCTCGGAAATTCACTCATGTTCTTGTTTGGTGCAGTAGGAGCGATTGTTTATAATAAATCGGATATATCCGATGTGATGTTTTTACAAGGATTAATTATACCGGCTATTATTGTACTCGGTTTAAATATTTGGACGACAAATGAAAATGCCTTATATGCTTCAAGTTTAGGATTTGCCAATATAACAAAAATCTCTAAAAGGAAGATCGTTGTTTTTAACGGGACTGTTGGAACAATCACAGCGATGTGGCTATACAATCACTTTGTTGGCTTTTTGACTATACTAGGATCTACATTGCCATCCATTGGAGCGATCGTATTAGTCGACTATTTCTTATTGAAGCGTGGAAAGTACAAACCATTTAATGAAATGAAATTTAAAGCGGTCAATTGGCTAGCAATCGTTGCGTGGGTAGGAGGAGTTGCAGCTGCGAACTTTATTCCAGGCATTCCACCGATTAATGGCCTAGTAGGAACCGCAATTCTTTACGCTGTTCTAATGAAGACAATTCCACAGCGTGAGGATGCAGTTAATCATTTGGATATTAGAAAAGGCGGGGAAATAAATGATTATTAAACAAGCAAAGCTTAGAGGAAAAGATGGATTCTGGAATATTGTTGTCCAAGATGGAAAGATAAGCAAGGTGACACAAACCTTGGAAGAGCTTTCTGGTCATGAAATCATTGATGTTGGTGGGGCGCTTGTTCTTCCTCCTTTTATTGAACCGCATATCCATTTAGATACAACCTTAACAGCTGGTGAGCCGGAATGGAATAAAAGCGGGACCTTGTTTGAGGGGATTCAAAGATGGTCACAAAGAAAAGAAACATTAACATTTGAAGATGTGAAGACAAGATCAAAAACAGCCTTAAAATGGCAAATTGCTCAAGGAATACAGCATGTCCGTACACATGTAGATGTAACAGATCCAAAGCTTACAGCTTTAAAAGCCATGCTTGAAGTGAAAGAGGAAATGGCTCCTTATGTAGATATTCAATTGGTTGCTTTTCCACAGGAGGGAATCCTTTCCTATCCGAATGGGGTCGAACTATTAGAAGAGTCTTTAAAGATGGGGGCAGATGCAGTCGGAGGCATCCCGCATTTTGAATTTACTCGTGAATATGGTGTGGAATCATTAAAAAAAGCATTTGACCTTGCGGAAAAATATGATCGATTAGTGGATATTCACTGTGATGAAATTGATGATGAGCAATCCCGGTTTGTCGAAGTAGTAGCAAAAGAGGCATATGAGCGTGGAATAGGTACGCGCACAACTGCAAGCCATACAACAGCCATGGGTTCGTATAATGATGCATACACTTACAAGCTGTTTCGACTATTAAAGCTTTCGTCTATTAACTTTGTATCAAATCCGCTTGTTAACATTCATCTTCAAGGACGTTTCGATACGTATCCGAAAAGAAGAGGCTTAACAAGAGTCAAGGAACTTCAAGAGGCAGGATTAAATATTTGCTTCGGTCATGATGATATTTTTGATCCATGGTATCCGCTTGGAACAGGGAATATGCTCCAAGTATTGCATATGGGGATTCATGCTTCACAATTGATGGGCTACGACCAAATCGTAAATTCTATTGATTTAATTACGAGCAATAGTGCGAAAACACTTCAAATTGAGGAAGTCTATGGAATAGAAGAAGGAAAACCAGCGAACTTTATTGTTTTATCTGCTGAAAACGAATATGAAGCCATTCGCAAGCAGGCATCAGTAAGATATTCCTTCCGAAACGGCAAAATGATCGCAGAAACAAAACCAAGTGAAACAACTATAACACTCAACCAAACAAAAGAAAGCGTCAATTTTAATAGATAATAGGACAGGCTGTCCCAGATGGAACAATATAATTTTGAACGGTACCTATTGAAAATGAATTCCTATTATTTTTTTCTTAAGTATAGAACCTCGCAATTTGGTAATAGCTTGATTCAGCTGAATACCAAATTGGGGGTTTTTTTTATATGTTTTGGACCATAACAGCAAGAATGAGGATGCAATAAATGCTGCTGCATTGATAAAATAGAAAGTATCAGCATCCCCAATATGTACATGGGGAACATTTATATTTGCCTGGAAAGGGAAAGGAGATCCATAGTGACAACTATCTGTCTTTCATTTGATGAAATGTGGGAGAAAATTATAGCTTGTGACCGTAAATATGACGGATTATTTTATACAGCTGTAAAAACGACTAAGATTTATTGCCGCCCTTCTTGCAGATCTAGAAAGCCGAAGAAAATAAATGTAGCATTTTATTTTGATATCAATGAGGTCGAACAGGCGGGTTTTCGTGCATGTAAAAGATGTCAGCCAGAAGTAGAGCACTCTCCTCATATTGGTTTGGTTCGAACAATCATTTCCTTTTTAGTGAATCATTATAGACAACAGCTTGTATTACAGGATATTGCTGATCATGCAGGGATAAGTCCTTATTATCTTGAACGGGTTTTTAAACAAGAAACAGATGAAACTCCAAGAACCTATTTAGAAAAAATTCGTGTGGATAAGGCCGCATACCTTCTAACAAGCACAGATCGAACGAATCTAGAGATCTGCTATGAGGTAGGCTTCCAAAGCCCATCTAATTTCTACCGAGTCTTTCGGCGGTTAAAAAACTGTTCTCCCAGTGAATTTAGAAACCTTGTTAGATAGGGGAATGAAATGATGAATTGGATGGATCACGAATCATATTTGGAAATAAAATTGCCACAAGCATTTAGCTACGAAGAATGTTTAGTGTTTCTAAACAGGTCAGACCTAGAGATATTGCATCAAATAGTTGATGGGGTTATATATAAGTTTATTAAAGTAGAGAAAGAGTTCATGTTATTAAAAATTAGCTATACTCCACATTCAATACAAGTTGAATTCCCGTTAAGTACGCCATCTGAGAGTGCCCGTAAATCGGCTGCTGCATATGTATGGGAATGGTTTGATATGGGACAGGATTTGCCATCATTTTATGAAGCTGCATGCAGGTGTGATATTATGAAGCGGCTTGTCTATAAATATAATGGGCTGCGAATGGTGTGTATGCCTGATTTGTTTGAGGCCCTAATATGGGCAATCATCGGTCAGCAGATTAATTTAACCTTTGCTTATACTTTAAAGAAACGTTTTGTAGAACACTTTGGAGAGTGTCTTGCTTTTGAGGGAAGGAAATTTTGGCTGTTTCCATCATATGAAAGAATTGCATCAATAGATATAGAGGATTTGAAGAAACTCCAATTTACTAATAGGAAGGCTGAATATATCATTGGCGTTGCCAAGGTGATGTCAGACGGGAAAATAACAAAGGGAAGCTTGCAGCAGAAAAATGATTATCAGCAGGCGAAACAAGCATTAATGGCCATTCGAGGTGTTGGCGCATGGACAGCAGACTATGTGCTGATGAAATGCTTACATTACAATTGTGCCTTCCCAATTGCAGATGTCGGTTTGCATAATGCACTAAAGCAGCAAATGGGGCTTGAACGAAAGCCGACATTAGAAGAAATCAATCATATAGCAGCAAATTGGCAAGACTGGCAAGCCTACGCAACATTTTATCTTTGGAGGTCTTTATATGAATAATCAGCAAACCGCACAGAGGGACAGCGTAAATGTTCCAATGAAATCAGCAGGGACAAGGAACCTCTCCCCTCGTCCCGCTTTATATACATTAGACTACGAGTCTCCAGTTGGGGTGCTTGAAATAGCAGGCAGTGATGAAGCGGTCTATTCTATTCTATTCAATGATGAGGATGCGGCAGTGAATGTTCAAAGGGAGGATACACCTAACGTATTGATGGATTGCTATGAGCAGCTTGATGAGTATTTTAAAGGAAAGCGCCATGAATTTACTTTTCCTTATATATTTGAGGGAACTGCCTTCCAAAAAGATGTGTGGAATGCATTAACGACGATATCCTATGGGAAAACAGGCTCTTATAAAGATATAGCCGTTGCTATCGGGAATGAAAAAGCGATCAGAGCAGTCGGAAGTGCGAATGGAAGAAACAAATTGAGTATTGTCATACCCTGCCATCGCATTATAGGCTCTAATGGAAAATTAACCGGCTATGCAGGCGGGTTATGGAGAAAAGAATGGCTTCTTCAGCATGAAAACACCTTTAAGAAAGAGTAAGTGGCAGGACAGAGGGGCAGTCCCTCTGTCCCTTATGCTGTGAAATTGCCGTCGTAGCTCAACATGATGGCTGATTTAACACCCTTCATGCCGGAAATATTATTGATAAAACTTGTGTTATTTTCTTTTATACGAATTTCATAAGTGATTTCATGGTCGTCTCCAGGCATAACTGATTTTGATTTAATTGAGTGCTTCATAGAATGCTCAGCTATTACATGTTCTAAAGGAGTTTCAATCGAACGGTCACTATAGCGAACAACTAATAAATAGGGGTTTTCAATTTTAATCCGGTTAATAAAGAAAAGTAAAACAAACCCAATCAGAATCGAACCAATAATAACAAGGGGGATAAGACCAGCCCCGCATAAAATACCTGATACAATCGCCCAGAAAATGTAAACAATGTCCATTGGATCTTTAATCGGTGTTCTAAACCGGACGATGGACAAAGCACCGACCATACCAAGTGATAATAAGATATTGGATGAAATCCCCATAATAATTAATGCAGTGGCCATGGCCATAACGATTAATGAGATATTAAAGGTGTGTGAATATATGACACCAGAGAAGGTTTTTTTATAAACCCAATAAATGAATAATCCTATTCCAAATGCTACGATTAAGCCAATTAGTGAATCAATGATCGAAAAGCTGCTTGTTTTTTCTAAAAAGCTAGATTTAAAAATATCGCTAAAATTTATACTTTCCATTCCTTTTTCCTCCAATTATTTCTGTTTTATAAGTGGGATAATGGGCCTGTCCCCGTTCCAGCTATTATCCATACATTCTGCTGATTTGGTATTTTGAGTACGTTCCTTTTCTTCTGTCGCCAAGTTGGAGTAATTTTTTGATGATGTCGGGAAGATATTCATCAAATTTTACTTCGAGGATGACGATGTTGGGATTAGTTTCAACCATGGCAATATCAGGATTAAGAACATCATTGTTTCGAAAGCTTGTTTTGATGGAGCTATCGAAGGTTACTCTCACATTTCCATAGCGGTAAATAAATACTTCTCTTTCGTAATCAACAACGGTTATCGGCTTTAATTGCAGCAATTTCATTTGTACGAACAATTCTTGTATGAGGGCTCTCTCATCATTTTCCATCCATAAGATGTCACCAAGTCTGATGCGATCAAATTCTTCTGCATGGATGCGGCATTTTTGTTTGTATGTTAGATTATTGCGCTTGCTCTTTTTTTCAAGCGTAAGATAATCTGGATTATAGTCATAGAGCCGAACCCGAAATTTATCGCGCTCATAATGCCCTTCCTTTTTCTGGGTAAGCACTTTATTGTCGAAGTTATCGAAGTAAACACTTCGAATAATATATTTCCCGTCGTTACTTGCATGGGGATCGACTTCCATGTAATGCTTTAGCCTGCTTCTAAGAAGGAAGCAGTCCATTTTCGTTATTTCATGCTTCAATTCATTGCGGCCCTGCACACCATTTAAGGTCATTGCCTTCATGTTCTCATTCTCCTTCGGTACGATTAGCGCTGTGATTCACATTATTAAGGACAAACCTTAAACAAACCTTAAAGAATTTTAAAAAATAAAGGTTGTCTTTCGAAAACAGTGTTGTATTAACACGAATTCGCAGAAAGTTGATTTACGCTCCAGGTTGCTCGCTTTCCGCGGGGTCTCACCTGTCCCACACTTCCCGCAGGAGTCTCGGCCTTCCGCTCCAATCAACTAATCTTATTTGTCTGCGATTTTTACTTACTAAATTTATTCCAAAAACAACAATATTTAAAAATAGAGACAAAATTAAAAAAGAAAATCACGGTCTGTGATCTTCTACTTTGGCAACTTCACTTTGAAGGTTGTTCCTTTGTGATTATTTTGAAATACAGTGATCGTTCCATTATGTTTAGCTGCAATCCACTGTGCAATGGAAAGTCCTAATCCCATTCCTCCTGTTTCCCTTGAGCGGGCCTTATCCTCTCTGTAAAAGCGGTCAAATATATATTTCATATTTTCTTCCTTAATTCCTATTCCTGTATCACTGACCTCCAAAACAACTTTATGATCTTCCGCATATGTTTTAACTCCGATACTGTCATCATCGCTGGTGTATTTTAACGCATTATCAAGCAGAATGACCAGCAGCTGGTGAAGGCGGACTTCATCAGCCTCGATACTTACTTTACAGTTTAAATTAAGCCAAAAATGCTTATCTTGTGACTCCGCGATTTCGATATAAGGGGCACAAACCTTCTGAATAAAGCTATCTACATCGAGTATCTGTTTTGTAAGCTGCGTCTCCGCTGAATCAGCTCTTGCTAGGGTTAATAAGTCTGAGGTGAGCTTAGATAATCGTCTTGTTTCGGATAAGCTTAGTGCAATATTTTCGAATTTGTTCATTATTTTTTCGTGCGGTTCGGTTAGCAGCAACTCTAATTTATTCTGAATAATTGTTAAAGGTGTTCTAAGTTCATGTGAGGCATTTTCAACGAACTCGGCCTGCTTATTCCAAGAATGAATAATGGGCTTCATCATTTTCCTTGATAGAATATAGCTTGCCGAAATAGAAAGGATAATAAAAATAATCGAACAAACAATAATAAGCCGCTCAAAGTTATCAATAATGGTTTGTTCTGCATCAGTATTAATTAATAGCTGTGTATATATTATTTCCCCTTCTGAATCAGCAGTTTCAAATAACAGATACCTAAAATGATATAGATTGTTAATCGTAGTGTTCGTAATTATGTTTAAATTTGTTTTATCTAATTGGGCACCCTTTATAAAACTCTCGTAAAATGACGAACCTATCTCATTTTGATTGATAATTTCTCCATTCTTATTCCATTTAAGTACAATGATGCGAGGATTCGGATGTTCCCTCTGCCTTTCTTCACGGGGAGGCAGACGATCCATCTTGTCGTCTGGAAGTGGTGACTCGAATCCTCTTGAAGGATGTTCAGTCATCATTTCTTTAAACGATAATAGCTCTTCATCAGATTTAGAAAATAATGTCCGCTGCACCTGTCCGATAATAATGATGCCAAAGATTGTAAAAATAACTGTAAAAGCAATTAGATTAAAAAACATAAATTTCAATTGCTGCTTACGAAATAGCGCTTTTTTAAACATTTCCTTCACCATTTTCAGCTATCATATATCCGAGACCGCGGAAAGTCTTAATATATTGATCATAGCCAAATGTTTTTAAGTTTTTTCTTAACTTACTTGCGTATACCTCAACAACGGTTGTAGACGTGTCCGATTCGAAACCCCATATTCGGTCAAAGATTTGTTCTTTTGTTACAATGGAATTTTTATTGTTAATGAGATATTCGAGCAAGTCGAATTGCTTCCCGTTAAGATTGACTATTTCTTCTCCAATCGAAGCGGTTTTATTTTTTAAGTTTAGTTTTAATTCTTTAAAGGAAATCGTATTTTCTTCAAATTTCCCTCCGGCTCTTCGAATGATTGCCTCTAAGCGCAGCAAAAGTTCTTCGCGGTGGAAAGGCTTTACGATATAATCATCCGCTCCTACTTTAAAGCCTTGAATTTTATCATCGATCCCATCCTTAGCTGTTAGCATAATGACAGGTGTGGTGATATTGTTTTTTCTCAATTGCTTTAATACCTCATAGCCATTCATATGTGGAAGCATGATATCCAAAATAATACAATCAAATATGTTTTGCTCCGCAAGGAATAGTCCTTCTTCCCCATCAAAAGCCTGCTCGGTTTCAAAAACATCCCCGATCGTTTCACGTATTGTTTCAGAGAGATATGTATCATCTTCAATAATTAATAACTTCATGATGATCCTCTTTTCTTTTTTGCTTTCTATTAATGCTTAGATTATAGGCTGAATCCAATCAAATGCAAAATCTTTTTATTTTCTTTTAAGAAAACTATATTTGTAAACTTTGTTGGTCTTAGCATGTAATGGGTAAAGGTTGATTTGCGCTCCAGTTGGCTCGCTTTCCACGGGGTGGGCGGTGAGCCTCCTCGTCGCTAACGCTCCTGCGGGGTCTCACCTGTCCCACACTTCCCGCAGGAGTCTCGCCACCTTACGCTCCAATCAACTAGTTTTTTTAGTAAACAGTAAACTTATTTTAAAATAACAATCTTTTAGAATGTTTAAGGTTGGATTAAGGTTTGTCCTTAATAATGTGATCAGAAGGGTGAATTTTGATAAAGAATAGGAGACGATTATGAAGAATAGATACCTAAAAATAGCGGCAGCGCTTCTATCTACAAGTTTATTGTTTGCTTGCAGTAAGGGTGCGGATACAACTGACAAAGGCAGCAATAAAGAAATTATGGATCAGATTGCCAGTGCTGTGAGCTATAAAAAAGAAGATGATTATACGGACTGGAAGAATGAAACCCCTACTTACATTGAATTAAATGGAACCGAGGCAGAATTTGATCAATCTGCAGCGATCATTGTGAAAGATAAAACCTTAACGATCAAAACAGGCGGTGTGTACGTTCTAAGCGGAAAGTGGGACGATGGTCAAATAGCCATTGATTCCGAGGATAAAAATACTGTTCGGCTTGTTTTAAATGGAGTGGAAATAAATAATACTGAAAATGCAGCGATTAATATCGTAAATGCTGAAAAAACAATTATCTCCCTTCAAGAAGGCACATCAAATCGTATTTCAGATGGCGAAAACTATCATTTTGATGATTCTTCTTCAGGTGAACCGAATGCAGCAATTTTCAGCAAAGATGATTTAACGATAAATGGTTCTGGTAAGCTGATTGTTCATGCCAATTATAATAACGGAATTTCAAGTAAAGATGACCTAAAAATAACAGGAGGGGCCATAGAGGTTCATTCGGCAGATGACGGATTAATGGGCAGGGATTTAGTAGCGATTAAAGGTGGAGACATCACGGTTGAAGCGGGCGGGGATGGCATTAAGTCAACGAACGACAAGGATTCATCCAAAGGGAACATTGCTTTAGAAGGAGGTAACTATGACATTGCTGCTGGGAGTGATGGGATACATGCTATTTCTTCTTTATGGATTACGGATGGTTCTTATAAAGTTACTGCAGGAGGCGGGAGCCCAGAAACGGTAAGCAATCGCGAAAATGCACCCGGGCCCTGGGGAAATAATGCAAATCCAGAGACAGATCCAAACTTAAAGCCTAAAGAGAACCTTGATCTAAATCCGAATTCGAACGGAGAAGCAAATCAAGAGAACACGGAGGTCACAGAATCAACAAGTGCGAAAGGGCTAAAAGCTGCAGCAGAATTGGCTGTAGGTGGAGGGACTTTTGCCATCGATTCTTCTGATGATGCGGTTCACAGCAATCGTGATGTTACAATTGCAGGCGGTGAGCTAACAATTGCTACGGGAGATGACGGGGTTCACGCAGATACTTCACTCCGTATAAAAGGCGGGAAAATCAATGTAACAAAAAGCTATGAAGGGATCGAGAGTAAAGAAATAATCATTTCAGACGGTGAAGTTCATATCGTTTCTAGTGATGATGGAGTTAATGTTGGGGGAGGAAATGATGGCTCTGGATTCCGCATGCCAATGGATGCTGAAAGCAATGGGCAAGAAAGCTCTGGGGCCAATAGTGGACAGCTGAATACTGCCGCTCAGGAAAATAATGAACAAGCTAGTTCGGAAGAAAAGATGCTCACTATCAATGGCGGCTATATCACTGTCAACGCAGATGGAGATGGATTAGATTCGAATGGATCGATTGAAATGACCGGTGGAACGGTCATTGTAAATGGTCCAACATCTGATGGCAATGGTCCACTTGATTATGATGGAAGCTTTGATATGAGCGGAGGTTTTCTAATTGCTGCTGGAAGTTCTGGAATGGTTCAAGCGGCATCTGAACAATCCGCACAAAATTCCTTATTGATGACTTATCCTGACACACAGAAAGCAGGAACAATCGTTCATCTTGAGGACAGCGAGGGAACTACAATTACAACCTTTACTCCGAAAAAAGACTATCAATCTGTCTTTATCAGTTCACCAGAATTATCGAAGGATGCATCTTATGTTTTATATTCAGGTGGCTCTTCAAAAGAGAGTGAACAAGATGGCCTGTTTAAAACGGGTAAATACCAAGACGGAACAAAGGTGGTGGAGTTTACCATTTCTAATTCAGTCACATGGTTAAATGAATCAGGAATTACAGCAGGCAGAAGTGCTCATCCGGGCGGTCAAGGAGGACCAGGAGGAAATGCAGGTGGTCAAAAGCGGCCTGAAATGGGGAATTCAGGCGGTATGTTCGGTGATCTAGATGAGGAGACAAGAGAAAAGGTGCAAGCTATTATGGAACAAGAAAGAGCAGGCACTCTTACTCGAGAAGAGGCACAGACACAGCTGCAAGAACTTGGAGTAGAATTCCCTGGACCAGGTGGAAGACAATAGTGGGACATAAAGCTTGTCCCAGCGTCCCTAAGATGAAACTTTTTCCAGCGGATCATTTTGTTTAATAACAAGATTCTTTCATCCGCCATTATGTTAAAATAGTGAGATTGAAAACTTATTAAGTGTTTACATGAATGGAAGGCGGGAGCATCAATGGACATCAAGCATTTGCGGTATTTTATGGAGGTTACTCGTACATGCAGCTTTACGAACGCAGCGGAAAACCTGTACATTACTCAGCCCGCCCTAAGCAGAATCATTAAATCATTAGAGGCTGATGTGGGTGCCCCGCTTTTTATTCGATCCCGGAAAAGGCTGATATTAACGGATGCCGGAAATGTCCTATATAAGCATGCACAAGTAATCGAGAAGCAGCTGCAGCTGCTGGAAACGGAGCTTGCAAGCATGATTGCAATGAGAAAAGGCCATATTCGCATCGGATTGCCAACGATTGTTAACTCCTTCTTCTTTTCTAAGCTAATTGCAAGCTTCCACCAAGAATATCCTGAGGTTACATTCCAGCTGGAAGAGGATGGTTCCAAGCGGATTGAAGAAAAAATTATGAATGGCAAATTGGATTTCGGTGTGGTTGTTTTGTCTGATAAAAACGATCGGCTAGATGATTACACATTTGTTAATGAAAAGCTGACACTTGTTGTCCCTTCATCTCATCATTTAGCTGAGAAACGGGAAGTAGCCTTGCATGAATTAAAGGACGAAGCGTTTATTATGTTTAATCAAGATTTTGAACTGAGAAATCTAATCCTTAAGGCGTGCAAGGAGGAAAATTTCCAGCCGAGAATTATTTCGGAAACCTCGCAGCTGGATTTTATCGAAGAGTTGGTCGCCTCTAATTTAGGGATTACACTTTTGCCAGAAAGCACCAGCGAGGAACTGACAGCAGACGTCCAAACCATCGCGGTAACGAATCCTGTGATTGAATGGAACCTTGCTATCATTTGGAAAAGCGATGAATATTTATCCCAAATGAATAAGGAATTTATAAGTTTTGCAAGGGATAAATTATCCCACATCCAGAACGGGATGTGAAAAGAGAATGGTTATTAGAAATGGGTCTTCTCGAATGACGGAGGAGGCCTATTTTTTTTGATGAAATGCATGCGCTTCCATAACATTTTCTTATGATAGGTATGTATGATTGGCATTGTACTTCGATCGAACATGGGTACTATAATGGTCTCTGTGATAAAAATGATTGTAAAAAAGGCTCATTCTTCAAATATGCAAGGATAGACAAGGAGATGGAAATATGGAGCCAAAAAAAATAAAAGATACTCGTGTCGTTCAAACAGATCAGGTATTAATTAATGATTTAAATAATTATCATACATTATTCGGCGGCGTCCTTATGAAAAAGATGGATGCATGTGCGACTCTTTCAGCCCGAAGACACTCAAGGGTGAAAGAATGTGTAACAGCATCAACAGATTCGGTTAACTTTATTGAACCGATTCGGCAAAGTGATTCCGTTTGTATAGAGTCGTTTGTTACTCATACTGGAAAAAGCTCAATGGAAATCTTCTGTAAAGTGATTGCTGAGGATTTGGATACAGGAAATCGCAGATTGGCAGCCACTGCCTTCCTTACCTTCGTTGCTTTGGATGAAAACAAAAAGCCTGTGGAAGTGGCGAAAGTCATTCCGGAATCAGAAGAAGAAAGATATCTTTTTGAAACTGGAAAAGAGCGGGCAAAAATAAGCAAATTGAAAAGACAGCAAAACATTGAACTTATTTCAAAGCTTTCTTTACAAAAGCCTTGGGATTAAGAGTTTCTTATAAGGAGAGATTTATATGCTGATCGCATCAAGCATTAATGAACTGCAAAGTGCAAAAGGGGCGATCGAAACATTAAAATCGGCACAGCCTGCACTATTTCAAAAATTTATGAATTCGATCCGTTTAACACATCAATTACAGTTTGGATTTCAATATATGGGCTGCCTCATTACAGAGGAAGATCCAAGCAGCTTCCGTCCGGCATCACAAGATGAGTATGTACTGTCTGTCTACCAGAGAGAAATAAAAGAACTAAAGGCAGACAGTAAGTTTCACGACTTGAAGCATCTGCTAGCAAACTATAAACAAATCAGCTATGCAAACATTTGCAAGCTGGCAATGGGAACGGATCCGAACACATTAGTAGGACCAACTTATATTCGGTAAAGGTTTTAGATATAGGAATTAATTTGTTAAAAGGCTGTCATTACATGGGCATAATCCTGAGTAATGACAGCTTTTTTGTATTCGATTGAAAGAAGCCGAATTTAACTGGGGCTGGGCAACAGGGGAATTTTGATTTAGTTTGTTATTTCCTATAGCCTCTAGCGTTAATTCAAAACCAACTAGCATTGAGTTCTCAACCAGTCGATTTTAGAATGATAGCAAAACCGTTTTATTGATCTGCCTGAAAATGATTTGAGCGGTCGATTTATTACCCTTCCTTGCTCCTATATGAGTGCCTCTTTATTAGTTGAAAAAATAGGGGCGCTGCTTTTTAACTGTTTGCCTATTTTTTGTTAATAAGTTTTTCTTATTGATTTTAATCAATACTATTAAATTTATTTATGTCACTTATAGGAATATACTTTGGATAAGGGGGCGTAAATATGGAATTTTTGCTTATTTTCTTTATCGGTATATGTGCAACAACAGTTGGAACACTTGCGGGGGGAGGGGGTCTAATCAGTCTGCCGGCCATGCTGCTTATGGGAATCCCTGTCCACTCTGCCATTGGTGCCAACAAAGTGTCGAATACGGTTAGTTCCTTTTCGAGCTTTTTCCATCTATATAAAAATGGGGATATTTCACTGAAAGAGTCAATATGGATCATCCCGGTAAGTGTTGGCGGAGGAATTAGCGGCGGGTTTATTGCATCAAGAATTTCAGAAGATCATATGTACATTGTGGCGATTATCTTACTTGTATGTGCTTTTATCACTTCATTTATCGGAAAAAAGGATTTCGCTGGAGATGCCTCATTGAAAATGAATAAATTTAGTATTCCAGGTCTTTATGGAATTGGTATGTACGATGGTCTTTTTGGTCCTGGTCAAGGAACATTGATGCTTTATTTATTTGGGTATTTACAAATTTCTTATATCCGGGCAGTTGGTTTAGTGCGTCTTGCTACCTTTTCAAGCTGTTTTGGCGCAGCGATTACTTATATTGCAGCTGATAAGATTATTTGGTCATTCACATGCGCACTGCTTTTTGGCTCTGTAGCAGGTGCACAAATTGGTGTACGCATAGCCAAAAAGCTAAAACCAAAGTTTGTTAAACCCATTTTGCGAATAGTCACCATTGCTCTAATCGTACAGATAGTTGTAAATAATGTTCTTTAATGGAAGAGGGGGAATAGAAAGAGTCTGCAGTTAGTTTAAAAACAGCAGATGCTCTTTCTATTTTATGAATACAGGAAATCAAGATTAACATTTTCTATCCTAATTAAACGGATGAATTAATAGTAACTATAAAAGTCAACTGTATGGCCGATAATTTACTTCGACCTTATCTTTCTCCTGGAAGGGAGAAAGCATAAATGCCGCTTTGAAGTCTGTTGTTCCTTTGTTTATGAGGTAATGGACTTTTTTTGGTTCTACGTGGATAAGATCGCCTTTTTTACAATGGAATATTTCGTTTTCGATGTGGATTTCGAGTTCTCCTTCAAGAATAAAGAAGTTTTCCTCCATAATATTGTGATAATGCGCAGGGAAATCTTGGCCGGGCTTTAAGACGACGACGCCGAAGTTCATACGAGGGCCACGTAATAAATATTTAGGACCGCTGTCTCCAAATCGATATTCTCTATCTTTCTCGTTCACAATTGTCATGAGATTCACTCCGTATCTATTATTTTAATCCAGGGGCAATCCACATATTGTCTGTAAGCCTGCTGTCTGCTAATTCGAGTTGTTTTTTGTAAACTTCCTTCCATTTCAAAAATAGCTCTTCATATACTTGATTGTTCTTGGGATCTGGGTGATAAATTTTTTCAAATGTAATTATTTTTGAAAAGGCGTCATTGAAATTTTCATAGACTTTTGCACCGACTCCCGCACAGATGGCAGCACCTAGAGCGGTGGATTCTCTTATGACTGGAATTTTTAGTGGAATGTTTAGGACGTCGCAAACGATCTGACACCAGAGCTCGCTTTTTGATGCGCCGCCAGCAAAGACAATATTTTCTGGGGCAGTATTTGTAATGCTATTGACTAGCTCAATATTTCCTTTTGTAACGAAAGCAGCGTTTTCCATAATAGCTCTGTAGAAGCTTGCTTTGTTAAATTTATTGGAGTCTAGTTTAAAGTTGATAAAGCTTGGCGCTGCATGTTTCCAAGCTTTATAGTTCATGATGTCAGAAAATGTACAAAGCATACCATAGCTGCCGACGGGGATATTTCGAGCGCGTTTTTCCATTTGGGAATAAATGCTTTCACCTGTTTGACTTTGGATATGTTTTTCGAGATCACAGAAGCCATCCCGAAACCATCTCATCACTAAGCCAGGGAAGAAAGAGATGGCTTCATATTGCCATGTATTCGGAACTGCATGGCAGTTAATTCTGACCCGGCATTCTTCATCCATTTGAACATGGCTGGTTGTGTATTCATATTGCCAGAAGCTGCCGCCAAATACGGCAGCATCTCCCTCATTAATTACACCTGCACCGATACACCCGAGTTGGGCATCTCCGCCACCAGCAACAACTAATGTATTAGTACTCAATCCTGTAAGCGTTGACATTTCTGGGGTTACATGGCCGATTACTGTACCGCTTTCGTGGACAACTGGAAAAATATCAATTCTCAGATTTACTTGGTTTGCAATGTCGGGGTCCCAAACCCTCTGCTTCAGATCGAAAAGGCCCGTTGTACAGCCGTTTGAAGGTTCTACTGAAATCACGCCGGATAAGCGGTACGTTATCCAGTCATTCAGCATCGATACATACTTAATTTGATGATAAGTCTCGGGGAGATTGTTTTTTACCCAGAGAATTCTTGGAATTGCCCCTAATGAGAAGGTTTGGCCGGAAACTTTATAAAGATTTTCTTCTAATGTGTCGCTCATAAGATATAAATTATTAACCTCATTATTGGAACGTGAATCGACATTCGCGCATGCCCATAATTCGTTTCCATTCTCGTCGTATAGAACAATTGCCTCTCTCATGCTCGTAGTAGATAAGGCGATGATATCTTTCGCATCGATGTTGCTCGCTGCAATAATTTCCTTAATAAGATCTGTAATGATGTTCATGTTTTGAACTATGTCGAAATCCATTGACCCAGGATATCTGGGGTCTTCCTTATGTGTCCATTCAGATTGTGCTACACCCAATTCCTGCCCCAAAGTATTAAATAAGATTACTCTTACACTGCCAGTGCCGGCATCAATAGCCATTAGGTATTTATCCATCATTCTCTACCTTTCATATGTTTTTTGATAAAAGTGCAGGTGGTAAAAGTAAAACAATAGTGGACATACGGCATGCTCATTAGCAGAACTGGAGACAGTTAGCAGTGTGCATGTCCGCTTGTGCTAATCAATTCCTATCAAAAATGAACAGCAATTTAAATTAAGCTTTGAGCGACTAATTCATCTGTAATCAATACATCGATGTAACCCCCTTTAAGTGCGCCGATGATGGCATCCTTTTTGGTTAACCCACCGGCAACGGCGACAACATGATGAAGGGATTTTAGTACATCGATATTAGTGCTAATTAGCATATTATGAAAATCTAAATTTAGGATATTCCCATTAATATCGTAAAACTGGCTTAATAGATCACCCACAGCGCCCTTAGATTTTAAAATTTCAAAATCATTGGTATTCATATAGCCTTCTTTAATTAATGTGGCACGATCATTCAAAGCACCAATTCCTATAACGGTAATATTGGAATAGGGAATCATATCTAATATCTTTTTAACTTGCTTCTCCTCTAGCAGATGACTTGCCATTTCTTCAGAAGAGACAAGTAATGGGGAAGGGACGATATAGTGATTGTAATTCGGGTTTGTGTAGTAGTCTGATCTCGTATCGATTGCTGTTGGCATGTAGAACTTTACACCGCCAGATAAGGAAACAAAAGTAACGTTATATTTAGTAGAAATTCGTAAGTGTCCTAAGGTCTTCGATACGGCTTCTCCATAGCCGATGCTAATCATTGTGTCACTCGTAATACGGTCTTCGATGTATTGAGCAGCAGCGATGGGAAGGCTGTCTTCATTTGTATCATGGGAAGTAGGGACGATGTAAATATCCTTTAAATCGTATTTTTTTTTAATCTGATTTTGAAGCTCAAGCTGATCGAGCTCTTCTAAGTTGACTTTAAATTGAATGACATTATTGATTTTGGCTTTTTCGAGGTATTTAATAACCTTCATTCTTGATAGATTTAACGATTCAGAGATTTCATTTTGCGTTTTTCCTTCGATATAATACTGCCACGCAATTTTTACGATTAAATCATTTTCGTACATCATCTTAATCACTCTTTGTCGTTTATTTGTTTTACAAAATATTTATCCTGAAACATTTGTTGTTTATTTCTCTAAATATATTTATGTTTAATCTTTTTTATGAAGAATACTTTCGCATTTTACGAATAATTTAAATTAACTAAATAAAAATAAAATGATGATTCATGAATAAAATGTTTTAAATTATATTTTTTTTATTATGGAGAAAGCGGTTTCAAAATACTGCATACAAAGATAAAGTATGGAGGGTATTTTATGGAGGAAACGAAACAGTTAGTAAAATTGAATGATATTCAAAAGTCATTTAACAAAAATAAGGTGTTAAAAGGTGTCTCGCTAGAAATGAATCAGTCAGAAGTTATCTCTATTATTGGTGGGAATGGTGCTGGGAAAAGTACACTGATGAAAATTCTTACAGGTGTTTATAAAGCAGATGAAGGCAGCATCGAAATTAATGGAGAGAAAGTAACAAATTATAATCCTTCCATCGCACATGACAAAGGTATTTATCTCGTCCCTCAAGAACCTTTGCTATTCCCTAATATGACGATCGAACAAAACTTAACCATTGGCTTTCATAAGAAGAAACAGGAAGTAAGAGAATCAGCGAGAAAATTGCTCGAACAATTAGGCTGGAATTTTGATTTAAGTCGATATGCCATTTCGCTATCGATCGCTGAGCAGCAGCAAGTTGAAATTATTAAGGGGCTTTTAAGAGATTCGAAGGTTTTGATATTAGATGAACCTACTTCCTCTTTAACATTTGCTGAAACGGAGTCCTTATTTAAGCTAATTGAACGTTTGAAGACTGCTGGTGTTGGTATCTTCTATATCACGCATCGATTGGATGAAGTGTTTCAAATTTCAACCCATGCAGTGATTTTAAGAGATGGGCAAGTCACATTGAAAGGAAAGATTAATGAGTTTACAAAGGAAATGCTGATCCAAGGGTTACTGCCGAATGGAAGTGAAAAAGATACCAGTCATTCGTATGAGAAGAGTTCCATCAACCGAACGAAGGAAGAGAAGATATTACAGGTGCAAGACTTGTGTGGAGACGGCTTCAGGAATATTAGCTTTGATGTATATAAAGGAGAGGTTGTTGGGTTAGCGGGTCTTGTAGGAGCTGGAAGAACCGAAATTGCTGAAGCTATATATGGGATTAATCAAGTAAAGAGCGGAAAGGTCATCTTAAATGGGAAAGAAATCACTCATTTACGTGTGAGGGAAACGATTGAAAGCGGAGTAGCTTATATTCCTGAGGATCGCTTTTTGAATGGGATTTTTTCAACAAGCTCGATCAGCAGTAATGTGACGGCCCAGGTCATCACGAAGCACAAGTATTTTATTGATAAACAAATTGAAAGAGAGATTACAGATGAGTATGTCGGCAAGCTAAGCATTAAAATTAGCAGCCGTGATGATGAAATTCGATCTTTGTCTGGGGGGAATCAGCAAAAGGTTGTCATTTCAAGAATCTTATCCACGAATCCGCAGGTAATTATTATGGATGAACCTACTAGAGGAATTGATGCTGCGGCAAGAAGTGATATCTATAACATCATTACTCAATTAAAGGACCAAGGCTATTCAATCCTACTTATTTCTTCTGATTTAGAAGAGATTGAGCGAATAAGTGATCGAATCTACGTGATTTATCGGGGAACCTGTAATGTATGTCTCGATTCTGAAGAAATTAATGCAACAAATGTGATGAGGGCAGCCTTTGGCACCTATAAAGGAAGTGAAAAGTATGTCTAGTCTCATTAGCATGACAAAACATAGGGAAATTAGGACCATTCTATTCTTGGTGTTGCTATTTCTGATCGTAGGAATTGTCAATCCAGATTTTCTTGCCATATCCAATATTGAGAATGCTGTGAAAAATAGCCTGCTGTATATTGTGCTTGCAGTAGGGATAACGTTTGTCCTGTTAACAGGAGAGATTGACATCTCGGTTGGAGGAATATTGGGCTTGAGTGCCGCCGTGAGTGGAATGTTTTTACGGGATGGTGGAAGTGTATTTCTAGCCATTCTCATGGCAATTGTCATTGGAGGTGTTATTGGGTTAATAAATGGCTTAGGGGTTACAAAGTTAAGAATTTCTTCCTTTATTATGACTTTAGGGATGCTGGAGATTACTAGGGTTGTTCAAGTCATTTATACAAATGGGAAATGGGTCGAGAATCTCCCAAAAACATTTAAACAATTATCACAGAGCAGTATTTTAGGTGTTAATACATTAGGAATTATTGTGATTGCTGCTGTTATTCTCATTCACTTTTTCTTAGTGAATAGCAGAAGGGGGAGGTATTTCGCTGCCATCGGTGATAACCAAGATGGTGCAGTATTAATCGGAATCCCTGTGAAGAGATACAAGATTTTAGCTTTTGTTATTTCGGGGATTTGTGCAGCAGTTGCAGGACTGATCTTTGCGAGTCAAATTGGATTCATTTCCACAACTGCTGGGGCAGGGATTGAGATGACTGTCATTGCAGCGGCAGTCCTAGGAGGAGTTTCCTTAAGCGGAGGAATAGGTTCTGTTATTGGTGCATCGATTGGAGCAATTATTATGAGTTCGATCAATTCGGCTCTCGTATTTTTAAAGGTTCCTGCATTTTGGAATTCAGCGATTTCAGGCTTACTCCTAATAATCATCGTTGTAGCGGATGTCCTAATCGTACGTCGAGCAAACAAAAAGGCAAATAAAGAACGATTAAATGCTAGAATCCTAAACTATCAGGAAGGGGCGTAGGAAAGGGATGCTAAGAAAAATACCCAAATGGAATCTCGTTCTCTTCCTTATCTTGGTCACAGAAATTATCATTTTTGGTTTACTGAACCCTAGATTTTGGAACATACATGTTCTATTAAATAGTTTTAATGATTTTATTGGAATTGCTATTATTGCCTTTTTCGTTACGTTCGTCATTATTACAGGCGGGATTGATATATCTGGTGGAGCGATTATCGGTTTAACTTCTGTTATTGTGGGGATTTTGTCTCAAGTGGCAGGGGTAAATATTTGGGCTGCTGTTCTTTTGGCTGTAGCAGCTGGCGGTCTATGCGGCTTGTTGAATGGTGTCCTCATTGCTTATGCAAGAGTGCAGGCGATGGTTATTACCCTTGGCGGGATGCTTCTATATAGCGGTGTTGCCCTCGTGTTGGTTGGGCTGTCCGGTGCTAGTACGTATGAAGGAATTTCAGGCTTTTCTCAAGGGTTTATTAATCTAGCAAATGGAAAGCTCTTTGGAATTCCTCATTCAGTGTTCATTTTCTTAGTATTGTTGGTATTTGCATATCTTCTGCTCCATCGTACGAGATATGGAAGATACATTTATTTAACTGGGATAAACCAAAATTCTGCTGAGTACTCGGGTATTGACACGAGGAAAATTATTACAAGTACGTATGTTTTATCAGGGCTAAGTGCAGGTGTTGCTGGGGTGATTCTAACCTCGTACCTAGGCAGTGCGCGTGCGGATTTTGGTGCAGAATATTTAATGCCAATTCTCACTGCTGTTGTATTAGGAGGAACATTAATAACAGGCGGTAAAGGGGGTGTTGTCGGTACTGCTCTTGCAAGCATCATCATCGGTTTTTTGAAACTTGGCTTACAAATGGGGGGCATTCAAACGCAATATATCGGATTAGCTACGGGGTTACTATTGATTATATCAGTTGCGTTCTTAGGAGTTCCGGATTTCAAGTCCAATATAAAACGATTAGTTACGATCAAAAAGGATAGAGGGGGCAAACTAAATGCGTAAATCAAAGTTTTTCAAAATATTAACCGGTGTGGCACTTTCAACTCTTATTTTGGCAGCTTGCAATAGTGAGGATGCTGGAAAAAAAGCAGATAAAGATCCTAGTGATGTTGAAGTAGTATTTATCCCCAAAATGACTGGAAATGCTTTCTTTGAGTCTGGGAATGATGGTGCCCAAGAAATGGCCGAAAAAATTGGGTTTAATGTTAAATATGATGGGGCACCTGAAGGAACAGTTGCCAATCAAGTACAAATCATTAATAGTGCTGTCAATAGTGGTGCAGATGCAATCGCCATTTCTTCTGTATCTTCGGATGGTCTCAATCAAGCATTACAAAAGGCGCTAGATGCGGGTATCAAAGTTGTTACATGGGATTCCGATGTAGATCCGAAATATCGATCTGTATATATTAATCAAGGCACACCTGATATTTTAGGAGCGATGCTGGTCGACATGGCTGCGGGTCAGCTGGATAATCCTGACGATGCACAAAAGGTAGCTTGGTTCTACTCAAGTCCAACGGTTCCTGACCAAAATTCATGGGTTGATTATGCCAATAAGTATATGAAGGAAAAATACCCTAAATGGGAAGTAGTAACAACGCAATTTGGTGAGGGGAATGAGCAAAAATCCTTACAAGTAGGAGAGAGTATCCTTGATACGTATCAAGATATTGATGTAATTATTTGCCCTGATTCCACTGCTCTCCCTGCAATGGCACAAGCTGCACAAAATAAGGGATTAAATAAAAACGATGTCATTATTACAGGTTTTGCATCACCAAACTCAATGAGACAATATATTGAAAATGACACAATCGAAAATCACGGGTTATGGGATGTAAAAGATCAAGGGGCTTTAGCGGTGTATATTGCTTACCATTTAGCATTAGGGAATGAACTTAAAGTTGGGGATGTTCTTGATGTACCTGAGCTTGGTGAAGTAAAGGTTGAGCCAAACACTGTTCAGGGTTATGACTATGAAGCAGAGGACTCTGGAATTATTGTATTACCTGAACGAATTGTATTTACGAAAGAAAATACGCAAGAGTTCAATTTTTGATGCACACAAATCTGTTTTATAAATGTGAAATTTACTAGATTACTAATTAGGGAAGGAAGATGAATATGGCAGATATTATTGGAAATAAAGCAGCGAAAAATTTTGCAGAGAGTATTCCTTTTGCAAATAATGGAGACTTCCATGTGAAGGGTGCTGCAAATTTAGATTGGGGAATGAAAGACAGACTATCAAGAATTTTTAACCCGAAAAGTGGAAAGACGGTCATGCTTGCATTTGATCATGGCTATTTCATGGGACCTACATCTGGGTTAGAGCGTTTAGATATTCTAATTCCTAAACTGGCAAAACATGCAGATTGCTTAATGGGAACAAGGGGTGCGATTCGAAGCAGCGTACCGCCAAGATTTAATAAATCGATTGCCCTTAGAGCTTCTTCGGGTTCAAGTATATTACAAGATGATTTAAGCCGTGAATCGATGGTTGTTGATATCGAGGATGCTATCCGAATGAATGCAAGTGCAATAGCGATCCAAACATTCATTGGTGCGGCTGGGCAAAAAGAAACGATAGAACAATTGAATAAGGCAGTGAATCTTGGAACAAGATACTCCATTCCAACAATGGGTGTCGTAGCAGTGGGGAAGGAAATGGAGCGTACAACTCAATTCTTCCTATTAGCAACAAGAATGCTAGCGGAATTCGGAGCTTCTATCGTCAAAACATACTATTGTGATGACTTCGAAAAAGTTGCTTCGGCTTGCCCGGTCCCGTTAGTAGTAGCAGGCGGTAAGAAAATTCATGAAAAGGATGCGTTAACTCTAGCGTACAGATCTGTTCAAGGCGGTGCAGCGGGGGTTGATATGGGAAGAAATATTTTTCAATCGGAGTTTCCTGAAGAAATGATAGAAGCCGTTACAAAGGTTGTACATGAAGGATACACAGACATAGAAGCATATGATTATTTCTTAAATTTAACAAATGAGAAGCATAAAATGTAAATATTGTTATAGTGGCAGTGGGAAAGGGAAAAAGGACCTTTGTCCCGCAAGACGTAATATTGTTCAGCCTCATTCACATAAAGCTTCTACTTAAATAAGGTAGGAGCTTCACTTTTTTTAGTCAGGCAAAAACTATTAATGGAGGGGAATAAAATGGCAAAGGTTGCTTTTTTGCTAGCACCAGATTTCGAGGATTCTGAAATGAAAAACCCGTATGAAGAAATGAAAAGGGCAGGCCATGATACTGTTATTATCGGCAATGAAAGTGGAGTTACATGCACGGGTAAAAAAAGGACCGTATCGTATGTGACGGAAGTGGCTGCTTCTGAAGTAAATGCAGATGAGTTAGATGCAATAATCATCCCTGGTGGAAGTGCACCCGAAGAATTGAGAGTAAATCAGGATACAGTTCAACTTGTAAAGCGTTTAAATGAAAGATCAAAAGTTATTGCTGGAATCTGCCATGGTCCACAAGTGATGATCAGTGCCGATATCCTTAAAGGAAAGGAAAGCACAAGCTACATTGGTATCCGTGACGATGTCATCAATAGCGGAGCAACCTATCTTGATAAAGAAGTCGTTGTAAGCGAGAATATTATCACTTCTAGAACACCAAAAGATGAACCTGCTTTTATTCGAGAAATTTTAAATAAATTATTATAGAAAGAGATACCTGACCTTCGACAAACACTTTCTTAAATTGGAGGGAGTACCAAAGTGGAATTAGTTTCGATGAAAGAAATGCTGCAGAAGGCTTTGAAGAAAGGGTATGCAGTTGGTCATTTTGACATTCATAATCTTGAATGGACTCAAGCTGCTTTAAGTGCTGCTAAAGAGGAAAACTCACCTGTTATACTTGGAGTAACGGAAGGAGCAGTGCGCTATTTTGGCGGATTTTCTGTAGCTGCCGCAATGGTGAGAGCATTACTGAATGAAATGAATATCACTATTCCAGTCGCGCTTCACTTGGATCACGGGTCTAGCTTCGAAAATTGTAAAGCGGCTATTGATGCTGGATTTACTTCAGTGATGATTGACGCATCACACCATCCTTTTGAAGAAAATGTGAAGTTAACACAAAAGGTTGTTAAATACGCTCATAAACGAGGGGTAACAGTTGAAGCTGAATTAGGCAGTATCGGAGGTTATGAGGAGGGTGTCGCTGCTGGTACGGAAAATTCAATTTATGCTGATTTAAATGAATGCGTGGAGCTTGTAAAGCAGACAGGAATTGATTCTCTAGCACCAGCACTTGGTTCTGCTCATGGTCCATATAAAGGTGAACCTAAATTAGGGATTCAAGAAATGAAAGCGATAAGTGAAGCAAGTTGTGTACCTCTTGTTTTACACGGTGGTTCTGGCCTTCCGATAGACCAAATCAAACAATCGATTTCCGCAGGAACAGCAAAAATTAATGTCAATGCAGATAACCACCTCGCTTTTTCAAGAATCATCAGAGATATCTTCAATCAAGATCCCCATATTTATGATGCTAGCAATTACATCGCACTCGGTCGCGAGAAAGTAAAAGAAACGATCAAAAAGAAAATACACTTGTTTGGATCGGCTGGGAACGCTTAGCTGGACGAATAAAAGAGCATCTAACTATTAGTAATAATTAGATGCTCTATCTGAAAAAAACTATATCGTTAAAATATTTATTTTAAATTTCCTTCTCAATTAATTCTTTAAAGAATCCAATGTTTTCATCAAAAGACGGAACTATTTTTTCATCTTCCGCCTGTTTGACTAATCGTACGACCAAATCATTAAACGGGGTACGAATACCGGTTTCTTTCCCTTTAGCAGTTACAACGCCATTGATGAAATCAATTTCAGTCTGTCTTTGCTTTTCAAGGTCTTGCAGCATGCTTGCTTTTAAAAGGGCTTGCGGTTCAAAAATCTTCTTAGCTAAACTGATAACATTCGGTAAGTTGCTTTTATCCTCATGTAATTTAAAAACTCCCACATGAATGCCGGCTAGCTCTGTAAATTCCACCCCTGATGCACTTCCTGCCTGTAATGTTTCATCAGCGAGCATCACAGCGCTTGTTACGGCTATTTCATTTTTTAGAATATCCCCGTATGTACAGCCTAGGGCAGCAGACATGCCGCTCATTGCCACGTTAATGAGTAATTTCGACCATTTTGTTCCTACTAAATTAGTAGAAATGACGGTGCCCCCAACTAGATCTAATACCTCTTTCAGGTTGTTAATCCGTTCTGTTATTGTTCCATCTAATTCTCCAATTTGAAAAGCATTATTTTTGAAAGAATCCACTGCCGTTGTTAACGCGGATACACCAGGCTTTTCCCAAGTAGCGCCAAATTCAACTGACCCGCCAATTACCCGATTCTCACCTAATGAAGATACTAAAGATTCTTCTGGAACGCCGTTTTGCAGCGAAAGGACGATGCTATTTTCTGTTAAAAAGGGCTTTAAGTTAGCCAATACCTCTTTATTAAAAACCTGTTTGGTTAATAATAGAACAAGGTCATATGCTCCGGTCATTTCTTCAGGTGTTAACGCCTTTACTGGGACATTTTCTTTAATCGTCCCAATGACAGCAGCACCATTTTCATTCAGTGCCTTCACATGCTCCTTATTCACATCGATTAATTCAACATGTTCCTTCCCTTTAGAAAGAAACGCGCCAATGATAGTTCCTAAAGATCCAGCTCCCATGATTGCTATTCTCATAATTAAGCATCCTTTCCTATAAAACTTTCATTATAAATTGGTAGAATAGTGCTTTTATAATAGAAATTATATCGAAATAGGAATATTTGTTCAAACAAATATTCCCTGATTAGGTAATTTATATTAATATAAGGACATTACTACTATAATTTTCCTTAATAATGAGAGGGAGTTCGTAATGATAAAACAAGACAATTATAATACTCAAAGGGTGCACAAAGTTAATTTAGTACTGTTAACAGCTCTAGTTTTTCTTATTGTCGTTCCAATTACTGTTGAAAGAGGCGTTTCTGATAGTGCAGGAATCATTGTTGCAGGGGCTTTAGTACTTCTTTTATCAGCTGTAAACTACTTCTTGCCTATACCTGAATATCTGAAGGGGCTCTTTTTTGCCTTGCTTCCGAACATAGTTGTGGTAGCTCTATTCAACTTAGATGGTTTTGCTCTGAATAAGCATTATTTAATTTTATTAACACTTGCGATGGTCACTCTTTATTTGAAGAAGGAATTAATACTTGTATTTAGTTTAATCGTAAACGCAGCTTATATTTCAATGTATATGTTCAATCCATCGGGGCTATTAGGAAGTGAACAGGGGTTAAAAGCATTTATTACCGTCTTTTTCATTGTCAATGGAATTATGTGCGCGTTCTTTTATATTTCAAAATGGGGAAGAGATCTCATTGAGGAATCTTATAAGAAGGAACTTGAGGCAAAGAATTTAGTAGAGAAGTTAAAAGTTACGTTTTCTTCTATAGAAGAAGGTACAATAACATTAGAAGGCAATATCAATCATTTTCATTCAAGTATAACTACGATCTATGAATCCAGTCATCATATCCTCGACTCTGTTCAGGAAATGGCTGCAGGGATACAAGAGGAAGCGAACAATATCAGTCATGTGAATGAATGGATGGGGAATTCCCTGCAAAAGGTTAATCATACGATTTCCATTTCCGAAGGGATTGTGGAAAAGTCAGATGAGATGAATGGAAAAGTACAGGATGGCTGGAATAAGATCAACCAAGTAACTAGCCATATGGAAACAGTTAATTCTGCCATTAGCACGACTGCTTTAACAGTTACAGAACTGCAAACAAGCCTTGAAACAGTCAATACATTATTAGAAGGCATTAAACAGATTGCAGATCAAACGAATTTATTAGCACTTAATGCTGCCATTGAATCAGCTCGTGCAGGAGAGCATGGGAAGGGCTTCGCGGTAGTAGCGGATGAGGTGAGAAAACTAGCAGAGCAAAGTGCAAATATTACTGTTTCCATAGCAGATGTTACAAATACGCTCTTCCATAAGTCAAAAGAAGCACAAGTAAAGTCTATTGAAGGTGAACATGCAGTGATGGAAGGGCAGCATTTATTAAATGAGGTTTCATCCTTCTTTTCTGAGATAAAAGATTCGTTCCAAGAAACAAATGCAGAACTTTCTAAGGGAATGGAAGAAGTTAAATCAGCGACAGATAATTTTACACATATTCAAGAACAAATTGAAAATATCGCTAATATTTCAGAAGAAAATTCGGCTTCCACTCAGGAAATAGTGGCAACACTAGAAGATGAACATCATCTAATTACTTCAATTAATGAAGCGGTAACCGAATTAAATCATGTAAGCTTACAATTAAAAGAGTTGGTAAATGGGGACAAAGGTTTTTCGGGCAATCAGTCAGGACAGTAAGCTTGTCCCCTTATCCGAGAAAGGTGGATTATGGTGGCAAAAACAATTGTAGAAAAACTAAACCTGCAAAAGTATCAAAAGGCAGCTGTTTTAAACTTGCCGGAAGGAGCGGATTATCTAGCGGAATTGGCGGATTATGACAAAGAGCTTGCTGATACATATGATCTTATCTTTGCATTTGTGCTGGATATGGAATCCTTACAAAGCGTTGTAAATGATGTAATTCAAAACAATTACTTGAATAAAAATGGGTACATCTTCTTGGCTTATCCAAAAAAGGGCAATAAAGTATACCCGACTTTTATCCATCGTGATGATTTGCTAGCGGGGTTAGGCGCAGATGAAGATGGGTATGTGGGCGCAAGCAATATTAAATTTGCCCGTATGGTCGGGCTGGATGATATCTTTACGGTTGTCGGTTTAAAGGAAGATTCCAAGGGTAAAAACAGTGTATCAACGAAAGCAAGTCAATGTGTGGACGATTATATTGAAATGATTCCTGAAATAGAAAGGGATCTTCAGGAACGTCCTGATTTACTAGCCTTCTATCAATCCCTTACTCCGGGATATCGAAAAGACTGGGCTCGCTATGTATATAGTGCGAAACAGGATGCAACAAAGGCGAAACGCCGTGAGGAAATGAAGGAGATTTTAGAAAAGGGTTTTAAGAGCAGGGAGTTATATCGGGCAAATAAAAAGTAATCTACTCTTTATATACTGCACAAAAAGGCTGCAAACATTAGCGGAAAGTAATTTAATCCGTTATAGTTTGCAGCCTTTTTACTAGGGAAGAAAAGAAATTTATATACAGTAATTCCAAAATGTGTATAATGTTAATTATTAATTATTTAAATTTTTAGAAAATAGGGAGGGTTATATGAAAAATCGAAAATGGCTGGCAATGATTGTCCTATTAGTAGTGTTTATTCTTGGTGCTTGCAGTTCAAAAGAAAGTGATTCCCAGGCTGTAGGGAGTGAAGAGGGCACAGACATAGTAAGTAAAGAGCAAGTGCTGAAGGTAAATAATTTTACAGAGCCATCCTCTCTCAATCCTAGTTTGGCTACAGATGTTTGGTCATCCAACATCCTTTTGCAAACGTTTGAAGGACTTACCCGTATTAATCAAAAGGGTGTGCCTGAAAATGCCATGGCTAAAGACATTGCCGTATCTGATGATCTTCTGACATATACATTTACGCTAAGGGATGGTGCAAAGTGGTCAAACGGAGACCCGTTATCGATGCACGATTTTGAATATGCGTGGAAATGGGTGTTAAATCCCGAGAATCTGTCACAATATGCATATCAATTATTTTATATAAAAAATGCGGAGGCTGCTAATAAAGGCGAAATATCTCTTGATGAGGTAGGCGTGAAAGCAGTGGATGAAAAGACATTGGAGGTTACACTGGAAAATCCGACACCTTTCTTTTTAGAGCTTACAGCTTTCTATACGTATTTTCCAGTAAACAAAAAAATCGCTGAAGATAATCCAGATTGGGCTAAAGAGGCAAATGAGAATTATACTTCAAATGGCCCCTTTAAGATGACGAATTGGGAGCATCAAAATCAAGTCATTCTTGAAAAAAATGAGCATTACTGGGATAAGGAAAGCGTCACTTTAGAAAAAATCGAAATGGTAATGTTAAATGATTCTAATACAGAGCTTAACATGTTTAATTCTGATGAATTACATTGGGCAGGTGCTCCGACAGGCAGTTTGCCGCTTGAAGCCATTCCTGCCTTACAACAAGAGGGAACGCTAGAGGCTGCACCAACAGCTGGTACGCATTGGTATGAATTTAACACAAAGAAAAAGCCTTTTAATAACGTAAAAATTAGAAAAGCGCTAGCATATGCAATTGATCGACAGTCTATTGTTGATAATATTACACAAAGTGCAGAAATCCCAGCAACCGCGATTGTTCCAAATTCGATGATTCCGGAAAATGAAACGGGCTACTTCAAGGATGGGGATATGGAACAAGCAAAAGTGCTTTTAGAAGAAGGACTGAAAGAAGAGGGATACTCAGGTGTAGAGGAGTTACCACTCATTACTCTTTCTTATAATACTGATCCAGCCCAAGCAAAAATAGCGCAAGCTGTTCAAGATATGTGGAAAACAAATTTAGGAATAAATGTAGAGCTTAGTAATAAAGAGTGGGCAGTTTATTATGAAGGAATTATCAATGGCGATTTCGAGGTTGCTCGAATGGGGTGGACAGGGGACTTTAATGATCCAATTAACTTCCTAGAAATTTTTAAAACGGATGCTGGGAATAACCATACCGGTTGGATGAATGAAGAATATGCTTCCTTGCTCGATCAATCAGCTCTTGAATCGGATCCAAGTAAACGAAAGGAGATATTCAAGCAAGCAGAGGCGATTATCATGGATGAAATGCCGGTCATTCCCTTTTACTTCAAAACAAGTGTGTACGTAAAAAAGGACAATCTAAAGGGTGTATATGTCTCTGGATTAGGCAATGTTCAGTACAAGTGGGCATACTTTGAATAATGATCGGTAAACGTTAGATAAACATGAAAGCTGTCAGTTTGAGGGAATCCTTATTCCACTAAAGTTGGCGGCTTTTATTTATATAAAATAGGGGATGCAAATTTGCATCCATATCTTTTCAATTCGATTTCCCAACTGTAATTGCTTGGTATTTCCACAAGATCTCTTCAATGAAAGGAAGTTGACTGTTTGCACATTGAATGATGACGGCAATTTCAGGTGTATTTTTCGTTTTCTTCGAGTGAGATTTTCCTTCATTCGGAAAATAATATAAGGCATATCCAATGGTGAATCCAATAAGTGCACCAAGAAGACCGCAAATAATTGGTCCTAAATACAGTGTAAATCCGACACTGGCACCAATCACTGCACATCCTGTACCACTTGCCATGCCAATTTCGAATGCGTTTGAGTGGATATTTTGTGTTCTTCCTGGGATCTGAATGGGTGAAGGCTTATCATCCATAAATATGATAAGGATCTGATCTTTTGAAATAGAGCTATTCTCTAATACAGTTAATGCTTGCTCTAATTCTATCGATTGTTCAAAGGTTCCAATAATAATCATATAAATTACACCTGCTTATGGAAAATAAAACATTCATCTTTCCTGTAACGATTGGTAAGATATTGACGTTGTGCGATACGATAAAGTTTATTATGTTCAATCGTTGTAGTATAGGCATGAAAGATGGCTCCACCCATAACAGAAGGCATGAATAATAACCAATGCTGCTGCAGAATCAAGTTTGATGCATGGAGATTCCCTAGCATTAATTGTAAAAGGGACTCGTGAAGCCTTGATAAATATAGATAAATCCACCACCAAATCATCGCATAAAATGCTAATCCAAACCGGTGAACATATAGCTGCCCTAATCCCGGAAATAGAAAAGAGTAAAAAGCGCCAACGATTGGTTTTTTCCTATCTAAAAATTGAACTTCGGAGAAGTAAATTCCTATACGCGGGAACTGTATATTTTTTAAGAAGGCTATATCATATATTTTATTTTGGTAAGTGGCCAGGCGATAACTATCCCAAATGGTTATCATATAAATAATAAGATAGCCGAAAGCCCACTTAGGCTGAACAACTGATTGTGCAAGTTCAAACTTCCCGCAAAAGGAGTAAATCATTGCATCATTAATGTGAGCAAACGTATTAGTAAAAACCTCAGATAGTGATAATAAGGTTGCTCTTATGTAGTGGTTAAGAAAATAATGCCCAAAACCAGGAAAGACAGCAGACCACCAAGCAATCATAAGGGGATTTTGCTTTTGAAGATGCGTGATTCCAAATACACTCATTTTTGCAAGAGAAGGGTCGTGTTCATTCATCATTATCAGATCACCTCTTACGGAAGTGGCTTTTACCTGAAGATGTAACACTTACTGTAATATTTGTTAAAAATTAACATTTTATTCAAGTGTAATCTGGGACAACCTTCTATCAATAATCCCTGTAAGAAGAATAAGTAATAATGATAAACAAACATAGTACATTTGATCCCACCAGACTAAGCTATGAAGTAGATCCAAGCTGATTAGAACTTGATCCACTGTGTACATAAGTACACCAGTTAATGCATATTTTACCCATTTCATTTTCCAGTTGACCTTAATTATTAAGCAATAATAAAGGGTCGCACATAAATAGAATATCGCTGCCAAAGCAATGGAATCCCTTCCTTGATCTTCAAACCAGCCAGGTGTATACACTCGATTTGACAAAAAGATAATTGGAAGAATTTGGAGGCTGCAAGATATGGAGCCTATAATTAAATAGAGCTGCAAAAAATGCTTGATTTCATTTACAGGATGTACGATCCAATTGCGGAATATATATGCGGTAGCAAAGTAGAAAGGGAGTCCAAATCCCGTATATGCTAATCTCCACCAGTTGTGTGAATAGATATTCAACTTTAAAAATAGCCATTCAATTCCAACAAATAATCCCGAAAATAGGAATAACCAAATCCAGCTTAGGTGAAAAGTTGCTATCAAAGTAGCAATAACAGGCAAGGCAAATGCGTTTGAAGCAAATGCACCTAGATTATTATCATAAAAGGAATTGTGTTTTATAAAGTTTGGGTTATAATCATAGCTTCCTAAAAAGTTAAATATGACGGTTTCAATAATAAATCCAAACCCAATCATTGTTAGTAATAGGAAAAGGGATTCTGTATTTCTTTTTTTCAATAATATAAAACAAAACGTGATAAAGCTTGAAATAATAAGGGCTAGAAACCAATATGAATTATACACACTGATCACTCCGATAAACCGAGAATATATATAATATGTACAAATGCTTGGATAGTATTCAGCAACTGCAAAAGGTATTAGTGTAAAAATATAAATAGAGTCGAGGTGGGAAAAGGATGGCAAGAGAAATAACAGAACAAGTAGATATATGTGATGGGAAAGGCCGTTTAGCTCAGGATAGCATTGGCTGGGCAAGGCAGCCGCTGTTTAATTGCAATGTGTCGGGGAGTTTCCTGCGGAAGAAAAAATGGAATTATTGGTGTATAACAAGCCCAGAGTTATTGTTTTCAGTCACAATTTCTCATTTAGATTATGCCGCTGTAGTATTTGTTTATGTGCTAGATTTACAGAGTCTTAGGTTTCAGGAAAAGACAACTCTTGTTCCTTTTGGATTTGGCTGCAGGATGCCTGATAAGGTGAATGCCTCCGTAGAATTTGAGGGAAAGCAAATGACTATTTCTTTTGATGAAAAGGGAGATTCCACACGTATTTTTGTTCAGTGTCCGCATTTCAGCGGAAAAGAACAGCCGTTGGTTGCGGATGTATTAGTTAATCGGCCTTACGGGCATGAATCGGTTAATGTTGTGGTCCCTTGGAGTGAAAAAAGATTTCAGTTTACTTCAAAGCAAACAGCACTTCCTGCAGCTGGAACAGTCAATTGGAATGGGAAAGAATACATATTTAAAAGCAATAAAGCCTTTGGCTGCTTGGATTTTGGCAGAGGAGTCTGGCCCTATCATTCGACATGGAATTGGGCGCAAGCTGCGGGGATTGTCAATGGAAGAACGGTTGGCTTCAATTTTGGCGGTCAATGGACAGATGGAACGGGACAGACTGAGAATGGGATTGTTGTCGACAGCAAGCTTAGCAAAATCAATGAAGATATTATTTGGGCGTATGATAGCAGCAATTATATGAAGCCTTGGACATTGAAAACAGATGGGACAGATCAAGTACTTCTAACTTTTCAGCCTTTGTTCGAGAGAAAGGCGGCAACAAATGCATTCATTATTCATTCAGCTGTTCACCAATTGATTGGTACATTTAACGGCTATATTAAAACGAATGAGGGGGAAGAAATAATAATTGAGTCTCTTGTAGGATGGGCAGAGGATCATAGGGCAAGCTGGTGAATAATCTAGTCCTTTGGTAGCAAGTTCCAATTTTGTTGAGTTGACAGAATTGGCTTACTACTGTAGGATAATGAATATAATTTAATAAGACCTCATCTTGACTGATGAGGTAGAGGCGCGGTATTTAATAGTCTTTAGCGGAGCTTGAGAAGCTAGGATGCTAGAGAGAAGGAAATGTCGCCGAAGCTTGCAATATTCTCAGTATTGCTTGCTGGGTCTGCAGTTAAGAGCTGCAGGACTGTCTCAACGAACTTACCCGGTTTGTTGAGTTGTGCTATCTCATGTAGGGAAAGAAGAGGGATTTTGGGGCAAACTATAAACGTTGCGACCTGAGTTCATCTCAGGTCGCTTTTTGTTTTTAGTAAAATGCCTAAAGGCAAGAGGTCAAGCATATATTAGACTATTAAATCAAATAAATAGGGGGAAAATAGCATGAAGAAAAAACTATCATTATTTTTAGCGATATCTCTTTCAGCCATTATTTTATTAGCAGGCTGCGGAACAAGCGGTGATTCAGATAAGAAGACAGGAGGGTCAGGATCATCATCGGAAAAAGATACGTTTAAAGTAGGGCTTGAAGCAGGCTATGCACCATTTAACTGGACACAAATGGATGATTCAAACGGTGGCGTAAAAATCGACGGCAACGCGGAATATGCAGGTGGGTACGATGTGGAAATTGCCAAGAAGATTGCTGAAGGCTTAGGCAAAGAGCTAGTGATTGTTAAAACAGAATGGGATGGACTTGTACCATCATTAACTTCTGGGAAAATTGATGCAATAATTGCAGGGATGTCACCGACAGCAGAACGTAAAGAGACAATTGATTTCTCTGATAACTATTACAAATCGGATTTAATTATGGTTGTTAAAAAAGGCGGAAAATATGAGGGCGCAACTGCTATCCAAGACTTTAAAGGAGCAAAGGTAACTGCGCAGTTAAATACATTCCACTATTCTGTCATTGATCAAATTGATGGAGTGGAAAAAAAGCCAGCAATGGATAATTTTCCAGCTATGCGGGTAGCACTTGAATCAGGCGTAATTGACGGATATGTTTCTGAACGTCCAGAGGGAGTTAGTGCATCAGCTGCAAATGATAACTTCGCAATGGTTGAATTCACTGAAGGATTTAAGACGTCTGAGGATGATACGGCTATCGCAGTTGGCGTTGCAAAGGATAGTGAGCTAACAGCAAAAATCAACGAAATATTAGCTGGTATTTCTGAGGAAGAACGCATCAGTATTATGGATGCTGCAATCAAAAATCAGCCAGCTGCAGAATAATGGTTTGTGAAGCCGGCTGCATCAGAATAATGTAGTCGGCTTCCATGTTTAAGGGGAGGATACGAATGGATTTAAGTTTTGAATGGATTATAAAAATTATTGAAACAAACTGGCCGATGTTTCTGCGCGGAGCAGGCGTAACCCTCTTGATTGCATTGATCGGAACCATTTTTGGAGCATTGATCGGGTTATTGGCAGGCATCATCCGCACCATTCCAATACCTGAAAGAGGAGCGAAGAGAGGCTTCTTAAAATTCATTAATATCATTCTTTCTATATATATAGAATTTTTCCGCGGTACACCAATGATTGTACAGGCAATGGTTATCTTTTATGGTTCTGCGGCAGCATTTGGCTGGCAAATGAACCCGATTATTGCAGGGGTTGTTATTGTAGCAATCAACACAGGTGCATATATGGCTGAAATTGTCCGCGGGGGAATTATTTCAGTTGATGCTGGACAATATGAAGCAGCCCAAGCCATTGGAATGAATCATGTTCAAACAATGACTCATGTAGTGATGCCGCAGGTTATTCGCAATATATTACCAGCAACAGGCAATCAATTTATCATTAATATCAAAGATACAGCAGTTTTAAGTGTCATTTCCGTTACTGAGTTATTCTTCCAAACGAAAACAGTGGCAGGCAATAACTTTAGATATTTCGAAGCATTCTTTATTGTATGTATCATTTATTTTATTTTGACATATGCAGTCACTTTAATTCTTCGCTATTTTGAAAGAAAGCTGGATGGTCCAGATAATTATACAGTCGTAGGCAGTCACGCTCAGATGGATGCAGGAGAACATAAAGGGATTGGGCAATAATTGGGAGGGAGGAGAATTGTATGGAGACAGTCATTGATATTCAGCGTTTAAGTAAATCCTTTGGAAACCATGAAGTATTAAAAGATATTCATTTCTCAGTGAATAAAGGAGAAGTCGTCTGCATCATTGGTTCCTCTGGCTCAGGGAAATCCACTCTTCTTCGCTGTGTCAATCTATTAGAAAAACCGAGCGGCGGAAAAATTATTTATAATGGAGAAAATATTCTCGATGATAAGCATGATATTCATGCCTACCGAAGAAGATTAGGAATGGTATTTCAGCAATTTAACTTATTTAATAATCATAATGTACTTGGCAACTGTGTTGTCGGCCAAATGAAGGTATTAAAGCGTTCGAGGGAAGAAGCTGAAAAGGTAGCGCTGAAATACTTGAAAGTGGTTGGGATGGACAGGTTTGTAAATGCGAAGCCAAGACAGCTGTCTGGGGGGCAAAAGCAGCGGGTCGCTATCGCTAGAGCCCTTTCGATGGAACCCGATGTGCTGCTGTTCGATGAACCAACTTCAGCGCTTGATCCTGAGATGGTTGGAGAAGTTCTTAAGGTCATGAAAGAGCTTGCTGAAACAGGATTAACGATGTTAATTGTTACGCATGAAATGGAATTTGCCAAGGAAGTATCTGACAGAGTCGTCTTTATGGACAAAGGGGTTATTGCAGAAGAAGGAAGCCCAGATCAGATTTTTAATCACCCAACTGGGGAACGCACGAGGGAGTTTTTAAAGCGTACCTTGAGGGAAATCTAAGTTTATAAGATCCCGAATTAAACTATGTTAAATAATGTCGATATAAGGAGAAGAAAAATCATTCAGCAGGGATGGTTTTTCTTCTTTTTTTAAAATCTAAGAGAATGGCGGGGATGAGAAAAGTCATAGTAAAGAAAAATGAATTGCGGTAAGATTTAGTAAAATCTTAAACCAAGACTATAAAAATAGGTGATTGAGTTGAAAAAATTAAAGTTAGGCATGAAGATAAATTTAATGGTTCTGGCCATTATACTTTCATTATCAACGATTATAGGAATTGTCGTTAATCAAGAAATAACAAAGGGAATTAAAGGGTTTGCACTTGAAAAGGCAAAAGCGGATCTAACGTTAGCATATAAATATATAGATGTTAAATATCCGGGAGAATGGGCAATTAAGGAGGGTCAGCTTTACAAGGGGAAGACCCTAATAAATAAAAATGATGATATAGTCGATGAAATCGGTGGAGACACGGAAGATACAGTGACGATTTTTCAAGGCGACACCCGTGTAACGACAAATGTCCTTAAAGATGGGAAACGTGCAATTGGAACACAAGTATCACAAGAGGTCTCAGATGTTGTATTAAAGAACGGGGAACATTTCTATGGGGAAGCGAATGCTGCAGGAAATATTTATCAATCAGCCTATATGCCAATTAAAAATGCGAAAGGTGAAATTATAGGCATTTTTTACGTGGGTGCTTCGCAAAAAATTATTGAAAGCATCCTGTCCAGTTTCCTAGTCAAATTTATTACTATTCTTTGTTTAGTCATCATCGTGTCAGCTCTTGCTACCTATTGGTTCACTAAAAGAATGAGAAAAAGGCTAGCGAAGATCACGTCGGCTCTTGAATTAGCAAAGGATGGGGATTTCACCTCTCAAATCAAGGATCATGCGGGAGATGAATTAAACGATCTTTCTACTAGTTTCAATAGAATGGCTGACAATCTTAGACAAATGATGAATGAAGTGAATATGGCTTCCGAACAAGTTGCGGCTTCTTCTGACGAGTTAACAGCTAGCGCAGAGCAAACGAGCCAGGCAACTGAAATAATTACTGACACGATACAGCATGTTGCGCAGGGAGCAGAACATTCAACGATAAGTGTACAAGAAAGTGCAGTAGCTTTGGAAGAGGTTTCAAAAGGGGTGCAATCTATGGCAGAAGCAGCCTCTGTTATATCTGAAGCTAGTTCTCAGGCTACACAAAAAGCGAAGGATGGCGGTATGTATGTGAGCAGGACTGTTCAACAGATTAATGCAATCAGCCATTCAGTAAATGAAAGTGGAGAAGTCTTTCAATCGCTGGATCAGCGCTCAAAAGAAATTGGAGAGATTACAAAAGTCATCTCAGACATTGCTGACCAGACAAACCTGCTGGCACTAAATGCAGCAATTGAAGCTGCTAGAGCAGGAGAACATGGAAAAGGATTTGCAGTCGTTGCTGATGAGGTTCGGAAATTAGCAGAGCAATCGCAGCAATCATCCGCCCAAATTTCAGGGTTAATTGCTGAAATTCAACAGGACATGCTTCATTCCAATAAATCTATTGAGCAAGTAACAAGGGACGTTAAAGAAGGGCTTGCAATCGTTGAACAAACGGAGGATAGCTTTAAAGGGATTCTTCATTTTATGAACAGTCTTGCAGGAAAGATTCATGATTTGGCAGCTACCGCAGAACAGGTCTCTGCGAGTGTTGAAGAAGTATCTGCAACGGTATCAAGCATTACACAAATATCAGCAGGGACTTCTGACCATTCAAAAAATGTGGCAGCATCAGCAGAAGAACAGCTTGCTTCTATGAAAGAAATATCTATTTCTGCCCAATCATTATCCAAATTAGCGGAAGACTTACAAACTTTAATTGGTAAGTTTAAGATCTAGCGGAAAGTAATAATCGAAAAAGAATACGATTAATGGTTATAGGATATAGAATCACTTCTATATTAAAGAGGAGAAGAAGACACCAAATGTTGGTGGAATTCTTCTTTTTTTTGTTATGAAAAAAAATTTTAAATTGAAAACGCCTTCATTGAAAAACCTAAAAATATATAAGAAAACTAGAGTATAATGAGTTTTATTAAGAAGGCTGTTTTCTAAAAGATTGTTGTTTTTAGAGAAATTTTCCGTTTACCAAAAAGACTAGTTGATTGGAGCGGAAGGTGCGAGACTCCTGCGGGAGGAGTGGGACAGGTGAGACCCCACAGGAGCTTTAGCGACGAGGAGGCTCAGCGCCCACCCCGCGGGTCGCTGCCATCCTGGAGCGCAAATCAACTTCTACCCAATTATNTATTAAGGATTAACAGGAGAAGTGACCATTGGAAAAACAAAATAGCAAATACAGATGGGTTGTCTTTGGCACAGTGTTGTTTACTTATTTTCTAATTGTTAGCCAAAGAACGGCCCCAGGACTAATTACAGATCAATTAATGAAGGATTTCGGTCTAACAGCTTCAACGATTGGATTACTGACAAGCATTCAGTTTTTAGCGTATGCAAGTCTGCAAATACCAATTGGGCTTTTATCTGATCGATATGGTCCTAATTTTTTTCTTATTGTTGGAACGATTTTTAATGGTTTAGGAACCGTATTATATAGTTTAGCCCCAAATGAATTTTTCCTTCTCTTTGCCAGATTATTAGTTGGATTAGGAGATGCAGCCATTTGGGTCAACTTAGTTTTGATTTTAAGTTTGTGGTTTAAAGGAAATGAATTTGTTGGGCTGATTGGAGTAGCTGGGATGGCCGGGAGTTTTGGCTTCCTGCTGGCAACTGTGCCGTTTTCCTTGTGGATTTCTTTATGGGGCTGGAAGGTTCCCTTTTTATCAATAGGGGTTATTTTATGTGTACTGGGCATCTTGCTTTACTTCATCCTTGTGAAAAAACCTAAACAACTCTTTAACGACTATCAGGAACAGAAGAAGATCTCATCTAAAGAAGAACTAGTAAAGGAAAAGACAATATCACTGCTGCGCCGCATCCTTTCAAGCCGCCAAGCTTGGGCAACCTTCTTATGTCATTTCGGTGTTGTGGGCACATATGTTGGATTTATCGGTTCATGGGCTGTTCCATATGGGATGCATGTATATGATATGAATCGTTCAGATGCGAGCCAGCTAATTATGATCGGATTAATCGGCGCAATCATCGGCGCACCCATTACGAGCTGGATTGCAGGACGCATAGGATCAATCAAAAAGCCTTATACAGTTATTCATTTCATATCATTTTTATGCTGGGCTGCCATTCTATTATTGGGGGGAGAGCCGCCCTTATTCATGCTTATCGTTCTTTTCTTTATCATCGGTTATTGCAATGGGGCAAATACGTTAACATTTGCTGTTGTCCGACAATCATTTGCTCGGAAAGAGGTTGGTCTAGCTTCTGGATTTGCGAATACAGGCGGGTTTTTAAGTGCCGTTCTTTTGCCTGGTATTTTTGGTAAAATACTCGATCATTTTCATACTGCACCAATCCAGGTAGGCTATCACTACGCATTTATCATACCGGTTGTCTTTTCCATGCTTGGCTTGGTTGGCGGGCTTTTAATTAAGGAGCAGCGTCAGGAAGAAATGGAGTTCAATTTGTAAAGGGAAATAAAATATTTGATAGTTCAACCTTCTAACAATGTAGAATTTTGACGAGTTTTGTTGAATTATAAATTAGAATGAATTATTATAAGGGTTAGAGGTTAAAAAGTCCTATATAAAAAGTCCAGCATAAATGAGTTTAAAGGCAAACTATTCGAAAGAATAGGACGCAAAGCCAAGGGTCTAAGGTAGAGGTTTAGTGAATGCTAAACTAACTATGACAGCCGGTTGCCAAATTTTTGAATGGGTTATTTGAATTTTTGGCTATATACGAATGAGGGATAGCTTTTTTCTTTTGCCTACTTTTTATACGAGGTGATTCTTTTGAAGGTAAATGAATTAATACAGGAAGTTAATAAAAATGTAGAAAATTTAGACTTTGTAACGACAAGAAAATTGATTGAGGATAATATAGAGATGTTAAGCAAGCATAAGGTATTACTGAAAAGTAATGCGAGAGAGCTGCTAAAAATGCTTGAAGATCGGTTAGATGCAGGCTATGAACCTATTTCAAGGCAGGACATGGCTACGGTCATTGCCCTAAATACCTACGCAACCAAATTCGATATTCGGTCCATTAAGCTAATCGTAAAAGACAAAGCAAAGTTGTTATTAAGAAAAGATGTTGTTGAATACTTAAATAAAGACGCGAAGGTGCTATTAGAAGGTATGGGTGTAATAGAGAAGATTAGTTAAGTCTTAAAACTATTAAAATATAGGAGTCAGTTACTGAGAATCCCCTGAAAAAATTATCAGGGGATTCTTTTATTTTTTCAATAATAAGTACATGAAGTAGGGTGCACCAATTAATGCAACCATAATGCCCGCTGAAATGCCGTCTGGTTCAACTAGGTTACGCCCAATGGTGTCCGCGAATAAAAGAAGCCACCCGCCAATCAGAATGGCGAGGGGGATAAATAATTGATTTCTCGGTCCAACTAAGGCTTTGGCAATATGTGGAGCCATCAGTCCAATAAAAGTAATTCCGCCTGTAACTGAAACGGCTGCAGCGGCTAAAGCAACAGCTGTCAAAAGAAGAACGATCCTTTCCTTTTCAATCGATAAACCAACCCCAATAGCGACAGGCTCGTTTAACCCAAGGAGGTTCAAGCGATTTGCCTTATATAAGGTATAGGGAATGAGAATTATAAGCCACGGAAGGAGTGCCGAGATAAAAGGCCAGTCAGTGCCCCAAATATTTCCGGCTAACCATTTGGCAATGAAATCAACCTTTTCCCGTTCAGCTGAAGAAATGAGTACAATCATCGCTCCAGATAGCGCAGTTGAAAATCCAACCCCAATTAGGACTAACCGAACAGGCTGGAGCCCAACTTTTTTATTATATGAGAAGAAATAGATGAAGCATGCTGTAATTAGTGCGCCTATAAAAGCAACAGCTGGAAGCAGATAAACAAACGAACCAGCATCGATTGGGAAAAACAAAAAGAAAACGGCGATCGCTACGCCCGCTCCTGAATTAATCCCTATGATTCCAGGATCGGCAAGATCATTTCGAGTGATCCCTTGCAGAATCGCTCCAGATAAAGCAAGTGCCATACCTGCCAGAAGTGTAATAATAATCCGTGGCAGCCGTATAGAAAATAAAATAAACTCTTCTTTAAATGTGCCCTGCCCAAATAATATAGGGAATAATCGGTTATAGGAGATGGATGAGTAACCAAGTCCCATGCCAATAAAGATTGTAAGAAAAATAAGGACGATTAATATGAATAATAAAATACGTTGTCTTTTGAGTATACTAGGCTGAATCATGAGAAAGCTTTTCCTCCTTTACGTACGATGAACAGGAAGAAAGGTAAACCAATCATAGCAATAATTGCAACAATCGGGGTTTCGTACGGTGCATTAATAGTACGGCCAAGTGTATCGGCTAACAGCATAAAAGAAGCACCGATAATGGCTGACATAGGAATGATAAACCGGTAATCTGTTCCAACAATTGCACGAACAATATGAGGAACCATTAATCCAATGAAGACCATATTTCCAACAAGTGCGACAGCAGCACCAGCAAGTAAGATAATAACGATAAATAGGACCATTTTTACTTGAGTTGTCTTTTGCCCTAAACCAACAGCTACTTCTTCATTTAGACTAAGGATCGTTAGTTGTCTGGAGAAGAAGAGCGAAATAATAATTCCAGCTAAAATAAATGGAACAATTACTTGGAGCTGTACCCAGGATGTTCCAATTAATCCGCCAGCCGTCCACATCGATACATTCTTTGATATTTTAAAGTATATTCCGACGCCCTCTGATACTGCATATAAAAAGGCAGATACAGCAGCCCCTGCTAATACAATTCGAAGAGGGGAGAAGCCTCCTTTTTTCAGTGCGCCAATGCCAAATACCATAGTCGCTCCTATAGCCGCTCCAATAAAACAGGCGATCATAATCCCAAAGTAATTGGTCGATGGGATGAAGGCGATCGAAATAGCTAATGCCGCATTGGCCCCAGCTGTTAATCCAAGCAATCCAGGATCAGCAAGTGGATTTCTGGTTATCCCTTGCATAATGGCACCAGAAACAGCTAGTGCAGCACCGACAAATACAGCTGCAATTTCACGCGGAAGACGGATTTCGCGAATAATAGAAATTTGATCGCTTTCCGCATTGGAAGTCAGCGCTAACCATACATCTTTCACAGCAATATCCGCGGCACCAAAAACGCAAGCTATCACAAACATTCCCACAAAAAGAAAGATTCCAGCAAGAAGTTTACATATAAAGGGTGTTGTCCGTTGAGTTTCTTTTTTCATTGATTCCTCATCTTTTCTTTTCATAGAATAAGGGAAGAGGAATTCTTGCAAAAAGAATTCCTCATGAACATTTAGTTACCTAAAAATGACTTTTTAAAGAAGGCAAGCTGTTTTTCCAGTGTAACAGGGTCAGTGAATGAAGCCCCATTTCCTTCCATTTCAAATACACGATTGTTTTTTACAGCAGGAATATTTTTGTATGTTTCTGTATCCTGGAATGAGGTATCGGCATCTGCATATTTACTGAAGACGATGTAATCTCCTGCGAACTCTGGCAGCACCTCAGCTGATAATGTATAATAGCCTTCTTTTAATGCCATTTCTTTTACTTTTTCAGGCATTTTTAGCTTCATAGATTGATATAAAATTTCCGTGCCGCGTGCCCAGTTATCCCCAAAAACGTAAAGCTGCTTATCATAGCCTTCAATGACAGTCACTGTTGCATCTTCACCAATTTTTGCCCGAATCTCTTCTCCAGCTGCTTCTGCTTGAGTTTTAAAGTCATCTGCCCATTTCTTTGCTTCATTCTCTTTGTTTAAAAGCTTGCCAAGTTCAATATGCTGAGTGAGATAATCTACTTTTCCCCATGTGTATGTGACAGTAGGCGCAATTTCACTTAATTTATCGATGTTTTTACTAGTGGAACCGGCAATAATTAAATCAGGCTCTAATTCAATAATTTTCTCTAAGCTTTCATCTGAAACTTCTTCTACATCTTTTAATTCTTCTGCAAACGTTGGATTATTCTTGGACCAAGTGTCTACTCCAACAATATTTACACCTAAACTAATAACATTTCCTGTGTATCCAGAGAGCAGAATAACTCTTTGCGGGTCTGCAGGAACTTCAATGGGCCCAGTTTCAGACTGGTACGTGATCGTTTCCGATTTTTTTTCATCTTTAGGTGCTTCTTTCTCTTCTTCTTTTCCGGCTGATTGACTGCTGCAGGCACTAATTAGCAGCACCAGCAACAGCATAAATGGCAGTAGCAGTTTCTTCATTTTTCTTTGCTCCTTTTACTAAGTTGTATGTAATGCACATTGGTTTATTTGTCCTGGGATCTCTCCCAATTTCAGCATCTATATTGAAAACTTGTTTAAGTACCTCGTGATGAATGACTTCTTCGCAATTTCCAGCTTTAACAATTTCGCCGTTTTTTAAGGCAATAATATAATCAGCAAACCGGGCAGCCTGATTTAAATCATGTAGAACCATGACAATCGTGCGTTCTTGTTCTTCGTTTAGTTTTTGCAATAGTTCTAGTACTTCTAGCTGATGGGCCATGTCTAAATAAGTCGTAGGCTCATCAAGGAAGATGATTTCGGTTTCTTGTGCAAGGGCCATCGCAATCCAAACTCGCTGCCTTTGCCCTCCTGATAGGGCATCCACAGGACGGAATTTAAAATCAGCTGTTCCTGTCACATCTAGGGCCCAATCGATTACTTCATAGTCTTTTTTTGTTAATCGTCCAAAACCTTTTTGATAGGGAAAGCGCCCATAGGAAACGAGTTCCCCAACTGTTAACCCGCTGGCACTTTCGGGAGATTGGGGGAGAATGGCCATTTTCCTCGCCAGAATCTTCGTATTTTCTTTTGCGATATTTTCTCCATCCAATACGACAGCTCCTGATTGGTGTGGAATAATTCTTGTAATGGCTTTTAGAAGGGTAGACTTTCCACAGCCATTGGATCCGATGATCGTAGTAATTTTTTTATCTGGGATATGTATGCTAAGATCTTTAACAATTTTTCGTTCACCATAGCCAATATTTAATTCGTTTGTATATAGGCGAACCATCATGTAACCCCCATTTTTCAGAAAATAGTAGTCTCAACTTTATTTGATAATGATTATCAATATCGTTTATGACTCAAACTATAATTCTATTTTTTTCTTTTGTCAATCGTTATTTTTGTATTGCGAAAATAAAGAAAAGGGGATATAGTTTAGTGAGAATGATAATCAATAACAATTACGGTTTGGGGTGAGCGGAGATGGAACATCGAGAAATATACGATGTAACGGTCATTGGTGGAGGACCTGCAGGCCTTTATTCAACTTTTTATAGTGGATTGAGAGAAATGAAAACAAAACTGATTGAATATCAGCCGCAATTAGGCGGGAAAATTCATGTATATCCAGAAAAAATGATTTGGGATGTGGGAGGAATGACGCCAATTCCAGGTGCAAAGCTGATTGAACAGCTTGTCGAGCAGGGATTGACTTTTAATCCAACCGTTGTATTAAATGAAAAAGTACACTCTATCACTCATGACGAAGATGATGGAATTTTCATTTTACATGCCGCTTCAGGCCAAAAGCATTATTCGAAAACAGTTATTGTGGCTGTTGGCGGCGGGATATTAAATCCGCTTAAGCTTAAGATTGAAGGGGCAGAAAGGTTCGAAGTATCAAATTTAAATTACACAATAAAGTCTTTAAAACGTTTTAAGGATAAAACAGTTATTATTTCGGGTGGAGGCAACTCGGCTGTTGATTGGGCAAATGAATTAGTGCCTATAGCGAAGAAAGTGTATGTAACTTATAGAAAAGAGGCTTTAAAGGGACATGAGGCACAAGTTACTCAGTTATTGAACAGCTCAGCTGCATGTTTCTTCCATACAGAGATTACAAAGCTTATTGCTGATAGCAAGCATGAGGTAATTGAACGTGTCGAACTTACCAATATGGAAACAGGTGAGGTCTCTTATTTGCCAATAGATGATGTCATTATTAATCATGGATTTGAAAGAGACGCAGCCTTGCTTGATAACAGTGAATTAAATATTGCCTTGGCAGATCAATATTATATATCAGGAAATGCCACTAGTGAATCTACTGTCCCAGGGCTTTATGCTGCTGGTGATATTCTAACATACGAAGGAAAAGTCCATTTAATTGCAGGAGCATTCCAGGATGCAGTGAACGCGGTGAACAAAGCAAAGCAATTTATCCAGCCTGATGCTCAAAAGTTCGGTATGGTCTCTTCGCATAATGATGTTTTCAAGAAGCGAAATAGGGAATTAGTCAAGCAGCTAATGAGTTAATTTTTATTATTTTGTTTGCTTTTTATGAATTTATACTCTTTGAATAAAGTACTTACATTAGGGAAATCTACATATGTACTTTTGATAAAAAGGAGAGATATAAATTGAAAAAGCGCCAAAATGAAGCACAGGAGCATGAAAAAGTGATTGCGGCACAAAACCAAGCAGGGCAATTCAATCAAACAGATACTGAATTTTCTCTGGATGAAAATGTGCAGGCGGCAGTTGCTAAAAGTATACAAAACCAAGCGAAAAATCAGCAGCCAACCTATCAGCCAAACAAACCAATTTAAATTAGAAATCTGACACTAATGGTGTCAGATTTTTTTGTGGGGTTTGGCGAATATAATCAGTGTGACGTCGAATATATTTTGTTTTTGTCCAATATATCGAGGTGGACGGCGAAAATATCATTATATTGTCCAATAAAAGCCATGCCACGGCGAATATAGTAGTGAGGATGGTATAATTAGACAGAAAGTGCAAGCGATCTAAAGGGAGAAGAAACCATGGAATTAATTTTTCTAAACGAGATGCTTAGGGGGATGGAAATGAAAGAAGCAGACGTAATTAAACAATTGCATTCACCAAATACAAGATCTAGTCTACATGAGAATTTCCAAAAACTTGGGATAGAAAAAGGGATGGTCATTATTGTCCACTCCTCATTAAGTGCTTTTGGCTGGGTTTGTGGAGGAGCCATTGCTGTTGTTCAAGCATTAATGGATACGGTTGGTTCTGAGGGAACCATTGTAATGCCAACACAGACAGCAGATATCTCGGATCCATCTGAATGGCAAATGCCCCCTGTACCAAAGGAGTGGTGGCCGATCATCCGTGAACATATGCCAGCATATGATCCGCAAATAACACCGACAAGGGGAATGGGGAAAATTGTTGAAGCCTTTCGAACGTTTCCAGGGGTAAAAAGAAGTTCACACCCTACATATTCCTTTGCTGCATGGGGGAAAGAGGCGGATAATATTCTATCTGAGCAGCCATTAGAAGAAGGATTTGGTCCAAGCTCTCCATTAGCAAAACTATATGAATTAGATGGGCATATCTTATTATTAGGTGTAGGGCATGACAGCAACACCTCCTTGCATTTTGCTGAACACGCCATTCTGAATAGAGATAAGGTTAAAAAGGGAACGGCACTTTTTGAAAATAATGAGCGTGTTTGGAAAACCTATGAAGAGATTGTGTATGATTCTGATTGTTTTGCTGCTCTAGGGGAGGATTTTGAGAAGACACATGCTGTGAAAAAGGCAGCTATCGGCTCTGCTGAATGCAAGCTGATGAAACAGCGGCTAATTATTAACTTTGCGCGGGAGTGGCTGAATAATAAGGATCGTTTATGATGGAAAAAGTCCAAATCACTATGATTGGACTTTTTGTATTTATTCTTTTTTCCCCAAACCGTGCATGATAAATTGAATGGTGCGATCTGTTTCGAGTTCATCATCCCATTCTAGATCAGGGAACAGGACATAGCGGGAAATTAGGTAGCCTAGTATGCTTGTAATCGCTAATCTTGCTACAGATTCAGGAGGCATCTCGATCAATTCTCCTTTTTCCTGATAGCCCTTAATGATTATGGAGACACGATCAAATATTTTTTTAGCAATTTGTTCTAGAAATAGTTCTCTTAATTCCGGCTGGAAAGGAATCTCTTGAAGAAGGATCTTAATAACTGGGAGCAACTTTATTAAAACCTCTCTTCGATTTTCGATCGTCGCCTTTAGAAAGTCTTCCACCCGATCATATTTCCGGTCGAGCACCTTGTTAAAATCGTTCACTACGAATGGGCCAATCAGCTTCGCCATAAGGGGGGCAACGATCGACATCAGCAGATCCTTTTTTGTTTTATAATGGCGGAAAATCGTTCCTTCAGCTACCCCTGCCTTTTTGGCAATTTCACTCGTTGATGTGGCTGAATATCCCTTTTCTGAAAAAGATTCTATGGCGGCAATAATTATCTGTTTTTGCTTATCAGTTAATTTTTCTTCGTCAAATAGCTGTTTGATCATTAATTCTTCTTCAGACATTGTTTACTCCTTTAAATTCCATTCTACATACACTTATTTTAAATCATTTTAAGCGGAAATGGAAAAGTGAATAAACGGTTTAGATTTTTCGATACTTTTTCAGTGTAATGATATTTAGAATAATAAAGACAAGGGCAAAGCCTAACAGGACAAGTAAATCGACCATGATATCACTTAGTCCTAATCCTTTGTACATGACATCCACTAATGCATTGCCGGCATAGTACATGGGCATTCCTTTTGCGATGAATTGGAGCCAGTCTGCCATCCCATCGACAGGGAAGATCCCTGCGAAAAAGATTTGTGGAATAATTGCAATTGGAATGAATTGCATCATTTGAAATTCTGAATTCGCGAAAGCTGATAAAAGGATGCCTAATGACAGCGCAACTAAGGCGATCGTCAAATTAATCATGATCACATTCCATAGGGACCCAACGAGCATGATGTCTAAAATCTTCACCGCATAAAAGACAACAATGATCGTTTGGATGATAGCGAATAATCCATACCCCAATAAATACCCAAAAACTATGTCTCTTCTTTGAATGGGCGTTGCTAATAATCGGTCAAGTGTACCTGTAGTGCGCTCACGCAATAGAGCTATCCCAGAAATAAGGAAGACAAAAAAGAAGACAAAATAGCCGACTAATATTGGACTTAACTGGTCAAAAAAGGTTGTATCCTTATTGCCGTATATATAAGCAGTATCAATCACTGGTGCCTTCGCTTGTTCAAGTTTATTTAAACCCCCAGGGACTTTATCCTGAATCTCTCGTATGAATAGGGATAATTTATTTGCCTGTTCTTTGGCGTTTTCAGCAGCAACTGCTTGTTGTACCTTCATTTTTAATGCCTTTGCTGTGGAGGGGTTCGCATTCTTTAAAGTGAATTGAATGTTTTCACCTTCCATGGAAAGAAATCCATCAAGGTCATCATCGATTATGACCGGCTGTATGTTGCTTAGCTCATCATACTGCCGAACAGTAACATCCATGTTTTCTAATTGTTCAATCAGCGATTCATCCGTATGATGGACTCCAAGTCTAGGAGTGACCTCATTACTTGAAAGTAAATAATCGAGCAGAGTAAGAATTAGTAATGGGGCGATCATCATTAGGGCAAGTGCTCTTTTGTCACGCATCATTTGCTGGAAAATTCGCTTCACTAATGCTAATACTCTCATCCCTTGTTCCCTCCAGCTTTTAAGAATACTTCCTCTAGACTAGTAATGTTGTACCGCTCCTTCAACTCTGCAGGCGTCCCGCTAGTGAGAACTTCTCCGTCTCTCACCATCGCAAGGCGGTCGCATTTTTCTGCTTCGTCCATCACATGAGTTGTCACCAAAATTGTTTTGCCGGATGCTTTCAACCGATGGATTTCTGCCCATATGGACTGTCTTAACTCAGGGTCAATTCCTACAGTAGGTTCATCTAAAATGAGAACTTGTGGGTCTTGAATTAAAGCAACAGCGAGGGATAACCGCCGTTTCATTCCCCCTGAATAATCCTGAACTCTCTTTTTTAGATGGGGAGTTAGATTAACTAAATTTGCTGCATATGAAATTCTCTCTTTTTGGTCTTTTTTATTTAATTTAAACAGGGAAGCAAAGAAGGAAAGGTTTTCTTCCCCTGTTAAATCCGTGTATAAAGCATCGGCTTGTGCCATATAGCCAATTTTCTGCAGCAGGTTTAAGTTTGGAACAGGGGTATCTAAAACTTGGATATCTCCTTGTGACGGGCGGTCCATTCCAACAATTAACTTTACTAAAGTTGTTTTTCCTGAACCTGAGGGACCAATTAGACCGTATATTTGTCCGGATTCCACCGTTAGACTAATATTATTTAATACAGTTTTCTTGCCAAAGCTTTTGCAGACATCTTTAATAACAATAGTTGAAGCCATTTGTAAGCCTCCTTTTTGTGAGTGATTACTCACTTTTATTATAATCAAAACTTACTTTAGGTCAATAAAAGTTTGTGAAAGTTATTTTTCATGACGCTCGGAAGGCGGCTAACCGGCAGCCAAGAGGCGTTCATGGCGACCGAAAATGTGAGTGAGGAATAGAACTGTAGCCGAGAGTGGTTAAAACCGGAAGCTTGAACAAAACTGGTAGCAGAGGGCCGTTCATGATGCCCAAAATCAAGAGAGGATAATAAAGTCGGCCGTCATAATCTATTCATGACGGCCGATAGTAAAGATAAGGAGCAAAGGCAGTCGCTAGCAGGCGTTAACTAACTTCTGTATGCTTTACCCGAACTCTATATACTTGATATAAAAGCAATGCAACAATTGACAGGATGATTCCAGAATAATAAGGCATCCCGATTGCAACGGAAAAGAGCCAGCCGCCTAGTGGAGGACCTGCAATTCTGCCGAGAGAATCGAAAGAGGATAAAAGTCCGGTTGTGCTTCCATGTCCTGCTGCTGATCGTTTTGTTAACAGGGAGGAGACACTTGGGCGGATGAAGCCATTGCCAATCCCGAATATCGTTAAAAATAAGGCTGCGGTTGCAAAGCTATTAATAAATAGAATGAGTGCAAAGCCGGCTGCCGAAATAATAATCCCAAGCTGAATGACAAATCCTTCGCCAAACTTCTTTGTCAGCCTTCCGACCAATCCGCCCTGTACAATAGCTGAAGCAAACCCCATAATCATAAAAATATAGCCAAGCTTAACAGCACCTAAACCTGCCTTTTCAGAAGCGAAGTATGCAAAGGTTGCTTCGAGGCCTGATAAGGATAGAGAAACAAACAATTGCAGGATAAACAGAATTGAAATTGGGCCATTGAAAGCTTTAAGTATGGATGTCTTCTTGTTTGTTTTACTCTTTCTATGTTCAGGTGTTAATGATTCTTTTAAAATGACTAGAACAAAGAAAAATGTGAGTAAAGAGGAGGCGCCTGCGATATAGAAAGGAATATGTAAGCTTGCCTCAGAGAAGATTCCGCCTATGGCTGGGCCGAAAATAAATCCCAGTCCGGTTGCAGCCCCAATGATCCCCATTCCTTTTCCGCGGTCTTCTTCTGTAGTAATATCTGCCACATAGGCCATAACAGTTGGCATATTAGCAGAAGACAGGATCCCTCCAAAAATTCGTGCGACAAAAAGCATCCAAAGCTGTGTGGACACCGCCATTAAAAAGAAAGACAAAGAGAGACCGAGGATTCCAATCATGATGACAGGTTTTCTGCCGATGCGATCAGAAACTCGCCCCCACATTGGGGCAAAGATAAGCTGCATAAGGGAATAAACCGCCATTAATAATCCTAGTTGAGTTGGGGTGGCGCCAATTTCCTCCGCATAAAAGGGCATGACCGGAATGATAATGCCAAAGCCCACCATGACAAGGAACATAATAGCAAACAAGATAGGCAAAGCTTTTTTCGTTTCCAAAATTAAGTTCACTCCAGTTAAATAACTTTTTTCGAATCATCATGAAAATTATACCATTAGCATTCGGCTAAATAAAAATGAAGCAAACATTTTAACGAAAGAAATAAATAATTGAATTAATTATCTAAAAAATCAGTTAATATGGTAATAGATAATAAAAAATGATCGGATTTTAAAAAGGGGTGTGACTAATGGAATATGATGTAATCGTTGTAGGCGCAGGTCTTGCGGGTTTGACAGCGACAGCAGAGATCGCAGATGCAGGCAAAAAAGTACTGCTAATAGACCAAGAACCGGAAAGCTCGTTTGGGGGGCAGGCATGGTGGTCTTTTGGCGGGCTGTTTCTTGTGGATTCACCTGAGCAGCGGCGATTAGGCATAAAAGATTCAAAGGAGCTGGCATGGCAGGATTGGTTAGGAACGGCTGGTTTTGATCGGGAGAATGACGAGGATTTTTGGGGGAGAAAATGGGCTGAGGCTTATGTGGATTTTGCAGCAGGGGAAAAACGTGCATGGCTATATGATATGGGTGTGCGTTTTTTTCCTGTTGTCGGCTGGGCTGAAAGGGGCGGTTATCTAGCTGAGGGACACGGGAACTCAGTTCCCAGATTCCATATTGTATGGGGGACGGGTCCAGGTATAGTTGAGCCATTTGAACGGCGTGTGAGAGAACATATGAAAAAAGGCAAGGTTGAGTTTCGCCCGCGCCATCGTGTCGATCAGCTTTTAACTAATGGCCATTCTATTGTTGGGGTGAGCGGGTCAGTCCTTGAACCTAGTTCAGCCGCCCGAGGAGAGGCCAGTTCAAGAGTGGCAATCGGTGAGTTTGAATATCGTGCAAAAGCAGTGCTGATTACTAGCGGGGGAATTGGAGGGAATCATGACCTAATCCGCAAAAATTGGCCGAGCAGACTTGGGGAGGCACCAAAGCATATGCTGTCAGGCGTACCTGCGCATGTAGATGGCAGGATGCTGTCGATTACGGAAAAAGCAGGAGGAAGAATCGTTAACCGCGATCGAATGTGGCACTACACAGAAGGAATAAAGAATTGGAATCCTGTTTGGAATAGGCATGGAATTCGAATTCTCCCTGGGCCATCGTCCCTTTGGCTGGATGCCAGAGGGAGGCGTTTTCCAGCTCCGAATTTTCCAGGGTTTGATACATTAGGAACTTTAGAGGCGATTCAAAAAACGGGATATAGTTATTCATGGTTCATATTGACTCAGAAAATTATTGAACGTGAATTTGCTCTTTCTGGTTCAGAGCAAAACCCAGATTTAACGGGGAAAAGCATTAAAAAGGTATTGTCTAGAATTTTACCCGGAGCACCTGGCCCTGTACAGGCATTTATGGATAAAGGAGAGGACTTTGTTATTGCCAATCATTTGTCTGACCTTGTTGAGGGGATGAATAATCTAACAGAGGAGAAGTTATTGGATTTTGCAGAGATTGAGCGGCAAATTAAAGCTAGAGATCGAGAAATCGATAATAAATTTACGAAGGACCTGCAAATTACTGCTCTTCGAGGCGCCCGCCAATATATAGGGGATAAATTAATTCGAGTAGCTGCTCCACATAAAATACTTGATTCAAAGAATGGTCCTCTTATTGCAGTTCGGCTTAATATTGTCAGCCGCAAAACCTTAGGGGGACTGCAAACTAATCTATCGGGTCAAGTATTGAATGATAAAGGGGAAGCCATTCCAGGGCTTTATGCAGCTGGTGAGGTATCTGGCTTTGGCGGAGGCGGAATCCATGGCTACCGCGCGCTGGAAGGGACATTTGTCGGCGGATGTCTTTTTTCAGGTCGAGTAGCAGGACGCGCCATTGCATCGATCATGTGAAAAAATAAATAAGTTTAGCAGTCTAATACTTGTGAGACTACTAAACTTATTTATCTTGTGTAAGCTGTATATGAAAAGGCCATTAGAGCAGGTGTGGGGCCGGAAGTAAAAGTATAAAATGTACACACCGCCCAATTTTTATCGTTATTTAAATTTAATGTGGGCTTCATAGCCAAGCTGATCGAAAAATTGACTTAATACCTTTACGGCGCTATCTTCTGCTCTCGTTAATAACCCAATATTATCCGCTTCTTTTATAATTTCCGCCTGTGCTTTAGCTGCAAGGTCATACCCCTCGTCCCATTTCACTTCACTTCTAAACAGGCCTTCCTCTGAGTATGTTTGCACTTTGTCCATGTGTATGGATGGTTCTTGGATCAATGCTGCATGCGGCAGAGTTAGTTTAATTTCTTTATTTTCTTCATCCATTACAATGTTTTCATCTGTAATTGATTGCAGGTCGACTCCAGCAAGTACAGTTGCAGGAACGATTAGGAGTACCGTTCTTTTGGTGCCGGGGAAATTCACGCTGATTTCTTTATTAAAAAGTTTATTATCTTCTTCTTTGATTACTGTTGTAACGACAGCCTGTGCGGTAGCTAAGGTCGCCAATTCCTGAACACCTTCAACAATATTAACTGTTGTGCTTTGGTAGGTGCTGCCAGTAAAAAATTTAAAATAGGTAAACGCACCAAGGCCTCCTATTAAAAAAACGATAATAGTAATCAATAAAACTCGTAACTTAAAAGACTTGCCAAATAGGGGAAGTGGGATAGAAGATCTTTGTCTTGTCCCCATCGCTATGGAAGAGGCTGATTCTCTGCTTCCAGCAAGGATTTCTTCCTTGGCTGCGTTCAAATTACTCTTATCTTTTGTAAGTGGCATATGGATCCTCCTTGTCGAATTTTGAAAACGGGCTATCTATTATATACATTAATTCTCTATGAAAAGTTTCTACCTAATTATAGTTTATTTTCTTCCAAATGTGTGGGAAATGAAATATGTGGAAGCAGCAGAACCATTTCCAATTAGGGTGTAAAGGATATCCGAAAATTTCCTGTTGCATGAATACAAGAAATCATGTAATCTGTTACTTATTCAAATTGATCGTATATATCTTCTTATCGAGAGAGATGGAGGGACTGGCCCGATGATATCTCGGCAGCGGAACTGTAGGAAACTAGAGTTGCTGTGCCAAATCCAGCAAGCACATGTGCTTGAAAGATAAGAAGAGTGTTTTATAAATTCGTTTATAAGGCCTCTTCTTGCTGTGGTGAGAAGAGGTCTTTTTGTTGTCTAGGAAGTTGAAATTTTTTGGAGGTGTGTTTCATGGAAGTGGGAAAAAAAGGGAACCCATGGGCGCTTCTGCCCTTTGTGGTCTTTTTAATATTATTTATTGGAACAGGGATTGTGACGGGTGATTTTTATAAGTTTCCTGTCATTGTTGCCATTGCAATCTCTGGTGCAGTTGCATTAGTGATGAATCGAAAGGAAACGTTCAGTAAAAAAGTAGATATTTTCTGCAAAGGGGCAGGAAACTTGAATGTGATGCTTATGGTTATTATTTTCCTCCTAGCCGGGGCGTTTTCAGAAGTGGCTAAGGGGATGGGGGCAGTTGATTCAACCGTAAACTTTGCTCTTTCGGTCATTCCGCAAAATCTATTAATGGTCGGGTTATTTATTATTGCCTGCTTTATCTCCCTTTCAATGGGAACATCGATGGGGACGATTGTTGCACTTGCTCCAATTGGCGTTGGTATAAGTGAGCAAACAGATATTTCATTGGCGCTTTCCATGGCGGCGGTTATTGGCGGATCCATGTTTGGTGATAATCTTTCCTTTATATCTGATACAACGATTACTGCTGTTCGTTCACAAAATACACAAATGAAGGACAAATTTAAAGTGAACTTTTGGATCGTATTGCCTGCGGCCATTGTTACATGTGTGATCTTAGGCATTGTGACAATGGGAGAGAATGCAGAGATTGCGCAGCAATCCTATCACTTAGTGAAAATTATTCCATATGTTTTAGTCATCATTTTTGCCTTAATTGGAATGAATGTTTTTCTTGTCCTGGCATTAGGAATTGGATTAGCAGGAATTGTTGGATTGGCAGATGGAAGCTATCAATTGATGCCATTGGTTCAGAAGATTGGTGAAGGAATGGCTGGAATGTATGAGATTTCCTTCTTAGCTATTTTGATTGCTGGTATGGTAGAGGTAATTAAACATAACGGCGGGATTGACTTCTTGCTTCATATAGTCACTCGAAATATCAAATCCAAAAAAGGCGCAGAGTTTGGTATTGCTGGACTTGTCGGACTAACAGATTTATCAACTGCTAATAATACAATTTCAATATTGATTGCAGGACCGCTCGCAAAAAATATTGCCGATCAATATGAAATCGATCCTCGTAAATCGGCTAGTTTATTAGATATTTTCTCATGCTGTGTACAGGGGCTAATTCCATATGGAGCACAAATCCTGGTTGCTGCAGGGGTTGCTAGTATTTCACCAGTAAGCATTCTGCCTTTCTCCTATTATCCGATTCTAATAGGAATCTGCGGTGCAGTCGCCATTCTCATTGGCTATCCAAATTTTAAAAAAGAAAAAGGGGTTTGATATGTTATAATATTCGAAAAAAGGGGGTAGTGTAATGGAAGAAAAAGTAGTAAATGCTGTTCAGGATATTTATCCGGATGATTTCGCCTGGTGCTATGGCTGTGGTCGATTGAACGAGGAAGGGCATCATTTCCGTACAGGCTGGCAAGGGGAACAAACAGTAACTATTTATACACCAGAAAAAGCACATACTGCTATACCTGGCTTTGTCTATGGCGGATTAGTTGCTTCACTTATTGACTGTCATGGAACAGGCTCTGCTTCATTAGCGCTCCATCGCAAAAATGGCCATGAGGTAGGGGATGGTGCTGAGCCGCCTCGTTTTGTTACAGCATCCTTGAAGGTTGACTTTGTGAAACCAACTCCAGATGGTGTGCCATTAAAAGCGGTAGGGACAGTGACAGAAATCCACCCGAAGAAATGGAAAGTCGATGTAGAGGTATTTGCCAATGATGCGGTATGTGCTCGCGGAGAAGTTGTTGCTGTAGTTATGCCGAGTTCATTTAAGAAACAAGATTAATAAATATAAAGAAAACTAGGTGCTGATTGAATCAGCACCTAGTTTTATGTGTAAGAAAAAGTGTATTACAGAACCTGGTTTAAAAATCTTTGTGTTCGTTCATGCTGTGGATTTGAAAATAACTCGTTCGGATGATTTTCTTCTATTATATATCCATCTGCCAACATGATGACTCGATCGGCCACTTCCTTGGCAAAACCCATTTCGTGTGTAACGATCACCATCGTCATTCCTTCTCGGGCAAGCTCCTTCATAACCTGCAGTACTTCTCCTACAAGTTCCGGGTCAAGTGCAGATGTAGGTTCATCAAATAGCATGACCTGTGGTTCCATAGCTAAAGCTCTTGCGATAGCAACCCGCTGCTTTTGACCGCCTGATAATTGTTCAGGATAAAAGTTTGCCTTATCTCTCAACCCCACTTTTTGAAGCAGCTTCTGTGCTTTTAGAATGGCATGTTCTTTTTTCTCTCGCTTTACATAGATGGGTGCTTCAATAATATTTTCAAGTACCGTTTTATGAGGGAAGAGATTAAAATGCTGAAATACCATGCCTACTTTTTCACGTACTTTATTTAAGTTTGTTTTATCAGAATTAATCAATTCAGAATCAATGATAATTTCTCCGCCATTTGCTGTTTCAAGGAAGTTTAAACAGCGAAGAAGTGTGCTTTTTCCTGAACCGCTCGAACCTATTAGGACAACAACTTCTTGCTGCTTAATAGTTAAATCAATATTTTTTAATACTTGCAATGAACCAAAGGATTTAGATAATTGTCTAATCTCGATCATGCAGGGAGTGCCTCCTTCGGTTTGCTTACATCCAATTTCTTTTCAACTTTATTCGTAATAAAAGTAAAGATTAATACGATTATTAAGTAATAAAGACCGACAACAAAGTAGGTTTCAAAAGGCATAAAGTTTTCCCCTTGAACGGTCAATGCTGTGTTGTACAGGTCAGTTACTGAAATGTAGGCAACAAGTGATGAATCCTTTAGGCTGATAATAAATTGATTGCCTAATGGCGGAATAGCCCTTTTATAAGCCTGGGGAAAGATAATCCTTCGCATCGCCAAAGATTTGGGCATTCCTAATGATCTGGCTGCCTCCAATTGTCCCCGGTCAATTGATTGAACGGCTCCTCTAATGATTTCGGCAATGTATGCACCGGTATGGATACCTAATGCGAGTGCACCTGCAGTAAAGCTGCTTAATGTAACGAAGTTTGCAATACCATAATACAGAAACATGATTTGCACAATTAAGGGAGTTCCTCGAATAATGCCTATATAGAGATCAGCAATCCTATTCAAAATTTTATTTGAGGAGATTTTAAAGGATGAAAAAATGAACCCAATGATCATTGCAAAGAGCAAGGAGATGGCCGTTATTGAAATTGTCATCCATGAAGCTTTCAAGAAAGCGATGCCGTGTTCGCTTATGATATCAATAATGTTCGTAAAAAGTGTCATTAGTAGCTCTCTCCCTCTTTCATATAGAGGAGTGCATCTTTAGGCACTCCTACTTGCTCATGATGTTTTCATTAAACCATTTCATACTGATTTCCTCGTATGTGCCATCATCGATCATCGATTGAATGGCCTTATTAATTTTTTCGGCAAGCTCCGTATTTCCTTCTTGAACAGCTACACTTACCCGGTCTTCATTCAATAATTCACCGACTGCTTCAATTTTTAACCCTTTTTCATTTTTTGCATTTAGACCCACAATCTTATCGGTAATAACAGCATCGACGCGGCCAGCTACCAAATCCTGAAGGGCGTTTACATCACCTGGGTATCCTTTTACTTGATCGGATAATTCTTCAGCCATGTCCTTCCATGTGGAAGCCTGGATGACACCAATTGTTTTACCAGCTAAATCTTCCTTTGAACGGATTTCGGTATTCCCTTCTGCAATAAAAATTTGTGCCCCAGATAGATAGTATGGATTCGTAAAGTCAACTTGCTTGTCCCTTTCTGGCGTAGCAGTCATACTCCCGATAATCGCATCGTATTTATTAGCTTTTAACCCTTGAATAATGGTTTCCCATGGATTGGTCATGGGTTTCGGCTCCATTCCTAGCCGATTAGCAATTTCTGTTCCAATTTCTACATCAAAGCCAGTTAAGTTTCCATCCTTTTTAAAATTCAATGGAGGGTAAACACCGCTCATGGCAAATGTAAAGGTTTCTTTATTTGCATTTTTTTCATTTGAGCTAGCAGAAGTCTTTTCCGTGCTTGAATTTCCTTCAGTTCCGCAGGCAGCTAAAATCATAAGCAAGAATGCCAGACATAAAATCAGTAATTTTCTCATTTTCAATTCTCCTCCTGTAAATAACGTAGTAAACTACTTTTTGAAAATAAAAAAACACCGTTATATTTTGAATATGACGGTGTTTTCGACACCCTCATCGATAAGCCTTGAGTAAAGATAGCTCTCCGCAATCGTTTGATTGCGGCAGTTCTGCCCCTATTTGGGAACAGTCCCAGCTTTCTGAAAACAGTGATTTCAGACGCTTCGGCGACTTATCCTTTCTCCTGTCTTCAAAGATTTCACTGAATCTCCAACAGGCTACTAATATAAATCGCGACCTCTACCCCATCTCAAAGCTTTGAAAGATGAGGATTTAATATGCAGTTGTTTGAATTAATATCCATTATAGAGTGGCATTTTTTATTTTGCAATACTATTTTAATATTTTTTTAAATTCATATTTAAGTCTTGACGAATATTTCCCACTTGATATACATTTTTACGAAAGACTTTGAAAAAGGGGATGCAAATGATGCTTCAATGCCGTGAAGATGTACTAGCACTGACGAAACAGCTCGTCAATATTGAAAGCATTGTAAATACGGATGGGGAAAAGATCATTGCCAAATCCTTATTTACACTGATTTCGTCATTTCCATATTTCGCTGCACATCCGTCACATGTGAGGATGGAGCAAACACGAAACGATACGAATGAAAGATATAATGTATTAGCCTTTGTTAAGGGAACAAAAGGCAAGAGCAATCGCACAATTATTTTGATGGGTCATATGGATACGGTTGGAATTGATGATTTTAACCAGCTGAAAGACTTTGCCTGTTCTCCGGATGAACTGATGGAAGCGCTGAAATCAGAAGATCTGCCTCGTTCTGCCAGAGATCATTTGCAATCGGGTGAATGGCTGTTCGGGCGTGGCATCCTAGATATGAAGAGTGGAGTAGCGAGCAATCTTTATCTGCTGAAATATTACTCTCAGCATCCTGACAAGCTGGACGGGAATATTGTTTTTCTAGCGGAATGTGACGAAGAAGATGGCTCCAACGGAGTGTTATCCGCATTGAAAATGTTCCAATCATGGAAAGAAGAACATGGATTTGATTATGTGGGAGCAATCAATGCAGATTTCGTTTCTCCAAGATACGAAGGAGATACGAACCGTTATATTTATAAAGGTACAGTAGGCAAGCTCCTGCCATCTTTTTTCATAACGGGAGCAGAAACACATGTGGGTTCCTGTTTTGAGGGGCTGGATCCAAATTTCATTGCGGCTGAGTTGACCAAGCAGATTGATTATAATCCGGAGCTTTGCAATGAAGCAAATGGGGAAACGACCGTTCCGCCGGTTTCATTGAAGCAGACAGATTTAAAACCATCGTATACTGTTCAAACGGCACTAGCTGCTTATGTTTATTATAATTTTTTTATACATTCATGGACACCAAAGGATGTATTAATTAAGCTGAAAGAGCAAGCTTCCATTGCGTTTGATCATGCGTTAGCCTCATTTGATGAAAGATATAGAAAATATTGCGAACGGAGCGGGGAGCCATATCGAAATATTCCTTGGCGTTCAAGAGTCTATACCTTTGAAGAAATGGAACAAACACTTATTAAAGAAAACGGCAATGCTTATGTAAACCATATGGCTTCTTTTAAACAAATACTAATGCAGGATCCCGAGCTGGATACACGCATGTTTGCAGCGAGAGTGGTAGAAGAAGCATGGAAGTGGATGGCGGATAAAAGTCCTGCCATTATTCTCTTCTACTCTTCATTGTATTCACCAAGAATTGAGTTAACAGGAAAAACAGACAAAGAGCAGGCGCTGATTCATGCATTAGAGCAGGCGGTTGAACAAGTACAGCCTGAATACCCGCATCCGATTGTGACAAGAAACTTCTTCCCCTACATATCGGACATGAGCTTTGTTGCCCTAAGTGATGATGAAGAGGGAATACGTGCTGTTTCTGATAATAATCCTGGATGGGGAACAAAGCATTTTGTTGAATACAGTGACATCCGGAATTTAAATGTTCCAGTAATCAATATTGGACCATATGGTGTGGATGCCCATAAAAAACTAGAGCGCATGGAAATGGCCTATTCATTGGATATCGTACCTAATATTACAAATCTTGTTATTCAAGGGCTTTTGCAGGGATAATATATTGTTAGTAAGAAGAAAAAAAGCGCAGCTTGCTTGCTGCGCTTATGCTGTATAAAGATTTTTTACTATTTTCGGATTTGCTTATGCAAGCTAGTCTTTTGCAATTGACTTATAGTAATGGCAAAAGTATTTCTACTTTCGTTCCATTGGAAGAGCTATCAATCTTTAAATTGCCTTTATGCTCCTCAATAATATTTTTGCATATCATTAAGCCTAAGCCTGTTCCTTGTTCTTTTGTTGTAAAAAAAGGCTCTCCAATTTTGCTTAATAGGTGTTCAGGGATGCCGCTGCCTTGATCAATAATTCGGATCATAATCATCTCTGTAAGATGTCTGCGGATTTCGATTGTTATTCTTCCGCCATTTTCCATTGCTTCAATTGAATTCTTTAGAAAGTTGATAAATACTTGTTTTAATTGGTTTTCATTGCATTGGATGAACGGTAAGTTTGGTTCGATGCTTTTGATTAATTCAATGCTATTTAAATTAGATTGTGTTTTTAATAGAGTAATGACATGATTGATAATGACTTCTATATTCTTTCTCTCATATTTGACTTTCTGTGGTCTTGCAAGTACTAATAGCTCATTAAGTATGGTTTCAATTCGATTGATCTCTGAACTGATCACATCAAAATACATCTTATTGCCTTTCAAATCCTTCTCCATCATTTGAAAAAAACCTTTAATGGCGGTTAAAGGATTTCTTACTTCATGTGCGATGCCCGCGGCTAATTGGCCAGCAATTGTTAGCTTTTCGGAGTTAATGATTAAATCTTGCGTCTGTTTTCGTTCGCTAATATCCCTCATAATAACATGAACGGCTGGCTTATCTTGGTAAATGGTAGGGATTGTCTTAAGCTCTACATCAATTACCTTTCCATCCATCCGAATAAATCGTTTTTCAATTGGACCGATTGAATCCTTATGCATATCACGCTGTTTTAAGCGGTGATGATCATCAGGATGGACAAAATCATAGATAGGTCTTCCAACAATATCATGCTTTTCCTTAAAGCGAAGCATTTCCACACCTGTTTGATTAATGAAGAGACAGCGCTCTTCCCGCAAAATAATCACACCATCAGGGGACTCCTCTACAATGCGATGGTACCTATCTTCCCCTTCACGCAGCTTTTCCTCTGTTCGCCTTCTGTTAGAAATATCCTGGATTTGACTGATATAAAAAATGGGGTTTTGCTGTTCATCTCTTACTAGGGAGACACTCATAAGTGCCCATATTTCATATCCGTCCTTATGTATGTAACGTCTTTCTGAATGGTAGGAATGCTCTTTCCCATCTAATAATAAATGTACAATATGTAAATCGTTTTCTGAGTCGTCTGGATGTGTGATATCAAATATTTTTAATTTCAGCATCTCATGTTCTTCATAGCCAAGGATGCAGCAAAGCGCTTGATTTACCTTTAATAGTTCACCACTTGCTGCTATTAATGCCATTCCAATTGCAGAATTTTCAAAAGCCTGGATAAATAATTGCGGATGATCTAAAGTAATCTTTCCCAGCATTCATATGTACCCCTCATTTGTTGTTTTAAGGCAATCAAAGTTTAATTAGACAAGGATATGACAGATAAGCTACTATAATAAATATGTCAACTTCTATGATAGCACTTTTTTTAAAATATAAGTCAAAATTTTCAAAGTATACATATAAATTTTTATGATAATTTTCTCAATTATATTATTTTATAAAAGTAAATATTCCTTTCATAAAGGGGGGAACAACATGGCGCAAGGAAAGACGAATGCCATGCGTATTCTTGATTCAAAAACGGTTTCTTATGAATTAATCACCTATGATAACACGGATGGAAAGATTGATGGGCTGTCAGTGGCAGAAAAAATAAATCGTGATCCAAAATGGGTGTATAAAACACTTGTTGCCTATGGGAGCAGTAAGCAAGTATATGTATTTATTATTCCAGTAGGAGATGAGCTCGATTTAAAAAAGGCAGCAAAAGCTGCAGGCGAGAAAAAGATGGAAATGATCCCTGTTAAGGATATTCAGAAGCTTACAGGCTATATTCGCGGGGGATGCTCACCTGTTGGGATGAAGAAGCATTATCCAGCATTTATTGCTGTACAGGCTTTAGCATTGGAAAGAATCGTTGTCAGCGGAGGGAGAATAGGCTTGCAAATGGAAATGAATCCTCGTGATTTAATGCAGGCTATACAAGGAGAAGAAGCGGATATTTGTAAAACGGTATAGCGAAATTTCAGTAAAGAGTGCCTGCAAAATTTGCAGGCACTCTTTTTTTGATGCAGGTCCAAATGCTTTATAAAGGGATCATTATGCCCGATAAGTCATGAAAATAGCTCGATAAAATAACCAAAATGCTAGATAAACGAAAAAATTCGCCCGATAAAATTGAAAAATACTCCAAATAAATTTCTATTTTAACTAGGCGTTCACCCATGGGCCCTATCATGCATATTGTAAAGGTGAAAACAAATCAGCTAAAGAACGGGAAAGGACGTGTAAAAGTGGCTGGAAAGATAAAAAATTACTTTGCCGGCGGAAATACAGCCCGTGGTTTTTATAGCTTGTATGATTCGAATCTGGAAGGGCTCAATCGCATCTTTATATTAAAGGGAGGTCCTGGGACAGGGAAATCCTCTCTAATGAGAGCAATTGGAACAGAATGGGCCGAAAAGGGCTATGATATAGAATATCTTCATTGTTCTTCAGACAATGACTCGATTGATGGAGTGCTGATTCCAAAACTAAAAGTAGGCATTGTTGATGGAACTGCCCCACATGTTATAGAGCCTAAGGCACCTGGTGCAATTGAGGAATATGTAAATCTTGGAGAGGCATGGGATTCGAAGGCACTTGCTAATCAAAAAGAAAATATTCTTCAAATTAGCAGGGAGGTTAGCAAGTCGTTTGAAGCGGCATACAGTTCATTTGGAGAAGCATTAGAAATACATGACAGGTGGGAAAAAATCTACTTTGATCATATGGATTTTAGTGAGGCAGATCGGTTAACAAACAAGCTGATAGTTGAGTTCTATGGAAATATATATTTAAATAAGCAATCGGATATGAGGCATCGCTTTTTAGGTGCAGCTACACCAAAGGGTGCCGTAGATTTCGTCCCCAATCTAACAGAAGATGTACCGAAGCGATATTTTGTTAAAGGTAGAGCTGGAACAGGGAAATCTACCATGCTGAAAAAGCTTGCTGCAGAGGCAGTAACTAGGGGATTGGACATTGAGATTTACCATTGTGGTTTTGATCCTCATAGCCTTGATATGCTAATTATTCGTGAGATTGGGTTAGCAATATTTGATAGCACTAGTCCGCATGAATACTTTCCAAGCCGAGAAGGAGACGAAATAATCGATACGTATGAGGAAGTTGTCACTCCGGGAACGGATGAGATTTTTGCAGATCAAATTAATGAGATAAGCCAACAGTACAAGGCAAAAATGAAAGTGGCGATCTCTTATCTGGCACAGGCAAAGAAACACCGTGATAAATTAGAAGCGATTTATATCGATGCAATGGACTTTTCAGTCGTTGACCAGCTAAAAGACAGCATCCGCACAGAAATTTCTAGCATGGAGCCAGTCACCTCAACTTGGGAAGACTGATAGGGGTGACACTTAATATATATTTAAAAATAAATAGAAACAGCCAAACACAAAAATAGGCTCCTGGCATACATTAAATGGAATGCATGAAGAGAGGAGAATAAAATCAATGGATTATAGAAATTACCCTTATTCATTTCCTTATAATGTTGAAGGTCCAATAATGGATGAAAGAATCTTTCCTGGTGGAGGAGGAGGGGGAGGCGGAATGCCAGGCTTTCCACCAGGCTTCCCACCAGGGTCCCCATCTGGGTTCCCGCCAGGATTTCCGCCAGGGCAGGGCCAGCCAGGTGGAGGGCAGCAGGATGGACCGCCATCTTCACCCCCGCCTTCCTTTACACCACAAATGCAGCAGCAAGCATCTTTTGGCACATTTGCAGTAGATCCAGGAGCTATTAGAGGCTGTCTACGCCGTTTTACTTTCATCTGGCTTGAAAACGGACGGAGCTTTTGGTTTTTCCCAACATTTGTAGGGAGAACCTCAGTAGCTGGCTGGCGCTGGAGAGGTTTCCGCTGGGTATTTTATGGAACAGATCTTAACAGAATCCGTTCTTTCCAATGCTATTAAACAAAAAGACGGACTTCTAAAGAGTCCGTCTTTTTGCCATAGCCTAGGAAATTATAAAATCGAATGTTGTGGATAACTTTGGAGAAAAGAAATGGTCTAGCTCAAGAACGTAACGCCTAATAACTTCAGATCTCCTCCCTACGATAAGTCAACATCGGTTCGCTGGCTCACCGTGTTTCTTTTATCGCTGTCGTTGTCCCTTCTGCGTTTGAACGGAGATAATCAAGGCGCTTGCGCTTTTCTTATTAAAAGATAATATGGGCAGCCACTACAATGACAGGCAATGTAATGATCGTTCTTTCTAAAAAGATGATAAACAGATCTTTCAATGAAACAGGGATTTTCGAACCTAGTAAAAGTCCGCCAACCTCTGACATATAAATAAGCTGTGTAACAGATACAGCTGCTATAATAAAGCGGGTCATTTCACTCTCAATGGATGCACCAATGACCGATGGAAGAAACATATCAGCAAACCCGACAATCAATGTCTCAGACGCAGCCTTTGCTTCTGGAACCTGCATAATTTCAAGCAGCGGAATAAACGGGATGCCAAGAAATTTAAATATCGGTGTATATTCTGCAAGAATAAGAGCGATTGTACCGAGTGCCATAACAATGGGAGCTACGCCCATCCACATATCTAGAATATTTTTGGATCCTTGCTCGAAGAATCTTTTTATGCTTTGATTTTCTTTTGCTTTATCGACAGCTTGGACAACGCCCCAGCTAAATGCTGTGTACCCTTTTGGAACAGATTCATCCAATTCCTCTTTTTTGTCTCCGATGTACGTATTGGGTTTTCTTGAAAGTGGCGGAATTCTAGGACAAATAATTGCTGCCACTAATCCAGCTAACGTCACAGTCAGATAAAAGGGAGCAAATAAATGACCTAAGTTAACTTGAGAAATAACCACAAGGGCAAATGTAATTGAAACGACAGAGAACGTCGTACCAATAATTGCCGCTTCCCTCTTCGTATAATATCCCTCTTCGTACTGCTTACTCGTAAGTAAGACACCAATTGTTCCATCCCCAAGCCATGAAGCCATACAATCGATAGATGATCTTCCTGGAAGCTTAAAAATTGGCCGCATCACCTTTGTTAGCATGGAACCGAAAAATTCTAGAAGACCGTAGTTCAACAATAAAGGAAGAAACAAGCCGGCAAATAAAAATACAGAGAAAAGGACAGGAAGCAAATCATTTAGCAGCAAGCCGCCCGTGTTTTCTGACCAAATAAACTCAGGGCCAATTTTAAAAAATGCGGCAATCACAAATAGTGTCCCGAGTATTCTTGCTCCAAACCAGACAGTCGGCACATTAAATAAACTATTGAAAAAAGGACGATCAATAATAAAGGCCGGTTTGAAAAGTTTTGCAATTACTGTACCTAACAGCGTCAGAATAATGATGACAGTCATAATTGCTGGCAGATAGGCAGCAAGTACATCTTGAATCCACTTTGAAAGAATTGCGATAGGGATGGTAATCTCATCGTTATATTTTAACGGAACGATAAATAAGCTAATCCCGATAAGGGAAGGAATAAGAAATTTTAATACATCTACAGTAGTGACTTTCTTTCTAGTTGTGTCAATCAAAACGATCACCTTTGCTATTTATATTTATAAGACAAAACTCATTTTAATTCATATTCATGGAATTGCCAACCTTTTTTATTTAGCTTCCACCGTTTCCCTTCTTTTATTTATAGAAAATGTCATTCATACCTAATGAAATTGAATTGTGTTAAAATATTTAAAAGTCAGATAAAGGGGTGGGAAGGTGCCCAGATTTCATGTTTACTGGATTTTTACGAAAAAAGCCTTTCTTCGTTCGGCTGTGTACCGGTTTGATGTTTGGTCGAGGTTAGGCTCTAATCTTATTTTCCTTCTCATGTGGGGTTCTATTTGGACTGCTCTATATGCAGGAAGGGAAGAAGCTGGCGGTATCAGTTTTCAAGCCATGCTGACATATATTATTGTCAGCCAATTTTTAACTGGGGTGAATGGAGCAGGTACACCGCTTTGGGAAATTCAAGAGAAGGTTAGGACTGGAGATATTGCTCTTGAGTTAATGAGACCTTTCAATATCCCGCTTAGATACTTATTTGCTGATTTCGGCAGTGTCGCCTTTTATATTGTGACGGCTCTCCTGCCAATTTATGCAATGCTATTTATTTTTATGGATTTTACGTTGCCTGCAGATGTATTCACTTGGGTAAGTTTTATTGCTGCAGCGTTCATCGGTTTTTTAATCCGGTACTGCATTGAAATGTCCTTCGGTCTGCTCTCTTTCTTTTTAGTAGAGACAGGAGGAATAGAGGATATTTTTTACTTTGCAATGTCTCTGCTCTCGGGCTCTGTTATTCCGCTATGGTTTTTCCCTGAGTGGCTGGCAAAAGTAGCTGCCTATTTGCCTTTCCAAGGAATCTATTACATACCCAATGCTATTTTTATCGGGGAAATTGCCGGAGGGGAAATCTTGCTTTCCATTGGCTTGCAGATTTTCTGGTTAATTATTTGCTATTTTTTATTAAGACTTGTTTGGAATAGAGCCTCACATAAAGTAGTTGTACAAGGAGGTTAACAGATGGCTGCAATTAAATATGTGAATCTCTACTTTAAGTTAGTTTCAGCAGGAATTCGTGCACAAATGCAGTACCGATTTGCTTTTATCATGAGGATTATCGGTCTAATTACTGCCTATACGGGTACAGCTGTCACGATGTGGGTAATGCTCTATCAGTTTCAGGTGCTTGGTTCATGGAACTTTTTTGAAATGCTTTTTCTTTATGCAGTTGCTATCCTCTCTTGGGGTTTTTGTGTCATCCTATTTTTACACTTTCGCAGTCTTGATACATATATTTTAAACGGAACATTCGACCGCTTTTTGGTCAGACCGATTAATCCCTTTTTTCATTTCATGGCAATGAAGTTTGATATGGCTTCATTCGGACAGTTTATTTTTAGTCTAATTATCTTTATTTGGGTGAGTCTTGAATTACATATTGAGTGGTCCAGCGGAAAAGTGCTGTTTCTGCTCGCTTCCATCATTGGAGGCATTCTCATCCAGGGGGGAATGCTCGTATTGATTTCGGCAATTGCCTTTTGGACAACGAAATCTCAGCAGTTCTATTGGGTCGTCATGTATCCGGCAAGAAATCTAACGAATTATCCGTTAGTCATTTACCCGAAAATTGTTCAATGGATTGCCGCGTTTGTTGTCCCGTTTGGATTTGTAAACTATTTTCCTGCAGCAGTTATTTTAGAAAAAGGAACGCCATTTTTTCCAGAGAGTATTGGTTACTTTTCCCCACTGGTAGGTCTTGTATTCTTTATTATTGCCTATTGTGTATGGATGCTTGGATTGAGCCGGTATAAGAGTACAGGCTCGTAGGTTAGGAGGAAGTTTGGATGCCGATTATTGAAGTAGCGAATGTAAGAAAGGATTTCATGATTGCGAAACGGGAAACTGGAATGATGGGGGCTTTAAAAAGCCTAATTAAGCGGGAGTATATAAAGAAAGAAGCGGTTAAAGATATTAGTTTTTCAATTAATGAAGGAGAGATTGTTGGCTATATCGGTCCAAATGGAGCCGGGAAGTCGACAACCATTAAAATGCTCACAGGTATTCTCGTCCCAAGCTCGGGAGATGTTCTAGTTAATGGGATTGTGCCATATGAAAATAGGCAGGAGAATGCGAAAAGTATTGGCGTTGTTTTCGGGCAGCGATCTCAGCTATGGTGGGACTTGCCAACGATTGAATCCTTTGAACTATTAAAAGAAATCTATCAAGTATCCAATCAGCGTTATAAGAAAAATATGGACACGTTTACCGACATTCTTGGATTGGATGAGTTTCTGAACACACCTGTAAGGCAATTGTCCCTTGGCCAAAGGATGAGGGCTGATATAGCTGCCTCATTACTGCATGATCCGCCTATTTTGTTTCTTGATGAACCGACGATTGGTCTTGATGTGGTTGCAAAAGAGAAAATGCGGACATTCATTAAAGAGATAAATCATGAGCGGAAAATTACAGTTATCCTAACGACACATGATATGGAGGATATTGAAAAGCTATGTGAGAGGATGATCCTGATTGATCATGGCATGAAGGTGTACGATGGGGAAATAGCAATGATTAAGGAGAGGTTCGGAAAAATCCGCACACTTATCGTTGATTTAGAAGAGTCTCCCCGCAGTATACAGCTATTGGGTGGAGAGGTATGTAAAGAGGAAGGAAACCGCTATTGGATTAAGTTTAATCGTGATGAAGTCTCTGCTTCTGAATTGATTGCCCAAATTACAAAGACTCATAGTGTAAAAGATTTAACGGTGGAAGAGCCTGCAATTGAATCTATTATTAGCCGTATTTATCAGGAGGGGTATCAGCCGTTAAAGGCTTAAGGGGGGAGGATCTCTTCCTTAAGCCTTTTGATAAGAATTTGGTAATGTAAAGAACTTTTATGTTGGATCAGATTGTGTATCCCCTAATTTTGCTGCATAATCGATCAAAAAGTGAAGGGCGATGAGTGGTAAAATCGAACCTAACCCAATATATAGGATGGAAAAGAGCACACCAATGAGTGTTGTTCTTAAAACACCTAAGGCACCTTGATAAGTATGGGCTAACCCAAATAACAGCGAAGAAAGCAGAATAACTAGCCAAATGGATACATTCGGTGACAAATAGGCAATTGCAAAAAGCAGAAATCCTCTATAAATAATCTCTTCCGTTACACCAGCAGTAAATGAAACGTAATTCCATAGCTTTTGTTCCTTCTTAGTGACTGGCAATATAGCTGAAAAACTAACTTTTGCAGACTGTTGTTCCTTTGCGTTTGTTAGTTGGCTTTTGATTTTTTTGCTGAAATGATAACCAATTGAATAGTATAGGATGAGTAAGAAATAAAGGAAAGCAATGCCTAATCCTATATAGGTAACGGCTGAACCAAGAATGAGCGGATTAATTGCTGGTATGGTTAATCCAATTTCTCTTAAAGTAAGATCGGTAATAAGAATTAGAAAAAGGATAAAAATAGTCGGAATCCATAATCCAATAATCGTATGGACATAGTATTTAACTCTTATATTCTCTTCTATTTTTACTTTCTCTTTAAATCTTTGAAAACTAAAATAACCAAGAATGGGTTCATAAAGCAATAAGAAAGCAATTAAGATCCAAAAGCTTATCTCCAAGTCGCACACCTACTTTCTTTACGGCTGGAATGATGATTTTGCAAATAAAAACAAACGCTTATCCTTCCAATGTCTCCCCTTTAAACTGCTGATCTGCCAGCTTTCTGTACAATGCATGTGATTCAAGCAATTCATGATGTGAACCTGTACCTGTAATACATCCGTCCTCGATTACAGCGATTTGGTCTGCTTCAACAATTGTTGATAAGCGATGAGCGATAACAAGAGTGGTCCTTCCAGCCATTAATTGCTGCAGTGCCTGTTGAACGAGATGTTCTGAAGCACTGTCAAGATTGGAGGTGGCCTCATCAAGAAGGAGGATTTTTGGGTTTCGAATTAAAGCCCTAGCGATAGCAATTCTTTGCCGCTGACCGCCAGAAAGCTTCATTCCTCTCTCTCCAACTTCCGTTTCAAATCCTTTCGGCAGACGCTCAATAAATTCTGCCGCGTTTGCCAGCACTGCTGCTCGCTGGATATCTTCATCTGACACTTGATTTTCAATACCGTAACAGATATTTTCCCTAATGGTTCCCGACATAAGGGGACTTTCCTGTGAAACATAGCCGATCTGGCTTCTCCATGAAAGAAGATTAAAGTCAGAAATATTCGTTTCACCAAGCAGGATCTCACCTGACTCTGGCATGTAAAAGCGTTCAAGCAGTGCGAATAAAGTAGTCTTGCCGCTTCCGCTCGGTCCAACAAAGGCAGTTGTTTTTCCAGATAGCATGGTTAAGCTGATATTTTTAATAATTGGATTTTCTTTATAGGCAAAAGATAGATTTCGAAAAGTTAGATCCTGTGCAGAATTGCTAACGTTAAGGGTTTGGGAAGATGACTCTTTTTCAATACCAAGGATCTCTTGGATTCGTTCCGTCGCCCCAACCGCCTTTTGGAAAGCGGTAAAAAAGGAGGCCATCTGTGTGAAAGGAACGACTATTTGAAACATGTAGATAATAATCGCAACTAGGGAGCCTGCTGAGAGGGCACCTGATGCTACTTGAACACCGCCATAGCCGATTAAAATGACGAGCACGAGCATCATGATAAACGTCATAAAAGGTGAAATGACTGCTTGAATTTTGGCCTCCCTTAACCCAAATTGGAACAGATGCTGGATGCCTTTATATCCCTTTCGTTTCTCTGTATTCTCTGCATGGTAGGCTTTCACAAGACGTATATCTGATAATACACGCCCAAGGTTTCCTGAGAAGTCGGCCATTTCATCTTGAGTAGACTTTGAAATTTTATATACCTTTTGTCCGAGCGGCATGATGATGGCGATTGAAATGGGCACGGAGATAATCATAATGAGCGTCATTTTCCAATCAATTAAAAGGAGAATGATGATGGAACCAATAATAGAGATAAGCCCAGTTAAAAAAGTGATTAGATGCTGTGTGATAAGGTTTTTGACAATGTTGGTGTCCTGTGTCACCCTGCTCATCGTTTCACCTGATTGATGCTGGTCGAAAAACGGGATCGGAAGAGATAACACTTGCTCCCATAGCCGTTTTCTTATCGACGCAACAATTGCTTCCCCAATATAAGTCATGAAGTAAAAGGAAAATCCGGAAGAAACGGTTTGGATAATAAATGCAGCTGCCAGCAGGATAATTAAAGAGGCTTCAAGTGCAGATGCCGCAAGCTGATCAACAAGAGACTTTGTAAAAAGTGGGACAATTAGACCTGCTCCTGTTTCAATTAAGCTTAAGAATATGGCGAGAATAAAGATCCATTTTGGCGGGTTTGCTTCTTTTAATAATTGCCAAAATGCCCGCCAATTTGCGGAGGTTATCTCTTTATTAGCTGGTTTCGTTTCCATCAGCTATCACACCTTTCCTTATTAAATAAACTTCCATTGCTTTCCCAACCCATTCTTCTTCTTCAGGTGTAAATGGAGAGGGAAATAATTTAGGGTCATCTTCAATTTCAACCTGACTATTAATCAAATCCTGAATAAGCTCTAACGATCCTCCTAATACATCTTCTGTAATGTCCATATATTGCTTAATCAACTCTTGTACATCGTCACTTTCGGGATTTTTTCCAACTGCTTCCTTCATTTTAGTGAAAAGAAGGGCAGTCCTTGTATTTAGCTCCTGTTGTTTTTCTTCCGATATGTCATATAAAGTTTCTACTTTATTCTCGGGAATAAGCCCTTTTAGCCATTCTTTATGCTCATCTTCCATCTGGATATTATTAATTAATGAGATAAAGATGGAGGAGTTAACCGTTCCTTGGTCCTCCATCATATGAAGAGCGTGATCCAAGGCGCGGATGACACGTTCAATATGCTCTTTTCTTTGCATCATCTCTTGTTTTTGAAAAGCAAGGGAGTCCTTTAAATCCCAATCCTTTAAATGAAGGAACTCACTAATTTTTTCTAAGGAATAGCCCAAAAATTTAAGCGCAACAATTTTTTGCAGTTGAATGATGTCATTATTAGAATAATATCTCCGCCCTGAAGGAGAGACTAAAGTAGGTTTAAGCAAATGAATCTCATCGTAATAACGAAGAGCACGGATGGTCGTTCCAGTCTTTTTTGCAAACTCACCAATAGAATATTTTTCAGCCATGATTATGCCTCCAATCATCTTTCTACTATTATCATAAAACCTAACGTAACGGGAGAAGCAAGAAAAAATTTACAATTCATTTATAATTATTTTCAGAAAAGTGTTATAATAAGGGAGGGGGAGTGATGAATATGTGGTTTTTAGTCATTCTTTGTGTTTCTTTGCTTGGCATCGGGTTTCTTGTAGACTGGTGGAATAAAAGACATGGAATAAGGAATTTTGATCCTGAAGAAAATGCGAGACATGTTTCAGAGTCAGAGAGAGCCTATATCGAATCCCATATGCATAATATAAAAAATGACCATAATAATGGGCCGTTTTAATTTATAGGGCGTGACTGCAAAAAAGCGGTGATGCCTTTTTCTTATTAGAAATGAATGTTTTATAGCCTTTCTAGCTACAATGAATGAATATGATGAAAAAGAGGGGTAAGTAATTGATGCTGCACGTATTAGTCGATTTATTTGAGCAACATCGAGATCAGGAAAAGGCAATCCCCATGCAAAATTACATGAAAAATCATTTTCCGTTTCTCGGTATTAAAACACCTGAAAGAAGAAGCTTAGTGAAACAATTTTTTGTAGAAAGCGGAATCTTAAAGACCGATTTCCAGACGGACTTTATTCTGGCTTTATGGAAAAAGGATGAAAGAGAATATCAGTATGCTGCACTGGATTATTTAGAGAAATCAATGAAAATGAAAAGGCTGGAGAAACAACATCTCCCCTTTCTGGAGCAGTTAATTACCTCTAAATCCTGGTGGGATACGGTGGATATCATTGCCCCCAAACCCGTTGGAGCCATAGCTTCTAAACATCCAGAGGTCATTGCAGATAGAATAGAAAATTGGGCATCTGGTGATCACATATGGCTGCGCCGTTCAGCGATTCTTTTTCAGCTTAAATATAAAGCTCATACAGATGAAGAGCTGTTATACCGCTATATCGTTCAAAATAAAGAGAGCAAGGAGTTCTTTATTCAAAAAGCGATTGGCTGGGCATTGCGGGAATACTCAAAAACGAATCCAGCATCAGTAAGAGCCTTTATAGAATCAACAGCTTTGCCTAGCTTAAGTGTCAGGGAAGGAAGTAAATATATTTAGATTAGATTTTTTCTAAAAGTTTGTTGTTTTGAATAAGCTATGTGAATGAAGGATATCGAACCAAAAAGGTTAGTGGATTGGAGTGGAAGGTGCGAGACTCCAGCGGGAGTAGTGGGACAGGTGAGACCCTGCAGGAGCGTAAGCAACGAGGAGGCTCACCGCCCACCCCGCGGAAAGTGAGCACCTGAAGCGGAAATCCACCTCTGCCAACACTTAATAGTTACCCAGTGTGTTTGCAAAATAGCCTCCTGTTTTAAATAAAATATATTAAAAAGAAATAGGTGAAAACATGATTAAATGTATAGCTATTGACATGGACGGAACGCTTTTAACAGCTGCTCAGCAGATAACGCCTGAAAATCTGGAAGCGATCCGCTGGGCCCAATCCAAAGGAGTAGTGGTCGTCGTTGCAACAGGAAGATCCTATAGAGAAGCAAGCTTTGTCTTAGATGCAGCAGGTTTAATATGTCCGATGATTTGTGTAAATGGAGCGGAGATAAGATCCGTACATAAAGACATCATTTCGACCAATGCATTAGGGAAATCCACGGTTAGGAAGATTGCTGCCATTCTTGACAGAAATAAGATTTATTTTGAAGTATATACAAATAAAGGAACGTTTACATTGGACGAAGATAAGGCTGTTTCCATTATGGTTGACATTTATATGAGTGCAAACCCGGAGGCAGATGTTAATGAAGTCGTGAAAGTGGCAGAGAAGAGAATTACAAAAGGGCTTGTGCATAAAGTAGAAAGCTATGATCTGCTTTTTAATAATGATGAATATCGAATCTATAAATTATTAGCTTTCTCTTTTAATCAAGATTTATTAGCTGAGGCAAAGAATGAGCTTTTAAAAGTAGAAGGATTAGCGGTCTCTTCATCTGGAGTGGAAAACCTAGAGCTGACAAGTGTAAATGCCCAAAAGGGGATAGCACTGAAAAGGTTTGCCCAAGCAGATGGGATTGACATGAAAGACACAATGGCTATTGGGGATAATTACAATGATCTTTCTATGTTTAAGATGGCTGGCTTATCCGTTGCAATGGGAAATGCAGATGAGGAGATTAAGGCACAGTGTGATAAAGTAACGCTTACAAATGAGGAAAGCGGGGTCGCTAAAGCAATATGGGATGCAATAGAAGGGAGAGAGGAATGAGGCGTGCATTATCAAGCCTGATCATTTTATTTGCTATCGCTGGTGCAGGCTGTACACAGCTGGAAGAGAGAGGGCTTGAAGAGGACCAAGTGGCAAGTCTTCCCTATAAGGAGCCTCAAGTGATTGCAGATGAGCTGCAAATACCTTGGTCAATTGATCAAAATGAGGGCATCTTCTATCTGTCTGAAAGACCGGGGCATATTGTTAAAATAGATGACGGCAGAACGGAACGTCAGAAGGTTGTTCTTGAGAAGCCGTTAGCCACTGCTTCAGAAGCAGGGCTGTTAGGTTTTGTATTGTCACCTGATTTTTCCAAAACTAAAGAAGCCTTTGCATATTATACATATACGGATGGATCAGGTCAGTATAACCGAATCATCCTCTTAAAGCTAGACAATGGAACTTGGAAGGAGACCGGGCTTCTATTGGATCGAATACCTAGCGGTCAGTATCATCATGGAGGCAGGCTTGAGATAGGACCGGATGGCAAGCTTTATGCCACCACTGGTGATGCATCCTACAACCCAGAGATCGCGCAGGATATTCATTCCCTAGGCGGGAAAATCTTAAGAATGAACCTTGATGGATCTATTCCAGCAGACAATCCTATACAGGATTTATATGTGTATACCTACGGACATCGAAATCCGCAAGGTCTGGCATGGGCACAGGACGGTGTGTTATATGAAAGTGAGCATGGTCCTTCGGCGAATGATGAAGTGAATTTCATTCAGCCCGGCCGTAATTACGGCTGGCCAGTTATTATAGGAAAAGAAATCAAGGAGGGGATGGAGACTCCATTGTTTACATCTGGAGACAACTCCACATGGGCACCTTCAGGCATGGCCTTTTATGAAGGGAAGCTGTATGTTGCTGCTCTTAGAGGCAGTGCCGTGTTAGAGTTCGATTTAACATCAAAGAAGATGAGAGAAGTGATTACTGGTCTTGGCCGGATTCGAGATGTGTATATAAAGGACGAATTCCTTTATTTTGTCAGCAATAATACGGATGGCCGCGGCACGCCGCTGAAAAAAGATGATAAGCTTTATCAAATCCCGCTAGCTGAGCTTTAAGAAATGGCATGGTTTTTCCAGGCCATTTCTGCTTTTACTGTATGAATAATGAATAGAACATTACTCTATTTTTAAGATTGTTCGAATGATTGGAGTGAGCCCGCTGACAATAAATTCAACGGCAATAACCATAACGATCAGTCCCATTAATCGCATCAAAATATTGTTTCCGGTTTCGCCTAAAAGATTATAAATACGAGTTGAGTTAAGTAAAATCAGATAGGTTGCGAAACAAACAATGGAAAGAACAATGATTAAGATACCTTGAAAGACGATGCTTTCTGCTGTATCCATCATGAGGATCGCATTCGTAATCGCCCCCGGTCCACAAATCATAGGGATGGCAAGCGGTGTAATGGAAATATCATTTGTATAGCTATTTACTTCTTTTTCACTGATTTTAGCCCGAACAAGTCTTGCTTGAAGCATGTCCTGCCCCATAAGAAAGAAAATGACTCCGCCAACAACCTTTAGGCTGTTGATTGTAATTCCAAAAAATTTAAAAATTAGCTGCCCTGTTACTGCGAACAATACAAGAATAATAAAGGAAACAATCGTTGCCTTTCTTGCTGTTCGCTTCTTCATCTCTCTATCTAAATCAGCTGTCATTGAGAGATAAATAGGCATAACTCCAAGAGGATTTATAAGAGTAAAGAATGAAGTAAACCCAAGTAAGGCAAAAGCAAAATACTCGTGCATAAAAACCTCCATATCATGAAAATAGCATTTTTTGCTAGTATATCAATGTTTGTAAAAAAACTAAACACGTAGAGTAAGAGAAAACAAAAAGCCCTATCATTTTGGATAAGGCTTACACTCGTTTTTTATATGTCCAATGCTTGTGTGCGAGTAACACAACTTTGCCACATCTAATGTCTGATATCTCTAAGGTGTTTCAATAGTTAAATTTAATGATTCCATTTGTGACATGTAGAGCTCTTCGTACTTCTTATCAGTTAAATAGGATATTTCTTGTTCTGCTGCATCTGGATTTTCCTTTTTAACATCTTCTTTTAGTATATTATATATTTCCTCTGTTAAAACTCTTTGTTTAAAGTATGTATTTAATTGAGTATTATATTGGTCTGATGAGCTAGCTTCTATTAGCTTCTTAGCTAATTCTGCTTGATCTACCTTTTGAGTAAAGTCATCGATCTTTTTTTGTAAAACTTGTTCATCTACTTTTAAACCCTTTTCCTCTGCAAGAAGATACATGGAGTTCTGTTCAATCAGTTTGGATAGATTGACATTATAATTATCATGATATTTGATTTGTTCATCCCAGTATTTAAGCTTGTCCTCCAATTCCTTACCTGTAAGGCTTTGCTGGCCTTGAAGTCGATTCAATTCAATCTCAACTTTACTCATTAACTCGAAAAATTTAAGATCAGCATATGTGTAAACCATTCCATTAATTGTAACAACTTTGTCTTCATTCGTTAGCTTTTCCATACTCACATCTTCGTTTCCGGTATCACTTTTTTTCTCTTCGCTCGGATTTGATGCTGCATTTATCTGGCAGCCAGCTAGAAAGCTGCATACAATTAAAATAAGCAAGGTAGTGAATAATCTTTCTTTACACATGTTCTTCATTCCTCATCAACATCAAATGTAATTGCTTTTTCAAAGGATTCCCCGTCTTTTTCCGCTTCAATATTGGCAATCCATTCGCCCGCCATCGGCAACTCTACGCTTGATTCGTATAGCCCATTCCCTTTATCTTGAAGGTTCAAATGGATTTCGCCATGGTCCATTTTTGCCATTTCAAGATTAGCAATGATTTCTAATCCTTCTATTGGCTTTCCATCCTCAGAAACTTTAAATATAATAGGTGAATCCTTCTCCCCATTATACGTTGGGGGTGTATCTATAGTGAATTCATAATTAGAGCCAGAACTACAGCCTGTGAGAAAGATAAGCAATAGTGTAAATATAGAAAAAAGCTTCCTCATTTTTTTCCAACCTCCTGCAAATGGTTACTCATAAAGTCGTCAACTGTATATTTGATAATTGTTCCTTCATTTAGAAAGGCAACATTTGTACAAGTTTGTTTAATTTCATCCATATGATGTGAAGACATCAAGATGGTCTTACCTGATAATGATTTCAGAATATCTAGCACCTCTTTGCGGCCAATTGGATCCAGTCCACTTGTTGGCTCATCTAGGATTAAAATATCTGTATCGTAATAAAGCATGACTCCAAGACCAAGGCGTTGCAGCATCCCTTTTGAATATCCTTTAATTTGGTGATGTCGATCGTCCCATAAAGACACAAGTCTCAGCTTTTCTTCCATCTTTTTCTCGTCTATTTCCTTTGAACTAAGGGAAGCAAAGAAGCGCATGTTTTCTTCCCCTGTCAGATGTGGATAAAGATGGAACTTTTCAGGTAAATAGGAAACTATTTTTTTCCATTCTCCTTTTTTGTGGGAATATCCCCCTAATTGAATGGATCCCTTTTTCACGGGAAGCAGGCCAAGCATAGAATGGATCAAGGTGGATTTACCAGCTCCATTCCGACCTACTAAAGCGCAATGCTCATTTTTTTCTATGATTAAATTTATATTATTTAGTACATTCTTATCTTTATAGGATTGATAAAGCCCCGTTATTTCAATCATGATTTTTCCCCCTTGCTTCTTAGCAGTATAGACATCTCGAAGAAAATGACCATCCATAGGACAATATCAATTAGAAGGAATTTCCATGGTTGCATCCAAATCATTTTTTCCATTAATCTGGACATGTTATTTAAAGAGAATAGACCTAGTGACGTCTCTAAAAAGAGTTGAAGGGTATGGATTGGATCTAAAAAATATAACCAAGAAAAAAGTTTTACATTTTCATATGAAACAGAAGAGACATATTGCAAAAATACAAGATCAATAAGAAAGATAAAGAAAAACCAAGTGAAAATCACGGCGCCAATCAGCTGCATTTTTGTATTGCAAATACTGCCGAGGAACAGTCCGATTTGATTAAAAATGAGTAAAAGGGCAATTACAGTTCCTAAAAAAAATAGAAAGCTAGCTAGGTGAAATTGAAGAAACCATTTCATGAAAATAGCTAGAACAAAATACCAGACAACAAAGACACTTATAATAACACAATGAATGGCGAGACTTTTTTTCAATAATAGGGTCCGATAGGATTCTTTCTTTGTTAAAAGAATCATTGAAGTTTTTAACTCTCTTTCTTGAAAAATAGAAAAGGCAGATAGAAAAAGGCCAAAAATCGGAATGAGATAAACATTCATACCGTGAAGAGAAAGGAGAAAGGCGTCAAATCCTAATGCATCTGGATATGAACGTGCCTCCACTAATAAAAAGATGGAGGTAAGTATTACCATTGCGAGTCCTAACCATAAACCTTTTCCACGTGATTGTTCAAGCCACTCCTTCCAAATGTAATTCATTGTCAACGGCTCCTTTTCGAATTGTAAAATCGACCAACACCAACCAAAAGAATTGGAATGGAAAGTAATAGCATCGGCACCCAGGTAGGTGAACGGCCTTTTTGCTTTACTATTAATGGAAATTGATCTTCGACCATTACATCCTGAGTATTCATTACCTCATTAATCTTTTCATAGATACCAATGGAAGGGCTTTTCAGAAATAGATAAGCAAGCTCGTTTTCATCAATTAATTTATATAATGAGGATTTATGCTCAATGGGTGAATCACCAATACCGTTTTGATCTAAATCAAAACCAGATTGTTCATTGCCCCAGTAATTTCCGCGGCCATTTTTGAACCAATGATTTGAAGCCTCTCCGCCAACATTTAATACATGGGCTACATTTTGCTTGAAATGGTTATCTGTAAATACCTGATTGGTTGAGGAAGACCATAGTTCAATACCAATATCATTATGGAAAAATTTATTTCCAATAATTTGATTTTGATTTGATTGTTCTAAGTAGATTCCTCGCTGGTTTAAATAAAATTCATTATTTTTAATGATATTATCTTCACTAGTTTGGATGATTAGCCCAAAAGACCTTGATCCTTGATTGAAAGAAAATTGATTTTTTTCTAAGATAATTCCTTGTGAGTGCATGATAGCTGCACCACCTGTATTTTTAATAAAATGATTATTAATAAACTTGTTGTCATTTGAGTACATATAGTGGAGACCATAACGGGTCCTAGTAACAAGGGTATCTTTCACTTCAACTTGGTCTGCAAATTCAAAAAAAATGCCGTCTCTAGTTTGAGTAATATAGGAATCTTGTATCATAATATCGGAAGATCGAATAAGTTGAATTCCATTTCCTTGACTACCAAGCTTTCCAGTTCCTTGTCCAGTCACTGAAACATTTTTCACTTCGGCGTGCCGCACCTTATTTAGAAATAAGCCATGGTAAACATCGTGAATAACAAGATTAATGAATTGATGGTAGTCTCCTTTAGCGCGAATACCAGAAAATTCTTGATCTGAGCTTCTACTTAAACTACCGTGCTCAATCGTCAAATTTTTCAATGTTACGTTTGAAGCATCAATTGTTATTACATTACCTTCTCCATTTCCTCGTATGACTGTGTTTTCTTCACCGGTTATTGTTAGTGGTTTATTAATTTTAATATTTCCGTCGTATTTTTTTCCTTCAAGTATTAACTCGCCATTTATCGGTGTTTCATCTATTAATTGTTGTAAGGGAACATTGGCAGAGACAGGAGAATTAGTAAAGATCCATATACCTATTCCGACAAATAATAAAACAAAATGCCTCATTTCTTTCTCTCCAGCCACAAGGGAATAAGGGTACAAATAAAAGCAGCACCAAGTATAAAGGCACCTGTTGTGAAATAACTGTTAGTTACAAAATTAGCAATGGTATTTTCCCCGATAATTGGCGGGACAAAAGGATCTAATTCAATGGGTGCTTTTGGATCTAGCTCAGTGCCAAATTTCTTGAGCCATCTTTTCATATCGTAAATACCAAGAATACCTCCAATAGTGAATAAACCAATCCCGACATAAAGAAGCTTCTTTCTTCGAAGTAATCCTATCAATAAGATAATGAAAGCTAGGCCAATAACCAAATATTTCATATAGGGGAGTTCAGGGAAACTTTCATTGCTGAATTCCGTCATGCCAATATAGTGATTTAACCCATTAACAATATCGATGTCCCCGGCTAATGTATAAGGGTAAACGATAATATCGAGACCTTCAGGATATTGTGGTGCATAAAATTTCATTCCCCACCAAGGGAAAAACATGGAGGTAACTAAAAGGGCAGCAGCTATTATTAAACTAAGCATAGAACCAATTGATAATTTTTTAGACATGCCTTTCATCTCCTATATTTTGAACTTCCATTTTTCAAAGGTTCAAAATGGTGTCAATGATAGGAGGGTATTGTTTGTTACTTACCAATACCCTCCAAGAATAAATTATAGTTGATAATTACAATGCTTTATTTAGGTTCAACTAGTAAATATCCGCTCATTTCTTGGTGTAGCGCTGAACAGAAGTTTGTACAATAAATAGGGAATGTGCCTGCTTTGTCAGCTGTAAATTCCAATGTGTTTGTTTGTCCTGGCTGAACCTCGTAATTCAGGTTATAGTCCATAATACCGAACCCATGGGTTATATCTTGGTCAAGGTCAATGTTTGTCAAGTGGATAAAGACTTTATCACCTTGTTTCACAGTCAGTTCATCTGGACGTTTAGATTTCGCATCAAATATGAATTTTGAACGCATGGCAATCCCGTAAACATGGACTTCATTGCCTTTTCTTTCAATTCTTGTGTCTTCCTGGCTCCATACGGAATTAGGACGCTTCTCATCCTTTTCATAAATTGGTATTGTTTTAATCTTGTCTGCTTTAATAATTTGTGCATAATGTGGTTCAGGATCTACTGGATTGGTATAGACCAGTTCCATTTTGTCATTAGAAATATCGATTAATTCCATAGATTCTGGATGTGAGGGCCCTACTGATAGGAAGGCATCCTTCGCAATTTTATTTAATGATACAAGCCAGTTTCCATCTGGAGAAGCTGTATCTCCTTCAGCAGCGGAAGAGTGACCAGGTGAATAGTGGATAGGAGTTCGATCGATGATTTCGCCAGTGTCAATTTTCCATTTAATAACTTCTGAAGAAATAAACATTGTATTATAGGCATTTCCTTTGTCGTCATATTGGGTATGAAGAGGACCTAAAGCTCCTGGAGGGTCAACCTCACGTTCCATCACCTTATCATATGGAAGAACAGGAATACCGAATTTCTCATCCGTAAAATCCTCATTTTTAACTGCTTCCATAGCTTTTTCAAAAGAGAAAACAGTCATTAGTGGAGCGAGTTTACCAGAAGCGATGAATCTTGTTCCATCAGGTGTAAAGTCCACTCCATGCGGGGACTTAGCTACAGGAATTGCATAGATAGATCCTTTAACCTTAGTTGGGTCAATTACTTTTGCACCATTAATTTCTTCGTATTGACCATCGGCAACCTTTTTCTCAAGTTCTTTCCAGTTAAGCAGCACAATATAGTCACGGTCGTTTTGAGAAGCATTAATTTCTAAGTTAGTTGTTGCAAATTCAGTATTATATGTAGTCATGACAATCCAGTCGCCGGAAACCTTTTTACCGGCATCAGATAGATCGTAAGACCAAGGTGGAAGCATGATTTGGTAGCCTAAATCAAACTTCTTTGTTTCCTGGTCGAATTTAACCATTGAAACAATTCCTTTATATTTTTCTTCAAATTGGTCCAGAGATGCATAATCTCCTCCGAGAGGTCTAGAAAAGCGAGTAGGCATAACAATATATTCTGTATTTTGTGTAACAAATGTACCTGCGTGAGGTCCACCCATATTAGGCATGCTCATAATATCTGCTGTATGAAATGTTTTTAAATCGACGGCTGCTATTCGGTTATTGGCCACGTCATTGGCAAATACAAACTTTCCGTCATATTCAGCATCTGTTTCAGATATTGCGGGATGGTGGAAGTCACCCCAAGTAAAACCACCTAACATTTTCTTTGTAGCATCATCAAATCCATAACCTGTAGCTGGATCAGGAGTAAAAACTGGAACAGTCCTGAGTTTCCTCATTGACGGTACTCCATATACAAACAATTGACCAGAGTGTCCCCCTGATGAGAGCATGTAGTAGTCATCGTGCTCGCCATATGGAACGTAAACCTTTTCTGCATTCGTTTTGTTGGCGTTCTCATTGGTTGCTGATCCGGAAGGTCCTGATGAAAAATCTGCAAAAAATACTGTTGCTGCAAGGGCACCAGCAACTAAGCCGGTCGCAGCAGGAATCCAATTTTTCATTAATAATTGCACCGCCTTTTATTATTATATTTGTCTCTTGAGCCATTTTAAGATAATAGATATTATTCAGCTGCTTTTTTAAGAGCTTCTACAACTTGACTGATTTCTTCATCAGTTAATGGATTTCCGCCAATTACGCTAGACATAACTGCAGAAGTTGGTTCTTTTAAAAACTCAGCAAGTGGCTTGCCATGCTTGCCTTCAACATTATTAAATGCTTGTGTTAAATCAGGACCTGTTGCTCCACCTTCAAGATTTAATCCACTAACAGCATGACAGCCCAAGCATCCTTTTGCCTGAAGAATATTATCATCAGAAACGGCTACTGTTTTATCTGTTTCTTCCGTTGCCTCCTCTGAGGATTTTGAGTCTTCCTTATCATTTACAGCTACTTCTGGCTGTGATTGACCAGGTGCTATAACATCAAATACTAAATAACCTAGCCCTAAGCCAATTAGAGCGCTAATGACAAAAATAATTAAAGGTTTTTTCAAATTATTCCCTCCTTTTGTGTGTTTTCCATTATTATCCTAACGTTGGGGGGTGTGGGGATGTGTGATGAAATTCACTTCACAGCTAATCTACTGTGGATGTTCTGTGACTGGGCAGTGAAGAATTTGTGACGATTGAAAATCAAGCGGTTCAAAAAACGCCATTAAATCATACATCTACTAATATAAATCAATAGTTATGGCACTTTTTAAGTAGAAGGCTATGCAAGTAACCATGTGAAAAATGTCACATTCAACACCTGTAAGCTTCGATAGAATAAATAGTAATATGAAATACTCTATAAGGTGGGAAATGAACATGAACAACCCAAATGCAGCTCAGCAGCCAGATATTGAAGAGTTCTTAGGTCAAATTGAAGTGTTTAAAAACCTCCCAAAGCAATCGGTCCAGTTAATTGACAAACGGATTGTAAAAAAGGCGTATAAAAAAAGTGAGCAAATTATTTCTGAGTATGAAGAGGCTCAAGGTGTCTTCTTTGTTTATTCAGGTATTGTGAAGTTAACGAAGCAGGATGACCAGGGGAATGAAATCATTACTTGCATTAAGAAAAAAGGGGAGATATTTGCTGAAGCTTGCTTGTTTAATGCGGAAGGCATGTGCTACCCGGCAACAGCGACGATGATTCAAGAGGGGGAAGTCTATTTCTTAAATACAGATGACTTAGAACAAGAGCTTGCGCTGTCCCCAGAAATGTCTGTCCAGATCATCCGCTATATGAGTGAACAGCTTCGAGATATGACATCGATCTTAAGAGATATTGCCCTTCTAGACGTTTATATGAAAACGATACGAACGCTCGAGCGGCTTGCTGAAAAATTTGGTGCAAACCGCTGCAATAAAATGTATATTGAACTGCCAATTACGGTTCAAGAGTTTTCCACCTTAGTAGGCACATCAAGAGAAAGTGTCAGCAGAGTTTTTTCAAAGCTTAAAAAGGATGGAATAATCGAAATAAAAGGGAAAACCATTGTTATTACAGATTGGTGTAAATTCTGTTCTCTATTTCATCAAAAATTATAATTCACTAAAACAGGATTCTAATGAGAAAGAATTCTGTTTTTTGTTATAATAAAGAAAAAAGGCTCGTACTTAATAGAGGTGTAAATATGGCAGATTTTCGTTCAAGTGCTATCATTCATAAACCGGTAAAGGAAGTATTTCAATATATGGCAGGCATGGAGAATGTCCATGAGGTAATGCCGGTTGTTGCAAAAATGGAAAAGTTAACAGACGGAGAAATTGGGAAAGGGACAAAATTTAAGGAAACGCGAAATGTTAGAGGAAAAGAAATCTTTGCGGAAGTTGAATATATTCAATATGAGGAGAACCACTTCTTTACATCAAGAAGCAATTCAAATGGTTTGATTGTTGAGTATAAATATGTTTTCCATGAAATTGAAGAAGGAACACAAGTGGAGCTTGAGGCATTTGTAAAAACTAGCGGTTTACGGATGAAATTAACAAGGCCGATGATTGTCAAGATGATCAGGCAAGAAGACGGCTATCAGCTTGAGAACCTAAAGAATATGCTAGAGTCAGAAACTGAAGAAACGAGTGATTTGCAATTATAATTCTTGTTTTGTAAAGAACAGGCGGATATGCAAATAAAATTGGCATTTTGCAAAAAAGGTAGAACCACCTCTCCAAAAATAGAGATTTCGCCCATATATATCTAGGTAAAATAAAAAAGCAGTTTTTCGCAAATATGAAGTGAAAAACTGCCTTTTTTATTAGAACTTATAGGTCCAGAAGCGTTCATTATGAATTCGTGCCATCACCGCTGGGTCTTGATTTTTTAGCTGTTCTTCCATTTCGGCAGCCATCAGCTGTGTTTGTGAAACATGCGCTTTTATGGCAGCAAGTTTTAAATCAGCAACATCACTAACATTGTTAACAATGTCTGCTTGGCCGATCTCTTCTTCGCAGTTATTAGAAAAGGCAACACAATGAACCTTCGGACGCTCGTTTTCAGGCATATCTTTGACAGCTTTAATGACTGCTGCACCGGTTGCATCATGGTCAGGATGTACGGCATAGCCAGGGTAAAACGTAATAATTAAAGAAGGCTTCACTTCTTCAATAATTGATCCCATATGCGCTGCCAGTACTGCTTCATCTTCGAATTCTACTGTTTTATCCCGATAGCCAAGCATGCGTAAATCGGTGATTCCAAGGACATCTGCGGCATCCTGCAGTTCTTTTTTTCTTATTTGCGGCAAGGTTTCCCTCGTAGCAAACGGAGGATTTCCCATGTTTCTTCCCATTTCCCCAAGAGTTAAGCATGCATATGTTACAGGAATCCCGCTTTTCGTATAGGATGCAATGGTTCCTGAAACACCAAATGCTTCGTCATCTGGATGAGGGAAGACAACTAATACATGTCTTTCTTTTTCCATGTCGCATTCTCCTTTCTTTCACGTTATGTTCTGATACGCCTTAAAATGGCTGTTCACTTAATTGTAAGGAGACTGCCAGTTTGCCGCTAAAGTCATGACCGGCTAATAGCAGCCTTCCTTTATCATCTACTTCAAAGTGGGTAATGCCTTCTGCATACACCCAGCCGAAACTCATTTTGAGACCAACGCGAAAAGGCCCATTTCCTGTTATTTTCCCGTGCTCATATTGTAAAAGTGCATTTCTTATGTATGCACCCGAAGAGAAAAAGGACTCATTGAAATGAGAAGCATATGCCCCGTTCGTTGTTTCTAAATGGATATACACTTTCTTTTGGGCGAAGCGATCTAATTCTTTTTGTACGTGATCAATAATTACCGGTTCCATCCTAATCCTCCTTCCAGTACGTTATTCCTATTTCTATCTCGATTCCAATTTTTATTTTACTAAAAAAGGAATAGAAAAGCGAAATTCATGCTTTATGGAAAAACACGCCGATGGGAGAGTTTTGAAAAGGCGAAGGCATAGGTGCAGTTCCGCTTATCGCTCTCAATGCATCCACATCCTGCAGTATTCGCCCAATATCCATCGTGCTTATATCCTAAAAGACACTTCGATTATCTTCTTACTAAAAATAAATTTTTAACGTAAAAAAAAACAGAGCCATTTGGCTCTGTTTATGAATTAAGCTGTTCTGCTTCCAAACGGCCTGCACCAAATCGGCGATAAGCCCCATGCATCGTTGGTCCAACATATTCATTTAATTTAAATCCATGGCTAATAGCAGCTGTAATGAAATCCTTTGCAATTTCCACTGCTTCTACTACGGATTTCCCTTTTGCTAATTCTGCAGTAATGGCTGATGAGTACGTGCAGCCTGCGCCATGCGTGTAAGTCGTTTCGATCCGTTCACTTTCAAACAGTGTAAATTCCTTCCCATCATATAGGAGGTCTACCGCTTTTTCGTGCTGCAATTTGCTTCCGCCTTTAATAAGGACATACTTTGCACCAAGCTCATGAATTTTCACAGCTGCTTCTTTCATATCATCAACGGTTTTGATCGGTCCCGTTTGAGCCAATTGCCATGCTTCAAAGAGGTTAGGGGTAACAACTGTTGCACGAGGAACAAGAATCGTTCGTAATGCTTCCGCTGTCTCTGGGTGAAGCACCTCATCTTCCCCTTTACATACTAATACAGGGTCAATGACAACCCGGTCTAATTTATTTTCGTCTATTACTTTTGCAGCAAGTTCAATAATTTCAACAGAACCTAGCATCCCTGTTTTCATTGCATCTATTCCGGTTGATAGAACAGTTTCAATTTGTGTTTCTAATGTATCAAGGGCAATTGGGAAGACATTATGATTCCAGTTGTTCTTTGGATCCATTGTCACGATTGTTGTTAAAGCCGTCATTCCGTAAACGCCTAGTTCTTGGAATGTTTTAAGGTCAGCCTGAATGCCTGCGCCTCCGCTTGTGTCAGATCCAGCAATAGTTAAGACTTTTTTCATCGTCATTTGCAAATTCCTCCCTGAAGTATTGCTTCATTAATAAGATGGCATTGTTTTTTCTATTATATCAATAATCGCTTTTACGAGAAACTTTAAATCAAAAGGCTTTTATTCCCAATTGCTATTCTCTATTATAAACGTAGGTGATAAAAATGAGAAGAATTCTATACATAGAAGATGATTTAGAAATTGGCAGCTGGGTGCAGGAGGACTTAGAGCAGAGAGGCTTTAACGTAAAGTGGCTAAAAACAGGCGAAGGGGCCGAAAAAGCAGTTATTCATAGTGATCTTGTCGTATTGGATGTGATGCTCCCTGGACTTGACGGTTTTACAGTCGGACAGCGTCTCAAAAAAGAAGCACCGCAAATCCCGATATTAATGCTTTCTGCACGTACAGCTGTAGATGATAAGCTTCAGGGCTTACAATTTGCAGATGATTATGTAACAAAGCCTTTTCATCCAGATGAGCTGGCAGCAAGAATTGAGGTATTGCTAAGAAGGTCTGGTCTATCGGCTTCAAATGAGATAAAGCTAGCCCATATATGTGTGAATCTCTCCGAAAATACCATTATTGATCAGCGGAATGGGGAGGAGATTATTTTAACTGGCAAGCAATATCAAATATTTATGCATTTTATAAAACATCCCAATCAGATTCTAACGAAGGAGCAGATCTATGAGTCCGTATGGGGAGAGCAGTACATGGAAGGTGACAAAACATTGATGGTTCATATTCGCTACCTCCGTGAAAAAATAGAAAAAAACCCAGGTTCTCCTGAAATAATTGAAACAATCCGAGGAATTGGCTATAGGGTGAAGCAATGAAACTGAAAAACTCCTTATTGAATCAGTATCTATTAATCATTTTATTGGCTATCATGATCGTGCCAATCTCCTTTTTATTTATCTCAATTGTATTTTTTAATTATCTTCTTATTGATGAGGAGCCGAATAAATATCAAAATGGGGCGGATTTAGAAGCGATGTGGCATGCAGAAGCACAAAGCCTGAGCGGAGCCTCCAATGAACAAATAAATGAGAAGTTAATAAAAATAAAAAATGAGTATTCGGAAGCATCGGTGTTTTGGGTCGATGAAACGGGAAAAACAATGGGGAAGCTTCCTGAAAACCAGCCAGTCCCACCGATATGGTCAACTTCCTTAACAATCGATTTTATGAAAAAGAACCGTGGATTAGAGGCTGACCCGTATACAGTTGTGTCCTTAATTGGCAAGCAAAAAGATGAAGGCTTTATGGTTCTCCAAGTTCCTCGTTCAGTTATGCTCTCTACTGGACAAAGCTTGCAAGATCGGTATAGCTTTGCCATCATTCTTTCGGTTGTGGCAATACTAGCGATCTTCATATTTATCTCGTGGATATTCTTTTACAAAATCAGAAAGCGTCTTTTACGGCTTCAGCGAGCTATGTCCAATCCAACAGAAAGCGGCATACCGGATTCAATCAGTGTTGAAAAAAAGGATGAAATTGGACAGCTGGAAGTGTCTTTTAATGAAATGATTCATCAGCTTGAAGACAGCCGGATACGCGAAAAGGAAGAAGAAATGCTTAGGAGACAGCTAATTGCGAATTTATCACATGATTTAAGAACACCGTTAACAACGATTAGAGGGCACGCCTTCAGCTTGAAAAAAGAAGAATTGAGTAATAAAGGCAAGGAATCACTCGATTTAATCGACAATAAAATTGGCTATCTAGGGCAGCTAATTGAAAACCTCCTTTCTTATACATTATTGACTACAGGGAAGTATCCGTATTATCCAGAGAGGACGGATATGGTCCGGTTAGTAAGGACATCTTTTGCGGCGTGGTACCCAGTTTTTGAAGGAGCAGGCTTTCAAATGGAGGTTGAGTTTCCAGAGGAGACCTTTTACTGGGAAGTTGATCCTCAAAGGATGGAACGTGTGTTAGATAATTTTTATCAAAATATTTATCGGCATGCACGTAAAGGCGCATATATTGGAGTGAAGATCGATGCTCCTCTTCAGCAGATCATCATTGAAGACCGTGGTCCAGGAATGAGGGGGGAATCGATTGAAAAAGGGGCAGGAATTGGGCTTTCCATCGTATCCCTGATGTTAAAGGATATGAGGCTTAAATGGGAAACAGATACAGGAAATCAGGGGACCATAATTAAAATTAGAAAAAGTAGTTGACGACTAGAAAAATAAAAAGAAAAAGAACTTACTCCTGAGCGGATTATTCTCAAAAATAGGTTCTTTTTTTCTTCTTTAAATCAGTAGGGGATGTCATTAATTATCAGCAAATGGGAAATCTTAAATAATCTCACATTTCCATGCATATAAATGCTTTGAGGTGGTTTTTATGACTAGGGATACAGGAAAATTTAGCTGGTCGAAACTTCCCGAGGGTGCAGAGGATGTTCTTGGTAAAGAGTTTTGGAATGATATTCAGCAGCTTTTCCCTAAAAAGGGGCCACTTATTGATATGTATGAAACCGAAAATGAAGGAATCATCCTTGTTGAATTGCCAGGATTGCACTCAATGAATGATATAAGAATTAAGCTGAGAGACATGAATTTAGTTATTTTAGGCAATATTCCTGTTTTTCCGCTTAGCAGCAATGGGAGGGCAACTATTAAGGAAAGGTTTACGGGCCCTTTTGAAAGGCAGATCCCTCTTCCTTTTTCATTTATTGCAAAAAATGTCTCTGCAAAATATCAAAATGGCCTCCTTGAAATTAAGCTTCAAAAAGTGGCAAGCGAGCAATTAATTGATATTCATTTCGAGTAAGGAAACGGCGGAGGTGAAATGAATGGCTCAGGTTAAAATAAAGCATTTCGCTATTGATCAAATTAAAGATTCTTCAGCTGTATTTTCTGGGGTAAATGCACAGTATCATTTTTCATCAGCCACATACAAAGCAGAGGGAAATGGAACGATTGATGGGAATCATAATCTTATTTTTAATAATATTCATATGGTAAAAAATAATAAGCCTACTTCAGAAAATGAGTGATTCCTTTGTTTTGGCATAAGAGGAGAAAAGATGATCTGTCATACAAAGAGCTGCAGAAGCAGTTAGATGATTTGCAGAAGAGGATCGATAGTATGAAGGATCAGCAAAAGGCAGAATATCACTTTCATATTGATAGAGTAGATATTCATCAGCCTGTTCTTGATCAATTATCGTTTCACCTTGATCAAATTGATATAGAAGAATTGAGCGGTGCTCTCAATGTAGGGAATAACTTTGGCGTAAATATAGGAAATAAGAAAGGAAAGGGAAAAAAGAATGAAGGGGAAAGACGTTCTCAAGATAACAGTCTCTTTAAAACAACGAAAGAAGGCTATTCCATCACTTTAAAAGACAAGGAGGCAGAGAATGACCCTACTATCTCCTAACTTTTTTATTGGGACAATCCGTATAGGAACTGTTGAAGGTGCTTCGTGTGTAAATTTCGGGAATAATGCACCTTCGGGATTTGAAAGCTTTAAAAAACATAGTCAAGGCCTTGGGAGTATAAGTGGTGACGGGAATCAGATTGAAGGATTACGATCATTGTTATATGACTCTGCCATTATGGATCTGCTAACGTGCCGGGATGAGAAGGATGTACCTGATTGGATAAAGGAGTTAATACAAGAAAAGATGAAGGGGGAGGACTAATGATGTCCATCCCCTTTTTTTTCGTTACTCTGATTCATCGGATTTGACTGAGTGATAATGGGCATATCAATTAAATCATTATCGTAAACAACGTTTATATTATTCATTAGGTGATTAAAGTCTCCTATAACCTTACCCATTGCGCTGTTTTCCTTTGTTTGCGAATGCCAGTTTAATTGAATGTTCGATCCTGTAAAAACACCAGAATTTTGGCTTATGCTAGTAATTGAAATGGAATCAAAGACAATTTTCATGTGAATTCCTCAATATTGTATATTAGGCTGCGGATTGTTAAATTCAGGAGTATTAATTGGAGTATCAACTAAATCGTTATCAAAATTGATATTCATATTGCCTGTTACTGCAGCTAATCCAAACTGCTGACCGGCAGCAAGATTATTCTTCCCTTGAAATGACCAGTCCGCTTGATTGTTTTGACCTGTTGAAACGGATGAATTTTGAATAACCGTATTTACTGCAATTTGGTTAAAAATGATGGATATAGGCATCGTCTTCCCCCTTTACGAAAAGCTGCGCCCGTTAAGGATGTGTTAGAGGTGATCATACATAAGCGGCATGAAAGTTTAAACTAAGCGTAAGTGCTACATATGGATTCTGCTTATAGGTATCATATTCGCCTAATTGGGAAACGTGTTAAATCGACTAGCAATACAAATATTTAAACCAATTTTAAACTTCATTGCCCTTCGTTTTAACCAAGGCTGGCTATGATGGGTATCGAGGTGATAAAGATGAATGAATTAATTATTGAAACAAATCAATTGACGAAGAAATTTTCAAAGCGGTACGCGGTGGAGAATATTGATCTCAAAATAAAGAAAGGCGAGATCTATGGATTCCTCGGTCCAAATGGTGCGGGGAAAACAACTACGATTCGGATGCTTCTTGGACTTGCTAAACCGACTAAGGGATCCATTCATATATTCGGCAAGGATATGAAAAGGGAAAAACTCAATGTGCTTAAAAGAGTAGGATCTTTAGTCGAATATCCATCCTATTACGGACATTTAAATGCGTACGAGAATCTCGATGCTCTTCGTATTCTGCTTGATGCACCTAAATCGAGAATTAATGAGGTGCTTTCAATTGTCAGATTATCGAATGAAGCGAAAAGACCAGTTAAAGGCTTTTCCTTAGGTATGAAGCAAAGATTAGGGATTGCTGCCGCACTCTTAGGAAATCCGGAGCTGCTTATTTTGGATGAGCCGACGAATGGACTTGATCCTTCAGGCATCCTGGAAATTAGAGAGCTCATTAAAAGTATGCCAAAAGAGCATGGCATTACGATTCTCGTATCAAGCCACTTATTATCGGAAATGGACCAGATGGCAACCCAGGTAGGCATTATTTCAAAAGGAAAGATGATTTTTCAAGACTCGATTGAGGCTCTAAGGCAAAGGGCACAAAGCAAGATTGCCATTAAAGTAGATCAAACAGAACAAGCATGGCGAATGCTGCTATCAAAGGGAAGGCAGGCAGAAATGGATAATAATCAAATATATCTGCCCCATACTTCGGATGAGGAGATTTCCACTGTGATTGGAGACCTTGTTCATGATCATTTCTCTGTGTACAGAGTCCAGGAAGAGAAAAAATCGCTCGAAGATATATTCCTGGAGCTTACTGGCGGGGAGGGGAGTCTGTAATGCTGAGCATTCTAGCTTCCGACTTTATTAAGATTAGAAGGAAACTGATTTGGTTTTTGATATTTCTTGGCCCATTCGGAGTTGTAGCCCTACAAGCCGTTAACTTTGGATTAAGATATGATTATTTAACAAAGGTCCATGAAAAGGATTTATGGGCAGGACTGATAGGAGAGGCTGGATATTTGGCAATTCCCGCATTAATGCTCGGATTAACTCTTATAGCTTCTATGATTTCTAATATTGAGCATCAAACAAATGCATGGAAACAGCTTCTCGCATTGCCAGTTTCCAAACTGCGGGTTTTTACGGGGAAATTTCTATTAACGGCCCTTTTGCTTTTTGTATCAAGCACGTTCCTGCTCTTAGGGATTATTGTCCTTGGTTTCTTTCTTAAGTTTGGGGCAGACGTCCCACTGCTGGCTTTGCTTAAAATGGCTTACTTTCCTTATCTTGCAGCCATGCCTTTTATCGCCCTGCAAATCTGGCTATCCATCACAATGAAAAATCAAGCGATCCCTTTGGTTATTGGAATTGTAGGGACAATCCTTTCATTGATGTCCTTTCGATTCCCTGATTGGATGCCATGGAAATGGCCATCATTAACGAATGGCTGGAATGATCCCTTGTATTCCGTCACTTTCGGTCTTGTTTGCGGACTGGCTATATATTTGATTGGTTTGCTAGATTTTGCGAGAAAGGATGTGAAATAAATGGGAAAGGTTTTGAGGTCTGAATTTCTTAAGCTTAGGAAATCTGCGATATGGCTGTTAATTTTTGTGAGTCCTGCTCTCTCCTTCTTAGTTGGCGTAGGGGAATCTGTGGAAGATGCACCTCATAAATGGGAATTGGCAATAACTTATATGGCATTTATACACGCACTTTTATTTTTGCCTTTGCTTACAGGTGTTTTTTCCGCCTTCGTGTGCCGGTATGAACATATTGGCGGAGGCTGGAAGCAGCTGCTTGCTATGCCTGTTTCCCGCGGCAATGTCTATATTGCAAAATTCCTCCTTGTCCTCGGTTTGATTGCTATTACACAGCTGCTGTTTGCTTCTGGTCTTATTTTGGCTGGGCAATTAAAGGGATTTGAGGAAGCCATTCCTTGGAAAATGATAGCGGTTAGCTTGTTAGGAGGCTGGATCGCCTGCCTTCCTCTTGCAGCACTGCAAATATATGTGTCAGTTGCATGGTCCAGCTTTGCTGCTCCATTAGCCATTAATGTCATATTTACACTGCCCAATATGCTGATTGTAAACTCAGAAAAATTTGGTCCATTTTATCCGTGGGCTCAGCCATTTTTGGCAATGGTGCCAACAGGCCAGGATGGATTTGGTGCAATGAATGTAACGATGGAAACATTGCTGCTCGTCATTTTCGGGAGCTTTATTCTGTTTTTTCTATCAGGCTTTACCTATTTTCAAAGAAAAGAAATCTAGCATCCTTCCAATTTTGGAAGGATTTTTTTTGCATTTTGGAAAGCAGAATTATAATTTTCACTAATTTTTCACATATAATTTCAACAATTTATTGAACAATTGGTCATTCTTTAAATTGCCACTATCTAAACGTGATAAATGTTACTGCTGTTATTGCTAGTTCCTTTTACTATTAATACGTCAAGAGTTAATTTTCACATTAATCTCATATTTTACTATTGGTTTTCGTGATAATTGTCGCAGAAGAGTGAAAATGGTTCTCTTTATAATAAAAGGGAGATTACCCCGTACAAATGATATGGCCAGCGCTTCCTTTAGTAAAAGGGGTGGAAAGAATGAATAAAAAGGGATGTCCAGAGGAGTATCCGATTACTCTCATCATAAATGGGTATGAGGTAGCCGTTTTCCAGCTGACAAATCAAGATTTGGAGGACTGGGTTTACGGCTATTTGTTTTCAGAAGGAATGATTGAACGAGCAGAGGATATTCAGTCTATTAAGAGCGATGAAGGCTCTGGAACACTTTCAGTCACTTTAAGGGAAGGGTTTGACCCCGAATTAATGTTTTCGAAGAAGAAGCACTATACGGCTGGCTGCGGCAGAGGGGTTACTTTCTTTTCGATGACAGATGTGAAGACATTTAATAAGGTGCAATCCAACAATACGTATCTATTAAGCTATATCTTGAAGAAGCGCAGCGAATTTGCCAAGAACTCTCCATTGTATGGGGAAACAGGAGGCATGCATGGAGCCTGCATTGTGCATAAAAATGGGGAAATGACCGTTCGGGAAGATATCGGGAGGCATAATGCGGTTGATAAAATCATAGGACATGCGATCCGGTCAAAATGCAGCCCGGAGGAGTTAATATTGCTGACAACAGGAAGAGTATCTTATGAAATGCTTTCGAAAGCGGCAAAGTTTGGCTTTTCAGTAATCGGATCAAGAACAGCTGCAACGAAACAGGCGATTCAGCTGGCGAAATTTCTAAATATTGAGGTAGTTGGCTATTTAAGGGGACGAATGGCTATTTCATATACTTCATTCGGAAGGGTCATTAATGATCTGGAAGAAAAAAATCTGGGAGTTCATCCAAAATAATTGGATTTTATATATGTTCTATTTATGGAAAAGAGGGGAATATAGATGGAATTTACAAGAAGACAGTTTCTGAAATTGTCCGGTGCTGTGGCAGCGACTCTTGCAGTTGTTGAGCTTGGCTTCGACGATAAAGGGGCTCAGGCAAAAACAAGAGAGTTCAAGATTGCTGAACTTAAGCCTACACCAACAATATGTCCTTATTGTGCGGTTGGCTGCGGAATATTAGTTTATTCTAAAGGCGATGATGTGGTGTATACGGAGGGGGATCCGGATCATCCAATCAATGAAGGAAGCCTTTGCAGTAAGGGAACGACAGTAAGACAGGTGTATACAAGTGAAAAACGGATAACAAAGCCAATGTATCGTGCACCTGGAAGCGACAAGTGGAAAGAAGTAGATTGGGACTTTGCACTTGAAAAGGTAGCAAAGAATATTAAAGAAACACGGGACCGGACGTTTATTCACAAAGAAAAAGGACTGACAGTCAATAGAACAGATTCTATCGCCTATCTTGGCGGTGCAGCATTAGATAATGAAGAGTGTCATTTGCTGCAGAAGTTGTTCCGTGCAGGGCTCGGGCTAACTTATATCGAACACCAGGCCCGAATATGACATAGTTCAACGGTTGCCGGTCTGGCACCTACATTTGGTCGTGGAGCAATGACAAACCACTGGAATGATCTTAAGCATGCCGATGTATTAATGATTATCGGTGCGAATCCCGCTGAGAATCATCCGATTAGCTTTAAATGGATTTTAAAGGCATTAGAAAAAGGCGGGAAGCTTATCTCTGTTGACCCGCGTTTTACAAGAACCTCACAAATGGCAAATGTGTATGGGCAGCTTCGCTCGGGGACAGATATTGCCTTCATTGGCGGAATGATCAATTATATTCTTGAAAACGAGTTATTCCATAAAGAATATGTAGCCGCTTACACAAATGCTTCTTACATTGTCGAAGATACGTATTCATTTAATGATGGAATGTTCAGCGGCTATGATAAAGGAAAGAGAAGCTACGATAAGACAAAGTGGGCCTTCAAAAAGGATAAAGAAGGAAAAACTCTTAAAGATCCAACATTGAAAGATCCGAAATGTGTATTCCAGCTGATGAAGAAGCATTATTCTCGTTATGATGTTGACACAGTTATTGGTGTTACAGGTACGGCCAAAGAAACGTACCTAGACATTTGTAAAACATATGCCTCTACAGGTGAAGTAGGCAAAGCAGGCACCATACTTTATGCAATGGGTGGAACACAGCATACGGTTGGAACGCAAAATATTCGATCTTATGCGATACTTCAGCTGCTCCTTGGAAATATTGGGATTTCTGGCGGCGGTGTGAATGCATTGCGTGGGGAATCGAATGTTCAAGGTTCAACTGATTTCGGTCTTCTATATGATAACGTACCAGGATACATGCAAGTTCCAACAACAGCAGAAAGTGATTACACTTATCAAGGATTCCTTGATCGTATTACACCTAAAGAAGGCTATTGGATAAATAAGCCGAAGTTTTATACAAGCATGATGAAATCCTTCTATGGGGACAATGCAACGAAATCAAATGAATTCGGCTATCACTACTTGCCTAAGCTTTCAGCAGGCAAAAACTATTCATTCATGCGATTGTTTGATGCGATGCATCGGAAAGAACTTGAAGGTTTATTATTATTTGGATCCAACCCAGCAGTTGGAGGGCCGAATGCTGGCAAAGAAATCGAGTCTCTTAGCAATCTAAAATGGATGGTTGCAGTAGATCTGTTTGAAACCGAAACCTCTTCCTTCTGGCAAAAAGAAGCAGGGGCAGACCCTGCATCCATTCAGACAGAAGTCATTTTCCTTCCTGCAAGCGGGTCTTTTGAAAAAGAAGGCTCGGTTACTAATTCAGGACGGTGGATGCAATACCGCTGGCAAGCGATTAAGCCAAAGGGTGAGTCAAAGGCAGATTTGGAAATTGTCCATATGCTTGCACGTCGCTTAAAAGAGATGTACAAAAATAGCTCAAATCCTGCAGATATGCCGATGAAGGCTATGACATGGGACTATGGTGAAAGTGATCACCCTGATATTGATCTTGTATGCAGAGAAATAAATGGCTATGACATGAAAACAAAACAACAAGTAAAGAAATTTGGCGACTTAAAGGATGATGGGTCCACATGCAGTGGAAACTGGATCTATTGTGGCTTCTATCCTGAAAATGAAAACCTGTCAAAACGCCGGGACAGCACAGATGAGGGAATGAGCAATTTCCTAAATTGGTCATATGCATGGCCAGCAAACCGCCGTATTCTTTATAACCGTGCGAGTGCCGATTTAAACGGGAAAGCATGGAGTAAGACAAGAGTCGGCATTGAATGGAATGCCGCGGAAGGAAAATGGAAGGGAAATGACGTTCCTGACTTCGTTGTCGATAAGGGACCAAAAGATCCAACTTTCAATGATCCTTTCATTATGATGGCGGGAGGAAAGGGAGCCCTATTTGCTTCCATTAACGAAGGACCGATCCCAGAACATTACGAGCCATATGAAAATCCAATGTCTAACTCATTTTCAAGTGTTCAGTTAAATCCAGCTGTGCAATTTGGCGAAGAAGAAATGAATGCACAAGGGGATGTGTCAAAGTATCCAATTGTTGCAACAACGTATCGTCTATCCGAGCATTGGCAATCTGGAGCAATGACACGGAGCCAGGAATGGCTGGCAGAGCTTGTTCCGCATATGTTCGTTGAGATCAGTGAGGAATTGGCAAAGGAAAAAGGCATTAACAATAAGGATAAAATCATTGTTTCATCCGCACGTGGTGAAATTAATGCTTATGCAATGGTGACGAAGCGTTTTAAACCGTACAAATTAAAGGATAAAACGGTTCACCATATCGGTATGCCATGGCATTTCGGATATAAAGGCATTGTCACAGGCGGATCAGCAAACCGCTTAACACCGCATATTGGAGATGCAAACTCAACAATACCAGAATACAAAGCATTCCTTTGCGATGTTAGGAGGGCTAAATAATGGCTGAAACAATTAAATTAGTAGATGTAACAAAATGTGATGGCTGTCGTGCCTGCATGGTGTCATGTAAAAACTGGAATGATCTCCCTTCTGAGATGGAGGATTTCCATGGAAGCTATCAATCTCATGAAAAGATTACAGCAAATACATGGAATGTCTTAACATTTAACGAGCAAGAAAGAAAGGATGGCGGACTGGACTGGCTTTTCCGCCACTCTTCTTGCTTGCACTGTACAGAAGCGGCGTGTGAGAAAGCTTGTCCTGAAAATGCCATTAGCCATACGGAGTTCGGTTCTGTTGTTGTCGACTATGATACATGTGTCGGCTGTGGCTATTGCGTACAAGCATGTGGCTTTGATGCTATTAATCTCGCAACATATGTAGATAAAAATGGAAAAGAGTTCAGAAAGGCACAGAAGTGTACGCAATGTACGGACCGTTTAGAGGAGGGGCTTCAGCCTGCTTGTGCAACTGCTTGTCATACGGGAGCCATTGTTTATGGGGATAAGGATGAACTTCTTTCTTCAGCTGAGGATCGTTTAGCGCAAATAAAAGAGCGTTATCCGAATGCAAATATATACAACCCACAAGGCATTAGCGGAACAAATACGGTGTATATACTAGCTGACAAACCGAAAACTTACGGCTTGCCAGAAAACCCTAAAGTGGCCCTTTCGCAAATAGTTTGGAAGGATTATGCACAGCCAATTGGAAAAATGATGCTTGGTGCGACAACAATGGCCGTTATTGGTTCATTCATCGCAACCAATTTAAACAAGAAGAACCATTCCAGTGAAGGAGACCAGAGCCATGAATAAAAGTGGAAATCAAAAAACGGTTAAACGTTTTAATTTGGGCTTTAGAATTTCACACTGGGTAAATGCAGCAGCCTTCTTTGTTCTTTATATTTCGGCATTGCCAATGTATACCGAATTCTTTGACTGGCTATACCCTGTTTTTGGCGGTCCAGCAGGTGCAAGACTCGTGCATAGAATTGCAGCAGTAGCCTTTATGCTTCCACTTCCAATAATGATTATTTTTGATTGGAAAGGTTTTAGCAATTGGGCAAAAAATATCTTTTCATGGAAGAAGCATGACTTGCAATTCTTCCCCCAATTTATGAAAGAGTTCTTTGGTATGAAAGCAAAGGTGCCTAAGCAGGATTTCTTTAATGCTGGTGAAAAAATTAATTCCTGGTTAATGATTATTACAACGATTATGCTGATTTGTTCAGGACTTATCATGTGGTTCCCGCAGTATTTTCCATATGGAATCATCATGTGGGCATATCCAATGCATAGCATTGGCTTAGGTCTTGCAGCAGCCGTTGCTATTGGTCATATTTATATGTCTCTTGTTACTGCAAAACCTTCTATGAGAGGGATTATCAAAGGGGATGTATCCGAGGAATATGCGAAGGATCACCACGGCCGTTGGTATGATGAGCTTCAGGCGGCAGAACCAAAAAAGAAAAAACATGCGTAATCGTTCATGTGCTTTGGGCAATTGATAACCGAATAATAATAAAGAGGAGCTACCCTGGATAAAGGGTAGCCTTTCCTCTCTTAAATGAAAGTGGTGTTTTCGATGGCAAAAATGAATGTTCTTGATGAAAACTATGAAAAACTGCAGCAGGAGATTCAGTCATTAAGCGATAAGTGGAGAGGAGAAATAGTTAATCTGCGAATAGAGGAGATAACTGGGGACGGTTCACCTATCCTTCCTCAAGCAGAACTTTCAATTGATTTTAGCCAATATCAGCTATTTATTGAAGAGCTCCTCCAAATGCTTGGTCATAATAATGAGGGGATGATCCATACAGCAGATAAAATTAAAGCATTATTGACGAAAGATGTCTTACAGGCATGGTTTAAAGAAGCAATTGTTGTGAACCATTTCTACTTTAAAAACTATGCAGATGAAAATAATCTTCCTGATTGGCTTCCAATTTTTGTTGCGGAACAGGCTGCACGTCCGTTTTTACAAGAGGCAACGGTACTATTGGAATCTCAATTAAAGGGGATGAATCATACGAATGGATGCCCTTCCTGTGGCGAACCTGCACGCTTTGCCCTGCTCAACAAGAAAGGCAAGAAGGAGCTGACATGTCCAAGATGTCTTCATGCTTGGGAGGAAAAGAAAATTAGCTGTGCGCACTGTGGTTCAGAAGACTCGTTAGTGATCCTTAAAGTAGAGGGCGACGAAAGTGCGGAAATTCATGCATGCCATACATGTAAAGGGTATACTAAAGTCATTGATAGCAGAAAAATGTTTAAAAAGGAATCTCCAACCCTATTAGATGTGAAAAGCATCCATCTCGATTATATTGCTCAAGAAAAGGGGTTCGGTGTTTCAAACGATTCGGGTGCAGGGACTCACTAATTTTCAGGAGCAGGTGAGAAAATGAGGACGACAGGAATAATTATGGCTGGCGGCAAGTCAAGCAGGATGGGGAAAAATAAAGCTCTCTTAAAAATAGGCGGCAAAACCGTCATAGAACATATTGCTGCAGAGCTTGAAAAGACTGTTGCGGATTTAATGATTGTGACCAATACATTGGAAGATTATCAGTTTCTTAATCTTCCAATGGTTGAGGATGAGTGGAAGGGAATGGGCCCGCTTGCAGGCATTCATGCGGGGCTAAAAGCCTCAAAAACAGATAAAAACCTTGTTGTTGCATGTGATATGCCATTTGTATCTTCGAAGCTAGGAGAAATCTTGCTAGGTTACTTAGATGAGTATGATGCGGCCGTTCCAAATATTTCGAATCAGCTTCATCCATTATTTGCAGCGTATCGCAAAGAAGTTCATGAGGAAATCAGCTATTCCATACAGAAACAGGAGCTGCGAATCAGGCCATTTTTTCAAAAGATAAATACAAAAATTGTGTTAGAAGAAGATCTCCAAATGCTGCATTTCCCTTACCAGGATCATCATTTTTTTAACATGAACCATCCAGAGGAATTCGAGGAAGCTCTTAAGCTAGCAAATGGATATTCAAAAGAAAGCAGAGATTTATCATGAAATTTTTCCAAGTGAAATCTGTAGAAGAAACGTTTGATTTAATCAGCCGCCATATAAAGCCATTAACTGAATATATAACCATTCCGCTCACTGAGGCGCTTCATTTCGTTTTAGCTGAAGATATCTATGCCCCTGAAAATGTTCCTGATTTTCGCCGGTCAACTGTTGATGGATATGCTGTTAAAGCAAAGGATACATTTGGGTCATCCGAAAGTATGCCTGGTTTTCTTACACTTGCAGGAGAAGTTCAAATGGGCGAAGTGCCTCCAAGAGCAATTCAAGCAGGGGAAGCGATGTATGTACCGACTGGAGGAATGCTCCCTGATGGCAGTGATGCGGTTGTGATGATTGAGCATTGTGAAGATTTGGCCGGATTAATCAATGTCTTCAAGCAGGTCGCTCCTGGCGAAAATGTCATTTCTGTCGGTGAGGATATAGGCAAGGGAGCACTTCTGTTAGAAAAGGGAACAAAGCTTCGTTCACAAGAGTTAGGTGCACTTGCCTCTCAAGGAATTACAGCGGTTTCTGTGATAAGAAAACCGGTTATCGGCTATCTCTCTTCAGGTGATGAAATTGTTCCAATCGAAACGGAAAGTCTAGCACCAGGCGAAATACGAGATATGAACGGGATGACAATCGGTGCCCTTGTGGCTGAGTGGGGCTATAGCTTCCAATATGGAGGCATTGTCAAAGATAACCGCGAAGAGTTTGAACGAAGAGCAAAAGAATTATTAGCACGGACAGACTGTTTAATTGTATCTGGCGGCAGTTCAGTCGGGACGAAGGATTATTCAGTAGAAGTGATTCAATCACTTGGTAACCCAGGTGTGTTCGTGCATGGTGTATCCATAAAGCCGGGAAAACCGACGATTCTATCTTTAGCAGAGAACAAGCCTGTTATTGGCCTCCCAGGTCACCCAGCATCAGCTGTTATTATTTTTCATCTATTCGGAAAGGCTATTTTAGAATTGCTGCACGGAGCACGAAAGCAGGAAAGACAGCTTACCTTTGCGAAAATAACGAAAAATATTCCCTCTTCACCAGGACGGACAGATTATGTGAGGGTACGATTATTTGAAGAGAACGATGATTGGTACGCTGAACCGATTATTGGAAAATCCGGTCTCATCTCTACCCTTGTTCAAAGTGATGGAATGATCGAAATCGCAGATAGGCTCGAAGGTGTTCAAAAGGGAGAACGCGTTCCGGTAAGAATTTTTAGGTAGGGGGTGGGATTATATGTCAACATTCCATTTCAAGAGGAAGGTATACTTACAGGACAAGCCACGGCATGAGGCTGTTCAACAAATGCTTGCCCATTTTGAATCATCCAATCAAGAAATCGAATGGCTGGACAGCTCGAGTTCATTAGGCAGGGTATTAGCTGAGCCTGTTTTTGCAAACAGTTCCATGCCCCATTACCATGCGTCTGCAATGGACGGAATTGCTGTTATTGCGGAGGAAACCTTCTCAGCACATGAGCAGCGGCCGATTCAGTTAAAACGAAATAATGATTTTGTATACGTTGATACTGGAAATGAGGTTCCTTCTCCTTTTGATGCTGTTATTATGATTGAGCAGGTAAATGAGATTACTGAGGATACAATTGAGATTATTGAACCTGCCGTACCATGGCAGCATATTCGTCCAATTGGAGAGGATATTGTACAGGAGGAAATGCTCTTTCCCCAAGGCCATCTTATTCGTCCTGTAGATATCGGAGCCCTTCTTGCTTCAAGAACGGTGACAGTTCCGGTAGTGAAAAAGCCGATCGTAACAATTATTCCAACAGGGAACGAGCTAGTTTCCCCAGCTGACTCCATCTCTGCTGGGCAATTAATTGAATTTAATGGAACAGTTTTTGCTAATTATATTCATGAATGGGGTGGAGAGCCATATTTACACCCGATTGTGAAGGACGAACCGGAGGAATTGCAGGCAGCCCTTTTGGAAGCTGTCAAAGATTCTGATATTGTTGTTATTAACGCAGGTTCTTCTGCTGGATCAAAAGATTACACAGTCCATATGATTCAAGAGCTTGGAGAGGTTTTTACTCATGGAGTGGCAACCAGACCAGGCAAGCCTGTGATCATTGGGAAAATTGAAGATACAATCATCATTGGGGTTCCTGGCTATCCTGTTTCTGCTTATCTAGCGCTTGAATGGTTTGTCAGACCGCTTATTTATGAAGTATTGCGAATACCTGAGCCTGTCAGGCAAAAGCTTAAGGTGAAGGTTGGACGCCGCATCGTTGGGACGATGGGGGCAGAGGATTTTATTCGGATGAATATTGGATTTGTAGACGGTGAATATATCGCCATTCCACTCCCAAGAGCGGCTGGAGTAACGATGTCGTTAGTCCGTGCAGACGGGATGCTTATTATTCCTCCTACTAGCCTTGGATATGAACAAGGTGAGTACGCAGAAGTTGAATTGTATAAACCGTTAGAAGAAATTCAGCAATCCATCGTATGTATTGGAAGTCATGATTTAACGATTGACCTCCTATCATCCCAATTGAAAAAGGGAAAAAGAGATTCAAGGATCATGTCTTCCCATGTCGGAAGCTTGGCAGGAATTATGGCAATTAAGAAGGGAGAGGCACATGTGGCCGGCATCCATCTTCTTGACCCAGAAACAATGGAATATAATCAATCCTATATTAAAAGGTTTTTGGCAGATAAAGAGGTTGTTCTATATCCATTTTTAAAAAGAAAACAAGGCTGGCTAGTGCCGAAGGGCAATCCACTTGATATACAATCAATAAAAGATATTGTTCAAAAACAGGGGCATTTTGTTAACCGTCAAAAAGGGGCGGGCACAAGAATCCTATTTGATATGCTTTTAAGAAAAGAAGGAATTGGTGCAGAGGACATTATAGGCTATGATAGGGAAATGTTCTCCCATTTAAGTGTGGCAGCAGAGGTAAAAGGGAATCAGAATGCAGTTGGGTTAGGAATCTATCCTGCAGCAAATGCAATGGGACTTGACTTTCTCTCTGTTGCGGATGAACACTATGATTTACTTATGACAAAGGAATTCTTCGAAAGTCAAAAGGGAACGGACTTAATCGCAGCGATTCAATCGGAAGAGTTTATCGAAAAAGTAGAAGGAATTGGCGGGTATCTTCTAGAAAGGAATCCTAAACCAATCTACTTCAGCAAAAGTCTGTGTTAATACTGGATGTTGATTATTTATTTGTTGATTGTAGCGGAAGGCACGAGACTCCTGCGGGAAGAGTAGGACAGGTGAGACCGGGCAGGAGCGAAAGCGACGAGGAGGCTCACCGCCTCCCCCGCGGAAAGCGAGTGCATGGAGCGGAAATCAACCTTTACCAACTGAGGTTTGTATTTACGAAAAAAAGCCTTTAACAAAAAGGAGTTGATTAAATGAATTATGCCATTTCAAAAGAACCAATCAACGTACAGGAAGTGATTGATAAGGTTGTACAGCGTGAAGCGGGTGCGATTACTACCTTTATTGGAACTGTACGCGAATTGACGCACGGAAAGAAAACATTGTATTTAATATACGAAGCATACGAGCCGATGGCTGTGAAAAAGCTCGAACAAATTGGAAATGAGATTAAAGAGCGCTGGCATGGAGCTGAGGTAGCAATTACCCATCGGGTTGGAAAGCTGGATATAACAGATGTTGCTGTTGTTATTGCCGTTTCAACCCCTCATCGTGCTGATGCATATGAAGCGAATCGGTATGCAATTGAACGCATCAAGGAGATCGTGCCCATTTGGAAAAAGGAGCACTGGGAAGATGGGCAAGAATGGATTGGAAATCAGCTTGAGACAGTTGCCTATCCAAAAGGAAAACCGGAGGAGAGTGACTTACATGAATAAAGTTTTGTTTTTTGCTCATTTACGGGATGCTGTTGGTGAAGAGTTTATCACGATAGACGCAAGTGGAAGAACGGTAGCGGATCTGAAACAGATGGTTTTGGAAAAATACACATCCGTCAATCTTGAAAATGTAATGACAGCAATAAATGAGGAATTTGCTTCAGATGATGATATGATTCATGAAGGAAGCGAGATTGCCTTTATTCCTCCAGTCAGTGGCGGCTGATAAGGGAAAAAAAGTCATTTTTCCCTGAAAGGAGTAACGCACATGGATGAAAGGTATTCTAGACAAACCTTGTTTTCACCGATTGGGAAAGCGGGACAAGAGAAAATTCGTTCAAAACATATATTGATGATAGGTGCTGGTGCGTTAGGCTCAGGCAATGCAGAAATATTAACAAGAGCAGGAGTAGGCAGGCTGACTATCGTTGATAGGGACTATGTAGAGGCTAGCAATCTGCAGCGTCAACAGCTGTATACAGAGCAAGATGTGGAGGAAAAGCTGCCTAAAGCAGCAGCCGCTGCAAAACGACTTCGAAAGATTAATTCTGATGTGGAGATTGAGGCTGTTATTACAGATGCAACACCGGAAAAGCTTGAGGAGCTCATTCAAGGTGTGGACTTAATTATTGATGCAACAGATAATTTTGAAACGAGAATGGCGATTAATGATGTCTCGCAAAAATATCAGATCCCATGGATTTATGGGGCCTGTGTCGGCAGTTTTGGCATGAGTTTAACCATTCTTCCCGGGAAGACGCCCTGTTTAAATTGTATTCTGAAAAAGATCCCTATTCAGGGGATGACGTGTGATACAGGTGGGATCATCGCACCCACTGTTCAAATGGTTATTTCCCACCAATCAGCTGAGGCGTTGAAGATCCTTGTAGAGGATTGGGAGGCTGTCCGTACGTCATTTGTCAGCTTCGATTTATGGAGAAATCAATATACAAGCATGAAGGTTTCAAAAGCAAAGGATGCTGGCTGTTTATCATGTGGGGAAAATAGAACCTATCCGTATTTAGATAGCGAGAATATGACAAAGTCGACTGTTCTTTGCGGCAGAGATACAGTACAGATTCGCCCGCCTAGACAGCAGAATATTCAGTTAAATGATTTATCCTTGCAATTAAAAGAACTTGGATATAAGGTGAAGGGAAACCCATATTTACTTTCTGTTGAGATAGACGAACAGCGTCTCGTTATTTTCAATGATGGTCGTGCACTTATACATGGAACGAATGATTTAACACAGGCAAAATCAATTTATCAGCGTCTGCTTGGATAACAGTAAATCTCTGACTATAAATTAGTCGGAGATTTTTTTGTATAAAGAAAGTCTATGGTCAAGCGGGAAAAGCCAATTTAATAGTTGAAATATCAGCTAACATCCACATGATAGATTGTAAACAGATGCTAATAATTATTTGCGATACGACAAAATTCCCCAGGAAATGATGTGTTTCACGTGAAACAGACAGCATTTTTGTCATCTTACGAATTGTGAGGGATGGATCGAAAAATTCAGCCAGTTCATGTATAATGAATGTTGATTAAAAAGAGGAATGAGAAAATGGAGAAAAACAGAATTGATTGTTTCAAATGTAAATTTTTCTATGTTACTTGGGACCAAAGATTCCCAAAGGGCTGCAAAGCATTCCAATTTAAAACAGCAAAGCTTCCATCAGTAGAAGTTCCTCGAGCCTCCGGTGAGCCTTGCTTGCGTTTTGAAAAGAAAGCTGGTAAATGATAAATAGGTATTTAAAGTAAAACTCCTTTCTCGTGCTTCCTGCTTTTGAACAAACGGTGGTTGATTGGAGCAAAGGATCCGAGACTCCAGCGGGATAAATGGGACAGGGGAGACTCCTCAGGAGCGATTGGGCGAGGATGCTCACCGCACACCCAGCGGTTCGCTGCGCATCCTGAAGCGGAGAATAACCACTATCACTTTATATTAGTAGAAACAAAAGCATGATAAATAGAGGTGAAAATGTTGAACATTTCCGTCCAGCAACTGCTAAGGAAAATCGAAGAGGAATTGCATGAAGCGAAAGGAAACATCAATGAGGCAAGAATAAGAGAAAGAATCTATTCAATTAAATCACTGTGTGAGCTCATATTAGATGAACAGGTTCAGCCGGCTGCTCCAAATCATACATATATTCCTAAACAACCGGCTTATCAGGCGCAGCCAGCTAGTATACAGCAGCCTAAACGTCTAGAGTTGGAAGATGAGGCAAATGGAGATTCATTGTTCGACTTTTAAGTGGAAAAGAGGGAGCTAAAATGAAATTATTTATTATTCTTGGAGCTATTAATGCTTTTTTATCTGTGGCCTTAGGCGCTTTCGGTGCTCATGGTCTTGAAAAGACGGTTGAGCCAAAGTATTTAGAAATCTGGAAAACAGGAGTTACCTATCAAATGTTCCATGCAACGGGATTATTAGTAATAGGTGTCCTTCTAGGCAAACTGCCAGCAAGTGCTTTATTATCCTGGTCAGGCTGGTTCATGTTAATCGGGATTATCTTTTTCTCCGGAAGTTTGTACATCCTGACACTAACGAAAATTGGTGTTCTGGGGGCTATCACGCCAATTGGCGGTGTTTGCTTTTTAACAGCATGGATATTGTTAATCATCGCAGCAGTAAAGCATTTATAAGAAATGAAAGAGCTTTGACGTTTTGTGTCAAAGCTCTTTTTTGTATTACCTAGGACTGTATTGAGAAAGGCTCGGTGCTCCACCGAATGAAGGATAATCATACTCGATTTCTTCTTCAAACGTTACATAGTCTACATAAACCATTGGGATTAAGTACCGCATGCCTGATTGCGGGTCACTTAAGATTACATGATCCCTCCCCGCAGCTTCGATGATGCCTTCGAACTTTTTGGCATTCCACTCTCGATTATTTTCAAAAGTGGCATAAACCGTAACAAGTTTTCCTTTGTTCAAACGCAGAATGTTTTCGATATAGGATTGCTCAATCGGAAGCATCCCTGGAACTTGTGGAGCTTGTGATGGGGCACTGCCGACTCCTGTTGTTGGAAATGGAACAGTTTGCATTTGCGGGTAGGCAATTGGTGGCTGCACTCTATATGCAGGAGTATTAGAAGTTCCTCCTGTATATGGCTGCTGATACCCGTAGTATGGGTTTGCTGTGTACTGATACTGATTAAAGTTTTGACTCACACGTTTCCCTCCTAAAAATCAAAATGAAGCTTCATATAAAGCTCAGGAGAATATGGATATAGTAGACTAATGAATCTTGATATTGCTGATAAATACTCACTAATTCATTTGTATGTATAGGCCTGTTTTTTTATTCTCCTTTTCTTTGTAAGAAAATGATATTAGGGATGTTGCAGCCAAAAAGAAAGCCTCCTTCGCATATAGGCAAAGGAGGCTGTATGAAAAATTAATTAATGTGTAAAAGCTGTGCGATACGGTCTTCTTCAAGAAGATTTCCTACGAAGAATGAACCGAACTCACCATATCTTGCACTAACTTCATCGAAACGCATTTCATATACAAGCTTCTTAAATTGAAGGGCGTCATCAGAGAATAATGTAACACCCCACTCATAATCATCGAAGCCTACAGATCCAGTAATAATTTGTTTTACTTTTCCAGCGTATTGGCGGCCAATCATTCCGTGGCTGCGCATCATATTCCGGCGATCCTCCATTGGGAGCATATACCAGTTATCATTTCCTTGACGGCGCTTATCCATTGGATAGAAGCAAACATGCTTGGATTTAGGCAGAATAGGATATAAACGAGCCAATATTTCTGGACTTTGGTATGGATCCTGATCGGAAGGCAAGTAATTGCTCAATTCAACAACGGAAACATAAGAGAACGTAGGAACTGTATATTCTGCTAGTTTCGTTTTATTGAATTCATTTTCAATTTCATTTATTTCTTCAAGTGTTGGTCTTAAAACCATCATCATAAAGTCAGCTTTTTGGCCAACAACTGTATATAATGCGTGGCTTCCTTTTTTCTCGCTTTGAGTTGTGCTCCACTTATCTAAAAGGGATAAAAACTCATGGATAGCTGCTTGGCGCTCATCACTTGACAACATCTTCCATGATGTCCAATCGATTGCACGGAAGTCATGTAAACTATACCAGCCTTCAAGCGTTTTTGCTGCTTCACTCATTACTATCACTCCTAATATGTATATGTGCGAATTATCACACCATAACTATATCATAGTTTCTCCAAATGATAAGGGAATAAAACTTGTAAAAAAGAAGGATATTGATTAATATGACAGATTTGTGGATATTTTGTTACAAGAAGCAAATAGTAGGGGCATTCATGTTTGTGAATAAGGAATAATTGGAATATACATTAGAAAAGGCGTTGTAAATGTGATAAAACAAACTTGAATTTTTACTTGAGTAACGTATTCTAGAAGGGGAAGCTGTACGGAATTAGATGGAGAAACTTAAGTGATTACATACGATTGAAAATTAGGAGGAGCCCTTATGAGTGATTTATTTTCAGTTTTAAAAGACAAAGTGAATGGGAAAGGTTTAAAGATTGTTTTTCCTGAAGGAAGTGATGAACGTATTTTGGCAGCGGCGGGGAGATTAGCGGCTGAAAAAATGATTATACCGATTTTAATTGGAAACGTTCAATCGATCGAAGCAAAGGCGAAGGAAATGAATATTTCATTAGAATCTGCAGAAATTTATGATCCGGGCCACTATGAAAAAATAGATGAGCTTGTTGCTTCTTTTATTGAAAGACGGAAAGGGAAAGCGACTGAAGAAGATGCTCGAAAGATCTTACTGGATGAAAACTATTTTGGGACGATGCTCGTGTATACAAATAAAGCGGATGGGCTAGTGAGCGGTGCTGCCCATTCAACAGCAGATACAGTACGGCCGGCCCTTCAAATTATCAAAACGAAAGCAGGCGTGGGAAAAACATCAGGTGTCTTTATTATGGTTCGTGAGAATGAAAAGTATATTTTCGCAGACTGTGCTATCAATATTTCACCTGATAGCCAGGACTTGGCTGAAATAGCAATTGAAAGCGCAAAGACAGCAAAAATGTTTGATATTGAACCGCGAGTAGCTATGCTGAGCTTTTCAACAAAGGGTTCTGCAAAGTCACCGGAAACGGAGAAGGTCACGGCTGCTGTTCAGGAGGCAAAATTACGCGATCCGCAATTGATTTTGGATGGAGAGTTTCAATTTGATGCGGCGTTTGTGCCTTCTGTTGCACAAAAGAAAGCACCGGACTCTCCGCTCCAAGGGGATGCGAATGTATTTATTTTCCCAAGCCTGGAAGCTGGTAATATCGGCTATAAAATTGCCCAGCGCCTTGGTCATTTTGAAGCGGTTGGCCCAATTTTACAAGGTTTAAACCGACCGGTAAATGACCTGTCCCGCGGATGTAATGAAGAGGATGTATACAAGCTTGCCTTAATTACCGCAGCACAGGCGTTAAATCAATAGATTGTTGCAGAGAGCTAGACTTATGCCTAGCTCTTTTTTTCTGTCTTATCTGTTGATATAATGGCTTTGGCAAATAAACAGCTGTATTTGGCGAATAAAATGCAATTTTGTCCAATTTAAGCGAGAAGACGGCGAATAAACTAGAGAAGTTGTCCAATAAATGAATTGGTAAAGATAGATTACTTTAGGGGAAAAGGGTAGATCCCCTTTAATAAAGAGGAGTTCAATAAATGAAAGATTTATTACAGCAAGAGCAATGGAGAGTTATTGATGAGTCGGTTTTGGCTAAACATTTACCTGCTCTGCACTCATTTGGAATAGATGATACGCTATGTGCATCTGTAGGAGGCGGTACAGCTCCCGCAACGGCTCGAACCTGGGTGCACGAAAAGACAATTGTATTAGGTATACAGGATACAAGACTGCCTTTTTTGGAGGAAGGGATTGATTTTCTAAAAAAGAAAGGCTATCAGGTCATTGTCAGAAACTCAGGCGGGTTGGCAGTTGTACTTGATGAAGGCGTGTTAAATATTTCGCTTATTTTTCCAGAGGGAGAAAAAGGCATTGATATTAACAGCGGCTATGATGCGATGTGGATGCTTATTAAAGAAATGTTTTCAGATTTTCCAGTAGACATTGAGGCAAAGGAGATTGTTGGTTCCTATTGTCCAGGGAGCTATGATCTTAGCATTGGTGGTAAAAAATTTGCCGGCATTTCACAAAGGCGGCTCCGCGGCGGGGCAGCTGTACAAATTTATCTTTGTATAGACGGGAGCGGAAGCAGCAGAGCTGAGTTAATCGAGCAATTTTATCAAACAGCGAAAAAGAATACAGAAACAAAATTTCATTATCCTGATATTAAACCATCAGTCATGGCATCCTTGTCTGAGTTATTGAATACCCCTCTTACCGTGCAGGATGTAATGTTTCGGCTGTTAACTAGTTTGAAAAACAGGTGTAATCATTTATTCAGCGGCGGGCTGACAGAAGAGGAACGTAAATTATATGAAGCTTATTACGATCGCGTCGTCCAAAGAAATGAAAAGGTGCTCGGTGATAACTAATAGCGAAAAGCCGTACCTCAAAAGGGTTACGGCTTTTCTTAATCGGGGCATGCTGCCTTCCTTCTCCTATTCCTGTCTAAGACGTCCACTGGCAAGTGAATGTCCTCTATCTATTGTTTAGCTTCAGTGCATTACTCTGCAACCTTTTCTAAATTCCCATTTCGGTCCATTTTAAATTTAGTTGCTGGCCTTTCCTCTTCATCAAAGAGTACAAGTTTGCGAGCGCGGTTCATAATTTTCATTAAGGTCTCGTAATCTTCTTGAATGGTTACGGTATTTTGCTCTAACTGGCCAATCTTTCCTTCAAGCTCTTCGTTTCGGCTCTTAATCTGCGCATTTTCACGCTTTAATCTTTCATTCTCATTTCTTAAAATATCCAGCTGAATACTCGAGTGTTTTAAAGATTGTAAGTATGACATAACACGATCGAGATTGATTTCTGAACTGACAGGATAATGCTGCACTTGCTGCACTTCGTTATAGACTGGCGTAGGTTTAGCTTCAATGATTTCTTCTGCATACTCTTCAATATAATTCTCATTAGCTGAAACAGACTCGGGCAATGAAATAGTAGTAGTTTCCATTTCTTTTAATTCTGGTACTGGAGGTGAATAGAGCAGCTTTTTCTTTCCGCCTTGATCTTTTCCAAGAATTCGCTGTCTTTGCTTTCGCTGTTTCTTAGCAAGCTGGAGTGCTTTCTCATATTGATGTCTAACGACAGCATTCCAGCGAAATCCGCAGGCTGCTGAAGTACGATCGAGCTTGTCTCCGACTTCTTCAAAGGCGTTTAATTGTGTGCTGCCCTCTCTAACATGTCTCAATACAGTTTCGGCTAGTAATAAATCATTTTCATCTGTCCATGCATCTTGACGAACTTTCATTTCCTCAACTCCCAATTTAATTTGCAATTTTTTAAAACCTTAGTTTAAGGATGGACAACTTTGGCTGAAATTATACAAATTGGATTAAAAGGATAGTAGATTTTTATAAAAACAATAGATAGGTATGATAAAATAGAACTTGTTGTATACGTGAACCTGTATAAAAAATATATAAATTTCCATATTGCTAGTGGGGTGAAACGGCTTGCAAAGAAAAAGGTTAAGCTGTAAAATACACCATGAGCCAAGTGAATAAGAATAACTAGCATCGGCAAAACTTATAGATAACTATGCTAGACCGCAGAAAGGGTTGTAATATAGATGGCAAACGAATTTCGTGTTTGCGATGATTGTCTAGGCGTAAACTTAAAAACATTAATTCCTCTTTTAAAAGAAATAGATCCAGAGGCAAAGATAGAAATAGGCTGTCAATCCTATTGTGGGCCAGGCAGAAAGAAAACATTCGCATTTGTAAATAATCGTCCGCTTGCCGGTTTAACGGAAGAAGAATTAAAGGAAAAAATTAATAAAAAGCTGAAAAAGTAAAATCACCTTTGAAGAGTGTCCTAAGGTGATTTTTTGTTTGCAAGCAAATTTTGTGTCTAGCCTTTGAGAGGAGCTTACCTGCGTTCAGCTCCTGCACCCTGCCCTGACGTAAAGGGCGCCGCGTTTAGTCAACCTCGAGCTCACAAGCATGTCTAGATGAAGTTTTTAGAAACTCGTAATCCCTTTAAGAGGGCAAAATATATCTTCAGTATAGGAGTGTCTAATGCTTTCGTTCCTGAAGATGGCATCCACATTTTGATCAGGCCTTCCATAAAGGGGAAAAGACACCTTTTTAGTAAGGCTTGTCTTGTGTTTGTCGGGGGTGATCTAGGAGCTTGCGCGTTTGGTTATTTTGTCGAATATAGCGGAAATATCAGAAAATGTGTAGTGAATTGCGTTTGAAATCGAGATATAATAGAGAGAAGTTGGAAAATCGGAGGTAAAAGATGGCCTATTCGATGGAGAAGCTACGTGAAGAAAAGGTGTTTAAAGATCCTGTTCATCGGTATGTTCATGTGAGGGATCGGGTAATCTGGGATTTGATTGGCACGAAGGAGTTCCAGCGGCTAAGAAGAATTAAGCAGCTTGGAACAACCTACTTAACCTTTCATGGAGCCGAACATAGCCGTTTTAATCATTCACTTGGTGTTTACGAGATTGTCAGGCGGATTGCGGATGATGTATTTATTGGAAGGCCGGAATGGAATGAAGATGACCGCCTCCTTTCTTTATGTGCTGCTCTCCTTCACGATTTAGGACATGGTCCTTTTTCGCATTCTTTTGAGAAAGTTTTTGATTTGGATCATGAATATTTTACAAGAGCTATTATTCTCGGAGAAACGGAAGTTAACCAAGTGTTATCAAGGGTAGGAAAGGATTTTCCTATAAAAGTAGCTGAGGTTATTGCGAAAACGTCAAAAAATAAGCTTGTAGTCAGCCTTATCTCCAGTCAGATTGATGCGGATCGAATGGATTATCTGCAACGAGATGCTTATTTTACAGGGGTTAGCTACGGTCATTTTGACATGGAACGTATCCTGCGTGTCATGCAGCCAAGAGAGGATCAAGTGGTCATTAAGCAAAGCGGAATGCATGCCGTCGAGGATTACATAATGAGCCGATACCAAATGTATTGGCAAGTTTATTTTCATCCAGTAACCCGAAGTGCAGAAGTGATCTTGACGAAAATTTTGCATCGGGCAAAATACCTGCATGGACAAGGGTATTCATTTAGATCGCAGCCGATTCATTTTTATTCTATGTTTAATGGGGAAATAACATTAGAGGATTATATTAAGCTTGATGAAGCCATTATTCTTTATTACTTTCAAATGTGGCAGGAGGAAGAAGATTCAATCCTTCGCGACCTTTGCTGCCGCTTTATGAACCGTAATTTATATAAGTACGCGGAATTTGAGCCTGCGAAGGAATATAAAAAGCTTGCAGAGCTTTCTGTCCTATTTGAGAAAGCAGGGATTGACCCCGAATATTATCTTGTTGTCGATTCGTCATCAGATTTGCCGTATGATTTCTACCGCCCGGGTGAAGAGGAAGAAAGGCTTCCGATACATTTATTAATGAAAAACAAGGAAATTCGAGAGCTTTCCAGAGAATCAGAGATTGTTGATGCGATCTCAGGGAAGAGAAGAACCGATCATAAATTGTATTATCCAGCGGATCTCCTGCAGGATGATTCGTCCGAGCCGCTGATTAAGAAGCAAATTCGAAAGCTGTTGGAAATGGACTAGAGATTATTAAACTAAGCTGTGTTAAAACCAGAGTATTTGATTATCTTGCTTTGTTGATTGCAGCTGAAATTAACAGCAAAGTTTAACACAGCATTAAGATATGGGACTAAACGGAGTAGGAGATGAAGAGCTTGTTAAAAGATCATGCCAAAATCATTCATGCGATTGCCGCTTCGGAGGAAATTATCGGACGAAAAAAACTGCAGAAAATGGTGTATATCGCAAAAAAGCTGGCTTTCCCTTTTCAGGAGCGATTTCAATTTCATTTTTACGGCCCTTATTCAGAGGAATTAACATTAAGAGTGGAAGAGCTTTGCAATATGGGTTTTTTAGATGAAGTGAAGGAGAAGAAGGGCGGATACTATCAGTACCGCTATACATTAACGGAAAATGGCAAGGAATTTTTAAGCCTGAGTGATGTGTCAATGCCGAATCTTCAAGAATGTTTAACAGATATGAACAATCAAAATGCCAGATTTCTTGAACTAGTTTCAACGGTGTTATATTTTGATACCCTTCCAGAGGAAGAAGTGAAAGAAAAGATCTTTACGTTAAAAAGCAAGCAGCGCTACACAGATGAAGAAGTAGAAGCTGCTTATCAATATATTGCCAATTTAAGAGAAAAAGCCGGGCATTAATGCTCGGCTTTATTTATCACTTAAGCGTTCTCCGCCAACAGCATAATGATTCTTTGTCATTTCTTCAATAAAGACTACGATATTTTCCTTTGGTGCTCCAGTTGTCTCGTTCACTGCTGCTGTTACTTTTTCTACAAGAGCTTTCTTTTGTTCTTCCGTGCGTCCTTCTAGCATTTTTACTGTTACATATGGCATGAATATCAACTCCTTTTCATTTTTTTATATTGTAGGAATTATTTAGGCTCTTTCAAAAGATTGTTGTTTTTTTGTATGGATAATTTCGACAAAAAGGTTTAGTTGACTGGAGCGGAAGTCAACTCCAGCCCATCATGTTTTATTAGCAACAATATTTGTAAAAATAGCCTTTTTTATATCATTTGTAGTTTTTCATATTTCGAAAAAATGTGCAAGTATTGGCGAGTTTGTCTATCTTTCACTTTCAGCGCAAAGTCGTGTATACTTTTAACTAATATATAAGGGGAATATTATTCCCTAGATTGGATCTTCAGTTTGAAAGAGGGGTTTGGTGTTTGGAACAATTTCTAGCCTTTTCACTTAGAGAAATTCCATATGTTGCGATTACGTTAATGATCGCCTTCACGGTCCATGAGTTTGCCCATGCGTTTGTGGCATATAAATTTGGCGATTCAACCGCACAAAAGCAGGGAAGATTGACGTTAAATCCAATTCAGCATCTAGACCCAATCGGGACAATATTAATTTTTATTGCGGGCTTCGGATGGGCAAGACCCGTACCTGTAAATCGATTTTTCTTTAAGAATCCAAGACTTGCAGGAATCATGGTTTCGATTGCCGGGCCGATAAGTAATCTGCTAATGGCCATTTTAGGGTTTATCATATGGTATACGCTGCTGAGAATGGGTACTGCCGCGAGTTTGCCAGCATTTGTACCCGAGTTTTTAAATATTTTTATCCATCTTAACTTAGTTTTATTTGTTTTTAATTTACTGCCGTTTCCGCCACTGGACGGGTATCGAATAGTTGAGGACCTGGCACCGGCGCATATACGTCCGAAGCTTACTCAATTTGAAGCATACGGCTCTGTCATTTTTTTGATCCTTGTTATCACACCGCTTGATCAATATACGATTCAGCCGATTTTTAGCACGATCCTGCCAATCCTAGCCGATGGATTAGGCGATTTCTTTTACCGATTAATTTTGTAAGGAGGAATACCTTTGGAAGAGAAAAAGAAGAAAGATATTGGGTTTAATATTATAAAAAATGACCCGACAGAGGGGCATGGAGGATTTGGTTCAGGCTCATTAAGCCTAGACAATGTTTCACCTGTCATTATTGATGTGGATGCTGGAGAGGCGTCGATAGAAGTAGGGGCGATGCATGCCCGCAGCCCTGTGGAAAAGGGGATAAAGTTCCTAAAAAGCAAAGAAGAGGTACCGAATGGAAAGCCTTATTGGCTTGTTTGGGTGACAATTGACCGCAAGGAAGAAGGCCCATACTATGCGGGTGTAACAGCTTGCGAGATGACAGTAGACAGAGAAATTCGCAGAGGCTATAAGTCTTTGCCAGAACATGTAAATCGGATGGATAAATCCATTAAAAGGCATATTATCGTGGATCATATGGATACAAAATCAAAGGCTATTCTTGCTGAGTTTTTGCAGAATCATAATCTTGGGATGTGGGAACGCTCTATACAACAGCTCAAAGACGATTTGCAAGTGAATTAATCGAAATAGTTCATGAATTTTGTCGAAATTGTGACAGTTTACTGACTAAAATTTTTAACTACTTGCTCAAATCCAATAAAATAAGTAAACTTATAAACAGTGTGTAGACACTATATAAAAACTAGGACACGAAAAAACTCGGAGGAATTCCTTCGAGTTTTTTCACTTCTAATGGGTCTTATGTCTATTTGCTCCTTATTTATATTGTCCATTTCCATAGGACAAGATTGCCCGATGCTGTTACCAGTCAAATAGTTTTTTGTACCATGGTTTTTTAGGTGAATTTTCCTTCTTACTTGGTTTTTCCTCTGTATATGGCAAATGGTCCGTACAGTATTCAGTTGGCTCGGTGCCGCTGACAAAGTACGTAAACCGCTTGATTGGACAATTGTCTGTTGCCAGCTTTCCATTTGCCGGATTGATATAAACACCTACTGTCCCCTTCGGCTGCTTAAAACCTTTAGATGACCTTCCTCTATGAGCATCCTCCATGAAGCGGGCCCAAATATTCTTTGCGTATGCTTTATCTGCAGAAAGTGTAATTGCTTTTCCTTTATCATATCCAGTCCAAACGGCGGAGACGAGCTGAGGAGAAAAGCCGATCATCCAGCTATCCGTGTCCGTCGTTCCAGACTTTCCCGCATATGAGCGTGTAATATCATTAATGACTGTACTCCCTGTTACATTAGTATAGCCATTTAATTTCGGATCAAAAATGCCTGTCATCATTTGAGTCATTACATAGGCTAATTCAGGCTTTAAAATCGGAATGGACTGCTTGTCATTCTCATAAATTACTTTCCCGCGATGATCCTCAACTCGTGTGATCATAATAGGTGAAACCTTTTTTCCTCCATTTGCTAGGATGCTATAGGCACTGGCCATTTCGATGACCCTTACACCAGATGTCCCTAAGGCTAATGATGGGACGTCAGCCATCTTTGTTGTAAGACCGAATTTTTTTGCTGTATCGACAAGTGTATTTTCACCTAAAAATAAATGTGTTTTTACAGCAAAAATATTATCAGATAAAGCCAGTGCTTGAGCCATGGTAATATCTCCGTCTGCATACTGGCTATTAAAGTTTTTCGGTGAGTAGTCTGGTCTTCCATCATCAAAACGAAACGTTGTCTGCTCACTGCGCATGACTGTGGAAGGCGTAAAGCCCTTCTCAAGCGCCGCATAATATAGAAGCGGTTTTATGGTGGATCCAGGCTGGCGAACAGCCTGTACAGCCCGGTTAAAGGGGCTTTCCTCATAACTTCTTCCGCCAACCATCGCTTTGACATAGCCGTTTTTAGGATCCATTGCCACCAGTCCTGTTTGGATCTCTGATTCCTTGGAAATCAATCTCTCTACTGTTTGTTCAGCAATCTCCTGTTGTTTTAAATCAAGCGTTGTGTAGACTTTTAAACCGCCAAGCTCAATGACCCGATCATCCAAATTCAGCTCTGTTTTTAAAATATGCCGAACCGTATCCTGAAAATAAGGTGCTGTCTTTGTTTTTGTGTGAAGATGTTTGCCGACGAAAGTAAGCTGTTCATTTAAAGCTTTATCAACGTCATTTTTGTGAATAAGTTTGTTTTCAACCATGGTTCGCAAAATAAGTTTTTGGCGGCTCTTAGCATTTTCCATTGAGTTGAACGGGGAATAAACGCCTGCCCCTTTTGGAATGCCAGCAAGCATTGCAGCTTCCCCTAGAGATAGCTCTCCAGCTTTTTTTCCAAAGTAGTACTGGCTTGCTGCTTCAGCTCCATAAGCACCATGTCCGTAATAAATCGTATTTAAATAGCCTTCTAAAATTTCCTTCTTCGTATAATTCATTTCAAGGCGAATCGTATAAAAGGCCTCCAGCATCTTTCGCTTCCATGTTTTTTCATGTGCCAGGAATAAATTGCGTGCATATTGCTGACTAATGGTACTCGCGCCTTGAACCTTTGCCATTGCTTTGATATCTGCAAGTAAAGCACCGACGATCCGTTTATAATCAAACCCATGATGGGAATAAAATTTGCGATCCTCTATAGAGATGGTAGCGTCAATTAAATGCGGGCTGATTTGGTCAAGCTCCACCCAATAACGCTTTTGCCCATTATGGCTCTCTCCAATTACAGTCCCGTCATCAGAATAAAATAAAGTTGACTGCGGAACAGCAAGTGGTGGGGGACCAAGTATTTTTGCATAAAGCAAAATACCTGCACCAATAAGCACGGTTAATGCAAGTCCAATTAAGCTAATAATAAAGAATGCTCGAAAATATTTCCCTGCTTTTCTAAATCGCTGATTTGTCATTATTTCCATTTCGGTGCCTCCCCCTTTCTGGGCTAACCTAAAGAATCACGGTAGAATTACCTGAAAAGCACTTCTATTTATCTAGTATTGAAAAAACAGTGGGATTTTAAACATTTTTATCAAATACATGTAACTTTTTCTTGCATTTTCGCTAGATTCATCTATACTTTTTCTCATGTTTGTAATTATGGCGTTTGGGAATTATAAGAAAAGTGGAAGACCTTGATCATTGCCTTACAAAATGTGGGGGCACTAGCTGAGATAAAGGAAACCTTTGTTTTGATAGGCGATAGTCTGCTGCTTGCGCTAGCCAATTTTATTACTTTAAATACCTGTCATTTTTTGATAGAAGGGATGATTCTAAATGGGACTATGGTTTACTGAGAAACAAACAGAGAATTTCGGAATCACAATGAAAATTAAACAGACTTTACATACAGAGCAAACGGATTTTCAAATGCTTGAAATGGTAGAAACAGAAGAATGGGGAAATATGCTTTTGCTTGATGGCATGGTTATGACTTCTGTGAAGGATGAATTTGTTTACCATGAAATGGTGGCGCATGTGCCATTATTTACACACCCAAATCCTGAAAATGTCCTTGTAGTAGGCGGAGGAGATGGCGGTGTTATTCGTGAGGTGCTTAAGCATCCTAGCGTGAAAAAGGCAACACTCGTTGATATCGATGGAAAAGTAATCGAGTATTCGAAGAAGTTTTTGCCGGAGATTGCTGGCATGCTAGATGATCCGCGTGTCGATGTACAAGTTGGCGACGGTTTCATGCATATTGCTGAAAGTGAAAATGAATACGATGTCATTATGGTCGACTCAACTGAGCCAGTGGGTCCTGCTGTTAACTTGTTTACAAAAGGATTCTATGCAGGGATCTCTAAAGCCCTAAAGGAAGATGGAATCTTTGTTGCTCAATCGGATAACCCTTGGTTTAAGGCAGACTTAATCCGTAATGTTCAAAAAGATGTAAAAGAAATTTTCCCAATTACCAATTTATATGTAGCGAACATTCCTACTTATCCAAGCGGCATGTGGGCATTTACGATCGGTTCAAAAAAATACGATCCGCTTGCAGTAAGCGAAGATCGCTTCCATGAGATTGAAACGAAGTATTATACAAAGGAACTTCATAAAGCAGCATTCGTATTGCCGAAATTTGTGCAGGATTTAGTGAAGTAACCTTGATTTGAAAATAAGACCAAAAAAGAGCTTTGTGCTCCAAATATAAACGAACGAGGGATGACAGGAATGCGTTTTGATGAAGCATATTCAGGCAATGTTTTTATAAAAAGCCATCCAAATTACGAAGAAAGTAAAGCTGTTTTATACGGTATGCCGATGGATTGGACGGTCAGCTATCGTCCAGGCTCCCGTTTTGGCCCTGCCCGGATACGTGAAGTGTCTATCGGCCTTGAGGAGTACAGCGCCTATCTTGATCGTGAATTAGAAGAAGTAAAATACTTTGATGCAGGCGATATTCCGCTTCCGTTCGGAAACCCGCAAAGAAGTCTGGACTTAATTGAGGAATTTATTGATAAGCTTTTGGCTGAAAATAAGTTCCCATTAGGGATGGGGGGCGAGCATCTTGTCTCTTGGCCTGTAATGAAAGCAATGTATAAAAAATATCCAGATCTTGCGATTATCCATATGGATGCACACACAGATTTGCGTGAGAATTATGAAGGGGAGCCACTATCCCATTCAACACCAATTCGCAAGGTAGCTGAATTAATTGGACCTCAGAATGTTTATTCATTCGGTATCCGTTCTGGCATGAAGGAAGAGTTCCAATGGGCAAAAGAAGTGGGCATGCACATTTCAAAATTTGAAGTGCTTGAGCCTCTAAAAGAAGTGCTGCCAAAATTAGCCGGACGTCCTGTTTATGTCACGATCGACATTGATGTACTCGATCCTGCACATGCACCAGGTACGGGAACAGTTGATGCAGGAGGCATTACATCTAAAGAACTGCTTGCCTCCATCCATGAAATTGCCCGTTCGGAAATTAATGTAGTAGGAGCAGACCTTGTGGAAGTTGCCCCAATCTATGACCCGTCAGAACAAACAGCCAATACAGCAAGCAAACTCATTCGCGAAATGATTCTTGGCTGGATAAAATAAGTAGGTTCTATTCTAAAAAGATTTTGTTTTTTTACCTAGTTGTGTGAACATGAGACATTTAGCAAAAAGTTTGGTTGACGGGAGCAGAAGGTGGCGAGACTCCTGCGGGAAGTGTGGGACAGCTGAGACCCCACAGGCGCAAGCGCCGAGGAGGCTCAGCGCCCACCCCGCGGAAAGCGAGCTACCTGGAGCGGAAGTCAACCTCTACCAACTATGTATTAAATAAGAAACAAAGTTAAGGTAAAAAAAGCAGTCAAGAAGTAAGATGATACAGCTATTACTTGTTTTAATAATCAAAAACGGAGACCCGCTGTCTCCGTTTTTTTCCGTGAAATAAGAAAGAATAGCTTTGGAGTTAGAGAATTGTCTGGCTACCGCTGCTAGGGGCTCGAGATCATAAGCCAACTTGACAAGAAGGCTAAAGAGCAGCCTTCCTGCCGATTCGTCTTATGCTTGTCGCCCCTGGGCAAGCCACCTCCGCATTTCGGATTGTCTAGCGCAAGCGTCCTATCACCTATCAAACTTCAGGTCCACTCCGCAACGATTGCGTCGACATCAATTCGCTCTGCTCATTGTGTCTCTATTATCTCGGCCGCGGCCCTTCTGCGTTTGTACGGCGATAACCAAGGCAATTGTGCTTTTCTTTATTGTCTAGCCCCAGCGCCCAGCGACTATCGGACTTCCGTTCCCTTCTTACGATAAGTCAACATCGAATCGCTATCGCTCTTCGTGTTTCCTTTATCTCAGTCGGGGGCCGTCCAGTCCATACGTCGCTAAGCGGGGCGCTTCCGCTTTTCTTATTCAACTAGCACCCGTTATCGTTTTCTACTATAATGAAATGAAAAGGATGTGTGGCCAACCAGTGGAGCAAGTGCCTGTAAAAATTAAGGTAAAAACGGATATACGCGATGGAAGCAGTAAGGATACTTTTGAACTTACGGCTTTTGGACAATACTACAAAAAGGAAAACGCCCGTTTCCTGCAATACAATGAGGAAATGGAAGAAGGCACCGTAAAGACGATTATTAAAATTTCCGATCAGGATGGTCTAATTTTGCGAAGCGGTGCAGTTAAAATGAGGCTTCCTTTTCAAATGAATAAAAAGCTAAGAGGCAGCTATGATACGCCATACGGGGTATTTGAAACGGCTACTTTAACAAAAAGGCTTGTCCATCAGTTTGATGAACAGACAGACATTGGATCAATTGATCTTTTATATGAAATGAGCATACAAGGTGCACATTCAGGTACATATCATTTAGTCATAACATTTCAAAAGGAGGAAGAAAAATGAATAGTGTTGAACAAATGCAGAGTAAATTAAAACAAGAAATCAAAGATGCTGTTCTAAAAGCAAATTTAGCAGCTGAAGAACAAATTCCGGATGTCATTCTAGAAGTCCCGAAGGATAAATCACATGGGGATTATTCTACGAATATGGCTATGCAGCTGGCACGTGTTGCAAAAAAGGCACCTAGACAAATAGCTGAAGCATTAATCGAGAATTTTGATTCTTCCAAAGCATCCATTAAAAAGATTGAAATGGCTGGTCCGGGATTTATTAATTTTCACATGGATAACAGCTACTTAACAAATTTGATCCCAACGATTCTTGAAGCAGGGGATCGATATGGAGAAACAAATATCGGCGGCAAGCAAAAGGTTCAAGTGGAGTTTGTGTCTGCAAACCCTACCGGTGACCTTCATCTTGGACATGCTCGGGGCGCGGCAGTTGGTGACTCGTTATGCAACATCTTAGCAAAGGCAGGCTATGATGTATCTCGCGAATATTATATTAATGACGCGGGCAACCAGATTAATAATTTGGCATGGTCTGTAGAAGCTCGTTATTTCCAAGCGCTTGGCATGGAGAAAGAAATGCCTGCAGATGGCTACCATGGCGAAGACATTATTGGCATCGGCAAGAAGCTAGCAGAGGAATACGGCGACAAGTATGTCCATGCAGACGAAAAGGAACGCTTTGACTTTTTCCGTGCATACGGCTTAAAGGTTGAAATGGCTAAGCTGAAGGCTGATCTTGAAGATTTCCGTGTCCCATTTGATGTCTGGTATTCTGAAACATCTCTTTATGAGAACGGGAAAATTGATAAGGCGTTAACAGCATTAAAAGACAATGGCCATATTTTTGAAGAAGATGGAGCAACATGGTTCCGTTCAACAACTTTTGGCGATGATAAAGACCGTGTTCTTATTAAAAATGATGGTTCTTACACATATTTAACACCAGATATTGCTTACCATAAGGATAAGCTTGAGCGCGGATTTGAACAGCTGATTAATATTTGGGGTGCAGACCATCATGGCTATATCCCTCGTATGAAGGCGGCAATTGAGGCACTAGGCTATAATCGTGAAGCTTTAGAGGTAGAAATTATCCAGCTTGTTCATTTATATAAAAACGGCGAAAAAATGAAGATGAGCAAACGTACTGGGAAAGCTGTAACGATGCGTGACCTTGTTGAAGAGGTAGGACTTGATGCAACTCGTTATTTCTTTGCAATGAGAAGCGCAGATACGCATATGGACTTTGATTTAGACTTAGCTGTTTCTCAATCTAATGAAAATCCTGTTTATTATGCGCAATATGCACATGCGCGTATTTCAAGCATTTTACGCCAAGGGGAAGAACAAGGTATGACTGTCGGCAGCCAGGCTGACTTCTCCCTTATTTCTTCAGAAAAGGAAATGGATGTCCTGAAAAAGTTAGGCGAATTCCCGCAAGCAGTTGGAGAAGCAGCGGGGAAGCGGTTACCGCACCGAATTACAAATTATATATTTGAATTAGCATCTACTTTCCATAGCTTCTACAATGCGGAAAAAGTTTTGGATGCCGATCATCCTGAACGGACAAAAGCACGCTTGGCACTAATCAAGGCAGTTCAAACCTCCTTGAAAAATGCTCTTGCCTTAATCGGTGTTTCTGCACCGGAAAAAATGTAATAGGAAAAGCTGACTCGCGGGAGTCAGCTTTTTTGTATTCTAGGAAATTATAAAATTGAATGTTGTGGATAACTTTGTGACAGGTTGTCTGCATCTAGCTCCAGCGCCTATCGCCTATCAAACTTCAGGTCCCCTCCCTACGATAAGTCAACATCGGTTCGCTCTCGCTCACCGTGTTTCCTTTATCTCAGCCGCGCCCTTCCGCTTTTCTTACGATTTTCAATTATAAGAGTGGTGCAATAAGTCGGGCTGCCCACTCTTTGATATTTCGCCTCTGTTTTAATTCTGTTAAGGATAATTGCCTCGAATGCTGAATATCTTGTTTAATGACAGCCTGCACTTTTTTAATGAAAGGCTGATCATAGATATAACAGTTTATTTCATAGTTGATAAAAAGGCTGCGTCTATCAAAATTTGCTGTACCAATATCGCACACCTCATCATCGATAATGATTGTTTTGGCATGATAAAAACCAGTTTGAAATTCATAAACTTCTGCGCCATTTTCAAGAAGTTTCCTTAGTGATGAATAGGAAGCCTCTTTGACAAGGATATGATCTGAAACTTTTGGAACAAGGATGGTTAATGTAATTCCCCTTGCCTGTGCAGCAATTAAGTCATTTAATAATCTTTCACTGGGTATAAAATAAGGTGTGCCAATAAATATTTTAGTTTTTGCCCTATTAATTAAAGAGGAAAAGGTGTCTTCCAAAAAGGCACCTTTTGATGGAACAATCTGGTGTTGAATCTTTCCTGTATGCAATGCCGGAAAATAAGCGTTATTTGCTAATAGATTGGTGTTCGTCTCTTTAAGCCAGTCGATTAAAAATTCCTTCTGCAGATCAGCCACACCTTCGCCGATCATTTTTAAGTGATAATCACGCCATGGACTTAACTTCGGGTCTAAATTAATATATTCCTTGCCAATATTGAATCCGCCAATATAGCCAATTTTCCCGTCAATAATTGTGATTTTCCTGTGGTTTCTCGCCTGGAACGTATAAAACAGGCAGGGGGGCTTCGGTGTGTGGGCAAAGGAGAAATGAATCCCATGCCTTTTTAGCGATTCAATGGTTTTCTTCTTAATCGGGAAGCTTCCCATTCGATCAAGGAGCAAGCGGACTTCGACTCCTTCATCCGCCTTTTCTTTTAATATGTTAAGAAATTCTTTACTGATGTTGTCGTCCTTAACAATATAGAAGAGGATATGGATATGATGTGTTGCCTTTTTTAGCTCGGAAAAAAAATCGGCAAATAGCTCCGGTCCTTTAGTGAAAATATCTATGTTGCTTGCTCGAAAAGGGGAGTTTACTCGTTTTAAGCCTTGTAACTGTTTTTTTCTCCCGAGGGTGAAATCAAGAGAAAGCCAAAGAGCAATAATTAGTAAAATAGCTGCTATTGTCAGAAGGATTGTCATTGCAGTGTGCTCCTCGGAAATATATTTCCAATTATTATCTCCATGTCAATAAATTCTATAATTATTTTTATAGAAAAAGAAAAAACTGGTTGACTGAATGCTCATTCATTATATAATAGATACAAGTAATAATATCTGAAAATTGAATCGTATTAAAAATTTTCGACTAATACGTATATTAGGAATCCAAGAAAGGAGTGCTTTATATATGAACGGGTTATTATGGATTAACTTAATTGCATTTCTCCTTGTAACCGCTTACGCTGTTAGCCTGTTTGTTTATGTGATTAAGACAAGAATGGCGTATATCAAGCTCGGTAAAAAGGCTGACTTCGATAATAATGTGAAAGAGCGGCTCGGAAAGATCTGGGTGAATGTCTTTGGCCAGAAAAAGCTTATGAAGGATAAGAAAAGTGGAGCAATCCACGTCATGTTCTTCTATGGTTTTATTCTTGTTCAATTCGGCGCGATTGATTTTATCATTAAAGGAATCAAGCCAGGAGCCCATTTGCCGCTTGGGCCATTATATCCAGGCTTTACCTTTTTTCAGGAAATTGTTACGTTAACGATTTTAGTAGCCGTTGTATGGGCGTTCTATCGCAGGTACATTGAAAAGCTTGTACGATTGAAGAGAGGCTTTAAATCAGGTCTTGTTTTAATTTTTATCGGTGGGTTAATGCTTTCCGTCTTACTTGGAAACGGCATGGGGATGATCTGGCATGGCCATGAAGGTGTGTGGACAGAGCCGGTCGCATCATTAATTGCGGGAGGATTCTCCTGGATGGGAGAAACAGCCTCTATCGTCGTATTCTACATTTCTTGGTGGATTCACCTGCTATTCCTTCTTGCATTCCTGGTATACGTTCCACAGGGCAAGCATGCTCACTTAATTGCTGGACCAGCAAATGTGTATTTTAACCGTTTAGAGAATCCTGGGAAATTAACGAAAATTGACTTTGAAGATGAATCACAGGAATCGTTCGGTGTGGGGAAAATTGAAGATTTCAACCAGCTGCAAATGATAGACTTCTATGCATGTGTAGAATGCGGACGCTGTACAAATATGTGTCCAGCGACTGGCACAGGCAAGATGCTATCGCCGATGGATCTAATTCTAAAGCTTCGTGATCATCTAACAAACCATGGGGCAGCTGTCACATCTAAGCAGCCATGGGTGCCAACATTTGCATTTTCAAATACTACAGGCAACCAGCTAGCATTAGCTGCGTCAGGAAAAGGAGCGCAAGAGGCTGCAGCGGGGCTTGCATACAGCCCAAGCTTAATTGGCGATGTAATTACAGAAGAAGAAATCTGGGCATGTACAACATGCCGAAACTGTGAAGACCAATGTCCAGTAATGAATGAACATGTTGATAAAATTATTGACCTTCGCCGTTATCTTGTCTTAACAGAAGGAAAAATGGATGCAGATGCACAGCGTGCGATGACAAATATTGAACGCCAGGGCAATCCATGGGGACTTAACCGCAAGGAAAAAGAAAACTGGAGAGAAGCGCGCGAGGATGTATATGTACCAACAGTGAAGGAATTGAAAAAATCCGGAGAAGAATTCGAGTACCTCTTCTGGGTTGGTGCGATGGGCTCATTTGATAACCGCAGCCAAAAAATTGCCCTTTCCTTTGCGAAATTAATGAACGAAGCTGGCGTTAAGTTTGCGATTTTAGGAAATAAAGAAAAGAACTCTGGCGATACACCAAGACGTCTTGGAAACGAGTTCTTATTCCAGGAGCTTGCAACGAAAAATATTGAAGAGTTTGAGAAGAATGAAGTCAAAAAGATCGTTACAATTGATCCGCATGCATACAATATATTCAAAAACGAATATCCTGATTTCGGATTAGAAGCTGAAGTGTACCATCATACAGAAATTCTTTACGACCTTGTTAAAGAAGGCAGACTGAAGCCGCAGCATGCAGTAAACGAAACGATTACCTTCCATGACTCCTGTTACTTAGGACGCTATAACGAAGTGTATGATCCGCCTCGTGAAATCCTTAAAGCAATTCCAGGCGTTAAGCTAGTAGAAATGGAAAGAAACCGTGAAACAGGCATGTGCTGTGGAGCAGGAGGCGGTTTAATGTGGATGGAAGAAGAAACTGGCCACCGCATTAATGTCTCACGGACAGAGCAAGCATTGGCAGTGAATCCAGGCATCATCAGCTCTGGCTGTCCATACTGCTTAACGATGCTTTCAGATGGGACAAAGGCGAAGGAAGTAGAGGAAAAAGTAGGTACGTATGATGTTGCTGAAATTCTAGAAAAAGCCGTCATTGGTGAACAGCAGACACTCGTATCATAATAAATAATCAGTGGAAATTGAAACACAGCATCATTCATAATATAATTTTATGAATTTTGGGTAAAGTGTTTCAATTTCTGCTATTTTTAAAGTAAAATAGAATAATAGGATAAAGCGCTTACATTCCTTGGAATAGGTATGCAAATTTTTTTATATTTGTTTCGAGCGAGCGTTCAGTCATTTAACTAGTCCACTAATTGAAACTTCAGCGAAGAACAACTTCAAAGACAATTACTTTTTCATCTCAATGTTTTTATACTTAACAATTGAATTAAAGGGGCGATTCGAATGGGGAAAACTGTAATAGTAGGCGGAGCAAGAACACCTTTCGGAAAATTTGCAGGCGGATTAAGCAGCTTTTCGGCATCTGATCTTGGGGGCATTGCCGTAAAAGAGGCCCTGCATCGTGCGGGTGTAAAGCCTGAAGAAGTAGGTGAAGTCATTCTAGGTACCGTTCTCCAAGGCGGGCAAGGACAAATCCCGTCGCGGCAGGCAGCACGGAAGGCTGGCTTGCCATGGGAAGTAAAGACAGAAACCGTTAACAAAGTTTGTGCCTCAGGTATGCGCAGTGTGACCCTCGGTGACCAAATTATTCGCTTAGGGGATGAAGAGGTCATTGTAGCAGGCGGAATGGAATCGATGAGCAATGCACCGTATTTCTTGCCGAATGCCCGCTGGGGGTTACGAATGGGAGATGCGCAAGTAAAAGACCTTATGACGCATGATGGCTTGAGCTGCAGCTTTACTGGCGTCCATATGGGCACGTATGGCAATGAGGCAGCAGAAGAACTAGAAATTAGCAGGGAAGAGCAAGATCGCTGGGCTCTAAGAAGTCATGAGTTGACCATTGCAGCGATGGAGTCTGGGAAATTGGCAGAAGAGATTGTTCCTGTAGAGGTTCCGCAGCGTAAGGGCGAGCCGATTATTGTGGCAGAAGATGAGTCGCCTCGAAAGGACACATCACTTGAAAAGTTAGCTAAGCTTCGTTCAGCTTTTGGCCAAGGCGGAACGATTACAGCAGGGAATGCACCTGGAGTGAATGATGGAGCAGCGGCACTCGTATTGATGAGCGAGGAACGTGCGGTGCGTGAAGGAAGAAAGCCGGAAGCGGTTATTCTAGGGCATGCGGCCATTGCAGTAGAAGCAAAGGATTTTCCGAAAACACCAGGGCTAGTGATTAATGAGCTTCTTCGGAAAACAGGGAAATCTGTTGAAGATATCGATTTATTCGAAATTAATGAGGCATTTGCAGCAGTAGCATTAACGAGCGGAAAAATTGCAAACTTAGATGAAAGCAAAGTCAATGTAAATGGCGGTGCGGTTGCCCTTGGTCATCCAATTGGTGCGAGCGGGGCGCGAATTATTCTAACATTAATGCATGAATTGAAAAGACGCGGCGGCGGGGTTGGCATTGCGGCTATCTGCAGCGGCGGCGGCCAAGGCGATGCGATTATGATTGAAGTGCCAAAACAATAGGCTGTACGCTAATCTATTGTAAAATTTTTAGGTTTTATTATCTGAAATCTACGTATATTGTTTAAATTTGAAATATAGTATTCAACGAACAAATTGGGGGAGCAGAAAAAATGAATGTACAAAAAATCATGGTAATCGGTGCTGGTCAAATGGGTTCAGGGATTGCACAAGTATGTGCTCAAGCAGGATATAGTGTTTTATTAAATGACCTGAAGCAGGAGTTTGTAGACCGCGGACTTGGTGTCATTAAAAAGAACCTCAATCGTCAAGTAGAGAAAGAACGAATGACAGCACAGCAAATGGAAGAGGTTTTGAATAATCTTACGCCATCAACTGCATTAACGGATGCGAAGGATATGGACCTCATCATTGAGGCAGCGGTTGAAAATATGGAAATCAAAACGAAAATTTTCAGCCAGCTGGATGAAATTGCACCAGCACACGCGATTCTAGCAAGCAATACTTCTTCCTTGCCAATTACAGAAATTGCAGCAGCAACAAAGCGCCCTGAGAAAGTAATCGGCATGCATTTTATGAACCCAGTTCCAGTTATGAAGCTTGTTGAAATCATCCGTGGATTGGCAACAGCTGATGAAGTCTATCAAACAATCGAAGATATCACGAAGACGTTAAAGAAGGTTCCAGTTGAAGTGAATGACTTCCCAGGATTTGTCTCTAACAGAGTGTTAATGCCAATGATCAATGAAGCAATTTTTACCTTATATGAAGGGGTTGCAACGAAGGAAGCGATTGATGAGGTTATGAAGCTTGGCATGAATCATCCAATGGGGCCATTAACACTGGCTGATTTCATCGGACTCGATACATGCCTGTACATTATGGAAACACTTCATGAAGGCTTCGGAGATGATAAATACCGTCCATGCCCGCTATTAAGAAAGTATGTTAAAGCAGGCTGGCTTGGAAAGAAAACAGGCAGAGGCTTTTACGAATACGCATAAGAAAATGTTGGTTTTTGTCGAATAATCGATATTTCAGTTATTTCGCAGATAAATGAACCAATTTCGTAGATATATCCTAATTTTCGCAGATAAATGATCCGTTTTCGCAGATAAATGCCGCGAAAAGAAAAAAGCCTTAATATAACACCGAAGAATGAGGTCCGGAGGGGATTCGAATGAACCTAAGATTTACTGAAGAGCAGGAAATGATGAGAAAAATGGTGCGTGACTTTGCACAAGCAGAAATTGCACCTTTTATTGAAAAAATGGAGCAAGGGGAGTTCCCGCGTGAAATCCTCCGCAAAATGGGAGAGCTAGGATTGATGGGGATTCCAATTCCTGAGCAATACGGCGGATCTGAAATGGATTTTACCTCGTATATCATTGCAATAAACGAGCTTTCAAAAGTGAGTGCGACGGTTGGCGTGATTTTATCTGTTCATACATCTGTGGGAACAAACCCAATCGTTTATTTTGGAACAGAAGAGCAAAAGCAAAAGTACGTGCCAAAACTGGCATCAGGTGAATATCTTGGCGCGTTCTGTTTAACTGAACCGAGTGCAGGATCAGATGCAGGGGGCCTAAAATCAAAAGCGCGTAAAGATGGCGACCATTATATCATCAATGGATCCAAAGTATTTATTACAAACGGCGGGGAAGCAGATATTTATATCGTTTTCGCTTCCACCAATCCTGAGCTTGGCAGCAAAGGAATTTCAGCGTTCATCGTTGAGAAAGATACGCCTGGTCTCGTGATCGGGAAGGATGAGCATAAAATGGGGCTGCATGGATCAAGAACACTGCAGCTTAGCTTTGAGGACATGCGTGTTCCGGCAGAGAACCTGCTTGGTGAAGAAGGGCAAGGGTTTAAAATTGCTATGGCTAACCTTGACGTCGGCCGCATCGGAATTGCCGCGCAGGCGCTTGGAATAGCAGAGGCAGCACTCAAGGCTGCAACAGGGTATGCAAAGGAACGTGTTCAATTTGGCAAGCCAATTGCAGCTCAGCAAGGTATTGGGTTTAAGCTGGCAGATATGGCAACAAGTGTGGAAGCTGCGAAGCTATTAATCTACCGTGCGGCAGACCTTCGCCAAAGAGGGGTTAAATGCGGGAAAGAAGCGTCAATGGCCAAGCTTTATGCCTCAAGAACGGCAGTGGAAGTAACGACAGATGCAATCCAGGTATTTGGCGGCTACGGCTATACAGAGGATTACCCAGTTGAACGTTATTTCCGTGATGCAAAAATTACTGAAATTTATGAGGGAACAAGTGAAATTCAACGAATTGTTATTAGCAAACAGCTGTAAAACAAATACCATCATTAATGGAGGATAAGTGAGATGAACTTTCAATTAACTGAAGAACATGAAATGATCCGAAAAATGGTACGTGATTTTGCGAAAAATGAAGTAGCTCCAACAGCAGCTGAGCGAGATGAGGAAGAGCGTTTTGACCGTGAGATTTTCGATAAGATGGCTGAGCTTGGTTTAACAGGTATTCCATGGCCTGAAGAGTACGGCGGCATTGGCAGCGATTATTTAGCCTATTGTATTGCTGTAGAAGAGCTTTCCAGAGTCTGTGCCTCAACAGGCGTGACTTTATCTGCACATACTTCTCTTGCAGGCTGGCCAATTTATAAGTTCGGCAGTGAAGAGCAAAAGCAAAAATACTTAAAACCGATGGCCCAAGGAGAGAAAATTGGCGGCTACGGCTTAACAGAGCCTGGGAGCGGTTCAGATGCAGGCGGAATGAAAACGACTGCACGTCTTGAAGGGGAACACTATATTTTAAATGGCTCGAAAATTTTTATTACAAATGGCGGAATTGCTGATATTTACGTCGTCTTTGCGCTAACAGATCCGTCTTCAAAGCATAAGGGAACAACTGCATTTATTATCGAATCAGACTTTGAAGGCTTTTCAGTCGGCAAAAAGGAGAAAAAGCTAGGCATTCGTTCTTCACCAACAACAGAAATCATTTTTGATAACTGCAAGGTACCTGTTGAAAATGTGCTAGGTGAAGTAGGAGAAGGCTTCAAGATTGCAATGATGACGCTTGATGGCGGACGCAATGGAATTGCCGCACAAGCGGTTGGGATTGCTCAAGGTGCATTAGATGCTTCAATTGAATATGCAAAGGAGCGAGTGCAATTCGGAAAGCCGATTGCAGCCCAGCAAGGCATTGGCTTTAAGCTGGCAGACATGGCAACTAGTGTGGAAGCTTCAAGGTTATTAACCTATCAAGCAGCATGGCTTGAATCTGAAGGCTTACCGTATGGAAAAGAATCAGCGATGTCTAAATTGCTTGCGGGAGATACGGCAATGAAGGTAACGACAGATGCTGTGCAAATTTTTGGCGGCTACGGCTATACAAAGGATTATCCAGTTGAGCGCTTTATGCGTGATGCAAAAATCACTCAGATTTATGAAGGGACACAAGAAATTCAGCGTCTCGTTATTTCTCGCATGCTGACGAAATAAGGCTTGCATGCAAAAAGAGTTTTAAAGCGGGGTTTCCTCGAAGATCTAGATCGTCTTAGTCTGCCAAACCTGCTGAAAACTTGCCCTAAAGGCATACTCGAAATTGGGGATTGAAAAAGGCGGTAGGTAAAGTGAAAAAACGTGAAGTACAAGCGTCTGTGAAAGACGAACGGCTCGTTAAAAAGAGGCGAGATCAAATGATTAAAGGTGCGGTAACCCTTTTTATTCAAAAAGGGTTCCACCGCACAACAACAAGAGAAATTGCCAAGGCTTCCGGATTTAGCATCGGCACCTTATATGAGTACATTCGGACGAAGGAAGATGTCTTATATCTTGTGTGTGACAGCATTTATGATCAGGTAAGCGAACGCCTGCAGGAAGATCTTGATACAAACCGGGGCACACTTGAAAGCTTAAGGATTGGCATTGCTGGTTATTTCCGAGTGGTTGATGAGATGCAGGATGAGGTTCTCGTCATGTATCAGGAAGTAAAATCCTTATCAAAGGATGCTTTGCCTTATGTTCTCAAGAAGGAACTTGAAATGGTTGAAATGTTTGAGCAGGTTATAAATGGCTGTGTAGAAAATGGTGAATTAGATCTAACGGAGGAGCAGGTCAAAATGATTGCTCATAATATCTTTGTCCAAGGGCAAATGTGGGCATTCCGCCGCTGGTCATTGAAGAAAATCTACACAATCGATGATTATATTAAGCTGCAAACCGATTTGCTTTTTCAAGGAATAATCAATGAAAAAGTACAGCAGATATAGAGGGAAATGGGCAAATGGCTGAAAAATTTTCAGAATTGCTAGATAAACAGTGCGGATTGCGAGATAACTGAACAAAGTTACTAGATAACTAAACGGAGTTGCTCGATAAACCATAAAACATGCTAGATAAGCAATCAATCTAATAGAGGGGGAGAAGAATGAGTAATCTAGAAGTTTATAAGCCAAAGAATCATATTCGTTTTGTAACAGCTTCCAGTCTTTTTGATGGTCATGATGCCTCCATTAATATTATGAGAAGAATTATTCAGGCAAGCGGGGCAGAGGTCATTCATCTTGGACATAACCGTTCAGTTGAAGAGGTGGTCAATGCAGCTATTCAAGAGGATGTACAAGGGATCGCGATTTCTTCCTACCAGGGAGGACATGTTGAATACTTTAAATATATGTACGACCTTTTAAAGGAAAAAGGCGCGCCGCACATCCGGATTTATGGCGGCGGGGGCGGCGTTATTATTCCAAAGGAAATTAAGGAGCTTCATGAATACGGAATTGCAAAAATCTTTTCTCCAGAAGATGGGCGCCAAAACGGACTGCAAGGCATGATCAATGTGATGCTTGAGGAATGTGATTTCCCAACATTCGATACAGAAGCAACGGAGCATATTGAAAAACTTCAAGTTGGGCAGGTTAATGCTGTTGCCAAGCTGATTACGCTTGCCGAGCACCATGTCAGCATGGAAAAAGAAACAGCAGCCGCACTCAATTCAGTGATGGAAAAGGTGAAAACATTAGAGAAGTCTGTTCCGGTTCTGGGGATTACCGGTACGGGAGGAGCGGGAAAAAGCTCATTAACAGATGAATTAATTCGCCGTTTTATCAATGAAATTCCAGAAAAGAAGGTTGCAATTCTATCAGTTGACCCGACGAAACAAAAAACAGGCGGGGCCCTTCTTGGTGACCGTATTCGAATGAATGCGATTTTCAATCCTCGTGTGTACATGCGCAGTTTAGCAACAAGACAATCAAAAAGTGAGCTTTCACTTGCTATTAAGGACGCGATTTCTGTCGTCAAAGCGGCCGGCTTTGATCTCATTGTTGTTGAGACAAGCGGAATAGGGCAAGGGGATGCTGAAATAACTGAAATTTGCGACGTTTCCATGTATGTCATGACGAGTGAATTTGGTGCCCCATCCCAGCTTGAAAAAATCGATATGATTGACTATGCTGATTTGATTGTTATCAATAAATTCGAACGAAAAGGCTCAGAGGATGCGAGACGGCAAGTTCAGAAGCAATATCAAAGAAGCCATATGCTGTTCGAAAAAGAAATGGATGAAATGCCGGTATATGGAACGATTGCAAGTCAGTTCAATGATCCAGGGACGAACGCTGTATTCGCAGCTTTAATCGAGAAGATCAATGAAAAGTCCAGAACAGATTGGCAAACCTCTTTTTCAAAAAATGCCCGTGTTGAAAAGCAAAACGTCATTATCCCAAATGAGCAGCGCTACTATTTAAGAGAAGTTTCTGAAGCTGTTCGCAATTATCATAAGAAGGCAAATGAACAAGCTGAACTTGCCCGCAAGCTATTCCAGCTTGAAGGTGCACTGCTTGCTGTTCGTGAGCAGGATACAAATGAGGAAGTTCTTGCAGCATTAGAAAAGGTTAAAGCAGACACTGAAGCAAAGCTTACTCAAGAAACGAAGAAAATTCTTGACGGCTGGGAAGACTTAACGAAGAAGTACACGGGTGAACAGTTTGTTACCAAAATACGTGATAAAGAAATCGTTACTATTTTAAAGACGAGAAGTCTATCTGGCCTTTCGATTCCAAAGGTTGCACTGCCGAAATATAAGGATTATGGAGAAATTATCCGCTGGGTGTATAGAGAAAATGTACCTGGGTCATTCCCATATACTGCTGGGGTTTTCCCGTTTAAGCGAGAGGGAGAAGATCCGAAGCGGCAATTTGCTGGAGAAGGAACGCCGGAAAGAACGAATCGCCGCTTCCATTATTTATCGAAGGACGATTCGGCAAAACGTTTAAGCACGGCATTCGACTCGGTTACTTTATATGGAGAGGATCCAGATTACCGTCCAGATATTTATGGAAAAGTAGGGGAAAGCGGAGTCAGCATTTGTACGTTAGATGATATGAAAAAGCTTTATGCAGGCTTTGACCTCTGTCATCCATCCACATCTGTTTCAATGACAATCAATGGCCCAGCGCCAATTATTCTTGCGATGTTTATGAATACAGCAATTGAACAGCAAATCGAGGCGAAGGAACAAGAGCTTGGCCGTATTTTAACAGAAGCGGAATTTGCGGAGGTTAGGGCTCTTACATTGCAAACCGTTAGAGGTACTGTTCAGGCAGACATATTAAAAGAAGATCAAGGCCAGAATACATGTATTTTCTCCACTGAGTTTGCACTAAGAATGATGGGAGATATTCAGCAGTATTTCATTGACCAAAAGGTTCGTAATTATTACTCTGTTTCTATTTCCGGTTACCATATTGCGGAAGCAGGAGCTAATCCAATTTCACAGCTTGCCTTTACACTTGCAAACGGCTTTACGTATGTAGAGTATTATTTAAGCAGAGGAATGAATATCAATGATTTTGCACCAAATTTATCGTTCTTCTTCTCAAATGGACTGGATCCTGAATATACGGTGCTAGGCCGCGTGGCACGCCGTATTTGGGCAACGGTAATGAGAAATAAGTATGGAGCAAATGAACGCAGCCAGAAGCTTAAGTACCATATTCAAACATCAGGACGCTCGCTTCATGCGCAGGAAATTGATTTCAACGATATTCGTACGACCTTGCAAGCTTTGATGGCTCTGCATGATAACTGCAATTCTTTGCATACGAACGCGTATGATGAGGCCATTACTACGCCGACAGAGGAATCTGTCCGCCGTGCAATGGCGATTCAAATGATTATTACAAAAGAGCATGGTTTAACGAAAAATGAAAATCCACTGCAAGGGGCATTTATTATTGATGAATTAACAGATCTTGTAGAGGAGCAGGTGCTACAAGAGTTCGAAAGAATCAATGATCGCGGCGGTGTGCTCGGTGCAATGGAAACACAGTACCAGCGCGGGAAAATCCAAGATGAATCGATGTATTACGAAATGCGAAAGCATACGGGCGAACTGCCAATTATTGGCGTTAACACGTATTTAAACCCAAATCCTCCATCCGAGGATGATATGAACAACATGGAGCTGGCAAGGGCTACGAAGGAAGAAAAGGAAACACAAATCCAAAATTTGCGCAGCTTCCAGAATCGAAACAAAGAGAAAACAGAAGATGCGCTAAAATGTTTGAAGGAAACAGCGGTCAGCGGAGGAAATATTTTTGCTGAACTGATGGAGACAGTCAAAGTGGCAAGTCTTGGCCAAATAACAAGGGCTCTTTATGAAGTTGGGGGTCAGTATAGAAGGAATATGTAATTTTAAATAGGGGACTGGGAGGAAATCGGCACTGCAGCCGATTTCCTTTTGTCTAGCTGTGTCTCCCAGCAGGATTTTCTTACGCTTATCGGGATGAACCAGTAGCGTTCACATGTCAATTTCAAAAAAATTCATTCCTTACTTATACTTTCCTGCGTGAATTCGATATAATCGAATATAGTTAAGTGTAAACTTCACAGATTTGAAAGAGCAGGGTGTGGAATGAGTGAAACGAATTTTCGTTTTTATTGGACTAATAGGGGTTTGTATTGGAACCGTCTATCTATATCAGAGACAATTAGGGGCAATCCCGTTTTTATTACTATCCATTTACTTCTTTATTTTAGCCTACAAACAGCTCTCAAAAAAACCGAATCAGTGTGATGAAGAAGAAAAAGAGAAGAAAAACAACAGATATAGCTAGCATAAACAGAAAAATTTTGTTTATAATGAAGAATATGCATTTTAGAGCATGCAAATAAAAGCAGAAATAATAATTATCTTTAATATTTTTTTGTTAATTTTCCCTTCAGAGAAAAGCGCTGAAGGTGTTACATAGAGAAAGGACGTGCGAATAGTGAGTTTACAAGAGTACTCGAAAGAACAATTGCAAGAAATGTCTTTAATTGAAATCGCATATGAGTTATTAAAGGGAAGAAAAGAAGCTTTGCCTTTCAAGGTCATTATGGATGAACTTACAAATCTTCTTGAGCTTTCAGACGAGCAAGTTAGAACAAAAATTGCCCAATTTTATACAGATTTAAATATTGATGGCCGTTTTTTAGGCTTAGGAGACAACACTTGGGGTCTTCGTGTTTGGTATCCAATTGATCAAGTAGAAGAAGAAGTGGTCACAGATATTAAGCCGAAGAAGAAAAAGGCGAAAAAGGCATCGGATGATGATGATTTAGACCTTGATGATTTTGATGATTTAGATGAAGATGAAATTGATTATGATGATATTGACGATTTGGATGAAGAAGATTTACTCGACGACGATGATGATGATTTGATTGAAGATGAAGAGGATATAGATGAGGATCTTCTTGATAAGGATGAAGAATTTGACCTGGATGATGAAGACGAAGATCTAGAGGATGATGATCTTGATGAAGAGGAAGAAGAAGATTTATAATCTTGACTTTTTCCTAGCAGGCTTGTAGAATCATTTTTGGGCTCCTTTTAAAAAGGAACGATTCATTATACACGTACAGCGCTCCCTTACTTTTATTAAGTAAGCGGAGCGCTTTTTATTTTTTATTGCATCGCTAGACCCTCTAAAATCAAAGCTCTTTTCTGAAAGATTGTTGTCTTTTAACTTAGTTGTGAATGAACTTTAGCAGTAAAATGGCTTGGTTGACTGGAGCAGAAGGTGCGAGACTCCTGCGGGAGGAGTGGGACAGGTGAGACCCCACAGGCACTAAAGTGCCGAGGAGGCTCACCGCCCACCCCGCGGAAAGCGAGCAACCTGGAGCGGAAGTCACCCCCTGCTAACTTTGTTATTTAATGGCAGCAATGTTTACGAAAACAGCAACATCATGCTTGGACAACCGGCAAGAATGATTTCTTTAATTATGTCTTTAAATAAAGGCAAATTTGTACAAACTGATACTTAAGGGGGAATTATGATGACGAAGTATATTTTTGTGACAGGCGGCGTTGTGTCGTCACTAGGAAAGGGTATTGTAGCAGCATCACTTGGAAGACTGTTGAAAAACAGAGGATTATCGGTAACGATTCAAAAGTTTGATCCCTATATAAATGTAGATCCAGGGACAATGAGTCCTTACCAGCATGGTGAAGTTTTCGTAACGGGTGATGGAGCAGAAACAGATTTAGACTTAGGGCACTATGAGCGCTTTGTTGACATCAATGTAACAAAATACAGCAGTGTAACAACAGGGAAGATCTACTCAACTGTGCTTCGGAAGGAACGCCGCGGAGATTATAATGGCGGAACGGTTCAGGTCATTCCGCATATTACAAATGAAATTAAAGACCGTGTTTTCCGCGCGGGTCATGAAACAAATTCAGATGTTGTTATCACTGAAATTGGCGGTACAGTAGGAGATATTGAATCTCTTCCATTTTTAGAAGCTATCCGTCAAATTAAAAGCGATGTAGGCCGTGACAATGTAATGTATGTTCACTGTACATTGGTGCCTTATATTAAAGCTGCTGGAGAAATGAAAACAAAGCCAACACAGCATAGTGTAAAAGAACTAAGAAGCTTGGGCATCCAGCCAAACGTCATTGTTGTTCGTACAGAAATGCCAATCTCTCAAGATATGAAGGACAAGCTTGCTTTATTCTGTGATATTGATAAAGATGCGGTAATTGAATGCCGTGATGCGGACACATTATATTCCATTCCGTTAGCTCTTCAGGATCAAAATCTTGATAAGATTGTCTGCGACCATTTAAAGTTAGACTGTGGAGAAGCAGACATGACGGAATGGAAGCAGTTAGTTGAAAAAGTAACTAACTTATCGAAGACAACGAGAATAGCGCTTGTCGGTAAATATGTTGAATTGCAGGATGCGTATATTTCAGTAGTTGAAGCATTGAAGCATGCTGGGTATGCACATGATTCCGATATCGCAGTGGACTGGATTAATGCAGAAGAGGTTACTGAAAGCAATGTGACAGATTTATTGAAGGATGCAGATGGCGTACTTGTGCCTGGCGGATTCGGAGATCGAGGAATTGAAGGGAAAATTCTTGCGATCCAATATGCTCGTGAACATAAAAAGCCATTCCTTGGCATTTGCTTAGGTATGCAGCTGGCATCGATTGAGTTTGCAAGAAATGTGTTAAATCTTAAAGGAGCACATTCCGCGGAAATTGATCCATCAACAGAGCATCCGATTATTGACCTTCTTCCAGAACAAAAGGATGTAGAGGATCTTGGCGGAACGCTTCGACTTGGATTGCAAGCTTGTAAATTAATCGAAGAGACGAAGGCTTACCATGCTTATCAGGATGAAGTTGTGTATGAACGTCATCGTCATCGCTACGAGTTCAATAATCATTACCGTCAAGAAATGGAGGATGCAGGTTTTGTATTCTCTGGGACTAGCCCTGACGGCCGCCTAGTCGAAATTATTGAAATTAAAGACCATCCATGGTTTGTGGCATCTCAATTCCATCCGGAATTTATTTCAAGACCAAATCGTCCACAGCCATTGTTCCGCGAATTTGTTGGTGCAGCATTACAATTCAGCGAGAAGTAATGGAAAAACCCCCGCTAATTTGGCGGGGGTTTCTATTTTGGTCGATAAATCATTGAAAGTGGCCCGTAAATTACTCGAAGTGGCCTATAAAATGCAAAAATAGTAGATTTTTAATAGGAACTAACCTGCTTAGCAGCCAATCTGCTCATGAATTACTCATATTCTGCAAGGATTTCCTCTATGGTGAAGCGGATTCCATAATAGACAAATAATGCAGCCATTGATGATGGGAAACCAAAGCGGTTTCCTTCTTCGTCAGGGAGAAGCCCTTTTGTAAGAGATAAATTAATATGAACATCCGCGAGATTAACCAAGTTCTCCTCTTCTTCAGATACAGCGGTGGAGATAGCAACAAAAGGAATCTGCTTTTCTGCTAAAAAATTTCCTAATTTGACTGCTTCTTCATCTGTTGAATATCTAGAGACGATTAAAAATCTGTCTGTCTCGGAAATGTCATCTAACTTATCATCAGCATTCCAAATGACTCCTTTTCTTAAAGGCTCCTGACTTTCTGCTGCTTCATAAGCAACGGCTTTCATTTCATTTTCAGCAAATATGTATAATTTTCCGCTTCCGATGACAGCTTGTGCAAGCAGACGTGCACTGTCCTCCATTGCCAGTTCTTCTTTATCCTGTATTCTTTTAAACAACCCAGAAAGCTGGGTAGAAAACATTTTTAGCATCTTCTCTCTCCTTATACAATTGTTTCATTTTAAATCATGTCTAATTATAAGGAATGTAGAGTAAAAGGTAAAATAATGGCTTAGAATTAAAAAAACAGGCAGGAATTGACAGGAATGGAGTAGAATTATAGGAAGGGGAGTAATTGAATAGCCAGCAGGACATCATAGGTAGAAAGTAAGAACAATCATTTATCGCAGACTAACGGGCTGTAAGATCCAAACAAGAAGTTAAAATCTAAGCTAGAGATCTAACAGCAGGCAAATGCCCGATTGGTTCAGCTAATAATCAATGGGGGATGAAGGGAAACCCGCATTGATTGAGTTTCACTTATACGAAGGGAAGAGGTGGCTTAATGAAGGGGAAAATCTTAATTGTTGATGATCAATTTGGAATTCGGATTTTACTGAATGAGGTATTACAAAAGGAAGGGTATAATACATACCAGGCAGCAAATGGCATTCAGGCGCTCGAAATTGTCTCAAAGCATTCACCTGATTTAGTTTTGCTAGATATGAAAATACCTGGAATGGACGGTATTGAAATATTGAAGCGAATGAGAGTCATCGATAAAGAAATCCGCGTAATTATTATGACAGCCTATGGAGAACTAGATATGATTCAGGAAGCGAAGGATTTAGGTGCCCTTACCCATTTTGCAAAGCCCTTCGATATTGATGATATTCGTTCAGCTGTTAAAGAATATTTGCCATTATCTAATACATTATAAGAAGCCCATGTAAATGAGGCTTCTTTTCTCTGTATTAAAATAGTAAAAAAGCATTCGATTAATGGCAATTCTTTTTCTGTTTTGGTATGATACAAATGAATTCCAAACGAAATGCTTTTCTTAAGCGCGGACAACTGTACATATTCATTTCATATGAAGGAAAGACTTTAATAAGAATCCGCGCAAATAAACCGTTTAATTTTAAGGAGGAAAAAAGATGCCTTTAGTTTCAATGACTGACATGCTTAATAAAGGAAAAGCCGAGGGCTATGCAGTAGGTCAATTTAACTTAAACAATCTTGAGTTTACTCAAGCGATTCTTCTAGCAGCAGAGGAGGAAAAATCCCCTGTTATTCTAGGTGTCTCTGAAGGTGCTGCCCGTTACATGGGTGGATTTAAAACGGTTGTCAAAATGGTAGAAGGCTTACTTGAAGATTATAAAATTACCGTTCCAGTTGCAATTCACTTAGATCATGGATCAAGTTATGATAAATGTAAGGAAGCGATTGATGCTGGCTTCACATCTGTCATGATTGATGCTTCACATGACCCATTTGAGGAAAATATCGCAACTACTTCAAAAGTAGTTGAATATGCGCACGCAAAAGGAGTATCTGTTGAGGCTGAATTAGGTACGGTTGGCGGACAGGAAGATGATGTCGTTGCAGACGGCGTTATTTATGCGGATGCAAAAGAGTGTGACGAACTTGTAAAGCGTACGAAGATTGATTGCTTAGCACCTGCACTAGGTTCTGTGCATGGTCCATATAAAGGGGAGCCAAATCTTGGTTTTGCTGAAATGGAGGAGATTGGGAACCTGACAGGTGTTCCACTCGTTCTTCATGGCGGAACAGGAATCCCAACAAAAGACATTCAAAAAGCAATTTCTCTAGGTACAGCAAAAATTAATGTAAATACGGAGAATCAAATTGCTTCTGCGAATACGGTTCGTGAAGTTTTAGCAGCGAATCCAAATATGTATGATCCACGCAAATATTTAGGGCCAGCACGCGATAAAATCAAGGAAACAGTCATTGGAAAGATGCGTGAATTCGGTTCTTCTGGCAAAGCTTAATAACATCTATTTGAAGTGGAAACCGCCTCTTAATCAGCAGGCGGTTTCCATTCATTTGTCACCATTTTTGAAGGGACTTTTCTAAAAGGTTATTGTTGATGCAACAGTTATATTAATAATTATTGTGGAAAATAGCTTGGTTGATTGGAGCGGAAGGTGTGAGGCTCACCGCCCACCCTGTGGAAAGCGAGCAACCTGAAGCGCAAATCAACCTCTACCAACTACAGTGTATTTAGATACAATGTTTATGAATATAGCATTTAAAAAATAATTACTATCAGGAGGAATTACTAATGAAATTTTTTATCGATACAGCAAATATGGAAGAAATTAAAGAAGCGTTCTCACTTGGTGTGGTTGCAGGTGTAACAACTAATCCATCCCTCGTAGCGAAGGAAAAAAATGTTTCTTTTGAGGATCGTCTTCGTGAAATTACAGCACTTGTTCCAGGTTCAGTAAGTGCAGAGGTCATCGCACTTGATGCAGAGGGAATGATCAAAGAAGGAAAAGAATTAGCAGCGATTGCCCCTAATATTACGATTAAAGTGCCAATGACTCCAGATGGATTAAAAGCTGTGCATGCTTTTTCAAAAGAAGGCATTAAAACAAACGTTACGCTCATTTTCAGTGCAAATCAAGCATTGCTTGCTGCAAGAGCAGGTGCGACTTATGTTTCTCCATTCGTAGGAAGACTGGATGATATCGGTCATAATGGTCTTGACCTTATTTCTACAATCGCAGAAATTTTTGCGATTCACGATATCTCAACAGAAATTATTGCAGCATCTATTAGACATCCACAGCATGTAACAGATGCAGCTTTAAGAGGGGCGCATATTGCAACCGTTCCTTATAAAGTAATCCAGCAATTATTCAACCATCCGCTAACAGCTAAGGGCATTGAAGCTTTCCTAGCAGATTGGAATTCTCGTTCATAAAAAGAAATTAGTTTACGATGCAACATAAAGAAAAGGCTGAGAAAAACACTTTTTTCTGGGCCTTTAGGCTTATTTTAAACTTTTTTGCATATCCATACATGAGATTTATTTTTTCGTGTAAACTAGATGATGTGGATATTGTCGGGATACGCAAAAAACACTTGGTAATTTCATCCATATACTTATTGAAGGTAGACTTATTACCATGGAACTATTGCATAATAAGGATAAGCCTATTTACTTGATTTTACAAACACGCACAGTGTTTTCTTACACATACGGCTTAGAAGGGAGTTAACAATGGAAAAGCTTATGATTGCAGGCGGTTATCCTTTAAAAGGAACGGTTCGAATTAGCGGGGCGAAAAATAGTGCTGTGGCTTTAATACCGGCTACGATACTGGCTGATTCCCCCGTCACGATTGAAGGGCTGCCAAATATTTCGGATGTTCAAATTTTAAAGGGACTGCTTGAGGAACTTGGGGGTACGGTCAGCTTTGATGAGAGTGATATGACTGTTGATCCATCTTCTATGATTTCCATGCCTTTGCCGAATGGAAAAGTAAAAAAACTGCGTGCCTCTTATTATTTAATGGGTGCCATGCTTGGCCGATTTAAGAAGGCAGTTATTGGTCTTCCTGGTGGGTGCCATCTTGGACCGAGACCAATAGATCAGCATATCAAAGGCTTTGAAGCTCTTGGTGCAAAGGTGACAAATGAGCAGGGTGCCATTTACTTGCGAGCGGATGAGCTTATTGGAGCAAGAATTTACCTGGATGTTGTTAGTGTTGGTGCTACAATCAATATTATGCTCGCTGCGGTAAGAGCAAAAGGAAGAACGATTATTGAAAATGCAGCTAAAGAGCCGGAAATTATTGACGTGGCTACATTGTTAACAAATATGGGCGCAAAAATTAAGGGTGCTGGTACGGATGTTATTCGGATTGATGGAGTTGACCAGCTTCATGGCTGCCAGCATACCATTATTCCTGATCGTATAGAGGCTGGAACGTACATGATACTAGGAGCGGCAGTGGGTGAAGGGGTTTTAATTGATAATGTAATTCCTCAGCATCTTGAGTCATTAATTGCCAAGCTTCGGGAAATGGGCGTGAAAATCGAAGCAGGAGATGATCAAGTCTTTGTCGGACCCGCAGATCAAATGAAAGCGGTAGATATTAAAACGCTTGTCTATCCGGGGTTCCCAACAGATCTTCAGCAGCCCATTACGACGCTGTTAACGAATGCAGCTGGGACAAGCATGGTAACAGATACAATTTATAGTGCCCGTTTTAAGCATATAGATGAATTAAGAAGAATGAATGCGAATATTAAGGTTGAAGGCCGATCTGCGATTATACATGGTCCAGTAAAGCTTCAAGGAGCAAAAGTGAAGGCTAGTGACCTGCGTGCAGGTGCTGCATTGGTCATTGCGGGCCTAATGGCTGAAGGTGTAACAGAAGTAACTGGAGTCGAGCATATTGACCGTGGGTACAGTCATCTCGTTGAAAAATTAAATGGCCTTGGGGCAACCATTTGGCGTGAAAATTTAACACAAGAAGAGCAAGAGCAAATCAAAAACGCCTAGACAAAGAAAAGCGGAGGCGACTGCCCAGCCCCGACAAGCATAAGACGATCCGGCGAGAAGGTTGTCCTTTAACCTTCACGTCGGAACGGCTTATGACCTCGAGGGGCTAGGAGCCGAAGCTAGACAAAGATAGGCGAAGCCGGAAACTAGACAAATAAGAATACAGCTATGAGGTTGAGGGGGAAATAAAGATGGAACGCAGTTTAACAATGGAACTTGTCCGTGTAACAGAGGGTGCTGCTTTAGCGTCTGCCCGTTGGATGGGGAGAGGGAAAAAGGATGAGGCGGATGATGCAGCAACTTCTGCGATGCGAGATGTGTTTGATACAGTTCCGATGAAGGGAACGGTTGTTATTGGTGAAGGGGAAATGGATGAAGCACCAATGCTTTATATTGGAGAAAAGCTTGGTACTGGCTATGGTCCTCGCGTAGATGTCGCTGTCGATCCACTTGAAGGAACAAATATTGTTGCATCTGGTGGCTGGAATGCTTTAGCAGTTTTGGCTATTGCTGACCATGGCAATTTGCTTCATGCACCTGATATGTACATGGACAAAATTGCTGTAGGTCCTGAAGCAGTGGGTCAAATTGATATTAATGCCTCAGTTATTGATAACCTGAAAGCTGTCGCAAAGGCAAAGAACAAAGATATTTCTGATGTTGTTGCAACTGTATTAAATCGTCCAAGACATGATTATATCATCAGCCAGCTTCGTGAAGCAGGGGCAAGAATTAAGCTGATTAATGATGGGGATGTGGCTGGTGCAATTAACACAGCTTTTGATCATACAGGCGTAGACATTTTGTTTGGTTCTGGCGGGGCTCCTGAAGGTGTACTAGCAGCAGTTGCTTTAAAATGCCTTGGAGGAGAAATCCAAGGAAAGCTAATTCCGCAAAATGATACTGAAATTGAGCGCTGTCAGAAAATGGGGCTAGATATAAACAAGGTTCTTCTTATGGAAGATCTAGTAAAAGGCGATGATGCCATTTTTGCTGCTACTGGTGTAACTGATGGCGAGCTGTTAAGGGGTGTTCAATTTAAAGGCTCTTACGGCTCTACGCATTCAATCGTTATGCGTGCAAAATCAGGAACAGTACGTTTTATCGAAGGCCGTCATAGCCTGAAGAAAAAACCAAATCTTGTTATTCGTTAATGCCAAAGGCTTAGTTGACCGGAACGGAAGTCAGTCTCTGCCGATTATGTTTAATTAGTAAGAATGTTTTTTGCAAAAATAGCTAATAAAAAAGGTCTGGCGAAGAGCCAGACCTATCATTTCATTACTCCTTCCTTATTTCTTCAATATAAAATATAGTTGTGAAACCTCGTATTAAGGGGTAAAATAGAAATTGCTTTTCAAGTAGTAGAGGAATCCTCAAAAAAATGCTCATTCAACTTAGTAATGATAGAAATATAGCTCCTTTTTTCGGTCTATCCTCGGTTCTTTATTTACTTTTAGTAGAATTCATTACCTCAGGTAAAAACAAAATCCCTTTTTCTATTCCATATTTATGGTTTTATTTGTGCGTATATCGAAAAAGAGATTGAAAATTCAAAAGTGTGGTGTCTATATGGGATTAAATATTTCAAGTTTAGAAAATATGAAGCTGAAAGAGCTTTATGAGCTTGCGCGTGAATATAAAGTATCTTATTACAGTAAATTAACAAAAAAGGAATTAATATTTGCTATTTTAAAGGCTCGTGCAGAAAAGGAAGGCTACTTCTTTATGGAAGGTGTCCTTGAAATCATTCAGTCAGAAGGCTTTGGTTTTTTACGCCCAATCAACTATTCTCCAAGCTCTGAGGACATTTATATTTCCGCTTCTCAGATCCGCCGCTTCGATTTAAGAAATGGAGATAAGGTTTCTGGGAAAGTTCGTCCGCCGAAAGAGAATGAACGCTATTTTGGCCTTCTTCAAGTAGAAGCTGTTAACGGAGATGACCCAGAAACAGCGAAGGAACGTGTGCATTTCCCTGGATTAACTCCTTTATATCCAGATTTACAGATGAAGCTTGAAACTACGCCTAAGCATTTATCAACTAGAATTATGGATGTGCTTGCTCCGGTAGGATTTGGTCAGCGCGGATTGATTGTTGCCCCGCCAAAAGCTGGGAAAACGATGCTCTTAAAGGAAATTGCCAATAGTATTACAACGAATCATCCTGACGTTGAGTTAATCGTGTTATTGATTGATGAGCGTCCAGAGGAAGTAACAGATATTGAACGTTCTGTTGCAGGGGATGTCGTTAGCTCGACATTTGATGAGGTTCCAGAAAATCACATTAAAGTGGCAGAGCTTGTGCTTGAACGCGCAATGCGTCTTGTTGAACATAAACGTGACGTTGTCATTTTAATGGACAGTATTACTAGGCTAGCAAGAGCCTACAACCTTGTAATCCCGCCTAGTGGAAGAACTTTATCAGGGGGGATTGACCCAGCTGCTTTCCACCGTCCGAAGCGTTTCTTCGGTGCGGCCCGTAATATTGAAGAAGGCGGAAGCTTAACCATTCTTGCCACAGCTCTTGTTGATACGGGTTCGCGTATGGATGATGTGATCTATGAAGAATTTAAAGGGACAGGAAACATGGAGCTTCATCTTGATCGTTCACTTGCTGAACGCAGAATTTTCCCTGCGATCGATATCCGCCGTTCAGGAACGCGTAAAGAGGAGCTTCTTATCCAGAAGGATCATTTGGACAAGCTTTGGGCAATTAGAAAATCAATGTCTGATTCACCTGATTTTGCCGAGAAATTCTTGCGCAAGCTAAGACAGACAAAATCAAATGAGGAATTTTTCGCTAATCTTTCAGAGGAAATGAAGGCAAAGAAAAACGGAGTTAAGTAATATCATAGGGGATTTTTTTAACCAATTATTTCCCTTTCTAAGGAAACAGGAAATCAAATATTGCAAAATGGGTTTGCCCTTGTTATAATAATTCCAGTGTGTTTTTAGATTATACGGCATCATCATGATTGCCCGTACTATATACTCTGTTTCAGTATGATTCAGGGCGGAAGGAGATGAAAAGAATGAAAGCAGGAATTCATCCAAATTACAATAAAGCAATGGTGAAATGTGCTTGCGGTAACGAGTTCGAAACAGGGTCTGTTCAAAAAGAGATCCGTGTTGAAACTTGTTCTGAATGCCACCCATTCTATACAGGACGTCAAAAATTCGCTGAAGCTGGCGGACGTGTTGATCGTTTCAATAAAAAATACGGCATTAAGCAACAATAATAACAACCAAAACAGGCAAGTTTTCTTTCTTGCCTGTTTTTTATTGTCTTTCATACCTAATTATCCCCTCTAATGTGTCATTTTAAGATACTTAGAGATAATAATATAGAGTGCAACAGTGTAAGGAGGAGAGGTGAGTTCATGTATGTGATGAAGCATCATGGGTGGGTGGAAGTCATTTGTGGAAGCATGTTCTCTGGAAAATCAGAGGAACTGATTCGCCGTGTGCGCAGAGCCCAATTCGCTAAACAAAGCATTGTCGTATTTAAACCGCAAATCGACAATCGCTACAGTGATGAAGAAGTTGTTTCCCATAATGGAACTGCTTTTACAGCAATCCCGATTTCCCATTCAACCGATATTTTTCAACATATAAATTCCGAAATTGATGTGATTGCTATCGATGAAGTCCAATTTTTTGATTCAGAGGTTGTGAAGGTGATACAGCACCTAGCTAATAGCGGCCATCGAGTGATCGCAGCCGGTCTTGATCAGGATTTCCGCGGAGAGCCATTTGGCCAGATGCCAGCTTTGATGGCAATTGCTGAATTAGTTACAAAGCTGCAAGCTGTTTGTGCGGTGTGCGGATCGCCAGCGAGCCGTACCCAGCGACTGATTAATGGCAAACCGGCTTCCTATGATGATCCAGTTATTTTAGTTGGTGCCTCTGAAGCATACGAGCCTCGGTGCCGCCACCATCATGAAGTACCGAAATCTCCTAGTATCAGCTACGGACAGGAAACGTCAACTTCAATTTTATAATGCATATGTTAATTCTGTCTGAATTTGTTCAGACAGTTTTTTTATGGACAAAAATTAGGTTTGGATGATAGAGCTGATAAAAACAATTTGCATTTTTTTATTCAAGCAGGTTCAAAAAAACTTGATTAAAAACCAAAATGCGATATATTAATTATATGTAAAATTGACGAAATTATCTAACATCCGGGGTGAAATGCATTGCGTCCAATCATTTTTGGTATTTTTGCTGCTTTCTTTTTTGCCTTTACTTTTATTTTAAATCGGTCCATGGAGCTTTCAGGGGGCAGCTGGATCTGGAGTGCCTCACTTCGCTATTTATTTATGGTCCCATTCCTGCTTATGATTGTTGTATGCAGGAGAAATCTGAAGCCTCTTTTGCTTGAGATGAAAAGAAGGCCAGGTGTTTGGCTTTTATGGAGCTTTATTGGCTTTGTTTTATTCTATGCTCCATTAAGCTTTGCTGCAGCTTATGGACCTGGATGGCTTGTTGCGGGGACTTGGCAAATAACCATTATTTCAGGATCCTTGCTTGCCCCTTTATTTTTTGAGACAAAGAAAATGGAAAGTGGGTCTGTAAAGGTCCGTGGGAGAATTCCCTTTGTTGGCTTAATGATGTCTCTGCTTATCTTAATTGGGGTGGGGATCATGCAAGGGGATCAAGCAGATAGTTTGTCAGCACAAGCGTTTATGTGGGGTGTTTTACCGGTCATTCTTGCCTCCTTCGCCTATCCGCTCGGGAATCGCAAGATGATGGAGGTATGTGGGAATCGGCTGGATGCTTATCAGCGAGTCCTAGGGATGACATTAGCAAGCTTGCCCTTTTGGCTTCTTCTCTCAATTTATGGTGCGGCAGCGGTCGGTCTCCCAAGCATTGGACAAACGGTTCAATCCCTACTAGTCGCACTTTGTTCGGGTGTCATTGCAACTGTTCTCTTTTTCAAGGCAACTGACTTAGTGAAGGGGAACATGTCTAAATTGGCTGCAGTTGAAGCAACTCAGTCATTTGAAGTATTATTTGCTGTTTCTGGTGAATGGCTGATACTATCTGCGCCACTGCCAACCTTTGTATCATGGGTGGGCATGCTCCTTGTTATTATCGGCATGATTTTGCATAGTTATGTTTCCCAAAGAGAAACGCCAATCAAGCTTCCTATAGTAAAATATAAGTCAGTGTAATTTATGTTGACTTTATATTGAACTGATTGATATATTGGTTTCATGAAAACAATTAAAGCGATTGAACGGCCGGCACTAAGAGATCAAGTATATGATTCATTGAAGAAAGCAATTATTACATTAGAGTTAGAACCAGGTCAGCGGATAAAGGATAAGGATTTGGCAGCTGTATTTGGCGTCAGCAGAACACCTGTTAGAGAGGCGCTAAAAAGGCTTGAGGATGAAGGACTTGTTGAATCGCTGCCAGGTTCTCAAACACGGATTACAGAGATTCATTTAGAGGAGGCGAAAAACGCTTTTACCGTTGTTGCTGCTTTACATAGTTTAGCGGCACGTCTAGCAGTACCTGCTATTACTAATGAAGATATTCAATTAATGGAAGTCAGCAACTCGGAGCTGCGTAAAGCTTTGGAAGAAAAAGATGTTATTCGTGCAGTTGAAGCAGATGATCAATTTCACGCCGTTTTGCTAAAGGCATCAAGGAATGATGAAATTGAGCGGGCATTAGATAGAATCATGCCTAAGGTCAGACGCCTTGAGTTTTCTAAATTCAGCTCAGTTGATGCTTATCAATCACTAGAAGAACATCAAGCGATCATTCTAGCTAGCCAGAAAAAGGATTCTGCATTAGCTGGTTCTTTAGTGGAGGAAAACTGGCTAAGCTTAGGAAGAATTCTTGTTGGGGAAGCGGATAGCGACTTAAATAATGGATAATCGGGAGTATAACAGAGGTTATACTCTTTTTTTTGGCTTTTTAATGACGGAATAATCAGATTAATATATTGACCGATTATCCAGAATGCGATATATTGGTTTTAATGAAGATCCTACTTCTACGTCTTTTCCAATCATGAATCCTCCCAACTTGATAGAATCATAGGTTCTTTATCTGATGCAGCGGAAAAAAAGCCATGGGTGTTTCTAAGTTAATGCAATGATCGAGGAGGAAGTAGAATGAGTTCAATGACTAAAGATGTTAAAAACTATGAAATTCATGATTCTAATGTGCTGGACTGGGCAAAAGAAATGATTGAAAGAAGCAGTTCTCCACGTCTAATCCAAAAGGAAATCATCAATGCTGTCGATCGGAATGCGATTTGGAGAGGAGAAGAATGTCTCAATTTATTAGCGCCAGAAGCACCAACAAGCCCAACTGTCCGGCAATTACTTGCATCTGAGGTAGGAACAAGGGCGGCAGAAGGACATATCGGCCCAACTCAAAGATGGTTTTCTGGTACAAAGTATATTGATGAAATTGAATCTCTCTGTGTGGAGCTGCTCAAAAAGGTATTTAAAAGCAAGTATGCCGATCATCGGTTAGTTGCAAGCATGATTGGCAATATGACTGTGTATGCTGCATTAACTAAGCCAGGGGATAATATTTTAACGATTGCACAGCAGTTTGGCGGCCACTCAAGTAATCGGTATGATGGGCCAGCAGGAATTCGCGGATTAAACATATATGATGTTCCCATGGATCCTGTTGACCTAGTCGTAAATTTGGATGAGTTTGCAAAGGCTGCTAGGGAAGTAAAGCCTAAGCTCGTCACACTCGGTGCCTCGATGACCTTATTCCCGTTTCCGCTAAAAGAAATGTCAGAGATTGTGAGTGAATGGGGCGGGAAAATATTTTTTGATGGCGCCCATCAGCTTGGTCTTATTGGCGGGGGGCAGTTCCAGGATCCTCTAAATGAAGGTGCCTGCATCATGACTGGTTCGGCCGGAAAGACTTTCAGCGGCCCGCAGAGCGGAATCATTGTCTGGAACGATCCGGAGTTAACAAAGCCTATTTGTGACACAATTTTTCCTGCGCTTGCAGCGACACATCAAGTAAATCGGGTAGCTGCTCTAGCGGCATCTGCAGCAGAATTTTTAGCTTTTGGCAATGAGTATATGGCACAAATTGTTGCGAACGCAAAGGCGCTAGCAAAGGCACTATATAATCGAGGAATTTCTGTCCTTGGTTCCCATAAAGGCTTTACGGAAACACACCAAGTCATTCTTGATGTGAAACGATTTGGCGGCGGTTTAAATGTCGCTCATAAGCTTGCGGAAGCCAACATTATTACGAACAAAAATTTGATTCCTAGCGATAAGCCTGAGGATTGGGATTATCCAAGCGGCTTGCGAATCGGAACCATCGAAATAACACGTTTGGGCATGAAGGAAGCGGAAATGGATATTATAGCGGACTACATTGTCAATGTATTAGAAGGAAGAGAGACAGTAACAAATATTCGTAAGCAGGTCATTGAAATGAGGTCTGGGTTTCAAAAGATACATTACTGCTTTGATTAATTTTATTTGGAAGCCTTCTGAGTAAATCAGAAGGCTTTTTTTTGCGTCCGGAAACTAAAAATGCTCGATAAAATGGATGAAGTGCTTGATAAATTTCACAAAGTGCGAGATAAACAAGAAAAATGACTCGATAAAATGAAAAAGTTGCGTGATAACCTTTGTGCCAGTTACAAATGCCTTTCTTAATTTGTTTTTGACGTCATCTTTCACCTATACTATAATTAGAATGTTATGGATTTGTGTATAAATGAACAAAAACAATCTACTTTATATAGACTACCCGGAAATACCATCCGAGGATTAATGGAAAAATAGAGGTGAAATGCTGTGTTTGATCGTCTTCAATCAGTGGAGGACCGCTATGAAAGATTAAATGAGCTTTTGAGTGATCCGGATATTGTAAATGATCCAAAAAAATTGCGTGAGTATTCGAAAGAACAATCAGATATACAAGAGACTGTTGAGGTGTATCGCGAATATAAAGAAGTACGCGAGCAGCAGCAAGATGCAAAAGCGATGCTTGAGGAAAAATTAGATGCAGATATGCGTGAAATGGTAAAGGAAGAGCTGAGCGAGCTTGAAGAGAAGGTGGAGGACCTTGAAGCACGTCTGAAGATTCTTCTCATTCCGAAAGACCCGAATGATGATAAAAACGTTATTATGGAAATCCGTGGAGCAGCAGGCGGAGATGAAGCTGCTCTATTCGCAGGCGATTTATACCGTATGTACAGCCGTTTTGCAGAGATGCAGGGCTGGAAAACAGAAGTAATCGATGCGAACACGACAGGTGTTGGCGGTTATAAAGAGATCATCTTCATGATTAATGGGAATGGCGCTTATTCGAAATTGAAGTTTGAAAATGGCGCGCACCGCGTACAGCGTGTTCCTGAAACAGAGTCTGGCGGCCGTATTCATACGTCAACAGCGACTGTTGCTGTTCTTCCTGAAGCGGAAGAAGTGGAAATTGAAATTCATGACAAGGACATTCGAGTTGACACATTTGCTTCAAGCGGACCTGGCGGACAAAGTGTTAATACAACCATGTCAGCAGTCCGTCTGACACACTTGCCGACTGGAACGGTTGTTTCTTGTCAGGATGAAAAGTCGCAAATTAAGAATAAAGAAAAGGCAATGAAAGTATTGCGTGCCCGTGTATATGATAAATTCCAGCAGGAAGCACAGGCTGAATATGACCAAGTGCGTAAATCTGCTGTTGGAACTGGGGACCGTTCTGAACGGATCCGTACGTATAACTTCCCGCAAAACCGTGTAACCGATCACCGCATTGGCTTAACGATTCAAAAGCTAGACCAAATTCTTTCAGGAAAGCTTGATGAAGTCATCGATGCACTAATCCTTGAAGAACAATCTGCGAAGCTTGAAAGTGCTTCTAATGAGTAATGAAGCAATGAAAGTATATGAAGCCCTCCATTGGGCTTCTTCTTTTTTAAAAGAGAAAAATCGGGATGAAAATGCGGGAGAATTATTGTTGCAGCATTTTATGCGTATGAACCGTTCCAGCTTTTTAGCGTGTCTTCGCGATGAGTTGGATGCAAATATTTTCGAAGATTTTAAAAAGGCCATTCTTCTCCATGCGGAGGGGAGGCCAATTCAATATATTATTGGCTATGAAGAATTCTATGGGCGCAGCTTTCTCGTTAATGAAGATGTTCTTATTCCACGACCAGAAACAGAAGAGCTGGTTCATGGTGCCTTACAGCGAATGGATAGACTATTTGGAGGAAAGAAGACACTTGAAATAGCTGATATTGGGACAGGCAGCGGTGCGATTGCTATTACACTGAAGCTTGAAAAAACAGATTTGCAAGTAACAGCGACAGATATTTATGAGCCGACGCTAGCTTTAGCAGCAGAAAATGCAAAAGTACTAGGAGCAGACATCCAATTTGTCCAAGGGGATCTGCTGAAGCCGTTAATCTCCAGCGGGAAAAAGTTCGATGCTGTTATTTCAAATCCTCCATATATTCCAATCAGTGATAAGGAATGGATGTCAGAGGTCGTTTTAGAGCATGAACCCCATCGTGCATTGTTTGCTGGTACGGATGGTCTTGATATATACAAAAGGTTAATCAATTCACTGCCTGAAGTATTAAAGAATGAGGTGCTAGTTGGTTTTGAAGTCGGGGCAGGGCAAAGCCAGGCAGTCGCAGAATTACTTGTGCAGACTTTTCCACAGGCAGATATTGAAATTGTGCATGACATAAACGGCAAAGACCGAATTGTCTTCGCCACGATCCGGTGTTAGGCACTATTCCTGGATATCCGCGTATGCGCGAACGAATGGACTTAGTTTAAAGAAGTAACTGCCGCAGAAGAGCGAATATAACAGATTTGCTCTTCTGCGGCACTGGTCACTTTTTTTAATTTTAGTAGTTTAAGATTCTGTCATTTTGTCCACACTGGGTTAGTGAAGGGGCGGTGTCAGAATTGAAAACAAAAATTATCGTGAATTTATATATTATTATTCTATGCTTAGGAACGATAGCAAGTCTATATATGCCGAAAAACGAGGTGATAGCGGATGAGCCGCTTGTCATACCGAATGAGGCTATTAGGCTGCGGATTCTAGCAAATAGTGATAGTGAATCGGACCAGGCGCTTAAGAGGCTTGTCAGGGATGCGGTCAATGCGGAAATTACAGAGTGGGTAGCAGAATTAACGTCAATTGAAGAGGCACGTAATTTAATTCGCTCACGTCTGCCAGAGATTCAGAAAATAGCAGAAAGTGTAGTCGAAAGGAAACAATTATCACAGTCTGTAACAGCTGAATTCGGAAAGGTAGACTTTCCTACAAAACTGTATGGACAGTTCCTATATCCAGCTGGAGAGTATGAAGCTATTTTAATCACTCTTGGAGACGGAAATGGAGCCAACTGGTGGTGTGTATTATTTCCGCCGCTATGCTTTCTGGATTTTTCAAACGGTGTGGCAGTAAGTGATGGCTTTGAAGGAGAAAAGGCAGAACAGGTTATTGCTGAACCAGAGGTAAAGGCAGCGAATAAGATCGAAACAGAAACAGCAGAAATAACAGAAGAGAAAAAGGAAGAGCCGGAACTAGTAATAGAGGAAAAAGAAGAAGTAGAAGAAAAAGAAGAGATAGAAGAGGAAGAACCTCCTGTATATGTAGAAGAAGATGAGCAGCCGGTAGAAGTGAAGTTTTTCATTAAAGAGCTTTGGGATAACCTATTTAGCTGAAAGCCTTGGGTGTGTACAAGGCTTTTTTTTATAAAATAAGAAAGTATAACTTTGGAGTTGGAGAATTGTCTAGCGCAAGCGTCCTATCGCCTATCAAACTTCAGGTCCCCTCCGCAACGATTGCGTCAACATCGGTTTGCTCTCGCTCACCGTGTTTCCTATATCGAAAGAACCGGCCCTTCTAGTTTGTACGGCGATGACCAAGGCGCTTGCGCTTTTCTTATTAAAAACAGTTCTACTTTCTCTATTTTTCCATATTCATAGAAGTAGAATATGAAAAATGGGGTGGGTCGAAATGGAAACTATCATTCGCTGCGCACAAATAGAGGATATTACGAGATTGGAGTTATTCTTAGAAGAGGCAGGATTAAGCAAGGATGGGGTGCAAGCGTCCATAGATTACTTTTTAGTCATGGAGAATCATGCGGAAGAAATGAAAGCCACACTTGGGATAGAGCCGTTTGGAAAGGTGGGGCTGCTTCGTTCGCTTGCAATAAGGCCGGATCTTACGGAAAAAGATTTATATCTTCTTTTTGAGCAAATATTCATTTTAGCCCGGGACAGACAGCTAACGACATTATATTTAGCCTCCAATAAAAAGAGTTCACTTGAAATATTCAGCTTGATTGGATTTACTGAGGAAATAATAGAAAACTTGCCTGCAGAGCTTTTTCAATCTGAACATGTAAAGCACATTTTAACTGTGGACAACTCCTTCTTTTTGAAAATATCTATCTAAATTGTGGGTATCTTTCCAAAGTTATTCACAAAAACGCTTAATCTATCCACAATTTGTGGATAATACTTGAGTTATCCTCTATCTTCTTTTATACTTTCAAAAGTAAACAACAGAAAAAATCACGGGAAATAAAGGGATAATCGTTTTTTATTTATGTGATTAATGAAGGTGGAGCCGAATGAATACAAAAAGATGGTCGGTGGATAAATATGTGGATGATCAAGGTAGTTATCCACATATCTCACAGGCTGCCGATCTTTTAATAAACAATGAAGTTGTCGCTTTTCCAACTGAAACCGTGTATGGTTTAGGAGGAAATGCGAAAAATGATGAGGCAGTGGAAAAAATTTTCGCAGCAAAAGGGAGACCGAGTGATAATCCACTTATTATCCACATTGCCGAAGAAGAGCAGCTAAATGCCTTTGTTGAAGAAATACCTGAGAAAGCTGCACAATTAATGAAGCAGTTTTGGCCGGGGCCATTAACACTTATTTTTAAAAAGAAAGAGGGAGCACTTTCTGATCATGCTACAGCTGGTTTATCCACCGTTGCAGTCCGAATGCCAGATCATCCAGTGGCGTTAGCGATTATCAGTGCATCAGGACTTCCTATTGCTGCTCCTAGCGCCAATCGATCAGGAAGACCAAGCCCAACAACAGCTGAGCATGTGTGGGAGGATTTGAATGGAAAGATTGCCGGGGTGGTCGACGGTGGACCGACCGGTGTGGGAGTTGAATCGACTGTTGTTGATTGCACAGAATTCATTCCTGTTATCTTAAGACCTGGCGGTGTAACGAAGGAGCAGCTAGAAGCGGTGATTGGTGAGGTGAGTGTTGATCCAGCACTTGTGGATAAAGGGGAGGCTCCGAAATCTCCGGGAATGAAATACCGTCACTATGCACCCGATGCGCCGCTTACTCTTGTGGATGGAACGAAGGAGTATATCCAGGAGCTTGTGAATAAAAAGAAAGCAGAAGGATTATCTGTGGGGATTTTAACAACGGAGGAGAATGTGAATTTCTATCAGGCAGACTATGTGATTGCCTGTGGAAAACGGGATGACTTGGATTCTGTAGCCAGTTCTCTATATGATGTGTTAAGGAAATTTAATAATACAAATGCCGATGTGCTTTTTAGTGAAATGTTTCCCCAGGAAGGTGTGGGGCATGCGGTTATGAATCGCCTAATGAAGGCAGCAGGGCACCGAGTGATAAACAGCTAAGCCGTTCCTAATGAAGGAGCGGTTTTTTTCATCCACTAGGAAATAATCCAATCGAAGACTGTTGATAACTTTGTGGATTTCTGCTTAAAGCAGCTTTGGAATTAACTGTGTTTATTCTTCTAAATTCCTTTGGACGTGCATATGCTGAATTAGCAAGTCCGAGGGGGAGGAAGAATGGGAGAAATGTTTGGTGTAATATTCACACTATCCTTAATGGCATTTGCCCTAGCAATGGATGCTTTTTCAGTTGGTCTGGGGATGGGGATGTTTAAACTTCGCCTTAGACAAATTTTCAAAATCGGTTTGATCATAGGCTTTTTTCATATTTGGATGCCTCTCTTAGGGATGATTGCCGGCAAGTTCTTATCCAATAAATTTGGGGAGTTCGCTACCTATGTAGGCGGGGGACTGCTTCTGCTATTAGGTATTCAAATGATCTGGTCAGGATTTAAAAAAGAAGACAATAGTCTGATCACTCCAGTTGGCTGGGGGTTACTTCTATTTGGCTTTACCGTTAGCTTAGACAGCTTTTCAGTTGGTTTGACTCTCGGCATATATGGGGCACAAATCGTTATTGTACTTGCATGCTTTGGCATAACAGCAACAATCCTTACATGGCTTGGCTTACTCATTGGGAGGAAGGTCCAAGGATGGTTGGGATCATACAGTGAAGCACTCGGAGGCAGCATTCTCTTTGCCTTCGGAATTAAACTGCTTTTAGGCTAACAAGTGTTCATGAGCGGTACCTGACACCGCTCGTAGAAATAGTTTGGGCTTGTATGGATGGAGCGAACCAGTTTTAAAAGGAAGCATAGCTTTGCCGAAAATTCTTTTTAAGAAAGGGAAGAGTGCTCCCCTTTCTTTTTTTTTGTAAGTATTTAAAAAATTTTTGTCGAAGAATACTATTGAATCTGGGAGTTTTGACTTATAATGGTGAAAAGGAGGCACAGCTATGACTCGCGTTTTATTTGTTTGTACAGGAAATACGTGTCGGAGCCCGATGGCTGAGGCCATTTTGAAAAGCAGAAATCTCCCGGGAATTGAAGTGAAATCGGCTGGTGTTTATGCAGCGGATGGGAGTGCTGCTTCGGAAAATACAAGGAAAGTTCTAGCGGAGAATGGGATCCTATTTAATTCCCATCAGGCATCGCTGCTTAATGATACGCTTGTGAATTGGACGAGCTATATTATCACGATGACTGCAAGCCATAAAGCAGCCGTAATCAGTATGTTTCCAGATGCTGCTGGGAAAACCTTTACCTTAAAGGAATTTGCAATTGGAAATAGCGAGGGTGATATTGCCGATCCCTTTGGCGGGCCAATTGAACAATACAGACACACGTATAATGAAATGAATGACATGATTATAAAAATGATTCATCGGCTACAAAAAGAAAATAGGTAAGCAGGGGGACAATAATGGGGGAGAAACATCAATATAAATTTGGCTTAAGAAAGAAACTTGTACTGTTTATTACTACTTTGGCGATTATTACATATACAACAAGTGCTTTCTTTATTTACTTTTTATACCCGCTGATTCAGGATTCCCTTCCGTTTGGGGAAGTGTGGTTTACAATCATTACGCTTAGTCTTGGAGTTATTTGGTCAGGGATATTGGCCTTTTTCGCAGCAGGCTTTATTGTGAAACCTTTACAAAAGTTAGAGAAAATGGCATTAAAAGCAGCTCAAGGAAATATTCAAGACGATGTCGAACTGGCAAAATCGGATGATGAAATTCGTTCGCTTGGAATGGCTTTCAATGATATGCTTTCAAACTTAAGGGAAATGGTTCACCAAATCGATGAGAATTTCCGTGAAACAAATGATAAAGTGATTGCTATTTCAAAGGAATCATCCTTTGCAGCAGATCAAGTCGATGCTATTTCTAGAACAATCAACGAAATTTCTTTAGGTGCGGATAATTCAGCAATTTCCATTCAATCAACAGCTGAATCAGTTGAAGATGTAATCCGAATTGCTGAAGAGGTTCAAGAAAAGGCTAAGGCATCTGAATTAGTATCGACAGAAATGGTTCAGGATCTTTATAATTCTAAAAAGGTTATTCATGACCTAATTTCAGGAATTGAGGATCTTGCCAAGGAAAATCAGCAATCTCTTCAAACAGTCAAACGCTTGGAAGAAAATGCGGCAAGGGTTGAACAAATCATCCAGCTAGTTGGTGACATTGCAGCACAAACGAATTTACTTGCCTTGAATGCTTCGATTGAGGCAGCACGTGCAGGTGAACATGGGAAAGGGTTTGCTGTTGTTGCAGAGGAAGTCCGCAAGCTTGCAGATGAGAGTGCCACAGCTGTACAAGGCATTTCAGAATTAATTAAAAACATTCAGGGTGAAGTCCAGAATGTCGTGCGCCAAATTTCAGAGCAAGTGGAAACGGCAAACAGTGAAGCGAAAAAAGGAACGGAAACAAATGAAGTTATTGAAGAAATGACAAAAACTGTAAATGAAATGGCTGAATCTGTTTCAGCGATAACGATATTAGTCGATCGACAAATGGAAAGCATTCAGCATACTTCCACACAGTCACAGGAAGTAGCAGCTATTGCTGAGGAAACATCTGCAGGTGCCCAAGAGGTGGCAACTGCAACAGAACAGCAGACCAAGGTAATGGCCAATGTAGAGTGCCTAGCAAATGAGCTCAAGGGACAAGCAGAAAAATTAAAGAATACCATTACGAGATTTCAGATTTAATCCAATGCAGCCTTCATTTATGAAGGCTTTTTTTTATATTCTATTCGTCTTTACAAGCCAATCCCTCTTTATAATATTTGCTTTTTGTGCCAAAATAAGGGCAGGTAATAAAAGTAGGAACTTTTCAAGAAGATTGTTGTTTTATCCAAGTTATGTGATAAATAGGTCAGTAAAAAAATTGGTTGACTGGAGCGGAAGGTGCGAGACTCCTCGAAAATGCTGACGCATTTCCTTCGTGCGATGACTATTCACTGTAGCTTATTCAACATCCTGCGGGAGAAGTGGGTCAGGTGAGACCCCACAGGCACGCAGTGCCGAGGAGGCTCAGCGCCCACCCCGCGGAAAGCGAGTACCCTGAAGCGCAAATCAACCTCTACCAACTCATTTTATGTAGCAACAATATTTGTGAAAACAGACTTTTTTAGGAGGATTAAAGATGAAAGTAGCGATTGCATCAGATCATGGCGGAATAAATATTCGCGAGGAAATAAAAGATGTAATGAAAGAAATGGGCATTGAATTTGAAGATTTTGGCTGTGAATGCGAAACGTCTGTTGATTACCCTGATTATGCTCTTCCTGTTGCGGAGAAGGTTGCAAACGGAGAATTTGATAAAGGCATTTTGATTTGCGGAACTGGCATCGGCATGAGCATTGCGGCTAACAAGGTGAAGGGCATTCGCTGTGCACTCGTTCATGATCTTTTCAGTGCAAAAGCAACACGTGAGCATAATGACAGCAATATGCTTGCTATGGGAGAACGTGTCATTGGACCGGGATTGGCCAGGGAAATTGCAAAGGTTTGGCTGACAACGGATTATGAAGGCGGACGCCATGAAAACCGTGTTGGAAAAATTAAAGACTACGAAAACAAATAGAAACAAAACTTCCGAGAAAGGGTGAGCCTTTATGACGGAATCCATTCAAACATGGGAAGAACAGCTGAATACCATTATTCGTGAATTTGCTGAACAAGTTCAGCTAACAGACAAGCATCTATTTGTTATCGGCTGCAGCACAAGTGAAGTGGCTGGAAGGAAAATTGGCACGGCTGGCACAGAGCAAGTGGCAGAAATGATTTTTACCCAGCTGAAAATATTTCAGGAACAAACAGGCGTTGCTCTAGCGTTCCAGTGCTGTGAACACTTGAACAGGGCGTTAGTTGTTGAACGGAAAATTGCAGAAGAAAGACAGCTCTCCGAAGTAAGCGTGGTTCCTGTAAGAAAAGCTGGCGGAGCAATGGCTACTTATGCGTTTGAACACCTTAATGATCCAGTTATGGTTGAACATATCACTGCTGATGCAGGTATGGATATCGGAGATACATTCATTGGTATGCACTTAAAGCATGTCGCTGTCCCGATAAGAACCACACAGAAATGTATTGGGGAAGCCCATGTGACATTAGCAAAAACGAGGCCAAAGCTTATAGGCGGTGCCCGTGCTGTGTATGAACGAAGCCAAGCGAATGAGTCATGCAGATAGTAGAAGCCTTTGCAAAATGCAACGGCTTTTCCTTTTAGATGAGAAATCCGCTTACAATCGTTTCTATTCTTCTTTTCGTCACAAAAACATGATAAGATATAATAGAATTTTCAAAATAGGACGTTACATATCTATTGAAAAGAGCTTAGTCGAAAAGGGAGGATTCTATAATGAAGCATTTAGCACAACAGGATGAACAAGTATTTCAATCGATTCAAGATGAGTTAGGACGTCAAAGAACAAAGATTGAATTAATTGCTTCTGAAAACTTTGTAAGTGAAGCAGTAATGGAAGCACAAGGATCTGTGTTGACGAATAAATATGCTGAAGGCTATCCAGGCAGACGCTATTACGGCGGATGTGAGCATGTGGATGTCGTAGAGAACCTGGCTCGTGATCGTGCGAAGCAAATTTTTGGTGCTGAGCATGTAAATGTACAGCCGCATTCAGGTGCACAAGCGAATATGGCTGTTTACTTTACAATTTTAGAACAAGGCGATACGGTCCTTGGTATGAATCTTTCCCATGGCGGTCATTTAACACATGGAAGCCCTGTTAATTTCAGTGGCGTTCAATATAACTTTGTTGAGTATGGTGTCGATGAAAAGACGCATTTGATTGATTATAATGTTGTTCTCGAAAAGGCTCGTGAGCATAAACCAAAATTGATTGTTGCTGGTGCGAGTGCATACCCGCGTGAAATTGATTTTAAGCGTTTCCGTGAGATTGCCGATGAGGTTGGCGCGTATTTAATGGTGGACATGGCTCATATCGCTGGTCTAGTTGCAGCAGGGCTTCATCAGAATCCAGTTCCATATGCAGATTTCGTCACAACAACAACGCATAAAACACTTCGCGGCCCACGCGGCGGGATGATTCTTTGTAAAGAAGAATACGCGAAGAAAATTGACAAGTCGATTTTCCCTGGTATCCAAGGCGGTCCTCTAATGCATGTCATTGCAGCAAAAGCAGTCGCATTCGGTGAAGCGCTTCAGGATGATTTCAAAGGGTATGCTGGTGAAATCATTGCTAATGCGAAGCATCTGGCAGAAGGTCTTCAGAAAGAAGGACTTGACCTTGTTTCTGGCGGTACGGATAATCATTTATTGCTCGTTGATCTTCGTTCACTCAGCTTAACTGGAAAAATTGCTGAAAAGGTGCTAGACGAAGTGGGCATCACAGTAAATAAAAATACGATTCCATTCGATCCAGAAAGTCCATTTGTAACAAGCGGTATTCGCATCGGGACAGCAGCGGTTACTTCACGTGGCTTCGGTGCAAAGGAAATGGAAGAAATTGCATCAATTATTGCCTTTACATTGAAAAATCATGAAGATGAAGGCAAGCTTGAAGAGGCAAGCAAGCGTGTCGAAGCATTAACAAGCAACTTTACTTTATATCCTGAAAGATAATCTATACAGGCTGCTCTTCGAAAAGGAAGGGCAGTTTTTTTATTGGAGAATTTTAGCGGATAAAGAAGAACAAAGTTTAAATGCTAGATAAAACAAAAATGATGCTTGATAAAATGATTGAAATGCTAGATAAAAGTAGGAGACTGCTAGATAAAGACAATCCCAAAGGGTATTTGCCTAATAACAAGAAAAATTGATTGTAAGTACTAGATTAATTGAGGAAAATACTAGAAAATTATCCATACAAAAAACTTTTAACGAATTTTAAACTTTTTACACTCATAGTTGCCCTGATTATTTTTTTTCTGTAAAATTAGACGAAGTGTTAGAACGAACCTATTTTACATATTGAAAAGGAGAGAATTTTCCATGGCAAAAGTATACGTATTTGACCACCCCCTTATTCAGCATAAACTTACATATATTCGTGATAAAGCGACAGGAACGAAGGATTTCCGCGAACTTGTTGATGAAGTTGCAACATTAATGGCATTCGAAATCACAAGAGATATGCCGCTTGAGGAAACAGAAATTGATACACCAGTGAGCCGGACAAAATCGAAAATTTTGGCTGGTAAAAAGATGGGGATCATTCCAATCCTTCGTGCGGGAATTGGGATGGTTGATGGAATATTAAAGCTTATCCCTGCGGCAAAGGTTGGTCATATTGGACTATACCGTGATCCTGAAACATTGAAGCCAATCGAATATTACGTAAAGCTTCCAAGTGATGTGGAAGAAAGAGATTTCATCGTGGTTGACCCAATGCTTGCAACAGGGGGCTCTGCGGTAGAAGCAATTAACTCTTTGAAAAAGCGTGGAGGCAAAAATATTAAATTCATGTGCCTCGTTGCTGCTCCAGAGGGAGTGAAAGTGCTGCAAGAGGCACACCCAGATGTAGATATTTACATTGCTGCGCTTGATGAAAAGCTGAATGATCATGGCTACATTGTTCCAGGACTTGGTGATGCAGGAGATCGTTTATTCGGAACGAAGTAATTGCCGTCGATATTTCATAATGAAAGGCTGACCTAATTTTAAGGTTAGCCTTTCTTATTTTTACATCTTCACATAATCCCCCATTAAATTGAAAACCCTATTACAAAAAAGGGTGCTTTCTATGAAAAAGATCATCTCGGTATTAACGGTCATCCTCCTGGTTCTATCTCAATCGGCGGCATTCGCACAGACATTAAATCACCCGCAAATTCCGTTGGAATCCCCTGACATGGAAAAGGTTTCTATTGTTGTTTTATCCGAAGAAAAAAGTGAGGAAGAAATTAAAAAGCTCGTTCGTTCGATTCCAGAATTAAAGCTAAGACATATTTATAAATACGCGATAGCTGGCTTTTCGGTAAAGGGAAAGCAGGCTGAAATTGAGCAGCTTTCGAAAAAAGCGAACACTTCAATCATTTCTCCAGTTAATACGTATAGGGTTCATGCAGAAGAGAGTATAAAAATAATTGGCGGAGAGGAAGTACGCGGACTTTTTGATCAAAAAAATCAGCGGTTAACAGGAAAAGGAGTAAAAGTTGGAATCATTGATACGGGAATCGACTACACCCACCCAGATTTAAGAGTCAACTATGGGGGCGGGCATGATTTAGTTGATGGAGATGATGATCCGATGGAAACAAATGCAGCTGATGGAGAAGGAACGCTGCATGGAACTCATGTGGCTGGGATTATCGCAGCAAATGGGAAAATTCAGGGAGTAGCACCAGAAGCGACGATTATCGCTTATCGGGCGCTTGGTCCCGGAGGCAGCGGGACTACGGAACAGGTCATTGCCGCAATCGATCAGGCAATAAAGGATAAGGTTGATATTTTAAACCTGTCATTGGGCAACAACGTGAATGGTCCAGATCTCCCGATAAGCATGGCACTAAATAAAGCCGTAGAGAAAGGGATAACAGCAGTGACATCTTCTGGCAACTCCGGCCCGAATCATTGGACAGTTGGTTCACCAGGTACAGCTTCAAGAGCAATCTCCGTCGGTGCATCAACACCGTCCATACATATTCCTTTGCTGGAGGTATCAGGTCAGAAGCTCAGGCTTGAGCCGCTTCAAGGGTCGGTTGATTGGGAATTCAATCAATCACATGAAATGGTTTATGGTGGATTAGGTAAAAAGGAAGAACTGAAGGATGTTAAAGGAAAAATCGTTCTTGTAGAAAGGGGAGAGCTTACCTTTACAGAAAAGGGATTAAATGCATTCGAAGCAGGGGCAAAAGCAGTCGTTATTTACAATAATACGAAGGGTAACTTTTTCGGGAATTTAGAAAGGGAATTGCCAATTCCGGTAACTGCGTTATCAAAAACGAATGGGGAGCAGCTTAGAAAGAAACTCTCCAAAGAAAGGATTTTTGCAAGAACATATATAATAGAAGAAAAGGATGTTCTTGCTGATTTCAGTTCCCGTGGCCCTGTAACGTCAACATGGGAAATCAAACCAGACATTGTTGCGCCAGGTGTCGCAATTAATAGTACGGTACCAGGGGGATATTTGCCTCTGCAAGGAACGAGTATGGCTGCTCCTCATGTAGCGGGAGCAAGCGCACTTATTAAGCAAGCCCACCCTGATTGGGGTCCTGAAAAAATTAAAGCCGTACTCATGAATACAGCAAAACCGCTCCTAAACAAAAAAGGAAAGCCTTACCGAACGTATGAACAGGGAGCAGGAAGAATCCAAATGGAAAAGGCTTTAAAATCGAATTCACTCGTTATGCCTGCTTCATTACAGTTTGGTAAATTTCAACTAGCCGATCGTATGCACGAGCATAATGGGTATCTAACAGTAGAAAATATCAGTGATTCTTCCCTTTCGTACTCATTTTCCATTCCGCATGCAGAAAATGGCCTAAGCTGGACGCTTCCATTTTCCTTCTATTTAAAGCCAGGAGAAAAAAAGCGCCTTGAGCTAAAGTTAGCTGTTGACCCAAATGTATTTAAAAAGAAGGTATATGATGGAACAATTAGATTGAAAGCAGGATCACAAGAAATCAATATCCCATATATCTATGTTCTTGAAGAACCCAATTATCCAAGAGTCATGGGATTTGGGGTTGGAAAGGGAGATAAGCCAGATACGTACCGATATGAAGTGTATCTGCCGGGAGGGGCAGAGGAATTCGGGATTGCGATGTTTGATGCGGATAGTCTGCGATTTATTGATTTCCTTGATTGGAAAAGAGGAGTAGGAAAAGGGCAGCTTTTGCAGGAGATAAAAAGCGATCAGCTCCCAGAGCCTGGTCTTTATAAAATTAAGGTGTTTGCGAAAAAAGCGGGCAGAGAGGATGCGCTTGAATCCTACTTGTATATATTACCAAATGGTGAAATGGAATCATCATCATTCCACCCGATTAAAGAAAAACTAAAAAAATAAGTGTCAAAAAAGATGCTATTTCAACTGCATGGAAAACCCTGAAATACTTGATAAAAGGGGCGTAGCAGAACTTCGCCCCTTTTTCAATAGGTAAGATTCAAATTATTATGAAAATAATGTGAACGTACTTTCTTTCCCTTGATATATATGACTTTTTTCAATTTAAATGCATTGACATTGACAAGCCCCTATTGTATGCTTACAAAGGGTATAATATGATAGGGTTTTCATAATTTTGGGCAGTCATTATTCCCACGTCTGCATGTTGCTAATGGTAATTAGTAACACCTCAAAACCCACTTACCATTCACCTCAAAGTGAGGGGGAATGCGTTTTCATGCATCAAAAGACCGCAACCCATACAAAGCAGTCCATCATTTTTTTACAGGAGAATAAATCATAATGCCAGAATTAAAAGCTACCTATGTGAGACAACGAAAATACATATTTTTATTGTTGTCAATTTATGTTCTTGGCTGGGGATTTACTTCTTACCAATCTATCTTTTTAGGATTAGTATTGGGTACTTCCTGTAGTTTGTTTAACTTGTGGATTCTAGCAAGAAAAACAGAGCAATTTGGCAATGCGGTCGCAAACGGTGAGAAGATACGCTCACTCGGAATGGTTACCAGAATGGCAATGGCAGTACTTGCTGTGTTTGCTGCAATGGAATATCCCGAGAAGTTCCATCTGATCAGTGTTGTAATTGGATTAATGACTTCATATGTTGTCATTATGATAGATTTTTTTCTTCAAACTTTTCATTTACGTAAATAGCGGGGAAGAGAGGTGAATATTAATGCATCATGGAGCTCCTTTACGTGAGTTTATGGGCTTAACCTTTAACTTGGGGAATATTATGATGATTACGGTTGCTAGTGCAGTTGTATTTATTATAGCTGTTCTCGCTACTAGGAAGTTAGCCATGAAACCTACAGGGATGCAAAATATACTCGAATGGGTAATGGATTTTGTGAAAGGCATTATTAACAGTTCGATGGATTGGAAGGATGGCGGACGATTCCATCTGCTTGCTTTAACATTGATTATGTATATTTTTGTTTCCAATATGCTTGGTCTGCCATTTTCAATAACTTATAACGGGGAACTCTGGTGGAAATCACCAACAGCTGATCCCGCAATTACATTGACTTTGTCTCTAATGCTCTTAGCCTTAACGCATTTCTTTGGAATTAAGGCAAAAGGAGCAGGCGGTTATGGACGTGAATTCCTTAAGCCATTCTGGATCATGTCTCCAATTAAGATTGTTGAGGAATTTGCCAATGCCCTCACATTAGGTCTGCGTCTTTATGGAAATATTTATGCTGGAGAAATTCTCCTATCATTACTAGTTGGTTCTCTAGCTGCTGGCAGCTGGGCCGGCAAATTTGCAGCAATCATTCCAACGGTTGCTTGGCAAGGATTCTCAATCTTTATCGGTGGAATCCAGGCGTTTATCTTCTGTATGTTATCTATGGTTTATATGGCACACAAAGTGAGCCGAGACCATTAATATATACCCTGTTCAATTTTGAACAAAACACAAATAAAAAAAATTAATTATACAATTCAAGGAGGAAATTTAGAATGGGTCTATTAGCAGCAGCAATCGCAGTAGGTTTAGCAGCACTAGGTGCTGGTATCGGTAACGGTCTTATCATTTCAAGAACAGTTGAAGGGATGGCTCGTCAGCCTGAAGCTCGTGGAATGCTACAAACAACAATGTTTATCGGTGTAGGTCTAGTAGAGGTACTACCAATCATCGCAGTAGTTATCGCATTCATGGTTGTTGGACAGTAACTCCTAGTTAAACAATTTGAAAATGGCGAAGATCATTCGATGAGGACCTTCGCCATTCCTTTATGCCTTAAAAATGAAAAAAATCTAAGTTTTATATAAATGAAACATCGTTATTGCATTTCTTATAGCTCTTGAAGGGAGTGAATCGAGGGTGTTATCAAACAGTTTAGTATTAGGTGCATCAACCGGTTTTAACAGTGGAGATATGATTTACCAGTTGATCGCGTTTATTATTTTATTACTTTTGCTTAAAAAGTTTGCATGGGGTCCATTAATGGGCATCATGAAAGAACGTGAAAATCATATTGCAAATGAAATCGAGTCGGCTGAACAAAGCCGTACAGAAGCGAAAAAGCTTTTAGAAGAGCAAAGAAACCTTCTAAAAGAAGCACGCAACGATGCGCAAGGCTTAATTGAAAGCGCAAAGAAACAAGGCGATGTACAGCGTGAGGAAATCATTGCTGCTGCACGTGCGGAATCTGAGCGTATTAAGCAATCTGCTAAGGTTGAGATCGAACAGCAGAAAGAACAAGCGGTTGCAGCTATTCGCGAACAAGTGGCTTCACTATCTGTATTAATTGCTTCAAAGGTAATTGAGAAGGAATTAAGTGCAGAGGATCAAGAGAAGCTTATTAACGAATACATTCAAGAGGCAGGAGAAGAGCGATGACGGGCTCTATGGTAGCAAAGCGCTATGCGTTAGCTCTTTTCCAGCTTGCAAATGAACATCAGCTTCTTGACCAGATGGAAGAAGAGCTTCGTGCAGTGAAACAAGTAATGAATGAAACTTCCGAATTACATGCGGTGCTTAAGTCTCCAAAGCTTTCAATTGAAAAGAAGAAGGAGATTATAAAGGATGCATTTGCATCTGTAAATACATTCGTTTCAAATACGTTAATGCTTTTAATTGAACGCCATCGTGAAGATGAAATCTCTGATGTGGCGGATCACTTTGTAAATATGGCAAATGATGCAAGAGGCATTGCAGAGGCAAAGGTCTACTCAATCCGTCCGTTAACAGACGCGGAATGTGAAGCGCTGTCTTCATCATTTGCAGTAAAAGTTGGCAAGAAATCACTTCGCATTGACAATATCGTAGATACTAATTTACTCGGCGGCATCAAGCTTCGAATCGGAAACCGGATTTTCGACGGCAGCTTGCGCGGTAAGCTAGATCGTCTGGAACGTCAATTATTAGGATAAGATTCGTAGATAGGGGTGAAACTCATGAGCATCAAAGCTGAAGAAATCAGTGCGCTGATAAAAAAGCAAATCGAAAACTATCAGTCGGAAATTCAAGTGAGTGATGTAGGTACAGTTATCCAAGTTGGTGACGGTATCGCTCGTGCTCATGGCCTCGACAATGTCATGGCTGGAGAGCTTCTTGAATTTTCAAACGGCGTTATGGGTATGGCGCAAAACCTTGAAGAAAATAACGTTGGTATTATCATTTTAGGACCATTCACAGAAATTCGTGAAGGGGATGAGGTACGCCGTACAGGACGTATCATGGAAGTTCCTGTTGGGGAAGAGTTAATCGGTCGTGTTGTTAACCCACTAGGACAGCCAGTTGATGGAATGGGTCCAATCAATACAACAAAAACTCGTCCAATTGAAAGCCCGGCTTTTGGTGTTATGGATCGTAAATCTGTACACGAGCCGCTTCAAACGGGAATTAAAGCGATTGACGCACTTGTGCCAATCGGACGCGGGCAACGTGAGTTAATCATTGGTGACCGTCAAACAGGTAAAACATCCGTTGCGATCGATACAATCTTGAACCAAAAGGGACAAGATATGATTTGTATTTATGTTGCCATCGGACAAAAAGAATCAACGGTCCGTGGACTAGTTGAAACGTTACGTAAGAATGGTGCAATGGATTACACAATTGTTGTTACAGCTTCTGCATCACAGCCTGCTCCATTGTTATACTTGGCACCATATGCTGGGGTTTCAATGGGAGAAGAATTTATGCTAGATGGAAAGCATGTATTAGTTGTATATGATGACTTAACAAAGCAAGCAGCTGCATACCGTGAGCTTTCCTTATTATTACGCCGTCCTCCAGGTCGTGAAGCATATCCAGGGGATGTATTCTACTTGCACAGCCGTCTTCTAGAGCGTGCTGCTAAATTAAGCGATGCAAAAGGTGCAGGTTCAATCACTGCATTGCCGTTTATTGAAACACAAGCTGGTGACGTTTCTGCATATATTCCAACAAACGTTATCTCTATCACAGATGGACAGATCTTCTTACAGTCTGACCTTTTCTTCTCTGGTGTACGTCCAGCGATCAACGCAGGTCTTTCTGTTTCACGTGTAGGTGGATCCGCACAAATTAAAGCGATGAAAAAGGTTGCAGGTACGCTGCGTCTTGACCTTGCATCTTACCGTGAATTGGAATCATTTGCTCAATTCGGTTCTGATCTTGATAAAGCTACTCAAGCAAAACTTAACCGTGGTGCTCGTACAGTAGAAGTATTAAAACAGGATCTAAATAAACCATTAAAAGTTGAAAAGCAAGTTGCGATTCTTTATGCACTAACTCGTGGCTTCCTTGATGATATTCCTGTACAGGATATTCGTCGTTTCGAATCAGAATACCTTTCTTGGTTAGACCACAACCGCAAAGATTTGTTAGACCATATCGCTACAACGAAGGAACTTCCTTCTGATGATGATATGGCTGCTGCGATCAACGAATTCAAAAAATCTTTCGCAGTTTCCGAATAATCGGGGTCTGACAAACTTTGAAATAAGGTGGTGAGAACCTGTGGCATCATTAAGAGATATAAAAAGTAAGATTAATTCTACAAAGAAAACGAGCCAAATTACAAAAGCAATGGAAATGGTATCTGCCTCTAACTTTAACCGTGCGGAGTCGAATGCGAAGAAATTCGTTCCTTACATGGATAAAATTCAAGAGGTTACAGCATCCATAGCCTTAGGCAGTAAAGATGCAACGCATCCGATGTTAAGCTCTCGACCTGTTAAAAAGACAGCTTATTTAGTTATTACGGGTGAGCGTGGTCTTGCAGGGGCATTTAACAGTAACGTTTTGCGTTTAGCATTCCAATCCATTCAAAAGCGCCATAAATCAAAAGATGAGTATGTGATTATCGCTTTAGGGAAGATGGGCCGTGAATTCTTCGTGAAACGTGACATGAACGTTATTCTCGACATTACTGGAATAGCTGATCAGCCAACATTTGCTGATATTAAAGATACTGTAAATAAAACAGTGAATATGTTTGCTGATGGGGCATTTGATGAGCTATACATGTACTACAATCACTTTGTCAGTGCAATCCAACAGGATGTTACAGAGAAGAAAGTTCTTCCACTAACCGATATTGCGACATCTAACAAACTAACATCTTATGAATTTGAACCATCTGCAGAAGAGATTTTAAATGTATTATTGCCTCAATATGCAGAGAGTTTAATTTATGGTGCACTTCTAGACAGTAAAGCTAGTGAACATGCCGCAAGGATGAGCGCAATGAAAAGTGCAACTGACAACGCGAAAGAGCTTATTGACTCTTACAGCCTAATCTACAACCGCGCTCGTCAAGCTGCAATTACACAAGAGATTACCGAAATCGTCGGCGGAGCAGCCGCGTTGGAATAAAAATAAAATATTAGTACAAAGGAGAAGGGCCCAGCTGGTCCCTTGCTCTTTTGTGTGTTGAAATGAACGGAGGGAAAAAGATGAACAAAGGACGCGTTCTTCAAGTTATGGGTCCAGTTGTTGACGTAAAGTTCGAAAGCGGACAACTTCCTGAGATCTATAACGCATTGACAATCGTAAATAAAGCGCGTAATGAATCTGAAGTTGACATCAACTTAACCCTTGAAGTTGCCCTTCATTTAGGTGATGATACAGTTCGTACCATTGCAATGTCATCTACTGACGGTTTAACACGTGGTAGTGAAGTTATTGATACTGGTGCACCAATTTCTGTACCTGTCGGTGATGTTACACTTGGCCGTGTATTTAACGTATTAGGTGAAACAATCGACTTAGACCCGGCTCTTTCTGGTGATGGTCGTCGTGACTCTATCCATAGGGAAGCACCTAATTTTGAGCAGCTTTCAACAGAGGTAGAAATTCTTGAAACTGGAATTAAGGTAGTAGACTTGCTTGCTCCATATATTAAAGGTGGAAAAATCGGTCTATTCGGTGGTGCCGGTGTAGGTAAAACCGTTTTAATCCAGGAATTAATCAATAACATCGCTCAAGAGCACGGCGGTATTTCTGTATTCGCTGGTGTAGGTGAGCGTACTCGTGAAGGTAATGACCTTTACCATGAAATGACTGATTCAGGCGTTATTAAGAAAACTGCGATGGTATTCGGTCAGATGAACGAGCCGCCAGGTGCACGTATGCGTGTTGCCTTAACTGGTTTGACAATGGCAGAATATTTCCGTGATGACCAAGGACAAGACGTTCTTTTCTTCATGGATAACATCTTCCGTTTCACACAAGCAGGTTCTGAAGTATCAGCGCTACTAGGCCGTATGCCTTCTGCCGTTGGTTACCAGCCAACTCTTGCTACTGAAATGGGTAAATTACAAGAGCGTATCACATCTACTAACGTAGGTTCTGTTACTTCTATCCAAGCGATTTATGTACCGGCCGATGACTATACGGATCCGGCACCGGCTACAACTTTCGCTCACTTAGATGCAACAACAAACCTTGAGCGTAAGCTTTCTGAAATGGGTATCTACCCTGCGGTGGATCCACTTGCTTCTACTTCTCGTGCATTGTCACCTGAAATTGTTGGGGAAGAGCATTATGCTGTTGCTCGTCAAGTACAGTCAACATTGCAAAAGTATAAAGAATTACAAGATATTATCGCAATCCTTGGTATGGACGAGCTTTCTGATGAAGATAAGCTTGTTGTACAGCGTGCGCGTCGTATTCAAGTATTCTTATCACAAAACTTCCACGTGGCTGAACAGTTCACTGGCCAGCCAGGTTCATACGTACCTGTTAAAGAAACAGTTAAAGGCTTTAAAGAAATTCTTGAAGGTAAATATGATCACCTTCCAGAAGATGCATTCCGTCTAGTTGGCCGCATTGAAGACGCGATTGAGAATGCAAAACAAATGGGTGTAGAAGTCTAATCTCGGACCAGGAGGGTAAAAAATGAAGACGATTAAAGTCAGTGTTGTTACTCCCGATGGCCCGGTGTATGAATCAGATGTGGAAATGGTAAGTACAAAGGCCGAGAGCGGTGAACTCGGAATTTTGCCAGGTCATATTCCAATGGTTGCACCGTTACAGATTGGAGCCGTTCGTTTAAAAACGCAAGGTAAAACAGACATCGTAGCAGTAAGTGGCGGATTTGTAGAAGTTCGTCCAGATAAAGTATCTATTTTGGCGCAATCTGCTGAACAAAGTGATGAAATTGATGTTGATCGTGCTCTTCGTGCGAAAGAGCGCGCGGAAAAGCGTCTGAACGATCAGAAGCGTGAAAACATCGACTTCAAGCGTGCTGAACTTGCTCTACAGCGTGCACTAAACCGTATTAATGTTTCGGATAAACATTTTTAATTATAGAGGACACCTCCCAGTTGTACTGGGAGGTGTTTTTTATTTTGTGGAAAATGGTAGTTTGGAGTGGATTGACCGGAATACGAGAGGAAATGACCGGAATAATGAAATTTTGACCGGAATAATGAAATTTTGATCGGAATACGGAGGAAAGTGACCGGATTAATTAAAAGTTTGCCCGAATTCCTTAGAAATTGAAATAGACGGTAACAGGAAGACGAGAGTAAATAATTCTGAGGTCCAGATAAATGCACTTGGTTGAAGTTTTTTAATTGGAATACTAAAGTATTTCCTGAAAAATTTTCTGGAATTATCTCTAATATGAGGAATGGCCCGTAAAAATAGGAAAGTGGCCGATAAATGAGGAAAAGTGGCCAGTAAAATAGAAAAAGTCACCGATAAACTAACAAAAGTGGCTGATAAATAAAAGCAATGTATGGAGGAACATGTTTTGTTCGAAATTTAAAGGTACTTAGACGAACTTTTAACTATAAATAAAAGCATTATCAAAATAACTTCTTATTTTTAAGGAAATGAATAGATTTATTTTAAGAGACATTCTGTCCAATAAAAAAATGAAGATTTGTTGACAAATCTCACTGACAGAAAGTTGAATTTGACCTTTAATGGTAAATGGAATGGGGAGGAATTAGAAATTAGTAGGTAAAGAGGATAGGTGGATTCACAATATTGCCATTTTATTGTGGAATGTGTTGGGCTATCAGTCGGCTTATAAAAGTGCTGAGGTTATAAGACAAGTGGTTGGAAATAAAGATGTTAGTTGTAGTTGCCATCTTGCGGGAAATTCGGGGAAGTGTTTGTGAGATGGGGAATTTGGTGGGGGCTGTCGCTCCCGCTGGGAAGACTTGACATTAAGTAAGGATATGGAGATGGGAAAACCCCTTTGGGGCTGTCGCCCCAAGATGAAAAGATGCTGACGGTATATGACTAGTAAAAGTAATAGAGATGTCAGTTCGCATTTGCGCCAACTGGTAGTGATTTCGGGGAAGATGGTTCAGGAGATGGAACAAATG
>NZ_LMBX01000001.1:289357-291144 GCF_001439605.1 Cytobacillus praedii
CCCTTTGGGGCTGTCGCCCCAAGATGAAAAGATGCTGATGGTATATGACTAGTAAATGTAATAGAGATGTCAGTTCGCATTTGCGCCAACTGGTAGTGATTTCGGGGAAGATGGTTCAGGAGATGGAACAAATGNNNNTCCTTTGGGGCTGTCGCCCCAAGATGAAAAGATGCTCACGGTATGACTAGTAAATGTAATAGAGATGTCAGTTCGCATTTGCGCCATCTAGTAGTGACTTCTAGGAAGATGATTCAGGAGATGGCGCAAATGCTCAGGGGGAGGGATATGTGTCGACATCCGGGTGTGGTAAATGGAAAATCCCTCACCCGGATGTGCTGCCGCACCTCCGGCTTCAGCTGTCGCTGAAGCTTGCCAAACAAAGCTTTTTCCGCTTTTTGAGAGCGAGCTCTCAAACGCTGCAAAAGCTTTGTTTGGCAGGTGAGGGATTTTCCAATAATATACTGGGGCTTGTCGACACATATTTGGAAGAGTGCTATAATGGTTACGGTTACAAATATTGAAGAATTAAAAATTTTACAACATTGGAGGGGATAGACATGGAAATGCTAAATTTATATCAAAATAACTATTTGATCGTGTTTGTATTCCTATGTCTGGGGATTTTGTTACCTGTGGTGGCACTGTTTTTAGGGAAGCTATTACGGCCTTATAAACCGTATGATTCCAAGTACACCACATATGAGAGCGGACTTGAACCATTTGGTGATTCAAGGGTTCAGTTCAATGTGCGCTATTATATTTTTGCCCTTATGTTTGTTATTTTTGATGTGGAGACAGTGTTTTTGTATCCTTGGGCTGTTGCATACGAAAAACTCGGAATCTTTGCATTAATTGAGATGTTAATTTTTGTATTTATGCTTATCATCGGACTTATTTATGCTTGGAAGAAGAAGGTGTTGAAATGGATCTAAGAATCGAAAACATCCCTGAAGAGGATATGCAAGAGATACAAAGAACGGTATTTATGTCAACGCTTGAACAAATTAAAGCATGGTCTCGCAGCAACTCGTTATGGCCCATGACTTTCGGGCTTGCTTGTTGTGCGATTGAAATGATGCAGGCAAGTAATGCACACTATGACTTAGAACGCTTCGGTACATTCTATCGCAACTCCCCCCGCCAATCAGATGTAATGATCGTATCAGGCACAGTTACAAAGAAAATGGCACCAATTCTTCGCAGGTTATATGATCAAATGCCAGAACCCAAGTGGGTAATTGCTATGGGCTCTTGTGCAACAGCTGGTGGACCCTATGTGAAATCTTACTCGGTTGTAAAAGGGGTCGATCAAATTGTACCTGTTGATGTATACATACCTGGATGTCCACCAAATCCAGCAGCTCTAATTTATGGAATAAATAAATTGAAAGAAAAGATCCGTTACGAGGCTAAGACTGGGAAGAAGGTGATCTAACCTATGAGCGGTGAAAAAGATTTAGAACAGCTCAAAAAAGAGGCTGCCGCAAAAGCAAAGGCCGCCGCACTAGCCAAAATGAAGGCAAAAGAACAAGGTGAAGTAAAGGAAGAAGCACCCGCTGAAGACCTTGATATCGCAAAGCAAAAAGCCGCTGCCGCCGCGAAAGCAAAGGCTGCCGCACTAGCCAAAATGAAGGCAAAAGAACAAGGCGAAGAGAAGGAAGAAGCNNGCCTGCTGAAGACCTTGATATCGCGAAGCAAAAAGCAGCAGCTGCCGCGAAAGCAAAGGCTGCCGCACTAGCCAAAATGAAGGCAAAAGAACAAGGCGAAGAGAAGGAAGAAGCCCCCGC
>NZ_LMBX01000001.1:291153-411403 GCF_001439605.1 Cytobacillus praedii
TGAAGACCTTGATATCGCGAAGCAAAAAGCAGCAGCTGCTGCAAAAGCAAAGGCCGCCGCACTAGCCAAAATGAAGGCAAAAGAACAAGGCGAAGAGAAGGAAGAAGCCTCCGCTGAAGACCTTGATATCGCGAAGCAAAAAGCAGCTGCCGCCGCGAAAGCAAAGGCCGCCGCAGCCGCCAAAGCAAAAGCCGCCGCATTGGCAAAACAGTCAGGTGAATCTGGCGGGGATGACGAAAAGGCGAAAGCGATTGCTGCCGCGAAGGCAAAAGCAGCCGCAGCGGCCAAAGCAAAAGCTGCTGCATCAGCGAAAGCTGGAGGCGCAGCAGGAGATGATGAAAAAGCAAAAGCCATTGCAGCTGCAAAGGCAAAAGCAGCCGCTGCAGCCGCTGCTAAAGCGAAGGTTGGTGGAACGGCAAAGACTGAACCTGCAGAAGCAGTCAAGCCATCACCAAATCAGCCATATCTTGATAAATATATTAGAGTGATAGAGGAGCATCTTGGAAAAGATCATATAGAAGATTACTATATTAATAATCTTTCAAAGGATGTCCCAACACTTGTAGCAAAGCCAGAAAGCTATTATAAAATAGCAGAGTTTTTAAAATATAACGAGCAATTAGGCTTTGATTATTTATCAGAGCTGCATGGAACAGATTTTGAAACACATATGGAAGTATATGTTCATTTATATTCATATAAAAATAGTCAATCCGTTGCATTAAAAGTAAAGATTGACCGTGATGGACCAACGATTGATTCATTGCAGCCGCTTTGGGCAGGAGCGAATTGGCCAGAGTGTGAAGCATATGATTTACTAGGCATTACGTTTACCAATCATCCGAACTTGCACCGCATTATGCTTGGTGAAGAATGGATTGGCCATCCACTAAGGAAAGACTATGAACCGTATGATGTGGAGGTGTAACCAATGTTACGAACAGAAGAAATGCTTTTGAACGTAGGACCTCAGCATCCAAGTACGCACGGTGTTTTTCGTCTCGTCTTAAAAATTGATGGAGAAACCATTGTAGAAGCAAAGCCAGTCATCGGCTACCTTCACCGCGGAACAGAAAAGCTGGCAGAAAATCTTCAATATACACAAATCATCCCTTATACTGACCGGATGGACTACGTTTCAGCCATGACGAATAACTATGTGATTTGCCATGCGGTTGAAACGATGATGGATATTAAAGTACCTGAGAGAGCCGAGTATTTACGTGTCATTGCAATGGAACTTGGCCGTGTAGCAAGCCACCTTGTCTGGTTTGGTACGTACTTGCTAGACCTTGGAGCAACGAGCCCGCTTCTATATGCTTTCCGTGAACGGGAAATGATCATCAATATGCTAAATGAACTGTCAGGAGCTCGTCTAACATTTAACTACATGCGTGTTGGCGGGGTCAAATGGGATGCACCAGAAGGCTGGATTGATAAAGTAAGAGAGTTTGTCCCTTATATGCGAGAACAATTAAAGGGCTATCATACACTCGTTACAGGAAACGAAATCTTTATGAACCGTGTAAAAGGAATTGGGACATACACGAAGGAAGATGCGCTTAACTATTCCCTTAGCGGGGCTAATCTTCGCTGCACTGGAGTCAAATGGGATCTGCGTAAAGATGAGCCGTATTCCATCTATGATCGCTTTGATTTTAATGTGGTTACTCGTGAGACAGGGGATGCATGGGCACGATACCACTGCAGACTTGATGAAATCGTAGAATCATTGAAAATCTTAGAACAAGCGTGTGAACAGTTCCCTGCCGAAGGGGAGATCTTAGCGAAGGTGCCAAAGATCATTAAGGCGCCTAAGGGTGAGGCTTTTGTACGAATTGAGTCCCCTCGGGGAGAAATCGGCTGTTATATCGCAAGTGATGGAAAAAAAGAACCGTATCGCCTGAAATTTAGACGACCATCATTCTATAATCTCCAAATTCTCCCTAAGCTACTAGAGGGGGAAACAATTGCAAACTTAATTTCCATTCTAGGAGCGGTTGATATCATCCTAGGGGAGGTGGATGGCTAATGGTTGAAGATTTATTGCATTCCCAGCCGGGGATCTTAAACTTTGGGATTTTCTTTTTACTTGCAACCGTTTTACTTTTAGTCATATTGGGATTCGTAACCTATGCAATCCTGGCAGAGCGGAAGGTTATGGGATTTATGCAGCTTCGTCAAGGTCCGAACCAAGTGGGTGGCCGCTGGGGATTATTGCAAACGGTTGCCGACGTTTTAAAGCTTCTGCTAAAAGAAGATACGATTCCTAAGCTTGCAGATAAACCATTATTTATACTTGCACCAGTTATCGCATTTGCACCATCATTTATAGTCATCGCAGCGATTCCGTTTACAGATAAATTGCAATTTGCAGATTTAAATATTGGATTGCTTTACTATATCGCCATTTCAGGATTAACAACGATCGGAATGGTTACCGGCGGATGGGCATCCAACAATAAATATGCCCTGCTCGGAGGAATGCGTGCAGCAGCACAGATGATTTCCTATGAAATTCCGCTCGTTATGTCAGTGCTCGGGATTATTCTCCTAACTGGCAGCTTAAACTTAAATGATATTGTAGCAGCACAAGAGAATGTATGGTATATCCTGCTTCAGCCCATTGCATTCATTGTCTTTATCATTGCTTCAGTGGCTGAATTAAACCGTGTCCCATTCGATCTTCCTGAATCCGAGAACGAACTTGTAGCCGGGTTCCATGTCGAATATTCCGGATTCCGTTGGGCATTTTTCATGCTTGCTGAATATGTGTATATGTTCGCGATGGCATCATTAACAACGGTTTTATTTTTAGGAGGCTGGCTACCTTTATTCTCATTCCTAGACTTTATTCCAGGTGCTGTCTGGTTTGCACTTAAGTTCATGTTTGTCGTCTTTCTATTAATTTGGTTCCGAAGCACGTTCCCGCGTATCAGGGCTGATAAATTAATGGAATTTGCCTGGAAGATCTTATTGCCAATTGCATTAGCAAATATTTTCCTGACAGCCATCATCAAAGAAATTTTAAAACTGTTTTAATCAAAGCTTACTTTAACCGCAAGGGGTGAAAAACATGCTTGGATTTGGATTAGCAAAAGGCTTAAAGTATACCCTGAAAAATTTAACGAAAGAAAAACCAACCTATGAATATCCGAATGAGCCACTCCCATTGCCCGACCGATTTCGGGGGATTCAAAAGTTTTATCCGGAAAAGTGCATCGTTTGTAATCAATGTGCGAATATTTGCCCGACCGATTGCATCCAGCTGACAGGGAAAAAACACCCGGATCCGAATAAAAAGGGAAAAATTATTGATACGTATGATATTAACTTTGAAATTTGTATTCTTTGCGACCTATGTACGGAGGTTTGTCCGACAGAGGCAATCATTATGTCAAATAACTTTGAACTCGCTGAATATAGCCGGGATGAGCTATTTAAAAATCTCGAATGGCTGGATGAAAATGACGAGAATATACGGAAGGTGAATAAAGCATGACGTTATCAGGTGAATTTTTAGCATTTATTTCACTCGCTTTAGTTGCAGTAGTCGGCGGCGTGCTCTTATTAAACCTTTCCAAGGTCGTGCACATGGTCCTTGCACTCGTTTTTACCTTTGTCAGCATTGCGGGGATCTTTGTCCTGCTGTCAGCTGAATTTCTAGCTGCCGTTCAAATACTCATCTATTCCGGAGCGATTACAATCATTATGCTCTTTGGAATCATGTTAACCCGTCACGATGATACGAATGAGCCGAAAACAGGCCGCCTGCGAAAGCTGCTTCTCTTCTTAGGGATTCTCGGTTTTGCATTCGCCTTTTACATTGGAATTTATAATCTTGATTTTGGTGAAGCGTCAACAACCTTACATGAGAATAACACAGAACAGATTGGGATCGCGCTTTATTCAAAATATATTATTCCATTTGAATTAACATCAGTCTTGCTGCTGGCTGCGCTAATTGGAGCGATTGTGCTGTCGAAGAATGATAAGGAGAAGGAGGCGAAGAAGGAATGAGTTCAGTTCCACTTTCAGCCTACTTGGCACTGGGTTTAATTCTATTCTGTATCGGTTTATATGGTGCATTAACAAAGAAAAATATTATCATTGTTCTTATTTCGATTGAACTAATGCTTAATGCTGCAAACATTAATTTAGTAGCGTTTAGCAAATTCGGTGTGATGCCATCAATAACAGGACAAATCTTCGCTCTTTTCGTCATGGCTGTTGCTGCTGCAGAAGTTGCTGTTGGGGTAGCGATACTGATTGCCTTATACCGTAATCGGAATACCGTTAATATTGATGAAGTGAACACATTGAAACACTAGAGGATGAAGCATGTCTTTATAAAGTAAGTTCAAAATGAGGCTGAAAATAGAAATCCCAGGCCGATTTCCGCTAATCTAGCCTCTGACCTCTAGTAATCTAACACGTTAGCTCTAGGACTATACAAAACTATAAACGTGTTCAAAAAGGGGATTGTGATATTGATGGAGAATGCATGGATCATACCGCTTTTCCCGCTTTTATCGTTTTTGTTCCTTATCTTTTTTGGCAAACGACTGAAGGAAGCAAGTGCATACATAGGAATCCTGCTCTCGCTTGCATCGTTCGTCTACTCCTTATTGGTGCTGTTCGAAAGATTTTCGTCGCCCACCCATAAGGCAGAGTCGGTTTGGCTGACGATAGGGGATGTTCAGTTAACAGCGGGTTTTGAAGTCAATCAATTAAATGCGTTAATGCTTGTAATCGTATCGCTAGTGAGTTTCCTTGTACATACGTATTCAAAGGGATATATGCACGGTGATGAACGATTCCATGTGTACTACGCTTACTTAGGATTATTTACATTTGCGATGCTGGGCTTAGTGCTTTCGCCCAATCTTCTGCAAACGTATATTTTCTGGGAGCTTGTTGGTTTAGGTTCATTCTTGCTAATCGGTTTCTACTTTTATAAAGAAGAAGCGAAGAAGGCCGCCAAAAAGGCGTTTATTATGACACGTATTGGAGATGTTGGCCTTCTAATAGGAATGATTCTATTATTCTGGCAGGTTGGAAGCTTCGAATATGATGAAATTTTTGCAGCGGTTGAAGCTGGAGCGGTTTCTTCAACGATGATTACATTAACTGCCATATTGATTTTTATTGGTGCTGTAGGGAAGTCAGGTCAATTCCCGCTTCATACATGGCTGCCGGATGCGATGGAAGGTCCAACGCCGGTGTCTGCTTTAATTCACGCCGCAACGATGGTTGCAGCAGGGGTTTATTTAGTGGCATCCCTGTTCCCGCTCTTTTCAGCAAGCGAGACAGCGCTGTTGACGGTTGCGATTATTGGAGCATTTACTGCGATCTTTGCAGCAAGCATTGGGCTTGTTCAGAAGGATATTAAGAGAGTGCTTGCGTATTCAACGGTCAGCCAGCTAGGCTACATGATGCTTGCACTTGGATCTGCCGGCTATGTTGCTGGTGTGTTCCACCTGATGACACATGCTTTCTTCAAAGCCTTGTTATTCCTTGCTGCGGGCAGCGTTATCCACGCAGTGCATACGCAGGATATTGAGAAAATGGGCGGCTTATGGAAAAAGCTTCGTGTAACAGGTCCATTATTTTTGATAGGAACATTAGCAATTAGCGGTGTCCCTTTATTTTCAGGATTCTTTAGTAAGGATGAAATATTAATTGCAGCATGGGCAAATGGCAATACTGTGTTATTCTGGCTAGCGGTTGTTGCTGCCTTCTTCACTGCATTCTATATGTTCCGTCTCTTCTTTATGGTATTTTCCGGTGAATCGCGCAGTGACATGAAGCATGTGAAGGAGTCGCCAAGTGTGATGACTGTACCGATGATGGTTCTTGCCATTCTTGCAGTTGTAGCAGGGTATGTCAATACCCCTTGGTTTGGGACATTTCTTGGCGATTGGCTAACAGAAGGAAATCCTGCTCTTGGGCACGGGCATATCGAAGGTCCGTCGTGGATCATGATTGTTGCAACCGTCGTCTCTTTATTAGGTATTTTCCTAGCTTGGCTAATCTACAGCAAACGTTCACTTTCACGTGATTGGCTTGGTGCTTCGACGCTATATACGATTCTATATAATAAATATTATATAGATGAATTGTATGAATTAACGGTTTTAAAAGTAACGAAAGGACTCAGCCTGATTCTTCGTTTCATTGAAACATTCATCGTTGAGGGCATAGTCAAAGGGGTATCAGGAGCGGTTTCCGGACTTGGTCACTTAGGCTCAAGATTCCAGAGTGGACAGATCCAACGATACGGTGCTGTCGCATTTGTCGGCTTAGCGATCTTAATTGTCGTATTTGCTGTAACAGGGGGGTATTTGAAATGAACTTTGCTTATTTATCCATCTTAGTTTTCTCCCCTTTACTCGGTATAATCGCCTTATTATTTGTTCCAAAAGCAAAGGAATCTGTTATTAAAACGGTTGGGTTCCTTGCAACTCTTCCAGCACTTGTCCTGTCCTTGATGGCATTTTTTCAATATCGGTCAGGGAGTTCACTTGATCAGCTGGACGAAATGGTTAACTGGATTCAATTCGGTGATCCCAATAGATTAGGAGAATTGTTTTCTATTAAATATGAATTAGGTGTTGATGGCTTCTCACTGATTATGCTTGTGTTAACAGCCATCCTTTCTACACTTGCAGCAATAGCCTCCATGTATATTAAAAAAGAGTGGAAAGGCTACTTTATGCTCTTCCTTCTTCTTGAGGTGGGCATGCTTGGTGTATTTGCTGCTGAAAACTTAATTCTGTTCTTTATCTTTTTCGAAATTACGCTTATTCCGACATTCTTCCTTATTGGGAAGTGGGGCTATTTTGAAAAGGAAAAAGCTGCATTTAGCTTCTTAATTTATAATGGGTTAGGTTCTGCTGTACTGCTGATTGTCATCATGGTGCTCTTTGCACGTACAGGGACATCTAATATTGAAGCGTTAACGTATATTCTTACTTCGGATACAGATCATCTTGTGATGTCTGCCGGTGGAAAAATGGGCTTGCTGATCGCGATGCTGATTGCATTTGGGGTAAAGCTGCCGATCTTCCCGCTTCATAGCTGGATGGTGCGTGTTCACGTTCAGGCATCTCCATCTGTCGTTATGCTTCACGCAGGAATTCTCTTGAAAATTGGTGCATACGGAATTATCCGGTTCGGAATGGGCATTTTCCCTGAACAATTCCAAGAACTAGCAGTATTAATTGCTGTTCTTGGAGTAGTGAACCTGCTTTACGGAGCATTCCTTGCACTTGTGCAAACAGATTTCAAAATGGTACTTGCTTATTCCTCAATTTCCCATATGGGAATTGTCTTAATAGGTTTGGGCGCTTTAAATGAGGCGGGGATTCAAGGAGCTATTTTCCAAGTGGTTTCACATGGATTAATAGCAGCGCTATTATTCTTCCTTGTCGGTGTATTCTATGAGCGACTGCAAACATCCAATATTCCGAACCTTGGCGGCTTGGCGAAGGGGATGCCGATTACGGCAGGCTTCCTGCTGGCTGGGGCAATGGCTTCGTTAGGAATGCCGGGAATGTCAGGCTTCGTAAGTGAATTCATGGCTTTCCTTGGTTTATTTAAGGAAATGCCAGTATTAGCTGCTGTGGGTGCGCTTGGTATCATTTTAACAGCTGTCTATCTGCTGCGTGCGGTTCTCGGAATTACTTATGGCAAAGCTCATCGGGAGTTTGCGGGCATTACAGATCTTAGGGGAGCGGAATGGGTGCCTGCAATAGTCCTAATCGGGATTATTGTCTTAATTGGCGTATATCCAAATGTTTTAACTGAACCGCTCACTTCTGCACTGGAAACTATCATGCTTGGGATTGGAGGGTGATGAAGGATGGATCTCGAAACATTACTATCATTTAAATGGAGCATCATGACACCTGAGTTCATCATCCTCGGTGTAATCACATTACTTTCATTATTAGATCTATTTATGGCAAAGAGTGTGAATCGAAAGCTGCTGGGCTGGCTTGGCTTAGCGGGGATTCTAGGAGCGCTCGTTGCATTGCTCACCCTGATGGGCAATAGCCCGGAAGCGATTCTCTATGATACATTCCGATTGGACTCCTTTGCGATCGCGTTCAAGCTGCTATTGTTAATAGGATCCGCCCTTGTCTTCCTTATTGCGATTAGCTATGAGCCAAAGGAAGGGTTAACCGAATATAGAGGAGAGTTTTACTACTTATTCTTAGCTGCACTGCTTGGTGCGATGATGATGTCATCTAGCGGCGACTTAATAACATTGTTTATCGGGCTGGAGCTTCTATCGATTTCTTCTTATATTCTTGCAGGTATTAGAAAGAAACATAGTGGCTCGAATGAGTCTGCGATGAAGTATGTCGTGAATGGGGGAATCTCGACATCCATTACGATTTTTGGAATGAGTTATGTATATGGCTTAACAGGAACGACAAATCTGCTTGATATGGCTCGCCATGTGATCACATTAGCTGATTCACAGCATATTTACCTTCTAGGGCTTGCATTCTTTATGATCTTCGTCGGGCTTTCCTTTAAAGTCGCAACAGCACCGTTCCATATGTGGGCGCCAGATGTTTATCAGGGAGCACCAACACCTGTTACTGCATTCTTGAGTGTTGTTTCGAAAACAGCAGGATTTATTTTGATCGTCCGTATTTTAATGGTGATTTTCTATAACATCCCGACTGAAGGACCAGGTTCGATGCCGCTTCTTATCAAGGTTCAGGATTATATTGCCTTCCTTGCAGCAGCAACGATGATCATCGGGAATGTAGTGGCATTAAGGCAGAAAAATATTAAACGTCTGTTTGCCTATTCCAGTATTGCACAAGCAGGTTATTTGCTTGTCGTTGTAGCTTCTATGTCTGCATTTTTGTTTGATACGCTATGGTTCTACCTAGGTGCATACTTGTTCATGAACCTGGGTGCATTCGCAATCATCCAGCTGATCACACAGAAAACAGGCTCTGAAGATATTGCAGAATTTGCCGGTTTATATCGAAAAGCCCCAATTCTGGCGATTGCAATGGCAGTCTTTATCCTGTCATTAGCAGGGATTCCAGGAACGGCTGGGTTTATCGGGAAACTGAATATTTTCATGGGTGCACTTGTGGTTGAACCGGCACACTATGTGCTTGTATCCATAATGATCGCAACAACAGTGGTTTCGTATTTCTACTACTTTGGCGTTATGGTCCAGATGTTCTTTAGACCAGCAGCCAACGATGAAGTGAAATTCAAGCTTCCGGCAGGACTGGGCGTTGTTATCGGTGTCTGTGTATTCGCAACGATTCTATTTGGAGTAGCACCAAACGTTGCGCTTGATTTCTTACAAGGGAACTTCAATCAGTTCAGCGATTTTTTTCAGTAAATTAGGCTAGACAATCTAAACAAAGGGTTATAAAAAAGGGGTAAAATATAAAGAAGAGGGTGAAATCGTATAGATTTCACCCTTTTTTTGCATGAATCTGGCTGCAGGACGGAAATAATTCATTTTAATATTTGTTCATTGCACTCATAGATTTCCCTTGTAACTTAGTAAGATATCGTTTTGTCATAAAACCTAGAAGAACCTCGACAAGGATTGCAAATAATACAATGACAAACACTTGATCTGAAAAACGATCAAACAACACACCATATAAGGACTGACCAATTGGATAAGAACACATCACGATTGTTGCAACAACCGCACTTACTTTTCCTAGCATTTCATTTGGTGTCTCTGTTTGGATAAATGTTTGTGCGAAAATGGTGAAAATCCCTACTGATGCCAGGCATAAAAAAGTACTTATACAAATAACACTATAAGCAATCATTGGCTGTATTTGTAGACCTGATACAATTGCTATGGGTAATAGCATTACCCCTCCTAATATGATGAAAACATGAGAATTATGAATACTATACTTTTTACCTACTAATCCAATAGTAAGGCCTGCTCCAATCGATCCGATTGCCAAGAAGCTTTCAGCAAAACCGTATAGTTGTGAACTTAGACCAAGCTGTACTTTTATTATATAAGGCAAGCCAATCATAATCATTGAAGAGAAAAATAAATTTATTGAAGCAACCACTAGTAAAATCTTAAATAAAACTGGATTATCTTTACTAATAAATGTTAATGCCAGCTTTAAATCCACAATTACTGTATTTATTACTTTTCCATTCGATGCTTGTTTAATAAAAGGGATCCGTATAAATACTTCTAAGAGTGATGAAATAAAGAATGCAATTGCGCTAACTATAACGATTACCTTTAAATCTAAAAACCCATACAGCATTCCACCTAAAATCGGTCCTAAGAAATTAGCAAGGGCATTTACTTGGACAACCACTCCATTTGCTTGTAACAAATGATGGCTATCTACCAATACAGGGATACTTGATTGAACAGCTGGTTGATACATAGACTGAATAATGGAGAGAACAATCATCACCCCTGCCACTATGCAGACAATTTGGTTGCTCCCTAATTGTGTAAGAAAAAAGATACAAACGAATGAAGTGATTATATCCAAACATATCATGATATTCCTGCGATTGACACGATCTGCTAGCACGCCGCCAAAAGGTGATAATAAAATTGTAGGAATCATTGATACCGCAAGAATACTTCCAAACGCTGCAGCTGAACCAGTCTCATCCAAAATATACAGTGAAAGAGAAAAACGCAGAATAGAATTGCCGAATAAAGAAATAATTTGGCCAATAATCAAAAGCGTAAAATCTTTTTGAAATAGTGTACGTTCCTTCATTAAAATTTCTTCCCTTCGTAAAAAATAAACAAAACAAACCAACCGACGGTATGTATTATTTAAATAATATACTGCCTTCTTAAAGGCAGCTCATTATTTAAATATGTTTTTCAGATAATTATTCATTGCATTAAAAACATCTTCGTCTATAAATGGAATACCCATAAGTTCAGTAAGTTCTTTTAAATACAAAATTTTACGTTCTAAATCTGTTTCATTTCCTTGACCAATCATTGGACTTAGCCAAACGTTATTTAATAATAAGATAACTTCACTCGCACTTTTGCTATCCGCAATAGAAATTGAGCCATCTTTTTTTCCTTCTTCGATCAGCTCTTGTAAGATTGGAACACCATGTTTCAGCGTACCATTCAATAAGATACTTACGAATTTAGGATTTTCCGTTAAAGATATAGCCATTTTATCAAACTGCTGCTTTTCAAGATTCTCAAATTCAGTACAGATAATCTTTTTTAGTTTCTGCAATCCATTTAAATGGTTAAGATTTTTGAACTTTTCAATTGAATTTGGATAATAGAAACCCTTATCACCAATTGCAAGCAAGATGTCTTCCTTTGATTTGAAGTGATGATAAATAGCGCCTTTACTCATGCCCAATTCATTTATAATATCTTGAATTGTTGTTTGTTCATAACCCTTTTCTAAAAATAATCGATACGAAATTGAAAGGATTTGTTCAATGGTTTTTTCAGGATATTTATTTCTAGCCATGTTTCCTCCTTTATACATACCAATGGTATGTATAAAGGGTAGCACTTCGAAAATTATAAGTCAAATACATCTAAATAAATGAAAAAAGGATGTAGATTGAAAATGCAATATGGCGCACAGGCGGAAAGTGGATGAAGTGCAGGAAGAAATTTATGTACGAACATCAAAAAATAAGACAATATGAAAGAGATTTGGACATATTCCGATCTCTTTTTTTGCGTGTGGTTTAATAACCCTGTGAGATTCCTCCGCATTTGAAAGTACCTGTCGATAGATGAAGGATGAAAAACACCGGATTTTTGTAACAATATAGGAATGCAGTTCGCCTAATACATGGGACAGGATTTCAAACGGTAAAATATGTTAATATGGAAGCTGGGTGCAGATGCAGATATATTCATGTTGAAAGGAGTGTTCGTATGATATCTGGATTCGGACAGCAGGCATTAATTAGCATTCTATCCCATTTAGCGTTTATTGCACTTGCATGGTGGGCTTTACAGGCATTGCGAATTGACCAAATTTTAAAGCCAAATCGCGTATTCCAAGCAAGAGTATTATACATATTACTATCTATTGTTATCGGATCATCTGTAAGTAATTTCTTCCTTGATTATCTCCTATGGTCCCAGCAGCTTCCTCTTATATTGCAAATTGTCTATTAAGGAGAGAATCTAATCAAGAAATCGGGCTATCTTGCCGATTTCTCTCGAAACTCATAAATATAGGCCTTCGTACATGTTTTCATTTTGGTTATTATTAAGTACAATTCTATTTGTTATGCTTATTTTTCACGTTGAATGATCAGAAGTACTCCCAATTTATTCGCTGATGAATATAATAACGAGACTAGTTTTTTTCAACAAAAATAATGGGAAATGTGTGACTGGTATGGAATGAATAATCCTTCCCAGTTTACCTGAATCGCTTTTGTCAAAAAGTGACGACTTTTCCTGCGTATGCTCCTCTTCTCCTTGGTAACAATTGTAGTAAGGGGAGGAGTTACAATTGAAAAAAACAAAAAAGATTTTTGCAATAGTCGTACTTATAGGTTTTATGTTAGTAAATCTTGGGAATAAAACGACAGTAGCTGATGGGGAGCTTGACTTATTAAAAATAGCGTCCGTTTTACAGGACGAGAATATTTTAATCAGTGAATGGTCTTTACATGCAAGAGAAAAAATGGAAATGCTTGATGAGGCGGAAATAAAGGAATATAAAGATGAGCTTCAGAGGCAATTTCCAAACTGGGAATGGTCGGTCCAATCAAGCGAAGGTCATTCTGAAGCTGTTGCTGTCTTAAAACATGAAAGTAAAACAGAAACAATAAAAATTCTATCTACCCCCATAAAAGACCAATATCAAACGTATGTGATTTATGAGGTGAAAGGACAAGGATGGAATCAAAAGATTGAGGAAAATTTACCAAAAAGAATAGCTGACAGAATAACTGACATATTTCGAGGAAATGCCACAACTTTCTCTTGTATCAAAGGCGAATTCAATGATAAAATAGATAAGACTTTGCCATTGGAAATGAAGCACTTATTAGCTGTTTTTAAAGCAAAGGAAGTCGAGGCATTAAAGGAAGATGCCTTTATTTCTAGCTCGGCCTATTCGACAATGTTTTCAGAATCTGTTGAAGCTGGCGAAAAGGAAATGAATGTACAACTAGGAATACGAAATCAAGGAATGGGCGGAAAGACTACCATTGTAGTTGGCACACCTATTATAACGATTGAATATTAATATAGAGAAAATGGACGCGGAGGGGAATACACTTTGGAAAAAATCATCGTCCGCGGCGGCAATAGGCTAAGCGGTACTGTCAAAGTAGAAGGAGCAAAGAATGCTGTCTTACCGGTTATCGCCGCAACACTATTAGCAAGTGATGGGAAAAGCGTAATTCGTGATGTACCAACACTCTCCGATGTATATACGATCAATGAAGTATTACGCTATTTAAACGCTGAAGTTGCGTTTAAAGATAACACCGTTACTGTAAATGCATCCCGAGAGTTAAGTGTTGAAGCGCCTTTTGAATATGTACGCAAAATGCGTGCTTCCGTTTTAGTTATGGGCTCATTATTAGCACGTAATGGCCGTGCACGAGTAGCTTTGCCAGGAGGATGTGCAATTGGTTCTCGCCCGATTGATCAGCATTTAAAGGGCTTTGAAGCAATGGGTGCAACTGTAAAGGTTGGCAACGGCTTTATTGAAGCAGAGGCTGCTGGTGGACGCCTGCACGGAGCGAAAATATATCTTGATTTCCCAAGCGTAGGGGCTACTGAAAATATTATGATGGCTGCTACCCTTGCAAAAGGAACAACCATTTTGGAAAACGTTGCCAAGGAACCGGAAATTGTTGACCTGGCAAACTTCCTTAATAAAATGGGTGCAAAAGTAAGAGGTGCTGGAACAGGCACAATTCGTATTGAAGGTGTCGATGTATTATTCGGCGCAGATCACAATATCATTCCTGACCGTATTGAAGCAGGAACCTTTATGGTTGCAGCTGCAATAACAGGAGGAGATGTACTTGTACAAGGAGCAGTTCCAGAACATTCGACTTCATTAATTGCAAAGATGGAAGAAATGGGCGTTATTTTTATCGAAGAAGCAGAAGGTATCCGTGTTTTAGGACCAGATAAATTAAAAGCTGTTGATATTAAAACAATGCCACACCCAGGATTTCCAACAGATATGCAATCTCAAATGATGGCGTTATTGCTTCATGCAAAAGGCACAAGTGTCATTACAGAAACAGTGTTTGAAAATCGTTTCATGCATGTCGAAGAATTCCGCCGCATGAATGCTGATATTAAAATAGAAGGTCGCTCAGTGATTATGAATGGTCCGTCTAATCTTCAGGGAGCTGAAGTAGCGGCAACAGATCTTCGTGCTGCAGCTGCATTAATTCTAACTGGATTAGTAGCTGACGGGGTGACTCGTGTGACTGAATTAAAGCATTTAGATCGCGGCTATGTTAACTTCCATCAGAAGCTTGCTGGACTAGGTGCAGATATTGAACGTATTTCTGAACAAGAAGAAACTAGTGTAAAAGAACAAGCATACATTACTGATATGAATGCCTAATTTTTAATAAAAACGCATGATTCACCTGTCAGACTTCTGACTAGTTGAGTCATGCGTTTTTTATTTGTATGAAGTCATGCAGATGTTTTTTGGAAAATAAATCTAGCATAATTGGAGGTATATCGGGTATTTCCTGAAATTTATCGAGTATTTCCTGAAATTTATCAAGCATATCCCGGAAGTTATCAAGCATCTGCCGAGATATATCGAGTAATTCGAACGGATTAGTACCCAAATAGAAAATATCTAGCATCTAAGAAGGAATATTGAGCATTTCCTGGAAGTAATCGAGCATTTTTCGAGATATATCGAGCAATTCAAACGTATCAAGTCCGAAATAATAAATATCAAGAAGATTAGAAGGCATATCAAGTATTTCCAGAAATTTATCAAGCATTTCCCGAAAGTTATCAAGCATCTGCCGAGATATATCGAGCAATTCGAATGTATCAGTCCCCGAAATAAAAAAATATCAAGAAGATTAGAAGGCTTATCAAGTATTTCCTGGAATTTATCTCGCATTTCCCAAAAGTTATCAAGCATCTTCCGAGATATATCGTGTAATTCGAACGTATTAGGTCCGAAATAACAAATATCTAGCATATTAGAAAGAATATCGAGCATTTCCTGAAATTTATCTCGCATTTCCCAAAAGTTATCTAGCATTTCCCGATCCCCTTATTATTCCTGCCTCAGATCCTTCAAAAATTTAGTCATAATCGCTTGTCCAATCCCATAAGAATGAATGGAGACGGGACTCATTGGGAGTCTTAAGATTACATTCGTATGGAGGCTTAAATCATGAACACACCAAAATTCAAACTTTTCATCGTACTAGGCGCATTATTGTTTGTCATCACACTTATGATTCCATCCTTGGTCGTGCTTCCTTTCACAGAGGATCAAGTAACCGGAAAACTTGGGGAGCAGCTAAAAAAGGGGGAAAGCCCGGCGGAAACAAAGGTCACGTCTTCTGGTCCAGCAGTCGAAGTAGCTGTTTTCCAAATGCAGAAGAAGCAAACAGTCACACTTCCTCTTGAAGAATATATTGTAGGTGTCGTTGCATCTGAGATGCCGAGAGAGTTTGAGAAAGAAGCGTTAAAGGCACAGGCATTGGCTGCCAGAACATATATTGTTAATCAAATGCTGAAAGAAAGTAAAACGGAGCTACCAGGTGGAGCGCTAGTAACCGATACCATTCAGCACCAAGTATATAAGGATGATGCGGAGTTAAGAAGGATTTTCAAAGATGATTATAGCTGGGCGATAAAGAAAATTAGAGAAGCGGTAAACGAAACGAGCGGACAAATCATCACCTATAATGGCTCACCGATCGATGCGAGTTTCTTTTCAACTAGTAATGGTTATACAGAAAACCCGGAAGAAGTATGGCTAATGCCGCTTCCTTATTTAAAAAGTGTAGAAAGTCCATGGGATCTTGATTCCCCTAAATTCGTTGGCCAAAAGGTATTTACTGTCTCGGAATTCGAGCAAAAGCTTGGTGTTAAGCTGCCAAATAACAGCACAATCGGAAACGTAACAGAAAGAACTGCCGGCAAACGCGTAGGCGAGGTAGAAATCAATGGCAAAGTCTTAAAGGGGAAGGATATACGAGATACGCTTGGTTTAAAGTCTACAGACTTCACCTGGGAGCGCAAAGGAGACAAAATTATTATTAACACTAAGGGGAATGGCCATGGAGTCGGAATGAGCCAATACGGAGCGAATGGGATGGCTGCGGAGGGCAAGAGTTATAAAGACATCATTGCTCATTATTATCAAGGGGTAGAAGTAACCGCATCCGACAATATCCTGACAAAGGTTCTGGCAAAAAAGTAAAATGCTCCCCATGCAAAAGAGAGTTATCGCATAGTAATAGCGATAACTCTCTTATTAAGCTTTTTTCAGAAAGCGAAGGAATGATGCAATCTTTGAAAACCGGTTATGAAAGGAAGCGCGGTCAATGAAATACCAGCAAATCGCTACACCGGTTACATCTTTAACAACATCTATCAATGTTGCAGATCGTGCAGGTACAAATGATTGATGAATCTCGTCTGTGACCCCATACAGGCAGGCAATGACAGCACAAACGAGATTAATCCTTTTGGAAAAAGGAATCTTTGTTGTATGCATCGCAAAGACGAAAAATAAATAAAGGATGGCAAATTCGATTAAATGCATGGATTCCTTAATAAATCTGTCAATTGACAGATCGGGAAGCTCAACTACTGCATTAGCCGGGAAGCTTGAGAGCGTCCAAATAATCCCCATATATAAGATAGGAAGAACCCTGAAAATCCATTTCCACATGTAAAAAAACTCCTTTTAAAAATAATTTATCTTTCATGAATAATTTCCTCACGCTTATCAAAAAATAATCTAAAAAAATTTTTTTCTCCGCGTGTATATATTTCTTCTATTCTGTTCAGAATGATTGCTGAGGTGATGATAATGAGAGAGGAAGAAAAGAAACGATCTTCTCAAAATTCCAGCTTTAAGCGCTTTTTCAAAAAGCGTTGGGCATTCCCAGCTATCTACATTGCAAGTGCAGCAATCATTCTAAGTGCGGTCCTTTGGTACCAGAACAGCAATAGCGCGAAGAATCAAGATGACTTTGATTATAATGCGACTGATGTTCCAGGGAAAAATATCAATGAACCAGCAGTTGAAGTAAACCGTCAAATGGAAAACTTCATTATGCCTGTAAAAGAGGCAGATTCGCCAGTCATTCAAAGACATTTCTATGATATGAATGGCAAGGCAGAAGAACAAGAAGCAGCTCTCGTATTCTACAATAACAGTTACCATCAAAATACTGGTGTAGATATTGGGATTGAGAGCGGCGAAACATTTGATGTCATTGCAGCACTTAGCGGTACCGTAACGAAAGTAGCTGAAGATGTACTATTGGGAAATGTCATTGAAATTGAACATGACAATGGAATTGTAACACAATATCAGTCTGTTACAGAGATGAATGTTGAGGTTGGCGATCAAGTTAAACAAGGACAAGTTCTTGCAAAAGCAGGAGAAAGCATGTTTGATGAAGAATCAGGTGTTCATGTACACTTTGAAATTCGCAAAGATGGTGTTCCTGTAAATCCGCATAATTACTTCCAAAAGCCATTAAGCTCTCTACAAGAGGACGCTTCATCAGACAAGGCGAAAGCAACTGATGAAGAAAAGGCAGAAGAGGACAAGGCTTCAGACGAGTCATCAACAGAAGATGGAAAGTCACTTGAGGATGATCAATCATTAGAAGATGACAAGTCGCTTGAGGAAGATAAATCATCAGAAGAAAATGCTGGTGATGAAGAAAAGGATGCAGGCGAAAAAGACAAAACAGAAGATGATACGAAACAGGATAAAAAAGAATCTGCAGATGCATAAGAAAAACCCGCCAACTGGCGGGTCTTTTTGTTTTATAGTTTAAATTGGTGGACGATCATTCTAAGCTCATCGGCCATTTGACTAAGTACTGTCGTAGAGGATGAAATTTCCTCCATGGTCGCATTTTGTTCTTCTGCTGCAGCGGCAACGTTTTGGGACCGTTCTGAAGCCTCGGTTGATAAATGGGCGACCTCATCCATCGTTTGCTGCATATTTTGTGTGCTTGCATTGACCTGCTCGATTACAGCAGAAATTTCTTCCGTTTGAGCAGAAACCTCGCTAACCATTCGGGCAATTTCCTGGAAGCTAGATTGGGTAGTCTTAGCCATTTCAATGCCGCTTTCCACATTTTGAAGGGACTCCTCCATCGCTTGATTTGCCTCCATAACTTCCTGACGAATGACACCAATCAAGCTGCTGATTTCACCCGCTGCTCCATTAGACTGCTCTGCTAGCTTGCGAACCTCATCAGCCACGACGGCAAACCCTTTTCCATGTTCTCCAGCACGTGCTGCTTCAATGGCTGCGTTTAATGCTAACAAGTTTGTTTGATTCGTAATCGCTGTAATCAAGGTGACAATTCGTTCAATTTCCTTTGATTTTTGTTCAAGGGAGTTAACGATTTGCGCAGTTGATGCTGAAGAACGCTGAATATCAATCATCTTATCCATTGTGTTATCCATGATTGATGTTCCTTCATGTGTTGCTTCCGTTGTTTCAACTGCAAGGTTGGACACATTAGCAACAGACTCAGAAGCCTGATTCATTCCTTTGCCTATTTCCTCGATTACTTTGCGGCTCGTGATTGTGCTTTCTAATTGAACAGTTGAACCCTCGGAGATGTCCATAATCGCTTCTGTTACCTGTTGTAGCGAGTTCGATGTTTCTTCTGCACTGGCAGCTAATTCTTCTGACGTCGAAGCGACAAGTACAACATTTGAGTCAATGTTATGAACAATTTTAATTAATTTGTCCAGCATTTGATTGAAGCTTCCGGCCATTTCACCGATTTCATCACGATTCTTAATCTTTAACTCTCCAACAGTTAGATCACCTGTTGCCATTAGTGTGAATTTCTCTGCTAGTTTTACGATTGGCTTTTGGATGAGGCGAAGAATGAATATAACCATTGTAATAACAAAAAGTATAGATATTATCACTAATATTAACATGGTAATAGTGTTAGAGTTGTATAATTGAATGCCTTCATCTTCAATGTCTGATGCTTGTTTTTCATGCATTAAGATCAGCTGATCTATATCTTTATCCATAGCATCGTACAAGACTTGTGCATCATAAAATTGTAATACGGCATTTTCAGTTTGGTTTTGGATTTTAAGCTCTTTTGCTTTGGCAGTTGCATCTAAGAATGTTTCCCATTTTTTTCGAAGACTTTGGCCGATTGCCTTGGCATCTTCGCTTTTCAAACTCTGTTTTTCGTATTCATCGAACATTTGATCAATGCTAGCTTTAGTGTCATCCATTTGCTTTGAAAATTTATCGAGATATTCTGGGTCACTCGATAATAAGTATTTTTGAGCGGTTGACAAATAGCGTTCTGTTGTAAAGTTGATATCGCCAACTTGTCTAATTCCGGGAATAACCTCTTTATTTATAACCTTTGCATTTTCGTTCAATCTTGATGATGTGACAAATGATGAGGCACAAATCACACCAATTAATACTAAAAAGGCACCAAAGATGATAACGATTTTTTTGCGGATGGACCATTTCATTCCTGCATTCTCCTTCACTTGATGAAAGTAATTTATTAGAAATCCTTAGCGGATACATACCGTATATTGAACTTTTAGTCGTTTATGCATAGGTAAAATATGTAGCTTAACCAATGATCCAATCATTCGACAAAAATCGCTATAATTTTCTTGAACTAATCATAATACGAAATATTTAAATTGGACAGCATTTTTTTTATGAAAAGTCAAATAAAATAGGTCTGACCTTTTCCGACAAATTTCTTGGGAAATAATTATTTTTCGTCAAAGGCTTTCTGGTATAAAAAAGAAAGAAATTTCAATTTATTAATCAAATTTTCAAAAAATTATCCGAATACCTTGTCCCTATTATGTTTTTGATGCATATATAAGCAACCAAGCTAATAGACTGTTACTAACCTTACAAAGAGAGTGTCTGAGGTGAGGATTCGTTTGCGAATTAATAATGTATGTGCTCGGGACATGTTTATTCATAGCAAGTTCAGAAAGTGTTTGCTTTCTGCCGCATGGAGGGAAAAGAAGAATTGAATTTATAAGAATGAAAACGTGCGGAATGGTGTAGCAGTCAAGGCGAAAAGCGGGTCTCATTTCACACTTCTCACATCCAATTTAGGGAGGGCGAGTGGTGTGCACGATTACATCAAAGAGAGAACTATCAAGATTGGAAAGTATATCGTGGAGACGAGAAAAACGGTTCGCGTCATCGCGAAGGAGTTTGGCGTATCCAAAAGTACAGTCCATAAAGATCTAACAGAAAGACTTCCTGAAATCAATCCCGAATTAGCCGTCGAGGTTAAAGAAATCCTAGATTACCATAAATCAATCCGCCACTTACGAGGGGGAGAAGCAACAAAAATGAAGTATAAAAAGGAGGAGCTGGAAGAGGAGCCCATCAAGTAATAGATATGAATATAATCATCATAAAAAAAATAGCAGTGATAAGGGCAATTGGCAGTGGGCTAATTGCTTTTATTATTGCAGAGATGCAGATAAATGGAGTCATCCATTCATCCGCTGAGTCTTCTTCCGACAAAAACCTGCAAAAATCCCAACAATTTTTGACAAATCATTATTTAAATCACTATGAGTGTGGTAGAATATAAAATTAGGATAGAACTTGGTTCGTATAATCAAATGAGCATCTATGAAGCAGTAATAATTAATAGCGAAGTTCGCTTAAAATAGCTTAAACATAAGAGATTGTGCTTGGCTGGTTTTCTTTAAAAAGCAGACGCCTTGCGCTTTTCTTATGAGCCAGGGCGGACGAGGAAGGCCAAAAAGTGCAAGGAGGAAAGAGTAGGAATGTTTGCGAGGGATATTGGTATTGACTTAGGAACGGCTAACGTGCTTATTCACGTAAAGGGCCGTGGCATTGTATTGAATGAGCCATCTGTTGTAGCAATCGACAGAAACAATAATAAAGTTCTAGCTGTTGGTGAAGAGGCACGCCGTATGGTCGGGCGTACACCTGGAAATATTGCAGCCATTCGTCCATTAAAAGACGGCGTAATTGCAGACTTTGATGTGACAGAAGCGATGTTAAAGCATTTTATTAATAAATTAAATGTGAAGGGCTTTCTATCAAAGCCACGCATTTTAATTTGCTGTCCAACAAACATTACGAGTGTGGAGCAAAAGGCAATCAAAGAAGCTGCTGAAAAAAGCGGCGGCAAAAAAATCTATTTAGAAGAAGAACCGAAAGTAGCAGCAATCGGTGCTGGCATGGATATTTTCCAGCCAAGCGGGAATATGGTTGTTGACATTGGCGGCGGAACAACAGATGTAGCTGTATTATCAATGGGAGACATTGTTACTTCTTCATCCATAAAAATGGCTGGCGATACCTTTGATAGTGAAATCCTTCAATATATTAAGCGTGAGTACAAGCTTCTAATCGGGGAAAGAACAGCTGAAAATATTAAAATAAATATTGGAACAGTATTCCCGGGTTCACGAAGCGAAGAAATGGAAATTCGCGGACGCGACATGGTTTCAGGTCTTCCAAGAACGATTACTGTACGTTCAGAAGAAATTGAACTTGCACTAAGAGAGTCAGTTGCTGTTATCGTCCAGGCGGCAAAAAGCGTCCTAGAACGCACACCACCTGAACTTTCAGCAGATATCATTGACCGCGGTGTGATCTTAACAGGAGGCGGTGCATTGCTTCATGGCATCGATACACTGCTTGCTGAAGAATTAAAGGTTCCTGTTTTAATTGCTGAGAACCCAATGGATTGTGTAGCTATTGGAACCGGTATCATGCTTGATAACATTGATAAGCTTCCTCGAAGAAAGCTCGGATAATATAGAAATAGCCTGCCTTTTAAGGCAGGCTATTTTCGATGAAGGAAACGGGAGCTTTCTAGCAAAAAATATGAATTACTTCTAAGCATTTCTGCATAAATCTTCTATTTCATACTTTTTCCTGCAAAAATATAATGTATATTTTCTGGTTTTTTTTTATAATAGAGGTAGTGTCTAAAAAAAGATTTGTGAATAGGCGATTAATATACATAATTAGTCGATAAATATAATGAGGTGAACATTCATGTTCAGAGGGTTTTATACAGTTGCTTCTGGGATGCTTGCGCAGCAAAGAAGAACGGAAATGTTAACGAATAATATGGCAAATGCTAATACACCGGGCTTTAAAGAAGATCAATCATCATTAAGAGCGTTTCCTGAAATGCTATTGCAGCGGATGGATGATCAAGGTGCTCATATTCCAACTCAAAAGGGGCTTAATCTCCCTTTTAATAAACAAATTGGTTCTCTTAGCACAGGTGTCTACATGCAGGAGGCGATTCCGGCATTTAAACAGGGGGATTTAAGGGAAACAGGACTTGGAACAGATATGGCGCTTTTGGATGTTTCTATGCCTGAGAATGGCTCTGTGTTCTTTTCAGTGACAGGTCCCAATGGGGAAACGCAGTACACAAGAAATGGAAACTTTACCGTTGATAGCCAAGGTTTTCTAACGACTGCAAGCGGATTGCGCGTACTAAATGATGCTGGAAACCCGATCCAGCTAACAAGTGATCAGTTTACAGTCAATGAAAATGGAGTATTAACTGGTGAGGGCGGCGTTACAGCTAGACTAGGCATTGGATTTTCAGCAGATGCAAACCGTCTTATCAAGCTCGGAGACGGGCTGTATCAAACAGAGGATGGAAATGCATTAGCAAATGCTTATAATGAACCTAACGCACAATTTAAGCTGCAGCAGGGTTTTATCGAGCGCTCTAATGTGGATGTCAGCAGAACAATGACAGATATGATGACCGCTTATCGTGCATTTGAAGCCAATCAAAAGGTCTTGCAGGCATATGATAAAAGCATGGAAAAAGCCGCAAATGAAGTCGGCAGAATCTAAGGGAAAGGAGGACGTGCAATGAATAGAACAATGATTACAGCGACGAATACGCTTTCTCAATTGCAAAAGCAGATGGATATTGTCAGCAATAATATGGCAAACATTGATACAACTGGCTATAAGCGCAGAGAGGCAAGCTTTACCGATCTTTTGTTTCAGCAATTTAATAATCAGCATAATGCCAATGCTGAAGGAAACCGTTTGACGCCAAATGGGATCCGACAAGGGGTTGGGGCAAAGCTTGCTCAATCAAAAATCGTCATGTCACAAGGAAGCATCAAAGATACCGGCCGTGCCCTTGATGCGGCATTTACAAAGGAAGGCCAATATTTCCGTGTGCTCGAGCAAAGTGAAAACGGTTCGGCGATTCGCTATACGCGTGACGGTGCTTTCTACCTGTCGCCGCTGTCGGATACGGAAACCATGGTTGTAACGGGGAATGGCTATCCGGTTTTGGATGAAAATAATAATCCGATTACGATCAATGGACGAGTAAATGATTACGAAATAACGACAAATGGGCGTTTAATTGCAAAAATGGAAAATGGCGGGACGAGTGAATTCAACCTTGGTGTCGTTCAAGTGAATAAACCGCAATTCCTTGAGCAAAAAGGCGGTAATCTTCTAGGTCTGCCAGAAAATATGGCTGAATTAAATGTACCTGTGAATGAAATCTTGACTGAGCTGAACGGTCCGATGCGTAATCAAGTCTCAATTCAGCAACGTGCACTGGAGCAGTCAAATGTAGACATGTCTAAAGAAATGACCGATCTAATTAACCTCCAGCGCGCCTATCAGTTCCAGTCTAGATCTGTTTCAATTGCAGATCAAATGATGGGATTAGTGAACGGAATTCGTTAAAGGGGAAAGTACAATGTCGATAAACAACAATAATCAAGAAGCAGCGAAAACGCGTGAGCAGTTTAAAAAAGAGAATAACCCCCAACCGGCAAAAGTGCGCAGACGCCGTATTCGGGTGCGCATCCTACCGATCTGGCTGCGGATTATCATTGTTGCGGCTTTAATTTTCCTAAGTCTCATTGCTGGTGCAGCCGTTGGATACGGTGTGATTGGGAATGGGGAAGCAAAGGATATTTTTAAGAAATCAACATGGACGCATATTGTTGATTTAATTGAAAAAGAATAACGGAAAGCTAGATGGGAGGCGCTATGCCTCTCTTTTTTTATGTGAATCATCCCAGCGAAGGCCCTCCAGTCTATACATATGCGGTTTTTTTTAGTAAAATGAACATAAGATATAACCTATTACTAGTAGGAGGTACTAATATGTTGGATATAACGCAAATTAAAGAAATCATTCCCCATCGTTACCCATTTTTGCTAATTGATAAAATTCTTGAGGTAGAGGAAGGCCAGAAGGCGATTGGAATCAAAAATGTGACAGCAAATGAGGAGTTTTTCAATGGGCACTTTCCAGAGTATCCTGTTATGCCAGGTGTCCTTATTGTTGAAGCGTTAGCACAGGTTGGTGCTGTTGCAATGCTAATTAAAGAGGAAAATCGCGGCCGTCTTGCCTTCTTTGGCGGGATTGATAAATGCCGATTTAAAAGACAAGTTGTGCCTGGTGATCAGCTGCGCTTAGAAGTCGAAATCATTCGTGTAAAAGGGCCGGTTGGGAAAGGCAAGGCTGTCGCTACGGTTGATGGAGAACTTGTCTGTGAAGCGGAAATTACGTTTGCTTTGAAATAATTGAGCCTAAGGGAAAACCAGAATATACCATGATATAAAGCCAGCCCATCAAGGGCTTGGCTTTATTTTTTTATGCAAGTTGCTGCGTATTTTGGGAACATTAACAGAAGACCACTATAAAAGAGGTCACCAAAAAACATGTAAGGAAGGAGTTTTTCTCATGAATAAAAAGTTATTAAGCATTATTGGAGGGTCCCTGCTTACGGCAATGCTGCTAACTGGTTGCGCGAACAATGACCAAGAGCCGCCTCCAGAGGACAACAATATCAATGAGCCAGGAGTCAATGACAACAATGGTGTGAATAATGGGAACGGTACGGATACAGATTTAAATAATGACAATGGCTTAAACAATGATAATAACGACGTTAACACAGATAATGATGGGGACATCATGCAAGATAATAATGATGCTGGCGAAGATGTAATTGAAGATAATTTAGATCGAAATGATAAGGATAACAAAGACAGATAATAAAAAGGGACAGGGGATACCTGTCCTTTTTATATATAATTTATTTCTCTTTAGAAAGTGTCAATTTTGGCTTGCTATGCATCATTTGATTAAATTCATTTAAAAGCTGTTCCCCTGAAAGACCTTGGGCAATTAATTTCTTCAAAACAATTTCTGCATAATCATAATTTGTTTTCTTTAATTGTCCTTTTAGAAGAATGCTTATATGATCCTCGATGTGTTTGATTGTAACAATTTTCGTTTGAAAGGCAGCTGGGCTGTTTTCTTTTTTCGTAATAACGACTTGAACGATCAAATCCTCATCCTGTTTGGCAAGCTTCTGAAAATAGTCATCATATGAAATGTTGATATATGCCTCAATCAGCCAGGTGCTTTGATCATTTTCTTGACTAATGATTAACCCATCATCAAGCTCAATATCTACCAATTGGTCATCCTCGACTATCTGCAGCGAGATCAGTTTAAATGTTTTCATCCTCTTCCTCCTGTTTCAGACTCGTTTATACGGACACCTCAACGAACTCATACCCAAATTATAACATAGCTGAAGTGGGAAACGGAAACCGCATCCATGTCGAAAAATATATGCAGAAATACTCGAAATAAGGTTATAACTGATAATAAATGCTAGAATATGGGTATATATACCTAAAAGGGGTGTTTCTGTATTTTTATCCCAGTCAAAATTGTATTTTCGGGCTTTTACGAGTTTATAGCAAAATGGTTATGATAGGGCTAACTTTATAGAAAGGAGAATAGGCAGATGATAAATCAAGTAACGCTCGTTGGCAGGCTAACAAAGGATCCTGAGCTAAAAAGGACAGCGGAAGGAACCCCCGTAACAAATGTGACCCTTGCTGTTAATCGTCAGTATCGAAATCAGCTAGGAGAAATTGATGCAGATTTCGTGCAATGCACACTCTGGAGAAAAGTGGCAGAGAACACCTCAAGATACTGCCGGAAAGGCTCGCTAATTGGAATTACCGGCAGAATTCAGACAAGGCATTATGATAATCAAGCAGGAAAACGCGTCTACGTAACTGAAGTGTGGGCAGACAGTGTCAAGTTTCTTGATCAAAAGAAGCCGGATGAAACGTATGCGCCAGCAGTGAGGGAGGGGTAGCGTCTTTGGAAAAGGAAATCGAATGCTTAGTGGAAGCACTTATTAAAATGCTTGGAAAATCAAATAAAAGAGTCATTGATTTAACTAACCGCGTCGAACAGCTGGAAGAGATTGTGCGCGAATCGGTTTTACAGGATGACAAATCAGAACCCATTAAGGAGATTCATGCTGCATTTACTAACTAAACTAAACTTCTCAAATATTTTCACCGTAATACTCTATTCCCATTGCCCTCTATATAAAAATTCAATTCAAATCCTCGTATTTCCTCATTCCTTCCCGGCACAAATGTGCCGGATTTTTTCATTTAATAGGGAGGTGAGGTGGGGGACCGTCTTTGTTGATTTTTTTCTTTCGTTGAGCATCAAAGATTGGTTACCGCTACTCTAATTTTTTTAGCTTCACGGTAACGAAAACCCCGTATTGGTGACCGCAAAGCCGAGATTTTTACTTTCATGGTAACGAAAATCCTTTATTAGTTACCGCAAAGCCGAAATTTTCACTTTCATGGTAACGAAAATCCTTTATTGGTGACCGCGAAGTCGAGATATACTCTTTCACGGTAACGAAAAGCCCACATTGGTGACCGCGAAGTCGAGATATACTCTTTCCCGGTAACGAAAAGCCCACATTGGTGACCGCAAAGCCGAAATTTACTCCTTCATGGTAATGAAAACCCCACATTAGTGACCGAAAAGCCGAGATTTTCACTTTCACGGTAACCAACACTCCTAATTTCCTACCGCCATTAAAAGAGCCACTAAAACAATGTTTAGTGGCTCAAACTTTATGATAAATAAACAAGATCTCGCAGTTCATCTGTGGAAAGCTCGGTAATCCAGCTTTCACTTTGGATGATTTGATCGTTCAAGGATTGTTTTTTCTCAAGCATGGCATCAATTTTTTCCTCGAGTGTACCTGTGCAGATCATCTTGTGCACATGAACGAAGCGCTTTTGCCCGATGCGGTAAGCCCGATCTGTTGCTTGATTTTCAACGGCAGGATTCCACCAGCGGTCATAGTGGATGACATGGTTAGCTGCAGTTAAATTAAGACCCGTGCCGCCTGCCTTCAATGATAAAAGGAAGATCGGAAATTGGTGCTCCTGGAACTGGGCAATCATCCGATCGCGTTCGTTTTTCTGCACACTGCCATTCAAAAACGGAACATCTACTCCGAATTTCTTCTTCACCATTCGGCGGATAATGTTGCCCATCTCAATATACTGCGTAAAAATGAGACAGCTTTCTCCTTGTTCAAGGACAGAATCCAACAGTTCACTCAGCTTCTCAAGCTTCGCTGAGCGTGAGATCATGTTCGCGGGTCTTTCCTCTTTTAAGTAGAGGGCAGGGTGGTTGCAAAGCTGCTTCAAACGGCTCAGCATTTGCAGAACAAGCCCTCTGCGCTCAAAGGCGGATAGCTGCTCGATTCGATCAAAGGTATCCTTCACAAGCTGCTCATACAAGGAGGCTTGCTCAGGGGTTAATGGACAATATTCCTTCTGCTCAAGCTTATCTGGCAGATTAAGCGCAACCTCTTCATCCTTTTTCGTCCGGCGAAGCAGGAAGGGGCGAATGAAGGCCTGAAGCTGCTGCACCTTCTCCACATCATCGTCCTTTTCAATTGGCAGAACGAAGCGCTTCTGGAACTGGCCAAGGCTGCCAAGGTAGCCGTGGTTTGTAAAGTCGAAGATGGACCAAAGCTCAGACAGGCGATTTTCCATCGGTGTGCCGGTCAGGGCAATATGGTGTTTGCCTTTTAGCTTGCGAACAGCTCTTGATTGCTTTGTCTGGGCGTTCTTGATGTTCTGTGCTTCATCGATGCTAATCGTGCTCCATTCAATGCGTTCGAAATCCTCCACGTCTAGATGGGTCAGCCCATAGGAAGTGAGAACGACATCTGCTGCCATTGCCTTTTCGCAAAATGACTCTTCTTTTAGGCGATTTCCGCCATAATGAAGGTAAACATTTAAATTTGGCGCAAAATGTTCAAATTCCTTCTGCCAGTTGCCTAATACCGAAGTCGGGCAAATAATCAGTGCTGGACCGTTGTCCTTTTCCGTTTCTTTTACCTTTAAAAGATAACTGATCAGCTGAATCGTTTTCCCAAGACCCATATCATCTGCCAAACATGCACCAAACCCGTACTTGCGTAAAAAGAAGAGCCAGCTCATGCCAAGCTTTTGATAGGGACGGAGTTCGCCTTGGAAATCAGCGGGTGCTTCCTCGAGTGGAATGTCCTTAATATCGCGAAGCTGCTTCACCATCTGCTTCCATTGACGATTCAGTTCGATTTGAATTTTCGCAAAGGCTTGCGGGTTTTCCAGTTCATCCGCTTCGGCTGCTTCATCCTGAAGGAGTTCCTGTTCGATTAAATCGCGTACATGCAGGCCTTCCTTTTCTGCCTTTTTCATTAAATCCTGAATTTGCCGGACAAAATGGGGATCAAGCTTGATCCAGCGCCCGCGAATATAGACGAGCCGACGCTTTTCTTCAACCATGCTGTTGAATTCATCCTCAGATAAGTCTATCCCGTTCATGGAAATGCGCCAATCATAATCAAGCATGGCTTGTAGGCCAACGAAGGAAGGACGATGGTTCGATTGGCCTTTTACCCGTGCCTTTACTTTCAGGCTGGCATTTTTCATCGCCTGCCACCAAGATGGCAATAAGATTTCAACACCAAGAGAGAGCAGGGTTTCACTCGCCTCTGTTAAAAAGGTCCATGCTTCCTCTTCCGTTAGCCTGCTGGCAACTCCTGTTTCATCGGCAAGCCAAGGGAATACGCTGATCCAGCGCTGCAGTTCTTTTTCAATCGCTTCCTCATGTTTCTTCCAGCCGCGCGGATAGTTGGCATAATCATTCCGATCCACAAGCAAATCAGGCTGTTTTTTTCCGCGAAGGAAAATGCTTAGGTCCCATTGGTCATATATTTCTGCAGGCTCTTCTAACTTGAGCCCAATGGTAAAAGGAACATCGCTTTCCTTAAGGCCAATCCATTCCTGCCAGCTTTCCTCGTCAAAATAGGCAGCAAGATCACGAGGGGAGAGCTGATCATTGCGAAGAGCCTTTAGTTTTTCACCGAATAAAGCCTTTGTATCGCTTTTTCGTTCCAGATAGGCATCCAATGAATGGTGGTACCAATTCTGGATAAAGTCTCTAACGGGTGTTTCCTCAATGATTTGCTCCCAGAAGGAGGAGGCAAATTCATTTATCACCCGATCAGGCAATTGCCAGCGAAACTCGTCATGTTCCCAAGAAGCAAAATCAGGAATCCATTCTTTCTCGGTGATGGCTTCATACATCGGCAAAGCTGCAGCTAAGCAAATTTGCGCCATATCATCCCAGTCCCACTCAATCAATTGATTGAACTGCTCCCGGGCAAACAAGGTGACAAGCTGCCAGCCGTTAATAGGAAGCTCTTTTCCATCAACTATTTCCTTCTCATCAAAAATCGTTCCATAGAAGCTTTCTTCATGATGATGAAAGAGAAGCCGAATCCAAGCATCGGGTGCTAGAAACTCACCCTCTTCATTTGTGGCAGAGAGATAATAAAGATCTGTGTTGATATTCCGTACGGTAATGGTTATATGTCTAGTTTTAAGCATCAATCAGCTTACCCCTTTTACATTCTTCTTGAAAGGCGCGGAGTCGTTTTGTTTTTTCAAGCAGTGCTTCCAAGTAGTACACCCAGTCATCCTGCCGCTTTAACTTTTTGTACAAGGTGCGAAGCTTTTTCATCTTCCTTACCGCTTGGCGGTAATTATCTCTGCCTTTTTGTGCAATATGATCTTGTACCGATTGATGGTAGAGCGGCAAAAGCAAGTGCGGCTGCTGCTTTTCCAGTTCTTTGAGCCGATCACTTGCCAGCCTTTCGATATCAAGGCCCATATAGGCCTGTAGATCGGTCCAGCGCTCAAATGCCTCATTGTCAAAAAGGAGATACTCATATTCGTTATAGCTGTATGGCAGCATCTCAATTAAGGATTTTTCATAGAGATCGTGCCGATTCGCTTCCGAGCAATATGGTTTGATTGTCTTGATTGTGTGCTTTGTATAACTCATTTTTTCATAATAGTCCTTGGATCCAGAAAGGTAATCCCTTAATTTTTTTATATATAGCTCAATAAAAGGAGCGACCCGTTTCCAGTCCTTTTGTGCAGAGAGCAGCTCAATCCAATAAGTGATAAAGGGCGTCATCCATTTATCCGGAAGAGCCAATTGCTCCAGGATGATTTCATCCTCTTTTTGCAGAAAATGAAGATGAATAACCCCGATAAGCAGCGCATGACTTTTTTCCTCCATAGCCATTAGCTTCTTAAGTTCCTCCTGACACCATTCCTTTTTCTTGAAAAACTTCGTCCATAACGTGCGATACAAATGAATCCGCTCAAATTCAAGCGGGAAATCAGCCGTAATCAGCCCGGTGGAATCCTCCTTAAGCTTCTCAATAAATTCATCAAAAGCAAAAGGCAAGGAATGAACAGAAAGGGAGTTAATAACCTCGACTACATCATCTGCTATTTCATAGAAAAGCTGTTTATAATAGCGATGAATCATTTCCGCAGAATGCCCATATTTCATGCTTAACCCCATCAGCTTTTTAAAAGAAAAAACATGTCCGACAAGGAAATAAAGGAGCTTCCATTCCTGCTCATAGGGGGCATTTGCTTTCATTCTTCGGGTGTATACCTTGTAAAGCTCGGTAATCACATATGGCTTAGGCTCGCCGTTCGCTTCCAAAATCGTTTGAAAGCTTTCATCAAATGCCGCAATCCACCTGTCGTAGTTGGGCTTTTGCCGTCCAGCCGTCTGCAATAGATCCTTTGCTTTCTGAATACCCAGCTGTTTAGCCACTTTCGTTTCCCGCAGCGGCTTCCGCCATTCCTCCACCCAAGTGCTAACACTTCTCGCATGGGAAAGAAGCTGGAAAAAGACAGCCATCTGATGGCGGCAAAATTCATCAGCTGGACAAGAGCACGTACTTAATTGGATAAAATTAAGGTTTAACTGAACTTTCGCTGGCGTTACATCCTGCACCGTCGCAGTAATTTCATCTCCATCAAAACGCAGCTGATAAACAAGCCCCTGTCGAAACAGCATCAGCCCTTTCTGAACTAGGCGCTCATGCTCTGGATTTTCTGCACGCAGCAATTCCATTAATTCATTCGCCGCAAACTGCAAAGGCTCATGGAAACGCTCAGGTATTGCAGCCATAGATAAACCTCCTCACCGATTGCCTGTGTCATCGAGTGACACCAGGCACAAAAGCATATTCCTTAATTATAACATTTCTTGGGAGGGTTAGCACGGGTGTATAGAAGTGGTAAATCGTTGGTGAGAAAATGAATGAGAGAAGAGGGATGATGATGGTCGAGGAAGGCGGGGGAAGGGGAGAGGAGGGATCAGAGGAGGTCGACCATGTTCGAGGAAGAATGTAAAAGAGGGAAGCGGTAACCAAAGGAGTGCAATGATGCCCGAGGAAGATGAAAAAAGAGGAAAGCGGTAACCAAAGAAGAGCAATGATGCCCGAGAAAGGTAAAAAAAGAAGAAAGAGGTAACCAAAGAAGAGCAATGATGCCCGAGGGAGATGAAAAAAGAGGGAAGCGGTAACCAAAGAAGAGCAATGATGCCCGAGAAAGGTAAAAAAGAATGGAAGCGGTAACCAAAGGAGGGCTATGATGCCTGTGAAAGGTAAAAAAGAAGGAAAGCGGTAACCAAAGGAAGGCTATGATGCCCAAGGAAGGTGAAAAAAGAAGAAAGCGGTAACCAAAGGAGTGCTATGATGCCCGAGGAAGGCTGAAAAAGAGGAAAGCGGTAACCAAAGGAGTGCTATGATGCCCGAGGAAGGCTGAAAAAGAGGAAAGCGGTAACCAAAGAAGGGCTATGATGCCCGAGGAAGGCTGGAAAAGAGGAAAGCGGTAACCAAAGGAGTGCTATAATGCCCAAGGAAGGCTGAAAAAGAGGAGAGCGGTAACCAAAGGAGAGAGATCATCACAAAAAAGGGTAATCGCGGTAACATGCACAGGAACCCAGTACCAAACAATGAAAGCTCCTTATCCCCAACCAAAAAAAGGATTTTCCAAGATCAATATAGAATTTTCTCTCATAGCATTTTAACTGAAAAGGAAGTAAATCCATGAAACTAGACCGTCTTTTAACGATGACGATGATATTAATAAACCGAAAAAAGGTAACAGCGCAAGAGTTTGCGGAGCTTTTTGGCGTTTCGGTAAGGACTATTTATCGGGATGTGGACACGCTCAGTCAGGCGGGGATTCCTGTCGTGAGTTTTCAAGGGGTGAATGGAGGAATTAGTTTAATAGAGGGATACCGGATGGATAAGCAGGTGCTGACAGAAGGGGAATTAGCCTCTATTTCGATTGCTTTAAAAAGCGTGCTTACCTCTTATCAGGATCCGCATGCGGAAGCTGTCCTTGAAAAAATTACGGGGATTGCTGAAGGAGCGGTCAAGAACACATCGGATTATCTCTTTATCGATTATAGTCCTTGGGGGACGACTCCATTTTTGAAGGAAAAAATGACAATGATCAAACAGGCAATAGAATCTTCAGCCTGTATTACTTTTACATACGGAAACGCTGGTGGAAAACAATCCGTTCGTAAGATTGAACCCCATACTCTTGTTGAAAAAGGGAGATCGTGGTATGTCTACGGCTTTTGTCAATTAAGAGAGGCTTTCCGGCTATTTAAAATTGCAAGGATGAAAGAGATTAAGGGCTCTGAAGATAAGTTTGTCCGCAGAGAAATAGATTTGTCCGAGCGCCCGTGGGACCAAGAATGGAATGCTCCCCAAAATACGGTTGCACTAAAGCTGGCATTTCAGCCTGAGCATCGGCTGATGATGGAGGAAATGTTCGGCATCGAAGCGATTGCAGACGGAGCTTCAATTATAAAAGTTGACGTCCCTGAGGATGAGTGGCTATACGGGTTTATTCTTAGCTTCGGCAATAAGGTGAAGGTACTGGAACCCATTCATATAAGGGAAATAGTAGCAAAACGCGCCAAAGAAATTTTGGAAAACTATATGTAAATATGACAAACAGCTGTCAGGTTTCCCTTGATATAGTGAGTACAAACAATTGAAAGGTGTGAATCATATGAATGCTGTTTTTTGTCAAAGCTGTGGAATGCCGATGATTGAGGAAACGCAATTTGGGTCGGAGAAGAATGGAAGTAGAAGCGAGGAATACTGCGTCTACTGTTATGAAGAGGGCGAATTCAAACAGCCAAACATGACGGTGGAGGATATGATTGATCTTTGTGTTCCTTTTATGAAAGAGGATGGAAAAAGTGAAGAGGAAGCCCGGACGATTCTGACTAACTTCTTGCCGACATTAAAAAGATGGAGTGGCAGCAGTAAGATGAATGAACCAGTCGTAATGGAAAAAGAGGCATTTACCATTATTGGCATGACGACTAGAACATCGAATGCCAATGAAATGACTCAGGACGCAAAAATCCCGCAAATGTGGGAGAAGTTTTATCAGCAAAAAATATTTGAGCAAATTCCAAATCCATCGGGCACGGTTACATATGGCCTTTATTCTGACTACCTTGATGGGGTGAATGGTGAATACAGTATGACAATCGGGATGCAAGGAAGTGCTGATGCATCATTGCCTGAGGAACTCGTTGCGAAAGCAGTGCCTGCTGCCAAATATGTGGTCTTCACAACCGAAAAAGGACCTGTCGCACAAATTGTTATCAAAACATGGCAGCAAATCTGGGCGTGGTTTGAGCAATCTGATTTTACAAGAGCCTATACAGGTGATTTCGAAGTATATGATGAAAGATGTGCTAACCCGCTTGAAGCACAAGTTGATATCTATATCGCAATAAAATAATAATCGCTTGTACCAGCCGTGGACATTTTGGTAGTTTTTGCGCGTATGGAGTGGACAACATGAATATATCTACGAAAATGAGTAACTTATCTGCGAATTTCCCATTTTATCTACGAAAGTAGCGGATATATCCACGAAATCTACGATATATCGATTTTTCGACAAAAATAAGAAAGGAGGTATGCCGTTTGCAAATGGAAAAAAAGAACATCTTATCACATTACGAACATTCCATCCAATGGGTAAAGGAATTAGAACAATTGTCAGAGAAACAATGGCGAACGCCGATTAAAGAGGGAAAGTGGACAATTGCAGAAGTCATTGGCCATCTAATTCCGTGGGATGAATTTATTGTAAATGATCGAGTGCCATACTTCTTTAAGGATATTGAATTGCCGAAAGGCCCGGATGCTCAAATGCTCAATGATCAAGCAGCAGCTGAAAGCAGAATCCGAACAAAAGAAGAAACGATTGAGAGGTTTACGGCAACTAGGCAGACACTTCTAACTGCTTTACATGAGATGGATGACGATCTTTGGTCTAAGGAACTGATGATTGGCCAATCAACGCTTTCCCTTGCTGTATACTTTCAAGGAATGGTCGAGCATGACAATCATCATTTTGAACAAATAAAAAAGGTAATTTAATAGAAATGCTGGAGGCATGTCTATATACACGACCTCCAGCATTTCTTATTATCCCTTCCCTAATCATCCCCACAAATCAATTTTCCCCATAAATAATGACGAAAATTGATAGATTCTGTTGGTATTTGCGTAATCTCTCAACCTGCTAAAATTTATATAAATAGTATTCTTCTCAATTAATCATTTTGTACTATAGGAATGATTGCGCTTAGAAAAACGAGATAGGTATATAGGCAGGAACTTCTATTTCAATATAATAATCTCCCTTCCCAAAATAGAACGGAACCTAAAATGACCAACCCGTTCACATTGAAAACAGTGGCCCATCCTGCTGAAAAATGGATAGATTTGTATAATTATTTAAATTTACAAAATATTAAATTATATTAATAATAGAGTTACAGTAAAAATAACTAGGAGGAATATGATGAATCGTAAATTAGTAGCTTTATTTGCAGCAGCGGGTTTAGTTTTATCCAGTGGTACTGCCAGTGCGGCAATGATTGTCAGTCCAAGTACACAGTATGAGGTAGTATTAGAGAATAAGCTTTTGAAGAAAATCAGCGCGGATAATATGTATAAAACAATTGAATTGTTATCTAAGCAGCCTAGGGAAGCAGGAACAGAAGGGGAGCTCAAAGCGGTCAAATACATAGAAGGAGAATTTAAGAAGTTAGGCTACAAAACAGAAATTCAGCCATTTCCAATTTATGATTTTAAGACCAATCATGCAAAGGTGAAAATTGGCGACACCGATCTAGGCGGAACTCCTCATGCGTTTAGCGGCAGTGCGAGCGGAAAAGTAACAGCTCCATTGGTGTATGTTGGGAAGGCAACACCTGAGGAAGTTGGGGATGTTAAAGGGAAGATTGTCTTAGCGGAACGCGGGGATATCGCTTTCGTTGATAAGATTAAAAATGTCCTTGAAAAAGGGGCAGTCGGTGTCCTGATGTACAATAATTCGGATGAGGGCAATACATTCGGACAAGCTGCAGAGGGACAAAATATTCCGGCGGTTGCCATTACCAAAGCAGAAGGATTTAAGCTGGTTGATCAGTTGAAAGCAAAAGAGCTTTCGGTAACCCTGGATGTCGATATTGAAAAAATTGAGAAGACCTCCTACAATGTAATCGCAACAAAACCTGCAACAGAGAAGAAAAATACAGGACAAATTGTAACGGTTGGTGCACACCATGATTCAGTGCCTGGTGGACCAGGCGCGAATGATGATGCATCAGGGGTTTCGGCTGTCCTTGAATTAGCCAGACTGTTTGCGAAGGAAAAGACAGATACAGAAATTCGCTTCCTTACATTTGGTTCGGAGGAAAGAGGGCTAGTCGGCTCTTCTTATTATGCATCCAAACTTCCAAAGGCAGATGTTGATAAAATGGTTGCGCACTTCCAAATGGATATGATCGGCGGCCGTGATGCCGGAGGAGATAACGAGGCTGGCGGATTAATTATGTATACAATTGACGGCAAGAAAAATCTCGTGACTGACTTAGGGGCAACATCAAGCTATCATCTTTTTAATGAGGTTCTTCCGTATGGACAGCTGGGCCGAAGCGATCATCAGCCATTCCATGACCTAGGAATCCCATCAGCCTTATTTATTCATTCCCCAGTCGAGCCTTGGTACCATAAGCCGACAGACACACTAGATAAGATTGACAAGAAAAAGCTTCTTCAAGTAGCGAAAATCGTAGGCTCATCTGTCTACCATATTACAGATCCTAAGACACCTGGCATCATCAAATACTATTTTGAAGATCGCGCGGTAGATTAATAGAGTGTCCATGGGCGGTGTCTGTCACCGCTCATGGACCTGTTTGTATTGTTCAATGGATATTAAATGAATCAATTAAAATCGCTTCAAAAGCCTTTGACTTTTAGGGCACTGAAAAAGCCACGAATAAATTGATTGTATTCAATTTAAGGAGCAATGCCTTTTTATAGGTAGAATCCTAAATTCAATCTCTCCTTACCTTTTACCCTCTTCATTTTTTTATCTTTCCTTTTATAAGATCTATTTCAATCCGACTCGACCAGCAGATTTTCTTGGGATATGCCATAGATAGGAAAGGCAACGAAATTGTCCATAAAGGACCATTTGGTGCAAGCCCGTATCTGATGGACATTCCATCTGGTATACTGTCCCTTTTCCTACCAATGAAAAGATAGCTGGGCACATAAAAAGAAATTGGATCCCTTTATTTCTATAAAAGGGGAAAAATGGACACATAAAAAGAAAAAGGAGCCCGATATTTCCACAAAAAGGAGAAATCGGGCACATAAAAAGAAATAGGAGCCCAACATTTCCGTAAAAAGGAAAAACCGGGCACATAAAAAGAAATAGGTGCCCAACACTTCCGTAAAAAGGAAAAAGTGGGCATGTAAAAAGAAAAAGGACCCCGATATTTCCATAAAAAGGGGAAACTGGGCGCATAAAAAGAAATAGGAGCCCAATATTCCTAAAAAGGTAAAATAAGGAACGATTCTAAACTGTTAAAAGATAAAAACAGCCTCATCACGAATCGCTCCTTTTGATCCCCGCATCCTAACGTCTCGACGAATGCGCTCATCTGCGGTGGTACGTATGCAGTGCCAGTCTAGGTTTACCTACCACATCATCGTGTTTTATTTTAGTTGAATATCTAAGTTAGTATACAAGTGCTGGATTCACTCAGACAGCCTCTCCTTGGATACATACCCAGCACTTCTTCATTCGAAAAGAAGATTTACTCAAATTAAATTTCTCAAATGTCATATATAACTGGGATTGCTATTAAAATAGGAAATTAGCATAACATCCCCTAACAGAGTGCATAGAATGATTTTATAAATCTGAAAGGGGTTGAAGAAAGATGTATCATGTCCCTAATGTTTATCCAAATGCATATCCCTATTATGCTCACTTGCCAATGGATAACCATGGAAGGTACCCCGCTTACTGGAATGTTCAGAATGGGGCGAATCATACGATGCAATGGCTTCCTTTACAATCACAACAGGAAAGGAATCAGATTGAGTTAAAGGATTATGGTTCAGCACCATTTGTGGTAAATATCAATAAGGCAACCAAGCAAAATCGTAATTATCGAACTGCTTTATGGACAGGAAGGCATTTGCAAGTTACGTTGATGAGCCTAAAAGTGGGGGAAGATATCGGTTTAGAAATACATCCAACGGTCGATCAATTTCTAAGAATTGAACAAGGTCAAGGGATTGTTCAAATGGGGAACAGGAAGAATAATTTATATTTTAGAAGAAAGGTCTCTGATGATGATGCCATCATGATCCCTGCTGGAACCTGGCATAATGTAACGAATACAGGCAATGTCCCTCTGAAACTTTATTCCATCTATGCACCGCCTAACCACCCATTTGGTACAGTTCATAGGACAAAAGCGAATGCAATGGCAGCGGAGCACGGGCATTAAATCTCTTTGATGCAGTGATGCAAAGTAATACTTTGTATCGCTGCATGCTGAATAAGTTTATATTACATAAAGGATTTACGCTTTTTATATTGAAGTTATTAAGCAGGGCGTACAGTTATTAAAATATATAAGCATCAGACCATTAAATAAATGGGGGGATTACAATGGCAAGATTTATTGATGATTTGGCGGGAGCCATCTATGATGTTTTTAAGTTTTTATTTACTAGTGTTTGTTATCTTCTTGCCGGGATGCTCATTGTCGGAATCCCGCTCTACCTAATTGTGCTTGTTTTTAAATTGATTGCTTAAGCTGGGAGAGGAAGTAACCAATACAATCGTTTGAAAAGAGGAACCTCATGGAGAAGATAGCAAAGAAATATCTGAAAATATATCATAATCCAGCAGAGACCAATGATATCTATACATATGCAGATTGGGAAGAGTATTTAAACCAGCAAATTGAGATAGGCACAAGAATTGAAGAAAGAAGAAAAGATGCTGATATAACTATCTATGTAGCTTTAATAAAAAATCCGTATTTATTGGGTTTGTCTCAAGCTTTTCAGAATAATGATTATGAGTTATTGAATAACGCCATTTACCATTACAGCAAACATAGATTATTAGATTTAAAAGCTGGCGGATATGATCATTGCCTATACTTCTGGAATGTGATGGATAGCATGGCCTGCAATTATAAAGAAGCAGTCGAGAAATGTTTCCCTGAGGAATTGGGGCTATGCAAGAATGGGTACCCTTTTTATGTAGTAGCAGGTAATTTGCTTATGTCATTATGGTATAAAAATCAGCAATGGATGGAACTTGCTTATCCTGCAGGAGAGAAATTTTTGCGTCAGAAGAAGGGGTTATGGGAAAAAGCAATCGTTTCCTATCTAACGGCGCTATCGAATAAGGATATCGAAAAAGCAACGGAGGCATTGGGTGATGTATGTAAATATTCGACAAGATTAGATCGTCCAAAAATATATAAATGCTTCTGCACAGAAGCACATGGGCTGTACCAGATAGCCAGATACATATTATCTGAAGATGATTTCAATCGAATCGAAATGCCAGCAAATGATAATTTTTGCAAGGGATTGATTTCGTGGCAGAGCAAACATAACTATCCGGAAAAGGGGGAAATGATCGTACACTATCCGGAAAAGCTTGAGGTGATGAATCATATTTTTGACCTGCCATTGCCAAGATGTATTTTAATGGGAAGCGGCGGCAGGAAAACAATAGACACAGAACGAATGAAAAAGAATTTGATTGCGGATTTTGCGGGCGTTGATTCTTGAAGAATGAACGCTGTTTTTCGTTGTAGTTATTGAGCTTCAAGATGCAGGATAGATCAAGAAATTAGCTGCGGAGGGCGAGGGTAAAAAATGAAGGATATTCAATTTCTTATTTCAAAATGGAAAGAAATACTACAAAAAGTAGAGAAGAATAACGGCAAAGTCTATCAAATGGAAATTGGCGAGACGGCAACACTGCAGGAGATAGAGGCGAAAGAAAAGGAGCTAGGGTGTCAATTGCCTCCTTCATATAAATACATCGTACAAAACATAGGAAAATCCCTTTCCTTTTATTACTCATTCTCTGAGGATACAATGATTCCCAGTGAATTTAGGGAAATATTTTCAGGAGAGATCCATTGGAATATCAACTTCCTTCAGAATTTAACTAGGTTAGCTGATGAAGGAATGGAGGATGGTGAAGATTATGGGAGTACACTTAGGGGGAAATTAGAGTTTTCGCACGCTGGAAATGGAGATATTTATGCATTTGATATGTCTGTTGACAGGGTGGAAAAACCAGTTATTTATTGGGATCATGAGGAAGACACGATTACTTATGTTGCCGATTCATTTATCAATTATTTACTTAGAATTACTGAACTTGGGTGTATTGGCAGTGAAAAGTGGCAGTTTGAATATTTTCTAAGCGAATCTGGAGTGGACACCGCAAGTCAAGCAGCCGTTAGGTGGAAGCAGTGGTTTGAAACATTTTCAGAAACAACCTTAGAAGATGTGAAAAATAATATGAAACAGCTAACAGCATTTGTTGTTTATCGAGGGAAGTTAGATGAGGAAACCATCACTTTACTCCAGAAATTTAATAGAAATGAGTTATTTCAGTTCCTTTTAAATGAATTGCATAAAGAAGGAGCATTTAAAGATCAGAAGTTACTATGTGAGATGTTCGGACGGGTTCTAGGGCAAAACGCTGAAACATGGGTTAGCAGCATATGGGAAGCGAAGCCAGATTATATGGATACTAGATTACGTTCGTACCTAACCTCAATGTGTGTAAGTAAGATAAAGGGTTGCCCCTCGTAATTAATTTTCTTGAACAGGAATGTAATAAAAAAATATCGGGGTATGAAGCACTTTCCCATCTTGGTCATTTTCATTCGAAGGATGTGATTTCCTGGATGGAGAATCATGTGAAATTTCCTGTGACAGAAGGCTGGGACGAATTATTTTTAAAATCAAACTTTTCATGGGATGATTTAAAAAGGTGGACCTCATTAGAGGAAAAACATGAAGCAACTGTCATTCATGCATTAGAAAAGTATGTTCATGAGAAAGCAGCAAATAATAAATGTTCTTATGTAATATCAGGTCTTCCAGCAAAATCGGAATTTATTGATTTTCTAGTTAAATTACGTGATAAACAAGTGTTAAAAAAGCGAAAACTTCCCATTGAAAAAGTTATACAAAACATAGATCTATTTTATTAAGGTTTGATTTTGAGGCGAAAAATAACTTGAATAGATAGGAGGTCCCCCATGCAGCCACTCATCATCGACAAGGCACCACCAAGCATAATAGTTAGATTAAGCCCAAATCCAATCAAGTTGCCCGAAGACATCGGCAACAGCCATGATCGCTTTTGGAATGAACAAATAAGCAAAAATCCTGCACTAAGGAATGGAGAAGCCTTCACTATTACAGATATTAGACAAACACCCGAGAAACTAGAAATCACCGTTGCGAAGACCGACTACAAACATTATCTATATACAATGCACCATCCAACGTGTGACCACCCTTGTAAAGTCATCTATTCCTGCACATCAGTCATCACAAAAGACAACCATATCGCTTTTGGCAGAATGAATCAAATGACCTCTACCCCTGGGCGCCTGCAATTCACAGGCGGCGGACTGGAGGAATCTGATTTAAGAGATTCTATATTTGATATAGAAGAAAATATGAGTAGAGAACTAAAAGAAGAGATGGGGCTGGACATTCACTCCCCCCGCACTCGTTCCTTCCTTCCGAAATTCATCAAGCATAAAGGCTCACATGACTTTTGGGCGGTTATGTATGAATTATCGTTAGACATTACCGCAGAGGAGCTCCATGAGCACTTTTTAAACTATAACCAGTATTTAATTGAAAATGGACAGCAGCCTGAGTTTGATGAGTTCCTGCTCGTTCCGTTAGAAAAAGAGGCTGTAGAAGCATTTCTCCAAAACGAGCGAGCTCCTATGGTCGACTATTTAGCAGAGGTGCTCTTAAAGTATGCAGAAAAATAGGGACCCAGAAAAGAGAGCCGATCCTAATCGGCTCTCTCTATCTATGATTAACTGAGACTAGGATTATTTAATGGTAACTGTCGTTTGCAGTGGAATATTGTTATATAGCCATTTGACGTCCGTATTTTTTAAACGAATGCATCCTAAGCTGACGTAGCCTCCAATGGAGGATGGATCATTCGTTCCGTGTATGCCATACTTTGTTCCCTTTGTTCCTGACACATCGAGACCAAGCCAATGGCTGCCAAAAGGATTCTTTGGATCGCCCCCAGGAATTCCCTTGGGGCTATACCATGGTTCATCAATTTTGTTAACAATTTTAAACGTTCCTTCAGGCGTGAGTGATGAGTTTTTCCCAGTTGCTACTGAAAACGTTTTAATCACTTTCTTGTCCTGATAAACAACAAGCTTATTTGTTTTTTTCGTAATGATGATGCTGTATACGGCTTTTTCTTTCTTTTTGTCCTCTTTAGCCGATAAGGAAGCGATCTTTTGTAATGTGGAAGGACTAGGGATTTGCAGCGTTGTCCCATATTTCAACTGATCCGGATTTTTGATTCCATTATAACTAGCTAATGACAGACGCTGGGAAGCGCTTCCATAATATTTCCTTGAAATGCTGGCAAATGTTTCGCCTTTACTCACCTTATGAGTAAACATAAACTGGGGATTCGGAATGGCAAGCTTCATCCCTATACGAATCTCTTTTTCCGGATTTTTAATCCCGTTATAAGAAGAAATCTCATTCTGGAACTGACTGCTTGAAAAATAGAGCATGGTAATACTAAAAAGGGTCTCATTTTTCTTCACTTCATGTTCGATCACACGAATATCTTCTTTTTTCTTCACTTCACGTTTGATTACTTGAATGTCTTCTTTCTTCTTTCCTTCATTCTGACAAGTGCATTGCTTCTCTGCTTTTGTCTGTATCGCATCCACCCGTATGTCAGTTTTTAATTCCTGCTCTAATTCTGATGATTTTTTGGGCGGCGTTTGCTGTGATGAAGCTAAAACTTGCTCTTGATTTGCAAGCTTCTCTTTTGTTTTCACTTGATCAGCCATTGTGCTTGATTGAATAGCTGGTACTGCAGCGAAAAGACCTATCAATAATAAAAGCATGATAAAAATAAAAGTAAAGCGCCTTTTCCTTTGTCTGCTGGCCCTAATTCGCTTAGACCGAGAGAGCTGCATTTGCTGAAGATCCTTCTTACTCGACATGTTTCTTCCCCTCACACTATAATTCTGCAAAATCTACCAAATTATAGCTTGTTGCAAAGAAAAATAAAGCAAAAATAATAAAAATAGGACCACTGAAATAACAAATCACACCTATAGAACCAAGATATGGACACAATCTCGCGAAGCTATAGCTAAAATGAACCTCTTTTTTTCTGCAACCTTTTACCCAGCAGGACAAAAGGACAGGTTCACTAGTTTTATAAATGTTCCAAATATAGTAAACTGGTTAACTCCTAAAAATGTGCATTTGCTCACAGCCAAGCAGGTAATAATTATTCCTTCGTACATATAGGATTGTTCCAGTCATCAGACCGGCCATTCATTTTTTACAAAGATAAAGAGGGAATGGAGGAGCGATAGATTGGCTTCTCATTTCTGTTATTTACTGGAATAAGGTTTCCGTCCTCCAGTCCGCCAAAAAATCTATGAATCTGATAAAAAGTAGTCTAAAATATAGCTAACGGTGCCTGTCACCGCGTGATTCGACTAACTTTGGGAGGTGCCTGTTTTAGATGTTGAAAAAGTATTTTAGTTTTTTACTAGTTTTCCTGCTTCTATCGAATGCAGCAGCTGTTTCTGCGGCTGAGCCGCTAGATGAGATTCGTGCACTCATAAAGGATTATTACATAGAGGAAGTACCAGATTCTGTGCTGGCGAAACCGACTGCACAGGAAATTACAAAGCATCTAGATCCTTATTCTGCCTATATGACAGCTGAGGAGTTTGCTGATTTCTCCAATGGAATTGAGCAGCAGCTTGTAGGTGTAGGGATTGTGCTGGAAGAGGATATCAAAGGAATAAAGGTTCTATCCGTTATTCAGGGCGGACCTGCGGATCGAGCGGGCATTCAAGCTGGGGATATTATTGTTAGCGCCAATGGGATTAGTCTTGCTGGCAAATCTGTCCAAAATGCCATTTCTCTCATTAGCGGGAAAGAAAATACAACGGTAACGCTAAACTATATTTCAGTTGAAACGAATAGCCTTGTGACAAAGACGATAACGAGAGAATTAATCAAGCTGCCGAATGTCGAGTATAAAATGCTCGGAGGCGATATCGGCTTTGTTCGCTTAAACAGCTTCGCCCAAGAATCAACGAAGGAAATCGTAAACGCGATTGGAAAATTAAGCGGGGCAAAGGGCTGGATTTTCGACCTTCGGAATAATGGAGGAGGCTATGTGTCTGCTGCACAGGAAATTGCCGGTCTCTTTCCAAATGTAAAAAACGCGTTCCAGCTGCGCTATAAAACAGAGAAACCAGAAATTTACGCAGTCATTCCGCAAAAAGTAAAGTTTACAGAACCAACGCATATTCTAATCAACGAGTACAGCGCAAGTGCTTCAGAAATGGTTTCTGTTTCAGTTAAAGAGCAGAAAGGGGCAACTATTTACGGGCAAGCATCCTTTGGAAAGGGCTCGATGCAAACGCTGTTCCCGCTAAGTGACAACAGTCTGTTAAAGCTAACAACCGCTCGTTTTTATTCACCAAACGGCACGCCTGTTCATGAAGTCGGTGTAACCCCAAATATTGAAACCGCGATAGGGGAAGAATTATCAATCTCTCACAGAGACCAATTAATTGCAAAATATAAGGGATACCAGAAGCTTCCGATGCTTAAGGACGTCCCTGTTACGAAAACATTTACTGTGGAAATGAACATGAAAATGAACTGGTCTGCACTCAAACCAGAGGATGTCCAGCTGATCCAGCTTGGCGGGAGCGAGGTCCCTGTTGATATGAAAGTTGCCAACGATTATAAAATGACGATCACACCGAAGACGAAGCTGCAATCAAAAGGACAGTACATGCTTCTCATCCATCCGAAATGGACAAGCCAAAATGCCAAGCAAATGCAGAAGGGCATTTATCTTGAGGTGACAGTGAAATAACGGGAAAGGGCACAGCTTTGTGCTCTTTTTTTTGCTGTAAAAAAGAGGAATTCACTATTATCTTTATCCTTAAAAAGTCCTAAAGCTATGTTTAGCTAGTTATCCTCCAAAGTTCTTTATTAAGAAATTTATCCTATCAAACTATTTAAAATTCTATAATTATAGTGTATAATCGGGAATATAATTTCATTATATCTCGTTATCGAACTTATTTTTTTACCTAAATCGTTCTATATAAAGAACCTACAAGGAGGTTTGGCATACTGGTGAAACCAAGATCCATGAGACATAATAGTAAGGTCAAGAAGCAAAAAAGAAGACTGTTTCGGACATTTACATCAAGTGTCGCGATTTCCTCTCTTTTATTAGGTACGGCAAGAATGACAGGCCCTACATATGGCGCATTTACCTCTATACAAGATCAGGAAATCGGGGTTCAGGCTTGTTTTATTTTCCCAAAAGAGATTGAAAAGCGGCGAGATCTTACATATGAGTGGAAGGAAGAAGCGATCGCATTAATGGAGGAGATTTTAGCAAAAGCAGGTGAAATTGATGTCACGGGGATGACGGAAAAAATCGACGGAATGATCAAAGTTGAAGAAGATGACGTCGAAGCACCGCCAGTAGCTTCATTCGACACGACAACGATCGAAGGACTGCAAGCGCAGCAGGAAAGCTTGCGAGGAGAAATTGCCGCCATTCAACTGACAATAGCAGAAAATAACCAAAAGGTTACGGACTTAGGAGTTTTGATTAGTGAAATACAAGAAATGCAGACAAAGCTGCAAGACATACTTGCAAATGAGTTCCCAAAAGGGGAAGCGAAGGCACAGGAGAACTTAAAGAAAATTGAGGATACATTAGAATTCATCAAAGGCATCGTGAAACTCGCTATTGAACAATGCAAATATGACCCTGAATTTTTCGAATTAATCCTCCTGCAAATCGAAGGCTTTAAAGAAGAACTAACATTATTTATCGAGGAATTTGCCGAGGCAAAGACCTTAACAGAAGAACAAATCGAACAGTTATCAGCAAAAATAGAGGAAGTTAATAAAGCAATAGAAGCCCTCCGCCAGCAAAACACAGACTTATTAGCAAAAATCACCGAGCTAGAAAGCACGATTGCCGCCATCGACCAGCAAATAAAAGTCTTCCAAGAAATCCAAAAGAAAAAGGATGCCCTAAAAGAAGGGGCATCACGAATCATGCAAAAGCTTAATGATTCAAAGAACTTAACACCTGAACAAGTTCAATACTTAATGGAAAAATTAGCAGAAATCAATGCCACACTTAATAACAAGGATTTAACAGCTGATATTAGCGGGTTAGATCAAGCGATTGCTGATATTGAGAAAGAAATGACCCAACTGGAACAAATCCAAGTGCAAAAGAAAGGCTTAAAGGAAGGAACTAGCCTATTAATTCAAAAAATCACTGAATCAACTACGCTGACAGAGGAGCAAAAACAATCCCTTCTTGAAAAATTAACAGGACTGAATTCAGCAATCGAGAATGGGGACTTATCAGCGGGAACCGGTGAATTCGAGAAAGCCATTGCTGAAATTGAAAAGGAAATGAAGCAAAAAGAAGAAGAGGCAAAGCTCGAAAAAGAAAAACTGGAGAAAGTACAACAGGAACAACAAGAGAAAGAGGAAACAGTCAATGAAACACAGCCGCCAGAAAATCCGAATTCTAAAGATGGCATCGACGCCCTCAAGAAGCAAATTACAGAATCAACGGTACTAACAGATGAGCAAAAGCAGGAGCTGCTCGATAAATTGGCAGAATTAAATAATGCAATCGGGGAAAACCCATCCGAAGGAACGGACAACCTCGACAAGGCCCTTTCCGAAATTGAAAAAGAAATGAAGCAAAAAGAAGAGGAAGCAAAGGCAGGTCAAGAGGAAAAAGAAAAGACTGAAGAGGACAAGGAAGCCTCTGAAGAAGACAAAGAAGATCCTTCTAAAGAAGAAAATCCGAAAGAACCAGTAAAACCTGAACAGGATAAACCGACAAAAGACGATGAAAACAAACCAGTAGAAGAAAAGCCTGACAAAGAAAATGAACAGCAGCCTCAGCAAGAAGAAAAGAAACCAGTAAATGCAGCCAGCAACAACCTAACAGATAGGCTATTAAACAGCGGAGCCGTTCAACCGCGTATGCTAAAATCAGAGGAACCAAATAAAAACCTATCTATTGAGAATACAAGGATGGATATGAGAATAGAAGAATCCTATGTTGAGGTAAAGTGATAAGAGCCGATCAATAAAATAACAAAAGCTCCGGTTGCATAGGCAATCGGGGCTTTTGTCAATGAAACAGGAAAAACATAGCGGAATAAGCCCATATTCAACGTCAAAAAAAAGCCAGCACTCACAAAAATGAGCACTGGCAAAATAAAGCGACAGCTAAGCTGCCCAGTTAGGTAAGCACCAGCCCATTGGAAAAAACAATTGCTAGTGTCCACTTAATAGACGTTGTGACCTCGGAAAAAGTTTCATTCAATTTTAAGAATTTTAAACACAGAATTCTTCGAGGTGCTTTTTTCAGAGGATGATTCCTCAAGCTGCTCTTCAGAAATGGAAGTTTTTTCTCCATTTTCCGTAGCTGTTGCTTCAGCAGTTCCCTTTACATTCCCTGAGGAATTCCCTTGTTCAACACTTGCCTCTTTACGAGAATCCTCCCCAAGATCAGAAAAAAGCATCGGCCAAATAATTAAGTTTGCGATGATTAGTGAAAAAATCATTGTATTGCGGAGGGCCTTCTTCATCATTACGGAATGACGACCTCCTTCGTTTCGAGCACCTTGCCTGACATGCTGTACCCTTTAACGGTAATCTTTTCACCGGACTTTAGACCAGGCTGATAGAGCACGAATAAATTATTGCCTTTATATTCAAACTCATTGCTGCCAGCCTTCACCTTTGTCACATAATCGCTCACCTGCACGCTGATTTCATCAAAATGCGAGTGCTTCTTCGTTTGCACCTTTACTAGATTCTTCCCAGGTGTTTTTGAACTCGTGCTCGTACTGGCGTTAGAGCTAGATTTTGAGTCCGATCCGGAACTGGCTGTTTTTCCTGAAGAAGAGGCAGGCTGTTTGTCATTTGTTGTTGTCTTCCCACTCGAATTCTTGCTTTCTTTAGGAACAGCCCCAATCTTAAACGGCAAAACCGTATGCTCATTCAAAAATGCATTGCTGCCGGATTTAACATTTCCTTTAATATATAAGTAATAGGTAACCCCTTTTTTATAAGGAGATTCTGGTGTAATGGTAACCTTTTTTTCATCCTTTGATAGACTCAGTTTAGCTTTTACCTGTCGTTTCTTATCATCTTTAATAAGGAAGTTTTGCTTCTTAAGTGTTCCTTTATTAATCGGCTGTGTAAAGGTAATGGTCCAGCTCTTCATTGGATCCTGAATGGTCCGCTCACTGAGTGTAAGCTCTTTAAGAGAAGCTTGCCCTTGCAGCACCCCAGGGAAAACGATAAGAATTCCAACCATCATAAAGAGGATTGCCAGCTTCTTCATTTACCTGTCCTCAACCTGAACTTTAATATCCTGCATCATGCTTTCAGCAAGCAAATCAGCAAACAGGCTTTCTTTCGATAGCAGCTCATGGAACGTATAGCCATTTCCAGCCGTCTTATATTTATAGGATTCTTTAAAGGAAGTAATCGCTTTGCCATCCTCGGCCGCGAACTTAATAATCTTCGAATCTATTGTTTGCTGGGCATTGTTTAAAACAGTCACTCTTACATCATAAAAGTCAGGAATATTCGAGAACCCAATGTCAAACGTAAATTGGTTCTTCGATGCCTTCGTGCCAGTTACTTTGCTCGCATATCCCTTTTGAAGACTCTTACCATCTTTCATAATATCGACATGGACGTTTACGACGTCTTCACTTTTTGTATTAATATCAATATTCGTAATGCCGTTAAAGGATGCTTGATCCCCTTTTAAGGAACCTGTTTTTTTATGAATTACAGAAATCTCATTAATATAGCGTTTTGGAGCAAAAGCTTTAATTTGTCTAGGCGCATATGTATCAAGCATATTCATTAATCGGCCTTCATTGACAACCATTAGTTCATAGAAATCGATATAGTTAGTTTGGAACGTATAAGACAGATGCTGATTGTATGTACCATTCAGTAGATCAACAGCAGGTCCGTTGAACTGAACCATGTATTCTTTGTTGAATCCGAGTGATTTCTCAGGAAGAATATGTAAGGCTTCTCCATCTTTCTTAACGGTTTTTATCGGGAAATCATAATACGTTCCGTTGCTCTTCTCAAATAGTTTAATATACTGTGAGGAAATCCCGCGTATATCACTGTTGAAATAAATGCGTATATCCGTATCAATCGGAACATTCTGTTCGTTAGCTGCAGGACTTGTATGATCAATCCTTGGAGCAGCAGCTGCTGAGACCGATTGATTCAAAGCAGGCATTAATATGGAAAGGAGCAGTATGAAAGCAACGCCTATCCCCTTCAGTTTCTTCATAATACAAACCACCTTCATTGATAATAATTCTTTAGTCTTACTATACAACGAAATTCGACATTTCTCTATCCCTAAATAGGAAAAAGCCGCCAAATTTGGCGGCTTTTCCTGAACGCTGGAGCGAAGGTTAGTACGTTTGTACTATACAAGTTAAAGAAAGCATCCATTAGGGAGAAAACCTTCTTAATGATAGTGTACCAAATAATACCGAAAAGTACATGAAAAATTTTCTAATATAGACAAATTTTTATTGAACAGGCATAATCCTGAATTAACTGAATAGAATGATAAAGTGTGCATTCCACTGGATAACAGTAAATATATTACAGAATTAATAAAAATATGATAAAAATTGTAGAAATTTAGCAAGCTTTATATTATCATAAGAAATATAAACTAAAGTTGGGAATTCCATCCCCATTTACCTATAAAAATATATATTGGTAACTATTGCATTAATGTTAATAGTTTGATATACTTTTTTACTAGTTAGGTAAGTGATGGATATAGAGGAAAACACAACCATTGGTTTATTCATTGCTAACAAATAAAAAAAGCACTACATAGTACGAAGGGAGAATACAAGTTTATGAAAAAGAAAGCTATTAAAATCGCAGCTTCAACAGCTGTTGCAGCTTCAGCATTCGTTGCTGCAGCACCAGCTAACAAAGCTGATGCTGCTGTAAATCTTGATCAAATCGTGCAAGATGCACAAAACGCAGGTACAGTCCTAAAATGGGCTATCTCAGTTGAGGGTTCAGCTGATTATGTAACACGTCCTTACGATCAATACAATGCAGCTAAGAAAGCAATCGCTGCTGCAGAGAAAGCTCTTAAAGGTGCAAGTACTTCTGACAAACTTAAGTACGAAGCTCGTTTAACTGATCCAAAAATTCAAGTGAAGCGTGCACAAGCTTACATCGATGCAATCACTTCAAGCGAAAAAATTAAAGAATTAACTGCTAACTTAAACGCTGCAGTTAAATCTGATGATATTGAGAAAGTAGAAACTGCTTACCACAAAGCAACTGCTGAGTACCGTAAGCAATCTGCTCTATTAGACCGTGTATATGGTCAATCAACTCGTGACGGTATCCGTAACGCAGTTAAGCCAGCTCTTGAAAAATTAGTTGCAGAATTGAAAAATGATGTAACTGTAAACATGCTTGCTAAAGCAGCTGCAGCTGATGTTAAAGCTGGTAAAGTTGCAGATGCAGGTAAAAAAGTAGCAGAAGCACAAGCTATTCTTGATGCTAATGTTCTTAAATGGGAAACTTCTTTACAAAAATCAGTAAATGATGTTGTAGCTTCTCTTCCATTACAACCAGTTTCAGTATCTCGTGTTAACGATACAACAATTACTGTAAACTTCAATAAAGAAGTTGATGCAGTTTCTATCGCTCACTTCACGTTTGATAATGGTTTAACAGCAACAGATGTTAAATTATCTGCTGATAAAAAAGTTGCAACTATTACAACTACAGCTCAAGCAGCTAATAAAACATATACTCTTTACTATAAGGGAGAACAAACTAAACTTACATTTGTTAAAACTGTAGGTTCAGATAACTCTTCAGTATTTGATAATGCTGCAACTGGTTATGTTAAAGTAAATGATAGCCGCTTATTCACTGCAACATTTAAAAATACAGATGGTTCTCCATTCAGAGGAACTGTTAAAGTAAAAACAAGTGATGCTGATGTTAAAGTAACTGCAATTAATGGTTCAAATATTGCAGCTGCTGATCAAGTTAGTGGCACAACAGAAATTTCAGTAACTCCTAATAACGATGGAAAAGTTACTATTAGAATTTCTGCAGCTACAGATGCTGATGCTAAAGTTACAATGACAAGACAAGATACTAAAAAGGATCTTGTAACAGGAACAACTTACTTTGTTGCTGAAGCGACAACTGCTGTTGCAAATACACAAGTTGAAGTGAAATATGTTAACAAAGAAGGTAAATACTTCGTTGCTAATGATGGTACGAATAATTTATGGTTCTCTTACGATTCCAACGATGCTTATTATGATAATGCAACTCCTTTAACACAGGATGCTTTTGCAAATCTTTTAGGTAATGGAAATAAAATTATTGCAACATATAATAATAATGTATCAGCAGCTGGTGTTTCTGATTTTAACATCATCTTCAAAAAGACTTTAACTGATCTTGAAATTACTACTCCAGATGCAACAACTAGCCAAACAAGTCCATTCCGTATTGCTGCAAATCAACAATTTACTTTAGTTGGAAAAGGTCAACCTGGATACACAGTTTGGGTATATCGTGCAAATGATGTAACTCCTACTGATGTTTCAACTATTGTATATGATCGTCATGGATCAATTACTGTTGATGGTTCTGGTAAATGGAGTTTCTCTGGAATCAATTTAGTACAAGATGAGTTAGCTGCTTACCAAGTTGTTCAATTACCTTCAGGTGTTCAACCTTCTCAACAACTAACTGGTGGAAGCGCTGTTTGGTTAAAAGGTGGAGCATTTACAGCTTCAGTTGCAGTTCCAACTGATGTATCTCCTGTTGGAGGAGCGGCAAATAACACACTTGATGTTGGGGAATCAGTTGTATTTACTGTTACAGCTGGTGATACCGTAAAATTAAGTTCTCCACTATCTATCACAGTACTTGATGGAGATGGAACGACTGCAACTTATACTGATGGTGTAAATGGTACAGTGATTGAAAAGGTTACTGGACAAGATAATCAATTTAAAGTGTCATTTGGAGCAAGTGCAGGTCAACCATCTGGCGGAAATGGTATCGTAGCGGGTAGCTTTGTAGTTACTAAATTCTCTGGTATTACTAACCAACATGGTTTAGGATTAAATGGTGGTACTACAGTTACAGGTCTATAATATTATTTTCTTATTAAAAAAAGCTTGGTAGAGAGAAATCTCTTCCAAGCTTTTTTATGTATGAAAAGTATAATATATTCTTTAGAATATGGTTTTATATACTAGAAAGAAGATATAGTGAGTGAGAAGGTATAAGTTGGTTAAATGAATGGGTGCTATATTAGAATTCCATGAAGAAAATTTTAGTGATTACTATTATTCTAAACGGGGATAGTCAATTATTAGAAATAGAAAAAAGAGCAATCACTTATGTAGTTGCTCTTTTTCAACTTTGTAGATTAACTATGGATCGTAAAGTCTGATACTATCAAAAAATACTAGAATATAAAACAGAAGCAGAGTAAATCAATCAATTATTAAAGGAATGAAACTATCCTATTTCCTACTAATTTATTTCCATTGCTATCCCAGCTTTTATCAAATTACCCGCCCCATCTCGAATGGAAGCAGAACTAGTTGTTTGAATCGTTATCTTCCCCGTTGCAAACAAGTCATCACTTCCTGGAGTGATAATAATATCCCGCTGATTAGAACCAACTCGAACTGTGTATTGTCCAGTTGTTAGTTGCTGATTCTCAACAGCGATACTAAAGTTTGATTGTCCACTATCCGGAAGAATGATATTTTCAGAGAATGTTAATTTAATAGTATTATTGTCACGAACAGCAGTCATCATAACAGGCTGTGTATTATCCTTCAGCGTAATATTTGAATTGTATACATTCATCACATTATCAGAAAGATCTTTTACATTTCTAGCGGTAAGGTTGAATGTTTTAGTAGCTGCAATTGTTCCTTCAGGCAGTGTGATTGTAACAAGTTTTTTGTCGGCGCTCATTGTAAAAGTTGTATTCGCAGGTAATGTACTTCCGTCATACGTATAGTTAGCTGGTGATGTTGCTGTTTGTTCATTAACAGCTTCACTAAAGATTGCTTTGAATTGTCCATTAACGTTTGATTCTACCAATGTTACTTGTGGTTTTACTGAATCAGTCTTTTTCGTGACAGAAGTCGAAAAGGCGCGATTGTTGTTTTGTGAAAGGGTGTTATCCTTCACAGCTCCCTCTGCTACAGTAATAAGGTAAACGCCATCCGGTAAACTTTTGGCATCAATAATCAATTTGTTGTCTACATTTGTTTTCACTGTAGGTTTGATCGATTTATCATTAGAGTCATAAAGAGTAATATTGTTTACATCAGGTGTACCAGCTTTTAAAGGCTTATTAAAAGTTAAATGAATTTCATTTTTATTGGCATCAAATAAGGAACTAACAAATTGCGGCGGATTTAGATCTTTTGTAAGACTGACAGATCGATCAACCGTTGAACCGGTATTATTGTCAAGATCCTTATATGCTTTGACTTGTACATTTAACCAAACTGAGTTTTCGTTCGTACCATAAACACTTGCAGGAAGCTCAATGTCAAACTTTGTTTTTTGCCCGTTAGAGACATCCTTTACAGTCGTTGGTCTGATGGTTGTGTTGCCTTTCATAATGACAAGGTTAGAAGCAGTGAATGCATCTAATGTTTCCGTAAATTCTACAGTAATTGTTTTTTCGTCCTTCACTTGTAGAGTTCTGACTCCTGGCGCAACCGAATCGGCTGTTGGATTATACATGAAGTTGCTGCGATACGTGTCCATTGTATTCGGCGTGTAGACAACTACATCCTTTGCACCTGAAATAACAATAGAATAGGATCTTCCTTTTCGAAGGCCAATTCGATCAAGCTCTGCTTTAGACACGATGACTGTATCTGTGTCACTATATACAGAGTTTGCTGTAACCGATTTTCCATCAACAGTGATGCTTAGGGACGACCCCGAATCAATGATTTCCGAGAACTTAATTTCCACATTGCCATTTGCTTGCGTAGTTATTGTTGAGACGGTTGGCTTTTGCTTATCTGAAAAAGTGAAAGATGAAGTGTAATCAGCTGTGCTTAATGTCTCATAGTTCGCTGATTGAATATTCCTCTTTACAGTTACAGTATAGGACGTACTTGTATAAAGCGCATCATATAGTTCAATGACTGCTGTCTTTTTGTCATTTGTAAGTGTTACATTTTTAATTGTTCTGCCTGAAACAGAGTAATTCGATGTATTTTCTGCTCCATTTGTTCCGGAGCCAGATAGCATGGCTTTGTTAAATTCAACTCTTATACGTTTGGGCTCTGCTGCACTAACGTTTACTACTTTAGGAACGTAAGAGGTTTCTAAAGTATTTAAGCGATCTGTTAAGTATTTTTTAATAACTGTATTGTCGATATATTTCAAATAGCTTTTTGCCTCTTGAATATGCTTGTTGGCTTTAACGGAGTCCTTATCTGCTAAAGCTTTTTGTGCTAAATCGAGCTCCATTTTTACGGTTACAGGATATTTGGATGCGTCCCGAACCTTTTCAGCTGATTGCTTATAATGAGAGCGTATGAGATCGCGTGTCGTTTGTCCGTATACACGATCAAGCAGAATGGCCTGCTTGCGGATCTCATTGGAAAGCTCATGGTATGCCCTCTCAGTCTGATCATTAATGATATCAAGATCCTGCTGATAAGCTAAAGTTTGTTGCTTTTCCTTAATTTTCTCACCAGCGGTAATCGCATCGATATAGAACATCGTTCGTGTAATATGCAATTTTACCTCTTGATCCAGTTCTGCTAAGTATCTGTTCTTCTGGGCAGCTGGTAAAGTATTTACCGCTTTTAAAGCTTTGTCATACGCAGACTTTGCTGCATTATAAGCAGCCCACGGACGAGTCTTGCCATCAGCCGTTCCCTCAATAGATATAGCCCATTTCAGTACAGTCCCCGCATCCTTTGCAGTTTTTACTAGCTTTTCTGCTTGGCTGACAGAAGCGGCTTCAATGGATGGTGCTGTAACGAAGGCAGAAGCAGCGATAGCGGAAGCACTTAAAACCTTCAACGTTCTTTTTTTACTCATATAACGATCCCCTAACATGAAATTTGTAGTAATAAATCCAACATATTCCTATTGTAAGAGATTATACGGATGCTGTCATCTTCTGAGTATAGTAGTTTCGTATGAAAAATATATTTTTATCATCTATCCTTCAATGTCAGATAATTAGCGTTACTTATACTTTTTTAAGGGGAGGAAAAACATACCTATTCACGCAATATTTGTTATAATGGAAACGAAGGGAGAAGATTGGATGAAGAGAAAGATACTAACGTTAGTCACTATTTTCCCGCTTTTCTTATCGCTTGGACAACCGAGTGTTTTTGCGGAGGAGATTGATGCTGGAACGCCAGTAGAGCAAGAGGATATTGAGAATATTGAGGATCAAGAGACACCAGAAACAGAGATTAATGAAGATGAGGTAGAAGTAATCGAAGAGATCAATAAGAACATCAGCTTAGTTGGTCCGCAGGTGTTTCAGACATCTGCTTTAACTGCAGCTGCAGGTTCGGATGAACTTGGAAATTCGTATATGTATTTTGTTATGCATGGTACTCCATCTGCATTGGCAGTTGTCGATATGAATACGAATGAATTGAAGCATACATATACACTGTCTAAGTCGACAAGTGCTTGGGGATTAGACGTGGATGAGGATGGAACCGTTTGGGTTGGTGGAACAACGGATGGCAATGTATATAGCTATAACCCAAATACGGATGATTTTCATGATCATGGGAATATGCTGACATTGCCTAAGGATACAGCGATTCAAGATATTGATGCTGTAGACGGAATTATTTATGGTTCAACAGCATATGGCGGTTCTGTATTTAAATACGATTCTTCCACAGGAGAATTAGAGAATTTTGGACAGGCTTTATATAAGAAGGAATTTGCTAAGTCCATTGCCTATGATCAAGAGGCAGACGTTTTATACGTAGGTGTTGGTTCAAAAGCTGACTTGGTGAAAATCGACTTAAAAACAAAGAAGAAAACAGCATTTCTTCCGAATGAATATAAAGATGATAAATATGTTCGTGATATCAAATTCATTGGAGGTAAGATTTTTGCACGAATGGACCCATCCAATCGTTTAGTAGCCTTTGATAAAGAAACGTTAGAAGTGACGGATGAAATCGAATTAAACTCGAGAACCATTTCATTGGTTTCTCCAACAGAAGAGTCTATTTATTATTCGAAAGAAAATAGTCTTTACAAGTATGATCTAAATACGAAAGAGCATGTAAATCTGAATATTTCTTTACTCAAAGGAACAGAATTGCTTAATCTAGATTTTGCTGAATTAAATGAACCGAACTATCCTGGAACGACGTTAGTAGGTCTTATTGATAATGCGGGGAACGTTTTTAAGTATAATTTAGAAACAGGCTATAGTGAGATTACAAAGATGGAACTTCCAGCTCAGCCAGTTACTTTATACACAATGATTCAAGATGAAAAACGGGAAAATATCTTTATTAATGGATATATGTCTGGCGGCTTAGCCATCTATAATCCTAAGACGAATCAATCTACACTTCATAAAGATATTAGCCAAATTGAGTCGATGACAATTATGGGCGATAAGCTATATATTGGAGCTTACCCGAGAGCAAGAGTACTTGAATTGGATCTAACAAAGCCTTGGGGTCCAATGAATCCAAGAGAAATTATGCGACTTGGAGAGTTTGGACAAGAAAGATCTACTGCCATTACTGCTGTACCAAAACTGGGTAAAGTATTTGTAGGAACTTATCCAGAAACAAGCATTGGCGGCGGAGCACTAGCAATCTATGATTTAAAAGAAAACAAACAAGAAGTCTATGAAAATTACATCTATAATCAGAGCCTTGTGTCATTCCTGCATCATAAGGAATATATTTATGGCGGAACATCGATCCATGCGAACTATCAAGTAAATGAGCGTGGCGCAAGATTCTTCCGTTTCCGTCCAGATTGGCCAGAAGAGAAGGAATACATTCACTTGCCGATAGAAGCGAGTATGATCACTAGTATTATTGCAGATAAGAGTGGTACGATTTGGGCAATGGCTGATGGAACGCTTGTTTCCTATAATCCAGAAACAAAAGAGATTAAAACGAAGCAAATTCTAGATTTAATCTCAGGCCGCTTCCGTAACGCGAAGATTATCGAAGGCATTGACGGAAATATCTATGGAACAGTAGAAGGAAGATTATTTAAAGCAGATCCGAAAACCTTAGATATTGAAATTCTTGTAAAAGAAGGGGCAAACGAAATTGCTCAGGATGCTGAAGGAAATCTGTATTACAGAAATCAAGCAGATTTGTGGAAGTACACATTCCCAACGGAAGAAGCAGAAAAGAAATAGACCTTTAAAAATCAACCTAGCATATAGGTTGATTTTTTTTTGCTATAAATAATAGAAGAAACTAGTAATCTTCTTGAATACTTTTCCTGTTTATCCAATTTTACTAGTTTGAAGGAAGATTTTTGGCATTTAACTAATTTTAGAGATGATTTATGATTAAAAACGTGGGGGCGACAAGGACATACAAATGCCTACATACTTATGAGTTATTAATCTTATAAACATTCTTCTAGGGGGATTTTACATTGGATAAAAAGAAAGCAATTAAAGTACTAGGTGCATCTGCAATCGCTGCATCTGCATTCGTAGCAACATCACCATCAGGTGCAGACGCTGCATCAGCTAAAGATGTACAATCTTTAGTGAAAAAAGCGAAAGATGCTGGTACTGTATTAAAATGGGCGATCTCAACGGAAGGTTCTGCTGACGGAACAACTCGTCCTTGGGCACAATACAACGCTGCTAAAGCTGCTCGTGACAAAGCAGTAGCTGCAATCAACACATTACCTGCTGCTCAAAAAGCTGGATACCTTGCTGATATTGAGCAAAATGTAAACCTTCACATTAACCGTACAATGTCTTACATTGATGCAATCACAGCTGGTGAAAAAATCAATGTGAAAAAAGCTGCTCTAGAAGCACAAATCGCTAAAAACTTAATCGACGATAACACTGAAGCTGCATACCATGCACTTTCAACTGAAATCCGTAAGCAAGCGATCCTATTAGACCGCGTTTATGGACAAACGACACGTGACGAAATCCGTGCAAACTACAAAAAAGCGGCTGAAACTGTACGTGACAGCGTGAAATACGAAGTATCTGCAAAAATCGAATTAGACTTAGCTAAAAAAGCTATTGCTGCAAATGATGCTGCAACAGCTGAAAAGCACTTAACTGAAGCTGCTAAGTACATGAAAGATGTTAAAAATGCAACAATGAAGGCAGCTCTTGTAAAAACTTTTGACGAGTTAGAAGCTCAATTGACTCCTGAAGTTAAATCAGTTACTGCAATTAATGCAAAGCAATTAGTGGTAAAATTCAATTCTGCATTAGCTAAAGGTACGACTGAAGCACAATTATTAGCTGCTTTATCATTAGAAACGAAAGCTGATTCAGCTGCAACTTTGTCTGAAGATAGAAAGACTGTTACTTATACTTTAGACAGCACTGAAGTTAAAAATGCAAAATTAACGGTTAAAGCTCTTGATACAGATAAAAAAGCGGCTGATAATACTGTTATCAAAACAGCTGAATACAATGCAGTATTCTCATTTGAAGATGTAGTAGCTCCAGAAGTAGCTGATAAAAAATTCAATTACACTTCTGCAACTTCTGCTGATATGACGTTAAAATTCTCTGAAGAATTATCTTCTTTTGGAACGATCTCTGTAAATGGTGCTCAAGTTACTCCAGCTCCTGCAGATATCGATTTAGCTAAAGGTGAAGTTGTACTTCGTGGTTTAGAAGTTGGAAAAACATATACAATTGACGTTGTAGGTGCAACAGATGCTGCTGTGAAAACAAATAAAGCAGAGCATATTACTCTATCTTTAACTGTTCCAGCTCAACAAGTTGATTCAACAATTCCAACTGTATCTACTTCAACAAATGGAAATAAATTAGCTTTAACTTTCTCTGAAGAAGTAACAAAAGGCAGTGTATCTATTGGCGGCGTTGCTGTTGCAGCTAATGATATTACAACAACTGACAACAAAACATTTATTGTTGATGTTCAAAAAGCAAATGCTGGTGCATTCTTCGCTAACAATGCTAACTTCTTTACTTCAGAAGTAGTAATTAACGGATTTGCTGATAAAGCATCAACTCCAAATATAATGAAAGAAGTTAAATTCAATTCTACATTTACTGCTGATAACACGGCTGCATCATTAGTTCGTGCAGAAGCAAAAGCAGATGGTAAATTAGTGCTTGAGTTTAACGAAGAAGTTTCTGCTGCTAGTCTTTCAGCTCTTACAGTTAAGTCTATTGATGGAATTTTCCAAAGCAATACGAACCTAACTGTAGATTCTGCAATCAACCCAACTGTTGATGGAGAAGTTGTAAAGAACAAGCTTGAGCTAACACTAGCTGCTGGTACACAACTTGCAACTGGCAAGAACTATGTACTTGAAGTAGCTGCAGATAAAGTAGCTGACAGCTATACAAATAAAAACGATAAGGCTATTACTCTAAATGTAGTAAGACCTGAAACAGCTGAACAACAAGCTGGTAAAGTTGTAACAACTACGATCAGTGAGGACAAAAATGTTATTTCTGTAGTATTTGCTAACACACATGTAAATGGAATGACTGATTCAGTTCTTTCTCCAGCTAACTACACTGTTGGCGGAAAAGCTCTTCCAGCTAACACAGACATTAAGTTTGTAGACAACAAGAACAAAGTAATGATTACATTACCAGAAGGATTTGTAACAGTGAACGGAACATTTACTTTTGCTGCTTCAAACTTAACTGATGCTTATGGAAACACTTTAGCTGATGGAGAAAATACAGCTCAAGTTGATTTAACTGAAAACATCGCTCCTACTGTAAACACAGCATTAACAGTTAACAGCAGCAATGAAGCAGTAGTTAGCTTCTCTGAATCAGTTGTTTCAACTGATATCGATGGCGATGCTACATTCTTCGAAGGTATTTCTGTAAAAGTTAACGGCTCAACTGCTGCATTTACACCAGCAGTAAACAACGGCAAGTTAACAGTTAAATTAACAAACGCAATTACACTTACAGATAAAGTAACTGTAGAATTTAAAGATGCTGAATTAACAGATGTTAATGGCAACCAAGTGAAGAATGGTACTGCATCTAACTAATAATTAATTGAAAGATCCATGAGCACATTTGTATGTGGATGGGTTTTATAGAAAGGGAGCTACCGTAATATGCGGTAGCTCCCTTTTATTGTATTCTATCATTTTCTGCAGATTGGTCATTTATACATATAATAGAGGAAAAGAAAATACTAATAGAATTTCATTAGGTAAAATTTCACATTAATGTAAGACATATTAGGTGAATAGTGGTATAATTAGTATGAATTTTTTAAAAATTTATAAAAAAGGTGGTGTTTTACAATGTCTCCTTCAAGAATATTGAAGTGGCTAACTGGTGCTCTTGAAGCCATTTTAGGAATTCCTGTTTTAGGTGCTACAATCGTTGTCGGTCTATTATGGATTCCTTTAGCAATCATGCTAGTATTACATATTATTACTTTAGTTTTAACTAAAAAAGATGGCGGCGCTTCAGCAGGCAGTATACTAGGAATTGTAACTTCCTGTGTAGCTTGGATCCCGTTTGTTGGAATGATCATGCATATATTATCTGCTATATTCCTTATGATTGATGCTTCAAAAAAGGACCAAAAATCTGCGGTAAATGAATATATTGCCTAATTAAAGAGTAGTCGTCCTCAATATGCAGGGCGGCTTTTTTAATTGATTAGTAAATAGGGTGAGTCTAAAAGCATTTGTAAACTATAATGGATAGATGAATTTTTGTAGAGATTACGGATGTAAGCTATAGTAATAATATAACTAAAAAAGGAGACTTCCAATGACGGTTTGGCTAAAATCAGCAATTAGTGATTTTGATGTAAGCTCTGCAATTGAAGAGATTGGGTTTATTGATTGGGGAACGAATCATCATATTTTTGCTGGCGATATTGTTTATATTTATATGGGAAAGCCTACACAAAAAATTATCTATAAGACGGAGTGTGTCAGGGATGATTTATCCGAAAAGGAGCTAACAGATTATAGTAAGTTCTATCGTGTTCCTTTATCGTCTTCCGCTGTTTCAAATCGAGTATCAAAAAAGTATATTCGACTACAGCCTATAATCAATTTAGAAAGATCCCTAGGTAATGAGCTTTCTCTAAATGAACTGGTTGCAAATGGGATGGCAAAATCTTATGTTCGGGATACGAGAAAATTAGAGAATAAGCCTGATCTAGTAAAATACATATATGAAGTAGAAGAAAAGATAGAGATGGATACGATCGATTCCTTGGTACCAAAAGGGATACCAAATACAGTTGCCGAACGTATGGTGAAAACAAGAATTGGACAAGGACTATTTAAGCAAAAGCTGTTATTGGAATCTCAGGAATGCTGTATCTGCGGCCTATCAGAAATGAGTTTACTAATAGCCAGTCATATTAAACCATGGAAAGACTGTACATCAAATGAAAGATTGGATGAAAACAACGGTCTTCTACTTTGCCCTGCTCATGATGCATTATTTGATAAAGGCTATATTACATTCAGTAACGATGGAAAAATGGTGATTTCCTCGAGACTGGACGAAGCAACTAAAAGGTTAATGAATATTGACTCGAGCAGTAAAATAAAACTATCCAAAAATAATAAAAAGTACATGGCTTTTCATCGAAGTAAGATTTTTAAGTGACAGGCATTTCGCTATTTTCAGAGTTGAATAGAGTTTAAAAAATGTATGGGGGCTAACTTTTGCAGAAAAAGGAATATACAGAAAAGAATTTAATCGATTGGGTTGATATCTTTTCTTCAAAAATTGTAAATGGATTATCACTAACTTTCCGCAAAGAAGAACTGGACAATATTAGGAAAGATGATCGATTCGTAAAAGAAATAAGGAAAGATTGTGGGATTTATTATTTTGTTCAGGAAAACAAAGTTAAATATGTGGGACGAGCATTGCCATCTGTAGGATTAAAGTCAAGAATTCTTAACCAAATAAATGCCTTTGGTGATAAAGAATGGGATTGCGTCATTAAAGATATACATACTGAAATTGGGGTAATTATATTCAATGAAATTGAACAATGGCATTTTATTTCTGCATTAGAACATTACCTTATTGAAAAGCTTGAAAGGCCAGTCTTTAATAAAAGATGTTAGTGTTATGATTGGAAACCGCCATATATTGAAGGGAGGATAGGTACCAGTAAAATGAATGAAAAAGATGTTGAACTAGATACACTTAGAGTAGAGCTTTCTAGGTTCTTTTCGAGTCAAAAATACTTTATTGTCAAAAGCGAAGCTTCGGATCAAGGTGAATGTGATCATATATTTTTAAGTCCGCCATTACATTCATTATTATCGAAGAAGGATATTGATTTTAATCATGAAAAATATACCTTTGGTGCGATACAAAGGGATAAAGACAAAATACGTCTCAGGTTTTATAAACGAAATATTGATCATTATAAGGGATTGAGAAGTGTATTTGAAAAGTATAAATTAAAATCCCCTTTCTACAATCATAAGGACTCAAACGAGGCCTATTGTTTCGATTATTATATTGTTACCAAAAGCAAAAAGCCATTGATTGTTTCCGATCTGGAGTTATTAATAGAATACATAAGAAGAATTGTGATACTAGCAAAAAAGCATAAATGATAATTGCTTTACAAGTTATTTAGTCTAACTAATTTCCTATTACTGAGTTAGCTGTAATAGAAGGCATGGCGGTTGCAAGATAAGCAACCGCCTATACCTATGCCGCAGAAAAAGCAGCGATAAAATGGAATATATTCTCTCGGATTAGGATCTTTTCTATGTATAAAAATAGTCCACCAGCTTGTAGCCTAATCCACTTTCATCTCTTTTGTTAAAAATTAATGATTTCATAGCTTTGTCATGTCTTCAAGCTGTTCCGCTTGCTTAATTTTACAATTAAAGGCTGCTAGTTTGTTTCTGATGAGTTTCGTTCTGCCATTGCTATATAGGATGATGGTTTGTCGGTTGAGGCTTCTTGTTCTTTTGATGTGAACGGGGTTGTACCAGACGCACTCACTATGCTTAGGTGATAGGGTGGGAAATATAACAATTCGATCAATTGGATTGACTAGAATGGGGCAATTATAGATATTGCCCAGCAGACTTCTGGCTGTCTTCGTGGCGCCCTTTAGATCATATCCAATGCATACAATGTTGTCTCTGATAATTTCAAGAGGTGATTTATCGACGAAGAAGGTCATTCCTGTTTCTGTTACGATGGTGCACAATTTTCCGTTGCGGTCATAATAACCTGTCATTTCCATGAACTGTTTGTTGATGGTATAGCGGCTTTCCATAAACAAGCGAATCGACTCCTTTATGTAAGATATTCACTACTCCATTTGAACATTTAACCAATGTGGATCCTTCTCACGAATCCGTGCTCTTTCTGCATCCATCTCAATTTCCTTCATAAATTCAGAAGCATTCATACCAAGGGCTGCGGCAAGTGAGTTAATCGTGCTGAAAAGGGGCTCTTGTTGATCATTCTCAAGCAAACTAATAGTTTTTGTGTCAAGACCACTCTCCCAAGCAAGGTCCTCCTGTGATAACAACTTTATCTTTCTCCATCTTTTTAAAGTGACACCGATATACTTTAGTTTAAAGGTATGCACCAGCAATTTCCTCCTTTCAAAATTATTAGATAATATTGGGAATATTTCTTACATGTAGGGTAGTACATAAATGTTTCTATAGGTAAACTTTTTCCAGAGTGAGAAATTAAATTAGACAAAAGTTTGTTTGCAGTATGGTGAAAAGTTCCTAGTCTCTACAAGGCTGGAGATGAAGTTGGAGCAGAAAAAAGAAATTGTTACATTCTCATGAACAATTGTCTTTTTACGATAAAAATAATAAGGATAGTAGAGTTTTGCATGTGTAAAGTTGCTATTATCGTATGAAAATAATCAGGAGAAAGAGAAAATGCTAATAAATAGTTTATAGGAAGAAGCAGGAAAAGGTTGTGATTTTTAGCCTCCTGCTTCCCATAAAAACTTAAAATACCTTATTTTCATTGATTGCCTTTCTAAGTTTATCTGTAGCTGCGGTTCTCCAGTTTTTCACTGCCTGACATGGATACCTTCTCTATAGCGGCTATTTCCTTTACAGTAAAGCCTTTTAAGCATGTATAAAGAACCCACTTTGTCTGATTTTCAGTGAGGGCCCCCGCCTTGCAATAGGAGAGAAGAATGTCTTCTTCCAAGGGGCAGGTGCAGAACTCATCCTCTATGAAATCTAAGACCTCCTCATTAACCGGACAAGTATTTTCGATGTGCCTATTCGATTGGTTCATTTCCGTAAGAAGTTTTCCCTTGATAAAGGTGTAAGCATAATTAGTGAAGTTCCCTTTCTCGGGATCAAACCGTCCATAAGCCTCCCATAAGGCGATAAGTCCAATTTGAAAGAACTCCTCCTTGTTCATATAAATATTTAAGGACGAAATAATTTTGTAAATCATCGGCGTATATTGCTCCTTGACCTGTTCAAAGCTTTCCATCATAAATCCCTTCAGAAAGCGCGCTTTGCTCGTGTATTCCCGGGTTATCTACACCATAATGGAATGCTTAATTTTCAGCGAACAGCTCAAAGCTAGATTTAGAACAGAACAAGCAGGAAAGATGGAGAAAGGGACATCAAAATTGAAAATTGACCGAGAAAACGAGAATTTAGGATATTTTTGAATCAATCTTGATGTTTCCTTCTAAAGCTCAATTGCTCCTGTTTAGTTGAAAAGCCCAGCTCAAATAACTCCTCAAAATAAAGCTCTGTCAATTTCTTATTTAAGATTCCATAGAAATAAGCAATCGGGTTTGCTACTCTGGCTGCTGATTTCATTTTTCGAATTAGCTGCTTAAAGGAATGGATAGCTAAAGTCGTTATCAGGTCGGTTTCACGCTCCCTGTTATGCTGGTAAGCGGCGATGGTGGTCATTCTCCAAAACTCTTCAATTAATTTGGCATCAGGAAAGAAACATTTCATCAGTTGGACGAATGCATGAGGAACACGGTCACTTGTATAGGTATGGTCAAGTTCAGTCTCTTTACGTTTATTTTTATCTTTTATGATTGTTTTAGAAAGATTGGTAGTTTTATTAAGGGAGTTCATTTTTTCCTCTTTAGGTGGTTCACTGCTGGGAAAACGATTAAATACATACAAATTACTAGACTGTGACCCATTTTTCCTTTCTGTTTCATAGACCGTTAGGATGCCTATTGCTGACACCTTGGCAACCATCCGTTTGAACGTAGAGCGGGAAATTCCGTTTCCGCCATACTCTTCATGAATGGCCTTTAACACAGTACCGATCTTCGCATTACATACGCCGGGCACCTTCGCAGCAAAGCGGATTAGCCGTTTCAGCCCAACTAACTCTCCTTTCGTAAGCTTGTCCTTATGCACAGCTAGCCACATTTCGATATGCGTATTAAACGCCTGAAGATTCCTGAATTGTGAAAATGACTCAAACTGTTCTACATTGCCTGATTTTATATTCATTTTCATGCACCACCCTTTAATTGCTATATATCTAGTTGGGGTGGAAAAGGATAGGGTGTGTGAAAGATTCAATTGGTTTTCTAGTTAGGAATATAAAAGTCTAATAATTGTAAAAATAAAAACACTTCTTCCCTTGAATACCAATTTTGGAAATGATAGGATGGTAATGGTGGATATAGGAATATTGTACTAGTTTTTCAACGGGGATATAGAAAAGTCTTGATCTAATAATGGTAGGGAAAGTTATGACTTCAAAAAAATCAAAATCTGCTAAACTATTGGTGGTTTCTGGGGCAATGTTCGCTAGTTCGTTTGTTGCCGCAAATCCTGGAAAGGCAGAGGCAAGCTCTAATGCCGAAACATTAGTGAAAAATGCGGAAAGTTTTGCAAACGCTTTAAAATGGGAAATTTCCTATGATCATCGTAAAATCGCCTATCCGAAAAATGTTTTCGATTATCCAAACATGAAATTATTTAATGAGACAAAAGCGGCTATGTTCGCAGCTGAAAAAGCATTAAACAATGCAAGTGGAAGTGAAAAGCAAATATTAAAGGCACGACTTGACCAGAATGTAAAAACACATTACGACCGTGCAGTTAGATACATAGATTCAGTCACAGCTGGAAAGAAGATTCTAGCGAAAAGCGATGTGCTAAAAGAGAAGTTGGCAGCAAATATTATTGATGATTCGACAGAAAATGCGTACCACGCTCTTTCACGCGAGATTAAAAGACTCTCTCCAATTATGTACAAAACATATGGAAAATCAACAAGAGACGCGTTAGTCAAACATTATCAAGGACCTGCTTATCAAACAAAGGATGATGCACTATATCCTGTTTCAATTAAAATTGAGATCGACCGATTAAATAAAGCGTTAACTGAGAAGGATACGGACAAGTCCATCCATCATACATCACTTTTAGAAAAGTACTTTATTGATGGTACTTCAAAAGGTCATTTAACAGAAGGATCTGAGCTATACAAGAAACTGTCTGATAGCTATAACGCTTCGTATAATAACTTCACTAAATTAGCGACAGTTCTAAAAGCAGATTCTAGCAATATTAATAACCCAACAGTTGTCGGAGGTACAGGGAATGCTGTTCAAAAGTACGACAATACAATTGTAATTACGGCAGGTAAGGGCCAGCATATTAAATTAGCAAATGCGGAAGTTAACGGCAATATTGTTGTAAAAGGTGACCATACAGGTGCAGGAACAGTCCATTTAGAAAATGTAAAAGTAAATAAAGTCAACAATTACGGTGGAGATATAATCGTTAATGATGTTGCTGAACATAGCTTGTACTTTATTAATTCAACTGCAGCTAATTTAAATGTAAACGATTCCAATGGTGCGAATATTGCGTTTATTTCCGGGCGAGTAAATGCAGTTAACATGGCAGAACAATCTGGTGCAAGAGGCGCGATTATACTTGAATCAAGACTTAAAGGCGCAGTCGGCCAGGTTAACATAGCCTCGAAAGGCACGGAGGAATCAAAAGGCGTTACCTTAAAAGGTGATTTCTCTGAGTCAAGAGTAAATGTTACAGGACAAGACGCCCTAATCAGAGCAGCTGCCGATGCAAGAATAAAGGAAATTCTAGTAAGTATACAGGCGACTATTGAAGCGCAAAAAGGTGCCAACATCGAAACTCTTAACTTGGCCGCACAAAAAGCAGGACAAGCTATCGAACTAAGAGGAGATATGTCTAGAACTACGGTAAATATTTTGAACGCTAATGCCGATATTCGAGTAGCAAAAGACACACAAATTAAAGAAGTAAGAAAAGATCCAAGTGTTACAGGAAACGTGTCAATTGTAAACAACGGAACAATTGAAACGGCTACTGGTGTTACGGTAGGGAATAATCCTCCGACGGGTACGACACCTCCTAGCTCTGGTGGGGGATCTGGTTCTAGTGGTGGTGGATCGACGCCTCCTGTTACCCAGCAAACTCCTGCTCCTGATGCAACAAAAATTACAGTAACGAATAATCATAATAATCCAGATACAATTAAGGTGGATGGATTGAGAGTTGATGATGTTGTAAAAGTCTATGATGCAGCTGTAAACGGAACACTACTTGGCACAGCAACGGTTAAACAAGGGGAAACTTCTGTCATAATTGATAACTTACAATTAATCTCTCATGGTGGGAAAGTATACGTAACCGTAACAAGTGCAGGAAAAAAAGAAAGTACTAGGACAGAAAAGGTTTATACCACACAATCTTATACAATTATTGACCGGATTGCGGATCAATCAAAGGTAACCAATGTGAATATTAGTACTGGTGAAATTACAGTTGTTAGCGGTATAACTGTAAAAGAATTATATGATGGATTAAGCTCCCCAGTTGATGCGATATTTGAAGTGCAGGAATATATTGAGGGTGTCTGGTCAAAGGCTATAAATCTGTCTCAATTAGTAGTAAATACGAAGGATAGTCCAGAGAATGGAGACCATCGTATCCTTGTAACTGCAAAGGATGGACAGAATACACAAGAATATAAAATAGTGGTTCGCGAGCAAACACAATTGGAACAAGCAACAATTGCGGTAGAGAATTATGAAGCTGCAGTAAATACTCCTGATAAAGTAGAAGAGCTTGTAGGAAATAGCGCGGAGCTTCAGAAGCTTCTTTCATCATTTGTACCAGCAGTAAATGCCATTCAAAAGCTATCTGGTGAGGAAAAAGCTAACCTTCAAAAACGATTGGATGCTGCACATAATATTGCAACAGCAGCTGATTTTGTAAACGGGTTACAGCTGGCTACAAAAAAAATTACGAATGAAAACTTAGCACAAATAAACAGAAAGCTTACCTCAGCAATGGGTAATGTAAGTTCACTACCTGATAATGAAATTAAAATTGTTTTGGAGAAATTGATTGAAGTTGAAAAGAAAAAAATTGATGCTGCGACTGAAGATGTTGAAGCGGGAGTTGTATTTGTCAAAAATCAAACAGATCTAGAACAGGCTTTAAATAGTGAAAAGGTTACTCACATAAAATTGGCTAGCGACATTACTATTAGCGCTCAGCTCATTATCAAACAGGCGAATAAAATAATTGATGGGGCAGGGTATACTTTATTTGCGCAGTCATCATTCAAATATGCAGAACCTAATAAATCGGTCATAACTGTTTTAGGAGTCGACGATGTTTCAATTCTAAATCTAACTATTGATGCTAAGGAGATAAATGAGGAAAACAAATGGAACGGCATTTATACACTTCAGGTATACAATTCCAAGAACGCTAAACTTGATAATGTAACGATGAAAAACGGGGATGCTGGATTACTTGTAAATGGGTCTGAAGTTACTGCTAATAATATTAAAACGCTAAATAATGAATTTGGTGGAATAGAAGTCTCTAAAGGTTCTGCTGCCAATCTAATAAAGAGCAAACTTACTATCCAAGGAAACTCTACACATGAAGACTATCCTGGAAAACCAGCAATCTGGGTTTATTCTGACCAAGGAGAATTAATTTCTGATCAGTATGTCGTTACAGATAAAAACCAAGGGACGAATAACAATCAAACCTACTATGATTTATCTGAAAAAGGAATTGCCTTAATAGCTGTACGCGACGCAATTGATTTACTACCTGATCTTAAAAATATCAGTACAAACGATAAAGAAGCAGTGAATGCTGCTAATGAAAAGTTAAATGCAGCAAGACAACTTCATATAACTGACAGTCAAATAGGAACAAAGCGTATGGAAAAGTTAGATCTTGCAATTGAATTTTTTGCACCACTATCTGCTGCTTTAACTGGTGGAGGAATCTTTGAAATCGGAACTACTAATTCTATTAAGGTGCATGCTACCTCAAAAATAGGTGCCAAAGGGATAGAGGGAGTTCATTTTACTGGTCAGTTATGGCCGGATAGCAATGATCGTGGATTCCAGTACACTAGTGATGGAGCTTTTTATACAATTGCTTTAACAGATGAAGCTGGAGAAGCAGTTGACTTTGTGAAGGTTTTCAAATCTTTTAAAATTCAAACGCAAGGAAGCACAGCAAGCCAAGATTATCATCAAGAATTAAGTAGAACTGCAAGGTTAGCTGGAGACTTTGGTATTGAAGGTGCAACAAATCGTACAAAGATATATGCTGATAATTCTAATGACAAAGGAACATTATACTATGGAACTCCTTCGCAAATTGCTGGTGTAAACTATAAAAAGGGAGATACAGCATTTATTGAAATGTCTGGTGAATTATTGAATATAGCAGAGGTAGGGAACTATAAAATTACTGTAACAATGAATGCGCCTATACGTAGTGGTGTTAAGGGATCAGATGGCCAATTTGTTAAACATAGTAATAAAGAGGAATTAACGGTTCTGGATTCAGTAGAGTACAGTTTTACTGTTGGTGAAAGACAAGTAGATCTTGATTTAGCCGCCGCCATCCAAAAGGCAGAGGAGTTACAAAGAGGAGATTATACTGCAGCGAGCTTGGAAGCATTAGATCATGCATTAAATATGGAGGTACAAACAGATCAACAAAAAATTGAAAAAACAGCTGCAATTGAACAAGCAATTAATGAACTAGTTAAAATAAATCCAGCATCTGTTTCTATTTTTCTACTGCCAAATGGATTTACAGTAGGAGTACCTGCTGAATTTGAAGTAACAACTATAGCAGGGGATAAAGCTGGATTGTTAGTTATAGGTAATTCGTCATTTGAGAATGCGGAAGCAATTGAAACACTAGAGTATTTTGAAACTAGTAATAATACATGGCGTCCACTAGTTGGAGACTTCGGTCCAGCAGGTGGATTTCCATTGAGTGATGCCACAAGTACTTTTAGGGTTACATTTAAGACTGCAGGAGAGTATGATTTTACAGTAAATATGCGTGAAGCAGCAAATCTTAATAATGTTGTAGCTGCACAGAAAGCAAGTTTTGTTGTAAAGGAAGGGCATTCAACAGAATGAACTAATTAAAAAGCTAATTGAAAAGCTTTGTAGAGAAATTCGTTCTTGTGCTAAATATAAAATTTAGAATTTTATTTAAGGTACTAATTGGCTGGTGTGAGTTTGGTTTTGAACCGGACTCATACTTGCCAATTTTTGCTTTATACATTTCTTATTCAAATAATCGATTTAAGATTCTATTTTCCTATTTAATTCTTCAAATGAGCACAATGCCTCTCTATAATACATCTCTTGGTTTTAATACACAAAAAGTTCTAAATTAAATTGTCGCCTATAGTTAGCTATAAAAATGAACTCCAAAGCTAGATTTTGAGTCTAACTTTTGGGGTTCATTTCAACATTCCAGAGCATTTCACAAGTATTGTTACTTAATAAAATAGTTTTATTCAAAAATATAACCAATCACATCCAACGCCTGTTCAACAGTTTCAACCGTTACATTTGCCTTATTTGAAAGTTCCTTTAACGGGTGGATTAATGATTCCGGCCGAATGATAATAGTTGGCTTATTCATCATAATGGCCGTTGTGGCGTCCATCGCTGTATTCCATTGTTTATACTTTTCGCCAAACAAGGCAATTACGATATCGGCCTTCTGCATTAATACTTGTGTTCGGAAGTTGTTTATATCGGACGCAGCTTCATCCTTATAAAGGTTGCTAGGTTGTTTCCCTAGTATCTCTTCACCGATATCATCTGACCGGTCATGGTTTGTTTGAGGTGCCACAAATATTAACGGAAGATTTTTTTTCTTTGACTTTTTCTCTAATTCTTCTCTCCAATTATCATGAATCTGTCCAGCTAAATAAACGGTTAATTCCATTAATATCCCTCCAAGTGCAATTATTCTACTTTATCTTATAAAACTTTGCTGGAATTTTCAAAAATTAATGTGTGGTAGGAACTGCTATCTCCGTCAAGATGAGTATTATGAAGGCCCAATCTTGTTCAGAAAACAAAGAGATTGTCTTTCATCGCAGCAATGAAGGCCTCATTTTAGTCGGAAAACAAGCAAAGTGTCCTTCATCATGGCAATGAAAGCCCAAACTGGGTCGGAAATTGATGAAAGAGTCCTTCATCAGGTGAATGAAAGCCTAATTTAGGTTTGAAACCAATGAAAGAGTCCTTCATTGGGGTAATGAAAGCCCAAACATGATCGGAAACCAGGGGAAGAGTCCTTCATCGGTCAAAGAAAGCCCAAACTTTTAAGCGAACGGTTTGGGTTTGGTGAACAAGAATAATTGAATCAGCAAAAATCTCTAATCCCTGTAGATGGATCTACAGGGATTTTGTATTTTTATAACTTTGACTGAATCATATATTTGCATAGCTTATATTCGCCTTATAAGATTACTCGTCTTTTAATAGTCAGATATTTATAAAAAATCACAAAAATGTATTTACAATATTTTTTGTCGTGGTATTATTATAAAAACGTTGCAAAATTTAATATAGTGGTTCGATTATCGAACCGCAAAGGGTGTGTGAATTTGAGTTCGAAAACGGTTAGTAAAGCCCTTAGTATATTGGATGCATTTACTGCTGAAACCCCATCGTGGGGATTGAGGGATCTTGCGAGATATTTAGATATGAGTCATACGATTGTTCATCGTATTCTTTCTACCTTTGAGGAGAAGGGATATATTGTTCAAAACGCAGAAACAAACAAATATGAATTAGGTATTAAATTTATAGAGCTAAGCAGTGTGGTTGAGGACAATCTGAAGATTACTGAAATGATACAGCCCATTATGAAACGGGTTGCTTTAGAAACAGGAGAAAGTGTCGTTCTGACGATTGTTGATAATGAGGAAGGATTATATCTGAAAATAGTTGAGAGTGAAAAAAGTGTTCGATTTTCAGAATCCGTTGGAAAAAGAAGTCCACTGTACATTGGGGCTTCACACAAAGTGATCCTGGCCTATCTTCCAGATGAGATTCAAAGTAAAATTGTCGATCATGGGATAAGTAATAAGGCTAAACAGATTGATACAAAAGAAGGATTCCTTGATTTGCTTGAGTTTATAAAAAAACAAGGCTGGTTCTATACTTCAAGTGAAACGTTTGAGGATGTTGCCGCTGTTTCTATCCCTTTGTTTGATAATAAGAGAAACATACTAGGGTCTTTATCTGTTGCAGGCCCAAGCTACCGATTAACAGAAGATCAGGCGAAAAAATTTCTTCCGATACTGAAGGAGAATCAGGATAATTTAAATTTCATTTTAAGCAAAGTCTTTTTTCCATCTAGAAGAAATTATTTAATGAATAAACTATCTTAATGGAGAGGAGGGAGTTAGTTGGATAAGATTCTTGAAGTGAAAAGTCTTGTCACAGGTTATCAAGGGAAGGAGGGATTTGTAAGAGCTGTAGATGGTGTTTCTTTCGATATTAATAGAGGCGAGACCATTTGTATTGTAGGTGAATCAGGCAGTGGGAAAAGTGTAACATCCATGAGTATTATGCGGCTAGTAGAATATGAGAATGGAAGAATCATTGATGGTGAAATTAAATTCAATGGCGAGGAACTGACAACCAAAAATACCGAGGAAATGAGAAGGATAAGAGGGTCGAAAATATCCATGATCTTTCAGGAACCTCTGACAGCACTTAACCCTGTATTTACAATCGGCAAACAAATTTCAGAGGCTATTCTTTTTCATCACTCGTTAGGCAAAAAGGAAGCTTGGCAGCGGGCGGAAGAACTTGTTCGCCTTGTTGGAATTTCAGATCCTCAGGCTCGCTTGAAGCAATACCCACATGAGTTATCAGGCGGGATGAGGCAGAGGGTAATGATTGCCATTGCTTTAGCTTCAGAGCCGGACCTTCTCATTGCTGATGAACCAACAACTGCCTTAGACGTTACCATTGAGGCACAAATACTAGAGCTTTTACGAAAATTACGGCAAGAACGTAATATGTCCATTCTGCTCATTACACATGATATTGGTGTGGCTGCAGAAATGGCCGACCGAATAATCATTATGTACGCAGGAAAAGTGATGGAAATTGCTAATACGAAGGATATTTTTGATCAGCCATTCCATCCTTATTCAAAAGGCCTTTTGGAGTCCGTTCCAAAAATGAACGGAGAACGCGGGGTTCCATTGAAATCGATTAAAGGATCGATTCCTAGCTTAAATGAAATTCCTAGCGGCTGCCGTTTTTCACCACGCTGTCCATTTGCAACAGATAAATGCCATACAGAGGAACCGCTTTTAGAAATGAGAGGCGATAGACAAGTTGCATGCTGGCATGTAGATTACCTGATTGAAAATAACTTGCTTCAAATTGAGGAAGAAGGGGGTGTATCTATTGAATTCTAATCAAGAGAGCTATTCCTCTGACAGCTTAGAGCCACTTCTAAGAATTGAAAATTTGAAAAAACATTTTCCAATCAAAGGAGGTGGTTATTTTAGAAAAGAAAAAAAGGCAGTGATGGCTGTTGATGATGTATCTTTTACGATTTATAAAGGGGAGACATTAGGTTTAGTCGGTGAGTCAGGCTGCGGGAAATCAACACTTGGCAGAAATATTTTGAGGCTGCAGGAGCCAACAGAAGGTCGGGTTTTCTTTAATAATACGAATATTTTATTACATAACAAACATGAATTAAGAAAACTGCGAAAACAGATGCAAATAATCTATCAGGATCCTTTCGGCTCTTTGAATCCTCGCTTTACAATAGGACAAATTATAGGCGAAATGTATGAAATCCATGGCATTGCGAAAGGAGCTGAAAAGGAAAAGAAAGTAAAAGAAATGCTTGAATTAGTTGGACTGGATCCTAGCCGTTACAATAGCTATCCGCATGAATTTTCTGGGGGGCAGCGGCAGAGAGTAGGCATTGCCAGAGCGCTTGCGTTAAATCCGACATTTGTTGTAGCGGATGAACCAGTCTCTGCACTTGATGTGTCAGTTCAATCACAAGTAATCAATTTATTAATGAAGCTAAAAAAGGAATTAGGTCTCACCTTACTTTTTATCGCACATGGTTTAAATGTTGTTAGACATATATCAGATCGTGTGGGTGTTATGTATTTAGGAAAACTTGTTGAGCTTTCAGAAACGGATAATATCTTCGAAAGTCCAGCTCATCCGTATACAGCAGCACTTTTATCAACAGTCCCTGAGGCAGATCCACGATTGAAAAAAGAGCGAATTGTTTTGAAAGGAGAAGTCCCTTCTCCAGCTAATCCTCCATCTGGTTGTCGTTTTCGAACAAGATGTCCACTCGCAGCAGAACGATGCAAGAATGAAATGCCGCCATTAGTAGAAGTACGCAGCAAACACCACGTCGCTTGCCATTACCCACTAGAAGAAGGACAAACACTAAAAGAAGCCATTGCTTCTAGAAAAACAGGACAATTATCCCTTTAATTATCTGAATGTTTTTGTTAATTGAATAATCAGTCAAAAAATACAAAATAAGGAGTTTTTAACATGACACAAACGACTAAGCAAGGAAACAAGAAAATTTATGACGGATACAAATCTTTTCAGTATTTAGAAGCTGGTGTCGATTACAAAGAGTATAAATTATCGAAGGAAAATGATCGAGTGGAACCTTATGTTTATCCAGTATCGGCAGATGAAGAAGAAACCGTTCAAGAAATTCTGGAACAGGATTATATCGTTTCCATGCATGAACATACATTTGTTATGCCGGAAAACTTACAAGAGTTCTATGAATTCAGACGTCAAGGGCGTGATTGGACAGGCTTTGAAGCGCTTAGCCAATCCGGATTGGATGTGATATTCGAAAATTTCATGGATGGAACAGCGATGATTACTTCTCAGGCAGGATGGAAATGGTCAGATGTCATTCATGATTTGGGTATTCGTTTTAGTGATATTGCTCATCAAGACATGGTCATTAAGGCAGAGCGCATCTCGGATTTATATCGCGCGAAAAAGGAAGGGAAAATTGCTTTTGTTGGGGCATTGGAGTCTTCAACAATGATTGAAAACGAGCTTGATCGATTAGATGTTTTATATGGGTTTGGTATCCGTACGATGGGGATTGTTTACTCTGAAGCCAATCAATTAGGAGCAGGTTTAAGAGAACCAAATGATGGCGGATTAACTGTATTCGGTAAGCAGGCTGTTCGTCGGATGAATAAGCTTGGAATTACGATTGACGTGTCACATGCAGGGGATAAGACATCATTAGATACGATCGAGGCGAGTGAAAAGCCTGTCACGATCAACCATGCAGGAGCTCGTGCACTCTGGGATACAAAACGCTTGAAACCAGATGATGTAATTAAGGCTTGTGCGGAAAAAGGCGGGGTTATTGCGATTGAAGCTGCTCCACATTCGACAATTACTCATAATCATCCCGAACATAATATTGAATCATTCATGGAGCATTTTGAGTACACAGCCAATTTAGTGGGGATCGACCATGTGGCTTTCGGCCCTGATACATTATTTGGGGATCACGTAGGTATTCACGATCTCTTAGCTGGCCAGCTTTCCATCAAGAGTGCTCAAATGGCAAACCTGCAAAAGGTTGAGTATGTGAAAGGGCTTGAAAATCCAGCAGAATGCTTCCCTAATATTGTTCGCTGGTTAGTGAAGAAAGGTTATAGCCGTGAAGAAATTCGTAAAGTTGTTGGCGGAAATATCTTCCGTGTGCTGGAGGCCACTTGGGCAAAATAATTTAATTTGAGAGGGTAGATGAAAATGAAGAAAAGCAAATGGAAATTTTTAAGTACCCTATTGCTCTCCGTTGTTCTTCTTGCTGCATGCTCCTACGGAGGAGAAAGTACGACTACAAGTGGAGAAAAAGAAGACGGAAGTAGTTCGGCGAGTGGACCAAAGAAAGGTGGTAAGGTCTCCATTCCGATTGTAGCAGATCCGACATTTAATCCCTGGCATCCGAACGCATACGCAGAATCAAATGTCATCAACAGAGTATTATTCTCAGGGTTAACACAGCCAGGAAAGGATTTGGCACCTTCACCTGACTTAGCCACAAAATGGGAGGCATCTGAAGACGGCCTTGAATGGACCTTCTATTTAAGGGACGATGTTCTTTGGCATGATGGGGAGAAATTTACTGCTGAAGATGTCGCCTATACATTTAATGAAATTGCATTAAACAAAGAATTAGGGGCAAATAATGCATCTTATTTCCAAAAGGTAAAAGAAGTCCAAGTAGTGGATGACTTCACAGTAAAGTTCATGATGGAGAGTCCAGTAGCAGCTTTACCAGCTTATTTAAGCTTTAATACAGAGATTGTTCCGAAGCATATCTTTGAAGGGAATGATCCGTGGGAATTAACCTCTTTTAATAAGAAGACCCCTGTCGGAACCGGTTCCTTTAAGCTAAAGAGCTATACTTCAGGTCAGAGTGTCGTTCTTGAAAGAAATGATGACTACTATGGAGAAACTGCACTTCTTGACGAGGTAGAGTATAAGGTTCTGGCTGATGCCAATACGCATGTTGCCCAAATTTTAAGTGGAGAGCTCTCGATCTTTGCATTGGATGATCTTGCTGCACTTGACAGAATTGAGAAAGCAAAAGGTGTAACTGTTGAGGGAAGAGAGACTACCCGCTTCTTCTGGCTGATCGTGAATCAGCAAGTTGAAAAATATCAGGACGTACGTGTTAGACAAGCCCTTCTTCATGCTATTGACCGTCAAAACATCATTGATACTGTGCTTAAGGGATATGGAACAATTGCAGATGCGGGGATTGCCCCAGCATTGAAGGAATATTACACCGATGATGTTACGCGATATGAGTATGATCCGGAACGTGCGAAAGAACTTCTTGCTGAAGCAGGATGGAAAGACACGGATGGAGATGGCATTGTCGATAAAGACGGAGAACCTTTCAAAATTGATTTTGAAATTGGAATCCAAGGGGATCTAGAGGCTGTTTCTCAAATGGTCCAGCAATATCTAGTTAAGGTTGGCCTTGATGTAAAATTAAATGCAATGGAATGGAACACAATGATTCAAGATGTTGTTGTTAATCGCGATTATGAAATGAGCTTAAACTGGTGGAGATATCCTGCCGATCCAGATTTATCAGCTTATATGCATTCGAATAGTATTAAAGGAATGAATATCCCTGCTTATCAAAATGCAGAGTTAGATAAGCTGCTGGATGCAGGCGCACAAGCAAGTGACGTGGAAGAACGGAAAGGAATCTACTTGGATGCACAGAAATTAATGGCAGATGAGCTGCCATACATGTTCCTCTGGTATCCGCAAGAAGCACAAGTGCGAGTAGACAAGCTTAAAGGTGTTCCGGAACTATCATTTGGGGATGCTCTTCATTATATCCATGAATGGTATATCGAGGAATAGTTGATGGATATGGAAGTGTGTGATTAACACACTTCCATTCCTACTAAGCGGGAAAGTAAGGAGGAGATGAAGTGCTAAGATTTTTGCTTAATCGATTGGGACAAAGTGTTGTGCTGCTGCTTATTGTTACAGTCATCACCTTTTTTCTAATTAACCTCGCCCCCGGTGGACCAGCAAGCACGATGAGAATGGAAGCATCTCCGGAAGAACGTCAAGCAATGATCGAGAAATTAGGATTGGATCAGCCAATATATGTACGGTATATAGACTGGATTACACATGCGGTTCAAGGCGATCTTGGTATATCCTTCACTTCAAGTGAGCCAGTCATCCAGCGGATCTCAGAACGTCTTCCTTATACAATTGAATTAACGGTTTTCACTATTGTCATTTCTGTTATTGTTGGCATACTTTTGGGGGTATTATCTGCCATTAAACGAGGGAAGGCACAGGATCATATCATTAACTTTATGAGTGTCATTGGCTTGTCTGTACCAGCGTTTTGGCTAGGACTCATGCTAATCCTGCTGTTTTCAATTACCCTTGGCTGGCTGCCTTCATCAGGTGTTGGCTCTCGTGGTGCAGATTTTGATTTATGGGGCTGGATCTCTCATTTAATTTTGCCTGTACTGATTTTAACTACGACGGTACTGCCGAACATTGTTCGCTTTACTCGTTCATCCATGCTTGAAGTTATCTCTCAAAACTATATTCGAACGGTTCGGGCAAAGGGAGCAAAAGAATCAATTGTCTTATATGTCCATGCTTTGCGTAATGCTTTAATCCCTGTCGTTACAATCATAGGTGTTCTCATTCCCCGTCTGTTAAGCGGCGCAGTCATTACTGAAGCGATTTTTGGATGGACAGGAATTGGAACGTTAATAATTGAAGCGGCGAGAGGAAGAGATTATCCGCTTGTGATGGGTGTAACGGTCATGATTACGATTGTGGTTGTTGTGTGTAATTTATTTGTTGATCTTGTTTATTCTCGAATTGATCCAAGAGTGAAAAATGTATAAACAGATCTTGGGAGGTGAGAAGAAATGGAGGCTTCTACTCAAACTAATGTGACGAGCGGAGTAGCGGTGAAGGCTAAAAAGAGGAAGAACACGCTGCTTAATCGCTTGCGCCAAAATAAAGTAGCCTATTTTTCCTTATGGTTTTTGATTGTTTTACATGTAGTTGTATTTATTGGTCCTTTCATATGGACGGCAAATCCTGAAGAGCTGCAAGAAGTAGGGGCACTAGCTAGCTGGTCATTGCAGCATCCATTCGGTACAGATGACCTTGGCCGTGATGTATTTGCCAGAATGCTTCATGGAGGAAGGGTGACATTGCTAGTAGGCTTAGCAGCCATGCTGTTCTCTTTACTCATTGGCACCTTTGTTGGCGCATGTGCTGGATTTTTTGGGAAAGTTGTAGAATCGATATTTATGAGAATTACAGAGGCTATGATGGCGATTCCGAATTTTTTCTTTGTTCTTGTTGCCTTAACGGTTCTTGGTACAAGCCCGATTATGGTTATTGTAGTCATTGCTTTATCTAGCTGGATGGAAATTGCGAGAGTTGTATACGGGGAGACCCTGAAATGGAAGGAGTATGAATTTGTTGAGGCAGCTAATGCATCTGGTGCAAAGTCGATGAGAATTTTAACAAGATACATTATTCCTCAAATTATTCCTTCTATTATTGTATCAGGTACCTTAACAATTGCCGCAGCTATTCTAACGGAGAGTGCCATCAGTTATTTAGGATTGGGAATACAGCCTCCGACTCCAACATGGGGCAATATGCTGCAAAATTCGCAGCAATATATTTGGACGGCACCTGTACTTGGGATTTTGCCAGGGGCTGCCATTACCATCGCAGTACTTGCTTATAATTTCTTAGGGGATGGCCTGCGTGATGCACTTGATCCACGATTTGTTAAAAAATAATGAAAGGAGCTGCGACAATGTTTATTACGATTAACGATAACGAGCTTTACTATGAAATTCATGGGAACCCTGATGGAGAGACTATATTTTTTATCCATGGAGCTCCGGGTTTAAGTGATTGCCGCGGGGATATTAAAGCCTTTTTCCCACTAGGTGATACATATCGTCTTGTATTTATGGATATGCGGGGATCTGGCCGATCAGGCGGAAATCCGCCATTTACACATGAGCAATGGACAGCAGATATTGAAGAAATGAGGAAAACCTTAGTCGGCGGACCGATTAAAATTCTAGGTGGATCCTATGGTGGATTTCTAACGCTTGAGTATGTGCTGCGCTATCCAGAAAATGTCACCCATGTTTTATTAAGGGATACTTCTGCCAATAGTGAATTTGACCATCTATCCGTTGACCGCGCTTTAGAAAGTAATTTGCCAGGCATAACAGAGGAAGGCATCCGCCGATTATTCGATGGGAAAGTCGCCTCGAATGAAGAACTAAGGGAGATGTTTACTGCTATCCAACCGCTTTATACAGTCGAATTTGACGCAGAAGCAGTCCAAGCACGCCTGGATTCTATCTACTATCGATATGAGACGCATAATTTTGCTTTTCGCTACAATAAACCAGCGTTTAATCTAGTTCCTGATTTGCACAAAATATCTGTTCCTACATTAGTGACCGTCGGCAGGCATGACTGGATTACACCAGTAGTTTGCTCAGAGCTCATTGCAGAAAAAGTGCCTAACTCAAAACTAGTTATCTTTGAAAATAGCGGACACTCCCCTCAGCAAGAGGAAAATGAAGCATATATAAAGTTGGTTCAGGGATTTCTTAATACGGATTCTTTAATGGAGAAAAAACTTTGACGCAATTAATTAAACCTAACTATATTAGTGACGGTAGTTTAGTATTCTAGTGGAGAAAAATGATCTGTTTTTCTCCACTTTTTTGTGTTATTAATTATTTTTTCTGATTGCCTAAACATTTCATTTTTCTAATTAAACTCGCATGATCTAAGCCAAGGTGTAAAGCAGCGGAACGGATGATTTTCGCTTGTTCAATCATCTCCACGATTTGTTCTTTTTCAACCGCCCTTAATGATTCCTTTAAGGCTATATTATGTATGGATTCCAAAGCCCCAACTGGGTCGGAGACCAGTAAAAGGGTCCTTCATCGGTAGAATGAAAGCCCAAACTATGTCGGAAACCAGTGAAAGGGTCCTTCATCGGTAGAATGAAAGCCCAAACTGAGTCGGAAACCAATGAAAGGGTCCTTCATCGGTAGAATGAAAGCCCCAACTGGGTCGGAAACCAGTGAAAAGGTCCTTCATCGAGTGAATGAAAGGCCCAAACTAGATCGGAAACCAGTGAAAAGGTCCTTCATCGAGTGAATGAAAGGCCCAAACTAGATCAGAAACCATAGAAAAGATCCTTCATTGGTTGAATGAAAGCCCAAACTGGGTTGGAAACCAATGAAAGAGTCCTTCATTGAGGCGGCAGACATGACTGGGTTACACTAGTGGTTTGCTAAGAGCTCATTACTGAGAAGGTACCAATTTCAAAACTCGTAATCTTTGAAAATAGCACACATCCCCTTAGTAAGAGGAAAATGAGGCATTTATAAAGTTAGTTCGAGAAATCCTTCATACGGATTATTGATGAGAAATCAACTTTGACCCATTCATTCATAAAATGCCAATTTGGGAATAATAATCTTGTTTATTCGTGGACCTAGTCTAGTTTCTGCAAGTATCATTTTCCTTTTATTAGCTGCTGAGCTTATTACTCCTTTTCTATCTCTAAAAAGTCATTTCCTTGTTGCAATAAAGTACTTGCTTCAGTTAAATTGGAACTCATATTTGTGAATATATCCTCATTATTATTTTCGATGCCAAGTTGAACTTGTTTATAAATAGAAGTCATTATTTCAAAACACTTGGTATAACTTTCTATGGACCCAGCAAACTTCTTCTGCAATTCTGGGGTTAAAAAGTTCCTATTTCTATAATATAAGGAAGCAGACATATTAATTTCTGAGACAGCATCTTGAATGTTACTTCTCCAATCAATATCATTAATATTAATTTCTTCAACTAATGTCAGCATGCTGTCTATACTTGCTTCCATAGTATTTGCGGAATTGCTAGATACTAGTATGTAGTCCCTTTCTAGCGTATATGGATCAATACCGGTTATTCCTTTGTTGATTTCCTCTTTCTTTTGAGTTTTGTCAGAGAAATTTGAGCATCCTGGTATTACACTTAATATGATAATAAAATAGATTGCAACAAATTTTTTAAGCAAAGTTAATTCCCCCCTTTTTAGATCCATTTAATAGAGTACCAAATGCGACTAAAATTTGTAAATCCAAATTAATATATTAAGCTAGTTTATAAATAGTTGATTTTATTGGGGGTATTTAGGAGTTATTTTTGCCTGTGGTGAAAAATAATCTGCACTTTTATATGAAGTTGGCGGAGGGTAGTCATTGGAAAAAATTCAACATATATGTTGGTTAAAACTCTATCTAAGAAGAACTTAATCTTGTCCCGCCAATTTAAGGTGAATTGTATAAGCATACCTTTATAAATGAAGAAAACTCTGTAGAAAATAGATTCTCTTCAGAGTTTTTTTATAGCCTAAACTCAGATAGCTGTGAAATAAGGATAGTTTCCCTGTTCTCTCTATTCAAGGGAAATTAGCTAAAAACTAAGCAACATTCGCAGAATCATCCCTATGTTTTTCGCATGTTCTCTGGACAATCCTCATATGGATAAGTGAGTGTTTTTTGTCTGAAAATATGGGGTGGTCGAAATGTTTGGTAGAATAGCTGCAGTTGTGCTTGGAAGCATGCTGCTGGGAATTGGAATTAATGGTTTCTTAATTCCGCATCATTTACTCGATGGTGGAATTATCGGCCTTGCCCTCATTTTGCATTATTATTTTGATTTTCAAGCGGGACTGTGGTCGGCATTGTTAAGTGTCCCTCTTATTCTCTATGCATGGGTGAAAGATAGACCTCAATTTCACGGCAGTGTTTACGGGATGATCGTGACAGCGATCTTTATTGATATTTTTTCCCCCATTCAATTTACCCTGCCGATCTGGGCGAGTGCTATTTTAGGAGGGGTGATTTGCGGAATTGGAGTTGGAATGATGCTCCGTTATAAGACAAGCACTGGAGGCACTGACTTGATCGCTTATTTCATAGCCCAAAAAAGGCCGATAAATATTGGACTGCTTATCGTGTTAATGGATGTTTGCATAGTCGGTCTAGGATATCAGGTTTTGGGCCTGCAGAGTGTTATGTTTTCCAGCATCACCATATTAACTGCGGGTGTCTGTGCAAATATCTGTTATGAAGGATTCTAAAACACAAACGACTAGGGTTTTATGAATCGGAGTTTCCTATGATTAAAATTAAAACCTTAAAAATATACATAGTATATTTTCTAGCCATTGGAAGAAAGTTGCTAAAAATCCACCCCTGAATTACCATTTAATTAGTAATGATAAACTAAATGGGGTGAGCAAATATGCCAAAACGCGCATTAATTAATATTGACTACACTGAAGATTTCGTCGCAACGAATGGAGCTTTAACATGTGGAGAGCCAGGGCAGGCGCTAGAGGATAAAATGGTTGAATTAACAAAGGAATTTCTTTCAAAAGGGGACTATACCGTGTTTGCAGTTGATGTCCATGAGGAAAGAGACCCGTATCATCCAGAAACAAAACTGTTTCCTCCTCATAATATCCGTCATACAAGAGGCAGAGATTTATACGGTGCCTTAAAAGAACTGTATGAAACAAATAAAGAATCGGAAAATGTATACTTTATGGACAAAACAAGATATTCGGCATTTGCAGGAACAGATCTAGAAATGAAACTGCGTGAGCGTGGAATTGAAGAGATTCATTTAGTAGGGGTTTGCACCGATATTTGTGTGCTTCACACTGCGGTGGATGCTTATAACAAAGGGTTTAAAATTGTTGTTCATCAAGAGGCAGTAGCATCCTTTAATCAAGCAGGGCATGAGTGGGCATTAAGCCATTTTGAAGGATCACTTGGAGCAACGGTTATTTAATTGTGTAGCGTGCTAATTAAAATTTATGAATATCAGAAAAAAGTGATTCCTGAATTCCAAAACCATAACGGGGTGAAGCAGTGAAGAAATTAATGCTCTTGTCATTTATGCTTTTGCTGCTAGTGGGCTGTAACGGCAACGATAGCAAATTGACATTTTCAGAGATTCATCTGGAAAAGGCAAGTGCCAAAGTGAAAGACTTTATTACGCAGATGGAAATAAATGAAGATGGAACAGGGAATGGGATATATGTTCTAAATGGTAAGAAGGATAAGTTTTACTTATTCTTAAGCCAGGAATTTCTTGATAAAGGGAAGAGCTTTGGTTCAATCGATGTGAAAGAAGAAGAGAATACACTTACTATTTACTTGAATGAGAGCTCCGATATAGGACAGGAAGATCAAGTATCGTATAAATTATACGAAATTAACAGACTGAAAGACTACGAGTTCCTTCGCGTATTTAAAAATGGCAAAGAGACACATATCCAAACGGTTGGAGTCTAAGTGTCAGTGGGGACATGAAAATGATAGAACGGATATATTTTACGTAAAATTATCCAGTTAACATGCCCCGTTTTCCTCCGATATATATATCATGTTTCAAAGAAGAACATCGGAGGCTTAGGCATGAAGGGAAAAATGCTTATTACAGTATTAACGATTCCTGTATTACTTTTATCGACCGTATCCACTTCTGCAGTTACTCAGAAAGTGATGTGGGGGAAGACGGAATTAAAGCAGGGCCAAATTGGCAAGGTAACCGTATTAAGTCCAACACCAATCTACCAATATAATCCAGATCACCTCTTAAGTAAATTGGATAGAACGCTTAACAAGAGTGAGGAATATAGAGTTTACAGTATGAAAGAGTTTGATGCCGGATATTATGGTCTAGGCGGCGGTTTGTTCGTGGAAAAATCAAATGCTGTAAAATATGAAACGCCTTCTAAATATAAATTGACCTTATTAGAGCAACAATCACATCCAGAATCAGCAGGGAAGGTCTATCCAGACGGATGGGCAGCACCCGTATTGAAATCTGCTTGGAGTCAAAATCAAGCAACAAACTTTGAAACCCTTCAAAATGAACTTGGATTTACAGGTGATGGACATTTCTTCGATATTCAGGAAAAGCCGCAGGCAATCGTAGTTAATGGTGGTTCAGAGGGAAATGAGGTAACCATTAAGTTCTATATGTGGAATGCGCCTTCCATGGAACAGGGTTATCGAATTCCAGTTGTTGCTAAAGAACTGTTTAAATTATATTTTGGTAATGATGCGACTCGTGTTTGGAAGTACTTTAATACAGGTAACATTCCCGATCATTTCACTGCAAATGGAAGAAGCGTAAAGGCTACTGCTAATGACCTAGAGGGAAGTCTTTATCTTTATGTGGGTAAAAAAAATACTTCAAAATGACGGCTAAGGGGATAAATAATGAGGTTAGACCGGCATTATTGCCTTACATTCACGAACAGTTTGGTGATACAGCCGAAGCTTCCATTCAGTACTCAATCAGTGAAAGAAAAGCAGCTATCAATGTTCGTCTGGGTAAAGAGAAAAAGAAAAGTGACAGGGAAGTTTTTTCTAATTTGGTTACTTATTTAAAAGATGAGATAAAACTTGAACATGCAGCTGTTTTAATGATTTATACGGATGAAAATGAAGAATATATTTGGAATGATGACTTTTAAATAGGGGTGCATGTTACAAAAAAAGGATCAACCTTTCCTTCAGGAAGATTGATCCTTTTTCATGTAGGCAGATTAATAGAATCTCTTAAACCCATCAAAATGCTTCTGGTAGTAAGCATCACTTAGCTTCGTAATCATTACCCCTTTTGACGAGCTGGCATGAATAAACTGGTTGTCGCCTAAGTAAATACCCATATGGGAGATTCCTGGCTTATACGTATTTTCAAAAAAGACCAGATCTCCAGGCTGAGGGGTATCCACATAATAGGAACGGCTATAATAGCCCTCAGAGGAAAGGCGATTAATCGTTTTTCCGGCTTTGTTAAAAGCATAATAAATAAATCCGCTGCAATCGAAGCCACTCACGCTAGTACCGCCATATACGTAAGGTGTACCGATTAGTTTGATTGCTTCACTTAATAAAGGCATATCTGTATTCGTAACCTGGTCACTGCTATCAGGCTTTGTCTCGGTTACGGAATTCCCCTGGCCATTGCCAGCAGGCTTTCCATTCTCGTTAACGAGTAATTTTTGCCCGACGTAAATTAAATCAGATTTTAAATTATTTATATTCTGGAGCTGCTGAACCGTTGTTCCGAATTGAGAAGCGATTTTTGATAGGCTATCACCGTTTTTTACTATGTATGCTGATTGATTGCTATTTACCGAAGGGGCAGGAGTGGGAGCAGGTAAGGATTCCTCCACTACAGGTGCTTTTGGTGGTGCTGCAGATGAAGCAGATACTTTCAAGCTTTGCCCTGGATAAATAATATCTGATTTTAAGCTATTCCAAGCGATGAGATCAGCCAATTTGATTCCATGCTTAGCAGCAATTTTGCTAAGATTGTCACCTTGAACGACTGTGTAGGCTTTTACATTTTGAGTCAAAGCGGCTGCTGCTGTTTTCTGAGCAATAGGGGCAACGGTTTGTACGGCTGCAACCTTTAGCGTTTGGTTATTAGCTAAGAAATCAGATGTTAAATTGTTTAATGACCTAAGCTCACCAATTGTCGTATTGTGCTTTTTAGCAATGCTAGAGAGGGTATCTCCTTTTTGTACCGTGTAGGTAGAAGCAAAGGCACTCGTTGTAAAGCTCGCTGATAAAAGAGCAGCTGTGGCTAAAGTCACGACTTTTTTCTTCATTCTTCTCTCAACCCTCCTAAAATAATCTATTTTATGCATATTCTATCATACAAAACGACATCTGGCACCATCTCTAGACAAAATTTACTGGTAAGAAAGGTTCGGGAGACGAAAGTCGCCCTACTTTTTTCGTGGAAAATGATAGAAAATCCCTTATTAAAAACGAACATACCTATTAATCAAACGTTTGATTAGCAGATGTGTTCGTATGTATGGCCTATAAAGTAAGCATTCAGTAAATGTGAACTACTTTTGTATTTTTTACATAACGACTGATTCGACAAGGAAGTCATTGATGTATAATAATGAGTATAGAGGAGGTGAGAAAAAATGAACGAAGAAAAAATAGAAAATATGTTATCTCAATTAATAAAAATGGTAGGAACCATGCGTTCAGATCAGCAAGAGATGAAACAAGACATGCAAGACATGAAACAGGATTATCAAGAGATGAAACAAGACATGCTGGACATGAAACAGGATCAACGAGAGATGAGACAGGACATGCAAGAAATGAAACAAGACCAAAAAGAACTTCATTTAAAAATAGAAAAGCTGGAGACGAAAAGCGAAGACCGTCATCAAGAAATAGTAGCCCGTTTCAAAGCACTGGAAAATGATCATGACTTTATATGGGAGAAAACTGCAAGGAATGAACGGGACCTAGCAAATATTAAGAGGCAAATAAATCAATAAACTCCATTTTGTATCCTCATCGTTTTCCACAGAATGATTTTTCTTCTTATGTAAATCTAGTATCTACCTAAATGCCAATCACTCTCCGGTGAAAAATTCATAAAACATAAAAGGAGAGTCGATCCTGTCACGATCTCTCTCCTTTGTCATTTCATTAATCATATTGAATTTACTCCTGCGACTTCTTCAGCCTTCCAGCTTTCTTAGCGGCATCACGAAGAAGAAATTCTATATGGCTATTTACACTTCTAAAATCATCAGCCGCCCACTTTTGTAAGATCTCATACAGTTCAGGGTCTAATCGTAATGGAAAACTTTTTTTCTTAGACATATTGCCCACTCATTAATATAGTGTCCCCGTATTAATAACAGGCTGGGCTGGCTTCTCTGCTACAATGGCTACTAATAAATTATTAACCATTTGCACTTTGCGTTCATCATCTAATTCAATCGTTTTATCCGCTTCTAACTGTCTAATCGCCATTTGTGCCATTCCAACCGCACCTTCAACAATTTTTTGACGGGCAGAGATGATGGCAGTTGCTTGTTGACGCTGCAGCATCGCTTGGGCAATCTCTGTTGAATAAGCAAGGTGAGTTAGTCTTGCTTCTATTACTTCAACTCCTGCTACATTCAGTCTATCTTGTAAATCAGCTGTCAATTCATTGGAAACCTCTTCTGCATTCCCTCTTAATGTAAGATCTGCATTCTCAAACGTATCATAAGGATACTTTGTTGCCACGTGGCGAATCGCTGTTTCACTTTGAATCTCAACAAATTCCTCATAATTGTCTACATCAAACACAGCCTTAGCAGAATCCACTACTTTAAAAACAATGACCGCTGCAATCTCAATCGGATTCCCTTCCACATCATTTACCTTCAAGCGCTTGCTATTAAAGTTTCGAACCCTTAGTGATACATTGCGTCTTAGTGAAAGCGGGACAGTCAAGTATAGCCCATTGGTACGAATCGAACCTAAATACTTACCGAAGAAAGTAACGACGGCAGCCTGATTGGGCTGAACGATTGTAATTCCGCTTGCCAAAAGGACGGCTATAGCAAGCAGGGGAATAGCAACGGCAAATAGCTCACTGATTAAAAGCCATACACCAAGTCCGAGCAGTACGATGATTGATAAAATTCCAATAAATCCATTCACCTGAAAGACGTTGTTTTCTTTCATTCTAATCACTCCTCACAATATCTAATTTATATTATTATGATATCACTTTTAGGAAAAATTGTAAAATGATATTTCTGAAAAAATGATGTTAAGTAAGGATAACTAGGTCATTAAGAGGGATTAAAAAGGGGATCGATCTATCCTTTTGACTATTTTTTATAATAGTACAAAAATTCATAATATTCTATTGACTTCTAACGAAGGCAAGACCTATACTTTTAAAAGAAGTGTTGACTGCAAAAAAATCAATGGAGAAGTTGAAACATCAATCAAAGGAGGCAGAGTTTATTGAAGGATCAAGTGGATTTCATCGAGGATAGCAGGTTTGCTCAATGTGATAAGGAAATGCGGGTGACGATGTGGTTATTTGTGATTAACATTTTTCTTGTAGGTGGGGTATCCCTATGGATTGGCCTAAACAAACCAGCAGCGTCCATGAATTATATTCTTGGCTTTCCTGCTTGGTTCTTCTGGGGTGGACTTGTAGGGAATGTGATTTTCTGTATTCTTCCTTATTTCATGGTGAAGTTTTTTTACAAGGATATGTCTATTGAAGCAGAGGATGAAGGGTAGGTGACAGTTTAATGAAATGGGATGTTCTCATACCGATATGTCTTGCTTTAATTGTTACCTTTGCAATCGGGATTTTACTGCATAAGCGTTTAAAGGTTAAGAATGCAAACTTTCAGGAGGATTACTTCATCGGCGGCAGATCTCTCGGTCCATTAGTATTAACATTTACTCTCCTAGCATCGGCAGCAAGTGCGGGTACATTTATTGGTTCGCCAGGTGTTGCTTATAATTCAGGTTTTAGCTGGATTCTTATTCTTCTGACACAAGTAGGGATGGGTGTATATATTTTAGGAATACTCGGGAAAAAGTTTGCCATTGTAGCAAGAAAAATTAATGCAGTTACATTAACAGACTTTTTTAAAGAAAGGTATCAAAGTAAAGCTGTCGTGCTGGGAAGCTCGATTGGGATTATTATTTTTATTAGTGCATACATGGTAGCCCAATTTGTAGGGGGAGCGCGGATTTTAGAATCCATTACAGGATTGCCTTATAAAACGGGGTTAATCATATTTGGTCTGGCTGTTGTTCTTTATACAGTATATGGCGGGTTTAGGGCTGTTGCAATAACGGACGCTATTCAGGGGATCATTATGATTTTAGGCGGAGTCTTGCTTTGGATCTTCTTTTTTATTAAGACAGAGGGTTTTAGCGGGTTAATCGGACAACTCGTAACAGAGCATCCAGAAATGGTAGAGCTGCCTGGACCTTCAGGGGCAACCCCATTAATGCTGTTTTCTTATTTTATGCTCTTTGGGATTGCTGCTATTGGGCTGCCGCATGCATCTGTCAGAGGAATGACCTTTAAAAATACGGAATCCATGCATAAATCAATTATTTACAGCGGGCTGATCATGGCGCTGTTTACCATTTTCTTTGCGACTCTTGGACCATTTGTAAAAGTACTATATCCGAATTTATCCGTACCTGATATGGCGTTGCCGACACTTATCCTGGATATCATGCCTGGCTGGGTGGCGGGCATCGTATTATCAGCTCCGCTCGCTGCTATTATGTCGACGGTTAACTCCATGCTGCTTGTAACTAGCGCCTCTGTTGTGAAGGATATTTATTTGAATTATATTAACCCGAAAGCCAGTGAAAGAAAGATTGCTAAACTATCATATTTTACGACTCTTATTATTGGGGTTGGCGTTGTCTTATTCGCTTTAACGCCTCCGGATTATCTGCAATTTATTGTAGTGTATGCAATAGGCGGGCTTGAAGCAACTTTCTTTGCTCCAATTGTCTTTGGCCTTTATTGGAAGAGAGCGACCACATGGGGTGCGATTATTTCAATGTACGCAGGCTTAATAAGCTATATCCTGCTGGGAGAATTATTTCCAAACCCATTTGGGATGCAAACGATCGTTACCTCGACAGCTGTTTCAATCTTTTTAATGATTGCTGTCAGTTACTTGTCAAAAAGACCATCACAGGAAGTCATTATTAAATTTTGGGGGTCGCAAAGTGCTGCAGCAAATCGTGGGGATAGATCTATAAGCTAGTTCTTATTTTCTTAAGAGAAAAATCAACTTATTAGGAGGATGCCTCATGTTTGATACGATTATTAAAGGTGGACAAATCTATGATGGAACGGAAAATCCTTGGACGAAATCGGATATTGGCATTAAAGAGGGTGTGATAAGTAAAATTGGCGATTTAAGCCGACAAGAGGCAAAGCAAGTCATTTATGCAGATAAACTAGCTGTAAGTCCAGGGTTTATTGATACCCATGTGCATTCTGATCTGCTTTGCATTAAACCAGAGATTCATAAAATTAAAGTTTTACAGGGAGTCACAACAGAATTGTTCGGGCAGGATGGAATCTCGGTTGCCCCCGTATCAGAAACAACAAAACCGCTATGGCAGAAGCAATTAAAAGGATTGAATGGAGATATTGGCGATTGGCCGTGGAATACAATTGAAGAGTATCTTGAGTTTCTGGAAGATTCAGATATAGCGGGAAATGCTGCCTATCTTGTCCCACATGGAGCTGTCCGGACATTGGTGATGGGGTTTGATGGGCGAAATGCCACGAAAGAAGAAATGGCAAAAATGAGAGAGCTTGTAGAAGAAGGCATGAAACAAGGGGCTGTTGGGTTATCATCAGGTCTTGTCTATCCGCCTAACGTTTTCTCATGCAAAGAGGAATTAATAGAGATTTGCAAAGGAGCAGCAAAATATGATGGATGTTTTGTTGTTCACATTCGTAATGAGAGCAATCAATCACTTGAGGCGTTAGAGGAAGTGATTGATGTGGCTAGACAATCTGGGGTACGGTTACATGTGTCCCATTTTAAAGTAGCAGGAAAGATCAATCGTTCAAAATACGAAAAAGCACTAGACAGAATGGACGAGGCGAGAAAAGAAGGAATCGAAGTAACCTTTGATCAATATCCATATACTGCAGGCTCTACTATTTTTCATGCGATCTTACCTCCTTGGATGCATTCTGGCGGAACAGCCGAACTTCTGGAGAAGTTAAAGGATACTGATACACAGGCACGTATTAAAGAAGATTTTAGGAATAACACTGATTATGAAAACTGGGTGCTAAACTGTGGATGGGAAAATATTACGCTTACCTCTGTATCGACTGAAAAAAATCGCTGGGTTGAAGGAAAGAATATGGGTGAGATTGCAAATTTACTAGAAGTTGAACCGGCTGATGCAGCATTTCAGCTTCTTCTAGAGGAAAACGCTGGGATCACCATGCTAATCCACTGGGGAGAGGAAGAGGTAATTACTGGAGGAATGCAGCATCCTTTACAAATTGTAGGTTCTGATGGGATTTTTGGAGGGAAGCCACATCCACGTCTATATGGCACGTATCCACGAGTATTAGGTTATTTTGTAAGAGACAAACAAGCCCTTACGCTTGAACAGGCTATTCGAAAAATGACAGGGGCCCCTGCACAATTGCTTCGTCTAAAGAATCGAGGATTGCTGAAAGAAGGATTTGCAGCAGATATTGTTATATTCGATCCGCTAACGATTAAAGATAACGCCACATATGAGGAGCCGCTGCAGGAACCATCAGGCATTCATTATGTATTTGTTAACGGCCAATTGGCTGTTGAAGATGGGAAGTTTTTAGGAGTAACAGCTGGTCAAGTGATAAGAAGAGAGCATGAATATACTACAAATGCTTCAATATAATAGCTACCATACCTAGATTGTCTAGCAAGTGGTTACGCTATTAAAATCATTATTTTGTTATGTGCGGATAAATAAGAGTCAAAAAACTCTGTGTGAAAAGCGTTAAACACATAAAAGGAATAGAGTATTGATTGTATAAAGGCTCTGCAGGGAAAATCCCCGCAGAGCCTTATTTTTTATTTCTTCAAATAGTTCTAGTATTCGATACGTATTCAGATTCTGACAACTTATTCAACGTAGCAACGATAACGATTTTTCCTCTATCAAGTTCTTCTTCGTATTGCTCCGCTTCTGCTGAAGTTAAACCGAGATTTTCAAAATGGCTGCGAAGCTCATTTCCCCGTGACTTAAATATGTTTGCAACGGTGTCCATAACTCCTTTTTCCTCTATATCCATGCTTTGAGTAAGTGTATCATCCGTTAATTCTTTGGAGAAATCTTTATCATGTGCAAAAACATATATTTGTTCCTTAGAATATCCATCAGCAGCTAGTTGAGATATTTTTTCCTGTACATCTAGAACATTATTGGCAACAAGTACTTTACGCATAACGATCATCCTCCGAAATTATTTTTTATTATTCAGTTGTCTTCTATGTACTTACCTTTTTTGATAGACTTGAAACATTTTTTAATAGAATAAAGAAAATTTACATAAAAATATAATATAATACTTGAAAGTAATATAATTAACAATATAATTAGAGTAATAATGTCGTAATTTGTATAAAACGGCAAATGGAAGGTGAAATAAACGAGAGGATGTGAAAGGTTGAAAAGGAAACTATTATTAGCAGCCGTAATGGGAATTTTATTATTTTTAAACGGAAATGAACTGAAGCATATCGCTGCAGCAGATGGAAGTTCAACGATTGAACGGTATGTGGGGGAAATTCGGCTATTTCCATATAGAGACTTTCGGATTATTGAAGATGGCTGGGAAGAGTTAAATGGCATGCAGAAGGTGCAGGAATTTAACTCAGATTTATATTCAGTTATTGGAACAGCATTTGGCGGTGATGATTTCTCCTTTTCTTTGCCTGATTTAAGAGGGGCAAATCCGTTGCCAAATATAAATTATATGATTTCGGTGAAGGGCTCATTGCCTGGTTCAGCTGATATTAAGTCCCATGCAGGGATGATGCTCTATCCTGGAATACTAAATAATGAGTTCATGGAAGCAAATGGGAATGGCCGTACACCTGACCTCCGTAACGCCAGCCCTTTCCCAGGGATAAACTATTATTACTCAGATAGTCCAAATGACTCGAATGTGTATATAGGAGAAATTCGACTATTTAAGAAGGAAGATATGAAAGACACAACAGGCTGGCTGCGATGTGATGGAGCAGAACTAAAGATATCAGAGCATAAAGCATTATTTTCACTTATAGGGAATAGATTTGGCGAAAGGAACGGGCAATACATGAATATTCCTAATTTAATAGATGCAGAACCCTCAGCAGATGTTTCTTATTACATCTCAATAAATGGGAAATTTCCGGGAGCTAAATAAATGGAGACACGAGAAAGGAATAATTTAATAGAAAAATTAACAGCTAAAGTAGTATTTCTAGGACTATTTTTAATAAGTATTCTTCTTGCTGTCCATTTGCCAGCAGCAATGGCAAGCACAGAAAATATTGCTAAGGGAAAACCAGTTGAGGCGAGTAGTTTTGTGGCTCCTTACAGTCCTGAAAGAGTTGTAGATGATCAAACGAATTATACAAGCCGGTGGTACGCCTCAGGAGAAAAAACCTACTGGATTAAGGTGGATTTACAATACTCTTCCATAATAACTGGCTGGGAGCTAACTAATTTAATGACCGATGATCTTATGAATAATGGTGTCATTGTAAGCCCAGCTGACTTTAAGCTTGAAGCAAGCACAGACGGAGTGAACTGGCTGGAAATTGACCGGATGAATGGCAATACGATGTCGACGCATACCAAAACATTTCCGGCGGCTAAAGCACGATATGTAAAGCTAACGATCACCAAAGGGAATAATGTGAATCATTTATGGACATCGATTAAAGAATTAAAGATATTCGGAACGCAGGAGATTGATTCGCCTAAGATAGATGTAGGGAAAGGGAAAATATTAAATACTTCACAAAGATTCCAATATAGCCTGAATTCTTCTAATGGGCTAGATGGGGAGTGGATTGATGCAGAGGATGGAGAAACGTCTGGGATCGTCTTTACACCAGGTAAAGTGTATATCCGTGAAAAGGCAAATCCTCAATCATACAAGCTTCTTTTAGATATACCTGAGACAGTCAGTCCGCCAAACGTTATCTTAGAAGAAGGTGGCGGAGAAGATGAATATGAACTGAAAAATGTAACTGAGCGGATGGAATATAGTCTTGATCAAGGACAAAGCTGGATTAAAGTGACAGCAGAATTAGCTTCCGGTATTGAAAAAATCAAGCTGTCTTCGGATTCAGAAGGAGTCATGGTAAGAGTAGCGGCAACTGAAAAGACACTAGCTTCTAAAACCAATCTATTATTTCCATCAGGAAGGGCATCCATTTCATCTACTCTTCCATTAGCAGAAAATACACTTGATCAAAGTGAAATGACTGTACAATTACTTCATTCTTCTTTTAAAAGCCAAGGGCTAAGCAGAGATGATTTTGAACTGGTTAATGGCCCTGCTGGTTTAAAAGTAGAAAGTATTCAGAGGATTGATAATAAGACAGTAAAGCTGCTGTTGTCCTTTAATGGAACTGATTTTAGTCAAGACTATCAATTAAAAGTAAAAGTTTTAGGGACAGCGACAATATCCGGTCAAGAGTTACTCTCAGGTAACTCCCTGACAATTACTGCTTTCCAAGTATCGAGTTCCATAATGTTATCCCAAGATGAAGAGATATGGGAGGGGGAGGAAAACGGAAAAAGCATTATTGTCACTGTAGATGGCAATTTATTTGTGGATGATTTAAATGCTTCAAATTGGGAGGTTCTAAATTTGCCTTCGGGCGTTTCTGTTGATCAAATTGTCAGAACGGGTTCCCATTCTGTTGAGGTAGTTCTTAAAGGGCAGGCCGTTCAAGCCTATGATGCTGATATTGGAAATGTAAGTGTGAGTATAGCAGGTCAGGAATTTATTCATCCGATTGCCGGAGATAAACTTACCGCAAGTAGTGGGATTTTGCTTAGAAGTATCATTGACTACTCTATGCAAATTGAAAAAATTGCATTCGAACAGACAGCATACAAGCTTTTAAAGGATCAAACCATTCAGCTGCATGTGTTTGCAGTGACACAAACTGGTGATAAGAAAGATATCACAAGATTTGTGAAATATCTTGTTCAACCGGTCGATGGGGGAAAGGTATTGGTTGATTCTAATGGATTGCTAAAAGGGATAACTGCTGGGAAAGCCAAGATCGTCGCAGCGTTTGGTATACAGTCAGCCACTATTGATGTGGAAGTGACTGAACTGATTCCAGATCCTGATCCGAAGCCAGATCCTGATCCGAAGCCAGACCCTGATCCGAAGCCTGATCCTGATCCGAAGCCAGATCCCGATCCAAAGCCAGATCCCGATCCAAAGCCAGACCCTGATCCGAAACCAGATCCCGATCCGAAGCCGGACCCTGATCCGAAACCAGATCCTGATCCGAAGCCAGATCCCGATCCAAAGCCTGACCCTGATCCGAAACCAGATCCCGATCCAAAGCCTGATCCTGGCCCTAAGCCAGATCCTGTTCCAGCTCCAGACGATACTTTCATAAATATTGTCTCACCGATCGAAGGCAGCAGAGGAGTATCGATTGAGATAAATGGAAATAAGCTGCTTTTAAATAAAAGCGATCTACCCGCATTAAAAAACAAAAAAATTGTTATTGAAAACTCTATTGCTAATGGGGAAGTATTTATCATTCGTTATGCACTTGCTGAAAAAGCTGCAAATGAAACAGATGCCCCAATAATCATAGAGCTGAAAGAACAAGTGAAAAAAGTGGTTGTTCTCTATGATGATCAGCCATATGAATATTTTCAGTCTAGCTTCAATGTTTCTCAAGATCGACAATGGATGATTGAAATGAATATTCCGATTGATCCTAAATTAGTGAATAGTGACAGTCTATCGGTTGTAAGTTCAAAGGGAGAAGCTGTTCAATTACGGTATAGAGTCAGTGAGGATAATAAAAAAATCACACTTATCCCAAATGATTTATATAAAAGCGGGGAAATATACCTCTTAACATTAAGCAAAGAGTTAAAAACACCTTCAGGCAAACCATTAAAAGTTCCGGTAAGGATGATATTTACAGTACAGTAATGCTCCGTTAACATTAAAATGGGCTCTGTATGAAGCAGAAGAATTTGAATAGAAAAGGAGAGTGGATCCCAAGATCACTCTCCTTTTTTTTATCTTATATTAAATAAAGGCTGTTTCTAAAAGATTGTTGCTTTAGAGAAATTTTCCGTTTACCAAAAAGACTAGTTGATTGGAGCGGAAGGTGCGAGACTCCTGCGGGAGGAGTGGGACAGATGAGACCCCACAGGAGCGTTAGCGACGAGGAGGCTCAGCGCCCACCCCGCGGGTCGCTGCCATCCTGGAGCGCAAATCAACTTCTACCCAATTATNNNCTAAATAAAAAAGTTCTCCGAGTTAAATCTGTCATAGTCATCTCGTCTTTTCTTAAACTCTGTTATATCAATGACAGATACCCCCGCAACAATGGTATTGACTAGTGAGAAAACAGCGGGTGCTGAATCAATCGTCGACCTTGGTGAGAGACCGATGGGAAATAGGACATCTGCGTATTCCGAGAGTGGTGAAAGGTCGGAGTCTGTAATGCCAATGACGAAAGCACCCTGTTTCTTTGCTGCCTCAGCTAACCTTAGGGTAGAGGGAGTATAGCGGTGAAAGGCGATCGCAATTAGTGTGCTCTCACTATTGAGCTTTGTGATCAAATGGTTAATATCATCAATGCCTGGCTGAATAAGCTGGGCATTCCCTCGAACAATATTGAGTGTGAAGGACAGCCAGTGAGCAACGGCAAATGAGGTTCTCATACCAGTGACTAAAACCTTGTTGGATTGATAGATTCTATCTACCGTGAGCTGAAGGTCCTCCTCTTTTATATTTTCTTTCATTTTCTGAATATGTTCTTGATGCTGCTGAAAGTTTTGTGCAAAAAAATTAGGCTTATTGACTAATTCTTCTTTGCCTGCTTGATATTCATGCAGGCTGCTCTTATGGAAAATTAAAAAGCTTCGAACCTCATTTTGTAATTCACTATAGCCGCTATACTCTAATGAGTAACAGAACCGAATAACGGTTGTTTCACTTACGCCAACTTCTTGTCCTAGCTGGCTCGCAGATTTCATGGCGAGAGCTTGCGGGTTATCTAGTACATATTTCCCTACTTTTTTCATCCCTGCTGATAAAGAAGAATACTTGTTTTTTATTCTCTCTTTAAAATTAATCATATATATGACTCCTTTAAAACGATTCATTAAATAAAATATTCGATGCCTTTTAATAGAATAAGCCCTATTTAAGCATAGGCCGCTTTTCCTTAACATTATCATTTTTAGGGGATAGCTGGCAATCAAGATTTTTAAAATAATAATTATTGCAAATAGACAGAATATATGATAAATTTGTCCAAAGTATAAACTTCATAGTGTTTAAATTAGAAGTATAGGCTTTATTTCTTGGGGTTAAGAGCCATGTTTTTCTGTATTTTTTCACTGGTTGTTTGAGAGCTGGAATATTAATAAGGGGGTCTAGAAATGAAGAAAGTTGGTTTATTCTTTTTAATGTTAATTTTGGCAGTATCCTTAGCTGCATGTTCCTCAGAGGAGTCAGGGACAGATAATAAAGATGGGGAGACTGCGGTAGGAGGAGAATTGCAGGTTGCTTATAATGCTCAGCCTCCCACACTTGATCCATTGTTAACGACAGCTGTAGCAACAAGAGATGTGATGAGACATGTCTATGAGACGCTGGTAACGGTTAATCAAAAATTTGAAGTGAAGCCGATGCTGGCAAAGTCTTATGAAGTAAGTGAGGATGGGAAGACAATTACTTTTGAATTAAGAGACGGAATCAAATTTCATAACGGGGAAGAGATGCTGCCTGAGGATGTTGTAGCCTCCATGAACCGATGGAAGGAGTCGACAACACTTGGCAAATCGTATTTTGCTGATGCAGTCTTCTCCTCTTCAGGTGAAAAAACAATCGTTTTAGAAATGAAGCAGCCCTTGTCTACAGCCTTAGCGATGCTTGCTGATCCAGGCCAAGCAGCAATTATTACGCCAAAGGAAATCAATGAAGCAGCTACTGAGCAGGGCATTACCGAGTATATAGGGACTGGCCCATATAAGTTTGTAGAATGGAAAACAGATCAATATGTTCATTTGGATAAATTCACAGAGTACCAATCGCTAGATTCAGAGAGCAGTGGTTTGGCTGGGAAAAAGGAAGGCTTTGTCGATGATATTTATTTCCAATTTGTAGCCGATGCATCCACTCGTTTATCAGGAATCCAAACAGGAGAATATGACATTGCGAATGCGATCCCATTTGATAATGCGGAGCAATTGGAAGCGAATGAAGATGTTGTTAACCACATTGACCACAATGGATTTAATGGAGTGGTATTTAATAAGAAAACAGGCTTCTTTGCAGATGTAAATGCACGTCAAGCGGTGAATGCTGCTTTAGATGAAGAAGAGATTTTAATGGCTTCTTTTACAAATGAAAACTTCTATGAATTAGAGCATGGGTTAATGATTAAGGACCAAGTTGAATGGTACAGCGAAGCGGGAAAAGATCAATACAACCAAAATGATCCAGAGAAAGCAAAGCAATTATTAGAAAAGGCTGGCTATAACGGAGAAGAGATTGTCATTCTGGCAAGCAGAGATTATGAGGATCACTACAATGCAGCCGTTGTCGTTCAGCAGCAGCTTGAGAAAGTAGGGATGAAAACGAAGCTGGATGTTTATGATTGGGCGACAGTCCTGCAAAGACGTGCAGATGAAAAAGCCTATGATATTTTCGTAACGGGCTTTCCGACAGAGCCTATTCCTGCCAAGTACGTTTTCTTAGATTCTGCTAACCAATGGCCGGGATGGACGAATAGTCCCGAAATGGATCAATTGCTAGATCAAATTAATACAGCCTCTTCACAAGAGGAAGCGCAAGAATATTTTGCACAGCTTCAAGAGGAATTTTACAACTACTTGCCAATGATTAAATTCGGCAATAAAACAACGATTACTTCTACTCGTTCGAACATCGAAGGGATGGGCTTCTTGCAAGGCATTACCTTGTGGAATGTGCAGAAAAAGTAACTAGATTGATAGAGGGGTGAGTTACCTGTGAAAGGATATATTCTAAAACGGCTATTATCACTAATACCAGTGCTTTTTGTAGTAGCTGTTGTTGTGTTTCTGATAATCCATATCACTCCTGGTGATCCGGCTTCGGTTATGCTGGGTCCGGAAGCAAGTCCACGTGAGGTAGCCGAGCTGCGCGAGGAGCTCGGCCTCAACCTCCCTCTGTACCAGCAATTTACGAGTTGGCTTGCTGGAGTCGTGCAGGGTGACTTTGGATGGTCCATATTTATGAACGAGCCTGTGCTTCAATCGTTTTTCTCCCATTTAGGCCCAACACTGTCTCTAGCAATCTTTGCACAATTGCTTGCGGTAATGCTCGCTATTCCATTTGGTGTCATAGCGGCAAAAAGAAGGGGCACGATTATTGACCAGACGTTTATGGGCGGATCACTAATCGGCATTTCTGTCCCAAGTTTTTTATTAGGACTTTTATTAATTCTCCTCTTTGCCGTTCAATTGCGATGGCTGCCTGTAGCAGGCTATAAACCGTTAAATGCTGGCTTTTTCCTGCATATACGGTATTTAATCCTGCCTGCGATTGCCTTAGGGGCTATGCAGGCTGCACTTATTGCCCGCATGACGAGATCATCGATGCTAGATATCCTTAACGCTAATTACATAAAAACAGCGCGTTCAAAAGGTTTAAGGGAAAAAATCATCATTTATAAGCATGCATTGAGAAATGCGTTTATTCCAATCTTAACAGTCATCGGCCAAACGTTTGGAACGCTCGTAGCAGGAGCGGCGGTTGTTGAAACAGTTTTCAATATTCCAGGCATCGGCCAGCTAATTGTCAATTCTGTTGAACGGCGTGATTTTGCGGTTATTCAGGGGACCATCCTTCTTGTGGCAATTAGTTATGTATTGATTAATCTTGTTGTTGACTTGCTATACGGGGTGATAGACCCACGCGTTCGTCTAAATCGAAAATAGAAAGGAGGCGCTCATTATGCAAACAACAGTGGTGAGGGAACAAGAACTATCGAATGTGAAAAGTCATATAAAGAAAGAACGCAGGCAGTTGCTAATTAGGCGTTTCCTTTCCAATAAACTAGCGGTAACTGGAAGTATCATTATTGTCATTATATTGTTATTCACTTTTGCCGGTCCATTGTTTGCCTCTCATGATCCATATGAACTGGAGGCAAAGCAGCGGCTATTAGAGCCTAGTGCTGCACATATTTTTGGTACAGATAATTACGGACGCGATTTATTCAGCAGGGTTGCACATGGTGCGAAAGTATCAATAGGCGTAGGTTTTTTTGTTGCCATTATTACCTCAATCCTGGGAATGATCATTGGTCTTTATGCAGCCTACTATCGCTCGCTGGATAATATTTTAATGAGGCTTTGTGATGGCCTCATGGCTTTTCCTGCCATCTTATTAGCGATTGCCATTATGGCTGCTTTAGGGCCAAGAGTGGAGAATGTCATTATTGCTCTAAGCATCGTGTTTACACCATACGTTGCCCGGACGGTCCGCTCCTCCGCGCTTGTCATTAAAGAACAAACATATATCGAAGCATTAAAGGCACAGGGGGCAGGAGCAACAAGAATTATTTGGGTGAATATTGCTCCAAATGTCATTTCTCCCTTAGTTGTTCAAGCCACATTTATCTTCGCAGATTCAATCATTACGGAAGCTGCTTTGAGCTTTCTGGGTGCAGGAATCCCAGCACCTGCGCCAAGCTGGGGGAATCTTTTATATGATGGAAAAATGGTGATTTTTAATGCGTGGTGGATGACCGTTTTCCCTGGAATTGCCATCATGCTTACTGTATTTGGGCTTAACTTGTTTGGAGATGGTCTTCGTGACTTATTAGACCCTCATAATAATAAAGCGAAAAAATAACGGGAGAGGAGGGGAGCAATTGTGGAAACAAAACTTTTAGAAGTGAAAAATTTAAAAACCCATTTCAATACCGAACGAGGACGTGTCACTGCAGTGGATGGGGTATTCTTCACTGTACATGCTGGAGAAACAGTTGGTGTGGTAGGGGAATCCGGGTGCGGAAAGAGTGTAACAGCAGAGTCTATTCTTCGCTTGCTTGATGAGAAATCAACAGAGTACGAAGGGGAAATCCTATATAAAGGAAAGAATTTGTTAACCTCTACTATTAATGAAATGCAGGCAGTAAGGGGAAATGATATCTCAATGATCTTTCAGGATCCGATGAGCTCATTAAATCCTGTATACACTGTCGGGAATCAGATTGTTGAATCCATTATGCTTCACCAGAATGTAAATAAGAAAGAGGCATATGAAAAGGCAATAGAAATGCTGAGGTTAACGGGAATTCCCTCACCAGAGAAAAGAATTCATGAGTACCCGCACGAGTTATCTGGAGGGATGAGACAGCGGGTAATGATCGCGATGGCCCTTTCCTGCCAGCCCAAGCTGCTTATTGCTGATGAACCAACAACAGCTCTGGATGTAACGACACAATCACAAATTCTGGATTTGATAAATGAATTAAAAGTGAAGTTTAACATGGGTACAGTCATGATAACCCACGATTTAGGGGTAGTTGCAGAAGTTTGTACAAAGGTAGTTGTGATGTATTTAGGGCAAGTCATTGAAGAATCAGATGTTCGATCATTGTTTTCTTCCCCTTATCATCCCTATACGGATGGGCTTCTTAAATCAATCCCGCAATTAACTGGGGATCGTTCTAAAAAACTGCATGTCATCGAGGGGAAGGTTCCTACTCTGCATCAAGTCCCAAAAGGCTGCCGATTTGCTCCTCGATGCGCATTTGCAAATGAAAAATGCCATGATGAGATGCCTGAACTTGTACAAGCAGATACTAGCCGTAAAGTTAGGTGCTGGCATTACAAGGAAATATTCCAGGCGGGGGAGGAGAGTCCATATGTCAGTGCAGCAGATTCCTATTGAACAGCCGCTTTTAGAGGTAAGAAATCTAAAGAAATATTTCCCTGTAACGAATTCGCTTGGCAAGGTGACAGGACATGTACAAGCGGTAAATGATGTTTCTTTCAATATGAAAAAGGGCGAAACCTATGGCCTTGTAGGTGAATCCGGATGTGGGAAAAGTACAACTGGACGGACAGTTCTGCGCTTGATTGAACCTACAGAGGGAGAAACGATATATAAAGGAGAGAATATCTATCAGCTTAAGGGAAGAAAGCTTATGGACATGCGCCGGGAATTACAAATGGTCTTTCAGGACCCCTACTCTTCTCTTAATCCAAGAAAAAGAATCGGCCATATTTTAGAAGAAACATTGAAAATCCATCGCATCGGCAGTAAACAAGAGAGGATGGACCGAGTGATGGACATGTTAAATAAGGTTGGCTTCCAATCTGAGCAATATTTCCGCTATCCGCATGAATTTTCCGGTGGTCAAAGACAGCGAATTGGAATTGCGAGGGCATTGATGGTTGACCCGAGTTTGATTATTTGTGATGAGCCTGTATCGGCACTAGATGTTTCCATTCAGTCACAAGTGCTGAATCTTTTAGAAGAAATTCAGGATGAATTTAATTTAGCCTATCTGTTTGTTTCCCATGATTTAAGTGTTGTTCGCCATATAGCCGATCGCATAGGAGTAATGTATTTAGGGCAAATGGTGGAAGAAGCTCCGACAGATGAGTTATTTGCTCAACCGCTGCACCCATATACAAAGGCTTTATTATCAGCTGTTCCACTGCCAAATCCAATGATTAAGAGGGAGCGGATTACACTAAAAGGGGAAGTGCCATCCCCGATTAATCCGCCTTCAGGGTGCGTATTTCATACTAGGTGTCCGCATGCAACCGAGATTTGTAAGAAGAATGTCCCTGTAAAAAGGAATGTGGCACCAAACCATGCTGTCGCATGTCATCTTTATGAATGAGCCAGCGGCAGGTCAAGGGAAAATTATGAAATGAATAAAGAATATAGAATAGCATCGCTAAGGAGGAAGTAGCATGCTAGAAACTTTAGATGATAGCAAACTGCAAGACCAAATCTATGAGATTTTTGATTATCTCCATCAACATCCAGAGGTTAGCTGGAAAGAGTATAAGACGACTCAATATCTTGCTAATTTGCTAGAAGCACTCGGATGTAAGGTGACTACATTTGAAGACTGTACAGGGGTTGTAGCCGAAATCGGAGAAGGAAACTTTACGGTTGGTCTTCGTACCGATATGGATGCCTTATGGCAGGAGGTAGACGGGATCTGGCAGGCAAATCATTCATGTGGACATGATGCCCACATGACAATGGGATTGGGTGTCATGATGACGCTGAAGAAAATGAATGTCAAGCTTCCAGGCAAAGTGAAGTTTATCTTTCAGCCAGCTGAAGAAAAAGGGAATGGCGCATTAAAAATGCTTGAGAAAAAAGTAATTGATGATGTGGATTACTTATTCGGCGTACATTTAAGACCAGAATTGGAAGTTCCAAATGGGAAGGCCGCACCAGCTATTGTCCATGGGGCAGGGCAATTCATTACAGGTGAAATTATCGGGGAAGACACTCATGGCGGCCGTCCTCATTTAGGAGTGAATGCCATTGAGGTTGGTTCCGCTTTAGTTGAGCAGATGAAAGGGATTTATCTTGATCCGATGGTTCCGTATTCAATCAAGATGACCAAGTTTATCGCTGGTGGAGATAATGGCAATATTATACCGGGTTCTGCTCAGTTTGGTCTTGACTTGCGCGCACAGTCTAATGCAGTGATGGATCAGCTAGTGGAAAGAGTGGAGAAAATTATCGGGAACCTTTCAGATTTTTACCAAGTTAGAATTACATATCAGACCGAGGGGAAAATCGTGGCAGCCCAAGTCAGTGAGGACGCCCAAACCATCATGGCTGAAGCAATTAAGGGAGTAATCGGAGATGAGAATATAGTGCCGCCTAGTGTCACATCTGGCGGGGAGGATTTTCACTTTTATAGTGTAAAGCGTCCTGAAGTGAAAGCAACAATGCTGGGCCTTGGCTGTGGACTGAAACCAGGATTGCATCACCCACATATGACCTTTGATCACGACGCTTTATTGACTGGAATTGAAATTTTAACCCGAACCATTCTTAAAACATTTGAAGATAATGGCCTAACGATTAAAGATAATTAAAAATACACTAGATTCATAGGATAGAAGGAGGATCTATTATGAAAATTGATAAGGTGAAATTAGAACGATTAAGGATGCCCTTGCTGTCTCCATTTCAAACAAGCTTTGGCACGGAAACAGAAAGGGAATTTATTCTTATAAGTGTCTATGGAGATGGCCATGTTGGATACGCTGAAAGTGTGGCAATGGAGTCTCCTGCTTATAATGAGGAGACCATTGATACCGTCTGGCATGTGGCAGAACAGTTTATCATCCCGCAGATTCTAAAGGAAGAGCTTGAATCCCCAGCTGATTTTTCCAAGATGTTCTCTTGGATCCGAAGAAATAACATGGCTAAATCAGCGATTGAGGGCGCTCTTTGGGATTTGTATGCCAAACAAAAAGGAGTTTCACTCTCAAAAGCACTCGGAGGAGAAAAAGAAGAAATTGAAGTAGGGGTAAGCATTGGAATTGAGCCGACGGTGGAAGGTCTATTGAAGAAAGTGGAAAACTTCTTAGCGGAAGGCTATAAGAAAATTAAAGTGAAAATCAAGCCTGGTATAGATGTTGAACGGATCAAAGCAATCCGGGAAACCTTTGGCTATGAAATCCCTCTAATGGCTGATGCAAACTCTGCTTATACACTTGATCACATCGATACGTTAAAAGAATTAGATCAGTATGGGCTTATCATGATTGAACAGCCGCTTGCACATGATGATATTGTGGATCATGCTAAACTTCAAAGGGAATTACAAACCCCAATTTGTTTAGATGAGAGCATCCATTCTGTAGAGGATGCCAGAAAAGCAATCGAGCTTGGCAGCTGTAAAATTATTAATATCAAAATTGGGCGTGTAGGCGGTCTGACGGAAGCAAAGAAAATTCATGACCTTTGTCAATCACACGGGATACCGGTATGGTGTGGTGGAATGCTTGAGGCCGGAGTAGGACGAGCGCATAATATCGCGATAGCTTCCTTATCAAACTTCACCATTCCAGGAGATACGTCTGCCTCTAAAAGATATTGGGCCGAAGACATTGTTGAACCAGAAGTTACCTTAAGCAAACCAGGAATTGTTGCCGTTCCAAAAGAAGCCGGTATTGGCTATTCAATTGTTCAAGAGAAAGTAGATAAGTATTTGTTAGATGTTAAAGTTTATAAATAAGAAGATTGTGAATGACTTTTATTACTAATATCAAAAAAAAAAACTGCCGCATTGCGAGCAGTTTTTTTATTTAGGCTCTGTTACAGAATGTTGATTATACTGTGTTTGAAAAATAAACGGAAAAATTCCGCTTAAATAGGGAAATACCTATATTTCCTTAAAAATAAGGGGAGTTTTTCCGGTTATAGTATCTAAATCGTTGGATTTTGTCTGAAGTTGAAAAGTTAATCGGAAAATCTTCGCCTATGAATGCTTTGCTCGTATCTACACAAAAATCAACAATGAATAATAATCGTGATATTTATCACGTTTTTATCTAAAAAACTATTGCAAACTTTCAGATATTTAATTAAAATTAAAATAATTCAAAAAATGAAATTGCATTTCACAATATGAAACCGTTAGGAGTGTCATAATGGTTCAAAAAGTTTTAGAAGTGGAAGAATTGAAGGTTGGGATTAAGGACGAGGATGGCGGAAGGATCGCTATCGTGAATGGAATAAACTTTCACCTCCATAAGGGGGAAACGCTCGGAATTGTTGGAGAATCAGGCTGTGGGAAGAGTATGACGTCTCTATCGTTAATGGGCTTGCTGCCTGCTGGTGTAGAGAGACATGGCGGGGATATTCGATTAGGAAATTTAAATTTTAATAGCTTTAACAAGAAGGATTGGCGGCAAATCCGCGGGAAAAAGATTGCGATGATCTTTCAGGAACCGATGAGCTCTCTTAATCCGGTCTATACAGTCGGTGCTCAAATAAATGAAATGATTCTGAACCATGAAAGAGTTTCGAAGAAGGAAGCTAGAAACCGCGCACTAGAAATGCTAAAGCTTGTAGGAATTCCTAGACCGGAACAAGTATTGAATGAATATCCCCATCAGCTGTCAGGCGGAATGCGGCAAAGGGTCATGATTGCGATCGCTCTATCTTGTAATCCAGAGGTTCTTATTGCGGACGAGCCTACCACTGCTCTTGATGTAACAATTCAGGCGCAAATTCTGGAATTGATGAAGAAGATCCAGGATCAGCTTCATATGTCCATTGTGCTGATCACCCATGATCTTGGGGTTGTTGCAGAAATGTGTGACCGGGTGATTGTCATGTATGCAGGGGAGATTGTAGAAGAGTCGCTGGTTGTTGATCTTTTTGATCAGCCAAGCCATCCGTATACAAAAGGTTTATTAGCTTCATTGCCAGACATTCATGAGCAAAAGGAATATCTTTCTTCCATATTGGGGGTTGTTCCAGCTCCAGGAAAAATGCCTGCAGGCTGCCGTTTTGCCCCTCGCTGCTCCTTTGCACATGAACGTTGCAAGGAAGTTCCTCCTCTATTTGAAATGGAAAATGGCTCTAAAGTAAAATGCTGGCTTTATGAAGATGGTGAGGCGGAGGTGGCTGCGACGTGACGGAAAGTGAAAACGTATTGCTAAAGGTTGATAATCTTAAAAAATATTTTCCTATCAAAGGTGGAATTTTTGGCAATAAAACAATGAAGCAAGTTAAAGCAGTGGATGGCGTTTCCTTTGAAGTAATGGAGGGAGAGACATTTGGGATCGTGGGGGAGTCGGGCTGTGGAAAGAGTACGGCAGGCAGAACGATTCTTAGATTGCTTGAGCCAACAGAAGGAAGCATCTACTTTCAAGGCAAAAATATAGCTGAACTAAATCCAAATGAGATGAGAAGGTTAAGAAAGGATATCCAAATCGTCTTTCAGGATCCGTTTGCTTCATTAAATCCTCGAATGAAAGTTAGAGATATTATCGAAGAGCCGCTCATCAACTTTGGTGTAAGTGATCGAAGAGAGAGGGAGAAAAGAGTGCTTGAAGTAGCCGACCAGGTTGGTTTAACGGCTGCACAGCTTTCACGTTTCCCGCATGAGTTTTCGGGTGGACAGCGGCAGCGGATTGGCATCGCTAGAGCACTCATTTCAAAGCCAAAATTAATTATTGCGGATGAGCCTGTATCCGCTCTCGATGTATCCATTCAGTCGCAAGTACTAAATTTAATGAGAGATTTACAAAAGGAATTTGGACTTACATATATATTCATTTCCCATGATTTAAGTGTAGTAAAGCATTTCTGTGATCGGATCGGGGTTATGTATTTAGGGAAAATGGTGGAAATTGCGGAGAAACATAGTTTATATGATGACCCGCTGCATCCATATGCCGAGGCCTTGCTTTCCGCACTGCCAAGTCCTCATCCATTGCAAATGAAGAATCGAATCATATTAAAAGGGGATGTCCCAAGTCCCTCTAACCCGCCAAGCGGATGTACATTCCATCCTCGATGCCCTTCTTGCATGGATATTTGTAAAACCGAAAGGCCATCTTTACAAGTATTCCGAGATAACCATGCCGTCTCTTGTCACCTATATGAGAGTACGGAAAAACTTGCAGTCGCAGCGGGAGAATTGAAATGAGTAAAACATTAGAAAAAGCATTAAGTTTACTAGATTATTTTACAGAAGAAAAGCCTTACTGGCGATTAGATGAAATTTCAAAGCATTCAGGCATTCCAAAAGCAACGGCATTCCGCTTATTAAGAGGATTTGTTGAGATGGGTTATTTGCAGCGTATGACATTTCAGCAGGATGGATTAGTTGTGGATGGAGAGAGTTATGGATTGGGTCTTAAATTTCTTGAAATGGGGGAACGGGTGGCTGCGAGATTCGAGATTCGCCGGGTTGCTCTTCCATTTATGAAAAAGCTTCAGGAAACCTTTAATGAAGCTGTGCAGCTTGTTATTCGCGATCAGCATGAAGGCGTTTATATTGAAAAGGTTGAAAGTACAAGACCTGTTCGTCTTTATACAAAGGTTGGCCGCCATGCACCCTTATATGCGGGAGCATGTACACGGACGCTTCTCTCCTTTTTGCCGGATGAGATGGTGCAGGAAGTCCTAAAAGCGCCCCTAACCATTTATGCGAGTCAAACGCCAAAGCTGAAAGAGGAAGTTCTAACATTAATTGAACAAACAAGAAAAGAAGGGTTTGCTTATAGCGACTCTGAACTTGAGGAAGGTACGGTTTCAATTGCTGTCCCTATTTATGATCGGTTTGGAGCGGTTCCTTATTCGATTAGCATCGCGGGATTTTCAACCTCCTTGCCAAGGGACAAAGTCCATCATATAGTAGGAGCGCTTTGGGAGGCGGCTTCAGGCATTTCAAAAGAAATTGGCTTCAGCCAGCCATATCCATATGGAGAAAAAATAGAAACGAAACAATAACAGGGGGGAAACAAGTTGATGAAAAAGAAGCTATCGTCATTATTCGCACTTCTAGTGATCTTTACACTCATATTATCCGCATGCTCAGGGGGCGGGAAAGAAAAAGCGAGTACAGATTCAAGCAAAGGCGGTGAGGAGAACCCGGTGAAGGACCGCGGAAATGAAATAGTTATCGGTGTTTCAGGTGATCCGCAAAACTGGGATCCGATTGATACGTTCCTATTAGATTGGAGTACGGTCGCAACCTCTGTATTTGAAGGGCTCGTCGATCGTACAATTGATTTGGAACTGCAGCCTGGTCTAGCGGAAAGCTGGGAGTATTTAGATGATAAAACATTGCAATTTAAACTTCGCCAAGGGGTTACCTTCCATAATGGAGAGCCGTTTAATGCGGAGGCAGTAAAATTCACATTTGACCGTCTTCTAGGTGCAGAAGGGCAAAAGGGTCCGCAATATTCCAATTATACGTCCATTGAAAGTGTTGAAGTTGTAGATGAATTTACGATAAACATGAAATTAAATACACCGGATCCGGTCCTTTTAACGAAGCTTGCAGGGTACGGAGCTGTAATCGTACCGCCTAAGTATGTAGCGGAAAAAGGGGATGAGCATTTTAACAACAACCCTGTTGGTACCGGTCCGTTCAAAATGACTAGCTATAAACGTGACCAGGAAATCGTCTTAGAGAAAAATCCTGATTACTGGAAAGAAGGATTGCCAAAGCTTGATAAGGTTGTCTATAAAATCATCCCTGAAGCATCTACAAGATTGGCAGAATTACAAACTGGCAAAATTGATATTATGAAGCGTGTAGAAGTATCACAGGCGGAAACAGTAAAAGAAACTGGCTTCCTTGAATTACAGGAAGTAGGAACACCAACAGCCTTCTCTTTACGCTTTGATGTTGCCAAGAAGCCATTTGATAGCAAGGAAGTAAGACAAGCAATCAACTATGCAGTTGATAAGGAAGCAATTATTAACGAAATTCTTGGCGGTTATGGGAAGCCAATTAGCACATTCCAAAGTGAGCTTTCTTTCGGGAACAATCCGGACTTAGAGCCGTATCCGTATGATCCGGAAAAAGCGAAGGAATTATTGAAAAAGGCTGGTGTGAAAGAGGGAACAGCAGTTGACCTATTCATTCCTGGGAATGATGGCAACTTTAAAGAAATTGCACAGGCAGTTTCCTTCTATTTAGAGGAAGTAGGCATCAAGGTGAACATTAACACGGCAGACAGTACAACATTAACTTCAGACTTAATTCCAAATGCAAAAGCTGGCCATATGTATCGTCAGGGCTGGGGCGGATGGACACTGGACTTTGATAATACGGCTTACTTAATGTATTACGAAGGCGAACAATGGAATCCTTCATTTAAAAATGAAAAGGTTGAAGAGCTTCTTGAGAAACAGCGGGCAAGTGTTGATCCAGAAGAGCGTAAAGCGATCTTCAAGGAGCTGACTGAATTGCTGTATGACTTGGCTCCTGAGTTGAATCTCTATTCCGCTGTTGATATATACGCAGTCAATAAACGAGTTCAAAACTTCCAGCCGCCACATGAAGACCGTATGCGACTAGAAGAAGTGACGGTGAAGTAAAGACATCGGCATAAAGAGATAGTATGATCCTCATGCTATCTCTTTCTTTTAAATATAACTGCTCTCTATTGCGCAGAGGGCTTATGTTTACAGGATAAAGAGCCTTGCGCTTTTCTAAGGGGGGAACCAAATGATTGCTTATATTATTCGTAGACTGCTACATACTATTTTAGTTGTTTTTGCTATTTCATTAATCATCTTCTTTTCTGTCCGGTTAACGGGAGATCCTGTGTCTGTTATGTTTCAGGCAGGGGAACCAACGAAGGAAGCGATAGCAGAGGTAAGAAAAAATCTCGGATTAGATGAACCATTGTATGTACAATACGGCATCTTTCTAAAGGGTCTCGTAACCTTTGATTTCGGAGAATCGTTCAGAAGCGGAATGCCTGTCATTGACTTAATCAAAGAAAAACTAGGAGCCACATTAGCTCTAGCCTTTGGGGGAATGGCGGTTGCAATCATGATTGCCTTTCCGGTAGGGATTGTATCAGCGGTTAAGCGAGGAACAGGAGTAGACTTCTTTGGGCGGATTTTTTCATTAATTGGCATTTCCTTTCCTAACTTTTGGCTAGGGATTATGCTTATTCTAATTTTCGCTGTCAATTTGAAATGGCTGCCATCTTCGGGTTTTGAAAGCTTCAAGCATCTAATACTCCCATCCATCACGCTCGGGATGATTTTATCTGGGATATTGGCAAGGCTTGTTCGATCTTCGATGCTTGAGGTTATGAATCAGCAATATATTTCAACAGCGAAGTCAAAAGGAATTAGTGATTTTGCCGTGATAATCAAGCATGCATTCCGAAATGCGTTATTGCCTACTGTTACATTCCTTGGGTTGCAGTTTGGTGCGCTGCTTGGCGGGACGGTTATTGTTGAACAGATCTTTTCTTGGCCTGGGATTGGGCGTTTGATTATTGATGCGATCAATCAGCGGGATTATCCAGTGATTCAGGGGGGCGTTATTTTCCTTGCCGTGATCATGGTAGCCGTCAACCTAGTCATTGATTTAAGCTATACGCTTATTGATCCGAGAATCAAAATCGGGGGGAGTCGCTCATGACATCTTTACAGCTTGAACAAACACCACAGCAAATAAGCCAGCCAAAGCCTTCTCTTCTTAAGAGAATCTGGCGTTTTATTAAGAAAAATCCCGCAGGTGTTGCGGGGATGATTCTCGTCTTGTTGAGTATTTCTGCCGCTCTTTTTTCCCAATGGATTGCTCCATTTGATCCTTCAAAGGCGAGTCTAACCTCTCGGCTCGCACCTCCATCCTGGGCAGATGAAACGGGTGAATCCGTATTCTTCCTTGGTGCTGATCAGGTAGGGCGTGATTTATTCAGCCGAATCATATATGGGGCAAAAATTTCATTAATGGTTGGTTTTTTTGGCGTTTTAATCTCATTAGTTATCGGGACCATACTTGGCCTAGTAGCTGGTTATTTTGGGAAATGGCTCGATGATTTTATCATGCGTGTAGCTGATATTCAATTAGCCTTTCCATTTATCTTATTTGCGATTGTGATTATGAGTGTGCTCGGTACGGGGATATGGAAGATTATTATTATTCTCGGCTTAACGTATTGGGTTGGTTTTGCCCGGCTGATTCGTGGGGAAGTCATTTCTCTGAAAGAACAGGAATACATTCATGCAGCAAAAGCAATTGGCGGCACCACCTTTACGATTATTAGGAAACACATTTTACCGAATGTGATGTCTTCCATTCTTGTTCTTGGCACCATGTATATTGCTGAATTTATTCTGTTAGAAGCTTCATTAACCTTCCTGGGTTTAGGGGTGGATCCAACGATTCCATCATGGGGAGGCATGCTTGCAGATAGCCGCAACTATGTGACAACTGCGTGGTGGACAGCAACGTTCCCTGGGATTGCCATTATGCTGACGGTATTAGGATTTAATTTACTAGGTGATTGGCTGCGGGATAAATTTGATCCAAATATGAAATTGTAGGTGAATACAGGTGGAAAACATTTTCTCGATTTGGACGAAAGAGGGCCTTCTGCGTGATAAAAATGGGGACGGTGTCATCGATGGCACAAATGTATGGATTGATCTGCCGGATAACCTTGCACCTGAAGGGCTTATCGATTTTTGTGCCCGTCTAGGATTTGAAACGACTGCTTTATCCTTTCATTTCTTTGAACCGTGTGAGCAAGCGGTAAAGTTAAGTTTTGTGTATTCGGAAACAGCTACGGATATTAGCTTGGAAAAGGATCAGCTAATTATCCGTTATCAAAGTGAGCAGGAGCTATCGAATCTGCTAAAGCTTCTAGCTGCGATGGACCCTGAACAGATGGGCAAAGAAAGCGATGTAATTGTATTAAGGAATGGAAGGCTATATGCGGGGCAAACGTCCATTTCAACGATTGTTTACCAAAGTAATCATGCTGCTGCACCTGAAATCAATAGCTTAAGTGATTTATGGAGTTTTTCAGGGATGGGAAAAAACAACGAAGCCTCTCCAGCTAAGCTTCTTCATATGAATATAGACGCAGAAAAGTCATGCCTGTCTGCAGAACTTCTGCGGGAGCTATGTTATTTCGCTGCAAGAAGTGCTATGTATTCGACGGAAATGGTATTTCCGGTTACAGGGAATAAGGAAGCGAGTCTGCTGTTGGAAGTGATAGAAGCCGATGATCTTATTTTGGAGCTTGTGAAACCAAATATCTTGCAGCTTAGAGGAAGAAAAGAAAATATAACAACTGCCGCCTATCAGCTTGCAAGGGCTAAGCACTGGAGTGAAGGCGGGGTATTTGGGTATTGGGATCAGAAGCATCACTTATCGCAAAAAAAGGAACCACCGCTTCTATTTGATATGGAATGGACGGATGAGCGGGAAGTAGACTTGGCTTTTGATCTTTTAAAAAGGGAAGAACATCTTGCCGGTACGGATGTAGAAATCTTTTTATCGGAACCAATGGAGGTTCGGAGAAGACTTGAAAGGAAATGGCGAGAAATCTTTCCGCAAGTCCATTCCTTGACCATTCGCTCCGCATTTAAAACAGGCTTGCACTGGCTGATGGAAGAAATGATTCCTAGTATGCAGGCCTTTAAAGGAATTGAAATAAATGTACAAGAAGATGCAGGTGAAAAGGGACTTGAGCTGCCGATTCGCTGGATTCAGGAGCTATATCCTGCTGATCGATTGATCGAAAAGGAAATAGGTTTGAAGGCAGGTTTGGTTACATACAAATTAGAGGGGAATCTCCCCCATACATATGAAGTGTATGGACTGAATGGACAAGGGGAAAAGCACTTTATTAGCTCTTTAGATGTCCCTGTATCAAGACTGCCATATATTGACGGGAAGCATGATGTTTATCCGGTTTCAAGTGCTGTTCGCATCTGGAAAAATGGAGTGGCAGAAGAGCACTTGATTCAAACGGATAGAGAACGATTTTACCGTTTTTATGTGGATAAGGTACTGCCGAAGCTTAGAGACACTGTATCTGATTACCAACCAGGACAGGGGCATACAAGACCGTTATTTGACCGCATCGAAATGGATGTGTGGATGAGTGAGGAGGAAGTAAAGCTTCAAGTAGATGAGGAACGGGTTTCTGCACTAGAGGCTTTGCATGAAGATTTATACTTTAATACATTGGATTATTTTGCTTATTTAGGTGAAAAGCTTGAAGGCAAGCCATTTGATGCACCTGGCGGCGTCCACCCTTTTATGCATGTGAGGGTGGGGGAAAAGCCGGAAGCACGAATTCGAGTCTATGGATGGGAAGATAAACAAAGTGAGAAGTGGGTAACAACCGCTATTTCGTTTAATGAGGCAGGGGATTTTTCTAAAGCAGCGCTGACAAATGGCACGGAGGAAATCACTCTTCCAATAAAAGCATTTGAAAAGCCTGACCGGCATCTCCATCCAGATGTGAATGAGTGGCTAAATAATCATCCTTCCCATCGGGTGTTATATCCAGATCATTCTTATCGGGGACACGCGATACCGATTATTGAATGCTTCCTAGATACAGGTGAAGAATATGATTCTCCTTTAAAAATGACCTTGTTTAAGAAAACGATTTTCATAGAGGCGGGACATCATTCAAACGAAGTGTCAAGTACGCCTGCTATTCTGCAGCTGCTGGAGCGAGCTTGTGAACGCTCTGATCATTTGCTGAAGGAAATGAATCTTGTCCTTCTTCCATTAGCCAACCCGGATGGCTATGAATTAATGACAAAGCTTACAAAAGAACATCCGGAGTGGAAGCATCATGCCGCAAGATATAATGCAGTTGGATTGGAATATTCATTTGTCCGTTTTCAGGAAACGATATTTGGTGAGGCCAATATCTATCCTGAGGTTCTGCGGAGATGGGCGCCAGATATTATTGTCGACGATCATGGCATTCCGTCTCATGAATGGGTTCAGCCTTTTGCTGGCTACAACAGCCCGCCGCGTTTTCCTGTATCATATTTCCTTCCAAGTGCAAAGATTTATGGGATTGGAAGATTATCAACCGGTGCTTTCCGTACAAGGCATGAGGAAAATTTAGATGCAATTGTTAACGAGATAAGCCAAGCAATTAGTGGGACGGAAATAGAAAAGGAAAATAGCTATTGGAAACAGCGATTTAGAAAGTATGGAAACCAATGGCTTCCAGAGGTATTTCCAATTGAAGAAGCGCCGGGTATTCATTTTTATCGGCAGCCAAGCGTTGCACCTAGCTATTCAACACTTGGTGTTTCAAGATATCCAGAATGGATTGGAGCGGAAATTATTTCGGAGACGGCAGATGAGGTAGTGTATGGGGAAATGCTTAAGAGCTGTGTAGAAGCGCATATTGTCTTTGATTTAGCGATTTTGGATGTACTTCAAAGGGCGAGGACCGATGTAAAGCATCAACATGTGAATGGGCTATCCTATGAACGAGTTCGTCCCATTCAACTTTTATAAGGGGGTATTACGATGAAGACTTTATTATTAACCGGATTCGAACCATTTTTAAAATTTACCATTAATCCAACGATGCGCATTGTGGACGAACTGAACGGGCAAGTAGTTGGAGATTATAAGATTCATAGTGAAATCCTTTCGGTCGATTTTAAGAAATCGGGTGCACAGCTTTTAGAACATTTGAAAACTGTTCAGCCGGATGCCCTTATTTCTTTAGGGCTTGCAGGCGGCCGCTTTAAAATGACTCCCGAACGAATCGCGATTAATGTAAACGATGGAGAGCCTGATAATAGCGGCAATGTGCCGGTGGATGAGGCTATTGAGGAATTGGGACCAGATGGCTATATGTCCACCCTTCCCATCAGAAAAATGGTTAATCGATTAACGGAAGCGGGACTGCCTGCAGAAGTTTCAAATACAGCTGGTACCTATTTATGCAATAACGTAATGTATCAAGGGCTCCACTATGCGAAAAAGCTAAATAAGCGCATGCCTGCTGGATTTATACATATTCCTGCCTCTCATGAACTTGCCATTGAGCACGGGAAAATTCCAAGCTGGTCCCATGAAGATTTAACAAAAGGAATTCTTACTTGCATTAAAGCTTTGTCAGAAAATGAATAAATCATATGAACAGCTTCCAGAAGCAATGATAACGGGTGAGAACAGCCTGCGCTTTAGCTTTGGCAGCAGAGTGGAAAAAGACACTTATTATAAGGTGCGGAAGTTTTGCAAAATAGCTGAACAGCATTCAGGCCATTACTTTCAGGAAATCGTGCCAAGCTTTCACACGGTTACGGTTTATTTTAAAAAGGAATTAACAGAACCGAATGAAATGATTGAACGTCTATTGACTAAGTGGATAAATAGCAAAGAAGAAGAGTCAGAACGAATGGAACGAAAGTTGCGTATTCCCGTTTGCTATGATGATACATTTAGTTTAGATATGGACCGAGTAACAAGTCATACGGGACTAACACGGGAAGAAGTGATTTCCCTTCATGCTGGGCATACATATACGGTTTATATGATTGGGTTTCTGCCTGGTTTTCCATATTTGGGCAAGCTTCATGAAAGGCTGGAAACGCCTAGATTACCTACACCAAGAGAAAAGGTCTCAAGAGGGACTGTAGGAATTGGAGGCAGCCAAACGGGGATTTATTCATTGGATTGTCCTGGAGGCTGGAATATCATTGGGAAAACACCGTTTGAACTATACGTGCCTGAAAGAAAAGAGCCATTTTTCTTTCAGGCAGGAGATCAGCTAGAATTTCAGCCAGTTACGCTTGGTGAGTTTCATGAAATAAGCAAAGAATTAGCTAGTGATCCAGAGGAAATCAAGCGATTTATCGCAGATTAACGGGCTGTAAGCCCCCCCCGCTTCAAGAAGTTGAGGGAACAGAAAAATTCTCAGTGGGGGTCTTACAGCCCATTGGTTCAACTAACAATCAGTGGGGGATGAAGGCCGACTAAGAACGCCACCTCCTGTGGCAACGTGGGTACTAGCACGTCCTATGCTTCGGAAAACCCTCACTGATTGAGTTTCACTTACTCGTAGGGGAGACAGATGAGGAAAATTACCTAGCTGAAGTACAAATTTTCATGCAAAATAACGGTAGACGGATCGTATTTTTCACTTACAAGGAGGTGCCGTTATGCGAATTGATTTAAATGCAGATATCGGAGAAAGCTTTGGAGCCTATACAATTGGAGAAGATCAAGCACTTTTCCGGCACATAACATCCGCTAATATTGCTTGTGGGTTTCATGCAGGCGATTTTAATGTCATACGGGAGACGGTGAAGAGTGCAAAGGACTTTGGAGTAGCTATTGGAGCTCATCCAGGATATCCAGATTTGCAAGGGTTTGGACGCAGGGAGCTGCAAATGACAGCGAGAGAAATTTATAATTGTGTTGTTTATCAAATCGGGGCGTTAAAAATATTTTGTGACATTCATGGGGTGCCGCTTCAGCATGTGAAGCCTCATGGCGCACTTTATAATGCCGCAGCAGAAAAGAGTGAAATTGCCGAAGCAATTGCAGAAGCAGTCTATGACTCTATTCCCGAAGCGTATTTATTCGGGCTATGCAATAGTGAACTTATTCGTGCAGGGCAGAAGATAGGCTTAAAAACTGCTTCAGAAGCTTTTGCGGATAGGCGCTATACGGAAGAGGGCAGGCTATGTTCAAGACTTCTGCCAGATGCTGTATTAAAATCCTTTGATGACATTCTTGGACAGGTGAAGGAAATTGTTTTTAACGGACGGGTTAAAACGCAGTCTGGACAATGGCTAACTTTACAGGCAGATACCATTTGCTTCCATGGTGATGGAAAGAACGCAGCCCTCTATTCAGCGGAGATCCGCAAGGTTTTGGAAGATGCAGGAGTTCTTGTTCGTTCAGTAGGAAAGCCGATATGATTCCGCTGTTTAGGGTGAAGAAAGCGGGAGTTTATGGATCGATTCAGGATATGGGCCGCCCAGGTTATCAGCGGTTTGGTGTACCTGTATCTGGTGCGATGGATTTCCATGCTTTTCGATTAGGCAATTATATACTAGGGAATGATACTAATTGTCCGGGGCTAGAATTTTTTTTAGGCGGGATAGAGTTAGAAATATTGAATAATCATCGAATTGTAATTACAGGAGCTGATCTAGGAGCAAAGCTAGATGGCCAGCCAGTGCCAAATTGGAAAACCTTCAATATCTATCAGGGTCAAACATTAATCTTTACGAGACCGGTGCAAGGGAGCATTGCGTATGTTATGCCAGAAGGCGGTCTTCTGTCTGAAGAGCTTTTAGGCAGTTCGTCTGTTTATCCAAAGGGCCAGCTTGGTTCGCCATTGAAAAAAGAGATGATTCTTTTTGCTAGACAAGAGAAATCTAAAACCTTTCAAAGAGGGCTTTGCCGAAGTGAAATTCCTGAATATTCTGCAGATGTGAAGGTAAAGGTCTGGGCGAGTCCGCATCTCGACCGTTTTCAACCGGACAGCTTGAGTGAATTCTTTCAATCCACTTACCAGATCAAAGGCGGAGACCGAATGGGGTATCTCCTTGAAGGAACCCCCCTTAGATTTATAAATGGAAGCGACATCCTATCTGAAGCTACTCAATTCGGAACCATTCAAGTTCCGAATAGCGGACAGCCAATTATTCTAATGGCAGACGCCCAAACAATTGGCGGCTACTCAACCATTGGGAAGATTGCCAGAGAGGATCTGTGGAAGGTTGTCCAGTTGAGAAGAGGAGGAAAGGTAAGATTCGAAGAGCTGGCAAGATGAAAAAGAAACTCCTATTTAGAAGTCTGATTGTTGTATCTGCTAACAGCGACTTCTAAAATAGGAGTTTTTTTGTTTTGTATATTGAGTCTGTTGCCGGGACGATGAACCAGTTTTTTTGTCTCGGAGACGATCAGGCAGTTGGTAGTTATGGAAGCAGGTAGGTACGATTGGTGATTAGATTAGGAGGAAAATAGAGTAGAAAGTAGCCAAATAGGGTTATTGGTTCCCGAAATAGAAGAAAAATAGAGTGAAGAGGAATCAATCAGGGGTATTGTTTCCCGAAATAGAAGAAAAATTGAAAGGAGAGGAACCAATCAAGGTTATTGGTTCCCGAAATAAGAGAAAAATAGAGTGAAGTGGAACCAATCAGGGTTATTGTTTCCCGAAATAAGAGAAAAATAGAGTAAAGAGGAACCAATCAAGGTTATTGTTTCCCGAAATAGAAGAAAAATTGAAAGGAGAGGAACCAATTAGGGTTATTGTTTCCCGAAATATAAGAAAAATAGAGTAAAGAGGAACCAATCGGGGTTATTGTTTCCCGAAATAGGAGAAAAAAAGGGTGGAGAGGAACCAATTAGTGGTGTTGGTTCCCAAAATAGGAGGAAAATAGAGTGAAGAGGAATCAATGAGGGGTATGGGTTTCCGAAATAGAAGAAAAATAGAAAGAAGAGGAACCAATCAAGGTTATTGGTTCCCGAAACAAGAGAAAAATAGGGAGAAGAGGACCCAATCAGGGTTATTAGTTCCCGAAACAAGAGAAAAATAGAGTAAAGGGGACCCAATCAGGGTTATTGTTTCCCGAAAAAGAAGAAAAATAGAAAAAAGAGGACCCAATCAGTGGTATTGGTTCCCGAAAAAGAAGAAAAATAGAA
>NZ_LMBX01000001.1:411411-411513 GCF_001439605.1 Cytobacillus praedii
GAGAGGACCCAATCAGGGTTATTAGTTCCCGAAAAAGAAGAAAAATAGAAAAAAGAGGACCCAATCAGTGGTATTGGTTCCCGAAAAAGAAGAAAAATAGAA
>NZ_LMBX01000001.1:411520-427447 GCF_001439605.1 Cytobacillus praedii
AAGAGGACCCAATCAGGGTTATTAGTTCCCGAAACAAGAGAAAAATAGAGTGAAGAGGACCCAATCAGGGTTATTGGTTCCGAAACAAGAGAAAAATAGAGTGAAGAGGACCCAATCAGGGTTATTGGTTCCGAAACAGAAGAAAAATAGTGTGGAGAGGAACCAATCAAGGTTAATGTTTCCCGAAATAGAAGAAAGATTGAAAGAAGAGGAACAATCAGTGGTATGGGAGAAGTGTAACCAAACGTGTTTATTAAAGAAAAATATATCCAAAACAGAATTTTTAACAAAAAAGGAGCAAGGAACGATCTGCCCCTTGCCCATTTACATTATTAATTCTTCTAAAACAGAATCTAAACTAGAGAATGTATAGCCAAGCTGCTTCACTTTATTCGTATTTATCGACCAAGGACCAGGCAAAGAATACGGAGACGTGTTTTCTTTCGTCAGTATGTTAGTGATGATTGCTTTATGTCTTGTTTGTTTCTCTATTTTGCCTACTAATTTTAGTAATGAAATATCCTCCTCACAGCCTGGATTTATCGGGCCTGTGAAAGAGGATGCCCCCATCAGATATAAAAACTCAGCCGCTTCTTTAGAGTGAATGAAACTGTATCTTGCATCGGGATTTTCTATTCCTATAGGTTCATTTTTTTTCACTTTATCTACATGGAATGTTAGCCTCTTCGTATAATCATCCGGCCCGATAACAATTGGAAGCCGGACGGCTGTAACCTCAAAGTCAGTTTGTGTAAATAAGACAGATTCTGCAGCTCTTTTTGCTTCCTGATAACCTAAATATCCAGGGTATTCCTGTCTTGATTTGTAGTTGAATGAGAAATGATAGGGATCAAATTCCTCTTCTGTCCGATTGGTACCGAAATCATATACCGCTTGAGAGGAAGTGAAAATATACTTTCGTGCCTTCCCGCGCAATGCATTCGCTGAGTCTAATGCTTCTTGAGGGGAGAAGCATGATTGATCGTAGACAATATCAAATGTTTGGTTTGCAAAAGCTTCTTTCAATGATTGACTGTCTTCGCGGTCGATGGCTAGTCTTTGTACCTTGTCCCCAAAAGGATCGGCCTTTTGTCCTCTAGTGGCTAGCGTCACTTTTTTTCCATTCTCAAGAAGCGTATGGACTAACCTTTTGCCAAAAAATTGTGTGCCCCCTAAAATTAGAACGTGATCCATGGAAGTTTCCTCACTTATCTCTCTAAATTTTTCATGTATCATTAATATTCTATGGTTACAGGAGTTTCCCCTGTTCAATATGAAAATAATGTATTGATGAATCCCCTGAGTTAAGAAAAAAACCTGCTTTCTAGTGAAGGAGAAAGCAGGTTTTTTTTATCGCATGCATTTAAACAGGAATCGTAATCGTAAAAGTAGTCCCTTTTCCTTTTTCGCTTTCGACTTTGATTTGGGCTTTCAGTTTATGGATGATACTATGCACCATAAGCATGCCAAGGCCAGTGCCTTCCACTTTAGTAGAGTAGTAGGGCTTGCCTATATTGGAAACCTCCTCAGCGGTCATGCCGTTTCCTGTATCCTTAATTGTAATAAGGATATTCCTATTGTGCTCTGAAACTTCAATAGAAAGGATGCCGCCTTTCTCTTTCATTGCTTCAATGCCATTTTTATATAAATTAATTAGGCATTGCTGCATTTGGCTTTTATCGAATTTCTTAGCCAATGAGTTATGAAAGGAAAGCTGTATATCGACATTATGCATGCGAGCATACGGGATCAGTATGTTTTTCACATACTCTGTTTCTTCTTTTAAATCGGAATACACCATTTTATCCGATTGAGGTTTGGAGAAGGCTAGGAAATCACTCACAATTTGTTCGGCACGGTTTAATTCCTGTAATGAAAATTCAACATATGTTTTTTCCTTTGGCGATATCGATTCTGATTTACTTAACAGCTGCAGAAAGCCGCTTGTTACAGTAAGCGGATTTCTTATTTCATGGGCAACACTTGCTGATAACTCACTGATCAGATGGTATCTTTCTGATTGTAAAAAAGCTTCACGTGCTTTCATGTTTGCGATAATTTTCTCTAACAGGCATGTAAGAACAACCATCATAATTACTTGGGCCATTAGTGCATGAATGGATAAAATCCAGTACTCTTTGTTTAATGATGTCTGAAAACTTAAAGTCGTCAGGTAGAAAATGATTGTAATAAAAGAAACGGCTGTTGCAAAATAAATTCGATGCCGAGGCAGCAGTCTGACAAATTTTCGGCTGGATAAGGATACCAGGACAAAAACCAGGGTCGAAAAAAGAAAGGATTGGAAGATGCCATCCCCGCCGATATAGAAACGATAAACATTGAGAAAGATATAAATGAAGAAGGCATTTTTGTATCCTCCATAAAGAATAGCAAGGATAAAAGGAACCAATCGTAAATCAAAAATAAATCCGTTATCTAAATAGATAGGGAAGGTCATACAAAGAAGCATGGATATGGATGCAAGAATAATGAGTATATATTTACTAAAGTATAATTTCCTATTTTCAAAAAAGATAAGATACGCTAGAACGGGAATCAGTAAGAAAAGAAAATTTAGTAATAAAGTTTCAATCAAATTTGAACGTCCTCCTGCAATGATATGCTTTTTATTTTAACATATACGAATAGGAATCTGATGTTTACTAAGATCATTTTGCAAAATGCTAGAATAGGTTATAGTACTAACATAAGAAATCATTTTTATTGAATAGGATTGACATGGAGCATGATAGATAAAGAGGGCATTCATAGCCGAAACGTAATTCTTTTTAGTTTGATTGTTGTATTTTATTTCGTGCAAGTTTTTATAAATATATTGATTGAGGGGATTGCTAGCGTGTTTCCGCCAGTTATCCTTTTCCTTATTTTCGGGTCAATCTTGCTGCTGTTTATCATTAAAAAAATAAACCCCGAATTAACTATGTATACAATCGTCATATTTACCTATCTTTATTTCTTTTTTTTACTGACAGATTCACCTTATTTAGTTAACTACTTATTCATGTGGCTAGGTCTTCCAGTAAGTGCGGTTTACCAAAACTATCGAGCAGTAATGCTTGCGGGAATAGGATCCTTGCTTCTTACATTTTATGCATTTTTTTCTTTTCGAAATGAAATTTTTCCGAATGTGGCAAGCGGGGATTTTGTTTTCTTTCTGATTTTCGGATTATTTTTGATGGGCTTTTTATTATTGTTTATTAAAGTGACTCTTTTTTTATGGAAGAAGAAAGAGGAATCTAGCAGTAAGTTGAACAATGTGCTTCAACAGACGGATATTATTACATGGTCATATGATCGATCCACTGACCTTTTATCTTTATCCAATCGGCTGCCTAACATGCCGGAACTATCAGATACACTAGAGATTAGCGGCAAGCAGATGGTTGGTAACTACATCCATTCAGAGGATATTGACATTCTTAAGCGTACATTTTTTGAGATTGAGAAAGGGGAGGCCCATACAGCTGAATATCGAATTGTAAACAGCAAAGGGGAAATCATATGGCTGCAATGCCGAGGTGTGTCTTTCATTAATGAAAAAGAACGCAAGGCAAAAATAGAAGGAATCTTAATCGATGTTACGAAACAAAAACAGATGGAAGAACATATAAAAAAGCTGGCCTATTATGATTCATTAACAGGTGCGGCTAATAGGTACAAGCTTAAGCAATGTTTCGAAAGCCTGCAGAAGCTGGGAAGGACATTAGCGATTATTTTTATCGATATGAACGCCTTTAAGCAAGTGAATGATACATATGGTCACGATGCTGGTGATCGTTTGCTTCAAAAGGTTTCGAAGAGAATTCAAGAGGAAATGGCCGAAACGGATTTATTATGCCGGATGGGTGGAGATGAGTTTGTCATCTTACTATCCAATGTAGATGATGCCAAGGTAAGTGCAGCTATCGCCCGTATTCAATCGGCTCTGATTGGCCCGTTTGAAGTAGCTGGCGTGCCAATCCTTGTATCAGCAAGTGTTGGCAGATCAACAATTATGAAGGCTGATCAGGCCAATTTGGATAGGATGCTGCAGCAGGCTGATGCTGAGATGTATTTAGGTAAGGGACGCAGGTGAAATATGAAAGGAAAGTTCTTAAAGAATCTTCTTTAGAGAACTTTCCTTTTCGTTTATTGATCGCAGCGTATACACATTTTTTTAGGTTATTAGCAGGTCATTCTACTATATAGGCGTGACAAGGAATCTGACCCCATGTCCTAGATTACTGATTGGCCCCGTAGCTGATTAGGTTTGTGAATATGCGATAGCCGCCAGGTACTTGACCTTGAATTTGCCTATAGAATACAAGGTTTGTATAAAGGTAGGTCCCTTTTCCGTGTTTTGCCATCAGGATGCCGCCATCGAAAGGATCTTCATTTGGATCGCCCATTCTGACGAATGTTTCGTAGCTGCTGTCCCATTTCATTGGGTAGTATAATCCTCTTTCTTGTACCCAGTTCGCCCAATCACTATCAGTAATTTTATTCGGGTAGGTAAATAAAGAAGATTCTGGGTTGAGGACAGTGACTTTTGCATTTTCGTCTGTCACTCTCCATTTAATGGATGGGTTCCCGATGGTTAATGGGTAAGGAGCCGTCTTTTCAGCATCCCAGCCATCATTTGGTTTATGGTATTGTACGACTAAGTGACCGCCATTTTCGACATATTTATGGAGACGATCATTGTTTTTGACCAGATCTTCTCTAGATAGGTATGCGCGAATCCCTGTCACGATTGTATCGTATTGACTAAGATCGCCTGTTGCCAAATCCTCTTCCGTAAGCTTTGTAATGTTGAATCCGGTATTGGCTAGATAGTCTGCTACTTTATCGAAACCGCTATCGATATAACCAATTTTTAGCTGATCATTCTTTAACAGTTCAAACGCCACACCATTTACTTGTGCAGGATACATGTAATAAAATGTTCCGATGTGATCATAGCTGATTTCCTGAACGGTTGAATCAAAAGTTTGGCCGTTTGCAGTGGCTTCAGCACGAATGGCGAAGCTGCCATCTTGAATATCAGAAGGAGGTGTCAGCTTGAAAGCAACCTCTTTTTCCTCTAATTGAGCAGTAAAGGCAACCTCTTCTTTACTAGGTGAAACCTTCCATCCTTCTGGTACGATTAATGAAACAGAGGAAGTGTTTTTTCCGTCAAAGTAGTTTTTGACTTTAACTTTGACTGGGATTTCTTCCTGAACATCTGCAGAATTTACGACAATGTCTTCAGGAGATAACGTAATACCGACATCAGGCAAGACGGCAATGGTTTCTTTCAGTTCATTGATTTGACTAGTTTGCGTACCATTAAATTCATATTGAACCTTCGTGCGGATGACTGAATCAAGGTATGCATGATAATATTCCGCATCTTTAGGCACTTGTACTTCATATTGAAGTTCAACTTTTTTACCAGGATCTAAGTCTTTAGGTGATTTTGTTTTGGAAACCTTCCAATTCTTCGGTACTACTAGCTCAGCAGCTACCTTCTTTATTTTCTTTTTTCCGTTATTTTGAATGCTCACCTTGACAGTTGTTTTCTGTCCTTTTGTAAGAATGGTTGTTTCTGGGCTAGTTTCAACAGATAGCTCTGAGGCTTCCACGCTTGCCGTTTGTAATTGCTCTTCTTTTAACGAAAGCTTATGAAGCAGGTCAGATTTTACTTGTGGGTCAAGCTTTGCTTTATCTGTTTTCTCTTGGAGCTGTCGGACGTCCTTAAGAGCTTTTTGAGTTTTTTCAAATACTTGATCATTGTTAGGATAAGCAGAGATGATGGAGTTTAGCGATTCTTGAAGTTTAGTAAAGTGTACTTGCAGGTCTTTTTCTTGTTTTGGAAGCTTTTGTGCCCACTCTTTAAAGTTATAAGGGATCCCTGCAAACAGATCGCTGCTGCCATTTGTATTAACAGCACTCTCTAATAATTCCAGATGTACTTGTCTTGGTTCAGCAGGGATGTCGCTGCCCATGCCTTGGCTTTTATGCATATAGCGGGATTCCTCACCTAATTGAGGATAGGTCATTTTATAAATTGGATCATACTTTCCAATTTCAATAGAAGTCGTGGCAGTGTCCTTTGATTCAGCAGGCAAGTATAGCTTTTTAACCTGCCAGACAGATAAGCCCTCTTTAAGCTGCTCTGGAAAAATTGCTGGATTTGCCGCATCCTTAAACGCCTTTTCGCTCAAAATTTCCATTGCGCGATGGTGTCCGTGCTGTGTATCTACATTTCTGAATGATGGCATGACAATATCAGGCTGATACGTACGAATGAAGCGAATCAATCGTTCGTAGGTAAGATCCTGGCCCCAATTTTCTAATGTTTCATCAGGGGTTTTCGAAAAACCAAAATCATAAATCGCATCTGAGGTTGTCTCGCTAAGGTGATAGGCCTTTACACCAGTAATCTTTGCTGCTTCAATCATTTCCCTCGAGCGAATAATCCCGAGCCCGTTGTCTAGTTCACTTCCGATTTCATTTTGTCCGCCTTCCCCGCGGTTAGCAATTAAACTTGAAGTTTTGACACCAAGCCCTCTCGATAAATAAGCGAGAAAGTCACTTCTCTCGTCATCCGGATGTGCCCCAGTATTGACAAAAGTGACAGTCGTTTCTAGAGGCTTAACAGCATTCCAGAGGTCTACATCAGGTTCCTGTGTGTCAGTTGCTTGACTTGCAATTGGCCATAAAGAAACAATTAACAGAAAAGAAAGTAACCAGCTAAAATACTTTTTCAAATTTGAAACCCCTTTCATATTTAAATATAAACGAAGCGCGGAAAAATATCCTCCTTTCTCAATCTTATCTCGTGAGTTAGTTAATTCAATTAACTAACTGTACGGATAATCTCCATTAATAGTACCTATAACTATGTGTGTTTGTAAATATCTATATATTCAGAAAATTAAATTAGTTATATCGACCTATATCCAAATATAGAACCATTATCTAAAAAATATATTTATTAAAAAAATTAAAAAAACTTGTTGTAAATTATTATCCACTCCTGTATATTTTAGTTAATTAATAAAACTTACTAACCATAACGATTAAGGCCGTGATGTCATGAGTAGTAAAAGAAATTCTGTCCCGTTGAAAACAACGAACAAAAAGGTAGTTCTTCAATGTATTAAAGAGAATCAGCCTATATCTCGTGCTGAAATTGCCTCCAAGCTTCAAATTAGCAAGCCGACTGTTTCCCTGCTAGTAGATGAATTGGTTCAGGAAAATTGGGTATTGGAAAAAGGGATAGGGATGGCTTCTTCACAAGGGGGAAGGAGACCGATTCAGCTTTGTTTTAATGAAAAGGCTGGCTATGTAATTGGAACAGATATTGGCGGAACGAAAGTAAAAACCGTCATATGTGATCTAGTCGGAAATATTATATGCTCAAGCAGCTTCAAAACAATTCAATACTTACAAACAGGATTACTGAAACAAATTCATAAAGAAATAAACGGGATGATTCAAGTATACGAGCTTGATTCAAATAAAATATTGGGAATGGGTGTAGGGATTCCTGGTATTACCGAACCAACCAATGGTGTGGTAGTTGAAGCGCCGAGTATCAATTGGGTACGTTATCCGTTTATTATCGAAGCCAAGCGCTATTTCTCGTTCCCGGTATTTGTAGATAACGATGTGAATGTAGCGGCGCTAGGAGAACAATGGCTGGGGAATGGGAGAGCAAAAGATAATATCCTTTTTATTGCTGTTGGAACAGGCATTGGCAGCGGAATTATTATTCATAATCAGCTTTATCGCGGGTCTTCATGTGCCGCAGGTGAAATGGGGTATATGGTGACTGATAAAAATGATATGAGAAATGAGTTTAAACCTATATTCCATCGTTATGGATACTTGGAAAGCGTTGCTGGGGGGAAGGCAATCGGTGAAAGACTGACTAAGCTTATCCAGAAAAAGCAAGATCATCCAATGTTCGAGGAGGCCAGTCATACAGAACTGACAGGTGAAATAGCCTTTTCGCTAGCGAAAGAAGGGGATGAAGCTGCGCGAGTGGTTGTGGATGATGCGATTGAGCATTTAGCTTATGGAATCATCAATGCTGCTAGTTTGCTAAATCCAGAGGTCATTATATTAGGAGGCGGTGTCTTTAAATCGTCGGATTATATTTTACCTAGATTGCGAGAAATTGTGTATCAATACCTTCCTAGTTCAGTAGAATTAAATACCTCGCAGCTAGGAGAAAATGCAGAAGTGCTTGGAGCTGTTTCACTATTCCTGCGAGAATATGAAAGCGTTTTAAACTAGGAAACACAAATAGGCATTTAATTCACTTGGTTCTAGAGCGGGTTTATATGGCTTCATACATCCAGAACACCGAATATATTCTAAGCCTGCTTTAAGGATAAATTAATCTATTTTAAGGGGGTTCATCATGTTTAGAAAGAATCGTTTATTTGTTTTTTTAATTATGGCACTTATGCTTATCCTGTCCGCATGCAGCAGTTCTACAGGCGGGGGCAATGAAAGCAGTGGGGAAAAAGAAAACAATTCAAGCGGGGAAAAAGCGGCAGAAAACAGCGGAAAGTTAGTCATCTACACGGCACGTGATCAAACGATTGTTGATCAGGTTGTGGGGATGTTTAATGAAAAGTACCCTGATATTCAAGTTGATGTCCTCACAATGGGAGCGCAGCAGGTTCTTGAACGTATTCGTGGAGAGAAATCGAACCCTCAAGCGGATTTTTGGTGGGGAGGTACACAATCTGCCTTTATGACAGGTGCGGCTGAAGATTTATTAGAATCATTCAAGCCGAGCTTTGATGCGAGCATTCAGCCAGAACATAAAGACGCTGAAGGCCGCTGGTATGGAGAAATGCTTTTACCAGAAGTGATTATGATCAACTCAGATATGCTTTCAAAAGAAGAAGCGCCACAAGATTGGGATGACCTGCTTGATCCAAAGTGGAAGGATCAGATTATCATCCGTGGCGTACTGGCTTCAGGAACAATGAGAACGATTTATTCAGCAATGATTCATGAGCAAGGAGCCGATAATCCAGAGGCTGGCTATGAATGGCTAAAGAAGCTTGATGCGAATACAAAAGAATATGCCCAGGATCCTACAAATCTTTACTTAAAACTGGCTCGTCAGGAAGGTTCTCTATCCTTATGGAATCTGCAGGACATTTTATTGCAGAAAAACGAGCATAACCAGCCATTTGATTTTGTTTATCCAAAGAGCGGAGCACCTATTCTTGTAGATGCAGTTGGTCTAGTTAAAGGTGCAAAGAATCTTGAAAATGCAAAAGTATTCTATGAGTTTCTTTTTGACCCTGAAACTCGTGCAACGTTAGCGGAGGACTTGTATCAAATTCCTACCCGTACGGATATTGATACGGATCAAATGCCTGAATGGTTTAAGGATATTGAGCTTAAATCATTGGATTTAGATTGGGAAGTTATGGCAGAAAAAGAAGCTGAGTGGATGCAGCATTGGGATGAAAATATTAAAGGGAAAAATAAATAGTCAATTTTAAAAGGGGTGAAGAGTCTTTTCACCCCCTTTTATCTCCAGCGAGGTGTTTTTGATGAAAAGTGTACGACTTGATAATGTGAGCAAAATGTTTGGAACAGCAAAAGGGGTTGAGAATGTAGCGATCGATGTAAAGCCGGGTGAATTTTTCACTTTTTTAGGGCCTTCAGGATGCGGAAAAACAACTACCCTTCGAATGATCGCAGGCTTCTACTACCCAACAAAGGGAAAGATCTTTTTTGATAACCGGGATGTAACGACCCTTCAGCCGAATAAAAGAAATATTGGAATGGTCTTTCAAAACTATGCCCTGTTTCCGCATATGACAGTATTTGAAAATATTGCTTTTGGGCTTGAGGTTCGTAAATTATCGAAAGCAGTCATCAAAGAAAAAGTAGAAAGAGCACAAAAGCTTGTCCATCTCGATAAATACGGAAATAGAAAGATTAATGAGCTTTCAGGCGGTCAACAGCAGCGTGTAGCCTTGGCGCGTGCACTCGTTATTGAACCGGATATTTTGCTTTTAGATGAGCCTTTATCCAATCTAGATGCTAAGTTGCGTGAAGAAACGAGATTAGAAATTAAAAGGCTTCAAGTGGAATTGGGCGTAACAACGATTTATGTTACTCATGATCAAACGGAAGCGATGACGATGTCTGATCGGATTATGGTCATGAAAGAAGGCGTTGTTCAGCAAATCGGTTCGCCGCAGGAAATATATAATAAACCAGCGAATCATTTTGTCGCATCGTTTATTGGTGAAGCAAACATGCTTGAAGGCGAAGTGATTGAGATAAGTGGTTCAACGGTGAAGGTGAAAGTAGATAGTGATCTGCAAGTAGAAGGGGTTTTAGACCCATCCGCTGATAAGCCAAAATTAGAAGTGGGCAAGAAAGTGAAGCTTTCGATTCGTCCAGAAGCCATATTTGAGGGGCAAGGGCAAAATCAATTACATGGAACCATTCAGTTAGTTGAATTTACGGGAGTCAGCATCAATTACCTTGTTAAGGTCGGATCAGCGACTTTAAAAGTCATGATTATTAATAAAGGAAATCAAATTCTTAATCGAGGAGATTCCATTTCCCTTTATGTACCAGAAAAGGGTGTTTACTTTATAAATGAGTAGTTTTCTATATGGAACTTATTCAAGCGAACAGAAGGTGAAAACATGAATACAAATCAAACAGCTTCACAGCAAGAGAGCTGGTGGTCAAGACTTACACAATCTAAATATTTCATCTATATCTTAATCTCCCCTCTTTTCTTAGTGCTCTTAGCCTACGTAATCTATCCTTTTTATCAAACGTTTATTCAAAGTGTGGTAGGTACTGAAGGAGCTGGAATTGGAAACTATAAACGTTTCTTTAGCCTGGAAAGTACAGCCAACTTAGAGGCGCTTTGGACCAGTATCTATATTTCTGTTATAAGTGTCATTACTTGTGCGATCGTGGGTGTGACGATGGCCTTTCTAATCGAAAGGTATGAGTTTCCTGGGAGGAAAATTCTGTCCATTCTCGTGCTTGTTCCTATGGCTTTGCCCCCTTTAGTTGGTGTATTGTCTTTTACGTTTTTATATGGAGAAAGCGGGATTATACCAAGATCGCTTCAAGCCTTATTTAATCTTGAGTCCGTTCCCTTCTCATTAAAAGGAATTACCGGGGTCATTGTAGTTCATACCTTTACCATGTATACATATTTTTATCTGACTGCGTCTGCAGCCATTAAAGGGCTTGATCCATCCTTGGAAGAAGCAGCAACAAGCTTAGGATCAGGGAGAATCCGTATTTGGATTAAGGTTATTCTTCCGATGTTAACACCAGCCATGGTTGCTTCATCATTACTAGTGTTTATGATTGCGATGGCTTCCTACACAGCCCCATTAATGTTTGGTGTCGAGAGAACAATGACCATGCAAATCTATCTATCTCGGACAAACGGAAATCTAGATATGGCGGCTACTCAATCGACTATTCTCTCAATTGTCTCCATCTCCTTCTTAATATTGATGAGATGGTACCAAGGTAGACGTAACTTCCAGAACCAAAGTAAAGGGATTAGTGTCCATCGTACAGAGCTGCGTACACCTTTTATGAAATACCTTTCTATGTTTCTATCTTTTATCGGGGTCATTATTCTCATGCTGCCGATTCTTGTACTCGTACTCATCTCTTTCTCGGTGGATGGCGAATGGACCATTCAAATTATTCCGCCAGCCTACACATTCGATCATTACATTGCGTTGTTTACCGATGAACGAACGTGGCGTCCAATCTGGAACAGCTTGCAAATGAGTTTTGTTGCTACCATTGGAAATATTCTTTTCGGGGTTGCTGCAGCTTATGCCATGATCCGAACAAGGTTTAAAGGAAAGGCTCTCCTCGATATTTTAATTATGATTCCATGGGCCCTTCCTGGAACAGTTGTCGCAGTTAATTTAATTGCTGCTTTCAGTGAGCCATCCGTATTTAGCTTTAATCAAGTATTAATCGGTACATTCTGGATTTTGCCGCTCGCTTATTTTGTCCGGCATTTGCCACTCATTTTCCGTTCGACCTCAGCAGCGCTTATGCAGATGGATCAGTCGGTCGAGGAAGCCGCTAGAAGCTTAGGAGCGAACTGGTGGTATACGTTTAGAAGAGTCGTTGTGCCAATGGCTTTTTCAGGTATATTAGCAGGAACCTTGCTGGCCATGGTTCAAGGACTTGGTGAATTTGTTGCTTCTATATTAATTTATAGCACTTCTACGATGCCGCTATCTGTTGCCATTTTTCAAAAGATGTATGCGTTCCAATTTGGAACTGCCTGTGCATATGGCGTGCTGCAAATCTTGTTAATCATTTTTGTCTTGTTTATTTCTCAGAAATTAACAAACGGGAAGGCAGGAGCTGTTATTTAGGAGGGAGTTTTATCATTGAAGGCAAGTGAAATTCATGGAAGAGATCTCAAGTTGTTAGAGAATGCCGCATTTGCTGTTATACCTCTTGGAAGTTTCGAATATCATGGTCCCCATTCTCCATTAGGAACGGATATTTTTTTGGCAGATGGATTCGCGGGAAAAATTGATTCAAGCTTGGGAGGGATTACCCTTCCAGCCATTCCTTTTACAGCATGCCCTGGAAAAACGTCTAAATATGCGGGAACGATCTCGATTAGACCTGGGATTTTTCAAGAGTATTTAATTGATCTATCATTAGGCGTTATCCAACAGGGGATTAAAAAAATTCTTCTTCTAAATGCTCACGATGGGAATATGGGGGTTTCCAGAACCGTTGCGGAGTATGTAACTGGCCTCCATACAGATGTAAGCTTTCTGCTGGTTAATTGGTGGCAAATGGTTGAGATCGATGCGGCAGAGGAAATCGGCTTTAAAAATACAAGCGGGCGGGGGCATGGGGGTCCATATGAAATGTCGGCTGTAAAAGCTTTCCGTCCAGACCTAGTAACGGTAAGGGAAGAGGATGAAGAATTTGCAGGTGCTGCCCCTCTGTCCAGCTTTCCCTATATTCTTGTAGAAGGAACACCGAAATCATGGGATGGCTATACAGGTCTTATTCAACAAACATCAGTGGAAGCAGGAAAGAAAATTGTAGATAAAGCGACAATTCATATGAATGAACTGATAAGAAACTGGTTAAATCAATAAATTTGCAGGAAAGGGCTGTTTGCAGTGAAAGCATCGCTTAGAGAACGAATGATTGATAGAGAGGGCACATGTTTCCCGTCAAAAACCTATACTTCTATGGTGTTAGAGCCAGCTTATAATGAGGCTAAGCAACACTTTATTGATTCAATGGTCGAAATTCATTATGCTCACCTAATTATGCTTGTAGAAGAGGGACTGGTAGAGAAAGAAGAAGCAAAAAAGATTGCTAAGGCTGTTTCCGGCTTAAAGATAGAAGAGATAAAGACCGGAAACTATAATCCGCAATTTGAAGATTTGTTTTTTCAGGTTGAACATGACTTAATTGAAGACGCCGGGGATATTGCTGGTAATTTGCATATTGCCAGAAGCCGGAATGATATGGGAATTGCGATTTACCGAATGACGCTAAGGAAAAAGATTTTGACCTTATTGGAGAAGGCCCTCACACTGCGTGAAGCTCTAATTGAACTATCTGATGAACATAAACATACAATTATGATTGGATACACACATACACAGCAAGCACAGCCTACTACTCTAGCACACTATTTTAATGCGATGACAGATATGCTGACCCGTGACATTAAGCGTCTGCGGGCTGCTTATGAAACCGTGAACCGAAGCAGTATGGGAGCTGCAGCGTTAACTACTTCAGGATTTGCTGTCAACCGGGAGCGGGTGAAAGAGTTGCTGGGGTTTGAAGGCATGATTGATAATGCGTGGGATGCGGTTGCTGGTGCAGATTATATAGCGGAAACTGCTACAGCCGTTCAGCTTTCAGCCTTGAATTTGGGAAGGTCTATTCAGGATTTCCTGTTATGGGGAACACAAGAATTCGGAGCTTTTATCCTTTCTGCGCCTTACGTACAGATTAGTTCTATTATGCCTCAAAAGAGAAACCCTGTGTCTATCGAACATATGCGGGCGCTTTTATCCAGTGTTGCCGGCGATTGTCAAACCGTCCTACTTATGCTGCACAATACGCCATTTGGGGATATTGTCGATACAGAAGATGATATGCAGCCATATATTTGGAAGTCCATGGAGACGCTAGGCGGCGTTTATGAACTGCTATCATCTGTTTTATTAACGATGGAGGTAGATAAGGAAAACCTCCTGAAACGTGCAAAAGAGAGCTTTGCAAACGTAACAGAACTGGCAGATACAATGGTGAGAGCGGATGGGCTTTCATTTCGCCAGGCACACCATGTAGTAAGCGCTACAGTAAAGGAATTAATGAAAAACGGAAATAAATCTCTTGAAGCTCTTACGCTTGATCTTTTAAATGTTCAATCAAAATTAATTGTTGGGAAGCCATCTACTTTGACGAAAGAGGAACTATTAGAATGCTTAAGTCCGGAATATTTTGTTCAAATTCGTACATTGCAAGGAGGTCCAAGCCCAACGCGATTAGAAAAAACGATAAAGGTCCGATTGGCCGAGCAGACAGATTTATCAAACTGGCTTATTGATAAGCAAGACCAATTGCGTGTTTCAAAAGAAAACGTTACAACGATTATTAAAGAATGGAATATAGTCGATGAATGATCAGTCTTTTCATCTTCTTGCTGTTGATGGAGGAGGAACGAAGACACTAGCTGTAATAACAGATAGTACAGGTTCAATTCTCGGAGAGGGCAAGGCAGGCGCTTCTAATTATCAAGTGATTGGGAAGGAACTGGCTATAAAGGCTCTTGTTGCATCCATCCAGGGAGCATTAGCGGAAGCCGCTGCACTTAATGGCGGTCCAGTCCGATTTGAGAAAACGGTGTTTGCTCTCGCTGGGATCGATACGTCAAATGATGAGTTAGAAGTACAAGAGATGGTAGAAGAATCAATTAAGCAGCTAGGGTTGGCCACTCATATGCTGCTGGTTGAGAATGATTGCTTATCTGCTTTATTAGGTGCTACCCAAAATAAGGCAGGTGCTCTTTTAATCTCTGGAACAGGATCGATTGTATTTGCCCATGACGGCCGCGGGAATTTTTTCCGAACGGGAGGATGGGGATATCGAGTGGGAGATGAGGGCAGCGGATATTGGATCGGGAAAGAAGCGATTCGATCCATCATGAAAATGAACGATGGAAGAGAGAAAGAGACGATCCTATCACAGCTGATATTACAGAAGTTTGGATTTCAGAAGATAGAGGATCTTTATAATTGGGTATATAGTCCAGCCTATTGTGTTGACGATGTAGGCGCGTTAACCGCTTTAGTGGAGGAGGCGTATAAATTAGGAGATAAAGTAAGCCAAGGGATACTAGACGAAGCTGCAGCGGAGCTAACTCTCCTATTAGAAACCACAATTGAAAAAGCAGGAATTGCTAAGGAGGAATTTCAGCTAATTCTTCAAGGTGGTGTCATACAAAACAATCACTATATTAGGGATCGTGTACTAGACAGCTTGAAAACAAGTGCTGAAAGAGTAAAGGTGCTTGATACAGACCAAAAACCGATTACCTTTATCATAAAACGCGGGTTAAATCTTTAGTGGGGGCTCCAAGTGCCCCCACCTTTTTTTGTGTAAGTCCTATAGAAGAGGTCTATGAGACAAAATCAACTGAATTGCTGAAGGGAATGTCCCATAGAAAAGGTCTATGAGACAAAGTCTTCGAAACTGCTGAAGGGAATGTCCCATAGAAGAGATCTATGGGACAAACTCTCCGGAATTGCTGAAGGGAATGTCCCGTAGAAGTCAAGTCCGGATTATTGTGTAAAATCAAAAGCAATTGTTTTCAGCTTTACCTTTGAATATTCTCTATCCATACCC
>NZ_LMBX01000013.1:0-25423 GCF_001439605.1 Cytobacillus praedii
TATTGTTCTATTTCTATTTTAAAACAAAAAAGACTGTAGGCAAACTCGATTTTCATCAAGTTTGTCTACAGTCTGAGGCAGGGCAATGCCCTGTCTTTTTTGTTAAATTAAAATTTTAAAAATTAATTTGGATAAGCTTGAAAAAAATGGTCACACTAGATACTGATATTGATCTTAGATGTCACATTTATTTAAGAGGTGACCGAACATGAGAACCAATTGGTGGGCTCCTGGCCTTCTTTGTTTAACTGCCTTTATATTTATTTTTTTTCAGGATAGTCCTTTCAATAAAAATAGCGGATATAGTATTGTCAGCGCAAATTATGAGTTAATGAATCAGATCCAAAGGAACGTCATACTGGAAAGAATGTATGTAGATGGAGAGGTCAGTCAAGAAACAGTAAAAGAAACAATAGCGAGTATGGAAGCTTTAAGGGCAAAATATAGCGAGTGGCAGCTTATTCATATGGATGATAAAAAAATTGTGTTTCGAATGAAGATGGATGACATTTCACCTCTGTTGAAAGCAAATGGATATTTTGGCATCACAGAGGAAGGTGTGCTGACCATCTTTAATGGCAGACCTCAGAAAACAAATATTATTCAATCTTTTTTTCAAATTGATATAGGACGGCTTGAGAGTAAGACATGTGAGGAATTAAAAAAGGGGATTCCAATAAAGACAAAAGAAAACTTTGTTGAAGTGCTAGAAACGTTTAAAACTTATTCAAAAGGGGATCAAGTGGAACTTCAATCAGCTGGGGGTATTACAGCTCTTTAAAAAACAAGCAAAAAATAAAAGCAAAAGCTCCAGCAACTAGAAAAAAAGGCTGCGGTGCTTTTGCTTTTTTAAAATTAAAAATAGATTGGAGTTAGAGAATTTCTAGCGCAAGCGTCCTATCGCCTATCAAACTTCAGGCCCCCTCCGCAATGATTGTGTCAACATCGGTTCGCTCGCACTCACCGTGTTTCCTTTATCAAAAGAGCCGGTACTTCTGAGTTTGTACGGCGATGACCAAGGCGCATACGCTACTCTTATTTTTCAATAGAAGTAATAACGTATTGGCCATCCTTTAATTCCACTTGGTAAGTAACATTTTTATTGGTTTTGAGGGTTGCCTTATTTTCGTTACCTTCAATCGTTACAGCTTCTAGATTCGTTTCAAGGAAGGAAGGTGTGAAGTATGGTTCAGCATTTATAATCATTTGTCCTTCAGCTGTTTTTTCCTCAGTTGCATAATGGGTATAAATATCCTTTGCTAATTCCTTGCTATAGTATTTGGATAGAAATTCAACTGACTTTTCTTCATCTGCAAAATTAGCATTAATGACAGGTGTCGTTTCGTCAGCAGCAACCTCTTTATGGAACACTTCATTTACTTTCAGCTCTGCGACTCTTACAGAATTATATATTTTTGATTTAGCAGATTCAGTGAGTTCAGCAGTCTTTTTCTCTGTTGTTTTTTCTGCTGGCTCTTCAGTTGCAGAGGAGCAGCCTGCAGCTGTAAAGATGAGCGAGAAAATTGCGAATATAGCTAATAGTTTCTTCATTTATATGACCTCCGAAGATGTTTTGAAAACATTTTCAATTATAATAATTCTTATTCTCTTATTGCAACCTTTTTTTCTACGAACCTAAATTAAAGTATGGTACAATGAGGTACAGAAAATCTCAAGGAGCGAGTATGTTGTTTGAATTCATTAAAGGCCGGGTTGAATATATCGGACCAGAATTTGTCGTGATTGAAAATAATGGGGTAGGTTTTCAAATTTCTACACCGAATCCATTTAGCTTTAAGCAAGAATATGGTCAGGAAGTAAAGGTATATACATACCATCATGTTAGACAAGATTTCATGGCTCTATATGGCTTTCATTCCCGCGAGGAAAAAACATTGTTTATTAAGCTTTTAGATGTAACAGGAATCGGACCGAAGGGAGCATTAGCCATTCTTGCTTCTGGAGAACCAGAGCAGGTCGTCCAGGCGATTGAAAATGAAGATGAAGGATTCCTTGTCAAATTCCCAGGAGTAGGGAAGAAAACAGCAAGACAAATTATCTTAGATTTGAAAGGAAAGCTGCAAAACATTGTCCCTGATTTCTTTCCGGACTTGTTTTCAGTTGATAAAATACAGCCTATGCATAATAGCTATTCTTCGGAGTTTGAAGAAGCGATGCTTGCATTGCAGGCTCTGGGCTATTCCGAAAAAGAAATTAAGAAAATTTCACCTGAGCTGCAAAAGGAACAGCTTACTACAGATCAATACATAAAAAAGGCGCTGCAGCGACTATTAAAATAATATAAATCGTTTGAATAAAAGGCGTGATAAACAAATGGAAGAGCGGATTATTTCTGGCGAAGCGGATATTCAGGAGCTATCCTTTGAGCAAAGTCTGCGCCCGCAGAACTTAAAACAGTATATTGGTCAGGATAAAGTGAAGGAAAACCTGGAAATTTTCATTCAAGCTGCTAAGCTTCGGCAGGAAACACTTGACCACGTACTTCTTTACGGTCCGCCAGGTCTCGGAAAGACGACACTTGCTGCAATAATTGCAAATGAAATGGGCGTTAATATACGGACTACTGCTGGACCTGCGATTGAAAGACCGGGTGATTTAGCGGCTATTCTTACTGCATTGGAGCCAGGTGATGTCCTATTTATTGATGAAATTCACCGGCTTCCACGAACAATTGAAGAAGTACTATATCCTGCAATGGAAGACTTTTGTCTTGATATTGTTATTGGAAAGGGTCCAAGTGCCAGATCCGTACGGCTTGACCTCCCTCCGTTTACATTAGTAGGAGCAACGACAAGGGCAGGTTCATTGTCTGCTCCGCTTAGAGATCGGTTTGGTGTACTTAGCAGGCTGGAATACTATAATGAAACACAATTAACGGATATTGTGATTAGAACGGCAGAGGTACTAGCTACGGAGATAGATGAACTAGCAGCTGTGGAAATAGCGCGAAGGTCTAGAGGAACCCCGAGGATAGCGAATCGGCTTTTAAGAAGAGTAAGAGACTTTGCACAAGTAAGAGGGAACGGTGTTGTTGACGAACAGCTTGCCAAAGAAGCGTTAGAGCTTTTGCAAGTAGACCGTTTAGGGCTGGATCATATTGACCATAAATTATTAAGAGGGATAATTGAAAAATTCCGCGGAGGACCAGTAGGCCTAGAAACCATTGCAGCCACAATTGGTGAAGAGTCACATACAATCGAAGATGTTTACGAACCATATTTATTGCAGATTGGTTTTCTTCAGCGTACGCCAAGGGGCAGGATCGTAACAGATTTAGTGTACCGTCATTTTCAGATGGAGGTACCGAAAACAGAATAATAATAAAGTTGGTGCATCATGAAAGTAGATTTATTTGATTTCCATTTACCAGAAGAATTAATTGCTCAGACTCCTCTCATTGAGAGAACCAGCAGCAGATTAATGGTTTTGGATAAGGAAAAAGGGGCGACCCAGCATACAGTTTTTAAACATATTAAAGAACATTTGAAAGCAGGAGACTGTCTTGTTTTAAATGATACAAGAGTCCTTCCCGCCCGTCTTTTTGGGGAAAAAGAAGGGACAGGTGCTAAAATAGAAGTTCTTCTATTAAAACAGCTGGAAGGTGATTCGTGGGAAACTCTTATTAAACCAGCAAAACGTGTAAAAGAAGGCACCCGAATTGTGTTTGGCAATGGGAAATTAAGTGCTGTCTGTACACAGACCTCTGAGCATGGCGGAAGAGTTCTTGAATTTCAATATGACGGGATTTTTTATGAGGTTCTTGAGCAATTAGGTGAAATGCCGCTCCCGCCATACATTAAAGAACAACTGGATGATCAAGAGCGTTATCAAACCGTTTTTGCTCGTGAACGCGGCTCGGCCGCTGCTCCGACAGCAGGTCTTCATTTTACAGAACAATTGCTTGAAGAAATTAAAGAATTAGGTGTCCATATTGCCTTTATTACGCTTCATGTTGGCCTTGGAACATTTCGTCCTGTGAATGTTGAGGATTTAAATGAGCATGAAATGCATTCTGAATTTTATCAAATGACAGAGGGCACGGCGAGGCTTTTAAATGAAGTGCGTGAGGAAGGCGGAAGAATTATCTCTGTTGGAACGACGTCAACAAGGACACTGGAAACGATTGCCTCTGCTAATAATGGCCGTTTTGAAGAGGCAAGTGGCTGGACAGATATTTTTATTTATCCAGGCTATGAATTCAAGGCTATTGATGGAATGATCACAAATTTCCATCTGCCAAAATCAACGCTGATAATGCTTGTCAGTGCATTAGCAGGCAGAGAAAATGTCTTGAATGCCTATCGTGAAGCAGTTGAAGAAAAATATAGATTCTTTAGCTTTGGAGATGCGATGCTAATTATTTAAGGTAAACTGACATATTGGAAGGAGAACAATCAATTGACAGCCATTCGTTATGAATTAATTAAAACATGTAAACAAACAGGTGCACGGCTTGGTCGTGTTCATACACCACATGGTTCTTTTGAAACCCCGGTATTTATGCCTGTTGGAACGCTTGCAACTGTAAAAACAATGTCCCCTGAAGAACTTGTGCAGATGGGGGCAGGCATTATTTTAAGCAATACATATCATCTCTGGCTTCGTCCTGGTCAGGAAATCGTTGAGGAAGCAGGCGGCTTGCATAAATTCATGAATTGGGATCGTGCAATTTTAACAGATTCCGGCGGATTCCAAGTGTTTAGCTTAAGTGAATTCCGCAAAATTGAGGAAGAGGGCGTCCATTTTCGCAATCATTTAAATGGGGACAAGCTGTTTTTATCACCTGAGAAAGCAATGGAAATTCAAAACTCACTTGGCTCGGATATTATGATGGCATTTGACGAATGTCCGCCATTTCCGGCAACCTATGAATATATGCAGAAATCAGTTGAACGAACTTCACGCTGGGCGGAGCGCTGCTTAAATGCACACAAACGCCCAAATGATCAAGGTCTATTCGGCATAGTCCAAGGCGGAGAGTATGAAGAGCTGCGCAAGCAAAGTGCGAAGGATTTGGTTTCACTTGATTTTCCAGGGTATGCTGTAGGAGGGTTATCAGTAGGTGAGCCAAAGGATGTTATGAATAGGGTGCTTGAATTTACGACGCCGTTGCTGCCTTCGAATAAACCTAGATATTTAATGGGAGTAGGTTCTCCGGATTCCTTAATTGACGGAGCGATTCGTGGAATTGATATGTTTGATTGTGTACTGCCGACGAGAATTGCCCGTAATGGAACATTGATGACGAGTGAAGGCCGCTTAGTCGTTAAGAATGCGAAATTTGCAAAGGATTTTGGACCGATTGATGAGCACTGTGACTGCTACACTTGCCGTAATTACAGCCGTGCATATATCCGTCATCTCATTCGCTGTGATGAGACATTCGGAATAAGACTTACAACTTACCATAATCTCTATTTTCTGTTAAAATTAATGGAACAGGTCAGACAAGCGATCAGAGAGGATCGTCTGGGGGACTTTAGAGAAGAATTTTTCGAAAGATATGGGTTTAATAAGCCAAATGCGAAAAACTTCTAAAACAGAGGAATGTTCAAGAATGGGACAATCCCACAATCTTTGAATATTCTTTACGTGGTGAAAGGGGTGAAAAATATATGGAAATGATTAGTACAATAGGACCACTATTGTTAATGTTTGTTTTATTTTACTTTTTGCTTATTCGTCCGCAGCAGAAGCGCCAAAAGGCAGTTCAGCAAATGCAGAGCGATTTGAAAAAAGGAGATAAAATCGTAACAATTGGAGGACTTCACGGCTTTGTCGATGCCATCGATGAAGGAAAAGTTGTTATAAAGTGTGGAGATGGAAGCCGTCTTACATACGATCGCTCAGCTATTCGCGAAGTAACAGAAGTAGCTGCAGGCGGAGATATGCTTGCAAAATCTTAAGAATGAAAGAGGCGGAATCTGTATGATTCCGCCTCTTTTTTTATAAGGCAGCTATTAAAGCTTTTTGTTAAAGGATTGTTTGTCGCAAAGAGCCTATCGTCTATCAAACTTCGGGTCTCGTCGAAGTGTGTCAGGCGATGATCAGGATGGTTGCGCTTTTCTTATGCTGCTCTTGATTTATTATTAGACATATTCACACCTAAGATTCCGCCCATCATAGCTGTAAGGATATAACAGACATGGTAGATCGTCTGCTGCAGATTAAATAAACTATCCTGGCCTAAATATTGAAAAAGAAAAATTATGAGGGAATAAATTAACCCGGTTAAACCCCCGATCATCCATCCTTTTTGTTTGCCCTTTCCACCTGAAATGAATCCCCCGATAAAAAGTGAAACGAAAGAAATGGCTGTAATAACAAATTGTACGGAAGATTCTTGAAGAGATGTAAATCTTAATAATAGAGAAATAATTAAACTGCTAATTATGGCAAGAACAAAAACTGCGATTAAGCCGAAAAGTATTCCGCTGCCTACATGTTTTGAATCTTCTATTTTGCTCCTCTCCCTTCTAACTTGAAAGTTCAATCAGTACAGCCATGCAGACTGTCTGATTCCTTAGTACAAGCATATTCACATAAAGGAAAAATAGAATATAAAACTTAAAACAACATTGGGAAATGAAATGTTATTAACATAATTTCTCTAACATAGTTCAGAATAAAGAGGAATGTAATTAAAGGAGGAATGGTGTATGGAGGAATATTCCATAATTATTTTACGGACCATTTTTTTGTACATCATTATCATGGTTATATTTCGAGCGATGGGAAAAAAGGAGCTTGGCCAGTTGAGCACAGTAGATCTTGTTGTATCGATTATGATTGCTGAGATAGCTGTACTGGCAATAGAAAAGCCAGATAGCCCATTGTTTACAAATATATTGCCTATGCTGATATTGATGCTCATCCAAATCAGTTTCTCATTTGCTACACTAAAAAGTAAGCGAATCCGAGACCTTGTGGATGGGAAGCCAACAATAATTATTAATAAAGGGAAAATTGATGAAGAAGCAATGAAAAAGCATCGTTATAACTTTGATGATCTCTTGTTGCAGCTAAGAGGAAAAGATGTTCGCAATATTACAGATGTAGAGTTTGCCATCCTTGAAACTACAGGGGAATTATCAGTATTGAAAAAGGAAAAAAAGAAAAAGGGAAATATGACGATTCCGCTTATCTTGGATGGAATCGTTCAAGAAGAAAATCTAGAAGTTATCAATGAAACGAACTTTTGGCTCCGGCAGCAGCTGAAGAAAAGAGGGTTTAACGATTTGAATAAAATTTCTTTTTGCAGCTATGAAAATGGCCAGTTCTATATTGATTTGAAAAATGAAAAAAAATAAGAGACACCCATCTAAATATTTGGTGTCTCAACTGCCGAACTATTTAAAAGCAAACTTTGATAGGTGCTCTCCAATCCAAGGTATCCGTTTCAATTCATCCTGTTTTACTAACCCAAATAGTAAAGAAAGAATGGAATAACTAACTGTAATGAGAATGGCAATCAGCAAAACCTGAATAATCAGATGTGTATCTTCATTTATACTTTGGAGAACCCAATAGCCCAAATACCCAGATACCCCCATAACAAGGAAAGTTTTTATATAATCACGAACATAAAAAGTGAAAGAAATCTTTTTTAATATAGTTGCGAAGTGCAGCAGTGTGACAAGGACAAAGCCCACGAGAATCCCCATGGCTACACCAGTAATTCCAAACTCAGCCTGACGAGCTAATAAATAAATCACCGCTGTTTTTACAACGGCTCCAATTAAGCTATTGATCATCGCTGCTCTTGCTAAATTTAAAGCTTGAAGTGCTGCCTGAAGCGGACCTTGGAAATAATGGAATAAGAAGAAGGGTGCCATTAATTTAATAAATTGTGTTCCGCTAGAGGAGTTATACATGACTTTCATTAATTCGTCAGACAAAACGTAAATAACAACAACTGCTAAACCACCGCTTAAAAGACAGAAGCGAAGCGCTTGCTGTAAACGATATTCGATTAATCGGTTATTATTCTGCGAGTTTGCCTCACTAATTGCAGGAACAAGGGCAGTTGACAGAGAAAGAGTAACAAAGGATGGCAGCATTAATAAAGGCATGGCAAAACCAGTAAGGGCTCCATATTGCTTTGTCGCAGCAATGGCAGCAACTCCAGCAATCGCAAGACTATGGGAAACAACGATAGGTTCAAAGAACCATGCCAAGGAACCAATCATTCTGCTGCCTGTTGTTGGTAAGGCAATACTCATTAACTCATTAAATGTCTTTTTTCCTGATTTAACAGACTTGAAAAATTGTTTTCTTACTCTGAATTTCTTTTTGAGCTTGAAGGTTGTTAATAGATAGACTAATGATGCTAATTCACCAATGACAGAAGCGACCATAGCCCCTGCAGCAGCATATTCAATCCCATATGGAAGAAAAGCTTTCGTTAAGGCTGCAATTAGAGTGATTCTTACTATCTGTTCAATCATTTGAGATATAGCAGCTGGCTTCATGTTTTGTCTGCCCTGGAAATAGCCGCGGATAACAGATGAAATTGCAATTATAGGTACAATGGGTGCAATAACCAGCAGCGGAAGTTTTGTACGCGGATCTGTGAAAAATGTTTCCGATAGAATCGGAGCGAGTAAAATTAAGGCAGGTGTAAAAATAGCCGAAAGTGAAATGGTTACAGCGAGTGAAACGACTAAAATTTTCTTAACCTTTGCTGAATCCCCTTGTGCTTCTGCTTCTGCTACATTTTTAGAAATGGCAACAGGCAGTCCAAGCTGTGTAATTGTAACGACAAGAATTAAAGTAGGGAAGGCCATCATATAAAGCCCAACTCCCTCTTCCCCTATGAATCGAGCGATAACTATTCTGTTTATAAATCCGAGCACCCTTGTGACAAGTCCGGCTGCCAATAGGATGATCGTACCTCTTAAAAACTTAGACATTGGTTTCCCTGCCTTCTCAAAATAGGTGTTATCATATACAATTAACTATATGCAATGATGTGGACAAAGCATGACAAGCAATCATTAATTTTTAAGAGTAATCGTTAATTTTGAGTGGAGTGGATAATGAAATATTTTCCTAAGCAGTTAATTAAAGGGGGTTCTAGAGTGAAGACGAGCCATAAATATGATTCTTTTCGTTATCAAGTTCAGCCAGCAATCGCAAGCAAATTGGAGGAATTTTTTTTATTGGGGTACGGTCATGTGAAGGAACAGGAGCTTTGGGATTTTTTAACGACGAAGAAATGGCGCAAGACTGCCCAGGACAAACGAATTGCTGAGATTGTTGACGATATCCTCTCAGTAAAGGTGGGGGACTACTTTAGTTTTGCAACAATTGAGGCTTTTAAAGAAGCGCAGTTTGCATTTGATGATGAAGATGAGCGTCGGGAACTTTTGAAATAGAAAATTGGCTTCCTTCATCATTCGGTCAACACTTCTAACATCTGACCTCTACAATAATTGACAGCTTTTATAAACTGTTTCATAATGAAAATATTGAAATTCCCGGTCGACTTATCCATATTTATGTTGGATGCTGTTATAGCGTTTAAATAGGATGTCACTACCGGTTTACGTTAAGAAGTCTTTACAGGCTTGTATTTAAGGAGGACAATTACATAATGGTAAAGCGCGGTCGCATTGTTGCCTTCTTCCTGATTGTTTTATTAATAGGAAGCTTGATAGGAACAACAACTAATGGCATTACAAAAAACATTAAACTTGGGCTGGATCTACAAGGGGGCTTTGAGGTTCTTTATAAAGTATCAACTTTAGACGGTAAAAAGGTTGATAAAGCTACCCTAGCTAGTACGGCAAAAGCACTAGAAAAACGGATCAATGTATTGGGCGTAAGTGAGCCTAGTATTCAAATTGAGGGGCAGGATAGAATTCGCGTACAGCTAGCTGGCGTCACGGATCAAAATAAGGCCCGTGAAATGTTATCAACACAAGCGAATCTATCCTTCAGAGATGTTAACGATGTGAAACTCATGGATGGTTCGGATCTTGCAGAAGGCGGTGCGAAACAAACCTTTGATGAAAATGGAAATCCGAGTGTTTCACTTAAGCTGACTAGTGCAAGTAAATTTAAAGATGTCACACAAAAGATTGTTAATATGGGTGCACCAAATAATTTACTAGTTATTTGGCTTGATTTTGAAGAAGGGAACTCCTTTAAAGCGGAAGCAGCAAAGGAAAATCCGGCTTATTTATCTGCTCCACAGGTGAGTCAGGTGTTTAACCAGGATACTGTTTCGATTACCGGCAGTTTTACGATGGAAGAAGCTACTACTTTAGCTGACCTCTTAAATGCAGGTTCACTGCCTGTAAAATTAGATGAAGTCTATTCAACTTCAGTAGGCGCTCAGTTTGGTGAGCAAGCATTGCAAAAAACAGTTCTTGGAGGAATTGTTGGAATTGCAATCATTTACCTATTTATGCTTATTTTCTACCGATTCCCTGGTTTAATTGCAACGATTACATTATCTATTTATATTTTCCTCATTCTTCTCATATTTGATTGGATGAATGCCGTACTAACTCTGCCTGCTATTGCGGCCCTTGTCCTTGGGGTAGGTATGGCTGTTGATGCGAATATTATCACCTATGAAAGAATTAAAGAAGAAATAAAGGTTGGAAGAACAGTTAAGTCGGCCTTTAATGCCGGAAATCAAAACTCGTTTGCTTCTATTTTTGATGCTAATATTACAACTCTTCTTGCAGCAGGTGTCTTATTTGTATATGGTACAAGCTCGATAAAGGGCTTTGGAACAATGCTAATCATTAGTATTCTTGTCAGCTTTTTAACAGCTGTTTACGGTTCAAGGCTGCTGCTCGGTCTATGGGTAAACAGTAATCTGTTTAATAAGAAACCTGGCTGGTTTGGTGTGAAAAAGAGCGAGATTAGAAATATTTCTGAGAATGTAGATACACATGATTTGCCAACCATATATGATAAAATAGATTTTGTGAAAACCCGAAAAATATATTATTTTATTTCTGGAGCTTTAATGGCTTTAGGAATTGTTTTAGTGTCCGTCTTCGGTTTAAATTTAGGAATTGACTTCTCGAGCGGGACGCGAATTGATATTCAAGCATCGCATGCCTTGACGAAGGAAGAAGTGAAATCAGAGTTATTGAAGCTTGATATCGATACTGACAATATCGTTATTTCTGGAGATGAAAAAAATATTGGGGTTGCAAGGTTAAAAGGTGTTTTAGCGAAGGAAGAGATCGCAACCTTAAAGACGGAATTCCATAAAATATACGGTTCGGACCCAACAGTTAGTACGGTTTCATCGACTGTCGGAAAAGAGTTAGCGAAAAATGGGATAAAGTCATTAATCATTGCCGCAATTGGGATCATTATTTATGTATCGATCCGTTTTGAAATGAAAATGGCAGTACCAGCTGTAGTAGCATTGTTACATGATGCATTCCTAATTGTTGTTTTCTTTAGTATCACAAGATTAGAAGTTGATGTAACTTTTATCGCTGCGATCTTGACGGTTATTGGATATTCCATTAATGATACAATTGTTACATTCGATAGAATGCGTGAAAATATGCAAAAGAAAAAGCGTTTAAAAACAAAGGAAGATATTGCGGATGTTGTAAATAGGGCCTTACGCCAAGTGATGACGAGGTCAATCAACACAGTTTTAACGGTTATTATCGCAATTCTGGGATTGCTCATCTTTGGTAGTGAATCCATTCGAAACTTCTCTATTGCCTTACTTGTCGGTACGATAGTAGGAGTGTATTCTTCCATATTCCTAGCTGCTCAATGGTGGTATGACTGGAAAGTGAAGGAACTAAATCAAAAAGGTGTAATAAAAACCGTTAAAGAAAAACGGAAAACAAGCGATGAACCTCAAGTATAAATAATCTTTGTACAATAGTAAAAACCTCAGGAACCCCCTGAGGCTTTTTACTTTCTCTGAAGGTATTATTACGGCAAATGGGTTAAACTAAAAGTAAGATTATGGGAGGAAGGAAGTTTTTAGTGAGTAATCAGGATCGTTTTAAAAAAGCAGAATTTGCTGCTATGCTTGGGATCATTGTAAATATCGTTCTTGCTATCGTTAAATGGGGAATTGGGGTTTATGCTGGAAGCCGTGCATTAGTAGCAGATGCGGTTCACTCTGCTTCAGACGTAGCTGGATCATTTGCTGTTTATTTAGGTTTGAAGGCTGCGAAGCAGCCGCCTGATGAAGATCACCCTTACGGCCACGGAAAGGCGGAGTCGATTGCTGCTATTATTGTAGCTGTTCTTTTACTATTAGTAGGGATTGAAATTGGCAAATCTTCCTTTGAGGCATTTTTTCAGCCGATTGAGCCGCCTAAAACAATAGCGATTGCTGCAGTAATCCTATCCATTATCGTAAAAGAAATCTTATTTCGCTATAAATATAAATTAGGCCATGAATTAAATAGTGATGCTTTAATTGTGAATGCCTATGAGCACCGTTCAGATGTCTATTCATCCATTGCTGCTTTAGCAGGGATTGGCAGCGCCATTATAGGAGGAAAACTGGGAATTGATTGGCTTGAATATGCTGATCCGGTCGCAGGAATAATTGTTTCATTGATGGTTCTTAAAATGGCCTGGTCTCTTGGGAAAGAATCAATACATAATACACTTGATCATGTTCTACATGAAGAGGACACAATTGAGCTGCGCCATGCAGTTGAAGAATTTGAAGAAGTGAAACAAATTGATGAATTACATGCAAGGGAGCATGGTCATTATGTGATCATTGATTTAAAAATTTCAGTAGATCCATATATAACAGTTGAAGAAGGACATCGAGTTGGAAAAAAGGTCAAGCAAAGGTTATTAGAAATGGAAAATGTTCAGAATGTCTTTGTCCATATTAATCCGTATAATGATGGAGAGCAAGAGATAGAGTAAAGATCTTTTTATCATATTAACTTTGAAACGGCGTGTTTCACGCTGTTTTTATTTGCTATTTTTTATGACTTTTTTTAGCTGAAAGTGATTTTCGTCTTCATTGATTCTAGCGGAGGGAACGAGATTCCTGCGGGAGAAGCGGGAATGGTGAGACCCCACAGGAGCTTGTGCTCCGAGGAGGATAATTGCCCCCTGCGGAAAGTGAGTGCCTGCAGCAAAAATCAGCAGCAATGTTAAACATTGCCTATAAATAAATGAAAGTCTACCTGTTTCTTTCATTGAATCAATAGGATGCCTCCTGTATAATTAAACAGTTGAGGGGTGAACAAATGTTACATTCAAAAACACGATGGATTGTTCAGAATTCAGATGAAGAAAAGGAAAATCTACTTGTACAAGAATTAAATATTACGCCTCTCGTGGCTTCGCTCCTTGTTAATCGTGGATTAGAAACGCCGGATTTAGCACGGCCTTTTTTATTTGATCAAAAGCAGGAATTTCACGATCCTTTTTTATTATCAGATATGGATGCTGCGGTATCAAGAATAAAAGAGGCAATCGAGAATCAGGAAGCAATTTTAATTTTTGGAGACTATGACGCAGATGGTGTAACGAGTACGACAGTGATGATGAAGACTCTTCAAGAGCTTGGTGCAAATGTAGAATTTTATATACCAAACCGCTTTACAGAAGGGTATGGACCCAATATACCAGCATTTCAGCATGCGGCAGAAACAGGTATTAAACTTATCATTACAGTTGATACAGGTATAGCAGCTGTAAATGAGGCAATGGCCGCAAAAGAGCTAGGGCTTGATCTTATAATTACTGACCATCATGAACCAGGACCTGAGCTGCCTGATGCATTGGCAATTATTCACCCGAAGCTTGAAAATAGTGAATATCCATTCCGTGATTTAGCCGGTGTGGGGGTAGCATTTAAATTAGCTCATGCTTTATTAGGCAGGGTTCCAGAACATTTGCTTGAAATTGCTGCAATTGGTACAATTGCTGATCTTGTTTCTCTAAAAGGAGAAAACCGCTTAATTGCTAAAAAGGGGATTAAAAAATTTCAATCGACATCAAATGTTGGTTTAAAAGCATTATTAAAACTAAATAAAGTAGAGCCTAACTCAATAAATGAAGAAACAATTGGTTTTCTCATCGCACCTCGCTTGAATGCGGCAGGAAGATTGGAAAGTGCTGATCCAGCAGTGGATTTGCTGTTAACGGAAGATAGTCTTGAAGCAGAGGCAATTGCAGAGGAAATTGAGCAATTAAATAAGGATCGAAAGACAATAGTCAATGAGATTACCGAGCAGGCCATTCGTGAAGTTGAGGAAAATTATCCAGTGAATGAAAATGCTGTTCTTGTTATAGGAAGAGAAGGCTGGAATGCTGGAGTAATTGGCATTGTCGCATCAAAGCTCGTAGAAACTTTCTACCGGCCTGCGATTGTACTAAGCTATGATGTAGAAAAGGGTTTAGCAAAAGGATCTGCTAGAAGTATAGCAGGCTTTGACCTCTTTAAAAATCTTTCAGAATGCAGAGAGATTTTGCCTCATTTTGGCGGACATCCGATGGCAGCTGGGATGACATTGAAGCTTGATGATGTGAATGATCTTCGAAGCAGACTCAATGCTGCCGCAAAAGATCAGTTATCAGAGGAGGATTTTATTCCTGTAACCCAACTGGATGGAGAAATCGTCTTACATGATATTCATTTGTCATCTTTAGAAGAACTGCAAATGCTTTCTCCATATGGAATGGATAACCCAAAACCAAAAATAATGATTAAAAATGCCAATATATCTGCAATAAGAAAGATTGGTTCGGACCAGAATCATTTGAAGATGACGATTGAAAATGATGGACATACATTAGATGGAGTCGGTTTTGGTCTTGGTTCATTATTTGACCACATTTCTCCAAGTTCGCAAATTTCGGTTATCGGGGAGCTATCGATTAATGAATGGAATAATATTCGCAAGCCGCAAATGTTTCTCCAAGATATAGCTATTGACGCATGGCAGCTATTTGATATTAGGGGAGTAAAGCGGATTGAAAGTTTAGTCGAGCTCATCCCAAAGGATCGTTCAAAATGGATTGTTTTTAATCAAGAGAATATGAGTAAATTTCAAAAGTATACAAACGATAAGTTAATAACGGTTAGTTCTGTAGAGGAAGCCTCTGCACTAAACATTGAGAAAGAAAATGTGGTTTTGATCGATCTTCCAGACTCTAAGGAATTATTAGCTGCAGTATTTGCTGGGAAAAATCCAGCAAGAGTGTACGCACATTTTTATAATGAAAATGACGCATATTTTAGTACGATTCCAACAAGAGATCATTTTAAATGGTTCTATGCTTTATTAGTAAAGAAGGGACCTTTTGATCTAAAAAAATATGGAGATGACATTGCTAAATTTAAAGGCTGGAGCAGACAAACAATTGACTTCATGTCAAAGGTGTTTTTTGAACTTGATTTTGTTAAAATAGAAAATGGATTCATTTCAGTTAATAAAGCAACACAAAAACGTGATTTAACTGATTCATTAACATACCAGAAGGTGCTGGCACAGTATACACTTGAGAGGGATATGGTGTATTCTTCCTATCAGCAATTAAAAGGATGGTTTGACGAAGTGATCCGAGGTTCACGTGAAATTGAGGAGGAAATGAAAGAATGGACTTAAAACAATATATTACAATCGTCCAAGACTGGCCAAAACCAGGTATTCAATTCAAGGATATAACAACATTAATGGATAATGGCGATGCATATCGCTATGCAACAGACAAAATCGTGGAATATGCACGAGAAAAGCATATTGACCTTGTAGTTGGTCCTGAAGCGCGTGGCTTTATTATCGGCTGTCCGGTTGCTTATTCACTTGGAGTAGGTTTTGCCCCTGTAAGAAAGGAAGGCAAGCTTCCCCGTGAAACAATTAAAGTTGATTACGGTCTTGAATATGGGAAAGATGTTCTTACGATCCATAAAGATGCAATCAAACCTGGGCAGCGTGTCTTAATTACCGATGATTTGCTTGCAACAGGCGGAACAATTGAAGCAACGATTAAGTTAGTTGAAGAACTTGGCGGAGTCGTAGCTGGAATTGCCTTCCTAATCGAATTATCGTACTTAAAAGGTCGCGATAAGCTAGAAAAATATGATATACTTACTTTAATGGATTTCTAATTTTCATGAGAGCGCTAAAAAGAGCGCTCTTTTTATATTTTGATTTAAACCGATAACGAGAAATAGTATAGTAAACATACAAAATTCGACAGAGTTTTTGCTTTTCCTTTAAAAATAACCTCCTAACCCTTTACATCTTCGTTTTTTTTTTCGATAATAGTAACAATCATAATTTTTTTTGTATATATGTAAACGGAAATTTAGATAAAACTACTATTAGATAAAGGTGATCCCATGGCGAACGATCATGTTCTGACCGCTGAACAAGTCATCGACAGGACAAAAGTATATTTAAATGATGAGCATGCGGCATTGGTGAAGAAGGCATATGAATTTGCGAGGCATGCACATCGTGAACAATATCGAAAATCGGGTGAACCTTATATTATCCACCCCATCCAAGTTGCGGGAATTTTAGCTGATTTGGAGATGGATCCTTCCACGGTTGCAGCCGGTTTTCTTCATGATGTTGTTGAAGATACTGATGTCACACTTGCTGATATTGAAGAAGCCTTCAATGAGGAAGTGGCTATGCTTGTAGATGGCGTTACAAAGCTTGGTAAAATTAAATATAAATCAAAAGAAGAACAGCAGGCTGAAAACCATCGGAAAATGTTTGTAGCGATGGCGCAGGATATACGGGTCATACTGATTAAACTTGCTGACAGACTTCACAATATGCGCACATTAAAGCATCTTCCAGCTGAAAAACAGCGCAGAATTTCGAATGAAACACTTGAAATTTTTGCTCCGCTTGCCCATCGACTAGGAATATCAAAAATTAAATGGGAGCTTGAAGATACTGCTTTAAGATATTTAAATCCGCAGCAATACTATCGGATTGTCAACCTCATGAAAAAGAAAAGGGCTGAACGGGAGCAATATCTTGAAGATGTCATCGATGTGATGCGGGCAAGGATGGAGGATGTATCGATTAAATCGGAGATATCTGGCCGCCCAAAGCATATTTACAGCATTTATCGGAAAATGGCACTGCAAAATAAGCAATTTAGTGAAATATATGATTTGCTTGCTGTAAGAATTGTTGTTAATAGTATTAAAGATTGCTACGCAGTGCTGGGAATCATCCATACGTGCTGGAAGCCAATGCCAGGACGATTTAAGGATTATATTGCCATGCCGAAGCAAAACATGTATCAATCTCTTCATACGACAGTCATAGGTCCAAAAGGGGATCCGCTTGAAGTACAGATTCGTACATTTGATATGCACCGAATCGCAGAGTTCGGGATTGCCGCTCACTGGGCATATAAAGAAGGAAAAAAGGTCAATGAAGGTTCTCCCTCCATTGAAGACAAGCTAACATGGTTCCGTGAAATATTGGAGTTTCAGGATGATACGGTGAATGCAGAGGAATTCATGGAATCTCTGAAAATTGACCTGTTCTCTGATATGGTTTTTGTATTTACGCCTAAAGGAGATGTAATTGAGCTTCCTTCAGGTTCAGTTCCAATTGATTTCGCCTATCGCATTCACTCGGAGATTGGCAATAAAACAATTGGCTCAAAAGTAAATGGAAAAATGGTGACGTTGGATTATAAATTGAAAACTGGCGATATCATTGAAATATTAACATCCAAGCATTCGTACGGACCAAGTAAGGACTGGCTAAAGCTTGCCCAAACCTCGCAGGCAAAAAATAAAATCCGTCAGTTCTTTAAGAAGCAAAGACGTGATGAGAATGTAGAAAAGGGCAAAGAATTAGTTGAAAAAGAAATCCGTAATATGGATTTTGATTTAAAAGAAATCTTAACGAATGAAAATGTTAAAAGAGTCATAGAAAAGTTTAATTTTACAAATGAAGATGATATGTATGCAGCTGTTGGCTATAATGGTGTTACAGCTTTACAGGTTGCTAACAGGCTGACAGAAAAGTGGCGCAAAAAGCGAGATATGGAGCAAGCAGATATAATTGCGAATGCCGTTTCAGAGCTTAAAGCTTTTCCTTCCACGAAAAAACGTGAATCTGGTGTCCGGGTTGCAGGAATCGATAATTTACTTATTCGGCTGTCTCGCTGCTGTAATCCAGTTCCAGGAGATGAAATTGTTGGCTTCATTACGAAGGGGCGAGGGGTCTCTGTCCATCGGGCTGATTGCACGAATATTGTCACTGAGGATGCGAAAGCTAGATTGATTCCTGTAGAATGGGAAACAGCCTTAAATGATCGGAAAGAATATAGTGTTGAGATTGAGATCACTGGATATGATAGACGTGGATTATTAAATGAAGTACTTCAAGCGGTAAATGAGACAAAAACGAATATTTCTGCAGTAACAGGCCGATCGGATCGAAATAAATCAGCAACGATTAATATGACAATAGCTATCCATAATGTCAGTCATTTACAAAAAGTTGTCGATCGGATTAAACAAATTCCGGATGTATATGCTGTTCGCAGGATTATGAATTAAGGAGTATTTGTTATGCGTGTTGTTGTACAGCGAAGCAAGGAAGCAAGTGTAACCGTTGATGGGGAAACAGTCGGTAGCATTGCAAATGGGTTTGTATTGCTTGTTGGTGTCACACATGAAGACACAATCGAAGATGCGCAGTTTTTAGCTGAGAAAATAGCCAATCTGCGTGTCTTCGAAGATGATGCTGGAAAAATGAACCTTTCCATTCTAGACAAAGGCGGAGAGATTTTATCTGTCTCGCAATTTACTCTCTACGGAGATTGCCGTAAAGGACGCAGGCCCAACTTTATGGACGCTGCAAGGCCCGAGCATGCGGTGAAAATATACGATGCTTTAAATGCTTGCCTTGGGGATAAAGGGATTAAGGTAGCGACCGGTAAATTCGGCGCAATGATGGACGTTCAATTAATCAACGACGGACCGGTTACATTAATAGTTGAAAGTAAATAGAAAAAGGGCGAGAGGATACTCACCCTTTAAAATCGCCTGTGTAGTATAAGGGCAGAAGGTTGATCCGTCCATTGGATCACTTTCTGTACGTGTACCACACAGTTTTTTATTTTGTATTCTATTTTCTAATTAAAATGTTTTGCCAGCCCTTGGTATATCCCAGTAGTCACCATCTCTTGGTATTGACCTGAAGTGACAATCATCTCTTCTGCTGGATTACTTAAATAACCAAGCTCCAATAAAATTGCATTTTTATTATTTTCCCTTAAAACATAATAGTCGCCAAATCGATAGTCGCGATTTTTTAGACTAGAATTTGAGGCAACTGAAGAATGAACATCAGCCGCTAGATCTTTTTGATAGCTGTGGTAGTAGTATGTAGTCATTCCTCTTACACTGCGATCTGCAATACTATCATAGTGGATGCTAATAAAGGCGTCTGCATTATGATATTGCGCTGTGTATACCCTTGATGACAAAGGAATATATGTATCGGTATTTCTCGTTAGAATCACATTTGCGCCAGCAGCTTTTAATTTATCATATAATAGCTTTGCTGTTTTTAATGTCACTGTCTTCTCTATTGTCCCACTAGCTCCTGTTGTTCCGTTATCTCTGCCGCCGTGGCCTGGATCAATGACAATTTTCTTGTTTTTTAAACTTGTTTTAGGTCCTGGTTTTTCAACAACAGGTGCAGAACCGTTTACAGATACAATCCATCCGGCAATAAACCCGCTTTTTCCATTGCCAAGACGTACTTCATACCAATCATTTTGTATACTTATGACATCATATGTCGCCCCTTGATCTGCTCTTTCAACGATAGCAGATGAAGGATCAGCGCTTTTTCTAATATTTGAACCATTATGAAGGATCGTAATCGTGCTTTCCTGAACAGCCTGTTTGCTAGATTCAGTTCCTTTATGATTAGGCTTTTCCAAGTACCAGTTTGCAACCCACCCATAGGAACCTTTTTTAAATTCAATTTTCACCCAATTATTTGCTTCCTCTAGGATCGTAAAGGTTTGTCCCATTGAAACAGAACCAATAGCTTTACCGTTAAGTGAACCAGTGTTTCTTACAGTTAAGGTGGTTGCAGTAACAGTGCCTGTCCCTGATTTATTTGCTTTTGAGGATGGTACTGGTGTATGCTCTTTTACTTCTGTATTTCCTTCGTCCACTTCAACATACTGACTGCTGATCCAGACTCGTTTACCTGAATGGGAGATTTCTGTCCATCCATTTTTTTGAGATAAAATTTTTACTCGATCCCCTGCATTTAACTTACCAATAATTGAACCGTTCCGTGATGGTTCACTACGAATATTAAGTGAATTTGAAGTGATTTTCCCATTCATCGTTTTTGAGTTCGTATTATTAACAGGATTACTTTTGAATTGGACAAATTCACTTGAAACCCAACCGGCTCCATTTGATGTTTCAAGCTGTATCCAATCTCCATCAGCTGCAAGAACCTTATAATTTTCCCCTTTGCTAATCGTGCCGATTACTTGATACTTTGTGCCTGGACCTTTTCTAACTCTAAGTCCATCAGCCGTAATTGTCGCATGATTATTCTTAGACTGTGAAACAGAGGTGCTGCTGGTTTTGCTGCTTTCCAGTGATACAAGCCAGTCGGCTGCCCAGCCTCTTTTTCCATCTTTTAGTTGAATTTCTATCCAGTCTTTTTTCTCGGAAAGATATGGGTAGCTTTCCCCCTTATTCACTTGTTCAACAACAGGATAGCTTAATCCTGGACCCTCCCGAATATTTAAGCGATCGATTCCAATCTTGACATATTGTCCTGCTGCACTAGTAGGTAACAAGTGGACTGGTAACATTCCGATTAAAAGTATTAGACAAAAAAATAGGATGACTTTTTTCTTTTTATGCATGTGCACTCTCCTCTCCTTGCAGATTAACCGTTCCTCATCTTATTAGAAAAACAAAATTGCTTCAGTCAGTCAAGTCTTTCACGAGAATTGCCCTACTATAATTTCTCCTTTTGATTACGATTTCCTTCTAAAAGATTCATTCGACAAGCAATTAGATTAAAGAATAGTTTATTCACATTCATGGGAATACTAGATAAGAATAAGTGAACGAGGGTGATAGAAATGAGATTTGGTGATAAGGGAATGTCTGTTCAATTAGGGGAAAATCAGCTTTTTGGCGTGGATTTTCATGATTTTATTCAGAAGGAACAAAGTTCAAATATGGTTGAATTAGCTTCAGAATTTGGATTATCCGTTAAGGATGTCAGGAAATTGAAAAAACATTTGGAACGATCTTAACAAATCACTATTGACAATGCTCTTGATGATACGTATTATTATATAAATATTAAGAGAAGTTTCTCGCTGACAAAGCGCACTTGGCGCATAATAATACCGATTGATGAAGAAAAGTAATTAAACCCCACATGAAAAGAGAAGAAATGTCATGGGCTGAAAGCATTTCTGCATGATGATTTAATGAATGAACACTTCGTAGGTTTCTCTCTGAAAGAAGCAGCTGCTTTTAGTAGGAGTTGAACGTTAACAGGCGTTAACTGTAAAAGAGGAAGATCGCGAAACATGGCGGCTTCAACTAGGGTGGTACCACGGGAATCTCGAAAGCTCTCGTCCCTTGTATTTATATACAAGGAGGCGGGGGCTTTTTTTATATTTAATAAACTTACACACAACAATTAATAAGCAGGAGGAGACATGACATGTCGATTCGTTTACCAAGAGGAACCCAGGATATTCTCCCAGGTGAGATTGAAAAATGGCACCTGATCGAAGAAAAGGCAAGAGAGCTTTGTGCAAAATTCCAGTATCGTGAAATTAGGACACCAATTTTTGAACACACAGAGCTGTTTTTACGGAGTGTAGGAGATACAACCGATATTGTTCAAAAAGAAATGTATACATTTGAGGATCGCGGTGAACGCAGTTTAACATTGCGGCCAGAAGGCACGGCAGCTGTTGTTCGGTCATTCGTTGAGCATAAAATGTTCGGAGACGCGAACCAGCCAGTTAAGCTTTATTATATGGGACCAATGTTCCGGTATGAACGTCCGCAGGCTGGCCGTTACCGCCAATTCGTTCAATTTGGTGTCGAGGCGATTGGCAGTGCTGATCCAGCAATTGATGCGGAAGTGATTGCTGTAGCTATGTCACTTTATCAATCATTAGGCTTAAAAAAGCTGAAGCTAGTCATTAATAGTCTTGGAGATAAAGAAAGCAGAGCGGCACATCGGGATGCGTTAATCAATCACTTCAAACCAAGAATCGGTGAGTTTTGTAATGATTGTCAAAACCGGCTTGAAAAAAATCCGATGCGCATTCTTGATTGCAAGCAGGATAGAGATCATGAGCTAATGGGAACTGCTCCCTCTATCATCGATTATTTAAATGAGGATTCTAAACACTATTTTGAAAAAGTTCAACAATATCTAAAAGATCTTGATATTCCTTTCGAGGTTGACTCGAATCTTGTTCGCGGACTTGATTATTACAATCACACCGCATTTGAAATTATGAGTGATGCGGAAGGCTTCGGCGCAATTACCACTCTTTGTGGGGGCGGCCGCTACAACGGGCTTACAGAGGAAATTGGCGGACCTGAGGCACCAGGAATTGGCTTTGCGATGAGTATTGAACGCTTTATTGCCGCACTAGAAGCTGAAAAAGTAGAGCTGCCCATTGATAAAGGAATTGATTGCTACCTTGTTTCACTAGGTGAGGAAGCGAAGGATTATACTGTCGGGCTGCTTCATAAGCTCCGTCTAGCAGGCTTCTCTGCTGAGAGAGACTATCTCGATCGAAAAATAAAAGCTCAATTTAAAGCAGCAGACCGTGCAAAGGCAAAGTATGTAGCTGTTCTTGGTGAAGACGAGCTGAAAGCTAATAAAATCAACCTGAAGTCAATGGATACAGGTGAACAAATAGAGCTTGACCTTGAAACCTTTGTAGAAAAGTTTGCTGAATTACTGCAAAAATAATGCACATTGCAAAATCTAATTTATATGCAAAATCAAAGATTTATGTGCAAAAAAGAACATTTACAAATCTATTAGTACTCGTAAAAATTACTGTCTAAATAATAGGAGGAAACATCATGTTTGGGAGATCGTATTACTGCGGAGAAATAACAGAGGCGGCAATTGGAGAAAAAGTAATTTTAAAAGGATGGGTGCAAAAAAGACGTGATCTTGGCGGATTGATTTTCATTGATCTGCGTGATCGAACGGGAATCGTGCAGGTTGTATTTAATCCGGAAACATCTCCTGAAGCTTTAGTATCAGCTGAGCGAGTGAGAAATGAGTTTGTGCTTGATATCGAAGGAGTCGTAGTTGCCAGGGAAGAAGGAACTGTGAACCCAAACTTAAAAACAGGTCATATTGAAATTAAAGCGGAAAAAATTACGATTTTAAATGAAGCGAAAACACCGCCATTTATGCTTGATGACAAAACGGGTGTGTCAGAGGATGTCCGTCTTAAATATCGCTATCTTGACTTAAGAAGACCGGTTATGTTTGAAACGTTAAAAATGCGTCATCAAGTAACAAAAGCAATGAGAGAGTTTCTTGATGGGGAAGGCTTCCTTGATATTGAAACACCTATTCTTACAAAGAGTACACCAGAAGGTGCGCGTGACTACTTAGTTCCGAGCCGCGTTCATCCAGGGGAGTTCTACGCACTTCCGCAATCCCCGCAAATTTTTAAACAGCTGTTAATGGTTGGCGGCTTTGAGCGCTATTACCAAATTGCCCGCTGTTTCCGCGATGAGGATTTACGTGCGGACCGTCAGCCGGAATTCACACAAGTCGATATGGAAATGAGCTTCATGAGTCAAGCCGATATTATCAGCTTAATGGAAAATATGATGAGCAAAATCATGAAAGAAGTAAAAGGGCTAGACGTTCAAACGCCATTTCCGCAAATGACTTATCAGGAAGCAATGGACCGCTATGGTTCGGATAAGCCTGATACACGTTTTGAAATGGAGTTAACAGATCTATCTGAAATTGTGAAGGACTCAAGCTTTAAGGTATTTGCGGGTGCTGTATCTGCAGGTGGCCAAGTAAAGGCAATTAATGTGAAAAATGGTGCAGGCAAATACTCCAGAAAAGATATTGATGCGTTAACAGAGTTTGTCTCTGTCTATGGGGCGAAGGGGCTTGCGTGGTTAAAAGCAGAGGAAGATGGATTAAAAGGACCGATTTCTAAATTTGTAACAGAAGAAGAGCAAAACGCTATTCAGACTGCGCTTTCTGTTGAAGCAGGAGACCTTCTTTTATTCGTGGCAGATAAGACAAGTGTTGTTGCCGATGCTCTAGGTGCACTGCGTATCAAGCTAGGAAAAGAACTTGAACTAATTGATCAATCCAAGTTTAACTTCCTTTGGGTAACAGATTGGCCATTGCTTGAGTATGCTGAAGAGGAAGGCCGCTACTATGCTGCCCATCATCCATTTACTATGCCTGCGAGGGAAGACCTGCCTCTTCTTGATTCGGACCCATCAAAAGTAAGAGCGCAAGCCTATGACCTAGTATTAAATGGCTATGAGCTTGGGGGAGGATCTCTTCGAATTTTTGAAAGAGATGTGCAGGAAAAAATGTTTAATGTCCTTGGCTTTTCAAAAGAGGAAGCAAATGAGCAGTTTGGCTTCTTGCTAGATGCATTTGATTATGGGACACCTCCACATGGCGGGATTGCTTTAGGCCTAGACAGACTTGTGATGATTTTGGCAGGCAGAACGAATCTGCGTGACACTATTGCATTCCCGAAAACCGCTAGTGCAAGCTGTGTCTTAACAGAAGCACCTGGTGAAGTAAGTGAATCACAATTAGATGATTTACACTTAAAGCTTAATTTGAAAAAATGAGAATTGACCTATTTGTGAGTGCTTGAAAGAGCAAATTTGATATGATAAAATATAGGTAATCAAATAAAGAGTCCTGATGTGTTCGTTGTGTAACCTAAAATTTTGACCAACATTATTTCTTCGGGAGATCGGGTTTTCCAGCCGCGTAAATGCCTCATGGATGAGGACTTACTAAAGCGGAAACAGGTCACCCACCTGCTGAGTGCGGGTTCAAAACGAAGGCATCGAGGCGACGGCACGATTGGGACTCTTTACCTACATATTAAATAGTAAAATCCATGTCAATTGAGACATGGATTTATTTTTTTGTTGAAAAAACTTAGTTTGGAAGAAGATACTAGTCGAAATGTTCCAATAAATAGTGAAAAACTATCCCATTTGTAACAACTAAAGGCGAAGCGTACCCACTAAAAGCTAAACATGGTAACGAAAAAGGGCAAAACGTTCCCACCAAAAGTTAAAAAGCTACAAGACGGTAACGAAAAAGGGCAAAACGTTCCCGCCAGAAGTTAAAAAGCTACAAGACGGTAACGAAAAAAGGCAAAACGTTCCCGC
>NZ_LMBX01000013.1:25430-145757 GCF_001439605.1 Cytobacillus praedii
CAGAAGTTAAAAAGCTACAAGACGGTAACGAAAAAAGGCAAAACGTTCCCGCAAGGAGCCANAAAATCAACAATACCGTAACAAAAAGTAAAATGTTCCCGTAATGGTATGACTTACCAGGCAGCTCTATACTCTGATGTAATTGAATGGATGATTTCCCGGACTGGCAAGATTTTTTTAATTTCCGCCACTCTGGATCCAGCAAATATTAAGCCGTTTTCAACATCTCCACCAACTGATTTCAGCAGAGAGTCTAAAGTACAAAAGCGATAGGAGCAATTTTTTAGGCAATCATGGCATTTTTCAATTTTTAATTTACCTGAACCTGAAATTAAATCAGTAAATTTATTTTTTATCGCTCTTCCCTGTAGTCCAACAGTTGTTTTAACTAAAATGGTATCTTCCTCATTGGCGTGCACATATTTTTCCTTAAAGGCGAGTGGAGCATCACATTCCTCACTGGCAACAAATCTAGTTCCCATCTGAACACCTGATGCTCCCAGCCGGATAGCCTTAGCTACGTCCTGCCCTGTCAATATCCCCCCAGCAGCGATTACAGGGATATTTACTGCTTCCACTACTTCAGGAAGAATTTCAAATAGCGGCCGGTCTGTACCAAGATGTCCCCCTGCTTCATGTCCTTCCACGACAACTGCAGCAGCACCTAATCTTTCCGATAGTCTAGCTAGCTTGGCTGATGATACGATTGAGAGAACAGGAACATCATATTCCTTCCCCCAAGCGTACATATCACGAGAAATACCAGCGCCTGATATGATAAAATCTACTTTTTCTTCGAGTGCAGCCTTCATTTTTTCTGCAAAATCATTCATAGCAAATAGAACATTCACACCAATATAGCCGGTATCATTTATAAGCTTCTTTGCCCTTCGAATGTGGAAGCGCAATTCTTCTGTAGAAATCCCAGTACCTGAAATAATTCCAATTCCACCTGCATTGGCAACGGCTGAAGCCAGCCCGCTAAGTGATATGCCAACCCCCATCCCTCCTTGAAGGATTGGAACTTTTGGCTCCATATGTCCAATTTTTAATTGCGGTAAGCTCATACGATTTCCCCATTTCTTCCCATATTTTTCATCCCCGCCTAAGCGTATCACCCGAAGAAAAAATATAATAGTGACAACTGTCATCTGGTCATAACAGTTAGTATAAAAAATTTTTGGATCTTGTAGATGCTTATTTTTTTCAAAAAGTATGATATATTCATTATCGGGAAAAAAATAAGGGAATATCATTTTAAAAGGTATGGAGTTGAGATAGATGTTGCATCAATTTTCACGAAATGAATTGGCTTTTGGCAAGGAAGGCCTTGAAATAATGAAAAACAGTACGGTAGCTGTTCTGGGAGTTGGCGGAGTAGGAACCTTTGCAGCTGAAGCGTTAGCTCGTTCAGGAGTTGGAAGATTAGTGCTTGTTGATAAGGACGATGTAGATATTACGAATGTGAATCGGCAAATCATTGCCTTGCTTTCAACCATTGGGCAGCCAAAGGTTGATTTAATGAAAGAAAGAATTAAGGATATTAATCCAGAATGTGAAGTTATTGCATTGAAAATGTTTTATACAGAAGAAACCTATGAACAGTTTTTCGAGCATGGACTTGATTTTGTCATTGACGCATCAGATACAATATCCTATAAAATCCATTTAATGAAGGAATGCTTAAAGCGAAATATTCCAATTATTTCAAGTATGGGTGCCGCAAATAAAATAGACCCAACGAGATTTCAAATTGCAGATATTTCAAAGACGCACACAGATCCAATTGCAAAGGTTATTCGTACCCGCTTGAGAAAAGAGGGGATAAGAAAAGGAATTCCAGTCGTTTTCTCTGATGAAAGCCCGATTGTCATTCGGGAGGATGTTCGTAAGGTAGTTGGAAAGGAAGATGCGGAAATCCGCAAAGCAAAAATGCCTCCTGCATCTAATGCCTTCTGTCCATCAACAGCGGGCTTAATCATGGCAAGCTATGTGACTAGAGAACTGTTAAAAGATATTAAAATTTATCGTGTGAATGATTAATATTTATGAGAATGCAGCCTGGCTAGTAATAGCCGGGCTTTTTTGCTGTTAAAAAGGAGTGCAAAATAGCCTTGACCCTGCAAAAATACCTGCAGTTTTGCAAGAATAAGCAGCGTTTTTGCAAATGTATTGACAATTAGCATTTAAAAAATACCAAGAATATGTAAATTTCTAATTGACGAACAATATGTTTCAGTGTACTATGTTACTAGAACACTAAAACGCTGACACGGAGGTCGGAATATGTGAAAGTTTTTAAAGGATTGTTCTATAAAGAATTAAAACTTACGAAAAATTGGTTTATGGTTGGAATCGCATTATTAATATTGGGCATTATAGTCGGCTTAGGCTTAACGAAATATTTCAATGAGCCAAATATATTTGCTGCTATAACGGTCATGATTTTAGTGGGGCATGGGCTTTATTTGCCGGCATATCTTCTTACTTCTCTTAATATCGAAGGTCAGACTCAGCTATGGCTTCATAATCCAAACAGAGGGGCTGTTCTTTTTCTAGCCAAACTAGCAGCTGGGTTTGTTTTATATGCCGTATCTTTTTTTATGGCACTAGTTGTTGCGTTATGGGGACTAAGTCATGCGGTAAATGCGGAAAGTCTGTTTAGTTTGACCGGTGGACCTGCCCTCAATATTACCTTAATAGGACTGGGAATTACGCTTGGTACCATTTTCCTTGGAGTTTGGGTTTTATTTTATTGGTCCTTGTTTCATTCATTGAAAAAGGTTCCATTCTTGCGCTCTATCCGTTGGCCTATCGTTATTGGCACTTGGCTTCTACTTACTGCAATAGGCAACTATGTGAGCAATCTCCCCATGTATCAAAAACTGAAAAACATAGGGGTTATTAAACTCAATGCATATTCGATTGAGTTTAAAGCTGGGAAAACTTCAGCTTCTGCTGGATTTGTAGACAATGCTGAACTATCAATAATGAACGGGATCATTTATACGGTTATAATTTTTGCTGTTTTTTATGCTGCTGTATGGCTGCTTGAACGGAAAGTTGAGGTGTAGCGTCATGGTTGAGGAATTCCAAGCATCAAAGCCCATTTATATGCAAATTGCTGACAAAATAAATCAGCAGATTATCCGCGGGGAATTATTGCCGGGAAACAAACTTCCTTCAGTTCGTGAAATGGCAGTAAAGTCGGGGGTTAATCCAAATACGATTCAAAGAACATATAGTGAATTGGAGAGGATGGAAATCGTGGAAACGAGACGAGGACAAGGAACGTTTGTAACAGAGAATGAAGGGATGCTTCATCAATTAAAGCTCCGTATGCAAATGGACATCATTGAATCGTTTGTTAAAAACATGAAAGAACTTGGACTAACAGAAGAGGATATGGTCTCTGGCTTAAAAAGATACTTTATTGGAAAGCGGGAGATTTAAGATGATTGAATTCAAGAATATATCTAAAAAATATGGACGGGATTCGGGATTAGATGATGTATCCTTCGCGCTTGATAAAGGGAAAATTTATGGTTTAATCGGTCCAAATGGAAGCGGAAAATCAACCACATTAAAAATGATAGCTGGCTTAGTCCGTCCTACTAAAGGCACAGTTCTAGTTAGAGGAAAAGCAGTCGATAGAAGAATTGCGAAAGATGTTGCCTATTTATCTGAACTGGATATGTTCTATCAGCCTTTTACGGTAAAAGATATGATTGACTTTTATGCATCGCAGTTTGAGGATTTTCGAATAGATCGTGTGAACGAATTACTTGCATTTATGAAGCTGGATCCTGACAAAAAGCTAAAGCAATTGTCTAAAGGGAATCGAGGGAGATTAAAACTAGTGCTTGCATTGGCGAGAGAGACATCCGTTTTGCTCTTAGATGAACCTTTTTCTGGTCTTGATCCAATGGTAAGAGATTCGATTGTAAAAGGGTTACTATCCTATATTGATTTTGAAAATCAGACAGTAGTCATTGCAACCCATGAAATCGACGAGATTGAACCGCTTTTGGATGAGGTACTAGCCATTAAAGATGGAAAAGTGATTGATCGGCAAAATGTGGAGGAGTTAAGGGAAACAAAAGGTTTATCGATTATTCAATGGATGAAGATGACTTTTAAAGAGTGAGAGGAGAAAAAAACAATGGATACCCTCGTGGAAATTCAAAATGTAACTAAAACAATAAAGGGCAGAACGATTATTGATTCTCTGAGCTTTAATGTTAACAAAGGGGAAGTATTTGGCTTCCTAGGCCCAAATGGTGCTGGAAAAACAACAACAATTCGAATGATTGTCGGTCTGATTGGCATGACCTCTGGTGATATTAAAATCCTTGGTCACAGTATTAAAACAGAGTTTGAGCAGGCAATAAAACATGTTGGCGGTATTGTGGAAAATCCAGAAATGTATAAGTTCATGAGCGGATATCAAAATCTTGTTCATTATGCCAGAATGTCTCAGGGAATTACAAAAGAAAAAATTGCTGAAACAGTAGAGTTCGTAGGTCTTACTGATCGCATTCATGACAAAGTAAAAACGTATTCCCTTGGTATGAGGCAGCGGCTTGGCTTAGCTCAATGTCTTCTTCATGATCCGAAAATCTTAATCCTTGATGAACCAACGAATGGCTTGGATCCAGCTGGTATCCGCGAAATCAGGGACCATGTTAGAAAGCTGGCGAGAGAAAAGGATATGGCAGTCATCGTATCAAGCCATTTGTTATCTGAAATGGAAATGATGTGCGACCGTATTGGAATCATTCAACAGGGGAAGCTCATCGATGTTCAGCTTATGACTGATTTTGTTCAGGGGAATGAGAAGATTTATGAAATTGAAGTAGAAGGGAAAGAGGCAGCATCCCGAATAGTAAAAGACATGTACCCAGATAGTAGAGTTCAACTAACTGAAAATGGCATTGCTTTGCCGCTAAAGAAAGAGAAAGTACCCGAAGTGATAAAAAGACTGGTTAACCAGGACATACAGATTTATGGAGTGAAGGAAGTAGCGAAGACATTAGAAGATCGTTTCCTTGAGGTTACTTCACAAAAGGGGGGACTTATTCATGATTAAATTGATTCAAAACGAATGGATGAAAATATTTAAAAGGACGGGAACGTATGTCATGATCGGGCTGCTCCTTTTCGTATTAATCGTTATGGGCGGCTTTATTAAATACCAGGATAGCAAAGGAAGTGTTCCGGACAATTCTGAGTGGAAAAAAGGTCTTCAAGTTCAGAATGAAAGCTATCAAAAAGAATTAACTGAAATGGGAGATGCGATTCCTCAGGAAGTAAAGATTAGCTATGAAAGAGAAATTGCTATAAACAAATACAGAATTGAAAATGATTTATCACCAAATGAAGAGTATACGGTTTGGGGCTTTTTAACAGATACTTCACAGATGATTGAATTTGCAGGATTATTTACGATCATCATTGCAGCGGGAATTGTTGCCAGTGAATTTAACTGGGGAACGATCAAGCTGCTTTTAATAAGACCTATTAAACGAGGAAAAATATTAGCGGCAAAGTATTTGACAGTCTTGCTATTTGGTTTATTTATGCTTTTTATCCTGTTCGCTTTTTCTTCGATTCTAGGTATGGTTCTCTTTGGTTTTCCTAATGATCCCGTGCCATATTTGAATTACTATAATGGTACTGTTACAGAGCAAAGCATGCTTCTGCACCTAATCAATTACTTTGGATTAAAGTCCATTAATATGATTATGCTTGCAACCATGGCATTCATGATATCTGCTGCATTTAGAAATAGCTCATTAGCAATCGGCTTGTCTCTTTTCCTAATGTTTATGGGCGGCCAGCTTACAAGATTAATTGCAATAAAGTACGAATGGGCAAAATATATTCTTTTTGCAAATACAGATCTTCTTCAATATTTTGAGGGTGCCCCAATGGTAAAAGGAATGACATTAGGTTTTTCAGTCACAATGATCATTGTGTACTTCCTGCTGTTTCAAGCTATTGCATTTTATGTATTTAAGAAGAGGGATGTTGCTGCATAGTATAAGGGATGGCGTCTGCCATCCCTTTTCTCATTTCATAATCTTGCTATAAATTATTGCTAGAGCCTGTTCGAATTTCCCTGTCTTTTTCGGCTCATAATAGGTTTTATTTTTCAAACGGTCAGGCAAGTATTGCTGTTTCACCCAGCCGCCTTCGTAATCATGAGGGTATTTATATTCAATTCCCCTTCCAAGCTCTTTGGCTCCCTTATAATGGGCGTCTTTTAGGTGGTCAGGCACTTCTCCGCTCCTGCCAGCTCTTATATCTGCCAGCGCTGCATCTATGGCCATAATCGCTGAATTGGATTTTGGCGATAAACATAATTCAATGACAGCATTTGCAAGTGGAATCCTTGCTTCAGGAAATCCGATTCGTTCAGCTGTTTCGATAGCAGCTAGTGTTCTTGCTCCAGCCTGCGGCGAAGCAAGTCCAATATCTTCATAGGCAATTACGATCAATCTCCTTGCGATGCTTTGCAGATCTCCTGCTTCAATTAGTCTTCCTAAATAGTGCAATGCGGCATTTACATCACTGCCGCGAATCGATTTCTGGAAGGCAGATAGGACATCATAATGTGCGTCCCCGTCTTTGTCATGTGACAGACTCTTTCGCTGCATACATTCCTCGGCAGATTGCAAATCAATGCAGATAATGCCAGAATCATCTGGCTCAGTAGATAAAACAGCTAGCTCTAATGCGTTTAAAGAGCTGCGGACATCTCCGTTCGAAGCGGTTGCAAAGTGTGTTAGCGCATCTTCACTAATATTGACATGTTTTTCTCCTAATCCATATTCACTATCTCCAAGTGCTCGTAGGAGCGCCTCTTTAATATTTTCTACAGATAAAGGCTTTAATTCGAATATTTGACAGCGGCTTCTAATCGCAGGATTAATCGCATGGTATGGATTGCTGGTCGTTGCACCAATTAATGTAATCATTCCATTTTCTAAGTAAGGAAGCAGAAAATCTTGTTTTCCTTTATCCAGCCGGTGAACCTCATCAAGAAGAAGAATGACCTTCCCAGACATTTTTGCTTCTGCTGCAACGACTTCCATATCCTTTTTGTTGTTTGTTACGGCGTTAAGTGTACGAAAAGCATAGCTTGTACTTCCGGCAATGGCACTTGCAATGGATGTTTTGCCAATTCCAGGGGGACCGTACAGAATCATCGAGGACAGCTGTTTCGCTTTAACCATCCGATGAATAATTTTGCCTTCAGCTACAAGATGCTCCTGACCGATGATCTCTTCAATTGACCTTGGGCGCATTCGAAAGGCCAGCGGTTTAATACTCATTTCTATCACTCCAAAACGTTCAAATATTAATAAAATAAACATACCATATTCCATGTCTCGGCAAAATGATAAAGCTGAGTAAATATGTTATAATTACAAAAGTCTATCTAATTACTAAGAATAAATCTTTCATAGCGGGGAGATAAAGGTAATGTTTACGAAAAAAAGCGGTCAAATTGGTGCACGGTTTATTGTGTATTTAACTGGTCTTCTCGTTATGAGCCTAGGGATTGTATTATTGATTATAGCCGATTTAGGCGCAACACCCTGGGATGTTTTGCATGTTGGCCTGTATTATCAGCTTGGGCTGACAATTGGAAGCTGGTCAGTGATTGTCGGCATATTGATTCTGACTGTTGCCTCACTCATTTCAAAAGAGTTCCCGAAAATGGGTGCTTTTTTAAATATGGTTTTGATTGGTGTTTTTATTGATCTTTATTTATTGCTGCCGTTTATGCAGACTCCCTCTTCGTTAGCTGGACAAATCGTGATGTTTCTGTGCGGGATTATTATCTATTGCTATGGCATGGGCATTTATATTTCAGCCCAGTTTGGAGCAGGTCCAAGGGATAGTCTGATGATTGCCTTAACATCGAAAACAGGATGGAAGGTTGGCCGTGTTCGAAGCTTTATGGAGGTGATCGTCCTCATTATCGGATGGCAGCTCGGGGGTCCCGTATTTTGGGGTACAGTGATCATTGGTTTAGCAATCGGACCATTGGCAGGGAAAGCATTGCCCCAATGTCAGATGGCAACAGACCGATTCTTAGCAAGATTAAATAAGCAAGTATATACAACGATTGGTAAAGAGAAGGATAGAGGTGTAAGTTGATGAAAATATCGACAAAAGGACGATATGGATTAACGATTATGATTGAATTAGCAAAAAAGCACGGGGAAGGCCCGATCTCATTAAAATCAATTGCACAGACGAATAATTTGTCTGAGCATTACCTAGAACAGCTCATTGCCCCTTTAAGAAATGCCGGTTTAGTAAAAAGTATCCGCGGTGCTTACGGTGGCTATGTTCTTGGAGATGTGCCAGCCAATATTACTGCCGGCGATATTATTCGAGTGCTAGAAGGGCCAATTAGTCCTGTTGAAGGCATTGAAGATGAAGAACCTGCGAAGAAACATCTTTGGATGCGTATTCGCGATGCTGTGAAAGATGTACTGGACAATACAACAGTTGAAGATTTAGCCAACTATAAAGATGATGGCGATTCAGATGGGTATATGTTTTATATTTAATCTGAAATTGGTTCAGATAAATGAATGTTCAACAAATTTGCAAATACGAACTCACTAGCAGTGTAATTCATATAAGAAGGTGAAATAAATTGGAACGGATTTACGTTGACCATGCGGCTACGTCGCCCATGCATCCAAAAGTGATTGAAAGAATGATGGAGATAATGGGTTCAGAATTTGGCAATCCGTCTAGCATCCACCATTTCGGCCGCAAGGCACGTCATATTATTGATGAAGCCCGTTCGGAATTAGCGAAAAGCATCAATGCTGAACCGAATGAGATTATTTTTACAAGCGGGGGAACGGAAGCGGATAATCACGCCATTTTTGGGGTGGCAGAATCGTACGGAGAGCATGGAAAACATATAATTACCACGCAAATAGAGCATCATGCCGTTCTGCATGCATGTCAAAAATTAGAAACTATTGGATTTGAAGTTACTTATCTGCCAGTTGATCAAGAGGGAAGGATCCAGGCGGCGGATGTTGAGAAAGCACTAAGAGATGATACAATCCTTGTGACGGTCATGTATGGAAATAATGAGGTTGGAACAATTCAGCCTATTAAAGAAATTGGAAAAATCCTTGCTGAACATCCCGCTATTTTTCATACTGATGCGGTCCAAGCATATGGGTTGGAGAAAATAAATGTAAAAGAATATGGAATTGATTTATTATCTGTTTCCGCCCATAAAATAAATGGGCCAAAAGGGATCGGATTTTTATATGCCAATAAAGCTGCGAAGCTTTCTCCGCGTTTATTTGGAGGGGAGCAGGAAAGAAAAAGACGTGCTGGAACAGAAAATGTTCCTTCTGTTGCCGGTTTCTTAGAAGCTGTTCGAATCAGCCAGCAGGAAATGGAAAACAAGGTAACGATGTATCAAAAGTTTAAGACAGCTTTTCTGAAAAAATTAACAGAAAATCAAATTGAGTTCAGTCAGAACGGATCACTTGATTATTCATTGCCTCATGTTTTAAACTTAAGCTTTCCTGGAACAAATGTGGAGGCCATGCTGGTAAATCTGGACTTGGCAGGTATTGCTGCATCAAGCGGTTCGGCATGTACAGCAGGTTCAATTGATCCATCCCATGTGCTTGTTGCCATGTTTGGACAGGGAGACGATCGCCTGCAAAATTCAATCCGGTTTAGTTTTGGGCTTTCTAATACACTGGAGCAGATTGAACAGGCAGGAGAGGAAACGAGTAAAATCGTGAAGCGATTAACTAAATAGATTATTTTAATAGGAAACGTGGTGAAATGAAATGAATAAAGCACCGAAGGATACCCGCGTTGTTGTTGGGATGTCAGGGGGAGTCGATTCCTCAGTTGCAGCACTTCTTCTAAAAGAACAAGGCTATGATGTGATTGGTATTTTCATGAAAAATTGGGATGATACCGATGAGAATGGCGTTTGTACCGCTACAGAGGATTATGAAGATGTGATTCGTGTTTGTAATCAAATCGGCATTCCTTATTATGCTGTTAACTTCGAAAAGCAATATTGGGATAAGGTCTTTACTTATTTCCTTGATGAGTATAAGGCTGGAAGAACGCCAAATCCCGATGTGATGTGTAATAAAGAAATTAAATTTAAGGCATTTCTTGAGCACGCAATGAATCTTGGTGCAGACTATTTAGCTACTGGTCATTATGCTAGAGTGGAACATCGCGATGGTGAGGTTAAAATGCTTCGCGGGATCGATGAAAATAAAGACCAGACGTATTTCTTAAACCAATTAAGTCAGGAACAGCTTGAAAAGGTAATGTTCCCAATTGGAAATATTGAAAAGTCTAAAGTCCGGGAGCTCGCAGCAGCAGCTGAGCTTGCAACTGCAACGAAAAAGGATAGCACAGGTATTTGTTTTATTGGCGAGAGGAATTTTAAAGAATTCTTAGGCAACTATCTTCCTGCACAGCCAGGGAATATGGAAACCTTTGATGGGAAAGTAATGGGCAAGCATGATGGGCTCATGTATTATACAATTGGACAGCGTCATGGATTGGGTATTGGCGGATCAGGAGAACCTTGGTTTGCCATTGGTAAGGATCTCAAGAAAAATGTCCTTTATGTTGGACAAGGCTTTCATAATGAAAAGCTGTACTCACATTCCCTAACAGCCGTTAATGTTGGATGGGTTTCAAATAATGAGATGCCAAAAACATTTGAATGTACAGCAAAATTTAGATACCGCCAGCCAGATAATAAAGTAACTGTTGAGCAATTGGATGATAATAATGTGAGAGTAATCTTTAATGAACCAATTCGTGCGATTACACCAGGTCAGGCAGTCGTTTTCTACAATGGCGATGAGTGTCTTGGCGGAGGAACGATTGATGAAGTATATAAGGACGGAAAACGTTTAGATTATGTTGGATAAATAGACTGCCTCAATTCTATCAATTAGAGTTGGGGCTTCTTCATGGTTTTTAGAATCTAAATCCTTTGTACTTTGAAGAATGTCTGGCCAGCGTTATCGCCTATCGTCAACATCGGCCTGCACTCGCTTGCAGCGGTTCCATTATCTCTCATAAAAGGCGAGGGGCTAGGAGCAGAATCTAGGTTGCGGAGAACCTCTGCGATTGTATGGGGATGAGCAAGGCGCTTCTGCTTTTCTTATGCTATAATTTTGACAGAAGAATGGAGTGAAGTTAGATGGATCATAACCAATTAGGTATTCAATATATGCAAGAAGGAAAATGGGAGGAAGCAGCGAAGATTTTTATGGAAGCAATTGAAGAGAACCCGATAGATCCCGTTTCCTATATTAACTTTGGCAATGTTCTTTCAGCAGTCGGTGAGGTTGAAAAAGCGCTCAAATTTTACGAAAAAGCAATAGAATTGGATGAAAACGCAGCAGCTGCTTATTATAGTGCTGGTAATTTATATTATGAGCTTGAACAGTTTGAACAAGCAAAAAAAATGTTTGAGACAGCAATGAAAAAAGGCTTAGAGTCTGGTGATAATTACTTTATGCTTGGTTTGACCTTAGTAGCCCTTGAACAAGGAAAATTAGCGCTGCCCTATCTCCAAAGAAGCACTGAGCTTAATCCAAATGATGCGGAAGCATTTTTTCAATATGGATTATGTTTAGCACAGCTTAACTTTGTGGATGAATCTATTTTGCAATTTGAGCATTGTATTCACATTGATTCTAATCATGCAGATGCTTTTTATAATCTCGGAGTTGCCTATGGATTTAAAGAAGAAGTAGAAAAAGCTCTTGAATATTTCAATCAGGCACTTAAGATCCAACCGGACCATTTACTTGCTGGATATGGAAAGAAGCTAATTGAAAAGGGAAATTCCGACATCTGATCATTAGCAGGAATCACGAGGGAAAGGAGGAAAAATGATGGAGAAACAGGACTCCTTAGACTTGTTTGCTGAACAAGGGAAATACATAAAGGGAAAGCATCTCGTTACCATCTTTCATAATGAGCAAAACCTATATACGGTTTTGCGTATTCGGGTAGAGGAAACGAATGATCAGTATGAGGATAAAGAGGCAGTGGTAACTGGATATTTTCCGAAGATGCATGAACAGGAAACGTATATTTTTTATGGAGAATTGAAAGATCACCCGAAATTTGGAGTCCAGTTTCAGGCCAATCATTTTCGCAAAGATATCCCTCAGACGAAACAAGGTGTAGCAAATTATTTATCAAGTGAGCTGTTTAAAGGAATTGGAAAAAAGACGGCTGAAAGCATCGTTGAAACATTAGGGGAAAATGCGATTTCAAAAATTCTAAATCAGCCATCCCTGCTTGACCAAATTCCGAAACTTGCTCCGGAAAAAGCTAAAACCTTATATGATACGTTAATGGAGCATCAGGGACTGGAACAGGCAATGATTGCATTAAACCAGTATGGGTTTGGTCCACAGCTATCAATGAAGATTTACCAGGCTTATAAAGAGCAAACGATGGAAGTTATACAGAATAATCCGTATAAACTTGTTGAGGATATTGAAGGTATTGGATTTGGCAGAGCAGATGAACTAGGCTTTCAATTAGGGATTTCAGGAAGCCATCCAGATAGAATTAGAGCGGCATGTCTATACATACTTGAAACGGAAAGCATGCAGGCCGGACATGTGTACACGGAGGCAAGAGTACTATTGCCTAGTGTAAAAAGACTTCTTGAAGAAAATAAGCGTGACGGAATTGAGTTCGAAAGCATTTCTAATGAAATTGTTAAGCTTGGGGAAGAAGGGAAAATTATGATCGAAGATCAGCGATTGTATGTACCTTCCCTTTATTTTTCGGAAAAAGGACTAGTAACCAATATTAAACGGGTATTAAAGCAAACACAATATGAAGATCAGTTTCCAGAGTCAGAATTTCTGCTAGCATTAGGAAAATTGGAAGAGCGATTGAAGGTACATTATGCACCAACTCAAAAAGATGCCATCCAAACGGCCTTAATGTCGCCTATGCTCATATTAACAGGTGGTCCAGGTACGGGAAAGACAACAGTTATTAAAGGGATTGTTGAGTTATATGCGGACTTGCATGGCTGCTCATTAGACCCGAAGGATTATAAAAAGGAAGAGCCTTTTCCATTTATCTTAGCAGCTCCGACTGGCCGGGCTGCCAAAAGGATGACTGAGTCAACAGGCTTGCCTGCCTTAACGATTCATAGACTTCTTGGCTGGAATGGGACAGAAGGATTTGATCGGCATGAAGAAAATCCATTAGAGGGTAAAATTATCATTGTTGATGAAACTTCGATGGTTGATATTTGGCTTGCTAATCAGCTTTTTAAAGCAATTCCGGAAAATATGCAAGTTATATTAGTTGGGGATGAGGACCAGCTGCCTTCGGTTGGTCCTGGGCAAGTGTTAAAGGACTTACTTAATTCAGAACGAATTCCAACGGTTAAATTAACGGATATTTACAGACAGGCAGAAGGGTCATCGATTATTGAGCTTGCACATGAAATGAAAAAAGGAAGGCTCCCAGCGAATATTTCTGCCCAGCAGGCAGACCGCTCCTTTATTAAATGCAATCCTGGACAAATAGCAACTGCGATCGAAAAAGTAGTTTTAAATGCAAAGAAAAAGGGGTATACAGCAAAGGATATTCAAGTGCTGGCACCAATGTATAAGGGACCTGCTGGAATTGACCGTTTAAATGAAATTATACAGGAAATTTTTAATCCAAATGACGGAACAAGAAAAGAATTAGCTTTCGGGGACGTTAAATACCGAATTGGCGATAAAGTTCTTCAATTGGTGAATCAGCCAGAAAATCATGTTTTTAATGGGGATATGGGTGAAATTGTTTCGATTTTTTATTCGAAAGAAAACACGGAGAAGCAAGATATGGTTGTCGTTTCTTTTGATGGTGCCGAAGCAACCTATACACGTCAGGATTTAAATCAAATTACACACGCGTATTGCTGCTCTGTACATAAATCACAGGGAAGTGAATTTCCGATTGTTATTCTTCCCGTTGTTAAGAGCTATTACCGAATGCTGCGAAGAAACTTGCTTTATACTGCCATCACACGCAGTAAGCAATTTCTTATCCTATGCGGGGAAGAAGAAGCATTAAAGATAGGTGTTGAAAGAGCAGATGAGCAATCACGGCTAACGAGTTTAACTGAAAAGCTTAAAGAAGCACTTTCGGAACATTCCCCTGTAGAAAAAGAGCTTGATGGAGCATCTTTAACATATGAAGAGGAATTAATGAATACAGACCCGTTAATTGGGATGGAAAATATAACGCCGTATGATTTTATGGAAATAGAAAATACCTAAAAAGGACAGCCAATAAAGGCTGTCTTTTTTAGGTAGGCTCTTTTCTAAAAGATATTTGTTTTGTATCATCCATTTTGTGAACCCCAAAAAGCTTGGTTGATGGAACGGAGGTCAACCTCTCCTATCAATATTTTAATGAAAGAAAAGAGGTATTAATATGAGAAAATGGAATGAAGCTGCGGCTCCTAATAATAATTTAACCTCTGCGCAGATTCAAACATCTAATTTGATTAATAAAAAGCAGGAGCATGAGTTTTCTGAGGAGCTTTCAGATGGCGGTGAAAGGAACGAGAGGTTCAACAAACCAAGATATAATAAACATTAACCGCCTTTTTTGCTGGTGAGAATGGAAAGCGTTTCACGTTATTTTTCTTCAAAGTTGAAGCCAAACTAAGAATGTTCCGGGAAGGTGGGACTAACTTTGCGGACATTCTCATTATTAAAGGGACTTCCAGTTATTGAATTAAATAGCGGTGCCAAAATTGGCGAGGTTTGCGATATATGTATTTCTGGCAGTGGGGTTGTTAAAGGCTTGCTCGTTCGAAAAGGGGCTTTGCTGAAAAAAACGTTTCATTTGAATGTTCAAGATGTGTCTTCCTTTGGCTGGGACGGAGTTATGATCGTGGATCAAGCGATCATGACCCCAGTTAAAAAACCGCATGAATTTACATTTGAAGGAAGAAATCGTTTAACTGGAAAAACGATTATGACAAGCGAAGGAGAACGGCTTGGCTTATTAGAAGATGTATATTTTCAGGAAGAAGTGGGGACAATTGTAGGGTATGAATTATCAGATGGGTTCTTTGCAGATATGCTGGAAGGAAAACGCGTAATCAAAACCGAATTGCCCCCAGCAATTGGAAAGGACACCATCATCGTAAACGTTAAAGAGTGAGGTGTCTTTTCCATGCTGAAATGTCCCAACTGCCAGAGTAAGGATATCGGAAAAATTGGAATAAGCCAATATTATTGCTGGAGCTGCTTTATCGAGCTTTCTTTATCCAAAGGTGTAATTAATACACATCAGGTGGAAGAAGACGGAACATTAAGTTCACTTGATGATTTATTTGAAGAAGACGAACGCCGCTACCTTTTATAATTAATTAAAAATCGAGGTGAGACAATTGAATCGAGTGTTAACCTCAGCGATAGTTTTTGGTGCAGGAATGGCTGCATATGGCCTGGCACAAAAAAATAATCTAATGTCGGAACGGCAAATGAAGAAAATACAAAAAAGAATAACAAAGGCTTTGTTTTAAAAGAATAGGGGCTGACATCTTTAAGGTGTCAGCCCTTTTTGCATAAATCTGAATGCTTACACCCACAATAAGGATAGGAGGGTACAGTGTGGATATTCGATTAAAATGGTATTATCGATTGGGATTTCTCCTATTATTATTTATTGTCTTATTTGTTTTTTTAAAGCTTCAGCAACTATGGATGCCTATCTTAAAAATTATTATGGCTGTCTTTTTCCCTTTTATCATAGCTGCCTTCATTACCTATTTACTTCATCCGATTGTAAAAAAACTGCATGAAAGCGGATTACATAAAGGAGTAGCCGTTTTTTGCATTTATTTTCTTTTTTTCGGCGGGGTGGGTTTGGCATTCTATAAAGGAATTCCGGCATTTATTCATCAATTAAGAGACTTAACAGAAAATGCGCCGCAATTTGCCAATCAATACAGAGAGTGGATTGAAATCATACAGCATAAAACCTCTACTTGGCCGGATGGATTGCAAACTAGAATAGACGAAGGAATATTGGCTATGGAATCGGCTTTAGATAAACTCTTATCAAAAAGTGTAAACATATTATTAAGTATTTTAAATTACTCTTTAATCATCGCCATCATTCCTTTTATTTCTTTTTACATGCTAAAGGATTATGAATTAATGAAAAGAACTGTATGGTATATAACACCAAGAAAGTGGAGACAGGAAGGAATTCTTTTTTTGCGCGATGTCGATAAATCATTGGGAAGCTATATTAGGGGACAGCTATTAGTCTGTGTGACCGTGGGAGCCATATCTGCTTTGCTATTTTGGATTGTTGGGATGAAATATCCACTGCTGCTTGGCATGCTAATTGGCGTCACAAATGTTATCCCTTATTTTGGACCAATTTTTGGGGCCATCCCAGCTGTAATCATCGCTTCCACCATATCAGTAAAAATGATTATTATCTCAGTCGTTATCGTTTTTGTTCTCCAATTTGTTGAAGGCAATATTTTGTCGCCATTAATTGTCGGAAAAAGCTTGCATATGCACCCGCTTGTGATCATGCTGGCACTCCTTGCTGGAGGAGAAGCAGGAGGGGTGTTGGGACTAATTATAGCAGTCCCTATTTTAGCGGTAATTAAGGTGAGCTTGCTCCATGCAAGGGCCCATTTTGTAAAAGGATTAAACCCGAAATTTAACCGTTCTTGACAAATCTATTTTGAACTCGATATAATTCGACTATAATCAAAAGTATAAGTGTAACATGAAGAAGGAACGAGTATGTTATAGTCCATCTACGTGTCTAGCGAAAGTCGTCTAGCTCTCTTTGGTCTAAGCCAATCCAGCAGTAAGGTTATAGAATTTCTTACAGCAGGCTTGTCTTATGTATCCCTAAGGCTAATCGACGTAATTACGCTTTTCGCATCAGAAAGGGAATTCCTAGGCTGGAAGAATTCCTAGATGAAGGATAACAGAACGCTAATCCGGAGTGCAGTTAATTCCTGCCGTCTATCCGCGTTAAGGATTTGAGAGATGAATTGAAGGCAAATGTTTTTTTGAAGCTTTTCTATTCAAATCAGGGTGGTACCACGAATAGCTCTTCGTCCCTGTCCGGGAGGAGGGCTTTTTTTGTTGATAAAAATAACTTTAGGAGGCATATATATGAAACAATTATCTGGATCAGAAATTCGTCGTTTATTTTTAGAGTTTTTTAAAGAAAAAGGGCATGCAATTGAACCGAGTGCTTCACTTGTTCCGCATGAAGATCCTTCTTTGCTTTGGATCAATAGCGGTGTGGCAACCTTAAAGAAGTATTTTGACGGTCGTGTGATCCCTGAAAATCCAAGAATTACAAATGCCCAAAAATCTATCCGGACAAATGACATTGAAAATGTAGGTAAGACAGCACGCCATCATACGTTCTTTGAAATGCTTGGCAACTTTTCAATTGGTGATTACTTTAAGGTAGAGGCAATTGAATGGGCTTGGGAATTTCTAACAGAGGAGAAATGGATTGGTTTTGATAAAGAAAAACTATCTGTAACTATCCATCCAGAGGATAATGAGGCTTTCGATATTTGGCGACAGAAAATTGGTGTGCCTGAAGAAAGAATTATTCGCCTTGAAGGAAACTTCTGGGATATTGGGGAGGGTCCAAGTGGTCCAAATACAGAGATCTTCTATGATCGAGGACCGGAATACGGCAGTGATATAAATGATCCAGAATTATATCCTGGCGGTGAAAATGATCGATATTTAGAAGTTTGGAACCTTGTGTTCTCTGAATTCAACCATAATCCAGATGGCACATATACTCCGCTTCCAAAGAAAAATATTGATACGGGTATGGGACTTGAACGAATGGCTTCTGTCGTTCAAAATGTGCCAACAAACTTTGATACAGATTTATTTATGCCAATTATCCGTGGAACAGAAGAGATTTCAGGAGAAAAATACGGTGTGAATAAAGAAATAGATGTAGCATTTAAGGTTATTGCTGACCATATTCGTACAGTAGCCTTTGCAGTAGGCGATGGAGCGCTTCCATCTAATGAAGGACGTGGCTATGTATTGCGCCGATTACTGCGCAGAGCTGTACGTTATGCTAAGCAAATTAATATTAATCGTCCATTCATGTACGAGTTAGTCCCAGTTGTAGGCGAAATCATGAATGACTTTTACCCAGAAGTTAAAGCAAAAACAGAATTCATTCAGAAAGTAATTAAAAATGAAGAAGAACGTTTTCATGAAACACTACATGACGGCTTAGCGATTCTTTCATCTGTTATTAAAAAGGAAAAGGCATCTGGAAATGATATGATTCAAGGAGAAGATGTATTCCGTTTATATGATACGTACGGATTCCCTGTTGAACTAACAGAAGAATATGCAGAAGAAGAAGGCATGAAAATTGATCATGTAGGCTTCGAAAAAGAGATGGAGCTTCAGCGCGAACGAGCTCGTGCTGCTAGACAGGACGTTGATTCCATGCAAGTCCAAGGCGGTGTGCTCGGAGAGATTAAGGTTGAAAGCAAGTTTGTCGGCTATGATTCACTTGTAACTGAATCAAAAGTAGTGGCACTTATTAAAGATGGTCAATCAATTAATTCAGCAGAAGCTGGAGAAGAAGTACAGCTGATTTTGGATATCACACCATTCTATGCTGAAAGCGGAGGACAAATTGCCGACCAAGGTTTATTAGAGTCAGAAGGGCTAAGAGTAGCAATTAAGGATGTTCAAAAGGCGCCAAACGGGCAGAATCTCCACCGTGCAATTGTAGAAACAGGAAGCTTGAAAATTGACCAACAAGTTAAAGCTACGGTAAGTGAAGCAATCCGCTCAAAAGTAATTAAAAACCATACTGCCACACATTTGCTTCATCAAGCGTTAAAAGATGTGCTTGGAACGCATGTAAATCAGGCAGGATCACTTGTTGAACAAGATCGTTTACGTTTCGACTTCTCTCATTTCGGTCAGATCACTTCAGAGGAATTAGAGAAAATTGAAAGCATTGTGAATGAAAAAATTTGGCGCAGTATTGATGTGGAAATTGACTTTAAAAATATTGAAGAAGCAAAAGCAATGGGTGCGATGGCATTGTTCGGTGAAAAGTATGGGAAAATCGTCCGAGTTGTTCAAGTTGGCGACTATAGCCTAGAGCTTTGCGGCGGATGTCATGTACCAAATACTTCGACAATAGGATTATTTAAAATTTTATCTGAAAGCGGAATTGGAGCAGGTACTCGTCGTATTGAAGCGGTTACTGGAGAGGCAGCTTACCAATTATTAAATGATCAGATTGGTATTCTTAAAGAAGCTGCAGCGAAATTAAAAGCGAATCCGAAGGAAGTGGCATCAAGAATTGAGTCATTACTTGGAGAAATGAAGCAGCTTCAGCGTGAAAATGAATCATTAGCAGCAAAATTGGGTAATATTGAAGCTAGCAGCCTTGTGTCAAAAACGAAAGAAATCAATGGTGTAACAGTATTATCAGTAAAAGTAGCAGCAACAGATATGAATAACCTGCGCAATATGGCAGACGATTTAAAGAATAAGCTTAGCTCAGCAGTCGTTGTTCTCGGCAGTGTGAATGAAGGCAAAGTAAACATAATTGCGGGTGTCACAAATGATCTGATTGATAAAGGATACCATGCAGGGAAAATTGTAAAGGAAGTAGCTACACGATGCGGCGGAGGCGGCGGCGGCCGTCCGGATATGGCGCAAGCTGGTGGAAAAGACCCAGAAAAGCTCGAAAGTGCATTGAATTTTGTTGAAGAATGGGTCAAATCCGTTTGATAACCAGGCAAAGTAGTGTAGAATGAAAGAAAAGCGGAAGGCGCTTGGTCATCGGTGACAAGCATAAGACAAGCCGGCAAGGAGGTTGTACTTTAACCTTCTGGACGGATTGACTTATGACCTCGAGCCGATAGCGCCTGTAGCTGGACAAAGAAAAGCGTAGGTGGCTTGCTTAGGGGCGACAAGCATAAGACAGATCGGCAGGAAGGTTGTACTTTAACCTTCTGGACGAGATGATTTATGACCTCGAGCCCCTAGCCACCGTAGCTGGCCAAGAAAAGCGGAAGGCGCTTGCTCTAGTGCCCCGCTTAACGCTCAAACAAAAAAGAGGTGTAAAGTATGAGCTCATTTGATAAAACAATGAGGTTTAATTTTCCTGAAGAGCCAATCGAGCATGATGTGAATCAAGTGCTTTTCCAAGTATACGAGGCTCTTCAAGATAAAGGGTATAACCCAATCAACCAAATTGTTGGTTACCTTCTTTCTGGGGATCCTGCGTACATCCCCCGTCATAAGGATGCACGTAACATTATCCGCAAACTTGAAAGGGACGAAATCATCGAAGAGCTTGTTAAATCATACTTGAAGCAGCAGCGAAAGGGATAATGTATGCGGACGATGGGATTGGATGTCGGCTCGAAAACAGTCGGCGTAGCGCTAAGCGATGCATTTGGCTGGACAGCGCAAGGATTAGAAACCATAAAGATTAACGAAGAAGAAAATGAATTTGGTTTCGAACAATTAGGAAAAATTATTAAAGAGCATGAAGTAAGTAAAATCGTTGTCGGTTTGCCAAAGAATATGAATGGATCAATTGGTCCGCGCGGAGAAGCCAATCAAAAGTTTGCTGCAGAGCTTGAAAGGCTTTATCACTTACCTGTCATATTATGGGATGAGCGTTTGTCAACAGTGGCTGCTGAAAGAGTTTTGCTTGAAGCGGATGTCAGCCGTAAAAAAAGAAAAAAGGTCATTGATAAAATGGCTGCCGTCATGATTTTACAAGGCTTTTTAGATAGCAAAAATTAATGAGGTGAAGAAAATGGAACACGGAGAAAAAAATATTACAGTAGTAGATGAAGAGGGTAACGAGCAATTATGTGAAGTGCTTTTTACATTTGATTCAGAGGAATTCGGTAAATCGTATGTCCTTTATTATCCAATTGGTGCGGAAGAGGATGAAGATGGAGAAATTGATATTCATGCATCTGCATTTATTCCAAGCGATGATAATCAGGATGGTGAACTTATTCCGATTGAACCGGATGCCGATGAAGAGTGGGAAATGATTGAAGAAATGCTAAACGCATTTCTTGCTGAAGAGGAAGAAGAATAATATAGAAGAAAAACTGGCTTGTCGTCGGACAAGCCAGTTTTTTGTTTACCTAAGGAATTATAAAATCGTATGTTGCTGATAACTATTTGAAGAGCTGGTTTGCATTCAGCGCAAGCTTCCCTATTCCTTCGAGGTCACAAAGTCAATTCCGCAGAAAGGCAAAGGACACCTTCCTGAGAGGCATGCTTGGAGCTTACCTGGGGTGTCAAGTACTTGCACATTTGTGACTGTTTTCTTTGATTTTTGTATTATTTTGCGACTGCTAAAAGAAAATATAGTATAATAAGCCGAGATATAAAAAGAAATTGACAAGACATGTTTAAGCTGAAAATGTGAAGTATGCAGCTTGATTGGAGGGGAAATAGTGTCTCAAGAAAATAAAAAAGATAAAAGAGATATCGTTCGGCAAAAGATGATCGAGCGGCAAAGCGAAGCAAGATTAGTCCGAAAAATCGTTTTGATTATAGCAATTATTTTAGTTATTACTGTTGGGGCTATTGCGGGCGTAGGCTATTTTTATATTAAATCTGCCATCCAGCCAGTAGACCCGGATAATAAAAAAGAGAAAATAGTGGAAATACCAATTGGGTCATCATCCACAGGTATTGGAAAAATCCTGGAGAACAATGGAATTATTAAGGATGCCCGAATATTTAAATATTATGTTAAGTTTAAGAATGAAACAGGATTTATGGCTGGTGAATATACATTAAATCCTTCCATGACCATTCCTGAGATTATTAATAGCCTCAAAACTGGAAAGCTACAGGAAGAATTAGTTTTTAAATTAACTATTCCTGAAGGAAAGCAGCTTGAACAAATTGCAGGAATTATTGCGGAAAAGACAAATAGAAGTGCAGCTGAAGTAATGAAGCAGCTTAATGATCCATCAATGATTAAATCATTAATGGGGAAATATCCCGATCTCCTAACAGAGGATATTCTTGATAAAGATATAAAATACCCGTTAGAGGGATATCTATTTCCTGCAACCTATTCTTTTTATAAAGAAAATCCTACAATTGAAGAAATCATTACACCTATGCTGGACAAAACAGTTGATGTTCTCGATGAATACCGAATTGCCATGGAAGAACGCGGATTTTCTGTGCATGAACTATTGACCATTTCTTCATTAATTGAAGAAGAAGCAACGGAAAAAGTAGACCGCAATAAAATTGCAAGTGTGTTTTATAATCGAATGGAAACGGGAATGCCTTTACAGACTGACCCAACTGTATTATATGCACAAGGAGAACATAAAGATAAAGTTCTTTATAAAGATCTTGAGATCGATTCACCATACAATACTTATAAATATCCAGGTCTGACACCTGGCCCGATCGCTAACGCAGGTGTTGTCTCAATTGAAGCAGCTTTAGTACCAGATGAATCTGATTTCCTCTATTTCTTAGCCACTTCAACAGGTGAAGTTCTATTTTCGAAAACACTTGAGGAGCATAATCAGAAGAAAGCTAAACATATTCAATAAGTGATTAATGAAAGGGGAATGGATGAAACATTAGCATTCCCCTTTCATTTGTGTTAAAATAGTTCAAGTGTTTTATATTATTTTCGATAGCGTGACCCACGGTCGAGTAAGGATGACAGCTTTTAGAAGCTGAAAATGTGCAAAGGTCTTTGCATTACTAATTGTCCTCTTTCGTGAACGCTATTTTTTTCATGTCTAAATGATTGAGGTGATGGCAGCTTGGAAAATGAAAAGCTGCATGCTTATATAGAGGAAATTATACCTGCTAGGCCTGGATTATTCCAAATAATGGAAGTTTATGCAAAAGAAAATGGCGTACCGATTATGGAGCTTGTAGGAATTGAGGCAATGATACAGCTTTTGCGGATCCAACAGCCAAAAAACATTTTAGAGGTTGGTACGGCAATCGGATATTCTGCACTTCGAATGGCTGAAGCACTCCCTAACTGTAAAATTGTAACTATCGAACGAGATGCAGAACGTTATGAGCTTGCTGAGCAATTTATCTCAGAGGCAGGAAAGGAAGGACAAATTGTTATCATTAAAGGAGATGCACTTGAGGCTGAACCGCTGATAAAAGAGTATGGTCCTTTTCAGGCGATTTTTATCGATGCTGCAAAAGGGCAGTATCACCGTTTTTTTGAAATGTATTCTCAGTATCTTGATGATTTTGGGGTCATTATTACAGATAATGTTCTTTTTAAAGGACTTGTATGTGAGCCGGAAATTGAAAACAAACGTACACGCAATCTCGTGAAAAAAATTGATTCATTTAATAAATGGCTGATGAATCATCCTGACTTCTATACGACAATTTTGCCGGTAGGTGACGGGGTTGCGATTAGTAAAAAGAGGTGAATGAAATGTCAAAACCAGAATTGTTAGTTACACCCATTCGTGTGGAAGATATCATCCCGCTAGCTGAAGCAGGTGCGGATGCTTTTGTAATAGGTGAACAGCGTTACGGTTTACGTCTTGCAGGTGAATTTTTAAAGGATGATATAAAAAAGGCGATCGAGCTTGCCCATGAAAAAGGGAAGAAAGTATATGTCGCTATGAATGCGATCTTTCATAATGAAAAGATAGAAGAGCTGTCAGATTATATTGCATTCTTGCAGGACGCAAATGCCGATGCAGTTATTTTTGGTGATCCAGCAGTGCTTATGGCTGCTCGTGAAGCGGCACCCAATATGAAATTGCACTGGAGTACCGAAACAACGGGAACAAATTGGTATACATGTAATTATTGGGGCAGAAAAGGGGCAAAGCGTGCGATTCTAGCTCGTGAAATCAATATGGATGCCATTGTCGAAATGAAAGAGAATGCTGAGGTAGAAATTGAGGTACAGGTTCATGGGATGATGACGATGTTCCAATCTAAGCGTTCACTTTTAGGCAATTACTATGAATATCAAGGGAAAGTCATGGAAGTAGAAAATCGTAAGCAAGAACATAATATGTTTCTGCATGATAAAGAACGGGATAATAAATATCCGATTTTTGAAGATGAAAATGGAACACATATTATGAGTCCGAATGATATTTGTATCATTGACGAGCTTCAAGAAATGATTGAGGCAAATGTTGACTCATTTAAAATCGATGGAATCTTAAAAAGTCCTGAATATATCCTTGAAGTAACAAAGCGATATCGGAAAGCAATTGATCTTTGTGTCGAAGACCCAGATCAATATGATGATGTGAAGGACGAGCTATTAAGTGAAATAGAAGAAATTCAGCCTGCTAATCGTCCATTGGACACAGGGTTTTTCTTTAAAGAAACGGTTTATTAAAAATATCTAGTGCAAGCTGCCTAGTGATTGTCCACAGCCAATCCTCTAGAGAGGCTTGTCTATGCTAGCCCTAGGCTAAGCAAGGCGCTTGCGCGTTTAATTAGGAGGATTACCTATGACAGTAGTGGAAGATAAAATTTCCCAAATTGTGGACGGCAAAAGGGTAATCGTGAAGAAACCCGAATTGCTTGCACCAGCAGGGAACTTAGAAAAGTTGAAAATTGCCGTTCATTATGGCGCGGATGCTGTATTTATTGGTGGCCAAGAGTATGGCTTACGTTCAAATGCAGATAATTTTACATTTGAAGAAATGAAAGAAGGCGTAGAATTCGCCAAAAAATACGGTGCGAAAATATACGTGACAACAAATATTTATGCTCATAACGAAAACATTGATGGGCTAGAAGAGTATATGCTTGGGTTAAAAGAAGCAGGAATTGCGGGTATTATTGTAGCAGACCCATTAATTATTGAGACTTGCCGCAGAGTTGCTCCAGAAATTGAAGTTCATTTGAGCACACAGCAATCTTTATCCAACTGGAAAGCTGTACAGTTTTGGAAAGAAGAAGGACTAGAGCGTGTTGTACTTGCACGGGAAACAAGTGCAGAAGAAATTCGTGAAATGAAAGAAAAGGTAGATATCGAAATCGAAACCTTTGTTCATGGTGCGATGTGTATTGCTTATTCAGGACGCTGTACACTAAGTAACCATATGACAGCTCGTGACTCAAATCGAGGGGGCTGCTGTCAGTCGTGCCGCTGGGATTATGATCTCTTCCAATTAGAAGGGGAAAATGAGCTTCCTTTCTTTAATGAAGGGGATTCCCCATTTGCTATGAGCCCGAAGGATCTCAATTTAATTCAATCTATTCCGGAAATGATTGAGCTTGGAATAGACAGCTTAAAAATTGAAGGACGAATGAAATCCATTCATTATATTGCTACAGTTGTCAGCGTGTATCGGAAAGTAATTGATGCCTATTGTGCTGATCCGGCAAACTTCAAAATTAAGCAAGAATGGCTAGAAGAATTAGCGAAGTGTGCCAACCGTGAAACAGCTCCGGCATTTTTTGAAGGTGTTCCGGGGTATAAGGAGCAAATGTTTGGAAATCATAGCAAAAAGACGAATTTTGATTTCGTTGGCTTGGTTCTAGACTATAATTCAGAAACACAAATCGTTACACTTCAGCAGCGCAATCATTTTAAACCGGGGCAGGAAGTAGAGTTTTTTGGACCAGAAATTAAGAACTTTACCCACGTGATTGAAAAAGTTTGGGATGAAGATGGGAATGAGCTGGACGCAGCGCGGCATCCGCTTCAAATTGTTCAATTTAAGCTTGATAAACCGGTATACCCGAACAACATGATGCGAAAGGAGATTTAACCCCTATGGAACGCAAACCTGTTGTCATCGGTGTGACCGGCGGCTCTGGTTCAGGAAAGACGAGTGTGACGAAATCAATTTATGAATTTTTTAAAGGACACTCGATTTTGATGCTAGAGCAGGATTATTATTATAAGGACCAAACACATTTGCCTTTTGAAGAACGATTGAAAACAAATTATGATCATCCCCTTGCGTTTGATAATGATTTATTAATTGAACATATTCAAAAGCTGTTAAGATACGAAGGAATTAACAAGCCTGTCTATGATTATGCGATGCATACGAGATCAAATGAAGTGATAACTGTTGAACCGAAAGATGTAATTATTCTAGAAGGAATTCTAGTCTTAGAGGATGAGCGTCTGCGTAATCTGATGGATATCAAACTTTTTGTTGATACAGATGCTGATCTTCGCATTATTCGCCGTTTGTCTAGAGATATTACTGAACGCGGCAGAACAATGGATTCTGTTATTGATCAGTACGTGAATGTCGTTCGCCCCATGCATAATCAATTCATTGAACCGACAAAGCGGTATGCGGATATCATTATCCCTGAAGGCGGACATAATCATGTGGCAATCGACTTGATGGTCACAAAAATTCAAACAATTCTTGAACAAAAGTCTTTTTTATGACACAATAGCATAGAAAATATATAATAAGTCCTGTAGTAGACTATTCAATGCGCGTCCTTTAGAAAAGGACGCGCTCCTATGCATTTTTCTTCTTACATAAAAAATGAAAGAACACAATCACGATGTGAATTGTGAAAATTTGAAGGAGTGAAGGTTTTGGCAATGGAAAAAGTTTTCCCTATGACACAAGCTGGAAAAGAGAAGCTTGAACAGGAATTAGAATATTTAAAATCAGTTAAGCGTAAAGAAGTAGTAGAACGAATTAAAATTGCCCGTAGCTTCGGTGACTTATCAGAAAACTCTGAGTACGATTCAGCAAAAGAAGAGCAGGCATTCGTGGAAGGTCGTATTACAACCATTGAGAATATGATCCGTAATGCAAAAATCATTTCAGAAGACGAAATGAGTGGAGATACAGTCGCATTAGGACGCTCTGTTACATTTATTGAGCTTCCAGATGGAGAAGAAGAAACTTATACGATTGTTGGAAGTGCTGAAGCAGATCCATTTGATGGCAAGATTTCTAATGACTCTCCAATTGCGAAAAGTTTAATCGGTCATAAAGTAGGCGAAGAAGTAAAGGTGCAAACACCTGGTGGAGAAATGGACGTACGAATCATTACGATTAAATAAGAAAATAGGTAAATGAGGGAGAAGGGGCAACCTTCTCCTTTTTTCATATAATATGCCTGAAAAAAAGAGCAAAACCGTTACGAAATAGCTAGATGCCTGTAATCGGCAAAATGCGGAAAAAATCACTAATGGGTAAAAACGGCATATTCGGTAATGTAAATAATTTTACGAACCCTCAAATGGGGGAACTAGCCAAAATCAGTCACATAAAAATACTTCCGTCTCTCAATATTCAGCTTTTAAATAGTTTGAAAAGTTGAAACCTCGTCAAAACTTTTGACGAGGTGTTTTTTATGTGGAAAAAACGAGCAATAATATGGTTATGTTTATGTTTAGCGGGATTAATGGTTTTGCTTGCCAGGCTGACACAGCTTCAAATAGTGGCAACAGAGCATTTTACAAAAAGGGAGATCAATCTATTGGAGGCTAGCGTCAGTCAGCGTTCACAGGAGATGATCCTTGACACAGGCAGAGGAAATTTTCTTTACAAAGACGGGACACCTATTACTCACCAAAGCAAACCAGTACTTATTCTCTTTCCGTTTTTGAAAAAAATGGACTGGGACAGTAAACGTATATCTGAAATCATTGGTGTATCTGAATATGCACTTAAATATGCAGTGGAAAAGGCGAAAAAACCATTTGCTTATGGCGAGCCAATCGAATTAACTGAACCCCAAATGGAAAAAATCAATGGGCTGCAAATTCCTGGGGTGTTTGCAGTTGAAAAAAAGTATCATTTAGTCCAGAACCCTGCAGAGCATTTAATTGGCATTACAGGAGAAAACGAAACATTGCTCCGCAATCGTTATCCTGACAAGGAGCTTTCTTCCCAAACGATGGTTGGACTAACTGGAATGGAGAAAAGCTTTGATGAATTTCTATTGCCTGATGGAAAGTCAAAGCTCGTCTATCATGTTGATGCGACGGGAGGTCCATTATTCGGGATAAATGTAAAATATGTGGAACCAGCAAATCCCTTTTATCCAGTTAATATTAAAACGACATTGGACCCTAATTTACAGACTGTGGTTGAGCAATTGGTTGACCAGCATGGAATTGAACGGGGCGGAGCGGTACTTATTGATATAGAAACGAACTCTGTACTAGCAATGGTATCCCGTCCTGCCATCAACAAAGATGATCCTTTTAATAAAGAAAACGGCGGGACGGAAAACCTCATGTTAAAGGAGCAGATTATCGGATCTGTTTTTAAAACGGTAGTAACAGCCGCGGCAATAGATTATGAACTTACAAATCCATCCCGCCAATTTGATTGCAGCAAGACAATTACAGGAGAGCCAGATCCATTATTTCAATATGGAATGCTTGATTTTTTAACAAGCTTTGCTAGAAGCTGCAATAATACGTTTGCTACGATAGCGAAAGAATTAAAGGAAATAGACCCAAATATTCTCGGGAATTATGCTGAAAAGCTATCATTAACAGGCTCTGTTGGCTGGATAGGGGATATTTACCACTTTGAGGATTTCAAACAGCTGCAAGAAGATAAGGGAAGAATCTTCTTATCAGAGGATGCGAAAAAAGATAATAATTTTGTTGCGCTTACAGGTATTGGCCAGCATGAGGTTCGTGCAACTCCGTTAGCTGTTGCTAATATGATGGCAACGATTGCAAGAGGAGGTACAAAAGAAATGGTTCGAGTGGCTTCTAAAGTTGAATATAAAAATAGTACGTCATTGCTTGATTTTAAAGAACAGGAAATTGAAGGTGATACTCTTTCTCCTTATACGGCAATGAAGCTGCAGAAACTACTTCGTGAAGTGGTAGTTAATAAGAATGGAACAGGAAGAAGCCTGCAAGACCTTCCATATGAAGTAGCTGGAAAGTCTGGTACAGGAGAAACGGGGAGAACGCTTGGGGATAAGCCTCTTTATAATAAATGGTTTGCAGGTTATTTCCCGTTTGATAAACCCAAATATGCACTTGTTACTGTAAGGCTGGGGGCAACCGGGAATACAAGCAGTGCCAGTCCGTTATTCGCAGATATTGTAAAAGAAATCTATAACCATGATCACAGTCAAAATTAAAGCATTAGTCTCTTTTCTATTCGTTAGAATCATGTTAAAGTGAAACTTTCCTTGCTAATTTTCCGTCTGGTATGGAGAGGGTTAATCCTGGGTAGGCAGAGATATTTTTCAATGTTACATAACTCATGATAAAATATTGAAGAATATCTTATAACAATAGAATGAAGAAGTATGGGAAGGAGAATCTTTCTTATGAACCGTAATTTCGATTCATCAAGTCGGGAATCACGTTCCGAATTGAGGGGAAAACGCAGAAAAACCAATTTAATCTTAAATATGCTCATTGGGCTTGTTATACTGCTAATTATTTTTGTTTCTGTAAAAATATTCTTCGGAGGCAATGATGAAAATGCAGCAGAAAAAGAACAGCAAATAGAGTCAAAACAAGACGAGAAAAATAGGGATACAGAAGAAAATAAGAAATCAGCTATGGATGAAAAGAAAGATGAAAAGGAAACCGATTCTGAAACAGAAAGCACAGATGAAAGCAAAGAAACTGCTGCAAATACAGAAGATGATGAAGAGATAGATCTAGTTCCAGCTAATGAAGAAGAAGCGGTTGTCACCGAAGGCGGAAGTACTGGAAATGTGAAAAAGACAATTGAAAATCCGAGCTGGAACCCAATTGGTACAACACAAACTGGGGAACATTATGCTGTTTACGATAAAGAATCTGTAGACTGGGCAGAAATGCTTCAGGCAATGTCATATGCAACAGGTGTTGATCAAAGCAATATGAGTGTCTGGTTCCTTGGAAACAATGGATTTAATAAATCAGTTGGAACGATTACGACAAAGGACCAAAAGCAAATATATCGCGTCTATATTGACTGGGTCGATGGTCAAGGCTGGAAACCAACGAAAGTAGAAGAATTAAAAGAAGTAGAAAAGAAGTAAGAATCTAAAAAGATGAGGCATGCTCGCCTCATCTTTTTGCTTTAAAATGCACAACTGCCGAATAATACCTTCTCCCATTCTCATCTAAGCTCATCTGATGTGAAACATGATGGACAGAAAGTAAAATTGCTCTATTATTGTCAATTTGAATTTGAATATTTTTCTCTAATGTTTTTAAATCATAGGCTTCAAAAAATTCGATCTTGTCCTCAATTAAGTCAAGCTGAAAGTTCATATCTCAATGTGCCTCCTATATATATTCCTCTTGATATTTTAATACAATTTACATATAAACCTCTATAGTATTCCCTTTAGTATTAAAATAGTTTTTTAAATGGTAGAAGATTCTGATAAAATAAATGTAAATTAATGTTCTTGGAGGAAAAATGATAGCTTTATATCGACACGTATTGAGTCTTTTTTTATTGTTAATCCTTGCTGCCCTTCCTTTAGGGTTATTCAATAAGGATGAAAAGGTATCATTCGATATAGATGGAATGGCTGCAGTTATTAAAGAATTCTTGATGGGGCTTTTTTCTGGAGATGCTTGGTATTATTCTCAGGGAGGCCGAACTCGTTTGATTCTTAATGACTTAGTTTCCTTTTTTTTAGCTTCCTACTTATATTTAATAGTCTCGGCAATCATTGTTATTGCAATTTCAATCTTTTTAGGAATTTTCCTTTGGAAGAAATCAAATCGATGGATAAATGCAAGCTTAGGTTTTTTAGGAATGGTTCCAGATTTTCTTTTAGTACTTATGCTGCAAATAGCGGTGGTCTATGTAAACAAAAATCTCGGAGTTAAGACTTTTAAAGTAGCTTCTTCCTCCATTGATGATCCGGCCATTTTTTTGCCGATCCTTACATTAATCATTATCCCAGCCATCTATTTAGTAAGGAGTTTATCTGAAGCAACTTCGGAAATAACCGCTGAGGACTATATTCTTTTGGCAAAATCAAAGGGGCTCAGCAAAAAATATATATACTTCTTCCATGTCACAACAAATGTTCTTCCTTTTTTAAAGGCTGATATACATAAAGTATTGAGCATTATGATTGGCAATCTCTTCATTGTTGAGTATTTATATAATACTCGTGGACTGACATCATTGATATTCGTTCATTCTATTAAGTTTGGGTATCAATACAATCTAGTGATCATCTGCCTACTATCCTTATTTATCCTATACTTGTTCTGTTATCATTCACTAAGATTATTATTGGCTGCAGCAGAAAGGCGGCTAGCCAAATGAGACGAAAGCCTAATATTTTACTGGTTATAGGAATTGTACTCTTGTCTTTCTTTGTCATAATTTCATTAATTGGTCCATATATAGCACCTTATGATCTGGAGTATTCCAAAAAAATAGAGTATATAACGACTGATGATGGAAAACAGCAGCTTAAAGGTTCTCCTTTCCCTCCATCCAAAGAGCATGTATTTGGTACTGACAAATGGGGATATGATATTCTCACTCTATTGCTTTATGGGGCAAAATACACTGTCTTTACAGTACTGATTGTTGCTGTAATGAGACTGTCAATTGGCACAGCTTTTGGAGTCTTAAATGGGGTAATGTCTCCAGACAATAAGAAAAAGAATAAGCACATATCATTATTTAGCGGCATCCCCATTTTTATCATTATTTATTTTATTTTGGCTGGAATAAATATCGAGCCGACTCTTCCGCCTATATATTTAGCAGTCATTCAAGGCTTATTAATGACGATATTAGGTATACCTGGGGTTTACAACGTTATTTTTAATTTAACAATTGAAATAAAGAAAAATGCTTATGTAGAAGCAGCAAAAACACTTGGAGGAAGCAACCGCCATATTTCCAGAAAGCACATTTTTCCAGCTTTGAAAGGCAATTTGCTTGCTCTATTTGTAAATGAATGCATACAAGTATTACATATTATCGGACAGCTAGGAATCTTTAATCTTTTTCTTGGAGGAACAGAAAAACAGTATTTTCCAACAATCTATCTTTCAATAACAAACGAATGGTCAGGGCTAATTGGTCAGTCCAGATCCTTTTTATACCACTCCCAATGGATCATCCTTTATCCATTAATGGCTTATATGCTCTTGCTATTTTCATTTTATCTTCTTTCAGCTGGCTTAAATGCCTCATTGAAAAATAAGGCGAGAAGGTCAAGTCACCTATAGTTTTTAAGTTTTAAACACCCAGATTCTAAAAAATGGGTGTTTTTTTATAGAAAACTGACTAGCTTTCATTCATTCTTGAATGTTTTGCGCACTTATGCTAAATTAAGAACATGTTTTTATTTAATCCATACTATACTCATAGGAATTGTGTGTGTATAATATAGAGGAGTGAGTGAGATGGGGATGGAGTTTATCGAGCTGTTTGAGCAGTGGGCTGACACCTACGATGAAAGTGTGACTGGAAACGATATAGAATATAAAGAAGTGTTTAAACATTATGATCAATTATTGCAGAAAGTTGCTGATCGCTCATTTGGACACGTCCTTGAATTTGGACCTGGTACGGGAAATTTAACAATAAAGATGATTGAAAAAGGGTTGAAGGTAACGGGAGTGGAGCCATCTCCATCGATGAGAAAAATTGCTAATCAAAAACTGGCAAATAAGGCAGTGATTGTAGATGGCGATTTTCTAAGTTTTCCTCTTGATCAGCCAATCGATACATTTGTAAGTTCTTATGCATTTCACCATTTAACCGATGAAGAAAAAGAAACAGCTATTGCCAAGTATGGAAACCTGCTTGCCTCTGGTGGTAAAATAGTCTTTGCGGATACAATGTATGAGTCTGCTAAAAGCTATAAGAGAGCAATTGAAAAAGCAATGGAAAACGGCTTTCATAATCTAGCAGAGGATTTGCAGCGTGAATACTATACAACAATCCCATTTTTAAAAGGGGTGTTAGAACGGAATGGTTTTACGCAAAAGTTCGAGCAATGCAATGAATTTGTGTGGATTATGGAAGGAGTGAAAAATTAAGAAAGAGGTTTTGATAATGAAAATAGCAATCATCGGAGCAATGGAAGAAGAAGTAACACTATTAAGAGAAAAAATTGAAGATAAAACACAAGAAGTGATCGCGGGCTGCGAGTATACAAGCGGAAAAATGAATGGAGTAGACGTTGTGCTTTTGCGCTCAGGAATTGGAAAAGTAAATGCAGCATTATCAACTGCTATTCTTCTAGAGAGATACAAACCAGATTACGTCATTAACACAGGGTCTGCTGGAGGATTTAATCCACAGTTAAATGTAGGGGATGTAGTTATTTCTACTGAAGTAAGACATCATGATGTTGATGTAACAGTATTTGGCTATGAATATGGTCAGGTTCCGCAGCTGCCGCCAGCTTTTGAAGCGAACAGCCGGTTAATCCAGGTTGCGGAGGAATGTGCGAAAGAAATTAAAGATATTCAAGTTGTACGCGGATTAATTGCAACTGGGGATTCATTTATGAATGATCCTGTTAGAGTAGAGTTTATTCGCGACAAATTTACTGACCTTCAAGCTGTTGAAATGGAAGCTGCGGCAATTGCACAAGTGTCCTATCAGTTTGGAACGCCATTTGTCGTTATCCGCTCTCTTTCAGATATTGCAGGAAAAGAATCAAATGTCTCATTTGATCAATTCCTTGAAAAGGCTGCATTACATTCAGCTGATTTGGTTATGAAGATCGTAGCAGCGATGAAACAATAACTCCGTACGAAGGAGGGATTTTTTTGAACATCGTTAAAAATGTTCATGAATTAATTGGGAATACACCCATTCTGGAGTTAAATCAATTTGCTCTTCCAGCAGGAGTCCGCTTATTTGCTAAGCTTGAGTTTTTAAACCCTGGAGGAAGTGTGAAAGACCGTCTTGGGCAGGAGCTCTTAAGGGAAGCCATTGAAAGCGGAAAGCTAAGGGAAGGCGGAACTGTCATTGAACCAACGGCAGGGAATACAGGAATTGGCTTAGCACTTGCTGCTTTGAATAAAGGAATTAACGTAATTGTATGTATGCCGGAAAAGTTTAGTATGGAAAAACAAGTCATTATGAAGGCACTTGGAGCAGAAATTGTCCATACTCCAACAAGTGAAGGAATGGCAGGTGCAATTGCGAGGGCAAAGCAGCTGCATGATGATATTCCGAATTCATTTTGTCCACAGCAATTTGCGAATCCTGCAAATCCGCATACGTACTATAAAACGCTAGGACCGGAAATTTGGGAACAGATGGATGGCCAAATCGATATTTTTGTTGCAGGAGCGGGATCTGGCGGTACCTTTATGGGGACTTCCCGCTTTTTAAAAGAAAAGAACCATAAGATAAAAACTGTGATTGTGGAACCGGAAGGATCGATTTTAAACGGTGGTGAATCTGGTCCTCATAAAACCGAAGGGATTGGAATGGAGTTCTTGCCTGAATTTATTGATCCTTCTTTTTTCGATGCGATCCATACGGTCCTTGACGAGAATGCTTTTCGCTTCGTTCGGGAATTGGCTTTAAAGGAAGGATTATTAGTTGGAAGTTCCTCAGGTGCAGCCCTTTATGCTGCATTAGAAGAAGCCAAGAAAGCCAAGGGAGGAACAAATATTGTGACGATTTTTCCTGATGGCAGTGACCGATATATTAGCAAAAAAATTTATGAAGGCGGTATTTAAATGAGAAGAAAAACGAAACTCATTCATGGCGGAATTTCTGGAGATCCCAATACTGGTGCAGTATCTGTGCCGATTTACCAAGTGAGCACTTACAAACAAGAAAGTGTTGGGAAGCATAAAGGATTTGAATACTCACGGACGGGCAACCCGACACGGCATGCCCTTGAGGAATTAATAAAAGATTTAGAAGGCGGAAATGCAGGATTTGCATTTGGTTCAGGCATGGCAGCAATTACTGCTGTTATGATGCTATTTAATAGCGGCGATCATGTTATCATGACTGATGATGTATACGGCGGGTCATATCGAGTGATGACAAAAGTATTGAATCGTTTTGGCATTGAATCAACTTTTGTTGATACGAGTAAGCTTGAAAATATTAAAGCTGAAATCAAACCAAATACGAAAGCTCTTTACTTAGAATCTCCGACTAACCCGCTTTTAAAAATTACAGACATTGCAGAGGCGGCAAAAGTAGCAAAGGAACATCAATTGCTGACAATTGTTGATAATACATTCTCCACACCATACTGGCAAACACCGATTGAATTTGGAGCGGATATTGTCCTTCATAGTGCAACGAAATACATTGGCGGACATAGTGATGTTGTTGCCGGATTAGTCGTTGTAAATAGTGATGAACTGGCTGCAGATATGCATTTTGTGCAAAACTCAACAGGCGGTGTGCTTGGACCTCAGGATTCATGGCTTCTGATGAGAGGAATAAAAACACTGGGTATTCGTATGGAAGAAACAGAGAGCAATACGCGAGCAATTGTTGAGTTTCTACAGAGCCATCCATCTGTAACGAAGGTTTATTATCCAGGTCTTGAAACTCATCCAAATCATGACATTGCTAAGCAGCAAGCGAGAGGCTTTGGAGGGATGATTTCCTTTGATGTAGGCAGTGAAGAAAACGCAGATATTCTTCTGAAAAAAATAAAATATTTTACATTAGCGGAAAGCCTTGGAGCTGTCGAAAGCTTAATTTCTGTTCCTGCAAGAATGACACATGCTTCCATTCCGCAAGAGCGTCGTGCGGAGCTTGGAATCACGGATGGATTGGTACGTATTTCCGTGGGACTGGAAGATGTGGAAGATTTAATCGAAGACTTACAACAAGCGTTGGAAAATTAATAATCTATAGAAAACGCCCAATTGCGGGCGTTTTTTGTCGAGTAATATAATTGGAAAAATTTAAAATTTAGGCGAAAAAAAGGTTTACAAATAGATCGTATGTGGCTATAATTACCAATGTAAGTGAAAAATTTTCTAAAAAGGAGGTCGAATGAAATGATGATGAACTTGATTGCTACTAGAAAATTACATGCAGCTTTATATTTAACGAATTCGACCTACAGGGAATGGATCGCTTAATTTATTTTACTTAGCTTATCCATGCCGCAGGGAGAATCGTGTTCCTGCGCATTTTTATGCCTAAAATTAAGTCGCCGCAGGAGCTATGTCTCTTTGCGGTTTTTTTGTCCCTAACTAAGAAATATAGAAGGCTTGCCTTGTGTTTATCGTGCTCAAGACGCTTGTACATTTATCATTAAAGGGACTATTTAAAGGAGGTGAAACCCATCATGACATTAAATATATTGTTTTTTACAATTACGATTAAGAAACGCAATGTTTCAATTGAAGAAGTAATTCATAATCAAATGGTTAAAAAAATTCAAGAAGATAACCGTGATCGCCAATTCTCAATGTATCGTCACTTTTAATTTATCTGAAAATAACAGTGAAAGGTGGTAGTTTAAGATGAATCTTTTTATGCAATGCCGTCAAGCAATCTTATGGGTGGAGAAGGATTCCACCTAGCTTAAGTTAGAGGAGGAGATCTGATGTCGTTACATGTATTGCTGCTGACCCTTGAATTCCGAAAAAAGAAGAGAAAAGCATAGATTCAATTATAGTTCCTTCCTTAACAGAATGTTCATATTTGTTTTAAATATACTCGATGTGTTTATGGTAAATTTAAAATAGATAAGGGAGTTTAAAGGGAGGCTATATCATGTTTACAATTGTGATGGGGCTAGTACTTTGCACAACTATAGGATTAATTATTTACTCAGATGTGAGTGTTGTTGAATAAACAAGAAAAAGGGATTAGCCAAATGGTTAATCCCTTTTTTTATAAGATATAAACGAATAGTGTTTTCCGAGAAAATGCCCAAAAGTCCAGACAGAAATAAACTTGTATTTGCGAAATCTGTCCTAAGCAGGCTCAGGTTCGGACAATTTTGTCCTCTCCAAACTAATGAAGTCCAAAGCAGCATTCAGTTAAAACTAGATTAAATGAAAGGACTAATCCCTTTTCTTTGGACTCATCCACAAAAATGCAATAACAATGATTGTAGCGATTAATAAGAGAATGGTTTTTAATGAAAAACCTTTAAATATAATTTCTGCTAAGCTTGCTAATAAAACAATAAAAAAAACTAGTGCTAAAACTACACGATTAATCAAGTTTTTCCCACCTTAAAGTATACTCAATTTATTATAGATTAATGGGTAATACTCATTTTTTAAGCAGTTTAGTGAACAAAAAATTCTACACATAATGCCTGAAGCTGGACAGAATTTTCTATTCAGACAAAGGTCACAGGAATCTGGAACGTGATTTGTGCAACTGACAATCCAGGGAAGTAAGGTCTCCCAACTGATAGAAGTTTCACTTTATTGTAGCGAAAGGAAGTAAACATTGTCCATAAAAAAAGTGTTTGGAAATAATTCCCCTATAAAATATATAGGTGGACAGACAAAAACAACTCCTTTGCTACATAGGAATTATGTATAGGCAAATGGCCGAAAAAGCGGGGGTGGAAAAATGTCTGGGATTTTAACTGCACTTGGTTATTTAGTTAAGGAAATTGTCTTTCTTGTTTCTTATGTAAAGAACAATGCATTTCCTCAACCGTTATCTGCTGCTGATGAAAAAAAGTATTTGCAGCTAATGGCTGCTGGTGATTCACATGCACGCAATATGTTGATTGAACACAATTTGCGATTAGTCGCTCATATTGTCAAAAAATTTGAAAATACGGGTGAGGATGCGGAAGATCTCATCTCCATCGGTACGATAGGACTAATTAAGGCAATTGAAAGCTATTCAGAAGGTAAGGGAACGAAGCTTGCTACGTATGCGGCTCGTTGCATTGAAAACGAGATTCTTATGCATTTGAGAGCGTTGAAAAAGACAAAGAAAGACGTCTCCCTTCATGATCCGATTGGTCAAGATAAAGAGGGGAATGAAATTTCACTTATTGATGTCCTCAAATCAGATTCTGAAGACGTCATAAATACAATCCAATTAAATATGGAGCTAGAAAAAGTAAAGGAATACATCACTGTGCTAGATGACAGGGAAAAGGAAGTTATCGTTGGGCGCTTTGGTCTTGACTTAAAAAAGGAAAAAACACAAAGAGAAATCGCAAAAGAGCTGGGCATATCCAGAAGCTATGTATCGCGGATCGAAAAGCGGGCATTAATGAAGATGTTTCACGAGTTTTACCGGGCGGAGAAGGAAAAGAGGAAGAATAGTTAGTATGGTTAAAAATAGTTAAGAGTTGACACTGAAAATCATTATCAATTACTATAGAGTTATTACTAGTGATTGGAGATGATTTCATGTTTGTTCAGATGAAAAAAATTGTTGTAACTGAAGGAAATGCTGAACAAGTTGTTAACCGCTTCGGTGGTCAAGGGATAATTGAGAAACAAGAAGGCTTTATTGATTCGACTGTAATGGTGAAGAAAAGCCGCCGTGGGGATGAAGAGGTACTTGTGATGATCCGCTGGGAGTCTGAGGAGTTTTGGAAGAAGTGGGAGAAGAGTGAGGAGCATATTGCTGGGCACAAGGCTAATTTAGGCAAGCCAAAGCCAGAATATATCGTTAGTTCTGAAGGCGGGCTATATGAAGTAAAAGCGGTAAAGAATGCAGTTCAGCAGCAAATATAAAAAAAATCTCAGGCTAAAGTTACTTGCCTGAGATTTTTTTCTATTCTATTTTCCCATTCTTTAATACTAAATTCCAATTCTTTCCGCCATCATTTGATTCATACACATCGTTTAAGTAGGTCGCAAAGGAAATTGTATCGTTATTCTTTTGATCCACAGCAATAAATGTAACTGGGTTATCATAATTTAAGAAAGGAATTTCCAGCTGAACGGCTTGATTCGTATTTATATCTATACGATAAAAAAGCACTTTGTTGTCTTCTACTGCTGAATAGTAGAGGTTTTCTACCGAAAACGCTAATGCTGTCGTCATAACTGGGGGCGTTACCTTTTTCATATTTTCCCCTTTATCCTCGGACAAATATATGCCGCTTCTAGTAGACATCGCCATCTTGCTGCTATTCGCAGGATGTGCTGCAATCATACCTAACGTATCGGCATCAAACCCTTTTAAGGCAACAGGGTTCCACGATTTTCCTTCATCTTCTGAAAGATAGACCCCTGGCCCTAGCACTGAATTTTCCTTTTGATTGATTATATAAATCACATTTGTCCCATAGCCCTTTGATAAAAATTGAAAATTGCTTTCACCGTAAAAAGCGAGTTTTTCAAGTGTAGCCCCTTTGTCCGTACTTTTTACTAACCCAAGCGGTGATTTTAAATTAGAGCCTTCTTCTGCACTGCCGCTTGCATAAAATCCATCCACACTTGCCTGATACCCCATGTATTCATGTTTTTGGGAGGATCCTTCAAGCCAGCCTTCATCAGTATAAATCTTTATTCCTTGATGTGAAGCTATGTATAGACCCTCATCATTTCCTGGATACCCTAACCCATTAATGCGTTCAAGGCGTTGAGGAGATGCCTTTTTGATTTCGAATTTGCTCACTTGAACAGGCTCATTCTTTTTTGTGGTCTGTTCCTTTTCTGTTTGCTCTCCGTTCGAACAGCCCGCCATGAATAGGGAGAATCCAATCATACATGGCAGAAATAATTTTATTAATCCATTCATTCTTTTCACTCCAACTGCTGATTAGTCATATTGTCTTCCCCAATAGTAACGGAAAACAGGAGACAGAAGCAAAGGATTCATCCTAAAAATGGATGGAAAATACACATAAGCCTATACAAGTTCCTAATGACACACATAATTTATTAATACAAGAAGGGAGGCAGAAGTTTATGCCATATGGATGTCCATACACATTCAGTTGTCCGCCGCCCCCATGCCCTGCTCCCTATTATGGTGGAGGCGGTTTTTGGTTAGCTCTCGCAGTTGTGCTCTTAATTTTATTGCTTGTCTTTGGCGGCTGGTTTTATTTCGGCGGGAATTGCTAGTGGAAGCTTATGCATATATTGCATAAGCTTTTTGTTTATTCAAAAATATCAAAGCGGTACCATCTTCAAATTATAGAACGGTCTAGCGCCTATTGGACTTCCTTTACTCTTCTTATGGGAAGTTATGCACGAATGGGTTCTTGCTATAATGTTTATTGATAGAAATTTCCGAAAAGTTACCTTATAATATAGATGTAATTAGTCTGAGAGGTAATAACAGAAGGAGGAAGATGTATGACAGCAACTACATATTCACCAGTATGGGATTTGGATGTCTTTTTTAAAGGCGGAAGTTCATCCGAAGCATTTCTCACACATTTAATAGAAACAAAAGAAAAAATAAATGATTTTGAAACAATCGTACATAATTGGGAACAAACAAATTCCATTTCTGATCAGAAAGATATCGTAAACTTAATGGAAAAATTTCAATCTGTTACAAAAAAGCTGCGTGAAGCAGGGGCATTTGTCAGCTGTTTACAAGCGCAGAATACGGAGGACAAAAAAGCTGCTGAACATCGTGCTGCCATTACACAATTAAGTGCAGCTTTCTTGTCCGTTCTCACGCTTTTTGATGAAAAGCTGACAAGCTATGATTCTGAAGTATGGGCTGAATTAATCCAAACATCGGGTCTAAAAGAATTGGCATTTGTTCTTACTGAACGACGAAAAACAGCTTCTGAAAAACTATCAAAAGAGGAAGAAAACTTAATCAATGCACTTGGGGTTGACGGATACCATAGCTGGAGCCAGCTTTATGATTTGGTTGTTGGGAATATAAAAATCCCATTTACAGAGAATGGAAAGGAAAAGAGCTTATCAGTCGGTCAAGCGGCTAATAAATTTTCAAACCCTGACAGAAGTGTTCGAAAAGAAATGTTTGCTAAATGGGAAGATGCATGGAAGGGTCAATCAGACTACTTATCGAAAACATTAAATCACTTAGCTGGCTTTAGACTAAATGTCTATAAACAGCGTGGCTGGGAGGATGTTTTAAAGGAACCGCTAGCAATTAATCGGATGACAAAAGAAACGCTTTCTACAATGTGGGATGTCATTTCGAAAAACAAGCAGCCGCTCGTAAAGTTTTTAAATAGAAAAGCAGAGCTTCTTGGACTTGAAAAGCTAAGCTGGTATGATTTAGATGCATCCATTGATCAAACAGAATCAAAGGTATCCTATCAAGAAGGTGCAGAATTTATTATAGAGCAGTTTTCACACTTTGGTGATGAAATGACGTCATTTGCTAAAATGGCTTTTGAGGAAAAATGGATTGAAGCAGAAGATCGGCCTGGGAAATCCCCCGGAGGATTTCATACGTATTTCCCTGAAAGCAGCCAATCGAGGATCTTTATGACCTATTCTGGAACACCCTCAAACATTTCAACATTAGCTCATGAGCTTGGGCATGGTTTCCACACGTATGCAATGAGGGATCTTCACCTTTTAAATCGTAATTATGCGATGAATGTGGCAGAGACTGCATCAACTTTAGCAGAAATGATTGTATCTGATGCGTCTGTGAAAAATGCAAAAACAGAGCAGGAGAAAATAACGCTTCTGGAAGATAAGGTACAGCGTTCTGTTGCTCTATTAATGAACATTCACGCTCGATTCTTATTTGAGACCCGTTTCTATGAGGAGAGGAAAAACGGGACTGTTAGTACAGAAAAACTGAATCTATTGATGGAGGAAGCGCAGAAAGAAGCGTACGGAAATGCACTTGATGAATATCATCCACTATTCTGGGGCTCTAAAATGCATTTCTATATTACAGGCGTTCCATTTTATAATTTCCCATATACATTCGGTTACCTATTCTCGCTCGGTATTTATGCAAAAGCATTGGAAGAAGGAAAAGGCTACGAAGAAAAGTATATCGCTTTACTGAAGGACACAGCTTCAATGACGGTCGAGGACCTCGCGATGAAGCATTTAAATGTCGATTTAACAAAACCAGATTTCTGGGAAAAAGCAGTCCAATTATGTATGGATGATGTTGAGGAGTTTTTAAAGCTGACAGAGGAAAAATAAATAAAAAATAAATGGAAAGCCGCATCCCTTTTTTAAACAATTGGGTGCGGCTTTTAACATTTTATCGCAGATTAACGGGCTGTAAGACCCCACTTCAAGAAGTAGAGGGAACAAAAAGTTATAACTGGTGGGGGAGAAAAACCCCTACTGATTAAAATTTCACTTTATACCTTCCTTAGTTTAAACGGACTAACCATTAAAAAGGAAAGAATAATCATCATAAATAAAAAGAATTGGGCCGGAAAGTAGGGAATGGCAAGATAACTTAGGGTAGCAAGACACCCTGCGGCAGTTATAGGAAGACCCGTAAAATATCCATTGTTCTCACTAATATTAAAGCGGGCAAGCCGGAAAGCGCCGCATCCAATATAAAAAATCGTGAAAAAAGCGCCAGGATCACCAAATTCAAATAAAATTCCTTGATATATTAATAGTGCAGGGGCAACACCAAATGATATAATATCACTCATGGAATCTAATTGCTTTCCCAAATCTGATTCAATATTAAGCCTGCGTGCAACCATGCCATCAAAACGGTCGGCTAATGCCGCAACAAAAATTAGCAGCAAGCTTAATTCAAGATTACCTTTTAAGGTAAAAATAATCGCAAAGCCGCCTAATGATAAATTTGCTAAAGTTAATACATTTGCTGTCTGAGCTTTTAACTTCTTAATCGTTTGATCAAGTACATCTGATAAAAACATTCACGGAACACCTCGTTTGTTTGAAAGAAACACATACTATAAATAAGTTCATAAAATGGTATTTATTTGCTGATATAATTAATAGTATTTAATTTTATAGCTTTTATGACTATACGTAAAGAGTAAATTTACACTGAAATGGAGGCGGGATAATTGATTCAATCCTTTTATCGACTGATGATTGAACTGACTAATGGAAAATGGACGTCAGGAATTTTAAAAAGATTTGCCCTTTCAAAAGCAAGTCGATTCTTTATTCCTTCTTTTGCTAAATTGTATCAAATCAATGAAAGTGAAATGGAAAAAAACCTGAAAGACTATCCTACTTTACATGACTTTTTTACCCGTAAGCTTAAAGCTGGGGCAAGAATGACAGATCAGAACACACAAACAGTTAGCAGTCCAGTGGATGCTGTGATCGAAGACGTGGGCATCATTGAGCCGAATCATATTATCACTGTGAAAGGAAAAGATTATTCTATTAAAGAAATGTTAGGTGATGATCAGAAGGTCGAAAAGTATTCAGGTGGACATTATATGATCTTCTATCTTAGTCCCAGCCATTATCATCGAATTCATAGCCCTGTGTCTGGAAAAGTTATTGATCAATGGACACTAGGCGGAAAATCCTATCCAGTTAATAAGTACGGATTGAAATATGGAAAAGATTCATTATCAAAAAATTATCGAAAAATTACTGAGGTTAAACAAGATGGCGGCGGATTTATATCGATTGTGAAGGTTGGGGCATTGTTTGTAAATTCAATTGAAGTCATTCATGAAGGAGAAGAATTAGTGAAAGGAAATGAGATGGCATACTTTTCCTTTGGCTCAACGGTCGTACTGCTTTTTGAAAAAGATAGCTTCAACCCATTGCCTTCCATTCAAGTACCATTTGATGTGAAGGTGGGAGACTGTATAGGATTCAATTCTTCGGATCGAATTAACTAAGAATAGTGCAAGCGCCGTGGTCATCCCCGTACAAACGCAGAAGAGCCGGTTCTTTCGATAAAGGTGACACAATGAATGGAGCAAATTGATGTCGGCTCAATCGCTGCGGAGGGGACCTGAAGTTTAATAGGTGGTTAGTGGTGGAGCTAGACAATTTTCTGCATTCCTAGTTATACATTCTTATTTTCTAAAAAAGAAAAAAGCCCTGATTGGGCTTGTATATTTTATGAAGAAACTTTTATTCTATGAGATAATGAGCGTCTGTGAATTTCTGTTTCTATAAGGCGGATGAAATCGGGACTCAGTTTCAGCTCTCTTGCTTTATGATACGATTCAATTAATAATTCGTCTGATAGCTTGCGCATGTCCATTCACCTCCATAAAGAATTTAAAAAGTTTGATTCTATTTAGTATTCCTTATACATATAATGTAGGTTTCTTTGTTGTACCCTTACTCTAGCAAAAATAAACGGTTAGAACAACCGTTCTGTTATCCACAGTATTAAGTGGATAACCTGTGGTTAAGTTGTTTATAAAATTTAGAAAAGTATATAAATGGGTGTGGCTCATGTGAATAAAGTTATCCACAGGTAAGAAGTCAAAGAATATTGTCGAAAAATTTTTCCATTAAAAAGGATATACTATACTTATTAGGCATTTTTGCTTTTCGTATTTGATAGAACAACTATAATTGGTTATGATTGTTAAGAAAAATGGACGATTGATAATAATTTTGAAGGTAATTGAGGTGTGAATATAGTGTTAAAGCAATTTTTGCCGGATCAGCATGCTAAAAGCATTTTTGAAATTACTCCTGAAGTTTTAAAGGAAAGAGGCATTAAAGGGATTATTACAGATTTAGATAATACATTAGTCGAATGGGATCGCCCAAACGCTACACCAAGATTAATTAAATGGTTTGAAGAAATGAAACATAGCAATGTGAAGATAACGATTGTTTCGAATAATAATGAGGACCGTGTAAGGTCTTTTTCAGACCCGCTAAAAATCCCGTTTATCCCTGCAGCCAGGAAACCGTTAGGACGAGCATTTAATCGGGCTCTAAAGGAGATGGGGCTTGCAAAGGAAGAGACAGTTGTGATTGGCGATCAATTATTAACTGACGTGCTCGGAGGGAATCGCAGTGGATTCCGGACAATTCTTGTTGTTCCAGTTGCACAAACAGATGGATTTATAACCCGTTTTAATCGAAGGGTAGAAAGACAAATATTAAATTGGTTCCGAAAAAAAGGAATGATCCAATGGGAGGATTAATAAGTGAGTGAACAATATTCGTGTATCGGATGCGGTGTAAAGATTCAAACAGAAGACCGGGAAGCAATTGGTTATGCACCGACATCTGCTCTTGAGAAAGAAGAAATTATTTGCCAGCGCTGCTTTCGCTTAAAACATTATAATGAAGTACAGGATGTTCATTTAACAGATGATGACTTTCTGAAAATATTAAATGAAATCGGTAAAAGTGATGCATTAATCGTTAAAATTGTCGATATTTTTGATTTTAACGGAAGCTGGCTTCCGGGATTGCATCGATTCGTTGGCAATAATAAAATCCTGCTTGTAGGGAATAAAGTAGATTTGCTGCCGAAATCTGTGAAACCGAATAAGCTGATCAATTGGATGAAACAGGAAGCAAAAGAGCTTGGCTTAAGACCAGAGGAAGTTTTTCTTGTAAGTGCAGCGAAGGGTCAGTTTATCAATGAAGTAGCTGCAGCCATTGATGAATATCGTGAAGGAAAAGATGTATATGTCGTCGGATGTACAAATGTGGGGAAATCAACATTTATTAACCGTATATTAAAAGAAGTTACAGGTGAAGGAGATGTAATTACGACATCTCATTTCCCGGGAACAACTCTAGATATTATTGAAATTCCATTATCCGATGGAAAAGCACTTGTCGATACACCTGGAATCATTAATCATCACCAGATGGCCCATTATGTTGATAAACGTGATTTGAAAATCATTACACCAAAGAAGGAAATCAAGCCAAAGGTGTACCAGCTAAATGAAGGACAAACACTTTTCTTTGGCGGACTTGCTCGATTTGATTATCTAACAGGCGGCCGCAGATCCTTTGTATGTCATTTTTCAAATGAAATCAATATTCATCGTACGAAGTTCGAAAAAGCAGATGAGTTATATAGGAATCATGCAGGCGAATTACTAACCCCGCCGAGAATGGAAGATATGGAGAGTTTCCCTGAATTAGTTAAGCATGAATTTACAATTAAGGAAGGGAAAACAGATATTGTTTTCTCAGGTCTTGGCTGGATTACAGTTAATGAACCTGGTGCAAAAGTAGCTGCATATGTACCAAAAGGCGTTCATGCGCTTATTAGAAAATCATTAATCTAAAGACTAGGGTTATTCTGTGAAATCGAAAGAGTGTATGATTAAATAGTTCATAAACAGGGGGATGGAGCATGAAGAAGCTTTTTGCTGTAATAGGGGATCCGATCGCTCATTCGATGTCGCCTGCTATGCACAATGATTTATTTCAAGCTTATGGAATAGACGCTCATTACCAGCCTCTGCATGTGAGAAGAGAAAACCTAAAGGAAGCTGTGATTGGTTTAAAGGCAATTGGAACAGCTGGCTTTAATATTACCATCCCGCATAAAGAAACGATTATCCCATTGCTGGACAAACTTGACCCGCTTGCAGAAGCCATCGGAGCAGTGAACACGGTTGTGAACGAAGATGGAAAGTTTGTCGGTTATAATACGGATGGCAGCGGGTACTTACAGGGTTTATTAACGCTGCTGCCGACGATAAAAGAGAAAAACATTCTGATAATCGGAGCTGGCGGTGCCGCAAGAGCACTCTATTTTACATTAGCTCAAGCAGGAGTAAACAGATTAGACATATGTAATCGAACGACGCAAAAGGCAGAACAGCTAATAAATGAATGCCCATTTCATGTTCCTTCAGCAGCTATTGGAAAAGAGGAAGCTGAGAAAAAACTGGCAGATTACCAATTGCTCATTCAAACAACACCGATTGGGATGTCTCCCAATATAGAAAGCCTTCCGCTTTCCTTACATAATCTAGAGACTGATGCACTTGTAAGTGATATAATATATAATCCGCTTGAAACAAAGATTTTGCGGGAAGCTAAAAACAAAGGTGCAAAAATACAAAATGGGTTAGATATGTTTGTTTATCAAGGAGCACTTGCTTTTGAAAAATGGACAGGCATTTTTCCAAATATCGAACGCATGAAGAACATTGTACTCAACCAACTGGGAGGATAAGGAAAATGTTAACAGGAAAACAAAAGCGTTTTTTACGCTCAATGGCTCACAGCCTGAACCCAATTTTTCAAGTAGGAAAAGGCGGGGTTAATGATAATATGATTAAACAAATTAGTGAAGCGCTAGAAGCGCGTGAGCTAATGAAAATCAGTATTCTGCAAAACTGTGATGAGGACAAGCATACAGTTGCAGAACAATTGGCTAAAGGAACGAGAGCTGAGCTCGTACAAATTATTGGAAACATCATTGTTCTTTATAAACAATCGAGAGAAAATAAACAAATCGTTTTACCTAAGAGCTAAACAGAGGGAGCAGGAGGAGCGCACTTGAAGAAAATCGGCATATTGGGAGGCACTTTTGATCCGCCGCATCTCGGCCATTTAATTATTGCGAATGAAGTTTTGCATACGCATAAGTTAAATGAAATATGGTTTATGCCTAATCAAGAGCCTCCGCATAAAATAAAGACAAATGCAGTTAAAGATGAAGACCGGGTGAATTTGCTCAAATTAGCTATTGAAGGGCATCCTCATTTTAAAATTGAATTGATTGAACTAGAAAGAACAGGACCTTCATATACGTTTGATACAATGAAAATCCTTACGGAAGGCCATCCAGATAACCAATTCTATTTCATTATTGGTGCTGATATGATTGAGTATTTGCCAAAGTGGAAAAATATCAATCAGCTAATTGAAATCGTTCAATTTATTGGCGTAAGAAGACCATCTTATTGCCATGAAAGCCTATATCCAATTCTATATGCGGATGTACCTGAAATGGGCATTTCCTCCAGTCTTATCCGCGGCCGTTTAAAGGAGAATAAGACCATACGCTATCTTGTTCCTGAAGCGGTAAGGAGCTATATTAAGGAGAATCACTTATATGGATCGTAACCTCGCCTTATTAAAAGTGAAGGAACAATTAACAGACCATCGTTATACTCATACACTTGGTGTCATGGAAACAGCGATTAGATTAGCGAGAAAATATGGGGCGAATGAAAAAAAAGCGGAGCTTGCTGCGATTTTTCATGATTATGCCAAGTTTCGTCCAAAAGAGGAAATGAAACAAATTATTATGGATCAGAAGATGGATGCCAGACTTCTGCAATTCAATAGTGAACTTTGGCATGCTCCAGTAGGGGCTTTTCTTGTTCATAAAGAAGCGGGCATTGAAGAAGAAGAAATACTAGATGCAATCAGATTTCATACTTCTGGCAGAGTTGGGATGACTTTATTAGAGAAGATTATTTATTTAGCTGATTATATTGAACCAGGCAGGCATTTTCCAGGTGTAGAGGAAGTGCGGGAAATAGCTGAGAAAAGCCTGAATGAAGCATTAATAAAATCCATTTCAAATACAATATTTTTTTTAATGAAAAAAGGTCAGCCGGTTTTTCCGGCAACATTTCACACATATAATGACCTAATTATGAATTCGGAGGATTGATTGAATGAGTGAAAGAAATTTATTATTAACCGCTGTAAAGGCAGCAGATGACAAAAGGGCGGAACAAATAGTTGCGTTGAATATGAAAGGAATTTCTCTAATTGCAGATTATTTTGTTATTTGCCACGGAAATTCCGACAAGCAGGTTCAGGCCATTGCTAAGGAAATGAGAGAGAAAGCTGAGGAATTAGGCTATTCTGTTAAGAGAATGGAAGGCTTTGATGAAGCAAGATGGATTCTTGTTGATTTTGGCGATGTTGTTGCTCATGTATTCCATCGGGATGAAAGAAGCTATTATAATTTAGAACGCCTATGGGGCGATGCACCGCTTGAGAATATTCAGAGCGAGCTTAACCAATGACCTATGGAAAGTTTGCTTATCTTTACGATGAATTAATGAAGGATGTTCCCTATGATAAATGGGTAGAAATCGTAAAGAATTATGTAAGTAAATTTCATGTAAATGGAAAAAAAATCCTTGATCTTGCTTGTGGAACAGGGGAGCTTTCCATTAAATTTGCTGAAGAAGGTTTTGAAGTAACTGGCGTTGATCTTTCTGAGGATATGCTTATGGTTGCTCAAGGAAAGGCAGCAGATAAGGAGATGAACGTGCAATTTTACCAGCAAAATATGGCTGAGCTTGAAGGGCTTGGCCGATTCGATGTAATTGGTATTTTTTGTGATTCATTAAATTATCTGCAGTCAGAGCAAGAGGTTCTTGATACTTTTTCGCGTGTCCATGAGCATCTGGATGACAATGGGCTTTTTATCTTTGATGTTCATTCGATTCACAAGATTATGCAAATATTTATGAATCAGACCTTTGCATTAAATGATGAAGAGATCAGCTATATTTGGCATAGCTATCAGGGAGAGCATCCAAATAGTGTGGAGCATGATTTGAGTTTCTTTGTTCTGGATCAGCAGACAGGTCAGTATGAACGCTATGATGAACTTCATTTCCAGCGTACTTTTCCAATTGAAGTGTATGGCAATTGGCTTAAGGAAGCTGGGTTTGAAGTTCTCGAAGTGATTGCTGATTTTGAAGCAGTGTCTCCGCAAACACAATCAGAACGGATTTTCTTTATTAGCCGGAAAGTGTAATTTAGAAAAGGCAAGATCGGCTTTCATAGCCGACTTGCCTTTTAAAATTATTTTAAAAACAAGGAAGGATTCAGTCGATGTTTGTAGAATACTATGTTTGAATGGTGTAGTGCTTTTTTACTTGTTCAAGATCTTCTTTAAATTTTGCATGGGTTGCCTGAAAAACATGTTCGAATACATCTCCTAATTCATTTTCAAGCACCTTAATTCCTTCTCCAGTAATTCCCCCTTTTACACATACCTTTTCCTGCAATGTTGGTAGCGTATAAAAGCCTTTTTTCATTAGTTCTCCCATTCCCATCAGCATTTCCTCAGCAAGCGTCGTTGCGGTTTCCTGGTCGATTTCTGTCTCTTTCACAGCGGCAAGAATAAAGCGCTGTGTTAAATAGCTGAAAAATGCTGGTCCGCAGCTCACGATATCAGAGGCTACCCGGGTAATGTTCTCTTCAATTTCAATTGGCTTTGAAATCCGGTCAAACAGACTCCGTATTTGTTTTTTCCAATAAGAACTGCATTCACCAAACGATAGTAATGAAACACCGGTAAGGGCCCGATTCGTTATACTTGGAATGACTCTAGCAACAGAACAATCGGCGATGGATTCTAATTGTTTGACACTTATCGGGCTAGTAATTGAAACAATACATTTTTCCTTCGTTAGGTATGGCGAAATCTCTTTAATCACGTGATGAACATCATGAGGCTTCACACAAACAAAGATTAGCGAGGAGCGTTCAGCGACATCTCTTCCGTTATCTCCTACATAAATATCCTCGTATATGTTCTTTATTTCTTCTGCTTTTGATTTTGTTCGATTTGTAATTATCATGGCTGAAGGGGAAACGGCTTTTCCATCAAGTAATGCTTCTGCCAATATTCTCCCCATATTTCCTGTACCAATGATTCCAACGTTCATGCTCATCCCCCCTTCACAAGCAAACTCACTCATATACGATATGAATTTCCTTTGCAGATTATGCTAAAAATGAAAGGATGTTTTAAATGATTGAATGGATAAAAGCCAATAAACTTGCTGCATTAGGTGGCATAAGTATTATCCTTGCTTCAGCTTATTTTTTCTTTGAACCAGCATCAGAAGAAAGTAATGTACTTGATCAGGAGGAAGAGTGGGTAATGAATGAAGATAAAACGAACACGAATACGGAGGATGCGGCTGAAGAAGGAGTAGTCATTGTCGATGTGAAAGGTGCTGTAAATAAACCAGGTGTGTATGAAGCTGAGGCAGAAGATCGAGTGATTGATGTGGTAAATAAGGCAGGCGGCTTGAAGGAATCTGCAGATGAGACCAAGATAAACTTTGCCATACGAGTGGAGGACGAAATGGTTATTTATGTTCCTGAAATAGGAGAAGAAGTGGGGCAGGAACTGGAAAGTGGAACGACTGCAATGGGAGGAGCTGATCAAAAGGATGGAAGGGTAAATATTAACATTGCAGGTGAGGCCGAGCTGCAAACTTTAACTGGCATAGGACCAGCGAAAGCAGCTGCTATTATTGATTATCGTGAAAAGAATGGTCCTTTTCAAGCGATTGAAGATTTAAAGTTAATTAGTGGAATTGGTGAAAAGAGCTTTGAAAAATTAAAAGAACAAATAAAAGTAAAATAAAGAAGCCATTGACCCATTTTTCATAGAGGCTTACACTTGAAGATAAGGTGGAATTTTACGAGAAATTGTCGAAAGAGAACGAGGAGAGTGGGCTGAAATGGAAAGAATATCTTGGAATCAATATTTTATTGCTCAAAGTCATCTGCTAGCATTAAGGAGCACGTGTACAAGATTATCTGTAGGAGCTACGATAGTAAGAGATAAGAGAATCATAGCGGGTGGATACAACGGTTCTATCGCTGGTGGGGAGCATTGTATCGATGAAGGATGTTATGTGATTGATAACCATTGTGTCAGAACAATCCACGCGGAAATGAATGCGATTCTACAATGTGCGAAATTTGGTGTGCCAACAAGTGGAGCAGATTTATATGTTACGCATTTTCCTTGCCTGCAATGCTGTAAAGCAATTATACAAGCTGGTATTAAAACAGTATTTTATTCAAAGGATTATAAAAATCACCCATATGCAATGAACCTTTTTGAAATGGCAGGGGTAAAGGTCGAACAAGTAGAAGGAAATGAGATCTCAATCGAATTTCATTCCCAAGGAAACAATCAGTAGAAAATAATACCAGTGGGGATCATCGCTTTGCATGATGGTTCTCACATGACTACCTAAGGAAAAAAGGAGAATAATAGATGTGAAAGGGAGATGGATTTATTTCACTGCCACCGCACTCGCTGGTATTCTATCAGTTTTTGTCCATTTTGTTGTCTTTATTATCGTGTTCTTTTTTCTGCTATTGTTTTTATGGAAAATAAAAGGTTTTTCGAAAAAATATCTTTTCATCATTAGTTTAATTTTTTTCTTTTTTCTAATAAGGACCGAATTAGCTGAAAAGACGAATAGAACAAATTTTGCAGCTGTTGAGACTAAGTTCCATATTTTATTCCAGAAGGATATAAAAGTAGACGGCGACCGTCTGTCAGCCATTGGCAAAGATCTGATGCGAAAAGAAAAAATCGTTTTTTCTTATCAAATAAAAACAGAAAAAGAGAAAAAGTGGATTATAAAGAATCTAAAAACAGGGTTAGCTTGTAAGATAACAGGTACACTGTCAGAACCAACTATGGAAACAAATGTGAATGCCTTTAACTACAGGGAATATTTAATTAGAAAACAAATTTTTTGGATTTTAAAAGCAGACCAAGTAAATTTGTTGCAATGCACTTCTCAAAAGAAAACCCCCTTTTCCTTCTTCCAATCTGTTAGGGAAAATGGCATTCAATATGTACAAGACCATTTTCCAAACGAATCTTCCCCATTAGCGGTTGCTCTCCTCTTCGGAGAACGGGATTACATTGAGACCAATAGATTAGAAACATATGAGAAACTTGGTATTGTTCATTTATTGGCGATATCAGGTCTTCATGTCGGTATGATGTCAGGAATGATGTATTATTTGGGAATACGCATCGGGATCACAAGAGAACGAATGACCATCGCATTATTACTGTTTTTACCTTGTTATGCCTTACTCACAGGCGCAGCCCCCTCGGTAATTCGTGCTGTATCCATGATGATTCTCTTCTTATCGTTGAAGAAATGGAGCATTTTCACTTTAAATACAATCGATATTATCAGTGTGGTTTTTCTTGTGTACACTTTTATTACGCCATATGTTATTTATGATGTAGGGTTTCAGCTCTCATTCAGTGTAAGCTTTGCACTCATACTTTCTGCACCAATCCTCTTAAAAAGATTCCATCATGCTATTCCTCTTTTGCTCTCCACATCATTTATTTGTCAATTAGCTGCAATCCCTATCATGCTTTACTATTTTTATGAAGTTTCGCTTATTTCTATTTTAGCCAATACGATCTTTATTCCATTATTTTCATTGATTATATTACCAGCCATCTTTCTTTTGTTTCTTCTTCATTTGTTGATGGGGACAACAATAGCATTCCTTATGCAGCCATTAAATTTGCTTATTATGGCAACAAATGGCCTCGCACTGAAGCTATCGCTTTTTCCATTTGCTATGCTTACTTTTGGAAGGCCATCCTTAATGATTATGCTTTTGTACTTTTGGAGTATCCCGCTATTTTTCTCGTTATGGGAGCGAATGAAAGGAGCCAAACGTTTTATGCAAGTGCTCCTTCTTCCGCTCAGCATCATGTGCGTTCAGTTATTAGGAAATGCTTTATCCCCGTATGGAGAAATCACATTTATCGATGTTGGGCAAGGTGATAGCATCTTTATTAAACTGCCATTCGGAAAGGGGAATTACCTAATAGATGCAGGTGGGACCATTCAATTTAATACAGAGGAATGGAAGGCTAGAAAGAAGAAATTTGAGGTTGGAAAAGAGGTTGTTGTTCCATTTTTAAAAAGTAAGGGAATCACAGCAATTGATAAGCTTATTATTACGCATGGGGATGCAGATCATATTGGCGGTGCTTTATCCGTATTGAAAGAGCTTCAAGTAAAAGAAATCCTTTTACCAAAAACACCAGAACTATCTGAGCTAGAAAAAGAATTGCTAACTATAGCGAAGCGGAACGGCATCCCCTGGAATTTTCTTAGTGCAGGGGATAGCTGGAAATCTGGAAATACCAATTTTCATGTCGTATCACCGCAAGTTGGAGTAGAGGTCGAGCGTAACAATGGTTCAATTGTTCTATTTGTGAAAATAGGAGGGCTTAGATGGCTTTTTACAGGTGATTTGGAAGAAGAGGGAGAAAAACAACTAGTAAATCATTACGATAACCTTACCGTTGATGTGCTTAAGGCGGGTCATCATGGCAGTAAAACCTCAACAACAATAGCCTTTCTTGATCAGCTTGAACCGAAAATTGCCATCATTTCGGCAGGGAAAAATAATCGTTATGGTCACCCAGCTGAAGAAGTGTTAACAAATTTGAGTGAACGAAAAATAAAAATATTACGAACGGATCAGCATGGGGCAATTACCTATTTTTTTAAGGGTGAAACTGGAACCTTTTCTGCGGTACATCCATAAGATAATATAAATCAGCTGAACAAATGAAAAGAGGCTGCAAACGCAGCCTCTCAAAAATCCCACTTATGTAGTCATTAAGATCCGATTACTTTAATGACTGTTGCAATAATAAACACAGTTGCGAAGAAGCCGAAAGATACGATGAATCCAATTCCAGAGTCAATGGCATCATTCTGCTTATATTGGACGTCTTTTTCAAATTCGTTCACAGTCTACCCCTCCTATTTCCTATATAGTATAAGGCATTAGAATGAAAAAATCTAGCATTCCTCGCCGCTTTTCCACTTGTGACAAGAGTTGTCACAAATAAGTAAAGAGTGTGAGGAAAGAATAGTATTACATTGGTGCACCGTCGTGACGAGAGTATCCTAGGCCTCTTGTTTCGACGTTCTATATAGATGGGGGAATTGACATTTAAAATGATGTGTCAATTCCTTTTGTATTTATTGTTTTAGATTTTACTGAGTCTTCTTGAATTCGTTTATATACTTGTCAAACGCTTCAAGCTTCATTAGGATTAGAATAGGAATCCAAATGTGAACGGAGAGAAGACAAGTGATTTTTGATCTTTGGAAACAAATAAAAGCAAAGAAATTTTCGTCATTATATTTATTATATGGTCCGGAAGCATTTCTTATCAATGAAACAAAACAACTGCTGATCAACCATCTATTAAATGAGGAGGAGATTGATTTCAATCTTTCCACATATGATTTAGAGGAAACCCCGATTGATGCGGCGTTGGAGGATGCAGAAACGTTTCCATTTATGGGAGAAAAAAGATTGATTTTTTTGCAGAATCCAGTTTTTCTTACTGCAGTCAAAACAAAAGAGAAAGTGGAGCATAATCTGGCAAAGCTTGAGGCTTATATAAAGGAACCATCTCCTTATTCTATTGTTGTCTTTACCGCTCCTTATGAGAAATTAGATGAACGGAAAAAAGTAACAAAGGAATTAAAGCGGAGTGCGGCAATATTAGAAGCGAAAAAGCTGAGTGAAGCTGAACTGATGGCTTGGATAAAGGACCGGTCGGCGTTAAATGGAGTAGAAATTGACGATAAAGCTGCGGAAACTCTGCTCACACTTGCAGGTACAAATTTATTTACACTCACTAGTGAGGTAGACAAGCTGGCATTATACATTGGGTCTGGTTCGAAAATTAATGAAGAAACGGTAGAAATGCTTGTTGCTCGGTCACTAGAGCAAAATATCTTTTCTTTAATTGACAAAATAGTGAACAGGCAAGTAGAAGGGGCATTAAGAATTTATTATGATTTATTGAAGCAAAATGAAGAACCTATTAAAATACTTTCGCTTATAACCGGACAGTTTAGGCTTATTTATCAAGTTAAAGAGCTTGCGCGAAGAGGATATGGCCAACAGCAAATTGCGGGTCATTTAAAAATCCATCCATTTCGAATAAAGCTTGCTGCTGGACAGGCAAGGCTCTTTGCAGATGAAGAGCTGGCTCACATCATAAATTTATTAGCAGAAGCGGATTATCAAATGAAAACTGGCGGAATGAATAAAGTAATCTTAATTGAAATGTTCTTATTTCGATTACATGATCAGGCTTATAAAAAATAGGGCAGCCTAAGTGACAACTTAGACTGCTTTTTTTTGAAGAATAATAAAGTAGAGTATTTTTGAAAGTGAAATGCTGTCTAGCTTCAGTACCTAGCGCTTAATTAACTCCCTGCTCCTCCTGCGATAAGTCAGAATCGAATCATGATCGCTCCTCGTGTTTCCTTTATCGATTCGGTATCAGTTCTGTCCATACAGTGCTAAGCAAGATGCTTGTTCATTTCTTGCAAAAATAAAAGGCTATCCCTGAAAGATAGCCGTTATTCTTTAAACTTAAGCGTTTAAAGCGTTCATTTTTTTTGTTAAACGAGATTTTTTACGAGCAGCAGCATTTTTGTGGATTAGACCTTTTGCAGCAGCTTTATCTAGCTTACTAGCAGCATCAGCAAAAGTTCCCTTTGCAGCAGCAGAATCGTTAGTAACGATTGCAGCTTCAACCTTTTTAACAGCTGTACGCATTGAAGATTTAACAGTTGCGTTATGAGCGTTACGCGCTTCACTTGTTTTCACACGCTTAATAGCAGATTTAATGTTTGGCATTCCATTCACCTCCTACAAAAAGCATCGAGATTATATTAACTCGACTTTCACATCATTCATTAACAATCAAATATTAAGAACAAGTGATATTTTATCAAACACTCCGTTCTTTTGCAATACTCTTCGTCTATTTTGATAAGTTGGATGCTCGGAAGAAGGGAAAAGGAGAGCAAGGATTGCCTGCCATTTAATGAATGTTTTTCCATGTAGAAGGAAAAGATAAAAGAAAGTCATGTTATTTGACGACTTAAGAGAAGAATGCGAGGGGATCATCTTGGAACAATTGGATTTGAGCAAATATGCTATCAGAACTGATCTTGCAATTGAAGCACGGGAAATAGCGATAGCAGATCAGCAAAAGCATGTACATGATCAGGAAGATCTTTCACAAATTGAAGGGGTTATCATTAAAGAAAAAGAAGAGGAAGATATAAAGATTTCCTTTGTCGAGGTAACAAAAGAAGGCGCAGCAGCGATTGGGAAAAAAGAGGGTAGATATTTAACCATGGAGGCTGTAGGTATCCGTCAGCAAGATACGGTTATGCAGCAAAAGGTAGCAAAAATATTCGCCGAAGAATTTTCCCAATTTCTAAAGCAGCTTGGAATAAGAGACGATGCATCATGTCTTGTTGTTGGTTTGGGGAACTGGAATGTGACACCTGATGCCCTTGGGCCCCAGGTTTGTGAGAACTTGCTTGTCACCCGTCATCTTTATCAGCTTCAGCCTGAAAGTGTCGAGGAAGGGTATCGCCCTGTCAGCGCGATTGCTCCTGGTGTTATGGGGCTAACTGGAATTGAAACGAGTGATATCATCTTTGGCATCGTTGAAAAGACGAAGCCAGATTTTGTCATTGCGATTGATGCCCTGGCATCAAGATCCATTGAACGTGTAAACTCAACAATCCAAATTTCTGATACAGGGATTCATCCTGGTTCAGGAGTTGGGAATAAAAGAAAAGAAATAAGCAAGGAAACACTAGGAATTCCAGTTGTTGCAATTGGTGTGCCAACAGTGGTAGATGCAGTTTCTATCACTAGCGATACGATAGATTTTATTCTTAAACATTTTGGCAAGGAGTTAAAAGAAGGAGACAGGCCATCAAGAGCATTGGCTCCTGCTGGTATGACCTTCGGGAAAAGGAAAAAGTTAACGGAGGAAGATTTGCCAGAGGAAGAGCACCGAAAGACATTTTTGGGAATGATCGGAACGCTGCCAGAAGATGAAAAGCGGAAGTTAATTTATGAAGTATTATCCCCAATCGGGCATAATCTTATGGTGACTCCAAAAGAAGTAGACGTATTTATAGAAGACATGGCAAATCTAATTGCCAATGGGCTAAATGCAGCATTACATCGCAATGTGAAGCAGGAAAATGCAGGTTTTTATACAAGATAACGGGATACGGGGAAATTGCTCTTGTCCCATATTATAATAAAAGACTTAATGCATGCACCATTTTGCATTTGCATTCGAATCTGTGAAATAATAACTAATTTAGATGTTCGGAGTTCTATCTTCTCTAGCAAAGTCATATGAATTACTAGACTTGCTCAAAGAGAGGTGGAACGATGAAACCCTTAAAACCCAATGGGTTTATTGTTTTTGTACAAGGGACTAGCCTTCTGAAAATCTGTGGAGGTTTTCTCCTATTTCTATTATTAATTTTTTCGATTAGTGGTGTGCTTACGTCGTTAAAGCCTGAATTTCGAATTAGTTCTTCATCTGTAAATACAGCGACGAATAAAGTGACAGGAGAAATGCTTTATCACTTGCTTGGCTGGGAAAATCACCATTTATTGCAAGGATTAGGTGAAGAGAAAGACAAGCCGACTTTAATGAACTTTGTTTTTAAGCTATCAACAAATATTAATTTGGATGATCCGCGTAGTTTATTAGGCAGAGAGCTGCCATCATTTTCTTTATATGATAGTAAGATTGTTGTCGCAAGTGAAGGGACCGATTATACAAATATGCCAATGGAATCTACGCCTCCTCTCGAGGTGCTAAGGGCAGAGCAAGAAGCGACCTTGCAGAATACAGAAAACATCGATTCTTCCCCTGGAAATGGGAATGAAGTTCCGGATTCTGGGTTAACAACAGGAGAAAGAAAAGTCGTTCATCTTTACTTTTCGCATAATCGTGAATCCTATTTGCCGTATTTAAAAGGAGAGACAGATCCAAATAGGGCATACCATTCTCAATTAAATGTGACAAAAATTGGGGATAAACTGAAGGAAGAACTTGAAAGCCGCGGAGTGGGTACTTCTATTGATAAAACAGATATAAATGCCATTTTAAATAAAAAGGAACTTGGTTATGGTGCCTCTTATCGTGAATCTAGACCAGTTGTCCAGGCTGCGATGGCTGGAAACAAAGATTTACAATACATTATTGATATTCATCGCGACGCAAAGAGAAAAGAACACACAACGCTCACAATTAATGGGAAGAATTATGCAAAACTCGCATTTGTCGTTGGGAAGAAACATGCTAATTATGCAAAGAATCTGCAGCTTGCTGAAAAATTGCATAAGATGATTAACGAAAAGTATCCCGGATTGAGCAGAGCTGTCATTGTGAAAGAAGAGGGCAATGGCAAATATAATCAGGATCTATCAGAAAACGCTATGCTCATTGAATTCGGCGGTGTGGATAATACATTTGAGGAACTTTATTTATCAGCAGGTGCGCTCGCAGATGTCTTTAGTGATTTTTACTGGGAGGCAGAAAAGGTCAATCAGCCGGCACAAGAACAAACAGATAAAAAATAAAATTGATAGGTGATTTGTTATGAAGTGGTTTATGGTGAAAACGTTTTTCCTTATCTCACTTATGTTTATTGCGGTATTATTTGGCATGCAGCTTGCGAATGAAGGAATCCACAATATGAAGGGCTATGATGATGCAAATTTCAAGGATCCCTTTGCCGTTAATGAAAATGAAGGCGGGGAGCTTCAGGCTTCCATTCTAGGGAATGATATTTCCAGTCATGACTTGCAGCAGAAAAAAGAGAAGCTGGAAGAAATGAAAGCATATAACTTCTTTTCATCTTTAGGCAAGTCGCTTTCGGATGGGATATCAGAGGCAACGGAAAAAACGATTCACCTCATAACTAATCTAATAAATGGAGAGTAGCGGCTGTGTTTCTGTGCAGTCGTTTTTCTTTTGGCTAAACACCAATTGTATAAAACTTTCTCTTACTGTTTAGCATTGAATCTTCATAAACGTACTGCTATAATCAAAAAATAGTGCATGTTCGATAAAAAGTAAAAGAATAGCTTTTTTGAAGTTAGACGGATGTCTAGCCCCGGGTATTGTGAGATAAACCTGGTGCTTTTCTTAGTATCAAAAAGTATTACTTTAGAGTAAGAGAATTGTCTAGCTACAGCGTCTATCGCCTATCAAACTTCAGGCCCGCTCCCTACGATAAGTTGACATCAATTCGCTTTCGCTCATTGTGTCTTCTATATCTCAGTAGCGACCCTTCCAGTTTGTACGGCGATGAACAAGGCGCCTGCGCTTTTCTAAGTAGGAGTGAAAAGAAAAATAATGAACAGAGAAGAAAGACTAAAGAGACAAGCAAAAATACGGAATTTTTCCATCATTGCTCATATTGATCATGGGAAATCAACCTTAGCTGACCGCATTCTTGAAAAAACGAATGCATTGACTTCACGTGAAATGAAAAATCAGCTATTAGATTCGATGGATTTAGAGAGAGAACGCGGAATTACGATTAAATTAAATTCCGTTCAATTAAAATATAAAGCAAAAGATGGAGAAATGTATATTTTCCATTTGATTGATACACCTGGACATGTCGACTTTACCTATGAGGTTTCCCGCAGCTTAGCTGCCTGTGAAGGGGCGATCCTAGTAGTGGACGCGGCACAAGGGATTGAAGCACAGACGCTTGCCAATGTTTATTTAGCACTTGATAATGATTTGGAAATTCTTCCAATCATTAATAAAATTGATCTTCCAAGTGCAGATCCTGAACGAGTAAGAAATGAAATTGAAGAAGTAATTGGACTCGATGCTTCTGAAGCGGTTCTTACTTCTGCAAAGGCTGGAATTGGAATCGAAGAAATATTGGAACAAGTGGTAGAAAAGGTGCCTGCACCAACTGGTGATCCTGATGCGCCATTAAAAGCGCTCATCTTTGACTCCCTCTTTGATGCCTATCGAGGAGTAGTTGCCTATATTCGAGTAGTTGAAGGAACAGTTAGGGCCGGAGACAAAATAAAAATGATGGCAACGGGGAAGGAATTTGAAGTAGTTGAGGTGGGCGTATTCTCACCGAAAGCGCAAGCGCAAGATGAACTAACAGTTGGTGATGTTGGTTTCCTAACAGCAGCCATTAAGAATGTCGGTGATACGCGTGTAGGTGACACGATTACAAGTGCAAAGAACGGTGCAGCAGAAGCCTTGCCTGGTTACCGTAAATTAAACCCAATGGTATTTTGTGGACTTTATCCAATTGACAGTGCCAAGTTCAATGATTTGCGTGATGCACTTGAAAAGTTAGAATTAAATGACTCAGCCTTGCAGTTCGAGCCAGAAACTTCTCAAGCTTTAGGCTTTGGCTTTCGCTGTGGATTCCTTGGATTGCTTCATATGGAGATTATTCAAGAGCGAATTGAACGTGAATTTAAAATTGATTTAATTACAACCGCGCCAAGTGTAATCTATGATGTCATCATGACAGACGGTTCTCAAGTGAAAGTAGACAATCCTTCAAATATGCCGGACCCGCAAAAGATTGACCGGGTAGAAGAGCCATATGTAAAAGCGACAATGATGGCGCCGAATGACTATGTTGGTGCGATAATGGAACTTTGTCAGGCAAAGCGCGGAATATTCATTGACATGCAATATATGGATGAAACACGTGTGAATATTATATATGAAATTCCGTTATCTGAAATTGTTTATGATTTCTTTGATCAGCTGAAATCAAATACGAAGGGATACGCATCTTTCGATTATGAATTAATTGGCTATAAGCCATCCAAGCTCGTAAAGATGGATATTCTTTTAAATTCTGAAAAAGTGGATGCGTTAAGCTTTATTGTGCATAAGGACTTTGCCTATGAGCGTGGAAAAATTATTGTTGAAAAATTAAAAGAGCTCATTCCACGTCAGCAATTCGAGGTTCCAGTTCAAGCAGCAATCGGTCAGAAAATTGTTGCCCGTTCAACCATCAAATCGATGGGGAAAAACGTACTTGCTAAATGTTATGGCGGTGACATTTCCCGGAAAAGAAAGCTTTTAGAAAAGCAAAAGGAAGGGAAAAAACGGTTGAAGCAAGTCGGCTCTGTTGAAGTTCCGCAAGAAGCATTTATGGCCGTCCTAAAAATGGACGACAACAGTTCGAAAAAGTAAAGATCATTGCATTGGAAAGGGAGGTTGGTTATGCTTTTTAAATAAAGCAGATCAGCCTCTCTTTTTATATGGGCAATAAATTGTTGGTTACCTTTTTTGAGCAAGCCTTTATGTACGGAGTAATAACCAGCGTAGTGAAAAGAAGGTGACCGACATTTACATTTAAACTAGGACTGAACTCTTGATTCTACAAGTTATTTTAATAAAGGTAGTGAAGAAATGATCAAAGCAGCATACATTCATATTCCCTTTTGTGAGCATATTTGCCACTATTGTGATTTTAATAAAGTATTTCTAAAAGGACAGCCTGTCGATGAGTATCTTGATTCACTAGCAGAAGAAATCAAAATGACACTAAATGAAACACCAACAGAACTTTTAGATACCATTTTCATTGGCGGGGGCACGCCGACGGCATTAAATGAGCAGCAGCTTGAAAAACTATGCCAAATCATTAAGACCTATCTCCCTTATAGCAATGAAACGGAATTTACTTTCGAGGCGAATCCTGGGGATCTGTCAGAAGAAAAACTGCGGACCCTATATCAAGCCGGAGTGAATAGGATTAGCTTTGGGGTTCAGACTTTTAATGAAGAGCTTTTAAAGCGGATTGGAAGAGCTCATCGTGCCAAAGATGTTTTTCAATCAATCGACTTGGCGAAAAAAACTGGATTTGAAAACATAAGCATTGATCTTATTTATAGCTTGCCTGGTCAAACGCTTGCTGATTTTAAAGAAACATTAGCTACAGCCTTTAGCTTAGATATTCAGCATTACTCAGGCTATTCCTTAATTATTGAACCGAAGACCGTTTTTTATAATTTAATGCGCAAAGGCAAGCTTCTATCTCCTGGGGAGGATGTGGAGGCAGAAATGTTTGAAGTATTGATGGAAGAAATGGAGAAGCGTGGATTTAAACAATATGAAATCAGTAATTTCTCAAAACCTGGATACGAGAGCAAACATAATTTAACTTATTGGAATAATGAATGGTATTACGGATTTGGTGCAGGTGCACATAGCTACGTCAATGGCAGCAGAATTTCTAATCATGGGCCATTGAAAAAATATATGAACTCGGTAAATGAGCGAAGATTGCCGATTCTAGACAGGCACAAAGTAACAAAAGTGGAGCAAATGGAAGAGGAAATGTTCCTTGGGCTTCGTAAAACAGCTGGTGTTTCCATTACCCGATTTATTGAAAAATTTGAGGAAAACCCAGTTGCTTTGTATAAAAATGAACTGAAAGCCCTAACCTTTCGTGATTTAATTCAAGTAACTGACGATCAGATCTGTTTGACGAAGCAGGGGCGTTTCTTAGGTAATGAAGTTTTTCAGTCATTTCTAAAATAGATTGATGATATAACGACAGAATTCGGCATGATTTTTTAATCGCTTATAAAAAAGCTCTTTAAGGAAATTGGACATTATACCCGAAAATCTAGTTAAATAAATTGACACAGCCCCTGTCATTTGATAATTTATTAATAGAATTAGCACTCGCTATTAAAGAGTGCTAACAGAGGTGATAACCATGTTGACCGATAGACAATTATTGATACTTCAGGTTATTATTAATGACTTTATTCACTCGGCACAGCCGGTTGGATCCAGAAGCTTGTCGAAAAAAGAAGAGATTTCTTTTAGTTCTGCGACGATACGTAATGAAATGTCTGACTTAGAAGAGCTAGGATTTATTGAAAAGACACATACATCGTCTGGAAGAATTCCGTCTGACAAGGGCTATCGATATTATGTAGACCATTTGCTGTCACCGCAAAAGCTTGATCAGCAAGATGTTTATAAAGTGAAATCGATCTTTGCGGAAAGAATTTATGAGCTGGAGAAAATAGTCCAAAATTCTGCAAGAATCCTTTCAGAATTAACGAACTACACAGCCATTGCTTTAGGACCTGCAGTTAGGGATAATAAATTGAAAAAAATCCAAATCGTCCCTATTAATAAACAGACGGCAGTGGCAATTATTGTGACTGATTCAGGCTATGTTCAGAATCGCATGTTCCAATTGCCAGAAACGATGGATTTAGGGGAGCTTGAGAAACTAGCCAATATTTTAAATGACCGATTAGCAGGTTCTTCCATTGAAAGTTTAAATGATAAAATTTATAAAGAAGTTGCACTGTTGTTAAGACAGCATATAAATAATTATGATTTCATACTGCATTCCATTGCAGATACATTGTTGATTCCATCTCATGAGAAATTGTTTTTTGGCGGAAAAACTAATATGTTAAGTCAGCCAGAATTTCATGATTTTGAGAAGATTAAAAGCCTTATGACGATGATTGAACAGGAAGACAGCATATATGAGCTTATTCGCAAAAATCAATCCGGCATTAACATTAAAATTGGCCGAGAGAATAACAATACTGCAATGGAAAATTGCAGCTTGATTACAGCAACTTACTCAATTGGAACAGAACAGCTTGGCTCCATTTCTATATTAGGACCTACAAGAATGGAATATTCACGAGTAATTAGTCTGCTGGACTATATAAGCCGAGATTTAACATCTGTTTTAACAAAGCTGTATCAGGGCAATTAACCAGGGGAATTGAAGCGATGGATGGAACTTTCCCTGCTTATGTTTTTTGGCTATGAAAAAAGTAAAATAATCAACCTGTAATTACTTTAGGGGAGGTGAACAAGTTGGCAGAGGAAAAAGATATGCTAAATGAAGAGGCAATTGAAGAAACAGAAGCGGTAGAAACGAATGAAAATGCTGCTGAAGCTGTTGAAACAAAAACTGAATCATCTGAGGGCAATGAAGAAATTTCAATTGAGGACCAGTTGAAGGCAGAGCAAGAAAAAACAGCAGAATTAGAAGCAAAGTTAGAAGAGGCTGAAAATCGTTATTTTCGACTTCAGGCTGATTTTGAAAATAGCAGACGCCGTGCCCGTTTGGATCTTGAAGCGTCTGAAAAATATAGAGCACAAAGTTTAATCACTAATCTATTGCCAGCAATAGACAATTTTGAAAGAGCTCTTCAAATGGAAGCTGATAGCGAACAGGCTAAATCTATTTTACAAGGAATGGAAATGGTTTATCGCAGTTTGCTTGAAGCTTTAAAAAATGAAGGTGCTGAACCAATTGAAGCTGTTGGGAAGGAATTCGATCCGCATGTCCACCAAGCGGTCATGCAAGTGGAAGTAGAAGGCTTCGATTCGAATCATGTGGTAGAAGAGTTTCAAAAGGGATATATCCTGAAAGACAGAGTCATTCGTCCAAGCATGGTAAAAGTAAATCAGTAATTACATATTCACGGGAGGTAACTAATATGAGCAAAATCATTGGTATCGATTTAGGTACAACAAACTCATGTGTCTCTGTTTTAGAAGGCGGAGAAGCAAAAGTAATTCCTAATCCAGAAGGCAATCGTACTACTCCTTCAGTTGTAGCATTTAAAAATGGCGAACGCCAAGTTGGGGAAGTTGCTAAACGTCAATCAATTACAAATCCAAATACAATTATGTCTGTTAAACGTCACATGGGAACAGACTATAAGGTAGAAGTTGAAGGAAAAGAGTATTCTCCTCAAGAAGTTTCTGCCATTATTCTTCAGTATTTAAAATCATATGCTGAAGAATATCTAGGAGAAAAAGTGGAAAAGGCAGTTATTACTGTTCCAGCTTACTTTAATGATGCTGAACGTCAAGCAACTAAGGATGCAGGTAAAATTGCAGGACTTGAAGTAGAACGTATCATTAATGAACCAACTGCTGCTGCATTAGCATATGGTATGGATAAAACAGATGAAGACCAAACGATTCTTGTATATGACCTTGGTGGCGGAACGTTTGACGTTTCCATTCTTGAATTAGGGGATGGAGTGTTTGAAGTAAAATCTACTGCAGGTGACAACCGCCTTGGTGGAGACGACTTTGACCAAGTAATCATCGATTATTTAGTTGAACAATTTAAAAAGGAAAATGGCATTGATCTTTCAAAAGACAAGATGGCTGTACAAAGATTAAAAGATGCAGCTGAAAAGGCGAAAAAGGATCTTTCTGGTGTAACAACTACTCAAATTTCCTTGCCGTTTATTACAGCTGGTGAAGCAGGACCGCTACATCTTGAGGTATCTTTATCAAGAGCAAAATTCGATGAGCTTTCTTCTAATCTTGTTGAACGTACAATGGGACCAACTCGTCAAGCATTAAGCGATGCTGGCCTATCAGCTTCTGAAATTGATCGAGTTATTCTTGTTGGTGGATCTACTCGTATTCCTGCTGTCCAAGAAGCAATCAAAAAAGCAACAGGAAAAGAGCCGCATAAAGGGGTTAACCCTGATGAAGTAGTTGCAATGGGTGCTGCTATTCAAGGTGGAGTAATCACTGGTGATGTGAAGGATGTTGTTCTTCTAGACGTTACACCGCTTTCACTTGGTATCGAAACAATGGGTGGAGTATTTACAAAACTAATTGATCGTAATACAACTATTCCAACATCAAAATCACAAGTATTCTCAACTGCTGCAGATAACCAATCAGCTGTTGATATTCATGTGCTGCAAGGTGAACGTCCAATGGCAGCTGACAACAAGACATTAGGCCGCTTCCAGCTTGGCGATATTCCACCAGCACCACGTGGTATTCCGCAAATCGAGGTTTCATTTGATATCGATAAAAACGGAATTGTAAACGTTCGTGCGAAAGATCTTGGAACAAACAAAGAGCAAGCAATTACAATTAAATCTTCAACTGGTTTATCAGATGAAGAAATCGATAAAATGGTAAGAGAAGCTGAAGAAAATGCGGAAGCAGATAAAAAGCGTAAAGAAGAAGTAGAGCTTCGCAACGAAGCAGATCAGCTTGTCTTCACAACTGAAAAGACATTGAAGGATCTTGAAGGAAAAGTAGACGAAGCAGAGGTTGCGAAAGCAAACGAAGCGAAGGACGCTTTAAAAGCAGCGATTGAAAAGAATGAGCTAGAAGAAATTAAAGCAAAGAAAGATGCTTTACAAGAAATTGTTCAAGCATTGACAATGAAGCTTTATGAACAAGCAGCACAGCAGGCTCAAGCTGCACAAGGAGCAGAAGGTCAAGCAGGAAAGAGCAATGACGACAATGTAGTTGACGCAGAATTTGAAGAGGTTAACGACGATAAATAAGTTAAGTCCTTTATTCTTAAAAGTCAAAGTCAGGATATCTTGGCTTTGGCTTTTATTTTTTGCACGAATTGTTTGGAGCGTAAAGGAGCTAGACTCCTAGAAAATGCACTTGGATTTCCTTCATGCGGTATTTATTTGGGGATGCATGTTCATTAGGAAAAGCGAGCCAAAGGGACACACAAGAAGCGCATGCGCTGAGGTGATTCCTGGTATCATGCAGAAAAGCAAGTGCCTTGAGCTGAGATCAACGTGCAATAACATTCTATAGTTGCACAATTAAAACAGACAGTGATAAAATAATCTTTATGTGAAATGATTCGGGGAGTGTAAATCTCATGGACAAAAGGGATTACTATGAAGTCCTTGGTGTCAGCAAAAGCGCATCCAAGGATGAAATAAAAAAGGCTTATCGAAAGCTATCTAAAAAATATCATCCGGATATTAATAAAGAACCGGATGCAGACGAAAAATTTAAAGAAGTAAAAGAAGCATATGAAGTGCTAAGTGATGATCAGAAAAAGGCTCATTACGATCAGTTTGGTCATACAGATCCGAATCAAGGGTTTGGCGGAGGCGGATTTGAAGGCTTTGGCGGATTTGAAGATATTTTCAGTTCGTTCTTTGGCGGAGGCGGTTCTAGACGTCGTGACCCTAATGCACCTCGTCAGGGGGCTGACCTTCAGTATACAATGACCCTATCCTTTGAGGATGCGGTTTTTGGAAAAGAGACGGAAATTGAGATTCCTCGTGAAGAAACATGTGAAACATGTAACGGATCAGGAGCAAAGCCAGGAACAAAACCTGAAACATGTGGACACTGCCATGGGTCAGGTCAGCTAAATGTAGAACAAAACACACCATTTGGCAAAATTGTGAATCGCCGCGTGTGTCATCAATGTAATGGAACAGGGAAACAAATTAAACATAAGTGCTCGACATGTGGCGGAGCAGGCAAAGTTAAAAAACGCAAAAAAATACAAGTTAAAATTCCAGCTGGAATTGACGATGGTCAGCAGCTTCGGGTATCTGGGCAAGGTGAGCCAGGCGTAAATGGGGGACCTCCAGGCGATCTATATGTTGTGTTCCAAGTTCGCTCGCATGAATTCTTTGAACGTGATGGCGATGATGTTTACTGCGAAATGCCAATAACATTTGTTCAAGCGGCATTAGGAGATGAAGTGGAAGTACCGACTTTATACGGAAAAGTGAAGTTAAAAGTTCCAGCAGGTACACAAACAGGTACAAAGTTCCGTCTAAAGGATAAAGGGATTCAAAATGTAAGAGGCTATGGCAAGGGTGATCAGCATATTATCGTCCGTATAATTACGCCTACGAAACTGACAGAAAAGCAAAAGCAGCTCCTTCATGATTTTGCAGAGGTTAGCGGTCAGGTTCCGCAGGGAGAGCAAGAAGAAAGCTTTTTTGCAAAGGTGAAACGAGCATTTAAGGGTGAATAAAGGGAAATGGAGTTGGTAGAAGTGAAATGGTCAGAAATCAGTATTCATACAACAAATGAGGCTGTGGAGCCGATTTCGAATATTTTACATGAGGCCGGAGCAAGTGGTGTTGTTATTGAGGATCCATTCGAGCTTATTAAAGAGAGAAGAGATCAGTTCGGCGAAATCTACCAGCTCAATCCTGATGACTATCCGGAAGAAGGCGTAATTATCAAAGCCTATTTGCCTGAAAATAGTTTTCTTGCTGAGAATGTGGAAGAAATAAAAGAAGCGATTAATAATCTCGTTTTATATAATATTGATATTGGGAAAAATGATGTAAGCATCAGTGAGGTAAATGAAGAAGAATGGGCAACAGCGTGGAAGAAATATTACCATCCGGTGAAAATTTCAGAACGTTTTACGATTGTTCCAACATGGGAAGATTACACACCTGTATCAAGCGACGAATTGATTATTGAACTTGACCCTGGCATGGCGTTTGGAACTGGGACACATCCAACAACAGTGATGTGTATCCAAGCATTAGAAAGAACGGTTAAAGCTGGAGATAAGGTTGTCGATGTTGGTACTGGCTCAGGCGTATTAAGTATTGCAGCAGCAATGCTTGGTGCAGAGAAAGTAACTGCACTTGATCTTGATGAGGTGGCTGTAAACTCAGCAAGGCTTAATATCGAATTAAACAAAGTACATCATGCAGTAGATGTGAAGCAAAATAATTTGCTCGATGGGGTAGAGCCGGGCGCTGATATTGTCGTAGCAAATATTTTGGCTGAGGTTATTCTCCGGTTTACTGATGATGTCACTTCCACTGTTAAACAAGATGGCTATTTCATCGCTTCTGGAATTATTCAACCGAAAAAACAAGAAGTAAAGGAAGCAATGATAGATGCTGGTTTTGAAATTGCAGAAACACTGCAAATGGAAGACTGGGTGGCAATCATCGGGAAACGAAAGTAATATAGAAAAAGGGGGACTTAAAATTGTCCTCCTTTTTATGCGTTATTAATTAAATGAAGGAAGGTGTCGGAATGCAGCGTTATTTTGTCGACCAATCTGCTGATGAAAACCATTTTTTCATTGTAGGTGATGATTATCATCATATTGTTCGGGTGATGCGAATGAAGGAAGGGGATCAGATAATTTGTGCTTCTCCTTTAAATAAAAGCGCTGTCTGCTCAATTGCAGAAATTACCGATGAACAAGTAATCGCAGAAGTTGTACAATGGATCAGTGGGACATCAGAACTTCCAATTGAAGTAACAATTGTGAGTGGACTGCCTAAAGGGGATAAGCTCGAATGGATTATCCAAAAAGGGACCGAGCTTGGCGCTTTTCAGTTTATCCCTTTTATTTCAGCGCGCTCAGTAGTAAAATGGGATGAGAAAAAGGCTGAAAAAAAGTTGGATCGGTGGCAGAAAATTGCTAAAGAAGCAGCCGAACAGTCCCATCGGACGAAGCTTCCAGCGGTAAAAAGTCCTGTAAATTTAAAGTCCTTAATAAAAATGGGTGAGGGCTTTGATTATAAATTAATTGCTTTTGAGGAAGAAGCGAAACAAGGAGAGGCTTCTGTCCTTTCAAAAACGTTGGCTGAAATGAAAAGAGGTCAAACAGTATTGTTTGTTTTTGGACCTGAAGGTGGTTTAACTGAGCTAGAAGTTTCTAGCTTAAGGGAACACGGCTTCCGTACATGCGGATTAGGTCCTAGGATTTTAAGAACGGAGACAGCTCCACTATTTGCACTTTCTGCTGTTTCCTATCATTTTGAATTAATGGAGTGAAATAATATGCCTACAGTTGCATTTCATACACTTGGTTGTAAAGTTAACCATTACGAGACAGAAGCGATTTGGCAGCTTTTTAAAGAAGAAGGCTATGACCGGGTTGATTTTGAATCAATGTCAGATGTTTATATTATCAATACTTGTACGGTTACTAATACTGGTGATAAGAAAAGCCGTCAAGTGATCCGCAGAGCTATCAGGAAAAATCCTGATGCAGTTATTTGTGTAACTGGCTGTTATGCTCAAACTTCACCAGCAGAGATTATGGCAATTCCTGGAGTGGATATTGTTGTAGGAACACAAGACCGTGTGAAGATGCTTGATTATATTAAACAATATAAAGAAGAACGTCAGCCAATTAACGGGGTTGGCAATATTATGAAAAACCGTGTATACGAAGAGCTTGATGTTCCAGCATTTACAGACCGCACACGTGCATCACTAAAAATCCAAGAGGGCTGCAACAATTTCTGTACTTTCTGTATTATTCCATGGGCCCGCGGACTTATGAGATCTAGAGATCCTAAAGAGGTTATCCGTCAAGCACAGCAGCTAGTTGATGCAGGATATAAAGAAATTGTCCTAACAGGTATTCATACTGGCGGATACGGGGAAGACATGAAGGATTATAATCTTGCCATGCTTCTTCGTGATATGGAAGCACAGGTAAAGGGATTAAAGCGAATTCGTATTTCTTCGATCGAAGCGAGTCAAATTACCGATGAAGTAATTGAAGCAATCAAGGAATCAACAATGATTGTTAGACATCTTCATATTCCAATCCAATCTGGTTCTAATACGGTTTTAAAAAGAATGCGCCGTAAATATACGATGGAATTTTTCGGTGAGCGTTTGGAGCGCCTGAAAGAAGTGCTGCCAGGTCTAGCGATAACTTCTGATGTGATTGTAGGTTTCCCTGGAGAAACGGAAGAGGAATTTATGGAAACATATAATTTTATTAAAGAGCATAAATTCTCTGAGCTGCATGTTTTCCCATATTCTAAGCGTACAGGTACGCCAGCAGCAAGAATGGAAGATCAAGTAGAAGAAGAAGTGAAAAATGAACGGGTACACCGTCTGATTTCTTTATCTGATCAGCTTGCGAAGGAATACGCTTCTCAATTTGAAGGGGACGTACTTGAAGTGATTCCAGAGGAAGAATTTAAAGATGAGCCGAATACCGATTTATATGTAGGCTATACAGATAATTACCTCAAAGTTGTTTTCCCTGCAACAGAGGAAATGGTTGGTCAAATTGTTAAGGTGAAAATTAAAAAAGCTGGCTATCCATACAATGAAGGTGAATTTGTACGTGTACTAGACCAGCTGGAAGAACAGGAAGAAGCAGCGGTTTAAATAGGAAAATCTTTCTAAATAAATTGTTGCTTTTGATTATGATAATTGGATAGACATTGGTTTGTAAAAAACCTAGTTGATTGGAAGGTGCGAGACTCCGGCGGGAGGAGTGGGACAGGTAAGATCCCGCAGGCACGAATGTGCGGAGGAGGCTAAGCGCCCACCCCGCTGGTCGCTGTGCAACCTTGAGCGGAAATCAACCTTTACCAACCCATGTGTTAGTAACAATATTTGTGAAGAAACCAAATAGGAAAAGGAACTATCTAGATAGGTAGTTCTTTTTTTGTATTGCTGAGGCACTTATCCATAAAAATCATTTTGATTTCATGGGATAATTGAATTTGGAAAAGCTATCAGAGTAAGGATAAAAATATGAGATTCGACTCGATATTTTTATGCAGGCATGATATGATGTGAGAGGTACGGACAACTCGTTTATTTGAAAGGAGTTTTGAATAATGACAACAAATGTCGCAAAAATGATCGATCATACATTATTGAAAGCGGATGCAACAAAAGAACAAATTGAAAAAATTTGTGCAGAAGCAAAAGAATACAATTTTGCTTCTGTCTGTGTAAATCCTACCTGGGTGAAGCGATCAGCAGAGCTATTAAAAGGTACAGACGTAAAGGTTTGTACGGTTATTGGCTTCCCGTTAGGTGCTTCAACACCTGAAACAAAAGCATTTGAAACAAAAAATGCGATTGAAAATGGGGCCACAGAAGTAGATATGGTTATTAATATTGGTGCTTTAAAGGGCGGAGACAATGAGTTAGTGGAGAGCGATATCCGAGCTGTAGTGAATGCAGCGAAGGGAAAAGCTCTTACTAAAGTAATTATTGAAACGTGCCTTCTTACTGAAGAAGAAAAGGTAAGAGCATGTGAATTATCTGTTAAAGCTGGTGCCGATTTTGTAAAAACATCTACTGGTTTTTCAACAGGGGGAGCAACTGCAGAAGATATTGCTCTAATGAGAAAAACAGTTGGTCCAGCGATCGGAGTAAAAGCATCAGGCGGCGTAAGAAGTGCAGAAGATGCGGAACTAATGATTAAAGCAGGTGCTTCAAGAATAGGTGCAAGCTCTGGTGCAGCTATCGTCAACGGTTTAACTAGCGATTCAGACTATTAAAAAAGAAATGCCGGATTTTCGGCATTTCTTTTTATTATCTTATTTATCATGAATTTTTATAATAAATCGCCCAAATTGTGCAGCAAAGGGCAAAACGAGCAAGGATGAGACAACATTAAAAATTACACTAATATGAGCGAGCTGAACATCTGCTTGACCTGCAAGCTGGAGTCCAATTTCAGTTAACCAATAAATGAATGGATAGAAAATAATAACTCCTATAACATTTAGCCATATATGTGCATATGCAGCAAGCTTTGCCTCCCTCCCTGAGCCGATTGAAGCGAGATAAGCATCCACACAAGTACCGATATTTGATCCGAGCATAATCGCGATTCCTGTATCTAGATCCATCGTCCCTGCTGTAAGAAAGCCCATGATTATTCCAGTCGTTGCTGTGCTAGATTGAATAATGGCTGTAATGACAATGCCAGCTAATACGCCGTATAGATGGCTTTCATCTAATGCAAGCAGCAGGCGATTTATTTGCTCAACACTTTTCAGCGTACCAGCAAAATACTCAAATCCCCTCATAGCCGCAAACACGCAGGATATGCCTAATAAAACAAATCCAATGCTGCGAAGACCTTTTTTTTTCAATAGAACAAGAAGGCTTCCTGTAATTGCCAATGGAATTAAGTAGGCCTCTATATCAAAAGTAATTAATTCAGTTGTAAATGTAGTTCCAATATTTGTTCCTAATATAATGCCAATCGATTGTGGAAAAGTTAACAATCTGGCTGAAACAAATCCAATCGTAATAATCATCACGGCTGAACTGCTTTGTAAAACCGCTGTAATGAGAGTGCCTATTATTACACCTTTCCAAGGGGCATTCGTTAACTTAACGAGCCATTTTTTTAATGATTCTGCTGAAAGGTTCATGAGACCAGACCTTAACAGTGTCATCCCATATATGAATAAACCGATTAAAAGTATAAAAAATAATAGCTTGACCAAGAATCCACCCCCTAGATATATATCTATGGCTGTAGGGGTGAGGACATGCCATTTAAGTAAATTTAGTTAACCTTGGCTTTTATCTTCTGATATCGCAATATTTCCAAGGTAAAAACAAGTCCATTACAGGCTAAATACAGTTGACCTCAGGCATGCTATTATATTATAATTGCAAAGTACATGGAAAACCATGTTGTGTTAGTGTGTTGTGCTCGGAGGGAGGGAAAGAGAATGTCTAAAACCGTCGTTCGTAAAAACGAATCGCTTGAAGATGCTCTTCGTCGCTTCAAACGTTCAGTTTCTAAAACTGGTACTTTGCAAGAAGCTAGAAAGCGCGAATTCTACGAAAAACCTAGTATTAAACGTAAGAAAAAGTCTGAGGCTGCAAGAAAACGTAAGTGGTAAGAGAGGGTGTATGTAATTGAGTCTTCTCGAGCGTCTAAATGAGGATATGAAACAAGCGATGAGGAATAAAGAAAAAGATAAGCTGACTGTTATTCGAATGATCAAAGCTTCGATTCAAAATGAGTCAATCAAACTTGGATCAGATTTATCAGAAGAACAGGAGCTTACTGTCCTTTCTCGCGAAGTAAAGCAACGCAAGGATTCCCTCCATGAATTTGAAAAAGCAGGTCGTGAAGACCTTGTTGAAAAAATTCGTACTGAACTTCAGTTCGTCGAAATATATATGCCTAAACAGCTATCTGAAGAAGAGGTTTCAAAGATCGTTCAAGAAACGGTTGCTGAAACAGGAGCAAAATCAAAAGCTGAAATGGGTAAAGTAATGGCTGCCATCATGCCGAAAGTAAAAGGTAAAGCAGATGGAGCACTTGTAAATAAACTTGTACAACAACACCTTTCATAAAAACAAATTAAGTGTAAAAGACCGAAAGCATCTGCTTTTCGGTCTTTTTAACATTGGAAAGAAAAACGAAACATGAAAAGGAATTAATTAAAATGAAACCTTTACTTAAGTAAAACGTATACAATAGAAAGAGTTAATTGAAGGGAGGGAGGAAGTTTGAGAATAAGAAGAGGTATAACTATTTTTGCTTTTATTTTTGCATTCATTTTAACGCTGGCACCTTTTAAAGGGGATGCCAAGAACGAAGTAATCTATGTGGTACCGATTTCAGAAACTGTTGAAAAAGGGATGTTTGCCTTTTTAAACAGAGCTGTGCAAACGGCTGAGGAAGAACATGCTTCTGCAATTATTTTTGAAATGGATACACCGGGCGGGGAAGTTGATGCTGCTGGAAAGATTGGAAAATTGTTATCGTCAACAAAGGTGAAAACAATTACTTTTATAAATAAACAGGCTCTTTCAGCAGGTGCCTATATTTCTCTAAATACAGATGAAATTTATATGGCTCCCGGTTCTACAATGGGTGCTGCTGCAATCATTAATGGTGATGGAAATACAGCAGGAAAGAAAGCCGAATCCTATTGGTTTGCTGCAATGGAAGGGGCAGCGAAACAAACTAAAAGAACTCCGATCTATGCACGCGCAATGGCAGATGAATCGATTCATTTACCTGAATATAATGCACCAAGAGGGCAGCTGCTGACGCTAGGGAGCGAAGATGCGTTAAAAGTAGGTTATTCGAAGGGTACAGTGAATAATTTAGAAGAACTATTGGATAAACTTGACTATTCACATTCTGAAATTCGGACAGTAGATGAGAGCTTTGCTGAAAAAATTGCTCGATTTATCACCCATCCTGTGATTATCCCGATTCTTCTTTCAATTGGCAGCTTAGGACTTGTTCTTGAATTATATTCACCTGGATTTGGTATTCCTGGCTTTATGGGGTTGTCTGCATTATTGCTTTTTTTCTATGGACACCTGGTTGCCGGGCTGGCAGGATATGAGACAATCATTCTTTTTGTGATTGGAATTGGCCTGATTATCGCAGAGTTTTTCCTTCCCGGAGGAATTGCGGGGATACTCGGATTAGCTGCGATACTAGGAAGCTTATTCTTAGCATCGGATAATATCATTCATATGGGAATTTCCATATTAATTGCCATTAGTGTTTCAATTCTAGCATCTATATTAATGATAAAGGTGTTTGGTAGAAAAATGAAAATATTTAGGAAGCTAATATTAACTGACTCCACAAAAACTGAACAAGGATATGTTTCCAATAAGAACAGACTTGAGCTGATTGGCTTGGAAGGATATGCCTTGACAGCGCTTAGACCATCAGGAACAATAGTTATAGAAGATGAACGAATTGACGCGGTAAGTGAAGGTGCATTTATTTTGAAAGATGCCAAAGTTCGTGTGGTAAAAGCTGAAGGTTCACGAATTGTCGTTAGAGAGATACAAAAATTAGATAAATAAAAACTTTAAGGAGGAACTAAAAATGCCATTTGATGCGATATCAATTTTTACATTGGTTATTGTTGTCCTTGCAATTATTCTATTAGGCGTTTTATTTACATTTGTTCCAGTCATGCTTTGGATTTCTGCACTAGCAGCTGGAGTAAGAGTAAGTATCTTTACATTAATCGGGATGCGTCTTCGCCGAGTGATTCCAAGCAGAGTAATCAATCCATTAATTAAGGCACATAAAGCAGGCTTGGATGTAACAACAAATCAGCTGGAAAGCCATTATCTAGCTGGTGGAAATGTCGATCGAGTTGTAAATGCGTTAATAGCAGCACATAGGGCAAATATTGAATTGCAATTTGAACGCAGTGCAGCCATTGATTTAGCTGGTCGAGATGTATTAGAAGCTGTACAAATGAGTGTTAATCCAAATGTAATTGAAACTCCTTTTATTGCTGGTGTAGCTATGGATGGGATAGAAGTAAAGGCGAAAGCTAGAATTACAGTAAGAGCGAATATTGACCGCCTAGTCGGGGGTGCGGGTGAAGAAACAATTGTAGCTCGTGTAGGTGAAGGGATTGTATCAACAATCGGTTCCTCTGAAAATCATAAAAAAGTACTCGAAAATCCGGATATGATTTCTCAGACTGTTCTAGCAAAAGGGCTGGATGCAGGCACTGCTTTTGAAATACTATCCATCGATATTGCTGATGTTGATATCGGTAAGAATATCGGAGCAGAATTACAAACAGAACAAGCAGAGGCAGATAAAAAGATTGCCCAAGCAAAAGCGGAAGAGCGTCGTGCAATGGCTGTTGCCCAAGAGCAGGAAATGAAGGCGCGCGTTGAAGAAATGAGAGCAAAAGTGGTCGAAGCTGAATCACAAGTACCTCTTGCGATGTCAGAAGCACTTCGTTCTGGCAATATTGGTGTCATGGATTATCTGAATTACAAAAACATTTCTGCTGATACAGATATGAGAGACTCCATCGGAAGAATAACGGATGAGAATAAAGACGGACGGAAAAATGAGTAGTTCCTGCATTGCTATCGGCAGAAGGGAGGGGTTCCTTAATGGAATTTTTATTTGAAAACCTTTGGCTTTTCGCCGTGGTGATAGGTATTATCACTTCATTATTTAATAAAGCGAAGGGTGGCCAAGGAAAGCAAACCAATCGGCCGCGTCAGTCCGTCCAGCCCCAAAGTGCTGCAAACCAACAGAAGGGGCGGTCATTACAAGAAGTAAGAAATAAAGACGTTCCCCCTGTAATGCATAGAAATAATATCGAAAAGGAACACTCGGTTAGAAAGAAACAAGCAGAGGAACAAATACAAGCTTTAAAAGATAAACAGAAAGATTTGGTGAATACTGGACAGTCCTTTCAGATGGCCCCTCCCAGGGGGGCAAGTCGAATGGATTCCGTTCCTTATAAAGAGAAAAAGACGGCATTATCAATTGAAAAACAAAAGCTTGCAGATGGGGTAATATGGGCAGAGATTTTAGGTCCTCCAAGAGCACTCAACCCCCACAAGTCAATCAGGCAAAAAAGATAAGCAAGTAAAAGGAAATAAAAATAAGTGCTAGAACCCCCCTTCCATTCATACATATGAGATGAAGGGGGGTTCTTTTTTATGGCAAAAAAGTGGGGACAATTCATCAGGAAATGGATGACAACAAATATGGAGCTTCCTCAAGATGTCATGATGGATTTACCCCGTATTACAATGATCGGACAAATTCATATATATATTGAGAACCACCGTGGTCTTATTGCATTCTCAGATAAAGAGCTAAGACTTCTTCTTAAACAGGGACAGCTGCTCATTAAAGGGCAATCATTTGTTATAAAGACAATATTGCCTGAAGAAATATTGCTGGAGGGAAAAATTGATCAGGTCACGTATATCAGTGAGTAAGATAAGCAATGAAATTGAGATACCCACTTTTAGGAAGTCTGTACTTCTTCAAGTGGGTTTTAGTATAAGTTGCCTAATTGTTAAGGGGGAAGGAAATGAAAAATCAGTGGACCGAATTTTTTGGCGGAATCATTACTGTTGAAACGAGAGGAAAGGGGATTGAAAGGTTAATTAATACATTAACCAGAAGCGGCATTCTCATTTGGAATGTAAAAAGGCATGGGAGCGAATCAATTACCTTCAAAATAAAGCTTAATGATGTGAAGAAAATAAGAATGGCTGTGAGAGACAGCAGCTGTAAGGTTAGATTTTTAAGGCGGACAGGCATGCCCTTTCTTTTTAAGCGGCTTTTGAAAAATAGCGGCTTTATTGTTGGAGCATTCACATTTCTACTTGTTATTTTTATTTTATCCAATATGGTATGGGGAATAGAAATTAAGGGGGCAGATCCCGAAACTGAACATAAAATTCGTAAGGAATTGGATGAGATGGGTGTTAAGAAGGGAAAGGTGCAGTTTTTTCTAGAAAATGTTGAGGCAATCCAGCGAAGGCTTACAGATAATATTGGGGCGATTACATGGGTTGGTGTGGAATTAAAAGGGACAACCTATCATCTCCAAGTTGTTGAGAAGAATGAGCCGGAAAAGCCTGAATTATTAAGTCCGAGAAATCTAGTTGCTAAAAAGAAAGGCATAATTGTCGACATGTTTGTTGAAGAAGGACAGCCGAAAGTAAGTATTAATGATCATGTAAAACCAGGTCAGCTTCTTGTTTCTGGGGAGATTGGGAAAGAAGGTCAGACAGAAATAGTGCCGGCTAAGGGAGAGATTTATGCTGAGACCTGGTATATTACGAAGGTAACACAGCCTCTAAAGAGTACCTTCCATGTCTTAAATGGCAATGAAAAACAAAAGCACTTTATCGGAATAGGAAAATGGCAAATACCAATCTGGGGTTTTGGAAAGAATGAGTATAAGGAATTTGAAGCTGAGACGAATACTAAACATTTTCGCTTTCTCAAATGGGAACTTCCGATCTCATATACAAATACTACAATTCGGGAAAGAGAACAAGAGGTAAGGATATACTCAAATGACGAAGCATTTGAAGCAGCAAAAATAAGCGCACGTAATCAAATAAAAAACATGTTAACTGAAAATGCTAAAATAAAAGGGGAAAAGGTTTTACACAAGTCTGTTGACGATGGTAAAGTAAGTATATCAATACATTTCCAAATTATTGAGAATATTGCTGAAGCAAAACCTTTAATTCAAGGAGAGACAGAATGACAGAAGAGCTGAAGACAATCAATGTACAACTAGAAAATCCGAATGAGGCGGTTTCGCTGCTGGGAAATTCGGATGCAAATATAAAAATGATTGAACAAGAATTAAATGTTTCAATAATAACAAGAGGCGAATTGGTTTATGTATCGGGGGATATAGAACAAGCAGAAACAGCCGGTAAAGTATTAGCAGAACTTCTTATGGTTATTAGAAAAGGGATAAATATTAACCAGAGAGATGTGATGTATGCTCTCCAAATGGCTAAAAAGGGAACCTTGGATTATTTTAGTGATTTGTATGATGAAGAAATTACAAGAAATGCAAAGGGGAAAGTAATCCGGGTAAAGACAATTGGCCAAAGTGAATACATTCGTGCGATGCGAAAAAATGACCTTGTTTTTGGAATTGGACCAGCTGGAACAGGAAAGACGTATCTAGCTGTTGTTATGGCAGTAAGTGCATTGAAAAATGGCCATGTTAAACGGATCATTCTTACTCGGCCAGCTGTAGAAGCTGGAGAGAGTCTTGGTTTTTTACCTGGTGATTTAAAGGAAAAGGTAGATCCGTATTTAAGACCTTTATATGATGCTCTTCATGATATTTTAGGGAATGAGCATACAGAAAGAATGATTGAGAGAGGCACAATCGAAATTGCCCCGCTAGCTTATATGAGGGGCAGAACACTAGATGATGCCTTTGTCATACTAGATGAAGCGCAAAATACGACCCATGCACAGATGAAAATGTTTCTTACCCGTCTTGGCTTTGGCTCGAAAATGGTTATAACCGGAGATAAAACTCAGGTGGATTTACCAAAAGGGGCTAAGTCCGGACTAATTGTTGGAGAAGAAATATTGCGAGACGTAAAAGGGATTTCTTTCGTTCATTTAGAAGAAAGTGATGTTGTTCGTCACCCTCTTGTTGCAAAAATTATTCAAGCATATGGAAAGCAAGATAACTAAGCCGTCGGAAGTTCCGTACGGTTTTCTTTTGCTTCTAATCAACTATTACATATTTTTTTAATAAAGATGCATCTTTACTAAAAAACTGTTATCATTTTACATAATTACATTTCTATCTTCTTAAAAACTGATTCACAAAGGAGAAAGATAGGAGGGTGAAAAGTGTGGAAAAGCTGCAACAGAATATGTCTAAAATAAAAGGCTTGTTAGAGATGACTTTTTTTAAAGTCTTATTATTTGTTTTGCTTGGATTTGTGATGTATTTTTCGATGTTCAGCAATGTTAAACCAGAAAAACTTGATTTAGGTTTATTTTCTGTTGCTGAACAAACCATCCGTTCTCCTATCACAATTGAAGATAAGGCAAGTACGGAGAAAAAGAAAAAAGATGCAGCAGACCAAGTAAAGGATGTATATGTAGTAAAAAGGGAAATTGCCCAAAATCGCGTAGATTTGATTACATCCATCTTCGGTACAGCGACTGAAGTAAATGATGCTATAAAAGAAGAAATGGAAGCGCAGGAAAAATTGTCGCAGCAGTCAGATGAAGAAGAGAATCAATCAACTTTTGTCGAGCCAACACCTAGTGATAAATTATCACGAATGAAAGAAAAGCTAACAGAGGATGTTACGAAGGATATATCTGACCAAACATTGCTTGCATTAGTACAGGCCTCCAGAACAGAGCTGTCTTTAGCAAAAGATGTAACGGTAACCGCAATAAATAATGTTATGAGTAATCGGATTCCAGCTGATGAGGTTGAAAATGCGAAAAAAAGGCTTGAAGAAGAACTGCGATTTACAAGCTTGAATACAAATTTAAAATCAGCTGCCATTGAGCTTGGCCGTTATGCGGTATATCAGAATGAGTTTTATGACCCAAATGCAACAGAGGAGCATCGCCAGCAAGCAATAGAAAGTGTGGAACCGGTAAAGATTCTTCAAGGACAGATTATTGTGGAAGAGCAACAATTAATAAGCAGCGATGTTTATCGGCAGTTAGAGTTAATAGGGATGCTGGATAGTGTTAATTCCAATCAGCCGTTTATTGGTCTTGCGCTGATCATCCTTGTTATTCTTGCTGCACTCTACTATTATTTTTATGAATTGAAAGTACAATCTGAGACTAAGCAAAGTTACTTATTGCTGTTTAGCATTATATTTGCTTTATCGATTTTACTTATGAAAGGCATAAGCTTTTTTCATGAATTCAAGTATTCAGAGATTAGTTATATCTTCCCAGCTGCCATGGGAGCAATGTTAATAAAAATTCTGATTGATGAACGGATGGCTGTCTTATTTACAATTATAATGGGGATTTGCGGCAGCATCATTTTTAATGAAGGCATTACAGGCACTTTCCATGTTTCTGCAGGCATCTATATTATATGCAGTGGAATTGCAGGGATATTATTCTTAACGAAACAAAATCAGCGTTCAAAAATTCTTCAGGCAGGAACATTTGTAGCAGGAGTAAATATTATTGTCATCTTTTCGTTGATGCTCTTAAGAAATGGTCAATACGAAGGGATGGAATACGGATTTTATGTTATTCTTGGATTGATTTCAGGGATAACATCTGCTGTTTTGACCATTGGCCTCCTTCCGTTTTTTGAAGCGGGATTTGGGATTCTTTCTACGATGCGCTTAATTGAATTATCCAGTCCCAATCACCCGCTGCTGCGTAAGATTTTAACGGAGGCGCCAGGAACGTATCATCATAGTGTAATGGTGGCTAATTTATCCGAATCAGCTTGTGAAGCCATTGGTGCCAATGGACTTCTTGCTAGAGTCGGATGCTATTATCATGATATTGGAAAGACGAAACGGCCGCAGTTTTTTATTGAAAATCAAATGAATATTGAGAACCCGCATGATAGACTTCCTCCGCAAACGAGCAAGAATATTATTATTGCACATGCGACTGATGGGGCGGACATGTTAAGAAAGCATAGGATGCCTAAAGAAATCATCGATATTGCTGAGCAGCATCATGGAACTACTTTACTTAAATTCTTTTATCATAAAGCTAATCAAAATGGGCTTGAGGTTAGAGAGGAAGATTATCGCTATCCAGGTCCGAAAGCACAGACGAAGGAAACAGCTGTCATCGGAATTGCCGATAGTGTGGAGGCTGCTGTACGATCGATGACCCATCCAACTTCTGAACAAATTGAGGGGCTAGTTAGAAAAATTATTGCTGATCGTCTGCAGGATGGGCAGCTGAATGAATGTGATTTAACTTTAAAGGAACTTGAAACGGTAGCAAACGCTCTTTGTGAGACGTTAAATGGTATTTTCCATTCTCGAATTGAGTATCCTGAAATGACAAAACAGAAGGTGAAACAGGCATGAGCTTAAATATTGACTTAATTGACGAAACAAACGAGCTTTCAGAGAAGGAAGCGGCATATATCGGAGAGCTGCTCAACTTTGCAGCTATACATGAAAAGATCGAAGCGGAAAGCGAAGTGTCGATTACATTTGTGAGTAATGAAAAAATAAAAGAAATAAATAAAGAGTACCGTAAGAAGGATTCTGTAACAGATGTCATTTCCTTTGCTATGGAAGAAATGGGTGAGGGGGAAATGGAGCTGATTGGTCTTGAGATGCCTCGCGTTTTAGGGGATATCGTTATATCCGTTTCAAGAGCAAGAGAGCAAGCCGAAGAATACGGTCATACATTTATGCGGGAATTAGGCTTCTTAGCTGTTCATGGATTTCTTCATCTTCTTGGGTATGATCATGAAACAGCGGAAGACGAGAAAGTAATGTTTTCTCGTCAAAAGGTAATCCTAGATGAGTTCGGGCTCCAGCGCTAAGAAGCATCGCCTCATTCAGTCATTTGGCTTTGCTTACATGGGGATCCGATCAGTAATAATGAATGAAAGAAATATGAAAATCCATTTAGGTATTTCGCTCATTGTGATTTTGACTGGTCTTTGGCTGTCATTATCTATGCTTGAATGGCTATTTATCATTCTAGCTATTGGTGGCATGCTATCCCTTGAAATGATCAATACTGCGATTGAACGTGCAGTTGATCTTGTAACGGACCAATATCATCCTTTGGCAAAGGATGCAAAGGATATTGCAGCTGGTGCGGTTCTTCTCTATGCAATCATGTCAGTTATTATAGGAGTAATTATATTTGTGCCAAAGATATGGGTGCTTCTAAAATGAAGGCATTTTCTAAAAAAAATGTTGCTTTTTTAACTGGATAGTGCTGAAAGGACGCGGTAAATGGAGCAGAAAGTGAAAGACTCCTGCTCACCGCACGTCCTGCGTAAAGCGTGTATCATGGAGTGGCAAACAGTTCCTAATTATGTGTTAATTAGCAACGATATTGATGAAAATAGCCTTATGGAGAAACTGTCTTTATTGACAGTTTTTTCGTTTATGTAAATCTTTTCAGCTAAGAATTTGAAAAGGGACAATAAATTAGATAAAATGACAAAGCAATAGAAATTATTACGTTATCATTTTTGGAAAATTCAATTTTTATATTACGTTTTTGCTACAACGGATGTATTTGATGTCAAAATGAGGTAAAATAAAAGAAGGAATCCCCTTCTTAAAGAAAGGAAGCACTATAAGTGAACGTTGAAAAATTAATTGAAGAAGCAAAAATCGCAAGAGAAAAAGCATATGTTCCGTATTCAAAATTTAAGGTTGGTGCGGCGCTCTTAACGGAAGACGGGAAGGTTTATCACGGATGTAATATCGAAAATGCTGCATATAGCATGTGTAATTGTGCTGAAAGAACAGCTATTTTTAAAGCGTATTCAGAAGGAGACAGAAAATTCACTGCAATGGCTGTAATAGCGGATACAGAACGCCCTTGCTCTCCATGTGGGGCATGTCGTCAGGTTATAGCTGAATTATGCCCGAAGGATATGAAGGTTTTCTTAACGAATTTAAAAGGGGATATTCAGGAAATTTCTATTGAGGGATTATTACCTGGCGCTTTCTCACCGGAGGATTTACATGAATAATTCTACACAAGGACATAAATCAGGTTTTATTTCAATTATCGGTCGGCCAAATGTTGGGAAATCTACTTTTTTAAATCGTGTGATCGGTCAGAAGATTGCGATTATGAGTGATAAGCCACAAACGACGAGAAACAAAGTGCAAGGTGTTTTAACAACAAATGATGCTCAGTTTATTTTTATTGACACACCTGGAATCCATAAGCCTAAGCATAAGCTTGGTGACTTTATGATGAAGGTTGCACAAAATACGCTAAAAGAAGTAGACGTTATTTTGTTCATGGTGAATGCTGAAGAAGGCTATGGGCGCGGCGAAGAGTTTATTTTGGAAAAGTTTCAGTCTGTTCGTACGCCAATTTTCCTTGTTATAAATAAAATAGATAAAATTCATCCCGATAAGTTGATGACTTTGATCGAATCTTATAAAGAAAAATACGAATTTAGTGAAATTATTCCGATTTCTGCACTAGAAGGAAATAATGTTGAAACACTTTTAGAACAAATTAAAACTTATATTCCTGAAGGGCCGCAATACTACCCAGCAGATCAAGTAACAGACCATCCTGAAAGGTTTATCGTTTCCGAGCTTATTAGGGAAAAAGCTCTACATTTAACCAGGGAGGAGATTCCTCATTCCTTAGCTGTATTGATTGACAAGATGGAGCGCCGTGAAGATAAAGATGTGGTTCATGTAATGGCTACTATTATTGTTGAGAGGGATTCACAAAAAGGTATAGTTATTGGAAAACAAGGAAAGATGCTGAAGGAAATTGGCCAGCGGGCACGCCTCGATATCGAAAATCTCCTTGGATCGAAAGTGTTTTTAGAGCTTTGGGTAAAAGTCCAAAAAGATTGGCGAAATAAAATGTCCCAGCTCCGAGACTTTGGATTTAGGGATGATGAGTATTAAAAAAATGCATACGACTGTTCAGCGATGCCTTGATTAAGACACTAAAACGGCAATAAAGGCTACACGAGAGAGGTTGCCTTATCGTAAGGGATCAAGTGTGCAGCTAAGAAAAAGTCTTTTTTACTCAGCCATAACTAGAATATTATGGACAGTTGCTAATTATGTATGATTTCGATTTACAATATTTTTCTCTTATGAAATTGGGAAGACAGGCTATGATAAGTGATAAGGATTTGGGATAAAAAATTGCGTTGAATAACGGAAAGGTGGGGTTTTCGATGATGGATTTTACCTGGAAGGTTTTTTCGCAGACAGGTAACATTGACACATATCTTCTCTTTAAGGAGTTAGAAAAGGAAACTCAAGATATACCCGGAAATCAGGACGCAGAGCAAGAAATAGATTTTCCCATCTCATAGGTTTGTCTAATCGTTAGGGATGGTGCTAAGATGCTTGAAAAATGTGAGGGCATCGTCATTAGAACAACAAACTATGGTGAAACAAATAAAATTGTGACCATTTATACACGTGAATGGGGAAAGGTTGGTGTGATGGCTCGCGGAGCAAAAAAGCCAAATAGCAGGCTTGCTGCTGTCACGCAGCCTTTTACATACGGATACTTTTTAGTACAAAAAAGCAATGGCTTAGGGACTTTACAGCAGGGAGAAATGATATCCTCTATGCGTTCCATTAAAGAAGATATCTTTCTTACTGCATATGCCAGCTATATTGTTGATTTAACGGATAAAAGTACTGATGATAGGAAGCCCAATCCTTATTTGTTTGAGTTGGTTTATCAAATATTAAATTTGATTAACGAAGGTTTTGACGCTGAAATAATTGTAAATATTTTTGAAATGAAAATGCTTAATACGCTCGGGCTTTATCCTGTATTAAATCAATGTGCTATTTGTGGAAATACGGATGGGCATTTTTCTTTTTCTATTCGAGAGGGTGGTTTGCTCTGCCACCGCTGTATAGAAAAAGATCCTTATCATTTTAAAATTTCAGCCGCAGCAGTAAAGCTATTACGTATTTTTTACTATATTGATTTATCAAGAATTGGGAATATTTCTGTTAGTAAGGAAACAAAGGAAGAATTGAAAAAAATTATTTCCGCTTACTATGAAGAGTATTCCGGGTTGAATTTAAAGACGAAAAGGTTCCTTAATCAAATGGCCAAGTTTGATGGAATGATGTAAGTTTTCTAACAAGCAGTCTAGCTGGCATGAATGTTAATAACCTTCCTGTCAGCCGTCCTGCATAATACGGAAGGGTGTTCAAGCTGCTTCCGCTTTTTTATTGACATTCACGGGAAATTCGGCTATGATTCAAATTATTAAATTAATAGTTGCTGTGAAAGAGAAGAGTACTTAACTCGCACTATAAAAGCGAACCTAGGATAGTGGAAGCTAGGGTATAGAAGGTTAAGGAAGGCGTTCTGGAGCAACCGTCGTATTTGACAATCAAGTTGGCTGCCTTCATTGCAGCAAATAGGGTGGAACCGCGGGTAAACTCTCGTCCCTATGCTTTATGCATAGAGACGGGAGTTTTTTGTTTTCAATTTTTTATAAAGGAAGGTGTCCTATGAATATTCAAAACATGATTTTAACATTACAGAAACATTGGTCTGAACAGGGCTGTATTCTTATGCAATCCTATGATGTAGAAAAAGGGGCAGGAACAATGAGCCCTTATACGTTTTTACGAGCGATTGGTCCTGAGCCCTGGAGTGTAGCTTATGTAGAGCCATCACGTCGCCCTGCTGATGGACGGTATGGGGAAAATCCAAACCGCTTATACCAGCATCACCAGTTCCAAGTAATTATGAAGCCATCGCCGGACAATATTCAGGAACTATATCTTGAGTCCTTAAAGGCATTAGGGATTGATCCGCTTGAACATGATATTCGCTTTGTTGAAGATAACTGGGAAAACCCCTCGCTCGGATGTGCTGGCCTAGGCTGGGAAGTATGGCTTGATGGCATGGAAATTACACAGTTTACTTATTTTCAGCAGGTTGGCGGTTTAGAGTGTAAGCCAGTTTCTGTAGAAATTACATACGGAATTGAAAGGCTTGCATCATACATTCAAGATAAAGAAAATGTATTTGATCTTGAGTGGACAAATGGATTCACAGTAAGAGATATTTTTGGACAACCGGAATATGAACATTCTAAGTATACATTTGAAACATCTGATACTGACATGCTGTTTAATCTATTTAATATTTATGAAAAAGAAGCACATAGACAAATGGATGAAGGACTGGTTCATCCAGCATATGATTATGTTTTAAAATGCTCTCATACGTTTAACCTTTTGGATGCAAAGGGTGCAATTTCGGTAACAGAACGTACAGGTTATATCGGGCGCTGCCGAAATCTAGCAAGGAAGATCGCAAAAACGTTCTATGAAGAACGAGAAAAACTAGGATTCCCAATTCTACAAACAAAGGAGGAGAAATAAAATGCCGAAAAGAGATCTCCTTTTAGAAATTGGCTTAGAAGAAATGCCAGCAAGATTTGTAACAAACTCGATGAATCAGTTGTCTGATAAGGTTCAAGCTTGGCTAATAGAAAAGAAAATTTCATTTGATCATATTAAAGCTTATTCTTCGCCTCGTCGATTAGCAGTACTAGTAGAAGGTGTAAATGAAGCGCAGGAAGATATCAATGAAGAAGCAAAAGGTCCAGCGAGGAAAATCGCCTTGAGTGAGGACGGAGAATGGTCAAAGGCGGCTATTGGTTTTTGCCGTGGACAAGGAGCTAGTGTAGAGGATATCTTCTTTAAAGAAATCAACGGGGTCGAATATGTTCATGTGAAAAAATTCATAAAAGGACAAGAAACGCTTTTCTTATTGCCGGAATTACAGCATATTATCACAGCTATGACATTTCCAAAAAACATGCGTTGGGCTGATAAAGAACTTCGTTTTGTGCGTCCGATCAAGTGGATCGTTGCTTTATTTGGCCAAGAGATTATTCCATTCCAGATTACGAATGTTGAAACAAACAATTGGACAGTTGGCCACCGATTCTTAGGCGGGAAAATTGAAATTACAGAACCAAAGCAATATGAAGAAGCTTTGCTTGGACAATATGTAATCGTTAATTACGAAGAAAGAAAGAGTGCCATCCTGTCACAATTAAAAAGACTAGAAGAAGAAAACAATTGGGTCATTCCGATTGATGAGGATCTGTTGGAAGAGGTAACAAATCTTGTTGAATATCCAACAGCATTGTTCGGTCGTTTTGAAGAGGAATTTTTAGAAATACCTGAAGAGGTTCTTATAACGTCAATGAAGGAGCATCAGCGTTATTTTCCTGTTAAATCAAGCGATGGAAATCTGCTTCCATACTTTGTTACTGTCCGCAATGGCGGTCATGAACATATCGATAAGGTAGCGAAGGGAAATGAAAAGGTATTAAGAGCAAGACTTTCAGATGCAGCCTTCTTCTATAAAGAAGACCAAAAGACTCCAATTGAATCATCGCTTACAAAACTGGGTTCCATTGTATACCATGAGGAAATCGGTACACTTGCAGAAAAAGTTAGCAGAGTTCGCAAACTTACAAATCTAATCGCAGAACAGCTAAACTTCAACAGTGATGAGAAGGGCTTTGCTGACCGTGCGGCTGAAATCTGCAAATTTGACCTTGTTTCAAATATGGTCTACGAATTTCCAGAGCTTCAAGGATTTATGGGTGAAAAATATGCATTGCAAAAAGGTGAAAATCAGGAAGTAGCGAAAGCAATCAACGAGCATTATATGCCTAGAAATGCCGAGGATCAAACACCAGGAAGCAATGCAGGTGCATCCCTTTCAATTGCGGAGAAGATGGATACAATAGCCTCCTGTTTTGCAATTGGCATCATCCCTAGCGGCTCCCAGGATCCATATGCATTAAGACGTCAGGCGACAGGTATTGTCCAAACATTATTAAATAAAGAGTGGGCAGTTTCCTTAGAGTGGATCATAAATGCTTCATTACAACTTATCGAAGAAGTTGGCATAGCTAAAAAATCGGTAGAAGAGATTAGTAAAGAAATAATCGCTTTCTTTAAACTTAGAATTAAGCATCTTCTTCAAGAAAAACATGTCCGTTATGATTTAATTGAGGCAGTATTAGGAAGTGACATTGGAACGATTCCTGGACTTGTGAAAAAAGCGGAAGTGCTTGAAGCTAGGAAGGAAGATGCAGGCTTTAAAGAGAGTATTGAAGCGTTAAGCCGTGTATTAAATATTTCCTCAAAAGCGGAAAATATAAGAGAAGTTGATAAGAACTTATTTGAAAATGAATATGAAGCCATTCTCTATGATAAGTTTATTCTTGTTAATGAACAGGTAAGCAAAGAAATCTCTGAAGAGGAAACATTTGCACTCCTTGTATCAATGAAACCTGAGATTGATCAATATTTTGATCATACAATGGTAATGGCTGATAATCATGATATTCGTGAGAATAGGCTGAGTCTGATGCGCAAACTAGCAAATATTATCAAGAATTTTGCGAATATGAATGAAATCATCGTAAAATAAACTTCTTTTTTGCCTTTTTTTAAAAGGACAATTATGATGAAGAAGAGTCTGCGAAGCGCAGACTCTTCTTCTATACTATAATTACTATTTCTATTCTTTTCATTTCTTAGATTTAAGTTATAATATTTATAAATAGTATGACACTTTAAGTTGACGGGTGGTGAGGACAATCGAATTAAATAAGCGTCAAGAAAGAATATTAGAGATCGTGAAGGAAAATGGCCCGATTACTGGTGAACATATTGCCGAGCAGCTAAACTTAACTAGGGCAACATTAAGACCCGATTTGGCTATATTAACAATGGCTGGCTTCCTCGATGCAAGACCAAGAGTCGGTTATTTTTACACTGGAAAATCAGGTGCACAGCTGCTGACAGAAAACCTTCAGAAGCTTCGGGTAAAGGATTATCAATCGATCCCAGTAGTCGTAAATGAAAATGTTTCTGTATATGATGCAATTGTAACGATGTTTTTAGAAGATGTTGGGACTTTATTTGTTGTTGATCAGTCATCATTGCTTGTAGGGGTTCTTTCGCGAAAAGATTTGTTGCGGGCAAGTATAGGGAAACAAGAATTAACGACTATCCCTGTTAATATCATCATGACCCGGATGCCCAATATTACAATGTGCGAAAAGGAGGATTTGTTAATTGATATTGCAAAAAAACTAATCGAAAAACAAATCGATGCTTTGCCTGTTGTTAAAGAAACAGATAAAGGATTTGAAGTGATAGGCAGGATAACAAAAACAAATTTAACGAAGGCATTCGTTGCTTTAGCCGATAATAAATAAGAATTTGAGCAGAGGAGATGGTTTTAAAGGATGAATAAAAGGCCTATCATCTATGTTGTGTCCGACTCTGTTGGAGAGACTGCAGAGCTTGTAACAAAAGCTGCTGTCAGCCAATTCAATGGCAGTGAAGTCATAATTAAGCGTTTTCCATATGTAGAGGATAAAATACATATTGACGAAGTAATATCTCTTGCAAAACTTGATAATGGAATGATAGTTTACACACTTGTTAAGCCTGAAATTCGCTTATATATTAATGAGCAGGCAGCAAAAGAAGGAATCTATGCCTGCGATATTATTGGACCGTTAATGGACCAAATTCAAGTGCTATACGGAAAAACGCCGCTTCATGAACCCGGGCTCGTTCGCAAGCTTGATGAGGATTATTTCAAAAAGGTTGAGGCGATTGAATTTGCTGTAAAATATGATGATGGACGTGATCCCCGCGGAATATTGAAGGCAGATATTGTTCTTGTTGGGGTTTCAAGAACTTCTAAAACACCTCTTTCCCAATACTTAGCCCATAAAAGGCTAAAAGTTGCTAATGTCCCATTAGTACCTGAAGTAGATCCGCCAGAAGAGCTATACCTCGTGCCGCCGGAAAAGTGCTTTGGATTAAAAATTAGTCCTGACAAGCTGAACCATATTCGCAGAGAAAGGCTTATTTCTTTAGGATTAAGTGATAGTGCGAGCTACGCTAATATAGAAAGAATTAAAGAAGAAATAAATTATTTTGAAACGGTTGTCAGCAAAATTAATTGTCATGTAATTGATGTGACGAATAAGGCAGTAGAAGAAACAGCAAATTTAATCTTAAATCAATATCGAAAGAGCTTTCCGAAAAGCTAGCACATACACCGTTATGTGCCCTTTTCTTTTATTGGGAGGTTTTAAATTATTTTCTATGTAATGAGAAAAAATAATAGAAAACTACAGTTTTTTATACTATAATAAAAAATTGTGATAAAAATGTTATAGATTAGGTTTAGAGTTCAATGTGAACGAATAAACTATTTATTGTGAGAAGTCAAGAGCATGACCTGAAAAAAATTCGACACAATGATAAACTTTGTAGTATTTTTCTTATTAAAAACATCTTAAAACTGTATGTTCGACTATTTAGCAATTCTCACTAAAACAGTGCAGCTTAGTATGATTATACAAAAGTTATGTTTGAAAGAAGGAATATGCGGAGTGATGTAGAATTATTAGAACATTAGGCAAACCAATCATTATGGTTGATGCCGATTCTTGTCCTGTAAAGGAAGAAATTGTCGAAATAAGTAATAACTTTTCTATCGAAGTTATATTTATTGCCTCCTATGCCCATATGAAAAATGACCTAAGCCAAGCGAATTGGAAGTTTGTTGATTCTAGTAAAGAAGCTGTGGACTTATTTATCATGAATCATGTAAAGGCAGGGGATATCGTTGTAACACAAGATATCGGATTAGCATCGACGCTTTTATTGAAAGAAGTTTATGTTATGAGCCCTAAAGGGACTATTTTCGAAGAAAATGAAATTCATACAGCGCTGGATTTGAGATATCTATCTGCGAAAGCGCGGCGAAGGGGGATATATGGAAAAGGTCCCAAGCCTTTTAGTCAGGATGATCGGATAAGATTTATAAATCAGTTAACAAAAATATTGTCGAATTTTGAAGGAATTCGATAATTTTTCTAGAATTAAGCATTATGAAAGCAAGGCGCTTGCGCATTTCTTATTGTCTAGCTTCAGCGCGCTTGTGCATTTCATATTTAAATGGAGGTGGTGTTCTCATGGCAGAGCGCATCGCCGAGGAAAAAGTAAATGAAATTCGGCAAGCTGTCGATATTGTCGATGTAATTAGCGACTACGTTCAATTAAAGAAGCAAGGGCGAAATTATTTTGGACTTTGTCCTTTCCATGGCGAAAGCACACCATCTTTTTCCGTTTCGCCAGATAAGCAAATTTTTCATTGCTTTGGCTGCGGTGCTGGTGGAAATGCTTTTTCATTTTTAATGGACCTTGAAGGATATTCCTTCCAAGAGGCTGCAATGAAGCTTGCTGATAAAGGGAACATTAAGCTAGATATTGATGCCTCATCAGTATCTGTTCGAAAGTCTGTGCCTCCAGACATTGAGCAAATGTTAGAGGCTCATGAGCTATTGCGTAAATTCTACCATCATCTGCTTGTAAACACAAAAGATGGCCAGCATGCATTAGAATATTTGCTTGGCAGAGGGTTTACAATGGAATCGATTGAGAAGTTTCAAATCGGCTATTCACTGAATTCATGGGATTTTGTCTTGAATTTTTTAACAAAGAGGAAATTTCCGCTGCCAGTTATAGAAAAAGCAGGTTTGATTATTAAACGGGAAAAAGATGGGAAATACTTCGATCGATTTCGCGACAGGATTATGTTTCCAATCTTTGATCGAGGCGGTCAAACGATTGCTTTTTCAGGAAGATCATTAGGGGCCGATGAGCCCAAATACCTGAACAGTCCTGAAACAGCAATTTTTAATAAAAGTAAGATCTTATATAATTTTCATTTAGCTAGACCTCAGATGAAAAAGCTGCAGCAGGCTACCCTTTTTGAAGGATTTGCGGATGTAATTGCTGCAGACCGTGCTAGTGTTGAAAACGGTGTTGCCACAATGGGAACATCTTTAACTGAGGATCATGTCTCAGTATTAAAAAGAAATGTTCAGTCAATCACGATCTGTTATGATTCTGACCATGCAGGAATTGAAGCCGCATGGAGGGCTGGGAACATGCTTTCAGATGCAGAGATGCATGTAAGAATTGCATTAATGCCAGACGGGATGGATCCAGACGATTATATTGGTCAGTTTGGAAAAGAGAAATTCCGTAAAGAGGTCATTGATGCAAGTGTCACCTTAATGACTTTCAAGCTGCAATATTATAAAAGAGGAAAAAGACTTCATGATGAAGGAGATCGTCTCCGCTATATCGAAGAAGTATTAGCAGAAATAAGTAAGCTTGATAATGCAGTCGAAAGGGATCATTACCTCAGACACTTAGCGAATGAATTTACCCTTTCTCTAGAAGCGCTAAAAGAGCAGCTAAAACAAATATCCTTTGCTGAAAAGCGAAACACCAGCGGGGAAAATAAAGCAGCAAAGATGCAGCTCCAGCCTATAACCAAGGCAAACCAGCTAAAGCCTGCGTATTATACAGCAGAAAGAAGACTAATTGCACATATGTTAAGGAACAGTGATATTGCCTTCAAGGTTCAAGAGCGGCTTCAAGGAAACACGTTTAACATTGATGAGCATCAAGCAATTATCACTTATTTACTTGGATATTATGAAAATGGCCATTCGCCAGATCCTAGCGCATTTATTGATTTTATTCAGGATGAAAAGCTTAAAAGAGTCGTTGCCAACATTGAAATGATGTTAATAAATGAAGAGTTAAGCGAACAGGAATTAATGGATTACATGAAACAGGTGTTTAATTATCAAAAAATGTTAAAGATAAAAGAAAAAATGATTGAGGAGAAAGAAGCAGAGAGGCAGGGTGATTTTGTGAAAGCAGCACAAATTGCTATGGAAATCATCCAGTTACGAAAGTCTCTTTGATGGACTTTTCTGGTTAGATGAAAGTCTAGCTACCGCGTCTGCCACCCGAGGTAAAGGAATCGGGGGTAAAGCTTGGCGCTTTTCGCATTTCATGGAAGGAGGGGGACAATATGGCTGAAAAATCAGCTCGATCAAAAGAAGTTGATTCAGAATTGACCCTAGAACAAGTAAAAGAGCAATTAATACAAATCGGAAAAAAAACTGGTGTCCTTGCCTATGATGATATAGCAGAAAGAATGGGTCATTTTGAATTGGATTCCCATCAAATGGATGAATTCTATGAATTCCTTGGTGATCAGGGTGTTGAACTTGTTGGTGACAATGACGAAGATGCTGATCCTAATGCACAGGAACTAGCTAAAGGGGAAGAAGAATTTGATTTAAATGACCTTAGCGTGCCACCAGGGGTGAAAATTAATGACCCTGTGCGCATGTATTTAAAAGAAATTGGCCGCGTTGATCTCTTATCAGCTGAAGAAGAAATTTCACTTGCAGAGCGAATTGAGCAAGGGGATGAAGAAGCTAAAAGACGTCTTGCTGAAGCTAACCTTCGATTGGTGGTAAGTATTGCAAAGAGATATGTTGGCCGTGGCATGCTCTTCCTTGATTTAATTCAGGAAGGAAATATGGGCTTAATTAAAGCTGTTGAAAAATTTGATTATCGTAAAGGCTTTAAATTTAGTACTTACGCGACTTGGTGGATCCGTCAGGCGATTACAAGAGCGATTGCAGACCAAGCTAGAACAATTCGTATTCCTGTTCATATGGTTGAAACCATTAATAAATTAATTCGTGTACAGCGCCAATTACTGCAAGATCTTGGACGTGAACCATCACCAGAAGAAATTGCTGAAGATATGGATCTTACCCCGGATAAGGTTAGAGAAATTTTAAAAATAGCACAAGAGCCAGTTTCTTTGGAAACACCCATTGGGGAAGAAGATGACTCCCATCTCGGAGATTTCATTGAAGACCAGGATGCTACATCCCCTTCTGAACATGCTGCTTATGAGCTCTTAAAAGAGCAGCTTGAGGACGTTCTAGACACTTTAACAGATCGTGAGGAAAATGTATTGCGTCTTCGCTTTGGGCTTGATGATGGACGCACACGAACGTTAGAAGAGGTTGGTAAAGTGTTTGGTGTTACTCGTGAGCGTATTCGTCAAATTGAAGCGAAAGCATTGCGTAAATTAAGACATCCTAGCCGAAGCAAACGGTTGAAAGACTTTTTAGAATAAATATGAAACCGAATGTCCTTTTTAGAAAAGGATTGCCAGAAAATAGTTTACTTCTTACAATAGAAGTAAACTATTTTTTTTATTTCTGAATGTTAGGCCGACATAAAATTTTTTAGATTAAAAAAGATAACATTTTTCAAATTTGGGAACGGTCATGCTCAAACGGCTGTTCTCTTATCCAACTTCAGGTCCCCTCCCTAAGATGAGTCAACATCGGATTGCTCACGCTCACCGTGTTTCCTTTATCCCAGGCATTAAAACACGGTGCGGCAGTTTAGTTTATTGCCTCAAGGGCCTAGGAACTGCCAGCTAGATTGAGGAGCCCATCCAGTATGGACTGGATGATCACGGCGCTTACGCTTTTGTAAAAGGATGTGTAACTTTTGAATGAAAATAGAAAAAACATCATTGTAAATGAAATTTTATCTTGGAAAAAAGCCCGTATGCTACCGGAACAATATTGTGATTATCTTTTGGCCCTATATACTGAAGGAAATCAGCCGGAGATCTCAAAAAAAGGTATGAAAAATAGGGGATTATGGAAAAAACACTATCTCTTTATATTGCTTCTTCCTCTGACCCTTTTTTTAATCCATTTTACTGAATTGTCTATTACTTTGCAAATGCCGTTGTTAATTTTATTTGTTTTGACGGGAATTATCTTTACAATTTATTTTTCTAGAAAAGGAATATTGTTGCAAATTCCAATCATTGTTTCAGCGTTGATTTTATTGCTGACATCGGTTGAATTTTTTTCAAGTGTTTTTCCTGAAAGACCGAAATTCCTTTATTTCAATCTAATCATCAACTGTTTTCTTTGGTTGCTGTGCGGGTGGAAATTGAAGCAGCCTGCGTTTACGATTTCAGGTATATTAGGACTAATTTTACTTATTGTTTATATTTTCATATAATAAATTATTTTATAAAATTTTTAAATGTTGTGAAAATTATATAATCTCTTTTATAATAGAGTTGTAAGCGTATACAACGAGTATAAGGGGGATGGACTGGTGAATTTTGATTTAACTTCTGAACAAGAAATGATTCTTAAAACGATACGTGAATTTGCGGATGAAGAGGTTGCCCCGGGTGCACTAGATAGGGATCGGAATAAAGAATTTCCCATTGAAATTTTTAAGAAAATGGCTGACCTTGGTTTAATGGGTCTTCCTTTCCCAGAAGAATATGGCGGTGCTGGTGCGGATACTGTTAGTTTTGCGATTGTTACAGAAGAGTTAAGCCGTGCATGCGGCTCGACGGGGATTACATATTCAGCTCATATTTCTTTAGGCGGTGCTCCACTGTATTTGTTTGGAACAGAAGAACAAAAACAAAAGTATTTAGTCCCTATTTGTACAGGTGAAACATTTGGTGCGTTTGGTTTAACCGAGCCGAGTGCTGGTTCGGATGCTGGGGGAACAAGAACGACAGCAGTTGAGAAAGATGGAGATTACATCATTAACGGAAATAAGTGTTTTATTACTAATGCAAGCTATGCAAAGCATTTAGCTCTTACAGCAATAACAGGTGAAGCAGATGGCAAAAAAGAAATAAGTGCAATCATCGTGCCAACTGATGCAGATGGATTCAAGGTGATAGATAATTATGAGAAGATGGGATTGCATGCATCCAATACAACTGAGCTTGTACTTGAAGATGTGCGCGTTCCGACTGAGCACTTGCTCGGTAAAAAGGGTGAGGGCTTTAAACAATTTTTGATCACCTTAGATGGAGGCAGAATTGGAATCGGTGCAATGGCTGTCGGCATCGCTCAGGCTGCATATGAGAAGGCTGTTCAATATGCAAAGGAACGTCAGCAATTTGGGCGCTCCTTATCCAATTTCCAAGCAATTCAATTTAAATTGGCAGACATGGCTATGAAAATTGATCTGGCTCGAAATATGGTTTATAAAGCGGCTTGGCTGAAAGATCAAGGAAGAGCTTTTTCAAAGGAAGCATCTATGTGTAAGCTCTATGCTTCAGAGATATGTATGGAAATTACTGATCAGGCAGTACAAATTCATGGCGGGTATGGATATATGAGGGATTATCATGTTGAGAGATTTATGAGAGATGGGAAGTTAACTGAAATTGGCGAAGGCACATCCGAAGTTCAACGTTTAGTTATTGCTCGTCATATCTTAAGTAACTAATAAAAAGGTAGGGGAAACTCCATCTAAGTGATGGAGTTTTTGTCTATTTTCCGAATTTGCTGTGACAAAGTTTGCTTTAGGTCTTTTCCTTCGGTAGAATTTGAAGTAGAATAGAGATTGTTTGTACATTACTTAATATTTTGATGTTCTTACATAAGGGAGGTTAAAACATGAAAAATACAGCAATGCCGTATCTTATTATCTTTGCATTCGGTATCGTAGCAATTTTCTTTATGTCATTTATTGGTCTTAATAACATGGATGAAATTGCTGCAGAAAAAGAAGGCGGCGGAGACAAAGCTGAAGAGCAGGTTGCAGCAAGCCCTGAAGACACTTATAAGCAAAGTTGTATCGCCTGTCATGGTGATCAATATCAAGGAGCAGTGGGACCAGCTTTAACTGGTACTGGTGACCGTCACTCTAAGGAAGAACTTGTAGATATCCTAACTAATGGTACGGCCAATGGAATGCCTGGCGGATTAGTCGCTGGTCAAGAAGATGCAATGGCTGAATGGTTAATGACACTTAAATAATTTATTAAAAAGAAAGTCCTTTGCATATGTAAAGGACTTTTTCTATACTTATTAAGACGGGCTATCGTTAAAACGGTAGCTATTTAAAATATGAAAGTATAAGTGGTGACTAAATGAATACAGAGAAATTATCACAGCGACTAGAAGCTGTTGCAAATTATATTCCTAGGGGATTTCGTCTGGCTGACATCGGGTCTGACCATGCCTATTTGCCATGCTATGCTGTAAAAAAGGGCATGGTTCCGTTTGCAGTCGCTGGTGAGGTCGTAGAGGGACCTTATCAGTCAGCACAACGTCAGGTAAAGCTGGAAGGGCTAGAAGAAAAAATTATTGTTCGAAAAGGAAATGGTTTGGAAGTCATTACTCAAGGAGAGATCGACTGCGTAACAATTGCTGGAATGGGCGGCGCTTTAATAGCAAGCATTTTGGAAGAAGGGAAGAATAAGCTGGATTCGGTTAAACGATTAATATTGCAGCCGAATATTAGCGCAATTACGACAAGACAATGGCTCGCAGATAATGGGTGGGAACTAATATCGGAAGAGATACTAGAAGAAGATAATAAAATATATGAAATATTAGTAGCCGAAAAGGGAGATCCTTTCAAACCATATAAAAATTTACAAAAAGAGCTTTTACTTGGTCCGCTATTAATGAAACAATCCTCTGTTTCCTTTCAGAAGAAGTGGAGAAACGAACTGAAAAATTGGCAGCGAATTTTAACTCAGCTGGAAAATGCAGCCGAATCAGAAGAAACAATATTGAAAAAGAAAGAGCTTAAAGAAAAGATTCAAATGGTTGAGGAGGTTATAGACAAATGAAGAAGGTGAACGGGCATGAAATCATCCAGTTATTTGAGCGATTTTCACCGAAAACCTATGCAATGGAAGGTGATCGAATTGGTCTGCAAATCGGCAGGTTAAATAAACCGATTGAAAATGTAATGATTGCTCTGGATGTATTGGAGGAAGTAGTCGATGAGGCGATTGAAAAAAATGTGCAGCTTATCATTGCCCACCACCCGCCTATTTTTCGCCCCTTGAAGGCGATAGCAACTGAAACACCAGCTGGCAGACTAATAGAGAAGCTTATTAAACATGATATAGCTGTTTATGCCGCCCATACGAATCTTGATGTGGCGACTGGCGGTGTAAACGATATGCTGGCCGAAGCGCTGCAGCTTACTAATACTGAAGTGCTTTATCCAACATATGAAACAAAATTAAAAAAGCTCGTAGTATATGTTCCAGTGGAAAATGCAGAAGAGCTTAAGCAAGCGCTAGGGAATGCTGGTGCAGGTGCAATCGGAAAATATAGTCATTGCTCATTCTCGAGCTCAGGAATTGGGCAGTTTTTACCTGGAGAGGAAACAAACCCTCATATCGGTCAAATTGGAAAGCTTGAATCGGTTAAAGAAGAACGGTTAGAAACGATCTTTCCAGAACATCTTGAGAAAAGAATTCTCTCAGCTATGTTTAAATCTCACCCATATGAAGAAGTTGCTTATGACATTTATAGCCTTGAGAATAAGGGAGAGATCTTGGGTCTAGGGAGAATTGGCGATATTCCAGAAATGACGCTAGAGGAGTTTGCTGCTCATGTAAAGCGCTGTTTTGATGTTAAAGGGGTGCGGGTTGTAGGCGATATGTCTGATAAAGTAAAAAGAGTGGCTATACTCGGCGGTGACGGAAATAAATATTTTGCTTCAGCAAAATTTAAAGGAGCAGATGTGTACGTGACGGGTGATATGTATTACCATGTAGCACATGATGCCATGATGATGGGGCTAAATATTGTTGACCCAGGCCATAACGTTGAAAAGGTAATGAAAAAAGGAGTTGCCATTCAACTAGAAAAAATGTGTAAGGAAAAGGGCTATGACGTTTCCATTTTTGCATCTGAATTACACACAGATCCATTTCAGTTTGTATGAGGGGATTGGCTGATAAATTATAAAACAAAAAGGACCGGTATGATTCTATCCGAACCGGTCCTTTTTGTTATCTTTTAATTTTTGGAAGAATCTTACTTAATGGTACCTTCTTCTCTCTTGCCCAAGTCGATTCATCATTAGGATCAAACTGTTCGATAAAGGCAATTACCTCTTTGGTAATAGGAGTTGGAGTAGAGGCCCCCGAAGTAACAGCGACGGTTGACGCGTCCTTAATCCAATCGATATCTAGCTCGGATACATCAGCAATCCGGTATGCTTTGGTGCTGGCAATCTCTTCAGACACTTGTGCTAAGCGATTGGAGTTATTGCTTTTTGGGTCACCGACAACAATGGTTACATCTGCTTGTCCTGCTTGAGTCGCAACCGCTTCTTGGCGTACCTGTGTGGCATTGCAAATTTCTTTATGAAACTCGGCATGCGGATACTTTTCTTCTAACTTATTCATTACATCTTTAACATCCCACTGGCTCATTGTCGTTTGATTAGTGACAACGATCTTTTCACCTTGAAGCTGCAAGGCATCTACATCTCCCAGTGATTCAACCAGATGAACAGCATGTGGTGCAACACCAATTGCTCCTTCAGGCTCCGGGTGACCTTTTTTTCCAATATAAATAATCTGGAAGCCTTCTTTCACCTTTTCTTCGATTAAATCATGTGTTCTCGTTACATCCGGACAAGTAGCGTCAAGTGTAACAAGTCCTTTTGATTTAGCTAACTCTCTTACCTCTGGTGAAATTCCATGAGCAGTGAAGATAACAGTTCCCTTATCAACCTTGCTAAGTATATCCATCCGGTCTTTTCCGTCAAGAGTAATAATTCCTTCTTCTTCAAAGGCATCTGTCACATGCTTGTTATGAACAATCATTCCTAGGATATAGATGGGCCGCGGCAGTGATTTATCAAGGGCCGCATTTCTTGCAATAACCATTGCATCGACAACTCCATAACAATAACCCCGTGGTGATATCTTAATGATTTCCATATTTCAAACCCTCCCAATAATAAAAACATCTATGATAAAGTCCGTTTATTTTTCTTTTTTAATGATCGTTCATGCGGTAAAAAGTGAATGATCCGTATACTATTATATAGAACTTTTGCTAATAATAATACTAAAAGGCAGTGAAGCAAGCTGTGTTTGTTTATCATAAAGAGAGGAAAAAGATAAAAGTAAAAATAAAAAAGAATGCTGCTGCATCCTTTTTATACATACAATTTTGGAATCGATTGGCCATTTCTTTGTACTTGTTTAGCTGGGGGGGTATCAATGTCCGCTTCATTGCTTGCTTTTTTTATAGGTTTTTTAGTTTTAGCAGATGTTGTTTCTTTTTTAGGCTTTTCATCCACTGAAGCGGGTTCGTCATCCCCATTTTTCAATCCTCTGTAAAGTTTCCACATGGCAGGGATGTTTTTTACGAGCGGTCCATACTGCTGCACCATCGGTCCTACTTGCTGGGCAGTATTTAAAACCTTTTGTGTGTTTGATAAAAAGCCATTAATCGCTGTCGGATTGCTTAAAGCTTTTAAGATTCCGCCAGCTCCTGATCCGCCATTTCCTGCAGCCCTGCTTGCTGTCCCAGCAGCTCCTGCGGCACCTCTTGCTTGACCGCCGCCCATAAGTTTTGCGAGCAGGCCGCCACCTCCCTGTCTCATTTGAGGTGCACCTCTCATCATTGATCCCATTGGTGGACGAGTCTGCATTGGTGGCATAAATGATTGAGGAGGCATTCCTCCTCGAAATGGCATTCTCGGTCGATTCATCATTCCCGTTAGCCTCCTTTCTATCTTCTAATACTAATAAGGTATGCATCATGACTGATTTGGTTTAGGCGGGAAAAAGAGCAGAATATTGGCAGAAAAAAGTGAAAACAGCGCTATTATGAAACTATTCTTTAGTATGAGTGGTTATTTGTCTAAAACTTTATTATAATAACAGGATGACTATAGAATCGACACATGAGGAGTTAATAATATGAACGAAACAAAATTTGAACGGTATGAATTTAAGCCATTTATTATTGAAGCAGTAAAAAAGTTAGGTTTTTATGAACCTACTGAAATACAAGAACGCTTAATCCCAGCCACTTTAAAAGGAGATAGCGCAATTGGCCAATCACAAACAGGAACGGGAAAAACACATGCGTATATTTTACCAATCCTGCAAAAGCTTGATCCTGCAAGAGAAGAGGTACAAGCGATTATTACCGCTCCTACAAGAGAGCTTGCGAATCAAATCTATCAGGAAATTCTTAAAGTAACGGAGCATTGTTCAGAAGGTGAAGAAATAGCTGCACGCTGCTATATCGGAGGAACGGACAAGCAGAGAACAATTGATAGGTTAAAAAAACAGCCCCAAATCATTGTTGGTACACCGGGAAGAATAAATGATCTTGTGAAGGAGCAGGCTCTATTTGTTCATAAAGCAACAATGCTTGTTGTTGATGAAGCAGATTTAATGTTAGACATGGGATTTCTTGAAGATGTTGACCAAATTGCAGGAAGAATGCCTGAGAAAATTCAGATGCTCGTTTTCTCTGCGACTATTCCTGAAAAGCTGAAGCCATTTTTGAAAAAATATATGGAAAACCCAAAGTATATTCATGTAGAGCCGCAGCAAGCAACGGCAGCTAAAATTGAACAATGGATTATGCCATCAAAACATCGTAATAAAGTGAATCTCGTTCATGAAGCTTTAGCAGCTTTTAATCCATATCTAGCGATTGTCTTTACGAATACGAAGAAAAAAGCGGATGAGGTTGCAGATGCATTGATTTCAAAAGGGTTGAAGGTTGGAAGGATTCATGGAGACTTGAATCCGCGTGAACGGAAAAAAATGATGAAGCAAATTATCGACTTAGAGTTCCAGTATATCGTTGCGACAGACTTAGCAGCACGAGGAATAGATATCCAAGGGATAAGCCATGTGATTAATTATGAGCTGCCGACGGATCTAGATTTTTACATTCATCGAGTAGGCCGTACAGCACGTGCAGGATATTCGGGCATTGCTTTAACTATTTACGAAACTGCTGATGAAGATGCGCTCAATCGCCTTGAAAAAATGGGAATAGAATTTCACCATGTTGATTTGCAGAAGGGTGAATGGACGAAGCTTGATGAGCGAAACAAGCGTAAAAATCGCCAAAGAAAAACAGATGATATCGATAAAAAGGCGTCTTCATTAGTCCAAAAACCGAAGAAAGTGAAACCAGGATATAAAAAGAAAATGAAGTGGGAAATGGATAAAATTAAAAAACGCGAAAGAAGAATAAAGAAAAAATAATCGTTTGGGGAGAGAGAAGAAAAGATGCTGAAAATTGGTTCACATGTATCGATGAGTGGGAAAAAAATGCTTTTGGCAGCAAGTGAAGAGGCTGTTTCATATGGATCCAATACATTAATGATCTATACAGGTGCTCCGCAAAACACAAGAAGGAAAAAAATAGAAGAATTAAATATAGAAGCAGGCTTGAAGCATATGGAGGAAAACGGAATAAGTGATATTATTGTTCATGCTCCATATATTATCAATATCGGAAATACAACAAATCCGAGCACCTTTGAGTTAGGTGTGAATTTCCTTCGATCTGAAATCGATCGTACAGAAAGCATAGGTGCCAGACAAATTGTCCTCCATCCAGGTGCACATGTCGGTGCGGGAACAGAGGCAGGCATCAAAAAAATTGTAGAAGGCTTAAATGAAGTGTTAAAAGGAGACGAAAAGGTTCAAATCGCCCTTGAAACAATGGCAGGCAAAGGCTCTGAATGCGGAAAATCATTTGAGGAGCTAGCGATGATTATTGATGGAGTAAATTACAATGATCACTTATCAGTATGCTTTGATACTTGTCATACACACGATGCTGGGTACAATATTGTCGAGGATTTTGATGGGGTTTTAGAGCAGTTCGACAAGATTATAGGCATTGATCGATTAAAGGTTCTTCATATTAATGATAGTAAAAATGAGCGCGGGATGAGAAAAGACCGCCATGAAAATATCGGATTTGGCCATATTGGCTTTGAAGCTTTGAATTATATTGTCCATCATCCACAGCTGATGAATGTGCCAAAGATACTTGAAACACCTTACGTGGGAGAGGACAAAAATAATAAAAAGGCACCTTATAAACATGAGATTGCTATGCTTCGTGCAAAAGAATATAATGAAAATCTTTTGGACTTAATTATGCAGGGATAATCTCATTAAAGAAAAAAGCTGTGAATTCTCACAGCTTTTTTTCAATGGAAAGAAAATTATATAATCGGATGTTTTGGAAACGTTGTGAGAAGTTGGTCTTTTCCAGCTCGAGCACCTTCCCACTCGAGGTCACAAGCCGAGCCTTTCTGAAAAACTTTTGCATGAGGGGCGGCTTGTGCTTGTTGGGGTGATTAGCGCCTTGCTCAATTGTTCATGTATTTAGAGAGAAATTATTTAGTAAATTGTATAAATAGCTTATTTACAGCTCGAGCTGTTTCAGGGCCGGCAATTTTTGCAATTTCCTTTACTACTCTTGAACGCTCATCATCATTAAATATATTCACTTGTTTTCCTCGGAGATAGTCGGCTATTTTGTCAGCTTGCTGTTTTGTAATGATGATTTGGAATTGCTTTCCATACTTCATTAACTCATCACCAGTAATAGTACCTACTTTATGATTAATGATGTTTTCAAAAATTTTCATTCTCCATCACTCCTCCAATGTACTGTATGAGGAGAGAGTGGAATTTGTTACAGATTTTTTAATGGCAGAATGGAATTGTTATTCTTTACATTTTTTTAACCTTGCTGTATACTACTAAATCGTAATGATTCTTATATTCGAAGCTGTTTTTAAAATTACAGCTGGATTTTTAGGTGATAAAATGGAAAATCAATTAAGAACAATTATTGAAATAGAGCAAGTATCCTACCGTTATGAAAAGGAGGACGTACTTGAAGATATTAACCTTACTATACATGAAGGCGCATTCTTAGGTATTGTTGGGCCGAACGGTTCAGGAAAATCAACTTTATTAAAGCTTGTTCTCGGACTGCTCAAAACTCAAAAAGGAGAGATTCGACTTTTTGGTCAAGAGATCAGCCGATTCAAAGACTGGCACAAAATTGGCTTTGTATCACAAAAGGCAAATTCTTTTAATACTGGTTTCCCTGCAACGGTTTATGAAGTTGTTTCAAGCGGTTTAACAAGAAAACTTGGACTTTTTAAGTTTATGAAAAGAGAGCATCACACAAAGGTGATGGAAGCTATTAATTCCGTTGGACTTCTTGCATTTAAAGATAGAAATATTGGGGAGCTCTCAGGGGGACAGCAGCAGCGTGTGTTCATCGCTAGAGCATTAGTCAGTGATCCCAAATTATTGATTCTTGACGAGCCAACTGTTGGGGTTGATGCCCAAAATGTTCAATCCTTTTACGAGATGCTAGACGAGTTAAACAAAAAATTAGGAATTACCCTTTTATTAGTTACGCATGATATTGGAACGATTTCTGATAAAGTCACACATGTTGCCTGTTTAAATAAGCATTTGCATTTTCATGGGAAAACGGAGGAATTTGAACAGCTAAAAATGGATGAAATGTCCGAGTATTATGGTCATGATGTTCATATTCTCACACATAATCACGATCATCATCACCATCATCATGGAGGAACAGAGCAATGATTGCAGGTATATTACAATATGAGTTTTTACAAAATGCCTTTTTAACAGGGATTATTATTGGGGTTATTGCTCCGTTGATCGGTGTGTTTATTGTTGTCCGCAGACTTTCTCTTATTGCAGATGCATTAAGTCATGTTACACTAGCAGGTATTGCAGCAAGTCTGCTTCTTGAAAAGAAATTTATCGGACTAAGCGGCTTAAACCCATTATATATGGGGATGGTTTTTTCAGTAACAGGCTCCCTGTTTATTGAAAAGCTGAGAGCGGTGTATAAGCATTATCAAGAACTAGCAATACCCATCATTTTATCAGGCGGGATTGGCCTAGGAGCCATTTTTATCTCACTTGCCGATGGATTTAATACCGATTTATTTAGCTATTTATTTGGCAGTGTTAGTGCGGTGAGCCGTGCAGATTTATGGACTATCATGCTGATTAGCATTTTTGTCATTGCAATGATTATTTTATTATATAAAGAATTATTTTTATTATCCTTTGATGAAGAACATGCAAAAGCTTCTGGAATAGCAGCAAAAAGTATTCATTTTATTTTTATTGTTATGGTTGCTTTAGTTATTGCAGCATCTATGCGAATTGTCGGTATTCTTTTGGTTTCTTCTTTAATGACCCTGCCTGTTGCTGCAAGCATTCGAATCGCCAAGGGGTTTAAACAAACGATTTTTTATTCTGTTCTTTTCGGTGAGACTTCTGTTTTAGGGGGGCTCATGCTTTCATATTATTTAGATTTAGCACCAGGCGGAACAATCGTTATTATCGCAGTTCTCATTTTGATCCTTACTATTTTAATAAAGAAACTCACAGTAAAGGCGGCCGTCTAGGCCAAAAGTGTATCTAAACGTGTAAATAGAAATATTAGAGGTGAATAAAATGGATGTGAATGAAGCGTTACAGCTTTTAAAGGAAAAGGGCTATAAGCATACAGGGAAACGGGAAGAAATGCTTGAACTTTTTGCGAAAAGCAATAAATATTTAACGGCAAGAGATGTGCTCGCTTGGATGAAGGATGACTATCCTGGTTTAAGTTTTGATACCATTTACAGGAATTTATCATTGTTTGTTGACCTTGAAATTTTTGAAATGACAGAGTTGTCCGGTGAAAAGCATTTTCGTTATACATGTGCGCGTGAACATCACCACCATCATTTTATATGTTTAGATTGCGGAAAAACGAAGGAAATAAACACTTGTCCAATGAAGGAAGTGCAAGATAATCTTAGAGGCTACGATATTTCAGGTCATAAATTTGAGATTTATGGAAAATGTCCGGAATGCTTCGAGCATACGGATGCAGATGCAGCATATAGGTAAAATAAAAAAAACGGCATTGCCGTTTTTTTTATTGTTGTTTTAACCAATTGTCCACCCAAGCATTTGCCTCAGACCATGAATTTACCCGGATTACTCCATTTGGAATGGGTTCACGATTGTAAGGGGTATCAAATAAGATTACGGGAATATGACACTCCTCATGAAGCATGACTGCATTGTCGTGCTTGTCTTCAAAGAATATATCTACTTGAAAGTTTTTCGCTGCCTCAATTTTATTATGTGTGCCCAGTAAGTCAATATGATTAAATTGGAGTGCATTTTTTAAAAACCATTCTTTGGTTATTTCAAGAAGGTGAGGACCACGTGCACTAATAAAAATTAATTCATGCATAGTCTCCCACTTTTTTAATACTTCTTTTGCCCCTTTTGCCAAAGGAGATGCTGCATAAATGATAGGTTCACTTTTCATAAACCAATCGGCAAACTCTTCTTCGGAACAATCGACAACATGGGTTAAATCATATTGCTTCACATCATCTAATGTAATATTTACGTTAAATTCTTTATTTATATAGGGAATGATGGCGGATGGACATGTAACAGTTCCATCAATATCAATTCCAAATCGCTTCTTCATTTGAAACGCTCCTTTAAACTAATCTTACTTTTATCTTATCGCAGTTGAATGATTCGGTCGAGAATAGTATTAAAATCTTTAGTAAATTTCAGGTGAAGAGTTAAAGATTAACAACAATAATTTGGTCCTTTAGGTAAACAATAATAATGCTCCAAAGTAAGCGAGACAAGAATCATCAGGGAATCTACAAGATTCCACTAATGAAAGCGAGGGATCAAGTAAATGGCAGATCAAGACCGCGATTATGAGGATTACGATCTTCGGCATAGCGAGCAAATTGGAGATAAAAACCAATATGGAACTGCAGATTTCACGGAAGAAACCTCAGCTGAACTCGCTGCACCGATTTCCTATGATAGACGCATAAGTAGAACGGATGAGCGGGAAAGGGAATCTGTAACAGCAGGAAAAGGCGTGGGAATTGCTGCTCTTGCACTTTCTATTCTATCCTTATTCGTGCTGCCAATCCTGTTTGGAGCTACAGGTATTGTGCTCGGTTTCGTTGCCAGAAGAAGAGGTGCTACAGCCCTTGGCAGCTGGGCGATTGGAATTGGAGTGGTGTCAATTATTGTAGGGATGTTTATTCTTCCGTTTTTTTAAAGCGGAGAAAAAAAGAGCCTGGCATCAAATGCCAGGCTCTTATCCTTGTAGTGTTAAGGAAATTATATAATCGGATGTTGTGGATAACTTTGTGACGAGTTGGTCTGCATCCAGCTCCAGCGCCTACCCCCTCGAGGTCACAAGCCAAGCCTCACTAAAAAGGTAAAGGGCACCTTTTTAGTGAGACTCGTCTTGTGCTTGTCGGGGGTGATCAAGGCGCTTGCGCATTCATTTGTCCTTAGTTTACACTTTCAGCTTTTTTCTTTTCCTCTTCTTGTTTCGCAAAGTATTCTTCAGCAATCTTATCGATTTCAATTTTTAATTCTTCAACCATTGTTGCTTCAGGTACTTTACGGACAATTTCTCCTTTGCGGAACAGAAGTCCTTCACCGCGTGCACCAGCAATTCCAATATCAGCTTCACGTGCTTCACCTGGTCCATTTACAGCACAGCCAAGTACGGCTACTTTAATAGGAGCTTTAATTTTTTGGATATATTCTTCTACTTCATTGGCGATGCTAATTAAATCAATTTCTATTCTGCCGCATGTCGGACAAGAAATTAAGGTTGCTGCATTAGAAGACAAGCCAAATACCTTAAGTAATTCCCGAGCCACTTTAACCTCTTCTACAGGGTCCGCACTTAAAGATATTCTTAAAGTATTTCCAATTCCCTTATGAAGAATAGCTCCTAAACCAGCTGCACTTTTAACTGTACCTGCAAATAACGTACCCGATTCAGTAATACCTAAGTGTAATGGGTAATCAAAAGCTTTTGCTGCCTTTTCGTAAGCTTCAATGGCTAAATTAACATCGGAAGCTTTCATCGATACAATAATATCATGAAAATCAAGGTCTTCTAGGATTTTAATATGATGCAATGCACTTTCAACCATTCCATCAGCAGTAGGATATCCATATTTCTCAAGAATTCGTTTTTCAAGAGATCCCGCATTTACGCCAATTCGAATAGGAATCCCCTTTGCTTTTGCAGCTTTAACAACTGCTTCCACCTTTTCACGTTTCCCGATATTCCCTGGATTAATCCTGATTTTATCTGCTCCACCTTCAATTGCTTTAAGAGCAAGCTTATAGTCAAAATGGATATCGACAACTAATGGAATATTGATTTGTTTCTTTATATCTGCAATGGCATTTGCTGCACGTTCATCCGGACAAGCAACACGGACAATTTGACAGCCTGCTTCCTCTAAACGCTTGATTTCAGCAACTGTTGCCTCAACGTCGTGTGTTTTAGTTGTTGTCATACTTTGGATGAACAGCTCATTGCTGCCGCCGATTGTTAATGGTCCCACTTTAACTGGACGTGTTTTTGTACGATGTATCATTTCAGTCAATGGAGATTCGCTCCTTTAATTTACAGTTAATTATTAAATACAATCCACTTTCATATTGTATCAATGAATCAATCAAATTGACAAGAATGATGGTTTATCCAATAAAGGGAACTTTTTAGTTTTTGCTGCTATATATAGGAAACTTGTACGTTTTTCCATACTTCAGTTCTTCAGGTTTTAAGCCATTATTTAAATTTGAAAAGTCAGTAATTACATCAGTCATGCTAACAGGGAGGGGACCATTCATTTTTTGTTCAATAATGGAAAGGACAGTTTCCCCTGGGGCGACTTTTTTTTCAAAAAAGGATTCAGCAGTATTCGTCAAAGAGGTCACCTCGACTGTTTGTTCATCACCAGCTGGTAAGGTCCCCTTGCTTAAGTCGTAATAAATAACAAAAATTGTTAGTGCTGCTAATAGTAGTGCGACTAATCGTTTCATATTGGTCAAACCTCCGGAATAAGTAGCTTGCATATCCCATATGTATGCTTGGCCAATAAAGAGTAGAACAAAACTGTAAACAAGTTTACGAAAATCTTACCAGTCATTTACATTTCCTTAATATTCCTTTGTCATAATGTAGGTAGAAAGTCGGAATATCTACATATATAAAGAGACTGGAAAGGCAGGAATCATATTTTGCTGAAAAGTTTATCGCTTCAAACAAAATTATTAGTTATGATTTTGGGCTTGCTGCTGCTGACGGTTTCAATCGTTGCGTATATTTCATACGGGAAGTCTAAGGATACCGCGATAAAATTAATGGAACAGCGTTTGAATAAAGAGGTCGCAGCCATTTATGATATTGCTCAAAATGTGATGCTTATTTATGTCGGTCAGGAGGAGAAGTTTTATAAAAAAATGGATCAGGTCATTAAAAGCCAGGATGCTGATCTAGCACAGGATGGGTTCAAAGGGAATTATTTTTTAGTGAATGACAAAGGAGCGATTCCTTTTCAAATAAGCAAGAATGCAACGATTGATTTTACAGAAGAAATCCTTAAGAAAATAAGGGAAAAGCAAAATGGCTTGCTCCATCAGAAAATAAATGGGGAGCTTTTTACCCTTTCCTTTCATTCGGTTCAAGAATTAAAAGGAATATATGTCATTGCAATTCCTCAAAAACAATACTTGCAAGAAATAAATGAGATGGCGAAATACATATTTATTGTTGCATTTATTAGCCTTATCCTAACATCTGCCATTCTTATTCTAATGGTAAGAAGTTTAACCAATCCTCTTATTAGGTTAAGAGAAGTCATGAAAGAAGCAAGGAATGGAAATTTAGACGTCCGAATCGAAACGAATACATCCACACCTGAAATTACTTCACTTGTGAAGAGCTTTAATGCGATGATCAGCCAAATGAGTACACTTTTATATGAAATTTCATCGACCACAAAGGATTTATCAATAACAGGGAATGAACTGAGAAATAGTTCAGGACAAGTATTGAAGGAAAATGAACAGCTGATGAATACCATCCAAGTGGTTAAACGAGGAGCTGAACAAACAGCCGTAAGTTCTGAAGACAGTATCAATATGTTTCAAGAAATGAACAGTTCACTCAGTAATATTTTTGCTCAAATGAAGGCTGTTATGGCAAAAGTTCTGACAATGAATCATTCAGCTTATGAGGGTGAAAAGAATGTGGGGAACTTAATCTCTACATTTAATCGCTTTGAAATCGAATTTAAGGATGTAGCTTCCTCCGTCCAGGCTGTCAAGGATCACTCAGAATCAATTGCAAATGTGGTTATGATTATTCAGCAAATTGCAGAGCAAACGAAGCTTCTAGCTTTAAATGCGGCGATAGAAGCGGCAAGGGCAGGAGAATCAGGAAAAGGCTTTGCTGTTGTTGCCAATGAAGTAAAGAATCTAGCTGAACAATCGTCGAATGCAGCGAGTGAAATAAAGAGCACAATTGGCAGGATGGAATCTATTTCAGTTAAGGCGTCCAATGAATTTGCTGAAATGATGAATAACTTCCAATCACATGCCAAAACAGCATCGGCCAGCAAGGAGTCTTTTGATCAATTAATGCTTGAAATTGCAATGGTTAGCAAGATGATTGAAAAAGCTCAAGGGGAGTTAACTGGCCTGAATCTCTTATTGCCAAAAATAGAATCTGCTACGGAGAATTATGTTTCTGTATCTCAAGAAACGCTAGCAAGTGCAGAACAGATGATGAAAGCATCAGAAAGGCAAATGGACAAAATGAAGCAAAGTCATGAAGCAGGAGAAAGACTGACTGATTTATCTCAATCACTTTCTATGTTAAATGCGGAATTTCGATACGTTAAATAAAGAGAATACATAAAGAAAAACGCGCAGATTTGCGCGTTTTATTTTTTCTCTAACCTTGGAATTTCCTTTATGACTAATAATAAAATGATCAATGCAACAAACCAATTAATGATTGCCCCATTAGGCACTAGTGTTCTTAAACTATCCATAATTGTAAAGAAAACGGTAGGAAGTGTAACGCTATATGCTGCAACTCTCCAAGTGTGGCGATATTGCATATTTACTTCCATAAGCTTTTGTATTAAAAGCCCGATTAAAGCTAGAAATGAAATCTCGATAAATTTCATACCGGCGGCAACAATATAAATAACCACAGCAATAAGTGGAGTGATAATGGGTAATGAAGATTCAACAGAAGCTAAAAGAGTCTCCAAATCATCATTTGTTAATGTGAAATCTTGGACCATAGAATAAGAGAAGGATTGAGTTTGTCCGCCCGCTATTATTAAAGCTTCATTCTTTAATAAGGCAATCGTGTTATTACTATTAGATACTTCCTTGTGGCCAACAGTTCCAGTTGGGTCAAAGAGAATGGTGAAATCTTCTTTATTAATAATTTTTGGAGCATCAAGATCTGCTTGCAGTTCACCGTTTTCAATAATAAATGAAGGGAGTTCTGTTTTAACGCTATTTTGTATGGCATCCATCCCATTTATTAATGCTGTACTGAAATAAATCAGTGAGGGAATAATGGATAGAAAAGTTAGAAAAAATACATACAATATCGTTTTACCGATTCCTTGAAAACGATATTGTGCAATATCCTTCGGTGAATAAAGACTTTTTATAAACTGCTTAAAAATATTCATTTGGACACACCCTTAATAGAATTCATTCTTTATTCTACCCGCATAAAAACATCTATACAAGTAATAGAAATTCACTGCTCATTTACATGAATGTAACACAATTGTAATATAAGGGGTGTTTGTTAAGGTATTGTAAATTCAGTTCGAGAAATCTTTACTCTTTATTCATCTTCATTAATAATTGTATGGAGTTTGATGAAATATGTCGAATATAGATATAGGGGTTGGAGAAGAGTGGAATTGAATATTCAGCAAATGATTTTTGAATTTCTTGGAGGCCTTGGAATTTTTCTATATGGAATTAAAACAATGGGCGACGGTCTTCAGAAATCGGCTGGTGATCGTTTAAGGGATTTACTTGATCGATTCACAACGAATCCTGTAATGGGAGTATTTGCGGGAATGCTTGTGACAATCCTAATACAAAGCAGCTCTGCAACAACGGTTATAACCGTTGGTTTAGTTAGTGCAGGATTTATGACACTTCGCCAAGCAATTGGTGTGATTATGGGTGCAAATATTGGAACAACGGTAACTGCATTTATTATTGGTATTGATGTGGGTGCATATGCTTTGCCTATTATAGCATTAGGAGCAGTCCTGCTTTTCTTCTTTAAAAGCCAAAAAATACATAATATCGGCCAAATTGTCTTTGGTTTTGGTGCTCTATTTTATGGATTAGAGCTAATGAGTGGCGGTATGAAGCCACTAAGGACACTAGAAGCTTTTCATGAGCTGACACTGAATATGAGTCAAAATCCTATTCTAGGTGTAATTGTTGGGACAGTATTTACGGTTATCGTCCAAAGCTCCAGTGCAACGATTGGAATTCTTCAAGGCCTGTTTTCTGAACAGCTTATTGATATACATGCGGCATTACCGGTTCTGTTTGGAGACAACATTGGGACAACAATCACAGCAGTATTAGCAGCGATTGGCACATCTGTTGCTGCCAAAAGAGCAGCAGCGGTCCATGTTTTATTTAACTTAATCGGTACAACCATTTTCTTGATTCTTCTAAAACCATTTACATTATTAATTGAATGGATCCAGACTGGCATGGGGCTGAATCCTGAGATGACAATCGCTTTTGCACATGGGATATTCAACGCGTCTAATACAATTATTCAATTGCCATTTGTTACAGTATTGGCAATCATTGTAACAAAGTTAATTCCTGGTGAAGATGCCGTAATGGAATATAAAGCAAAACATCTTGATCCTGTATTTATCCAGCAATCTCCTTCCATTGCCCTTGGACAAGCTAAGGAAGAAGTGTTAAGAATGGGGCAATTCGCTATTCAAGGTCTTGGTGAAACATGTGAATTTTTAAAGACAAAAAATACAAAACATGCAAGCAATGCCATGCAGTTGGAGGATGCAATTAATAACCTTGATCGAAAAATTACGGATTATTTAATTGAACTCTCGACGAGCTCCCTTACTGCGCATGAATCTGAAGAACATACAATGCTAATGGATACAGTCAGGGATATCGAGCGGATCGGGGATCATTATGAAAATATAATTGAGCTTGCAGAGTACCAACAGGCAAATAAAGTACAAATCTCGGTAAATGCTTCAGCTGATTTGGAGGAAATGTTTCAACTTACGATTTCAACTGTGAAAGAATCAATTCATGCGCTGGATCATAAGGATAGATTAGCAGCCTTAGATGTGGTGAAAAAAGAAGAAGCCATTGATAAAATGGAAAGAAAACTCAGAAAGCAGCATATTCTTCGTTTAAATGAGGGGCTTTGCTCAGCTCAAGCAGGGATTGTTTATGTCGATATCGTTAGTAATCTGGAACGGATTGGCGACCATGCCGTAAATATTGCTGAAGCAATTTTAGGTGAGGAATGATTGAATGAAGGGTATAAGCAAGGAGAGGCATCTCCTTGCTTTATTCATATAAATAAAGGCTGGTGAGTTATGGATACCTTGTATTGGACATTAATTATTTTATTATTTGTGATTGCTTTTATTGGGCTTGTCTATCCGATTATTCCTAGTGTTCTGTTTGTTGCAGGTGGATTTATACTCTACGGGATATTTTATTCCTTTGAACCATTTAATTGGCTATTCTGGGTTATACAAGGCCTCTTTGTCCTATTGTTGTTTGGAGCGGACTATATTACAAATTTAATTGGAGTGAAAAGATTTGGGGGTTCGAAAGCAGGGATTTGGGGGAGTACAATTGGCATCCTAGTGGGTCCCTTTGTCATCCCAGTCTTTGGGATTATCATTGGTCCGTTTTTGGGTGCATTTATAGCAGAGCTAGCTGTCCATAAAAAAGAATGGAAGGAAGCTGCGAAAATTGGATTTGGCTCTGTGATTGGTTTCATCAGCAGTGTAGTAACAAAGGGAGTCATACAAGCTGTGATGATTGTCTATTTTATTTTTGTTGTTTTATAATGTTAGTTTAAATTACAAAGGACCCATATAAATGCAATGGGTCTTTTGTATATAGTTAATTAATGCCACAAATCTCAAAGGGGCAGTTAAGGCAATCCACTTCCTTTTTTAAGTAATTCAGATTTTTAATGGTGAATTTTTGGCGTTCATAGGAAATGATATCCTTATCTCTTAGCTCCTTAAGCATTCGCTGGATGACTTCTCTCGTCCCAAATGTTAAATTTGCTAACTCCTGATGTGTAAGCGGAAAATCAATTAAAATCCCTTCTTCTGTTTTAACCCCATAGCTGTTGCATAGCCGGATTAAAATAGAATACAGCCCGCCTTTTTTTCCGTGAATAATTAAATCCTGACAGATCATTTGCGCCTTTAAATATCTCGTGCTCAGCCATGATGTTAAGTTACTTAATCGTTCAGGGTCCTGTAGGATAAATTCCTCAAACTTTTCTCTTTTTACAATAATCATTTCACAATCAGTAAGCGCCTTAGCGAAAAAGTGATATTTAGGTGCATGTCGAAATAACTGATATTCAATAATGATTTCTTCTCCATTTAATAACTTTAGGATAAATTCTTTTCCATGAATATTCATTCTTCCTATGGAAACTTTTCCTGATAATAATAAGTATACATTGTTCACTTTATCCTTTTCTTGAAAGAGAATCGAACCAGACTTAATTAGTTGAACGGTTTCGTTTTCAATGAAATGCTGGATAAGAAAGCTGTAGAGTGAAAGGCTAAAGTTTTTCATAATTGTCGCTCCTTACAATAACTTATAATGTTGATTTAAAGGAATTAAAGAAAACCTGTCAATGACAGAGTAGGACTTTCTTAAGGGAGTACGAGGATAAATATGACTTAAGTCGTTGACTCATAGGTGCTGGTCAAAATCATGACAATTTAACGAAATATGGAATTCTTGTATGATTTATCAATAAATCGGGAATGGTATATTTGTAATTTGGAAAAATCTAGAGGGTAAGTGATTTTTCCGCTTGTTTTATTTAAGCATTTTCATTGAAAGGATTATCTTATTTTGGTAATCTTATATGGAAAGCCTGAATAATCATTCTAAAATTAGAATGATGGGAATCGAAAAAAAATTCAGAAGGCTTAATTTATTTACATAGGGAGGAATTTATAATGGCATTCGAATTACCGCAATTACCTTATGCTTATGACGCACTAGAACCAAATATCGACAAAGAAACAATGAATATTCACCACACAAAACACCATAACACATACGTGACAAATCTTAATAATGCATTAGAAGGAAACGAAGAGCTTCTTTCTAAATCAGTTGAAGAAGTCATCTCAAATCTTGATGCTGTACCTGAAGCAGCTCGTACGGCTGTCCGCAATAATGGCGGTGGTCATGCAAACCACTCTTTATTCTGGCAAGTCATTTCTCCAAACGGTGGCGGTGAGCCAACTGGAGATTTAGCTGCTGCAATTAACAGCAAATTTGGCAGCTTCGATAGCTTTAAAGAAGAGTTTGCAAAAGCAGCTACTACTCGTTTCGGTTCTGGCTGGGCATGGCTTGCAGTAAACAATGGCGAGCTTGAAGTTACTAGCACACCAAACCAAGATTCACCATTAATGGAAGGAAAGACTCCATTATTAGGTTTAGATGTTTGGGAGCATGCATACTATTTGAAATATCAAAACCGTCGTCCTGAATACATCAATTCTTTCTGGAATGTTGTTAATTGGGATGAAGTATCTAAGCGTTACAGCTCAGCAAAATAATAGATAGTATACAGAAAACACGGCAGATACTTCTGCCGTGTTTTCAATTTGAGTGATTGCGTAAATGTTGAATAAGCGACACCGTTTTGATAAAAACTACCCTTTAGATGAAGGGGAGTTTTTTTATGAGTAAAGTGAAAAAGTTGATCGGAGATGTAGAACTAACAAAGGATTTAGGATTACTGCTATTGATAGGAGGACTCTATTCATTAAGTGTGGCTTTATCGAATACATTTGTGAATATTTATCTATGGAAGCAGTCTGGTGAATTTAAGGATTTAGGATTATATAATCTAACCATTGTAGTCATCCAACCGCTAACCTTTATATTAGCAGGAAGATGGGCAAAGAAAATTGATCGGGTGATTGTATTAAGAATAGGTGTTATATTTTTGGCGGCATTTTATGTAACCGTTTTAGCTGTTGGTACATATGCTTCCAAATTTTTATTGCTTCTTGGTGCATTATTAGGGGTAGGGTATGGCTTTTATTGGCTAGCATTTAATGTGTTAACCTTTGAAATTACCGAACCGGAAAATCGAGATTTTTTTAACGGATTTCTCGGCATTCTTACATCTGTCGGCGGCATGATTGGTCCCATTGCTGCAGGGTTTATTATTTCAAGAATGGAAAAGTTCACTGGATATTCGATCATATTTGGAATATCTCTTGCTCTCTTTTCATTAGCTGTTTTTTTAAGCTTCTTTATTAAGAGGCGGCCAGCCAATGGAAAGTACTGGTTTAAACGAATTATAGCAGAGAGAAAAAACAATATGAATTGGCGGCTCATTACGAATGCTCATTTTTTTCAAGGCCTACGTGAAGGGACTTTTGCCTTCATCATATCTGTTTTTGTATTTATTTCTACAGGAAGTGAAATGGCATTAGGAACATTCGGTCTTGTAAATTCAGGTGTTTCATTTATTACATACTATAGTGTATCAAGGCTATTGAAGAAAAATCAGCGAAAAAAAGCCATACTTATTGGTGGAGTCATTTTATACGCTGCCATTTTTTTAATCATTTTTAATTTAACTTATCCAAAGCTGCTATTTTACGCTGGAATTATTGCTATTGCCTACCCTCTCTTACTCGTTCCTTATATATCCATGACCTACGATGTGATAGGGAAGGGGTGGAATGCTGCTGAAATGAGGATAGAATATATTGTAGTTAGGGAGATTTTTCTGAATTCTGGAAGAGTTGTTTCCATTCTTGCTTTTCTTGGTGTTGTTGTTTTTTTTAATGAAGAAAAAGGGATTCCTATTCTTCTTCTCTCTTTAGGCATCGGTCATCTAATCATTTATTTGTTTATCAGGAAAATTCATTTCCAGTCACCTTAACTAACTGTTTACACATTTCTTTTTAGGGAAATTTTTCTTATCACAATAATGAGTTCTTAATAGAATAATTTATTGTTTTCTTATAGAATAAAGATAAGTGATAAAGTGAACTGGATAAAGGATGTGTAAATAAAAATTGAAACAAAAAAAGAAAAAGAAGAAGTCACATGTACCATTCCGGGTAAATGTCTTATTCTTTATCGTTTTTATGCTGTTTTCGGTATTAATTCTTAGACTTGGATTTGTGCAAATTGTTTATGGAGATGATTATCGACGAGAGATAGAGCGGACAGAAGACATTACAGTGAATAATCCTGTACCTAGAGGAAAAATGCTGGATCGGACTGGTAAGGTAATTGTAGATAATACCCCGCAAAATGCGATTACGTACACCAATAGAGGGGCAAAGCAAGATGAAATGCTAGAAGTTGCGGAAAATCTTGCAAGACTTATTGAAAAAGACACAAGTAAAGTCCAGGAAAGAGATAAAAAAGATTATTGGATTATAAAAAATCCAAAACTTGCAGAAAAAAAGGTATCTGATGAGGAAAAAGATAAATTGAAAGAAAAGCTGGAGGGCAAGGAATTAGACAAAGAAATCTATAAGCTCCAGCTTGATCGAATTACAGAGGAAGAATTAAATGAGTTAACGGCCTTTGATTTAGAAGTTCTTGCGATTTATCGGGATTTTTCAAGTGGATATGCATTAACACCGCAAATGGTAAAAAATAAGGGTGTAACCGATGAAGAATTCGCTGTTGTCAGTGAAAACCTTCAGCTGCTCCCTGGCGTGGATACAACAACAGACTGGGAACGATATTATGCATTTGGGGATACATTGAAGTCTGTTCTTGGCAATGTATCTGATGATGGACTCCCGGCAGAACAGCTTGATTATTATTTAGCACGGGATTATAGCCGTAATGACCGGGTAGGAAAAAGTCAAATCGAGCTGCAATATGAGGATGTACTGCACGGGCAGAAAGCAAAAGTGAAGAACGTTACCGATAAGGCAGGCAATGTTTTAGAAACCATTCCGATTTCAGAAGGAAAAAGAGGGAAAGATCTTGTCTTAAGCATTGATATGGAACTTCAGACGGCTGTTGACAAAATTGTAGAAGAGGAATTAAAAGCGGCAAAGTCTAAATCAGGTACTGCTTTGCTTGACCGCTCCTATGTTGTATTGATGGATCCTCGAACTGGGGAGATTCTCTCTATGGCAGGGAAACGAATAGTTAAAAAAGAAAATGGGGAAAGAGTCATTATGGATGATGCGCTTGGAAATATCCAAACGACTTATAATGTTGGCTCGACAGTTAAGGGTGCGACAATAATGACTGGATTTAACACTGGGGCAATTCGTCCAGGAGATACCTTCTATGACACACCAGTAAAAATTAAGGGAACGCCACCTAAGAAATCTTGGAAAGCTGGACTTGGGACGATGTCAGATATCACTGCCCTTAAATATTCTTCCAACGTTTATATGTTTCATACTGCAATAAAAATTGGTGGCGGCAAATACCAGTATGATCGTCCATTAAAGTTAAACTCAAAGGGCTTTAATACCATTCGTGACTCCTTTGCTCAATATGGTTTAGGGGTTAAAACAGGTATTGATCTTCCAAATGAACAATCTGGCTTTAAAGGAACTGGGACGAAGCCTGGTTTCATGCTTGACTTAGTGATTGGACAGTATGACACGTATTCAAATATGCAGCTTGCACAATACGTTTCCACGATTGCAAATGGCGGAAACCGAATGGAGCCGCATATTGTGAAAGAAATCCGCGAGCCTTTAATGGATAACGGAGAAATTGGACCAATTATCGAGGAAATTGAGCCGAAAGTACTTAACCGCATAGAAGGAAAAGAAGAATGGCTTGACCGTGTACAAGAAGGTTTCCGTCAGGTTGCTCAGGAAAAAGGCGGAACTGCTTATTCCAGCTTTGGCGCGAAAGGAAAAGATTACAATCCCGCTGGAAAAACAGGTACAGCCGAGGCCTTCTATGATGGTCCTGAACGAAGCAAATATGGCAAAGAGCCCCCTGAGGTTATTAATTTAAGCTATGTGGGTTATGCACCTTACGATAATCCAGAAGTCGCAATTGCTGTCTTAGTTCCTTGGGCATATCAAGGCAGTCATGGCCATTATGCGAATAGAAACATTGCTGAACGTGTGTTAGATACGTATTTTGAATTAAAGAAACAAAGACAATCCGGTACAGCCAATACGGATAATTCAACCGAAGATCAGAAAGAAACTGATGGTGAAAAAACGGATCAAGAATAATAAAGATTCTACAGTGAGAGGCTGGGACAAAACCCACCTCTGAAATGAAAAAGCAGGTGGAATTTTACGACGAATAAAATTCCACCTGCTTTGATTATTTTTGCATAAAAAATAAAGACCACTTCTGATAAGATAAAGTTACCACACCAAATCTCAGA
>NZ_LMBX01000014.1:0-45573 GCF_001439605.1 Cytobacillus praedii
TATTGTTCTATTTCTATTTTAAAACAAAAAAGACTGTAGGCAAACTCGATTTTCATCGAGTTTGTCTACAGTCTGAGCACCCTAAAGGGGTGTTTTTTTGTTTTGGAAAAAACAATTTTAATTTAAAGAATAAAAAAGGAATATATTTGCTTTTATCGTAAATTAATCGGTATAATTAGTACTAGGTACTATTACTAACTTACAATAAAGATTTGAGGTGTTGAGGATGATAGGTGCAAGAATTACAGCAATTGGGACATTTGTCCCCGAAAAAATATTAACAAATTTTGAACTTGAGCAAATGGTTGAAACGAATAATGAATGGATTATTCAAAGAACAGGCATTCATGAACGCAGAATTACGCGGCCAGATGAATTTACAAGCGATATATGTGTATCAGCTGTAAAGGATTTAATGTACAGATTCAACAAAAAAGTTGAAGATGTAGACATGATAATAGTAGCAACAAGCACACCAGATTTTCCATTTCCTTCAGTCTCTAGTATTATCCAAAATCAGTTAAACATCTCTCAAACAGGAGCAATCGATTTAAGTGCAGCATGTGCTGGATTCGTATATGCCTTGCATACTGCTCATAGTTTAATTTCATCAGGCCTTCACAAAAAGGTGTTAGTGATTGGTGCAGATACACTCTCAAAAATTACTGATTATACAGATAGAAGTACCTGTATTTTATTTGGGGATGGAGCGGGTGCCGTGTTAGTTGAAAGAGATGAAGAATCGAAAAGTTTCATTGGATTCCATCTTGGAAGTGATGGGAGCGGATCACAGCATGTATACCGTTCAGGTTTATCCAAAAAAGTCAATGGAATTGAATTAATAGATACTCAATTTCTTGTGCAGAATGGGAGAGAGGTTTTTCGTTGGGTTGTTAGGAATGTTCCTGCTAGTGTAAGGAGAATTTTGGAAAAAACACATACCAGTATAGATCAAGTAGATTGGTTTATCCCTCATAGTGCAAACTTAAGGTTGATTGAACCAATTTGTGATAAATTAGAATACCCAATGGAAAAGACACTTTACAGTTTAGTCAACTTTGGAAATACGTCGGCAGCAACCATTCCTTTAGCTCTTGATTTAGGAATTCGTTCGGGAAAAGTTAAAAATGGGGATCGAGTTCTTATGTATGGTTTTGGATCTGGGTTGGTTCATGCAGGACAGCTTTTAGAAATCAATTTAGATGAGCAAGTGAAAATACCAAGCCCACTTTGAAACTGTTATTAAAATGAAAAATGCATTTATAAATAGGTCGATAAATGATTAATTGACCAATTTTTATTTTTGGGTGCTATTTTTCCTAATTAATTATTTAAGTTTAGGGCAATAAGAAAAGAAAAGGTTAAAATTAAATCTGGGTATTCTTATTTTGCGAAAAAGATTAACCCTATTGAATTCTTACACACTGAAATTTTATAAACACTCATTAGAGATGTATCAGAAATGTAAAAAATACAAACTACCGCGGACTTTTTCTATCGAATGACCTGTATTGATATTTTTGTATGTCGGTAAAAAAAAAGTATTCACAAATCTTCAACCTTCTTCAATAATTCCCATAATTAATGGACATTTTATTATTATTGGGGGGTGATTGTTTTGACAGAAAAGGACTTTCAAAATGTTAGTTTAGGCGGGAAGATAGTAAAAGAAAAGGGAAATGGCGGAGATCAAATTCACGGCCGCGAGAAAGAAAATAAAAATGGAAAATTTAATACGAATCCCAAAGTCGATTTAAAGTAATAATGACAGAACCAGTTGACCATTTTGTTAACTGGTTTTTTTGTACAAAATTGATAATGGCTTTGATGGGTAAATAAGGAGGAAATTAACAATTGATATAAATTTTACAAAAAGTTATTGACTAAGATAAATATAAGAATTAAAATTATTTTGAATTAGAGATATTTTAAATAAAGGTAAAAATGTGTACATAGTCTAAATAAGGTTAACCTTATTTACATGCATTTGTTTAAAAAGAAACAACAAAGCTTAAATACGAGGAGAATGAAAATGGATTTTATAAATTTGGTACAGGATAGACGATCAGCGAGCAACTTTTTAGCAGACCAAGTAATAGATCAAAAAGAATTAAATGAAATATTTGAATTAGTAAAGCTTGGTCCATCGGCATTTAATTTACAGCATACAAAATATATAACTGTTCTAGACCCTGATTTGAAAGAACTAGTAAGGAAAGCAGCAAATGGACAGTACAAGGTTTCAAGTGCATCAGCAGTTGTATTCGTTGTAGGTGATAAAAATGCTTATCAGCAAGCTCCTGAAATTTATGAAGGATTAAAGCTGCTGGGCATTGTAAATAAACAAGAATATGATCACATGGTTAATGACACAATATCATTCTATGAATCTGGGGGCGAAGTATTTCAACGGGACGAGGCTATCAGAAATGCATCGCTGTCAGCCATGTTATTTATGTTAGCTGCAAAGGAAAAAGGTTGGGATACATGTCCAATGATTGGATTTAATCAACAGGAGATAAAGGATTTATTGAAAATTGATGAACAATATGAGGTTGTGCTGATGATAACAATAGGGAAGGAAAAGGTTTCAAGCAGAAAGCCAAGAGGCTATCGCAAACCTGTTAGTGAATTCGTTACTTATATATAAATTTCTAGTAAATAATAAGGAGTGTATTTTGTAGGAAAACAAAAAATGGGGATCCACCACAATTTATTTTCAATATCTAAAGACGTATCCTAGAGCAGAATAGACTAGTATATAGAATAGCAACATCTACATTGATTAGATGTTGCTTTAATTTATCTACAAGTGTTTAACCATAATTATATGTGGACCGATAGGTGGATAATCAAAAACCTCTCCATGTACTTCAAAACCTAATTTAGAATAGTAATCTTGTACTGACGTCCTGCCCTTGCACCACAACAGATCAAAACCTTGTCCTTTAATTAAACTTTCCGCTAAGGAAATAAGTGATTTCCCCGCTCCGAGCTTTCGAAATTCCTCTAGGGTTGCCATTCCACGTAAGCGATATTGCATTTCTGTTGAAAAATCTGGATTCTTTTCAATACAAAATGATGCAATACTAATTAATTTTCGTTGATAAAAAGCGCCAACATGAAAAGCTCCTGCCCCATAGTCAGTCTCATATTTACATTCATCTATTAACTGGTGCGGACGCAAAACAGAATGTCTAATTGAGTAAGTCATTTCTGGTTCAATTTTTCTAATCTCAATCATGCGATACCTCCCATTATTATATGGATTATTGATCTATGTAATAAATAATTCAAGGTTCTTACTATTAATCCTGCTTAAAATTAAAAGCTCCATTTTTTTTAAAGGGTTTAAACGTTTGTTTCTTATTTTTGGTAAACTATAATATATATAATTACTTTTAACATCTTTTGGGTTTATAAAGACAATTTAAAGTGAGGATAAAATGACTAAAGGACCAGATGAACAAAAACAAGTCGTATTACAAGTCGGAGCTGTACTTAAAAAGCTCCGTAAAGAAAAGAATTGGAGTCTTGAAGATTTATCGGAATTATCAGGAGTGAGTAAGCTAACATTAGGAAACATCGAGCGCGGTGAAACCAATCCAACAATAGGGATGTTATGGAAAATTTCGAAAACTTTATCGATTCCACTCATGTCTTTATTTTCTAATAAGGAAAATACTGTAAATCTGTCTCGTGCTGGAAAAGGATTAAGAATTACTGGTAATGAGAAAAGTTGGGCAATCGAACCGATTTTTCAAAATTCCACGAATGAAACGGAAATGTATCGGGCTTATTTACAGCCAAATAGCTCGTACTATCCAGAAAAACATCACCTGAATACGACAGAAATAGCGACAGTTATGACAGGAACTCTTTCAATTCAAGTTAATAATGAATCCTATAAGCTAAACCAATTTGATTCAATCAGTTTCGGAGCAGATGGGGAACATTCTTATACAAATGATTCAAACGAACTTGTAGTTCTCCATATAATATTAAAATATGGAGTCTAATCATCATGCGAATAAACATGGAATTAGCCCTCTATCTAAGGATAGAGGGTTATTTTACGTGATTCATTGTATTGAGAATATAAAAACATAGACAAAACACGAATGGTATATTATATTATACTAATCGCGCGTGATAATATATTATAATTTTTAACTTGAATATAGAAATGATCTTTATTCAATAAGGTAGAAGATACACGAATTTTCACGGCAACTGGAGGCAATACAATGAGTAAAACCAATCAAGCAACGATTGAACAGGAAAAAAAATCAGTCCCTATTGGCCGTAGAACCGCTGGGGTTTGGGTAATGATTATAGGAATTATATTTATTGCAACAAACCTTCGTTCTCCTTTAACTTCAGTAGGGCCGCTAGTAGGTTTTATAAGGGATTCAATGCATATTTCAAATACATTGGCAGGAATGATAACAACATTGCCTTTGCTTGCTTTTGCATTTTTCTCACCTATTGTTCCTAGATTAGGAAGAAAATATGGAATGGAACCCATCATTTTAGTCTCTATCATTGTTCTTACACTAGGAATCGTCTTGCGTTCCCTTTCTGGTGTTGCAGCCTTATATATCGGTACAGCAGTCATTGGCTTGGCTATTTCTGTTTGTAATGTATTGCTGCCCAGCCTTATTAAAAGAGAGTTCCCAGAAAAAATTGGCTTAATGACGGGTGTGTATTCCATTTTTATGAACCTATTTGGAGCAATAGCATCTGGAATTAGTGTACCAATTGCTGTTCATTTAGGATTCGGGTGGCAAGGTGCACTGGGAATATGGGGGATTGTAAGTTTTATAGCTATTTTGACTTGGCTTCCGCAAATGAAACGTCGCAATCGCACTGCTGCCAACGTTCAGAATAAACCAGATGAACGCATAGTAAATGTATGGTCTTCCGGAATTGCATGGCAAGTATCTTTGTTTATGGGTTTACAGTCCATGCTGTTTTACGTACTTATTGCTTGGCTGCCTGAAATTTTAAAGGTACAAGGCATAAGTTCTGATCAATCTGGCTGGTTGCTTACTATTATGCAATTAGCTTTGCTTCCATTTACATTTATCGTTCCCGTGATTGCTGGACGAATGTCCAGTCAGCGTTCCTTAGTTATCATTACCTCATGTTTGTTTATTGCTGGAACACTTGGCCTGCTTTACGGGAGTTCCTATTTACTTGTCCTTTGGGTGATTTTATTAGGAATTGGCGGAGGCTTTGCCTTTAGTTTAGCGATGATGTTCTTTAGTCTAAGAACAAGAAATTCACATCAAGCGGCAGAATTGTCTGGCATGGCTCAATCAGTCGGTTATTTACTTGCTGCTATTGCTCCAACGCTTTTTGGTTATATACATGATATAACAGATAGCTGGACGATCCCGCTTCTTATTATGACGGGTTCATCATTCTTGCTCTTTATATTTGGACTTGGCGCAGCTAGGAATCGATTTATTGCGTCTAGCACGTAAAAAAAGATTTGCTATATTTTTTAAAATATGGTAAATTGATTGGAAATTAGAGGTGGATAAAATGTTTGCTTTTAAAAAAATAATGTCATTAACTCAATTACATCATCATATTGATTAGCCTTGCTATACGATTTTAAAAAATCGAAAATAGGAAGGCTATTTATCATTAAACCGTATTTGATTAAGTTCAACACTTATATCAAGTGCGGTTTTTTATTTTATAAAAAAATATGGAGGTTACTAAAAATGAAAAAAATGAAAGCTCAAAATGTAAAGGGGACACAGGATTATTTGCCAAATGATGAAATGGTAAGGAAGGAAATTACAAAAGTTTTAGAGGACACGTTTGTCCAATATGGCTGCAAGCCACTTGAAACGCCGATTTTGAATTATACTGAAATACTTGCTTCAAAGTATGGCGGAGGAGCTGAAATTTTAGAAGAAATGTATACATTATCAGATAGAGGAGGAAGAGAACTTGCTTTAAGATATGATCTCACAATCCCTTTTGCAAAGGTAGTTGCAATGAATCCGGGAATTAGGATGCCCTTTAAGCGTTATGAGATTGGGAAAGTATTTAGAGATGGTCCCGTTAAGACTGGCAGGTTCCGTGAGTTTACTCAATGCGATGTGGATATGGTTGGAGTGGAGTCACAAATTGCAGAGGCAGAATTAATGAAAATGGCATTAGATGCGTTTAATAAACTTGGATTGAATGTAATCATTCAATTTAACAATCGAAAATTATTAACTGGAATGCTTGAATTCTTCGAAACAGATAATAAATGGATCAATAAAGTAGTGCTAATACTAGATAAACTTGAAAAAACAGGTTTAGAAGCTGTACTAGCTGAGCTCACTGAACTCGGACTGCAAGCTTCAACAATAAAATTAATCGAACAATTTTTGATTGAAAGTAATAATAAAAGTTACAGTTACTTTGAGCAAGCCTCCCAAAAAAATATTCTTGTTAAACAAGGGATTGAAGAGTTAAAAGAACTGGAAATGTATTTGGAATATCTTGATCTAAAAGAACAATGTGTATTTAATCCATTTTTAGCGAGAGGTTTAGAAATATATACGGGTACCATATATGAAATTTTCTTGGCAGATCAATCAATAAAGTCTAGCATTGGAAGTGGAGGAAGATATGACAATGCGATAGGTGGACTGATGGGAACTGAAGAAAGCTTTTCAACAGTAGGGATTTCTTTTGGTCTTGATGTGATTTACTCAGCTATTACAGCATCTAACAATATTTTCACAAAAAATACGTATGTTGATTTCTATATTATCCCCTTAAATACCAAGAAAGAATCGCTGCTGCTGGCATGTTATTTAAGAAGGAAGGGGTATAATGTTGAGTTAGAATTAGGAAATAAGAAGATTGGTAAGGCACTTGATAAAGCAAACAAGGAAAAAATTCGAACCGTCATAATAATTGGTGAAGATGAAGTCAAAAATAATCAATTTAAAATTAAGGATATGGCATCTGGAGAAGAAAGATATGAAGAATTTATGTTTAAAAGCTAAGTAGGAATTTGCTCACTAAGCAAATTGTATATGATGTGGAATTGGTTATTTGTGGTAATATTAAAGAAAGGGGGAGAGCTCGTGTATGGATTAGAAGCAGATTTTTGGCCAAAGTTATTTCTTATGTTAGCTATCATTTACCTGGTTTTAGTTCTGTTTAATATGATGATGGGGAAATGGCTAAAAGTAGAGAAAAAGAAGTTTCTTTCATATAACTACGTGAATGAAAAACACAAGAAAATTGATCGTGTAGTTAGAATCACTATCTTATTTATATTAATGGTCGGATTCTTCATTAATATTACAAGTGATCCTGTGGGTGCATTTTGGCTATTGCAACCAGCATCTATATTATTTGTTTTTATTTTTGTGACTGAATCTATTCGAGCTTTTATGGAATGGAAATATGCAGAAAATAAAAAAGCCTATATAGTAACGGTTAGCCAATTAATATTTATCTCTTTATTATTAATGTCTATAATTAAGACAAGTTTTTTTGGAATGTTTAGTTGACTCACATATAAATAATATACGTATGAATTAAAAGGGAGTACCTAGAAAGTTATGAGTTGATAATAATAGCAAATAATATATTCTTTAAATCCTAGGTAGAAAAACAAACAATCATTTCAGGGAGGTTTGTCTCATAATGGATAAACAAATAACTACAAAGTTTAGAATATATAGTTCTGCAATAGAGATATTTGAGGCGATAGTAGATCCGAAAAGAATTGGTAACTTTTGGTTTTCCTCAAGTTCGCATAGATGGGAACAAGATAAACAAATTACATTGAGATATGATGAATATGGAGCAGTGGGGATTATTAATGTATTAGAAGTTGACCTAAATAAGAAAATCGTCTTTGCTTGGGGAGCAGAACATGATAATGAAACGATTGTTACCATTACAATCAATGAGTTGGAAAAGATGAATACAATTGTAGAAATAAATGAATCAGGTTTCAAGGCAGAAGACCCAGATATAGTTGATAAAATGATTGGACAAAAAGAAGGCTGGGTTTATATGTTATCTTGTTTAAAATGTTATATAGAGAATGATGTTAAGAATTTAAGAGCTTCCTTGCTCCATTAGATTAATTCTTGCCTAAATAGATTGGCAGCCTCCAGGTATAGATGGTATCTAGATTTATGGAGGCTGCTAATTTTTACCCCTGAATGATCGAGTCTATAATGTGTATGGAGTCCCATTCCCCTGAAGAGAGTAAGATGATGGGATACTTTTTTGGAAAAAGAATTTTTTTTATCTGAATTGATGTCATCCCATTGTTATAGAGGCTGATCACTTTTTCCTGGAGTTCTAATAAATAATTTAGTTTTCTTTCTAAGGCATGACGCCCATTTTCTAAATAGCCAGCATGTGAACAGAACACATCATCAAAATCATAAGTTAAAACTCTCTTTAGAGACTCGATAATCATTGGAATACTTTCCTCACGTAATATGACCTTTGTTTTTTCCTGGCAATACAAATCCCCAGTAAATAGCTGACCTGTTTCACGATTCAAAAAAGCCAAATGTCCAATTGCATGACCAGGGGTTTTGATCACATCCCATGTTGTATTGCTTGAAGAAAAGGTTTCGCCCATTTCTTGTGCATGGAATGGCAATCGTTTTCCCCAAAATAACTTACGATACATTGGGTAATCTGCCTTCTTTTTACAATATTCAAGCATTTTATCATCCATATAAATAGGCAGCTGAAGTTCTTTCTGTAAAAATGCTGCACACCCAGTGTGATCCTCGTGAAAATGAGTAATCACAACTTGAGTGATGTCAGTTTGCCTGAAAAATGGCATGTATAAATGTTCTAATGATTTCGCTCCTGTATCAATTAAAACACTATCAACAACATAACAATGAACATTTAATTGTACCCCTTGAAAAGCTACTGAGCCGTGTCCAGATTGAACTCCATTTATCGTCTGCTGCTTAAAGTTCCTTTTTAATAACAAAAACAGACCCTCCCTAAAACCTCCATTTTATTAAATTCTAACGCATAATGAATAATCATTCATTATTATTCTTAAAAATATTGATAAAGGAAGGAGCAAAGTATTTTATTAGTGAACGATCACGGAAAACATGATTTCTTAATAAAAATGTGTGTTATTAATGGAAAAGTATATTCATGTAATCAAATAGACTCTAGCCTACAGTGCAAATACACGAATGTTTCCAACCTTTAATGAGTAATTATTAATGAATCAAGGGTTTTTGTTACTCTAAACGAAGAGAAAATGAAGCCTCATTGCTTGTTGTCAATGCAGAGGGTGAAAGGACCCTTCTGCTATGGCAGTATGCAAATTACCAGTATTTTATAATAAAAGTGAATAGAATAAAGAAAAAATTTAATGAGCATTTTACTTTCATGATGACGGAAAATTATTTATTATTTGAATATATTTAGTTCAGGGGGGAAAATATTGGGGAATTATATTTGTGTCACTTGTGGGGTCCAATATGAAAGTTCAATCCAAGTACCAGACCAATGTGTGATATGTAATGAAGAAAGACAATATGTAAATAAAAACGGACAGTCTTGGGTTACCTTAGAAACTATGATCAAAGAAAACTACTATAATAATATTCTTTTTGAAGAAAAAGGATTACATAGCATAACTACATCTCCAGCATTTGGCATTGGCCAAACAGCATATCTTGTCCAGAGTGATGGCTTTAATTTGTTATGGGATTGCATATCATTTATTGACGTAAAAACATTAAATAAAATCAGAGAGCTGGGAGGACTTAATGCTATTGCCTTATCCCACCCTCATTATTATTCAACCCAAGTAGAGTGGGCAGAAGCATTTGATGTACCAATTTATATTCATGAAGATGATAAGGAATGGGTAATGAGACAAAGTGATAAGATTATTTTCTGGTCCGGTGAATCCCATGAATTGCATGATGGTTTAGTCATTCATCGTTTAGGTGGGCATTTTAAAGGAGGGGCAGTATTGGAATGGAAAGGCGGGAATGAGCAAAAGGGGATATTACTAACAGGTGATATCATCCAAGTTGCTGCAGACAATCGATGGGTGAGTTTTATGTATAGCTACCCTAATCTAATCCCACTCCCTGCAGCAAAAGTACAGGAAATTGCCAACGTCGTAAGTGAATTAACTTTTGATCGTATATATAATGCTTTTCATCGCGTAGTAAAAAAAGATGCTAAAATGGCTGTACAGAAGTCGGCAAAAAGGTATGTAGATGCATTAAATGGTTTATTATTCAATACGTAACATAGGAAGTGAATTTATTATGAACCGTATTTGATTCATATCGATCAAGTACGGTTTTATTATGTTTACATGGTGTACCAACTAAATCTGACAAGAGATTATGAACAAACCAACAGGAGGAAATACCAAGCCTAATATCGAAATAAGACACATATCCTTAAAGTGGAAAAATATTTAATGGAGGTTTTATACATGAACCCACCAAAGCATATTGTTTCAGCAGCAACGATAGTATTAAATGATCAAGGAGAAATCTTATTAATTAAAGGACCTCGTAGAGGATGGGAGATGCCCGGGGGGCAAGTGGAAGAAGGAGAATCACTAAAAGATGCTGCAATTAGGGAGACAAAAGAAGAATCTGGTATTGATATCGCAGTAACAAAATTTTGTGGTATTTTTCAAAATGTTGATCGCTCTATCTGTAATACATTATTTTTGGCTAAAGCCATTGGCGGAGTACCTGCAACTAGCCCAGAGAGTTTAGAAGTAGGCTTTTTCCCAATAAAACAAGCGTTAGAAATGGTAACTTGGAAAAATTTTAGGCAAAGAATAGAATACTGTTTAGATGATTGTGTACAGCCCTTTTATGTGGAATTTTCTGGTGGGGAAAATGAGGAGATAATTTGTAAATTATAATATGGGAACAGTATAACTATTTACATAGTTTATTTTCTATTATATTACCGGGCAGATATAATTATTAGAAATCAGGAACCGCTCATGCAGGTTCTATGTGCGGTTCCTGAAATCTACTTACATGATTTAATATGGTTTGATAATATACTAGGTCCTAATTTATTTGTCTTTGAATTAGATAGTCTAACCTGAACATGGATATTCTCCATTTTTGCTGTGATTAAGTCAAATCTTCCTGCCCATGTTGGACTTTCTTCTTCTGGTGTTGGATAAAGCCTGAAGCGCCAGCTAATTTCGTCGGGAATATATGCAAAACCTTCATAACTATCGTAATTTCCGTATGTTGAAGGGGCTGGCAGGTGTACAGCAAAAATACTTATATTCGTTCGTGGAAAGCTTGGTGGATGCAATTGAACCTTATAAATCAATGCTATTCCTTTTGCGTTGGTAAGAGTTTTATCTGTTGGCTCTAAAACTAAACTGCAAGGCATACTAATTGCATTTGTTAAAGATGGATTTATAACCAAGAAAGTCAGTAAGAATAATCCCATAATAATTCGTTTCATAAATCACCTCGTATATTTTCTTTTTTATTTTGTCCAAGCTTGTTCTAATTAATTTACTTATCATTTGCTTATATTGAAGAGGGCGGAGGAATGCTAGTGAAAAAAAACTCTATCAAAATTGTAAAATTTAACCCTAGGTATGCGAAACAAACAGTGGAGATGTGGCGAGATAGCAAAGAGCAGGCGATCGGTCAGAAAGAATTCCATAGTTTTGACAATCACTTATATTTTTTAAATCAGATATTAACTGAAAAATTTTTTGTAGAATTGGCGCTTTTAGATGAAAAAGTAGTAGGAATGATTGCTTATAATGATAAAGAAATAAATCAGCTCTATACCCACATAGAATTTCAAGGAATCGGAATTGGTACAACCTTGCTGGAAAGAGTGAAAGCACAATCAAGCGGGAGGTTATCATTATATACATTCGAAGTAAACAAAAAAGCTCAACGATTCTATGAAAAGCATGGATTTAAAATTATAGGGAGAGGACACGCAAATGAAGAAAATTTACCAGATATTCTTTATGAATGGATTTCAAAATAAAGGAGAAGAATCCTTATAATTCAGTGTAAATGAATCAAATAAATAATCAGCTGAATTTTGAAATAGTTATGTAATATATGTAAAAAAATAAACTTAACTTGAAAAACCATACCCTTTATACGTATAACTGCAGCACCATATTAAGTGATTTTCGCAGAGGGTGTTTTTACCCTTGATCGGTTAAAAGCTGTAAATTTGGCGTCTCCAAAAAGTTTTAATGAGGGAAATAATAGTTAATATAGAAGGCAATCCAGAATAAAGTAATATGATTTTAATATTCCTTTAACAATGAATGGTTTGAAATTTAGTACAATAATTCAGATAACAATTCATGAAAAAGTAGGGATAGCTTTTGAAAGAAACAATTTATAATTATGAAGATTTATTATTAATGTTAGACTCTTTATTAAGAGAACCATCTCAATTTTGGAATGATTTTTATACTGACCGTGAAAAGAGTGTTCCTTTTTTTGTTCATTCACCAGATGAAAATTTAGTTAGTTACTTCGATAAGAATTATTTCGAAAAGGGGAAAGTTTTGGAATTAGGATGTGGCCCAGGACGAAATGCCATTTATTTAGCAAATAAAGGATGCAGTATAGATGCAGTGGATTTATCGATAGAATCGATAAAATGGGCTAAAGAACGAGCAATGGAAAGCAATGTCAAGGTTAACTTTATCCACTCAAATATTTTTGAATTGGACATGGAAGATGGATCATATGACCTGGTTTATGATTCAGGCTGCTTTCATCATATCGCTCCACATAGAAGAATGAGTTATATTAATATAGTGAAAAAAGCCTTAAAACCAAATGGATTTTTTGCAATGACATGTTTTGTCCAAGGCGGCGAGTTAGGCGGAGCAGAAATTTCTGATTGGGACGTCTATCGATTATTAAGTCTTAAAGGTGGTTTAGGATATACAGAGGAAAAACTAAGAGCAATATTTAAAGATTTTAAGTTAATCGAAATAAGAAATATGAAGGAATGCCGACAGGAGGATAATATTTTCGGTGTTTCAGGAATGCAGGCTGCTTTATTTCAAAAATAATTTTTCAAGATATGAAGATTAAGAGATCATTTAAAGGGAGAGTAAGGATGTCCAAGTTGAGGTTTTATTGCCGGAAGAATACATTGAAGAGTTAAGGAATAGGCTAAATGATATTGGTGCAATAACTGTAGGCAAATATGATCATGTCATTTCATACTCGGTTGTTCAAGGGTTTTGGAGGCCATTGATGGGATCTAGGCCATTCAATGGGGAGGCTGGTAAAATTTCATCTGGAACTGAATGTAAAATGGAGTTTAAATGTTTATACGAAAATATCGGAGAAGTGAAAAATATCATAAATAGTATTCATCCTTATGAGGAACCTGTGATCAATATTATGCCATTGCTGGGTTAAAGTATTGGAGGAAAAATGAATCACTTTCAATTAATGAAGATTAACAATCTTGATACGATTGATCTGAATCAGCTGATAAATGAAAGTATAGAGGAAGGCTTTGGTTTTTTAACTAGATTGGTTAATGACTATAAGAATGGGACGAATACCTTTAACAAATTTGGTGAGGCTTTGTATGGTGTTTTTAATGTAAAAGGTGTTCTTGTTGCAATTGGAGGCCTTAATATAGATCCTTTTTCCAGTGAACAAGTTATTGGCAGGATACGAAGGTTTTATGTCTGTAAAGAGTATAGAAGAAGTGGTATTGGAAGTATGCTGCTAACAAAGATTATTGAGGATGCAAAAGATTATTATCATGTTTTAGTGCTTTATACAGATACAAAAACTGGAGCCCTTTTTTATAGCTCACATGGATTTTTAATGTCGAATATGTATGCTAATTCTACACATTATAAAATGCTGAAATAGAGATAAATAATCATTTTCTTAAAAAAGAACTAATTTCCAAATGAACCATCGTTATTTTTCAAACATGGGGTGTGAATATGAGTTTTTCTGAGATTGCAATCATGGTTCTCGTTTTTAGTGGACTATTCATATATTTTTTAGTCCCATTTGAAAGATCGGCAAATATAACAAATCAGCAAAAAGGTAAATTAATTTTTAACAGAGTTTTAAAAGATCGAATCTTTTACATCCTTCATCAAAAGAAAGCTATTTTCGCTTGTATTTTATTAGTTGTTACACTTTTGGGTACTTGGTTCGGTTATGCAACAGCGGAAGATCATATAAATGCACACAGTGGATATTCACCAATCAGTATGAAAGAAAATGCCTACTTTACGATGGGAATTGTTCTCTTATATTCTTTATTTTTATTTTTTCTTATCGTATTTATGAATGCTCTAAAGGTATACAAGGAGTAATCAAGTGAGATAAGAAAATGAATATTTCTAATCAGTTTTGTTAGGCTTGTAAATTTTTTCGAAAACCTTTTGAAAGCAGTAATTTATTATTGCATCACCCAAAATTATCAGTAAAAAATAATAGGATTTCACATTTATTTTAAAGAAATTAGTTTTTCTGAATAGAGAAATGACTGGAAATGCATAAATTAAATCCGCTACGAAATTGATTAGAGCATATAAGAGAAACTTTCCTTTTGATAAATAAAAGAACCAAATATTTAAAACGAGGTATGGTCCAAAAATAAGAAGTAACGCAGTATGCAGCATTTCTTTTTGTTTTCCTTTTACTTTCCAAAGTTTATATGCAGAAAAAAGAAAAATTTCTCCTAAAAGGATCATGGAGGAAAATAAGGTAACAGGCAAATATTTGATGAACACTTGTTTTTTGTTTGGCAGAAAAATCACAGTCAGCCACGAAATGATAAACATGGCTATTCTAATTCTAGGTTGCATCATTTCATCATTATTTAAGGGTTTCTTAAGGCCAGATATATTATTCCCATAAAAGATAAAAGTACTAACTGTATAAGAGTATTTTATTTATCATAAAATACAAATTAGTATTGCAATTCCTATCCAAAGGGATATAATAATTTAAAATACTTTTAAAAAATCAATGACAAAGAGAGTAGTTATTTGTGACGGTAAAGCGAGTCAGGGATGGTGAAAGCCTGATCATGGAACACATAATGAACCGCACTTTGGAGATGCTTTCCTGAAAGATACATAGGGAGAGCCGGGGTGAACCCCGTTATCAATTGGAGTGGTTTTTTTAAACAAGTAGAGTGGTACCGCGGGTTAATTTAAAATCCCGTCTCTTTTTCTTAGGAAAAAGAGACGGGATTTTTTTAGTTGAGGAGGAAAGAGAAATGGATTATAAAATGGAATTGGCAGATGTCCTTTACGATCAATTAAAAGAGCATATAGGAAAAAGTAAGTTGATGGCCATGATAGAAAAACCAAAATTTGAGAATATGGGCGATTTAGCGTTTCCCTGTTTCGAATTAGCAAAAATTTATCGTAAGGCACCCCAGACCATTGCAATTGAACTCATAAAAAACATGGGGGATTCAAACTTTATTCAGAATGCGGAGGCAGTGAATGGGTATGTCAATGTATTTTTAAATAAAAGGGAAGTGTCCACACGTATTATTCAGGAAGTTCTCTCAAGTAAGGAAAAATATGGGGATATTAACATAGGCAATCAGGACATTATTACGATTGATTTTTCATCCCCCAATATTGCGAAACCTTTTTCAATGGGGCATCTCCGTTCCACAGTAATTGGGAATTCACTTGCACATATCTCTGAAAAATGTGGGTTCAAGCCGATTAGAATTAATCATTTAGGTGATTGGGGCACACAATTTGGCAAATTAATTGTAGCCTATAAAATGTGGGGAGAGGAGCAGAAGGTAAAAAAAAATCCGATCAAAGAGCTGTTAAGCCTGTATGTTCAATTTCATGAGGAGGCAGAACTTGATTCGAGTTTAAACGATCAAGGAAGACTGTGGTTTAAAAAGCTTGAAGAAGGAGATAAGGAAGCATTCGAACTATGGGAATGGTTTAGAGAGGAATCATTAAAGGAATTTTCGAAAATATATGATTTATTAGGAGTGAGCTTTGATTCCGTTCATGGCGAAGCTTTTTATAATGATAAAATGGATCAAGTAGTTCAAATACTTGAGGAAAAGCAATTATTAAAAGAATCGGAAGGAGCAAAAGTAGTAGAAATTAACGGCGATTTACCTCCTTGTTTAATTAAGAAAAAAGATGGCACCACTCTGTATGCTACCCGTGATTTAGCAGCAGCTATTTATCGCCAAACTCATTACGGGTTTGTTCAGTCATTATATGTTGTTGGGAATGAGCAAACACTCCATTTTAAACAATTATTCGAAGTGCTGCAGAAAATGGATTATACATGGCATGAAGGACTCAAGCATATTCCTTTTGGGATGATGCTAAAAGATGGGAAGAAAATGTCTACACGAAAGGGAAAAGTTGTATTATTGGAGGAAGTATTAAATGATGCGATAAATCTTGCAAAGAAGAACATTATGGTGAAGAATCCTGAGCTGGAATCTAAAGATACAGTTGCCCGGCAGGTTGGTGTAGGTGCTGTCATATTTCATGATTTAAAAAATTATCGATTAAATGATATAGAATTTTCTTTGGATGACATGCTGCGTTTTGAAGGTGAAACCGGTCCATATATTCAATATACGCACGCACGTGCATCTTCCATATTGAAAAAGGGAAATTTTGTTGAAAGCAATGATAAGTTAGCGATTACAGATGATGAAGCATGGTTGATAATAATAAATCTTATGGCTTTTCCAGCAGTCATTAAGCGTGCATTTGATGAATATGATCCATCCCAAATTGCTAAATATGTAATTGAACTGTCTAAGGCATTTAATAAATATTATGGATCTGTTCGTATTTTAGCTGATCATGAACATAAACAAGCGAGGTTATCATTAGTATTTACTGTTCAAATCGTTCTAAAAGAGGGCTTAAGATTATTAGGAATTAAAGCGCCAACAGAAATGTGAGTGTTCCCTTTAAGGAGATAATATTTACTTAACTGAAGAGGAGTTTTTCATTGAACCGGTCCTTTTATGCTTTATTAATCAGTCAAACATCAACAAATCTCGGATTTGCATTGTATACAATGATCGTTGTTTTACATCTTTTTAATGAAACAGGTTCTACTGCCTTGTCAGCAGCAGTCACTTTAGTTAGTGTCATCGCACGGATGGGCAGCGGGCTTATATTGCCGGCAATATCAGATCGATTTCTGCTGACTCATTTGTTAAGGTTTGCTCAAATGAGTCAGCTCCTATTGCTGGTTATCATATTTGTACTCTTTCAACAAAAACTGACGACTGCCATTTTAGTACTTATCTTTATAATACTAGCGACCATTTCCTTTTTTAATGGATTTTTTTCTCCCATCAAGAGCTCTTTAGTTAAATCGATTGTCGATGATAGCAGGAGGGTTAAAGCAAACAGTCTCATCTCAAGTGTGGATCAAACATTTTTGTTTGCCGGATGGACATTTGGCGGCATGCTTCTTGCTTTTTTAGGTGATGAAACAACTTTTGCTATTACATTTGGATTACTTGGCATCTCAATCGTTTGTTTACTTTTTGTAAGGGTAAACAAACCAATACCTATTCACTCACAGGGTGGATATTTAGAAAGCATAACAACTGGATGGAAACAGCTTTTTCACCATAAGGGTTTAAGGATCTTAGTCATCATGGATTTAATGGAAGCATGGGTTGGAACGATTTGGATAGGTGCAGTTACTTTAACCTTCACACAGGAAGCACTCGGGAAAGGTGAAACTTGGTGGGGGTATATTAATGGCAGCTATTATTTAGGCACAATCATTGGTGGAATAATTGTTTTTCGTTTATCTAAATGGATTCAAGGTCGTTTAACAGTCTTTATGCTTGCAGGGTCTTTCTTTTTCGGACTGCTCACTTTTATTTATGGATTTATCTCGCAGCCGTTTCTAGCATTAGTTCTTGTGCTATTAATGGGACCAGCGTATCAATTGAGAGATTTGGCACAGGAAACCATGTTTCAAAATAGTGTAGATGATCAAACATTGACGAAAATACTTGCTGCACGGTCAACACTTGTTCAGTTTATTTTTATTTTCTCTGTTATTGGAATTGGGGTATTAACAGACCTTATTGGTGTTCGTTTAATTTATATTTTGTCAGGTTGTTTATTGATAATTTCAGCTATTTACGGCTTTATTCACCTCCATATAAAAGGCATTGGATCGACTTTAGAGACTGAAAAAGTAAAAGCTTCTTGAGAAAGTTTGTCAATGATTATTAATACACAAAAAATGCTTGGAACATCCTTGCGTTTTCTAGGAGTAAGTTTTTTCTGCTGTTTTACCACAATCTTTTGAAATAAGTATGTTAAAATAGAATTATGTAAATTCTGAATTTTAACTTTAAAGGGTGATACATATGAGATTAATGGGGAAAACAGCTGTAATTACAGGTGGGGCGAGTGGTATTGGCTTAGAAGCTGTTAAACTTTTTGCTAGTGAAGGCGCAAATGTAGCAATGGTCGATTTTAATGAACTAGAGGGTAAGAAATATGCAAATGGAAGTAACATTCTATTTTTCCAAGCGGACGTGTCAAATCGAGAAAGTGTAGATCGTTCGATCCAAGATGTCATCGAGGCGTTTGGGAAAATTGATATTTTAATTAATAATGCGGGCATTACAAAAGATGCAACCTTACGAAAAATGACGATTGAAGATTTTCAAAAAGTGATAGACGTGAATCTAACAGGAGTTTTTCATTGTACACAAGCTGTACTTCCTATTATGCTGGAGGCAGGGAAAGGGAAAATCATTAATACTTCCTCAATTGCAGGGGTTGGGGGGAATTTTGGACAAACGAACTACTCTGCTGCAAAAGCAGGTGTAATCGGATTAACAAAAACATGGGCAAAAGAATTAGGTAGAAAAGGAATTAATGTAAATGCAGTTGCCCCAGGTTTTATCGAGACGGACATGATAAGTACGATACCTGAACATATCCTAATGCAAATTAAATTAATTACACCTAGTAACCGTCTGGGAAAGCCAAAGGATATTGCTAATGCATATTTATTCCTAGCATCAGATGAATCCGATTTTATAAATGGACATGTATTAAGTGTTGATGGGGGAATGATGAAATAGTTCATCACCATATTTACTTTAATAGAGAGGGAAACGTATTGATTAAAGAAATAGATATTACTAATAAATTGATTGCTGAAAATGTTCTGAACATTCAAATTCCGTCGTACCAGATAGAAGCTGAAATAATCGGTTATTCTGACATCCCGCCATTAAAGGATACAATTTCTGCATTGATGAATTGTGGAGAAACATTCATTGGTTATTACATAGATGAAGAGTTAAGTGGCGCCATTTCTTTAAAGAGAGACAAGGATGAAATTGATATCCACCGGTTGATGGTCCACCCAAAGCATTTTCGAAAAGGAATTGCAAAGAAGCTTCTAAATTATATCGAAAGTAATGCAGACGGGATAAAAACACTAATCGTATCAACAGGCTCCAAAAATATGCCTGCAATTTATTTTTATGAAAAATTTGGCTTTGTAAAAACAGGAGAAATGATTATAAACGAACAGTTATCTCTTACTTCTTTCTTAAAACGAATAAAATAGACTTATTAAGGGGCTGCGGGACAGCTCCTTTTTCTGTCATTTTGGGGCATAATAGGTGACATTATAAAGTAGCTTGACATGAAACCAAAAGGTGTTATAATATTCAACGTGAAACCAAAAGGTGTTATATTAACTGCTAAGAGGAGCGTTATGATGAGAGATCAAAATAGAATTAGAGATATCGAACAAAAAGTGATAATTGAGGCACCAATTCAAAAGGTTTGGGATAAAGTAGCAAATGCAGAGGGGATTGCTGCATGGTTTATGCCAAATGATTTTAAGGCAGAGGTAGGCTATGAATTTCATTTACAGTCACCTTTTGGCCCATCCCCATGCAGGGTATTAGAAATAGATGAACCACACAAGCTTTCCTTTTCATGGGATACCGATGGATGGTTTGTTTCATTTTTATTAAAAGATTTAGATGGAAAGACAGAGTTTACACTCATTCATGGTGGATGGAAAGAAGAGAATGAAATTGTACCAAAAGCGGGAGAACAAGCTTCTGTTATTCGTGATCGTATGAATCAAGGCTGGATTGGAATTACAGGTAAGCTTAAAAAGGTTGTGGAGGGCTAAGTGTCTCAAGCTCAACAGAAGCATGATGTCTTTCAAGCGATAGCAGACCCTACTCGCAGGGAAGTTCTTCGGCTGCTTTCTCAAAAAGAAATGCCAATTTCAAAAATCACTGTATATTTTCCAATAAGTCGAACTGCAATTGCCAAGCATCTTCACGTACTAAGCGATGCAAAATTAATAAGTGGACGTAAGGAAGGCAGAGAAAAAATTTATCAGCTGCACCCTGAACCTTTAGAAGAAGTCCAACAATGGATTTCGTTCTATGAGAAATTTTGGAGCAATAAATTATCTATTCTTAAACATATTGTTGAAAATGATGACAAAAATCATTAAATTGGATCCAGGCCGACAATCAATTGCGTCGGTCTTTTTCTATACAATTTTCGAGCAGAACCCTTTCATGTAAATTGATTTTTGGAGAATCAGAGTCACGACAGTATATATTTCGTCCGGAAGAAAATACTATCAAAAAATCGGACGAAGGAGATGTTATTTTGCAACCCATAAAGCCGATTAAATTAGGCGCTAATAAATCAAGCATCAATGAAAAACTTAGTTCTGCAGAAATGGGGAAATTGTGGGCAACCTATATGGGGAACAGCATGTCAAAGTGTATTTTAAGTTACTACCTTCAACATGTTGAGGATAATGACATTAAAAGCCTACTAGAAAATGCATTAAGTCTATGCAAGGAATTTATTCAAACGACAACTGAAATATTTCAAAAGGAGAACTTTCCGATTCCAAAAGGATTTGGCCCTGAGGACGTTAATCTAGGAGCCCCGAGATTATTTGAGGATGAATTCTATGTCCATTACTTAAAATATATTGCAAAGGCAGGATTAAGTATATACACCATTGCAGTTCCAATCGTTTTTCGTAAGGATGTGAATGAGTTTTTTACTCATTGTTTGCATTCCACTATTTCTTTGATGGAGCAGATAAAGGAAATATTAATGAATAAAGGATATATGATAAAGCCACCGATTATCCCAGTGCCAGAAAGAGTAGACTTTGTACAAAATGATTTCTTAAATGGTTTTTTTGGTCATGTCCGACCTTTACATGCCTTAGAAATTGCTCATTTTTATGATAATATAGAAAATAATGTAACTAGTAAAGCACTCATAATGGCATTTGCGCAAGTAGTAAAGGATGAGAAGATTAGGGAATTATTTGAAAGAGGAAGAGACGGTACAGCCAAAAATGTAGAACAATATATGAAAATGCTGCTTAAAGAAAATTTACCTACACCTACTTTCATTGATGATTTAGTGACAGATTCTACATTTTCTCCATTTTCAGATAAACTAATGCTCTATCATAAGATGGATATGTTTACGATGAAAATCAGAGCATTTGGAAATTCATTAGCAGTAAATGGCAGGCATGATATTGGAGCGCTTTATACGAAATCTTTTATGAAAGTCGGCGTTTTTGTGGAAAATGCTGCGGAAATTATGATAGAAAAGGGCTGGATGGAACAGCCGCCTTATGCAATTGATCGAAAAAAATTAGCGTCTAATTAGCGGTTATCCTGAATGGCTTCATTCAGTAAATAATGTTATTCTTTAAGCATAAAACATAAAGATTGAGCTGGCAGTATAAGGGGGAGGACTCTTGAATTTCAAATTAAATCAGAAAATGATTAAAGAAATGTGCGGAATCGTCTCCTTTAAACGAGGGGACGCTTTTTATCGTGCAAATAAAGTATCTTTTGAACATTATGATTCAAGCAGCTGCACGGCAATCGTTTCAGGAAATGATAACTTTTATGTAACCATTAAAAAAGACAAAAGCAATGAGATATATACAGAATGCAGCTGCCCAAAATTAGCTTCTTTCGACAAAGATTGTCAGCATATAGCGGCAGTATTGATTGCAGTGCTTGAACATCAACGACAAAGTTTGACTCCTTCTGATGCAAAAAAGTTCAAATCAGAATCTGTAAATACAAATGGGCTCACGGAAGAAATGATGTCTCTTTTCAGTGATAAGCTTGTCCGTTCAAGCGGTCATCAGCTGCATTTTGAAAATAGACAAGTCATCGATGCAGATTTTATATGTAGACCTATTTCTATAGATAAGGACAACATATTATTTGGAATGGAAATAAGGATTGCTTCAATCCAGGTGAAAAATATCCATGGATTTTTAGGAGATATTAAAGAAGGAAGACCATGCAAGCTTACTAATGTGTTTACATTTGATCCCCATTCTCATTGTTTTCGCAGGGAATCCGATGCAGTAATTGGGCAGCTTATCGAGATTGTTAAAGATGAAGAAGTCTATATGACAAGTTTGTCAGATGAAGTGAGTAATAGGATCAGCCATAATGAAATGGTGCTTATACCGCCAACATCATGGGAGAAACTGCTGCATCTCCTCACAAAAGCTCCAGCTGTTAAGCTATTATATGATGGGAACATATATGAAGGACTTCGGTTATCTGAAAAAACACTTCCATTACAATTTCATTTTGAAGGTACACAAGAAATGGGCTATATGCTAAAAATCAATGGGTTAAACCAAATGATCATCCTCCATCCCTACCGTTCCGTATTATTTAAAGGGAAAATTTATGACTTAAAAAGGGATGACAGTAACCGTCTTTTTGAATTAAAACAGATGCTTGATGCATCCGACACGAATCAAATTCCCATTCATAGGGACCAAATTGACTTTTTCATAGAGAAAGTAGTCCCAGGTTTGAAAAGATTAGGAAATGTGCAAATAACGGAGTCGATTACAAAGGAGTATTTGAAAACACCATTAGTGGCCAAGCTGTATTTAGATCGGGTGAAAAATCGTTTACTTGCGGGTCTTGAATTCCACTATGAACATATAGTCATTAACCCTCTTGATGACAAAGAAGTTCAGACAAAATCTTTGCTTATAAGAGATGATGTGAAAGAAGATGCGATATTAAAGCTGATGGGAGATAGTTCCTTTGCGAACACTGAGGGTGGATATTTTTTACATAATGAAGAATTAGAGTATGAGTTTTTAACTTATATTCTCCCGAAATTACAAAAGCTTGTTCAAGTGTATGCTACTACTGCAGTTAAAAATCGAATTTTCAGAGAGGCTGCTCATCCTCAGGTTCGAGTTAAATTAAAAAAAGAACGTACGAACTGGCTCGAATTTAAATTTGAGCTGGATGGTGTCTCTGAGAGAGAAATACGTGAGCTCTTATCTGCTTTAGAAGAAAAGCGAAAATATTACCGTTTGAGGAACGGATCGCTTCTTTCATTAGAGACAAGGGAATTTCAAGAAATTCAGCGTTTTCTCCATGCACTTCCTGTACAAAATGAAGATCTTGAAAGTGGTTTGAATGTTCCCATTGTTAGAGGAATACAACTTCTTGACTCTCTGGGAGATAGTAAACTACTCACGATGGAAGAATCATTTAGACAATTAATTGACACCCTAACTAATCCTGCGAATCTGAATTTTAGTATTCCGGTTCGTTTACAATCGAAATTACGAGACTACCAGAAGACAGGATTTAAATGGATGAAGGCACTTGCAAATTATGGATTTGGCGGGATTTTAGCGGATGATATGGGGCTGGGTAAAACCATTCAAAGTATTACATTTATTTTATCAGAACTTCCAGTTATTCGTGAAAGGAAGCAACCGGTGCTTATAGTTTGTCCATCATCATTAACCTATAACTGGTTGAATGAAATGATGAAATTTGCACCTGAGCTTCAAGCTGTTGTCATTGATGGAACAAAGACAGAAAGAGTGGGATTACAAAAAAATGTATCGGATATGGATGTTGTCATAACTTCTTACCCCCTTGTACGAAGAGACATTAATTGGGTGGAGAAACATATCTTTCATACTGTATTTTTTGATGAGGCTCAAGCATTTAAAAATCCGGTCACCCAAACAGCACGTGCTGTAAAAAGGATAAAGTCAACTCATCGTTTCGCATTAACGGGTACACCAATTGAGAATTCGATAGAGGAATTATGGTCTATTTTTCATGTGATTTTTCCCGAGCTTTTCCAAGGGTTAAAAGAATACAGTCAACTTTCAAGAAAGACAATTGCACGAAGGGTACGGCCATTTTTGTTACGGAGAATGAAGGAGGATGTCCTTTCAGAGCTCCCTGAAAAAATCGAGTCAACTGAATCAGCTGAGCTGCTGCCAGATCAAAAACGGCTGTATGCGGCTTACTTAGCAAAACTAAGACATGATACACTTAAACATTTGAACAAGGATACTTTGAGGAAAAATAAAATCAGAATCCTTGCTGGTTTGACAAGGTTAAGACAGATTTGCTGTCACCCAGCTTTGTTTGTAGATGGCTATAAAGGAGACTCGGCAAAGTTTATTCAGCTCATGCAAATTATTGAAGAATCTAAGCTTTCTGGAAGGCGTGTTTTAATTTTTTCACAGTTTACGAAAATGCTGGCACTCATCGGAAGAGAATTGAGCATTAGGGATATGCCGTTTTTCTATCTTGATGGACAAACTCCCTCAGAGGAGCGGGTGAAAACCTGCCACCGATTTAATGAAGGGGAGCGGGATTTGTTTCTCATATCGTTGAAAGCTGGCGGGACAGGGCTTAATTTGACAGGTGCGGACACCGTCATCCTCTATGATATATGGTGGAATCCAGCGGTGGAAGAGCAGGCAGCAGATAGAGCGCATCGTATTGGTCAAACAAATACTGTTCAGGTGATTAAGCTTGTATCTAGGGGAACAATAGAAGAAAAAATGAATGAACTGCAAGAAAAAAAGAGAGATTTAATAGATGAGGTGATTGATACTGATAAAAATACTTCCTCTTTAACTGAAGAGGATATTCGAGAGATACTTAATATTTAATGTGGATTTGTATCTATACTACTTTAAGGGTGATAACATGTATAAACTTTTATCTCACAATGATTTGGATGGAGTAGGATGTGGAATTCTGGCCAAGCTTGCTTTTGGAAACGATGTGAAGGTTCGCTATAATTCTATTTCGGCTCTGAATCGGGAAGTTGAATGGTTTTTGGAAAATGATGAGAAAGATACTTTTTTAATGATTACGGACTTATCCGTTAACGAAGAAAATGAAAAAAGATTGGAGTCCTTTTATCAAGATAAAGGAAAAGTACAATTAATCGATCATCATAAAACATCACTTTCTTTAAATGAATATGAATGGGGTTATGTTGTCGTTGAAGATGAGGCGGGAAAATTAACTTCAGCTACATCTTTATTATATGATTACTTAATCAAGCATCAACAATTGAATCCAACAAACGCTATATCCGAATTTGTTGAGCTAGTTAGACAGTACGATACTTGGGAATGGGAGAAGAACAATAATCAGCAAGCACGACGGCTAAATGCACTTTTTTATCTTATTTCCATTGATGAATTTGAAGAAAAAATGATTCAACGATTGAAGCAGGAAGACTTCTTTTATTTTGATGAATTTGAGAAGAAATTGCTTGATATGGAGGATGCTAAGATTGAACGTTACATCCGCAGGAAAAGAAGAGAACTAGTCCAATCACAAATCGGTGATCATTTCGCAGGAATTGTGTATGCGGAATCCTATCATTCAGAACTAGGAAATGAGCTAGGAAAGGAATACCCCCATCTCGACTATATTGCAATCATAAACATTGGAGGAAAAAGGCTAGGTTTTCGAACCATTCATGATCATATCGATTTATCAGAAGTGGCAGGGAAATATGGAGGCGGTGGACATGCAAAAGCATCTGGGTGTTCCTTAACAGATGAGACTTATAAACAATATGTGACTGATACTTTCCATTTCGATCCGCTGCGGGAGGATGCTAGACAAAACCGATTTAATCTCAAACGATCTTCGTTCGGTTCACTATACCAAGATCGGACTGATAATCTCTTCCTTCTTTACCCTCTAAATGAACAAGAATGGGCAATTACAGAAAATAAAACACAAATGGCAGGGACTTTTCCAAGCTATGAAGATGGCGAAAGCTTTTTAAAAAGAACGTTTGCTGCTTGGCTAGTTAAAGATGATGTATTCGTTCATTATTTAATGGATGAAGTAAAAAATAGCTAAAATAAGAGAAAATTAAGCGATCTTCAGTGAAGGAGGATCGCTTTTTGTTTACAATTTATCGCTCAAGGAGTATGATTTTTAAAATAATTATAAATTTTCTGGTTGTCTGATGGCATTCTCTCCATTAAAGTAAGAAGATAATACATATTTTAGAGTGAACATTTATGGACAGCCATGTAAAAGTCGAGCAAATAATACAAATGCAGGAAGGATATTTGAGCTATCTGAGTTTTTAATAAAAGTAGTGGAAGTTGGTGCATCTGTTGTCCTTTGCCACCGCTCTCTAAAGTTGAACCTTCGAATATTGGGAAAGAGTTTTAAAGGATGACGATGTACTTTTATTTGGAGCAATTAAAAATAATCAAATTTTCAGTGCGTGATTGAATGCAACACTTTTCTATTATAAGGACATGAAAGATAAGCATAGTTCGAATATAAAATAATACAAGTAGGAGAATGACATATGCTGACAAGACTATATTTTGTACGCCATGCCCACTCCATATATACGCCAGATGAGCGGCAGCGGCCATTATCAGATAGAGGCCTATTAGATGCAGAAAAAACTACTAAATTATTACTAGCAGAAAACATCGATTATGTTATTTCAAGTCCATACAAAAGGGCAATCCAAACAGTTGAGGGAATTGCAAAATATATCGGGAAAGAAATAATTATTGAAGAAGGCTTCAAAGAACGAAAATTATCAGAAGGACCTGTAAAGGACTTTGATTTAGCAGTTAAAAAAGTATGGGATGTTCCTTCATTTTCATGGAAAGGCGGAGAATCCAATCAAACTGCTCAAACGAGAGGCGTGCACGCTACAATTCAATTATTAAATCGATTCGAAGGAAAAAGGATTGTCATTGGAACCCATGGAAATATAATGGTTTTAATTATGAATTTTTTTGAAAAAAAATATAATTTTGAGTTTTGGAAGGAGCTTTCCATGCCAGACATTTATAAATTAGAATTTGAAAAAGAAAAACTGAGAACTGTTAAAAGAATATTCGAAAAGGAAATTTTGCTTTTCTGATGAAAGCGAGTATGAATAAAATGACAAGTAAGGAAATAGCTGAGATTATTCTTATTCAATATTTAGCACGTACGAATAAACTAAGTCCGTTAATCGTTGCAATTGACGGGTTAAGTGGCTCAGGAAAAACAACACTAGTACATCAGATCGAAAGAGAATTAAGAGATAATGACTGCAAAGTTGTCATTATCCATATTGATGATCATATTGTCGAGAGAACCAAACGGTATGACACTGGTTTTGATGAATGGTATGAATATTATTATCTTCAATGGGATATAGAAATGCTGACAAACCAATTATTGCAGAGTTTGCGCAATAACAGTCATGATTTATCACTACCGTTTTATGATCAAACCGCCGATTCATTAACAACTAGACAACTATCATTCTCTAATGAATCAATAGTTTTAATTGAGGGTATTTTTCTTCAAAGAAAAGAGTGGAAGAGCTTTTACGACTACACATTATTTTTAAAATGCCCTCGAGAGGTAAGGTGTGAAAGGGTGTTAAAACGTGATAAGTATATTGGAGATTTGGAAAAAAGACTAAATAAATATAAAAGAAGATATTGGCCGGGAGAGGATTATTATTTGGAAGCAGAGAAACCAATAGAACATGCTGATAAAGTGATAGATATATTGAATAATTGAAAAAGAAGGTGGAGAAACTGGAATATTCAGAGAAACATTTTACGGAAAGAATGTTGAGAATTATAAAAAATGCTGAAAATGAAGCAACAGCAGATAAAGTGTTAATGCCTATTCATCTATTGATAGCCTGTCTGCAAGAAAAAACAGGTTTACTAGGGGTAATTTCACTAAAATGTGAGTTGAAAGTATCTTCATTAAGAGCTCTGGCTAGTAATGGGATGGAAAATTCAACTACTGATTCCAAGAAAGATCTTCTTTTCAATGTTCCTGTATCTAAAGATGTCCAACTCGTTTTTCAGGAAGCGGCAATATGTATGAAAAATTATAATCAAGTGTTTGTAAATGAAGGACATTTGCTCAAGGCATTACTAACTACAAAAGTTATTGATCAATATTTATCAGAAGAAGATAAAAAAATTATTTTGAACCTCGGTACGACATCTAGAGATATGGTTGCTCATTTAGGAGAATTCAATTTTCCTCTTGCAGGTGCAAATATTGTTCGCAGAGTAAACAATAACGATTATTCAAGTCTATTACAATTTGTAGAAGCAAACTTTTCATCTGAATGGTCGCAAACATTGAAGGATGGATTTTTAGCAGATGCCCCTTCTATATATATAGCTGTTGCTGATGAAGAAATAATAGGATTTGCAGCTTTTGATGTGTATAAAGGGAGAAAATGCTATTTTGGTCCAATGGGAGTATCTAAATCGAATCGAATAAAGGGTGTTGGAACATTACTCCTTCATCAGTGTTTAAGAGAGATGAAAGAAATCGGATATGAGTATGCCATTATCGGTGGAGCAGGACCGATTGAATTCTATGAAAAAGCATGTCATGCAGTAGTCATTCCACATCATCGATTTTAATAAGGAGGGTATCCATTATGTACGAATTAAAAACAAAAGAAACCGATAACAGTGTCATCGAGTTTATTGAAGCGGTTGAAAATCCCAAGAAACGCGAAGATGCCTACAAATTATTGGATATTTTTAAGGAAACTACTGGATTTGAAGCAAAGATGTGGGGACCAAGCATTATTGGTTTTGGTTCGTATCATTATAAATATGAGTCTGGTCACGAAGGGGATGCCCCCCTTGTTGGTTTTTCACCAAGAAAAGCTAAAATCAGCTTATACTTTGCACCAGGTGAAAAAAACGAGAACAATTGTTGAAGAATTTCGGTAAGCATACAACAGGAAAAGCATGTGTGTACATTAATAAAATTGCGGACATTAATGAAGACGTATTAAAAGAATTGATTAATGAATCCGTTAAGTTTTTGAAGGAGACTTATCCACATAAGTAAGAGGGAAATAGTAATCTGGATTTTTTAACAAACCTCCTTTAGAAAGTTCGGTTAAGAAAATAATAAAAGTATTATTATAATTTCAGATTTTTTTCAAAGGGGTGATTTAAATGGACACACATTTATTTTTATTTGGCGGAGGTCCGCCTTTTACTAATAAAATGGCGAAATTATTTGTTGAAAAATTAAAAGATAAAAGTGTTCCTATTTCCATTCTATTTGTTGATAGGGAGGGATGGGAAGACTATATGCCGAAATATACAAGTGCTTTGGAAGAATATAACATGAACGATTTTCACTTGTTACCTTTACCGACAACACCGATTGAACAGGTGATGAATTGTTTGAGAATTAGTTCAGGTATCATCATAGGCGGTGGGGATACGAATGCGTATGCTGATTATCTTGTAGAGACGCCTATCGCCATTAGTATTAAAGACAGGTTTCAAGAAGGTGCACCTGTTGCCGGGTTTTCGGCAGGAGCATTGATTAGTCCCAACATTTGTGTCATATCTCCAAAGGATAACCCACAGAATGAATTTCAATATAGAAAAGGGTTGGGTTTAATTGAAGACCATTTATTTGCTGTTCACTTTTCAGAATGGAATGATGAGGACCATCTAAGAAATGCAGTGAATAAAATTAAAGCTGCCTCTAATTATGGGATTGATGAGAAGGCTGGAACCTATTTCCTAAATGGCGATCTTGATTCCATTGAAGGGAATGGCGTGTATTCCATTAAAAATGACGTATTAGTAAAATTAAGTTAACAGCTTATGAAATAAGGTGAATGAATGAAGTCATGGAAAAATCCACTTCTTTTAATAGCTGGTATAGGCATATCTCACTTAGGGAACTGGATTTATTTAATTGCTATTAATCTATCAATTTTAAACTTAACAGGTTCAGCTGCAGCAGTTGCGGGTCTTTATATGATTAGACCAATGGCTGTTTTACTTACAAATACTTGGTCTGGAAGTATTATTGACCGTGTGAATAAAAGAAAATTAATGATTTTGGTTGATGTTATTCGAGGTATTTTCGTTCTATGTATTCCATTTCTAGGATCTCTTTGGGCTATCTATTCATTACTCTTTTTAATTAATATTGCAAGTTCCTTTTTTGGGCCGAGCTCATCGGTTTATATTACGAAACTTGTACCTGCTGAAAATAGAAAAAGATTCAATTCATTGATGAGTATGATCAGTTCAGGGGCATTTCTAGTTGGTCCTGCACTATCTGGATTTTTGATCATGCTTGTAGGAACAAAGCTCTGTATCATTATTAATGCTATTACATTTTTTATTTGTGCCATTTTTATTTCTCTTTTACCCGATGTGGATGAAAAAACTGAAGATAAAAGAGAAAAGATTAATTGGCGGACGCTTATTCACGATTGGTTAATAATCCGTGATTTTGCCAAATCAGCCAAATACTTTATTACTGTTTACATATTATTTCAGAGCGCGATGCTAGTAGGATTTGCCCTTGATTCCCAAGAGGCAACATTCATTAAACAGCACTTACAATTATCTGACCAAGATTACGGATGGATTGTAAGTATTACTGGTCTTGGAGCATTGGCTGGTGGATCTGTCGCTGCATTTGCAGCAAAAAAGATACAGTTACGACTTTATTTAGGTGTAGGCATGCTTTTGACTGCAGTCGGCTATGTATTATTTTATGCTTCTTTCAACTTTTTATCGGCTACATTGGCCTTTGTATTTTTAGGCTTTTTTATGGCATTTGCCAATACAGGCTATCAAACCTTTTTCCAAAACAATGTGCCAGTTGAATTAATGGGCAGATTTGGAAGTATGGCTGAAATGATACAGGGCTTAATACAAATTGGATTGACATTACTTCTAGGATTAACTGCTGACTGGTTTTCATTACAAACAGTTTGTATTATTTTCTCAATTGTGAGTACAGTATTCGCTGGCTTTCTCTTAGCCTCAGTCCTGCTTTCGGCAAAATCTAAGTATTTCGAGGAGAATGTAAACGTAAACTAGATAAAAATGTAGGCAAATATTGCTATTTGTGATATAATTTAGTAGTTCTTATATATGCAAATAGTTAAGAACGATTGATTGTAAAGGAGGCGTTCAATTATGTTAAATAAAATGCTAGTTGTCGTTACACTTAAAAAGGGGAATCTGCCTAGTTAATGCAACTTTGCTATTCCCCTGCAAATGAGAGGGGAAATTATCATGATTACAGAGAATATTAAACTAGTGGAATTAAATTCGGATAATTGGTATGAATGCTGCCAATTAGAGGTATCTGAAAATCAAAAAGCTTTTCTCGAACCGAATGCAGTATCCATCGCTCAATCTAAATTTGAAACAACATTAAAAACATACGCAATTTATCTTGAAGATAAAGCAGTAGGCTTTCTCATGTATAATACAGTGATAGAAGAGCTAGGAGGCTATTGGGTATACAGAATTATGGTAGATGAAAATTACCAAGGCAAAGGAATTGGCAAAAGAGCAACAGAGCTAATGATTTCAGAGATGGCTAAATTACCAGGTGCGCAGAAAATAATTGTAGGCTATCATCCGAATAATTTAGGTGCGCATTATTTGTATTCCAGCTTAGGATTCGAAGACAACGGTGACCGTTTTGGAAAAGAAATGGCGGTTGTAAAATATATTAATAAAAGAAGTTAACACAGTATAATTTAGTAAATAATAATGGGTAAAATCATTTTGATTTTACCCATTATTATTAAATGAAAATCGTATGCTGCTATCATTTGGGTGCAGCTTTTTTGATTGCCAGATGTCCGATTTGAAGAAGTCGATGAATCAAGTTGTCCAAAAACACCATTTGTAATGATCATGTGGCATTATAACTTTTATACTTGTAAAGCATCCGAAACCTTTCATTAATAAGAATTTTTATTTAGCCCTTTCCAGCTTTGGGGAGAGGCTTTATTTATTGAGGAAAAATTATTTTAAAAACAATGAAATTATTTAAAGGGCTAACCCGTTCTAATAGCTGTTAGATGAAAACAAGGCATGCGCATGATTGTTTTAAGCAGGAGGTCAAAATGGAAGATGAACATCAATAGGTGCAAGAAGTGCTTTTGGGAAAAAAATAGGGGTACAGCCAATTTTGGCGGTACCCCTATTAATATTTAAAGAATCGCTGAAGAAAAAGCAAATATAGATTTTAAGAAAATATATTGAAAAAAGTAATACCGTGTGGTAAATTTATATAGATATACACTAATTAATCACAATTAAGTATATTATCCCTATCTTAATTATACAGTGTAATCGATGTGATAGTCAACCCTTTTTTAAAAAAATTTAGGAGTGTTTGCAATGAATTTGAAATGTCAGCAGGAGCAAAAACGAGTAGACAGTGTAATGCAAACAATTACTCAGGAAATCAGTAAATTGGAAGAAGAAACCTCCAGGCGCAGAAATGAAGTGGTTCAAATCCGCAAGCATTTTTGGGATGAAATCAAGGTGAATACGGATACATTTGATGATTATCTTGAGACGATTATCGGTTTAAGACAAGAGGCACAAGCTCTGTCGGTAAACCAAAGTGCCCATAGGCATGCATCCAAGCGTTTGTCCACTCTGCGGAGAATGCAGGAGATTCCTTATTTTGGACGAATTGATTTTATTGAAGAGGGTACTTCAACGGAAGAACAAATTTATATTGGTATTTCTTCGCTTAGTGATCCCCATGGTGAAGATTTCCTCATCTACGATTGGAGGGCTCCGATCTCAAGTGTTTACTACGATTTTCAGCCTGGTCCTGCTAAATATTTAACACCAGGTGGCACAATTCAGGGCATATTGGAGAAAAAGTGGCAATATCTGATCCGCAGCGGTGTCCTTCAATCGATGTTCGATACGAGTCTTACCATTGGAGATGAAATTTTACAGCAGGTTCTGGGGAAAGGGACCGACAAAAAGATGCACAATATAGTAGCGACCATTCAACAGGATCAAAATCAAATCATTCGTCATGATCACCGAAGGCTGCTCATTGTACATGGAGCTGCTGGAAGTGGCAAGACATCCGCTGCGATGCAGCGAATTGCTTATTTGCTATATAAATATCGAGATCGAATAAATGCTGATCAAATCATTCTTTTTTCTCCTAATTCCATGTTTAATAGTTATGTGTCAAATGTACTGCCAGAACTTGGCGAAGAAAATATGCAACAGGTTACATTCCAAGAATATTTGGATCATCGTCTAAGTAACGAGTTTCAAATTGAAAACCCCTTTGAGCAATTGGAATATGTTTTAACAGGAGTGCATACTCCCTCGTATAAAACAAGGGTTGCGAGTATTCGATTCAAAGCATCTAGTCGTTTTTTTGAGGCAATTCAATCTTATAGACAATCACTAGAAGTATCAGGAATGCTATTTAAGGATATTAGCTTCAGAGGGAAGCCTATCGTTACTTCACAACAAATTGCGGACAGATTTTATCGGAATGAGAAATCACTTCGCTTTCACAATAGACTTGAAAAAATAAAGGAATGGCTTATTAAGAAAATAAATGATGCAATAAAGGAAGAACGATATAAGCCATGGGTTCAGGAAGAAATCGAACTGCTTAGCAACGAAGATTATCATAAAGCCCATAGTTACTTAGCGGAAAAACGAGGGTTTAAAGGCGAAGATAAAGCCGACTATGAGATCGAGCCCGAAGCACTAGCAAGATTGATTGCTCACCAAAAAATGAAGCCGTTAAGAAAACAAGTGCAAAAATTTCACTTCGTTGACATGAAAGGGATGTATAGGCAGCTTTTTGCTAATCCAAAAATCATTAAGGATTGGATAGGGGGGGAGACACCAGAAGAGTGGGGCGATATTTGTCAAATGACGCTGAAAATACTAGATGAAGATAAACTTTTTTATGAGGATTCTACTCCGTTTCTACTTTTGAAAGAGATGATTCTAGGCTTTCAGACAAACAGTTCAATTAAACATGTCGTTGTTGATGAGGCACAGGATTATTCTCCTTTTCAATTTGAGTTTTTGAGGCGTTTATTTCCTGCGGCAAGAATGACTGTGCTAGGCGATTTTAATCAGGCGATATTCGCCCATGCCAGCGAAATGGTTGATTTTAACACACTTATGAACCTATATGGACCTGATGAAACGGAAGTGATCAACATGGCACGCAGTTACCGATCTACCAAACCGATCATTGAGTTTACCAGAAAGCTTATTTCTAACGGAGATAGGATTATCCCTTTCGAACGCGAAGGTGAGCGACCTAAGCTAACACAATTAGTTGACCATATAGAACTCCACAGCTGTATTGCCTCCAAAATCGCAGATTTGCGAGGTATAGGCTTTAATAGCATTGCGATCATATGCAAATCTGCTGAAGAAAGTATAAGTGCCTATGAAGCCTTATCGAGCCTTGATGAAATCAAGCTCTTGAAGAGTAACTCGATTGAATACGAACAAGGAGTCGTAGTTGTACCATCCTATTTGTCCAAGGGTATTGAATTCGATGCCGTCATCATTTATGATGCATCGGAGGATGTATACGGTGATGAGAGCCTCAGAAGAGTATTTTACACCGCCTGCACGAGGGCAATGCATTTTTTACAGCTTTACTGTGTAGGTGAACCTAGTCCATTTTTGCGGGACGTTTTGCGTGAAGGCCACATTCAAGCTTGAATTAGGTGGATTTTTTCGTTGGAACTGTGTTCCTAAACACTTACAGCACTTTCTGCCATAAAGTTTCATAAGGAAGTGAAAGGTATAGAATTTATAGAAAATGATAGTGATTAAAAGTTGTATTAAACACCCATGCACCAAAACTTAACAAAGAAAGTAGGAATGATTTTATATGTCTGAGCAATCCAATTCTGTCCAAAAAAAACCGCCATATGGCATGATTGCCATTTTATTTATCGGGGCTTTTGTTGCTATATTAAATGAAACCTTACTAAACGTTGCTCTTCCATCTATTATGGAAGAATTCGATGTGAATGCTACTGCGGTACAATGGCTCTCCACTGGTTATATGCTCATTAATGGTATTTTAATACCAGCCAGTGCGTTCTTCATTCAGCGCTTTTCTGACAAAAAGTTATTTATTACAGCCATGTTATTATTTACTTTAGGAACACTTCTAGCCAGTCTAGCACCTGCATTTGGTGTGTTATTAGGAGCACGTATGATTCAAGCTTCAGGCTCCGCGATTATGATGCCGTTATTAATGAATGTCATGCTTACCGCATTTCCGGTTGAAAAAAGAGGAGCGGCAATGGGAATGTTTGGCCTTGTTATGATTACAGCTCCAGCGATTGGACCGACTCTTTCTGGATGGCTGATTGAGCATTACAGCTGGAGAATGTTATTTGACCTTGTTCTTCCAATAGCCATTTTAACTTTAGTCTTAGCATTCTTTAAATTGAAAGATGTAACATCGCAACGTGCGATTAAGCTTGATGTTATCTCTCTAGTTTTATCAAGCATTGGATTTGGCGGTTTGCTTTATGGCTTTAGTTCTGCAGGGGAAAAAGGATGGGATCATCCATTCGTATACGGTACGATTATTATAGGTGCAATTGCTTTAATTACCTTTATCCTCCGTCAGCTCCGGATGGATGATCCTATGCTTGAGTTTCGCATTTTTAAATATCCAATGTTCGCCTTGTCATCAGCCATTTCAATCGTAATTGCAGTCGCAATGTTTTCAGCAATGATCTTAATGCCTATCTATGTGCAAACCATTCGTGGGATTTCTCCAATGGAATCCGGCCTATTGATGCTTCCTGGAGCTATTGTCATGGGGATAATGTCGCCTATTACAGGAAAACTCTTTGATAAGTATGGGGCAAGAACGTTGGCTGTAATTGGACTGATCATTACGGTTGTGACAACCTATTACTTTAGCAAAATTGGTATGAATACTGCTTATTCTACCCTTGTTCTGCTGTTTACCTTTCGGATGTTTGGGATGTCAATGGTTATGATGCCAGTAATGACAAACGGTTTGAATCAGCTGCCAGCAATAAATAATCCACACGGAACAGCGATGAACAATACACTTCAGCAGGTATCTGGTGCGATCGGTTCCGCATTGTTGATTACCGTAATGAACAACCGAACGAAAGTAAAAGCTGAGGAATTAGCTGCTGATGCAATGGCAAATATGGGTTCCAGTACAACTCAACCATCTGCACAGGCTGCAGCTGAGATAAAACAACAAATCATGAATGAAGCAATGCTGCATGGTATTAATTTTTCTTTTTTCATTTCTACTATGATTGCTGTTTTAGCACTCATTCTTGCTCTCTTTATTAAAAGAGTAAAACCCAATCATGAAGAAGTTGCAGCAAAACATTTAGATACTGTTCAAGAAGAATAGATTTGCTGAAAATCGGTGATGCCTAGGTCTAACCTCTCGGCTAATTAAAATTCATGGCTCTGCAGCAAAATTATAGATTAAACTAAACAAGTGCATAGAATATAAATAAAGTATAAAGTAAACCGATTTTTTACAAACAGGCATTTATCTGTAAGAACAATACAAAGTCCAATTTTTCACTATTGATGCTGAGAAATTTGGACTTTGTATTGCTTAATGGGAAAATAACTAATAAAAAAGTTACGCTTCGAAAAACTTGCTGTTAACGAAACATCCCTTTAATGTCAGCAAATATCTTTAGAGAAGAATTTTGCTGAAATGCTGGCAATTAAAAGGGGTAGGCTCTGTAAATATCTCCAATAATGCCCTTTAATTGATGAACACCTAAGTCAGTATTTGTCATTATAACTAGCCCTGTTTCGATATCAGGATAAGCCACCATCATACTTTGAAAACCAGCCCCCCAACCTAGAGAAGAAATTTCAATTCCCTTTTCGGTTTTATCAAGGAAGACACCTAACCCAGTCCATTCTTTTGTACCTTGTGGAGTAATCACTTCAATAGCTTTACTTACAGAAAGATTAAGTTTACTTGCGCCTTTTAAAGAATTTATTAATTCTATAACCAAGAGAGCTAAATCTGAAGGAGTTGTCCAAAGACCAGCAGCAGCTGGATATGGATAAATGGGGTACTTTCCACATACTTCGTCCCCAGCTTTGTTATGACCAGTAGAAAAATTGGATTGAACAGCCCCCTCATTTGGAGGATCAAATGTGCTATTTTCCATATGTAATGGTTGAAAAATAAATTCATACATTATTTCGTTGAAAGTTTTTCCAGTCACATCCTCAATCAAGAGTTGTATAATACAAAAGCCTGCATCCGAATATTGAAAGTCACTTTCAGGTTCATAATTCATTTCAATAGGAACGTTACAGTAGGGGGTTTTTCCTTCTAATAGCTGTACCATTGTAGGAAAACCTATTTTCGAATCGAGTACAGGAAAACTTCCTTCAGGATCAACAACTCCTGATTGATGACATAGGAGATTTCTAAGGGTCACTTTTTTTCTCCGATTCGATTCATTATAAGGAATTTGCCACGATACAAGTTTTTCATTTATATCTTCATCTAAATCAAGAATACACAAGTCTGTTAACTTCATTACTAACATTGATGTTAGAAATTTACTAATTGAACAAGCACTAAATATCGAATGGATATCCACATTTTTTTCCGAATTTGCATCAATTAACCCATAGCATACCGTCCTGCTTACCTTACAACCTTCAATGCAAGCCATACTAAGCCCAGTTACATGATAATTATCCATAAGATTTTGAATCTTGTTATGCTGTAATTTCATATGTACCTCTCCATAAGTTTAATATATTCTCATTTTACTAAATATTTTTATAATGATAAATTATGTATCTTCAATTTGAAAGTTAAAAGCTAAATAGACTCATAGTTGAGTTCATAAACCATGATCTATAAAATAAGATTTATAGTGATTTGGAAAAAATATATAGGATGTGGAAATATTGGAAAATGAAATACTGAAAATATTCGATCAACATCGGAATCAAATAGGCACTGCATCAAGAGAAGAAGTCCATAGGGTTGGTTATTGGCATGAAGCTTTCCATTGCTGGCTTTTTAGCAGAGAAGGGGATGAGTTGTACATTTATCTTCAAATTCGGAGCGAAATGAAAAAGGACTATCCGAATCTAATCGATATTACAGCAGCAGGACATCTTTTAGCGAATGAAACAGTTGAGGATGGGACTAGAGAGATTAAAGAAGAAATTGGGATTGACGTGTCTTTCGATGAGTTAATTCCAGCAGGTGTATATAATTATTCTATAGTAAATGAAAAATTTATCGATAATGAACTGGCTTATATCTTTCTATATGAAACGAATTGTAGCCTTCATGATTTTACATTACAAAGAGAAGAAGTATCAGGGATTGTTATGGTAAAGTGGAATGAATTCTATAAGCTTTGGTCATACGAGAAAGAAGAGGTCATCATCCAAGGCTTTGAAATAAATAATGAAGGGCAAAGAACTCTAATTAACAGGGTTGTAGGCAAAAAGGACTTTGTCCCACATGAACAGTCATATTATGAACATATTATTCAAGCGTTTCAGAAAATAATGAGAGATTAGGTGATCAAATGGTAGTATCATACTTTTTAGTGTTTTTATTGGCCGCAATTCCATTGTTTGAACTATTTACAGTTATCCCGATAGCGATCATTGGCGGATTGTCGCCTGTTCCAGTAGCTATCCTTGGCTTCTTTGGAAATCTATTAACTATTTTATTATTAATTGTTTTTGTAGATAAAATTAAAATATTTATAAAAACTAGAAAGCAAAAACGAAAGGTAATTCCTGAAGTTGAAGGCGGGGAAAACCGATATACGGATGGGATGGAAACAGAAAATGATTCCAAAAAACAGAAAAGAGCTAGAGCACTTTTTGATAAATACGGTGTTCCCGGTTTAACAATTTTTGGCCCGCTATTAGTTGGCTCACATATTTCTGCATTCATGGGAATGAGTTTTGGATCAAACAGGGGGCTTGTGACAGGTTGGATGATTGCAAGTTTAGTGATATGGACGATTGTCTCAGCAGTTTTAGCGAATTCTGGTGTATCATTCTTGGCGCCTGAGTTGAAAGAGAATGGTTTTCTGCTCCGGATCTTCAAGTAAAAATGAACCTGTTCTTAAATAGCGAATGGTTCTTAAGCGAAGTAATTATAGAAATAAATTAATGAGGAGGGCTGATATTGGAATGGATCCTTTTTATCCTTATTTTAGGATTTATCCTGTTTTTTATTTTAAATACAATAAAAAGAAGGAAGCGTAAAAGGCGCTTGAAAACTGAAAACGTGCCACCACATTTAGGCATACATGTACCTGAGGGGAATTCAATTGTAAAAACATTAGATGCTTCATTCCCATCCAACTTTAAAGGCAATGTAAAAAAGAGGATTTTAGCGAAGCATTCCAATTGGACAGAAAATGAGTATCAATGGAAGTTTTTTGAACTAAAAAGATATTTTGTTTTGAATAGTCTGTTGAAATCCGTTCCTATGTTCAGTGTGGAGGTTGATGAAGTTTGGCATGAAATGTTGATGTTCACGAAGGATTACGAAAAGTTTTCACAGAAATTTTATGGAGAGTTTTTGCACCATATGCCTAATATGGAAATTGAACCGATACCTGGTGAAAGAGCCTTTTTTGATTGGATGTATTTAAGTTTATTTGAACCAAGATTAAACAGCCATATCCTTTGGGGTGACTTTTTGAGGCATCCTATTAAGAAGGACATTCTTCTAGACTTTAAATATCTTTCAGAAGAAGAGCTCTTAAAGAAATATTTTCGGCAAACGACTCAATGGGATCCGGTAAAGAAATACTTGATCAATAAACTAAAATTAGAAATTAAACAGGCAGAACAATTCCAACATGGAAAAAATCCATTTATCAAAATAAAATCGGAAAATGAATTTCATATTATTCTTCCAGCTGCAGTATTTTTCTCCCTATACGGGGTTGATCACTACGAAACTAATATAAGCAGTTTGCTTCCTTTCTATTCAGCAAAAGAAGCAGCATCCGGAAGTTCCTGCTCAGGTTTCGGCTGTGTCAGCTCATCGGATAGTGATTCAGGAGGATCAAGCTGTTCGAGTTGTGGCGGGGGATGCAGCAGTTAGTTAAGAAAAGAAAAACAAGATCTCCATTCAAGATCTTGTTTTTTTATAATTATTACTCCAAAATATCCTTTGTTTGCCTATTCCTTACTATCCAACCGATGACAGAAATAGGAATGATGATCATGATACTGTAAATCATTCCAATTTCCCATTGAGAGCTAGTAAGGTGAAAAGCTTCAACAGGAAGCACACGTTTCTTAATTAGCCAATATAAAACAGCAAATAGAGGGAGCTGAATGCCTATAATGGAAATATAGTTTTTGCATATACTTGATACAAAAATTGCTAGTAAACTTAATGAGAGTGTAATCACGTATGTAAGCAGGATCGTCATAATTATTAATTGGAGGAAAGAGAAATCATACCAATATACTGTCCCCATAAATGAGTTAATTTCACTTTCGAGAAACATTCCAATATCGTTAGTTGAATACAATCCATAATATACGATGATTAAAAATGTCGTAATAATGAAAGTTGCGAGCATGCCAGCAGTAACCTTTTTCAAAACTAAGCCTCTCCCGATCTTAGAACTATATTGCAATCCGAACATATTGTTCTTATAATCCCTAATAAAAATGGGAGAAATCATAAAGATGACACTAACTAGAATTGTAATGGCAATGGATTGACTGATCGTTTGAAAATTATATTCAACAGGGTAGGAAGGAAAGATTGCATTCACTTTTCCAGATTGAATGATTTCTTGAATTCTTTGATCCTGCTTTGAGGTTGGTAGTTGAACTAGATCGCTATATCCATACCTTTCATTAACAAACTCCATTTTCTCAATAACATTTTCTCTTTGTGGGATCTCCCAGAATAGATCAATCTCCTTATCAAACATAATTTTTGAAGACAATAGATCAATTTCTGGGTTTTCTTGATTTTCTTTTCTCATGTCAATAAATTCGCGGTAACTAGTAATTCCTAAGTTAGAAAATTCTTTATCTGCTTGAATATATTTATCAGCCTTCTTTATTTCCTGCTGCAGCACTTTTGTAAAGTCCTTCAGTTCATTTTCATCTAATTCATGCCCATATTTATCAACCATTTCAATACCGATATTATACATATCGGTAGCTGGTCTTCCGTTAGGAAATACACTTATATCAAAATCAATAAATATATAATACATAAGCAAGTTAATTAATAGGCAAATAAGAAGCATAACGGGGTGAAAAATCTTCTTCATTTCCTCTATGATGATCCGCAAATCTATTCAACTCCTTTATTTCAAATCGCATTTTTGGAAACTTTTAGCACTGTAAAAGACAGCAAGCAGTAAAATGACATACCATGCCAAAATAGTAATAATTTCATAGTACGCAGTAAATGTTATAGTTCTTTGCATAAACCAAACAAATGAATTCAAAATAAGATGAACGGGAGTAAAGGAACCAAGCAGAAATAGCATACTGCTATTTTCGAACATTCCTTGATTGATAAAAATAGCACCAAATAAACATAAAAAGGTGAAGAACACAAGATAACTATTCCGAATCCATCTGGCAAGAACAACAGTTATTAGAGTGAAAAGGATAATTAACAGATAGGACAAGACAACAGCTACCGCTAAATATTCAATAAAGGATAGGTTCCACCAAGACATAAACCATTCTTTGCCAGCATTGAATGAACTGCTAATTGGCACAAGCCAAAATTCTCTATAAGAAAACACACTGAAATAAACCGCTAAACTAATTGCGAGTAGGATGGACAAAATAGAAACATTAGTAATTAACGCAGCAAAAAATTTATTTAGCCATAATTTTCTTCCTCTTTTTGAACTATAAGCAAGTAAATAGGTTCCTCGTTCAAACTCAAAGTTCATTACATATGCTGTCACTAGAATTGTCAGAAACAAACTTTCAATTAGCAATGCCTTAAACATATTTTTAAACAGTAATAAATGAGTTTCCCAAACACTCTGTGCAGGGAATAGGTACTTATATTCCCTATTATCTTTCACCTCATTAAAGCGTTCCGTAAAATTGTTATATTTGCTTCTAATTAATTCTGCCGCTTCTCCGCTGATTCCATAGACTTTCAGTTCATATTCGGCTTTTTTAACAGGGTCACGAGCAAGGAAGCTTTCGTCGATTATTAAACTATTAGAATAATAATATTCTAATAAAGCAGTTTTATTGAAGATCTGTATTTCTTTCTCAGAAAACTTCTCAGGAATATAAATGGAGCGGTCAGAATAAAATGCATCCATGTTTTTGTAAGTCTTTGACACTGCGTTGCTAGTTATTGCATTTACTTTTTTCAATGAGGCCTCATAATCACTCTGCATCTTACTTAACATCTCATCATTTATTTCTGTTCCATACGTTTGGGCTATCTGATTGAGGCTGCGGATATCATCCTTAATATAAGAATTCTCATAGATGAGATAGAAATTAAAGCAGAGAAATAGGAATGTAAGTCCAAGAACAATAGGGGAGACAATGATTTTGCGAACCTCATAAAACAAAATTCTCATTTCAATTGCTCCAATGAATGATCCTGATACTCAAATAGAAAGACATCCTCTAGCGTTGGATTTACTTGCTTCCAATTTGAAGACGATCCTTCCTCTGCAATAAAACGAATCATCATTCTTCCATTTTCTTGGCGTTCAGAAAGAGACAAATAATGCCTCCGAAACTCTTGAACTCTGTCAAAATTCATCTCGGTTTCAAATACCTTGCCTTGTAGCTTTTGACAAATGATTTGAATACTATCTTTAAAAAGGACTTGTTTATCCTTGATCATAATTATTTGATTGGCAATAGACTCGACATCTGAGACGATATGAGTAGATAAAATGACGATTCTGTCCCTTGCTAATTCTGATAAAAGATTTCTGAATCGGACACGTTCTTTCGGATCTAAACCTGCGGTCGGTTCATCAAGAATTAAAATTTTCGGATCGTTTAGCATCGCCTGTGCAATGCCAACCCTCTGAATCATTCCCCCTGAAAATTTTCTCATTTTCTTTTTAATGGCGTCTTCTAAGGCAACTAGCTTAAGCAGTTTTGGAATTTTTTCATTAGCCGCTTGTTTTGAAATTCCTTTTAATGCAGCTAAGTATTGTAAATATTGATAAGGATTGTAGTTTTTATAATAGCCAAATTGCTGTGGTAGATAGCCAATTAAATCCCGATAATTTTCTCCCATACTAAAGATATTTTGACCTTCATATAAGATTTCGCCTTTTGTTGGATACAGTAAGGTAGTCAGCATTTTAATTAACGTTGTTTTTCCAGCGCCATTAGGAGCCAATAATCCGTAGACTCCGTTTGAAAATTCAAGCTGTATATCTTCTAAAATGGATTCATTTCCAAATTTTTTATTTACATTAGTAACCGTTAACATATCCGTTTACCCCTCTCAACTTATTCTGAAGCATGAATTCTTTAATCTTTTTTACGTATAGATAGGAGGCCAGACAAATAATCATTCCGTATAAATACCATGGAACTGAAACGAGCAGCTTATAATAGACAGTTGAATCAATTATGACGAGCATTAGGTTTATTCCTATCCAGCTCAGTTGAATCCCAACTTTTGCTATTAGTGTTTTTACTATAGACAGTATATAGATAAGCACAAGTGAAAATAGCAGCAAAGAGGTGGTCGATATCAAAAATGCCTGAACAAACTGAAATGAAGAAAATTTCATTGCCAGCAAAATAATCCAAATTGTATTTAATAGAAAACAAAAAATGCTAAAAGAAAACATACGAAATGCTGCAATTTGATATAAATTATATTTACATGTCATTTCCACTTCGTAAGTTTCATTTAATTTGTTCTGAATAAATGGAAATATTGAAAGAAACATGTAAAGGATTGGTGAAACAAGCATAATCATCCCGTAATAATGAGTTTGTTTGTATTGTGTTGTTTGTCCATTCTTTGTCATGACATACATAAACAAAGCCATTACAGCAACTGCAGCTATGATTTCTTTGTAATCTCTCATGATAAATCGAATCCCAATTTGCTTATACATGCTGATTAGCATCTTCGCTAAAGAATCTCTTTTGACCATTCCTTTGACAACGATTGTATTTATTTCAGATTCAACAAGTCTCTCATCCGGAAAGAGAGATTGATTATTCTTGTCCATCTTCGTCCTTCACTCCTTTTCTTACAAATTTTAAACTGCGGTAGTATTTCGTTTTCACAGTAGATTCTGGAATCTGTAAAGAGGCAGCAATTTCCTGGAAGGTGTACTCACCAAACAACTTTAAGCGGAAGATTTGTTGATGTGATGTTTCCAATCCATTTACAAATTCCATCACAGTGCTAAATTTCTCCTTATGTAAAAGTGAGTCTGTAAAGTCTTCCTTTTCTCCTATTTCAATTTCATCAATGGAATCTGAGAGATTTCGAAATTTATAATGTTTAGAACGAAAATAATCAACCATTTTATACGTGGCAATTTTGTATAGCCATGTTCGAAAAGATGCTCTTTTCCCTTCAAATTGATGTATTCCTTGGAGCATATTAATAAAAATTTCTTGAGTTATATCCCGTGATTGCTCTTGATCAAGTGTTTGTTTAAAGACATAATGATAAATCTCGCGGTAATAGTGAGACACAAGCTCATTCGCTGCCGCTTCATTTCCTTTTTTCTGTATTTGTTTAACTAGCTTTAAGTCTCGGTCCATCTTTCACCACTCAATTTCTGTAAAATACGTTTAGCTTCTAGAAGCATTTCATTATAAGCTTACATTTATATATTCGTAATAACTCAAAAGATAGTTTTGGCTTTTCATTATTTTTTCTAAAAAACTAAGAAATGATGAATTTTATGGTGTTTTCTATTAAATACATAATAATTCTCCTTATGAATTTTTTGCCGTTAAGATCTATACTACTAAAAAAATAGGGATATAGATTTTAAAATGTCTATTAAATGCTAATCAGTGAAGTTGGCCAAAGGTTATAAGAGAGCTTGGGGATGGGACTTCACCAGTGTGATGAGGGATCAAACTTGATTTGAAGAGGCGTTCATGGAAGGGTAGAAGAACTAGACTGGATGGAAAAACGTGTGAAGGGGCATTCATTGAATGGATGAAGACCCAAAATGGATTAAAAAGCCTGAAAAAGAGTCCGTCATCAGAGGGATGAAGTCCCAAACTTGATAAAAAAGCGCGAAAAGGGTCTTCATGAAAAGGATGAAAGCCCAAACTTGATAAAAAAACGAGAAAAGGGTCT
>NZ_LMBX01000014.1:45631-45828 GCF_001439605.1 Cytobacillus praedii
GGGATGAAAGCCCAAACTTGATAAAAAACGTGATAAGTGGCCTTCATGAAAGGAATGAAAGCCCAAACTTGATAAAAAGACGTGAAAAGAGGCCTTCATCGAAGGGATGAAGTCCCTAATTTGATAAAAAAGCGCGAAAAGGGTCTTCATGAAAAGGATGAAAGCCCAAACTTGATAAAAAAACGAGAAAAGGGTCT
>NZ_LMBX01000014.1:45884-143010 GCF_001439605.1 Cytobacillus praedii
TGGATGAAAGCCCAAACTTGATAAAAAAACGAAAAAAAGGGTCTTCATCAAATAGATGAAAGCCTAAACTTGATAAAAAGACGTGAAAAAAGGCCTTCATGAAAGGAATGAAAGCCCAAACTTGATAAAAAGACGTGAAAAGAGGTCTTCAACGAAGGGATGAAGTCCCTAATTTGATAAAAAACGTGAAAAGAGGCCTTCGTGAAAGGAATGAAAGCCCTAATTTGATAAAAAAGCGTGAAAAGAGGCCTTCGTGAAAGGAATGAAAGCCCTAATTTGATAAAAAAGCGTGAAAATGTGCCTTCATGAAAGGAATGAAAGCCCAAACTTGATAAAAAAACATAAAAAGAGGCCTTCATTAAGGGGATGCCCCCCCCTACTTGGTAATTAACCGTGAAAATGTGCCTTCATGAAAGGAATGAAAGCCCAACTTGATAAAAAAACGTAAAAAGAGGTCTACATAGAGGGGATGAAGTCCCCAACCTTAAATAGGCAAAACTGTAGATCAACCCTGGCGAGAACTTGAAACTTTTACAGTGTATTCTCGTATAGAGAATGGAGTGAATGAAAGGGGGGACAAAATTTGGAAATTGTTCTATGGGCTATTGGTGGGATAGTATTTGTACTTGCATTGATTAACGGAATTGGTTTTTATAAGTACCGAAGAGAAATAATGAAGTTGGATGCTAATTATATTATTGAGTTTATTAAAAGGAATGCGGAGAATGGAAATGTTTCATTATCTATTAATTATAACAATGAAAAATGGGCAGAAGTGAATGAAAAGATTCCTCAACCTTTAGCAAGCACGGTTAAAATTATGGTAGCAATTGAATTTGCGCAGCAAGCGGCAGATGGTCGGATTGATCCGAAGAAGATGGTAAGTTTGCAAGAACTAGATTTATATTATGTACCGAGAACAGATGGTGGTGCCCATGAGGCATGGCTTGCACAATTTAAGAAGGCCAACATTGATTATGTACCATTAAGTGAGATTGCAAAGGGTATGATTGCATTCAGCTCTAATGCAAATACTGATTATCTGATTCAAGTTCTTGGATTGGAAAAAATCAATCGTGTGGCTGAAAGCCTAGAAATAACCAATCATGAGCCAATCTATCCGATTGTTAGCTCACTGTTTATTCCTTCAAGTCTAATGACAGAAATGAATTTATCCAAAAAAGAGACGCTGCATGAGCTCAAACAGATGGCCATGAACGACTATCGAAATCGCGCAATAGCTATTCATAAGAACCTTCTCTCCAAACCGCTAATTCCTCGAGAAAAGCAAAAACTAATTAAAGTGTTGAATATGAAATTTCAAAAAGTCTGGTCGGATCGTATAACACGTTCAACAACAGAAACATATGCATCTATAATGAAGAAGCTGAACAGCAAAGAGTTTTTTAATAAGAATGTTTATGACTATTTGGATCCAATTATGGAGCAATTAATGGGTAAACCTGAAAATAGTGATTGGCTCCAACATGCAGGGCAAAAAGGGGGCTCCACTGCATTTGTAATAACTATGGCAATGTATGCAACTGATAAGGAAGGCAATCAAACCGAATTAGCCTTTTTCGCCAATGAATTATCTTTAATAGAGCAAACAAAACTTTCTCGAGTGCTGAACGAGTTTCAGCTGAGGTTTCTCAGGGATTCAGAATTTAGAGAACTTATAAGGTCAGAGTTTTCACATTTGTAGAAAGGCACGGATATACCCTTCTTTTATTATGGATTCCTATAAAATAGTAGATTTCTCCGCAAAAAAGCCTAAAATGAATAATGGGAGGTTTTATTCATGCAAGAAATTAGTAATCTCGCATTATTCATTATTCTGTTATTTGTTTTTGTCCCGATTATTATTTCAATGAATCAAAAGTTAGGGATGGGCAAAGATATCCTCTATTCTTCGATAAGAGGATTTATTCAATTATTATTATTAGGATTTTTTATTTCATTTTTGTTTTCTTTAGAAAATGTTTTCGTCGTATTTGGCTATATTTTTCTCATGATGATTATTGCTTCATTAAATGCATCTAAGAGAGGGTTGGACCGGAAAAAGTCATTTTTTATATTACTTGCCGGAATTGCACTGTCTGTTCTTCTCTGTATTTGTATCTGGCTAGTTTTTGAAATTATCCCGCTTGAGGCGCAGTATTTAATTCCCGTAGGGGGGATGTTTATTGGAAATGCGATGATTGCTGGTGCGGTTGTTTTAGAAGCAATGAAAAACAATCCTGAAATGGAAGAAGAGTTTTTGAAGAAAAAGGCTATTAAAATAGCGATGATCCCAACAGTAGATATGTTAAAAACAGTCGGTCTGATTCAAATCCCTGGTACAATGACAGGTATGATTCTTGCTGGTGCAGATCCTTTCGGTTCAGTAAAATATCAAATTTTTATTATTTTTACCTTATTAGTTGTATCCTCATTGGCAGCCATCATCGTCTGTTTACTCAATTATAAATACATTATGAAGGAAATCTCCATCCAACAGGATACTAGTATTACATTATAAGAGGATGAAAATGAGTGCAACAAATTCAAATTCTGCAAAAAGTTATAGATTACATAGATGAACATATTAAGGAAGAGATCAATCCAATGGATTTAGCACGTATTGCCGGTTATTCTCCATTTCATTTTTATCGGTTATTTAATCAGCATATTGGCTTTTCCATAATGGAATACGTTTTAAGAAGAAAGCTGCAATATGCTTTATATGAGCTTGCAAATGGAAAGAAAATAATTGAAATTGCAATGGATTACGGCTTTCACACGCATGCTGGATTTACTAAAGCATTTAAGAGATGTTTTGGCTGTCCTCCTAGTCTTTATAAGCTTCATTGTCCAGTATCTCTCCCGAATAGACTAGATTTATTGAAATTACAGCAAAAGGAGGTTGGGGGAATCGTCCTTCAGCCGAAAATGATTTCAAGAAATGCCTTTTGGGTAGCTGGAAAAAAGTTTGAAATCCAAGCGGGCAATATTTCTTTTACGAGAGATGCACCAGCTTTCTGGGAAGATGGCGGATTTAATGACGGTGCAGTTGAGACAGATCTGTATAAATTACTCAATCCCAAAAAGCATGGTGAATATTGCTTTAATATTAGTCATGATATAGTTGAAAATCTTTTTACGTTTCTTTTTGCAGTAGACTATGAAAAGGATACTAATATCCCGACAGAAATGGTTAAATGGGAGATTCCTGCAGCGACATATGCTGTTTTTAGGACTCCGTTAGTAGAAGTAGATCAGTTTGTTTCTTCTATTAAAGGGACTTGGCGTTATATTATTGAAGACTGGCTCCCGTATTCAGACTATGAAGTTGATGAAGATAGCTATGATTTTGAGTATTATGATGAAAATTGTCACCATTGGGACCACGAGAAAATTTATATGGAAATTCATCTTCCAGTAAAAAAAAGAAGAGGGTGAAACTTACCCTCTAGACATTTTTAATACTTTTTTTAATAAGTAAAGCACCGGGGATAAGAGGATTGCACTTATCACGATAGCTGTATTAATTGAAAATAATGAAGCGATTCCTCCAATGATTGGTCCGCCGCTAATCTGACCTATTGCATCTACTTGCCCTTTCACCGAAAAAAAGGTTGCGCGGACGGATGATTCCGGAATTACCGTATTCAGCCATATTTCTTCGAGTGGATGCATAATCTGCCTAGCTAATTGAATAATTACATAAAAACTTATCAAACCAATAATAGACGTAGAGTATGAAAAACCAATTAGTGAACATATAATCAGCAAACTTCCTATAAATAGAGAGAGATAAATTAATTTAAGATGCTGATGAATAGAGCTTCGATTTATGACATGCAATAGTACAAAAGACAAAAGGACAATCAAAAATTGAATAGCACCAGTTACAATTACAATATTTCTTTCGGAGAAATAGGTGAGGGGGGATGCGTCAATGAAATGTGTTAGCCATAAACGATCAAAGCCCTCGCTATAAAATCCGAAAAACAATGCTATTAGGAAAAGCAATCTTATTAAACGAATTTCTTTAGAATAGTTAGCAATTTTGCTGATATTTGTTTTCATATTCATCCATACAGATGATTGTGTTTGCAATCTCAATGGGATGAACTTTTCTTCTTTCATATAAATCATTAAATAAACAGCGAGAGCGATCATGCAAAGTCCGCCAAGTATGATAGGCAGGTTCAGCATAAATATTCCTGTAACGATGCTTAAAGGAATTGCGATCATTTGACCAAGGTTGCTTGCCTTTGCTCCATTAACAAATGCACTAGCCGCCTGTTCTTCACCTATTTCATCACTAATCCATGCTTGTAATGACCCGCTGGTAAAGGTATAGCCGATCCCCCATAATATTTGTGAAAAAATAACAGCTAGAAATATTGGAAACAATCCTTCAACTAGAAATCCAATACCAATTAAAAGGTATCCAATAATAATTGATAATTTTCTGCTTTTTATATCAGAAACAACCCCAGTCGGAATTTCAAAAATAAAAACAGTTAGTTCAAGTACAGTACCAACCAATACCAGTTCAATCGGATTGAGATTGACTACTTGCACATGATACAACAAATTTACTGTAAAAATAAATGTGAAGAATAGTTGAGAAAAAAAACAGGTATGGATATATACAAAATATGGATTACGGTTCAATAAGCGATTCATATCATTCCTCCTTACATTTATCTTAAAGAGGAATGAACGTTATTTCTTTTCCAAATTTGCGATAATAGAATAAAAGAAACCTGTCTCAATACGTAAGAGACAGGTTTATCTGTTATTTATTCCTTGCAGCGAAGATTCTATTTCTTCCTTCTTGTTTTGCTTTATATAACGCTTGATCAGTAAGATCCAGAAGTTCTGAGAAATTATCTGCTGATTCTGGCAAATGACCAACTCCCATTGAAACGGTTACAGGCTTTCCAGTAGGGCTGTTCGTCGTTTCTAAAGTTTTCCTCAAACGCTCCGCAATTACTACTGCTTGTTCAAGTTCGATTTCTGGAAGGATAATCAGAAATTCTTCACCACCCCAGCGGAAGCCCAGATCACTTTCAATCGTTATCTCAGAAATTAATTTAGCGATGTATCTTAAAACCTCATCTCCTTTAAGATGGCCATACTGATCATTTATTAATTTAAAACGATCAATATCGAAAAGGATAATAGAAAATGGATCTGTGCTAAGTGTCATTTTTTCCAAAGCACGGCGATTATATAGGCCTGTTAGATGATCACGCTTTGATTCGCTTTCAGCAGAGTTGAGCTTTTTCTGGTAAAAATCAATTGCGATTAATAATGTACGCTTCAATTCTCTAATCTCAAAATACCATTCGGGAATTTTTTCTGTCGGTACCGGTTTGTTTTTTGTAACTTGATGAGCATAAATGGCTAAATCCCTAATTGGATCAACAATTTTTATTAACATAAAGATCGTTAATACAAATACAAATAGCATAAATGGGATCGTATAGAAGCTAATTTGTTTGCCTAGTTCGTAAGTTGGTTTATTTACAGCTATCTGTGAGGTTTGAGAAACAATCCCCCAGTCATTTGCATCAACAGTGGCATAGCCAGCTAACATTTTTTCTCCCAAAGTATTAATAACAACCCGACTTCCGCTGTTACCTTTTATTAATTCTTTTACTACTTCGTTTTCTTTAACATTGTCATTTATTCTATTTATATTGGGATGAAAAATGATATTTCCCTTTGAATCAACAACATAAACATATGAATCGTTTTGGTGCTTAGGATGCTGACCAAGAATGGTCTTAATACTGTTTTCTTCATGCAGATTGATTGTTCCAGCAAGAAAGCCAATATATGTACCGACATCATTAAAAACTGGAACAGATATTAATATAACTAATTTTCCATTTATCCCAACATAGGGGTCCGAAACTGTATGTCTTTTTCTCTCTAGTGCTTCACGAGCACCGATTGAATTTACTTTTGTTCCTTCTACATTAATATCTGGAACAGATGCAATAACAATCCCATTACGATCAACAAACCAGGTACTGTTGAAATAAGTTGTAGAGTGCAATAAATCATATAAATCTTTATATATATATTTTGAATCTAACGTTTTATAATCTTCGTCTCTTGCTTCGACACTTAAATTTGAAAACATATCACGAAAATGCATGTTTGTTGTATCAGCCAGTTTTTTTGCATAAAATTGATTCTCTATTAAATAATTTTTCTCAAGAGTATTTTTGCTTACTATTTGGCTTGATATTAAACTGCCAACATATGTGCCAATCATCGCAAAGCTCAACAAGAGTAAAATTAATAATTTTATACTTAATTTTATTGGTTTCATATCATTTCCTCAAAAAAAAGTACTATTCACAGTTTGAATAGCCTTAAGAAGAGTATACTATTATTTTTAAACGGATAACAATATGAAATTCATGTTTTAAAGCATAGAAATGTTGGAAATAGCAGATGTTCTATTAATATCAATATTTAGTGGAGATAGGGAACGCAAATTTTCTCCTTTAATTATTTTTCTACAATCATATTAAGGAGATGATCCAACCTCCGAATGCCCCAGCGGCAACAATTATCCAAGAAGGCAGTTTCCAAAAAACGAGCATGCTATATAAAATCCCAGCAAATGCAAAGTCCACTGGAGATACTATCGAGCTAGTCCAAATAGGGTAATACAATGCAGCAATCAAGATTCCGACAACAGCAGCGTTTACACCCATTAATGCACCTTTAATTTTTGGATTTTGCCGCAGCATATCCCAAAAAGGAAGAGTACCTAATATTAACAGGAAGGCTGGTAAGAAAATAGCGACCGAAGCAATTATTCCTCCTTTCCAACCATCCATCACCGCTCCGAGATAGGCTGCAAATGTAAATAGAGGACCAGGAACAGCTTGTGCAGCACCGTAACCAGCCAAGAAGCTCTCTTCACTTATCCAGCCGCTTGGAACAAATTCACGTTCAAGTAAGGGAAGGACGACATGACCGCCGCCAAACACTAACGAACCGGATCTGTAAAAACTATCGAACATTGCAATCCAATAGGATGAAGTAAATTCGCGTAAGAATGGCAAAATTATAAGTAAACTAAAGAATAATAGAAGACATCCTATACCTAACCTTCGGGATAGAGGAAAATGAGTTTTTACAGTATGACTCTCATGATTTTGTTTATAAAGGAAATAGCCAATTAGTGCAGATAGAACGATGATCCCAACTTGAGTAAATGCAGTTTGCCATAATAAAGAAGCAACTAATGCAAATAAAGCAATTGCTTTTCTGCTTAAATCTGGTGTTAGTTTCTGTCCCATTCCTAAAATAGCATGCGCAACAACAACTACTGCAACAATCTTCAATCCATGAATCCATCCTGCTTCTGAGACATCAAAGGTTTGCAGAAAGAGTGCAAATAAAATGAGAGCGATGACTGAAGGCAATGTAAAACCTAGAAACGATACAATTCCTCCTAAGACACCGGCACGCATTACCCCGATTCCAATCCCTACCTGGCTGCTTGCCGGACCGGGTAGGAATTGACATAAAGCAACTAAATCTGCATAGCTTTTTTCATCCATCCATTTTCTCTTGCGAATGTACTCTTCATGAAAGTAGCCTAAATGAGCAATGGGTCCTCCAAAAGATGTGAATCCAAGACGTGTTGAAATAATCAGGATTTCAATTAATTTAGAAAAATATCTTTCTGTTTTTTGAGATTTCAAAGTTGATCACCCTCTTGCATGTGTTTTAATATTTTACAGCTCTAGCGATTGATTCGCTGAAGTCTATCAATATTAAAAATATAACACTTGTTCTGTTCTTAGCAGAATGACCAACAAAAAATTTACAAAATCTTTACATTGTAATATATCCATTTTAATACAATTATTATATTGGAATGTTTTAGGAGGGAATGATAAACAATTGTCGAATTTATTCATATTACGAGGATTTGATATTTGTAAATAGATATTCTTTAAGGACGTGGTCTAAATGATAACTTACCCATTCTTAGATAAGGGAACAACAATTGGTGTAACGGCGCCATCTTCTGGAGTACAGCCTGAATTGCATGATCTGATAAAACAATCGTGCGAGCGAATGAAGTCAAAAGGTTTCAATGTTACATGCGGAGATACAGTTTGGACTCAAGACAAAGCAAAATCTGCACCAGCAAAGAAACGTGCCGAGGAATTTAATAAAATGATGGCTGATGAAAATATTGGCCTGATTTTTCCTCCTTGGGGCGGTGAGCTGCTGATTGAAATACTTGAGGAAATTGATTTTAGCCAGATTCAAAATAAGTGGGTTTTAGGTTATTCAGATACGAGTGTTTTATTGCTGGCAATCACTTTAACAAGTGGAATCGCAACCGCACATGGAACAAATTTAATCGATTTAAGAGGGGAATATTCAGACGAAACGACAGCCATGTGGGAGAAGGTGCTTTCAAAAAAGCATGGTGAATCTGTGCTGCAGCATTCGTCTAAGAAATATCAAGAAAAGTGGGAGCACGATCATCCAACTCCCTGTGTCTTCCATTTAACAGAACCAACTTCCTGGAAGACGATTTCAGAAGGGAAAGTTGAAGTAGAAGGTCGATTAGTTGGCGGCTGTATTGATATGATCCGGCATTTAATTGGCACACCGTTTGGTAATGTACAAAGCTTTAGACAGAATTATATTAATGATGAACCGCTTCTATGGTATTTTGAGAATTGTGAGATGACCGCGACTGATTTAAGAAGGTCTTTAGTACAAATGAAATTAGCTGGCTGGTTTGAAAATTGTGCAGGGATCTTGTTTGGCAGAAGTGCGGCGAATACGCCTGTAGGAAACTATACAGTAGAAGATGTTTATTTAGAATTATCAGCAGAACTCGATATTCCAGTTATTTATGATATCGATTGCGGTCATGTACCTCCACAAATGACTTTCATCAATGGATCATATGCTGAAGTAATTGTAGGGGAAGGGAAAAGTACAGTACGCCAATACTTTAGATAATTCGTGATTAAACAGGGGGATTATCAATGAAACAAAAAGGATTTGTTCGGCCAACTGATTATTATGATGAACGTCTATCTGTAATTGATGAACAAATATGTATGTTATTTAAAGAAAGGAAAGTGCTTTCGAACAAACATCCCGGATTTCCACCTGATGAGTACATTACCAAGTGGGCCGGAAAGTTCGAACTTTATGAGGACTTGCTCAGGTCTATATTTGGAGCACTTAGAATGGAAGATGAATTTAGACCTCGTGTTGAACCAACTAATTTTATTAAGCATATTCCAATTTTAAAATCTATTGAAATAGATATGAAAATATACACTGTAACCTTTATTCGGCAGTTTGAGAATGCGAGTGTTGTACACTTAGATATCAATTGGGACGGTACGAATGATTCTCGTGAAGAATTACATAATTACCGTACCTTTGAAATGAACTTAGGAAAGCAATATGATTGTCGGCCATATGGAGGAAGAGGAGGTACGGGTCAATATACACACCAATTCATTGTAACTCCTCCAATACCGGATGATCCAACTGGGCTTATTATTTCTTTTATTGAATATAACTCAATTTTTAGTGACAAGAAAACAGGAGTTGAAGTGAAAATTCATGTAGAGGAAGGTTGTTAATACATTTCGATTAGATAAGTTTGAGAGGGAAGCAGGATGAATTTTTTTATCAGAAAAATGACTGAACATTTTGCGGTGGAAATACTCAATTGGAAGTATGAAGCACCGTATGATTTTTATAATAATGACCTATGTACAGAAAATATAAAAGAACTCCTTGAGCAAACATATTATGCAGTCGTAAATGAAAATGATTTTTTAATAGGATTTTTCTGTATTGGCAGCTCTGCACAAGTTCCAATCGGTTTGGAATATGGTGCGTATTCGGATGGTTATATCGATATAGGGCTTGGCATGAAGCCAGAATTAACAGGGAAGGGTTATGGTTACTCATACTTTTCTTATCTTCTTCAATATATTAGGGAGATTTATACAGATAATAACGTCCGTTTAACAGTTGCTAAGTTTAATCAGCGTGCCATTCGTTTGTATGAAAAACTTGGGTTTGAACGTAAAATTGAATTTGCGAATAATTCAACTATTTTCTTAACAATGATAAAGGAATAAACGCAGGATTATTCGGAGGGGAATGGTTTTTCATACGAACAAAAGTAAATTATCCATTTATCTATTTTTTTATGGAGCCAGCTGTCGTATTTGTATATAAAATTGAAACGAATGATTACTTAACCGTCTCAAGGTTTTTAGATGGTGGAAGTTTGGAAACGTATGAATTGAATCATCCGGAAGAATTTAATACATTTACACATGAAGAATCGCACCCACTTTTTGGTCGAGGATACTTCATTCAACAAAACGATACTTACAAGATGACAAAATTCATTAATAAACAAATTCAAAAACACCGTGTAATCAACGATGGACCGATACACATTGTTTCAACAGAGTCGGCAGCTGGAACCATTAGGTATAGTATAGATAGGCCAAGGAAAGTGCTTGCATTTTCAGAGTTTTTTTCATTTGGACCATTGTGGAAGCTTGATAGGGAAGAAGGTCAGGCTTATCGAAATGAATGGCTTTTTGACAATATTAACATGGAGTTTCAAGATGATTATGAAAACGAAATGAGATTTGCCAATACGTTGCTTGAAATAGAAGACATAGAAGAGGGGGTTCCTATTTACATATGGGTTGGAAATAATACACTCGAGCAAATTGGTGTCCGTTTTATCTTGCAGCTGCTAAGCGGAAAAGCAAATGCTGTCTTTCTCATAAATTCTGCTGTCCTCTATCAAAAACTTATTAATCATCATCTACCCATTTACCATACTAGTCAAATGACACCTGATCACATTAAGCTTATTTTCGAACAAGGAAAGAATAGTCACCCATTATCTCTAGAAGATCGTGAACAATATGTAAGATAATGGAAATCACTGGCGCAATCAAAGGGAGTTCTTCGCCTATGGCGGAATAATGAAATAAGTAGCGTCTCTGAAAATCATTATGACTCATTAATCATTCAAATAATTAAAAAGATACATAGAGAACAGGTGCATAAAGATTTTATCAGGGCATCTAAAGTGATTGGAGAAATGCTGGAGCAAATGATGGAAGAATTCGTTAGCGATTCCTTTTTGGAATATAGAATTAGATATTTAATATACAATGGGGTACTCGAATTAAAGGGTGTACCTAAATCGATGAGACACTATAGCGTGAAGCTGAGATAATTAAAAATTTCCTTATGGGAGATAAACTGATGAATCCAATGAATCTCATGGCATTAGGATTACCTTTCGTTATCGTAATGTTAGTAATAATTTGTTTTTATAAAGTGTTTGTCAAAAAGAAAAGTGTGGCGCCTTTCTATACTCCATTTGATAAAATCACTGGTCAAGCTGAAGTGGAATACCATGAGGAGCAAGAAATTATAGCTGTGAATGAGGACGAAGGCGACGATAAAAATCGGTAAACAGTGTTTGACAGGGTATCCCAAGTAGGGGATATCTTTTTTTTGCACACTTAAGTTGAGTAAATATATTTTTCTTTTAAGGGAATAATATACCATGATGGACTAAGATTGTTGAGAATTCTCAAAACTGATTGATTACAAAAGGTTTTGAAGAAAAATGAAAGTCTAATATAGAAGGAGTAAATAATTATGATCTTTTATATAAGTATCCTATATCCTTCATTGGCAGCAAGACAAAACGTTTCTCAAAAGGTGTATAACCTATGAGGCAGCAAAAATTGATCATGCTCTTAATAATGATTCTCCCTTGGTTAACCATCCCCTTAATCGGCAAAAAATCAATCAAAAGATATTTATCTGCAGGTATATTTATTTCAATTATTGTTACCATAGAAAGTTTCATTGCCAAAAAAAGAAGATGGTGGTGGTTTCATGTTAAAATTCATCCGAATATACAAGGTGAGTTTCCTTTAATATGGGGTCCATTTCTAATTGGCTCGCTTTGGATTTTAAAATTTACATACCGAAATTTCTATCGATATATTATTTTAAATCTCATTATTGATACATTTTTCACATATGCATTTGTGAATTTCCTTCAATACATAGGAATTGGGACACTTGGACGTTTAAAAAAAATCCAATTATCATTGCTTTTCTTTTTCAAATCTCTCCTTTTGTATGGTTTTCAAACTATCAAGGAAACCTTCATAAAGGGTTAGAAAGGGAGAGTATAAAAAATAAAAATCACCACAACTTGATAAATGTGGTGATTTTTTTCTTGTACAGATTATTCCACTAGATCATCTTTAGACACGGCCCAAAAAGAAACTGCGATTGATAGACATACAACTATAAATGGAGCATAAAAAATTAGAAAATGACTCATGAAATCTCTCCTTTTAAGGATGATTGCTTTGTTTTCCTTGTACATATTCCTTATTAAACAAAAACAATCTGAGAAGCAGAATCAATGATGGAATTAATAATGCAAGTCCTGCAAGGAAAGCAAATATTAAAGCTGTTGCCATGGCTTCATTAGTAAAACCGTCATAAATAGTAAGATGTGGATATAGTAAGTATGGGTAATGAGAAATGCCATAGGCAAAAAAGGCAAGTGCAAATTGCCCCGTTAAAAGTCCAAATGCAAGACCATATCTGATTCGCTTCCATAGTAAATAAACTGTTCCAACAAATAGTATGAGTGAGAACGCAAACAACCACCATAAATGTATTAAGCGAGTATAATGCTCATGATTATGTCCGTGCATTTCAACGATTATTCCAGTTGCGGTAAGAATACAAGGACCTGCCCAAATAAGAGAATATTTCCGCATAAGTTCAGTCGCTTCTATGTCATTAGCATGATCTGCATACCATGTCAAAAATACAGCTGAAATATATAATACGGCTGTCAAACTTAAAACAACAATGCTCCAACTTAATGGGCTTGTAAAAAGCTTTAAATAATCGAGTACAGGACCTGTTTGCTCCAGCGTGACAAAACCTCCTTCTGAAATCGATATTACTATGGATAATGAAGCGGGTATAAATAGCCCTGATACCCCATATAAAAAGACATATATTTTTTGTTTAAGACCCCCATAGGTTGTAAATGCATAATAGGAGCCTCTAATAGCGAGCAAAATGATCGCTATGCTCACAGGAACTAGTAAAGTTGTACCGTAAAAATACGCTGTTTTTGGGAAAAAGCCGACAATTCCTACAAAGAAAAACACAAGAAAAACGTTTGTAACCTCCCAAACAGGGGATAAGTACCTCTGGATAATTTTCGTTAGAATATGCTGTTTACCTCTGTATAGACTATAAGCATTAAAGAATCCTGCACCAAAATCAATCGAAGCAATGATAATATACCCAAAAAGGAATAACCAAAGGACAGAAATTCCGATCACTTCAAGAGTCAATCCAGTTCACCTGCTTCCTCTGTTACTCGATCAGCTAGCTCCTGCTCAATTGTGTTCTTACGAAACATTCTTGAAAGAACAATGATACTGCCTATTCCTAAAATTATATATAAACCTGCAAATAAAATAAGCATCGTATCTACTTGGCCGCTTGATGTCGCAGCATCTTTTGTTTTCATAATTCCTCGTAAAACCCAGGGCTGACGTCCAACCTCATCAAGCCACCACCCTGCCTCAATTGCAAGAATGGAGAGCGGACCACCTATGACAATCAACGATCGATACCATTTGGAACTGATGAACGTCCACTTCCTCCATAAACCAGCAATAAATGCGATAGATAGCACTAACATCAACATGCCGATTGTAACCATCGCATCGAATAAATAGTGGATATATAGCGGAGGTGTTTCATCCTTCTTAAAATCATTGAGTCCAACGACTTCATAGCTAGGAATTCCATGGGCTAAAATGCTAAGGGCAAATGGGATTTTCAACGCATATTTCACTTCACCATCCTCAAGTATTCCATATAGGATTAGAGGAGCTTTTCCCTCCGTATCAAAATGCCATTCTGCCGCAGCTAATTTCTCTGGCTGATATTCAGCTAAATACTTACCAGAGAAATCACCAATGATAACCGTTGCAATTGTAAATATTAACCCAACTTTCATAGTGAAGAATAATGCCTTTTTATGATAGAGATGATTAGAGCCTTTCAGTAAACGGAAAGCAGCAATAGATGCGAGAACAAAGGCAGAGGTCATATAAGCTGACACAAGAACATGCGCAACCTTAGTAGGCATTGCAGGATTAAACATAGCTAGCAAGGGTTTAATATTTACTAAATGTCCATCTACTATGTCAAAACCTTGGGGTGCATTCATAAAAGCATTTACAATTGTAATAAAAATTGCCGAAAAAGAAGCACCTAGAGCTACTGGAATTAGTAGCAGCAAATGCTTTTTCTGGTTTTCAAACCGATCCCATGTATATAGATAAATGCCTAGGAATATTGCTTCAAAGAAAAAGGCAAATGTTTCCATGAATAAAGGGAGGGCAATTACATTCCCTGCAAGCTCCATAAAGTTTGGCCATAGGAGGGAGAGCTGTAAGCCTATCGCAGTACCAGTCACAACACCAACTGCAACTGTGATTACATAGCCGCGGGTCCATCTCCTGGCTAATAGAATATAATGTTCGTCCTGCTTCTTTATCCCAACCCATTGAGCCATCATAATCATTAGGGGGATGCCAACCCCAATGGTGGCATAAATAATATGGAAGGACAAAGTCATTTCAGTTAAAACCCGACTGAAGAAAACAGCTTCTTCATTTCCCATTTCAAAAACTCCTTTTCTTATCCTGCAAAAGCTCGGCCAATAAATGATAATCCCATAATTAGCGCAACAATAAATACCAGCCAAGTTAATTTTCTTTCGTGATTTTTATACATGAATGATCACTCCTTCATTCTGTCCTTTATATATTATTTTCTATAAAAGGGAGTTTGATGTAAGAAAGAATATTGCGATAATATTTTGCGGACAGAATATCAGAAAATACCATAATCTGTTAGTATGAAAATAAGAAAAGATACTCAAAATTTTATATTCTTACTCTAAGTCAAGAATTTTATATTTAAAGAAAATGTATGGTCTTGAATTTTAATCCTCAAATGGAGCCAATGGAGATCCAAATTGTTGTAGGTGGTGCAAATTTCGATGAATATTTTAGAGCAAGGTGAGTGAATGAAACACATATTGTTATCTAACTAAACCACGTAAATGCTAAATGCATATTTCATAACTGCTGGTATACTCAATTAGAATAGGAGTTTAACATGGAATTTAATTTTAATTGTTTCTTAATAATTTAGAAAAAGGTATATGGATTTAAGTCTCATAGAATAAGCAGTTTGTATGGATTCACATAAACTAGACAAAGGAATGCAAATAGATGAATTTATCAAATACAGAATTAAAAAAATTAAGTCAAAAAGTTACTCATGTATTAATGAATGGAATGAAATGGCAGATTGATGAAGATATACGTTTAATTGGCAGCGGAGTTATAAATGCCGTATTTTTAATTAGGGAAAGGGAAAGAGGGTTGCTTGCGGTTCGAACACCATGGAGATCGGAAGAACGGATGATGGACAAAAATTCAAGCGGAATTATTTCTTTACAAAAAGAAGCAGCGATAGCAAAGCATTGTGCTAAACATCAAATTCCTGTTCCTAAAATACATCAGCTATATATTGGGAATGACATTAATTTTCTAGTATCTGATTTTATTTCTGGAGATAACCAAAAAATTTCATCATATTCTATAGGGAAGCTACTATCAAAAATACATAAAGTCCCTCTAAACGACTTATTCATTATAGATCAAAAAGAACGAACATTAAGTAGAATAATCTCTGAAAGAATAGCAGAACGAGCAATATCATTAGGGAAACTGATAAATACTGATATCATCGTTCCAGATTCAGGAATATTAGAGACCATATTGGATACTTCTAATATAAAAAACCGCCTCTTGCACCTGGATGTAAGAAGACCAAATATCATAGGTGAAAATGGAATCGTTCAATCCATAATCGATTGGGATAATGCATTTATTGGGAATCCAATAATGGAATTAATGAGAATATTAGAGACACAAGAATTAAATGCAGAGGCCTTTTTAGAAGGATATAACGAAACAGAACTACTTAAAAATACAGAGGATGTGATCCAATTAATCTATCGGCTTGATACGGCTCTCATGCTCTCAATATTGTTTATTTCGTTTTTAAATGATAAAGATAAAGGGGAATACTATCTAAAGCGCGTTCAATTGTTAATCAGTGAAATAAATAAATGCTTATAAAAAAAATTGCCATGATTGTATTTAACCACGAGTAAATTTTTTTGCTATACATCTACTAAAGCAATGCTTATTGACTCTTTTTTTAGGCTATTTCAAAATAGGATTAGCATTTGGGGCTATTTTTATGTTAACAGTCTATTTGCATAGAAAAGGGGTATGGAAACTGAAATAATAAAAGGTGATTGCTGCAGTGTAAAATAGGCATCATTAACTGAGTATTCATCCTTTTATATAATTTTTACAATTCGAAAGAAATTGTTTCAACACGATGTATTGAAAAGTTTTTTCCGTAATTATCCAATCATAAACCATATCTTATTCATCCAAAATAAGATAGCTTGTTCATTAAACAAGGGGGAGATTACGGTTGAAATGGCATAAAAGAATGCTTACTTTATTGCAGAAGCAGGGAGACAAGAAAGTCGCATTATGTGTAGATACATCTACAAATGAAGTTCCAAAGATGCTGATTAATAATATTGTTAAGCTATTTGAGCAACTAAAACCGGATACACTATTAGTTCAGGCAGATTTTAAAATAAGGAGTATTACGCCAATAAAAAGTGATACCATTAAATATTATTCACACGGAAAGTCTTCCTACACACTAGTACTTGAATGGGCACAGGAAGAAAAATTAGATACTCTATTTTATATTACTGATGTGACCGGGTTTATACCTGAAGAAATGGATACAGTTGATTTTGATTTATATTGGCTCGTTCCTGATGATTTCATCCCAAATGTTCCATTTGGGAAAGTAATTAAAGTTGCTTAACAAGAAAGATCCCTCGCAAGATGTGAGGGATCCAATTTGTCTTAACTATGAATATGAAGCTGTTTTTTTTGATAATCTTTATAGATCAAATGCCACTTTCTAAATTTTGTCCATGCTTTTTCGAAATCAGGCTGGATAATCGACAGCTGTACCCAGCCTCTTTCAGCCAAGTAAGCACTTTTATAATGCAATTCAAAACCTGTTAGAGCTGCATCATCTGCCATATATTGATCATCTTCATTTCCTTTTAATGTGACAATCATGGGATACCCGTCAGTTGTTAAAAACGACATTTCCTCTTCATTCTCTGCGGCAAGCAACAGTTCATAACGGCTTTGTAACAGTTTATAGCGTCCATCATTTTCATAAGCATATAAGGCTTGCTCAAAGCTTTTGAATAGCTGGGAGGAGTAAGTAAATGGGATATTCCCATTTGCATATAAGCCAAGATCAAGATAAGATGGTAAATTCTTGTCCACTTCTATGACATGATTAGAAAAGACAATTGCAATTCCGCTCATCGTCCCTACAGCTTTCCCGCTTACTCCTGTTGCTAGGTATACATCAGCTAAGGAGAATGGCAGTGCTCCAAAGGAACTTACACAATCGACACATAATTTGACCTGATATTTTCGGCACAGGTGCTGAATCATTTCTAAATTATTTAGCATGCCAGTTGATGTTTCCCCATGAGCCATAAGGAGCCATTCATATTTTTCATTTTCAAGCTTTTCGTGAATTTGAGACTCTTTAAATGGCTCGCCCCATTCATACGAAAGTAGTTCGTATTTGAGATTCCACCGATCTGCTTGTGCTTTTAATCGTTCCCCAAACGCCCCATTGGTAAGAATTAACCCTTTCCCTGACAGACAGCTAATTTGCCCAACCATCGCCTCATTTGCAAGTGTGCCACTGCCTGACAATACGTGTACATATTTAGCCTTACTCATATTCAGAAGACGATTCTGGACACTCTTTAAAGAAACGGAGAAATCATAAGAACGATGAGAAATAGGCTCTTGCAGCAAAGCAGCACGAATATCATTGGTTAATTGAACAGGCCCTGGGAAAAAGGAGTACGTCTTTTGTTTTAATCTTGCGGCAACAGACTGTTCATAACGTGCTCTTGTTAGAACCATAGGAATAAATTGCGCATCATCAGAGCCAACTGGATCTGCGAAGGCTTCAAATCCCATTTGATCATATAGTTTTAATTCACGGACAGTTCCAGAAATAACTGCTGCGCTATACCCTTTTTTATACGCATAATCAGATAATGCCCCAGTAAGCATAAAGAAAACACGTCCATTCCGATGCTCTTTCCTAACAGCAAGAAGCCGGATTTCACAAAGCTTACCAGTTAACGCATCCTCCGATAATAGATTTTCAACAGGGCCTAACTTCTTATCTAAAGAGAAGGGACGCTGATCACGAATAGCAATCATTCCTACAAGCTCTTGATCTTTTAAAACAATAATATATTGATTTTCATTATGAAATGGATCCACACGTACTCCATTGGGATCTGGGGCGTGTTGTGGGATCTCTTCTACAAAGGTTTCATAGTTTAATTTTGCAATTTCCGCAAACTCTTTTTCAGTACGTGCAATTTTACACCAATACATTTGAAAAAACCTCTCTTTTACAAAGCTACATTCTAATGATATGCATCATGATTAAAATCTATTTTCGCATAAGAAGAGCTATATGGAAATACCTTTCTCCTAAAAATGGAAAACTGCAGTAAAATTAATCGATGCTCTACATGGAAGTAAGATTATCTTATTTTATTTATAATGCCAGATTAATAGAATCATTTCTAAGTGTTTTTAGTTTGGAATACAACAAGGCTAGGGGATGAATCTAAGACCTCTGATTTAAAAGGCAATAATTCCATCTGGTGAACTCTAGAACATTAGTCCTATTGATTAAAATAAAATGAATATTTATAATTATCAGTATATTATAAAGAGGAGGCTAAATATGTCTTTAACGAAAAAGATCCTATTGGGAATGGGAATTGGAATCGTTGTTGGCTTACTATTAAATTTAGCTTTGCCTGATATGTATGATACTGTCCAATCGTATATTTTATATCCATTAGGTAAAATATTCGTGAATTTAATTAAAATGCTGGTTGTACCAATTGTTGTTGTTTCCTTAATTCTTGGGACTGCTGGAATTAGCGATCCGAAAAAATTAGGGAAAATTGGTGCGAAGACTATTTCATTCTTTCTTATCACAACAGCAATAGCTATTATTTTAGCAATTGGAATGAGCTATTTGTTCCAGCCAGGATCGGGAGACTTTCAATTAAATGGAGCGAATTATGAGGCAACAGAAGCGCCACCTGTCATTGATACGCTTGTGAACATTATACCAACAAATCCAGTCAATGCGATGGCTGAGGAATCAATGCTGCAAATCATCGTTTTTTCGATTTTTATCGGATATGGGTTGTCCAGACTTGGTGAAAAGGTGAATGGAATCTATCGACTCATTGAGCAGGCAAATGATGTATTAATGTATCTAGTTAACGTAATTATGAAATTTGCGCCATTTGGTGCATTTGCATTAATTGCTACGGCAATCGGCGGTCAAGGATTTGGGGCCATTATGGCGATGGGCAAATATATGTTTGTTGTATTATTTGTACTTCTTCTTCAGCTTGTACTTGTATACGGATCAGCATTATCTTTCATAGGAAAAATGAACCCAATTAAGTTTTTTAAAGGATTTTCACCGGCTATGATTGTTGCTTTCAGCACGTCAAGCAGCAGTGCAACTTTACCCATCTCTATGAAATCAGCACAAAATAATTTAAATGTTTCAAAGAGTGTCAGTGGTTTTGTCCAACCGCTTGGTGCAACCATTAATATGGATGGTACAGCGATTATGCAAGGAGTTGCAACGGTTTTTATTGCACAAGTTTATGGCAGTAATCTTAGTTTAAGCCAATTGCTCACCATTTTATTAACAGCAACATTAGCGAGTATAGGAACTGCTGGAGTACCAGGTGTTGGGCTTATCATGTTATCAATGGTGTTGACATCTGTCGGTCTTCCTGTTGAGGCAATTGCATTGGTTCTTGGGGTCGACCGTTTGTTAGATATGTGCAGGACTTCTGTCAATATTACAGGCGATGCTGTATGTGCTGTCATTGTGGATCGATCGGAAGGTAAGCAGGAAGATTTCGTATCAGAGGAGAAAAGCGCTTAATGCTTCACTATAATTCTTGAAATTAGGCTCCTTTTGGGAGTCTATTTTCATTCATCCATCTTTTGTAAAATATTTCATAATAAACTATAATAATGTCAACTTTTTAGAATTCTAATAATTTTATGAATCGATGGAGGAGACTATGCAAACTATACATACTTTTGGCAAGCAGGATCCAAATAAGTCCTACATAAAGAGACCAGCAGTCTATGCGGTTGTTTTCAATGAAACAATGAAGAATGCAGCAGTCGTTCAGACAGACGGCGGGAAATGCTTTCTCCTTGGTGGAGGGCTAGAGGGTGAGGAAACACACATCGAATGCTTAAAAAGAGAAGCAATTGAGGAATTAGGCTTAGAAATAGAAATCAAACAATATATTGGATACGCGGAGAGATACTTTTTTTCAACGAAGGAATATACGGATTATTTGAGTCAGGGCTATTTTTATAGATGTGAGCTCGGAAAAAAGATTTGCGAACCGCTAGAAGAGGATCATCATTTAATATGGATGGAAATTGAAGAGGTTCAAAAAAATTATTTCATGAACACCAAAGCTGGGCAGTGAAAACGGCTTTAGAATTAAGTAGACAAAATGACAAATAAATTGCTAAGGGGAACTCTTTTACTTTCATCAGCATCGTTTATATCAAAAATTCTTGGATTTATCTATATTGTTCCTTTTACACTATTAGTTGGGGATTCTGGCTATGCTTTATACAAGTATGCTTATGGTCCTTATTCGATTATGCTAAGTCTTTCAACTATGGGCATCCCATTAGCTATTTCTAAATTAACTGCAAAATACAAACAGCTTGAAAGAGAGGACATCGTTCGGAAAATAGTAAAGTCAGGTATGGCAGTCATGCTTGTTACAGGCATGACTTCTTTCTTGCTATTATATTTGTTAGCTCCGTTCCTTGCAGGAATCGTTGTTGATGGAAAAGGCAATGGGAATTCGTTAGGGAGTGTCATCTTTGTCATACGTGTTGTCAGCTTTGCCTTGATCATTATCCCGCCTATGAGTCTGCTGCGTGGGTTTTTTCAAGGAAATGATTCGATGGGACCTTCAGCTATCAGTACAGTTGTCGAACAACTATCAAGAGTATTATTTATCTTAGCAGGTGTTGTCATTTCATTAAAATTCTTACATTTATCAATCAAATCAGCTGTGGGAGTTGCAGCATTTGGTGCATTTATTGGCGGAATAGCTGGGCTTGCAGTCCTTTTGTTCTATTTTTGGAAAAGAAAACGATTTCTTATGAAACCAAGAAACGAGATAGTCATACATAATGATATTTCGGTCATTTCTATATTTAAAGAAATGATCACATACTCTATTCCGTTCGTCATCATGGGACTAAGCCTGCCAATTTATCAAAATATTGATACATACACGATAAATGATGTACTAAGGAGTAATGGGTATGTGAGAGGTGAAGAGGAAATTGTTAACGCAGTTATCGGTCTTGCTCAAATTCTCGTGCTCATTCCTGTTTCGATTACTACGGGACTCAGCGTATCGATTATTCCAAACATAACAAAATCGTTTGTTCAGAATAATTTTGGTTTGTTAAAAGAACAGATGGGTCAATCTCTGCTAATTCTTACGTTTATTATCATGCCTGCTTCATTAGGGATCTTTGTTCTTGCTGAACCATTATATCAATTGTTATTAGCTGGAAATTCACCAGTATTAGGCGGCCAAATATTGAAGGTTTATGCCCCCGCTGCGATATTGATTGCATTCTATGGGATAACTACTTCTATTCTACAAGCAATTAATCAGCAGAAAAAGTTAATAATCGGATTATTTATAGGTATCATTATGAAAGTAATCCTGAACTTTGTTATTACCAAGTATTTTTTTAGAAAAGGGTTTTATCTTAGCAACATACGTTGGGTATTTTACTTCACTAACTTTTAACATATTGATCATCCAAAAGACGATTGGTTTAAAACGGCTAAAAATCAAATATCGGTTAGTGAGTATCTTGGTTTCTGCATTGATTATGGCTATTTGTGTTTACTTTCTAAAGGAAGTTTTAGAAGAATTTGCAGGTACATTTTTAGTTGTTATGATTTGTAGCACATTAGGTATTCTCCTGTTTACATCATTTCTTTATATGGCATAAATTTTATTCGATTTAAAAATTTTCTAAAGGGGAAGTAAGTCAGAGATTTTTAGAGAATTATTAAGCATTTACAAATAATTATCCAGATTTTGATGTTTGCCACACTATTTTAACTGTGATAATAATGGTATGAAATAAATATGAATGTTTTCTAGGGTTCCGCAAACTTATTTGGACTGGTCCGAGAGAAAACTCGCAGCAATTGCTGCGCCACGGAAGGATAAAAGCCTGGGAGATAACTGTTATACAGATCTCTTTGGCTTATTTTTTTTGACTAAAAAACGTTTGGGAGGAAAAAAGATGAACTGGGTTAAAGTTTTCATTGCTGCATTTTTTGAAGTATTCTGGGTGATAGGCTTAAAACATGCGGACGATTTATGGACATGGATTGGGACAATCATTTCGATTATTATTAGCTTTTATTTAATGATCATGGCTGGGAAAAAATTGCCGGTAGGGACGGTGTATGCCGTATTTGTTGGAATGGGTACAGCTGGGACAGTATTATCGGAAATCATTTTCTTTCATGAACCATTGAAGATTTCTAAGATCATTCTTGTTTTAATTCTATTAATTGGTGTTGTTGGTCTTAAGCTTGTAACGAAAGATGAGCAAATTGAGGGAGGGGATACAGAATGAGCTGGATGTACCTGATACTTGCAGGAATTTTTGAAATGATCGGTGTAACGATGATTAACAGTTTACACAAGAACGGCAACTGGAAATCGCTTTTCTTCATGCTTGTTGGTTTCGGATTAAGCTTTGTATTTCTCGCACTTGCCATGGAAAAACTGCCAATGGGAACAGCTTATGCGATATGGACAGGAATGGGGGCTTCTGGAGGAGCTATATTAGGAATGGTCTTATATGGGGAGCCAAAGGACTGGAAACGTCTTTTATTTATAACTTTGGTATTAGGCTCTGCAATTGGCTTAAAGATCGTATCATAGGATAATTTTTTTATTTAACTGTACAATTTAGTATTAAAACTTTCTATCACTTTACCGATATAATAAAGTGCGATTAACTATTGCGTATACTGCCAGATAATTCTTGAAGTTAATTTATTTTACACCAAATGGGAGTGACAGAAAGTTGAAGATAAAAACGAGTTTAATTTCTACCCTATCCATCTTAATAATAACGGTAATTGGTTTAGGCTTGTTTTCAATTGCTATAATTAATTCAACCATTGATCAAAATCAGTTATTAAAAAACAAAATGGAAGTTCAAAAAGGAATAGTTAAAGTTCAATATCGTCTAACTGGTGTTTCTAATGATGAACGAGCGTTTATCATTACCGGGGAGGAACAATATTCTGCTGGGATGCAAAATAAAGCAAATGAAATTAAGAAAACCTTTAAAGACATAGAAGCTTTAATAAAAGAAGACAAATATAAAAAAGATCTTGTTTCTCTAGAAGAAAGTTTCGATGAATTCTGGAAGATGAATCAGCAGGTAATAAGAACTTTCAATGAAAATCCATCTGAAGCTAGAAGTTTACATTTTGGCGAAGAGAGAGCTTTAAGGAAAGAAGTATTAGATCCCGCTGTAAACCAGCTAGTTGAAACCCTTGAGAAAGATGTAAATAGTTTAAGTAATAGGATAGAAAGAGAAGGAAGCTGGAGTAAGACAGCACTCCTTTCTGCCGTAATCATCGCGACAATCATTGGTGTTTTGTTAGGGATCTTCTTATTAAGGTCCATTCTTATCCCACTTGGTCAAATTAACAAACAATTAGAAGAAATTGCTCAAGGTGAGGCGGATTTAACAAAACGAGTAAGAATCAAGGGGAAGAATGAGTTTGGACAATTAGCTAAATCGTTTAATATGTTCGTAGAATCATTGAGAGATATCATTAAACAAGTTGGCAGCTCCTCAGAACAAGTTGCTGCATCATCAGAAGAATTAACAGCAAGTGCAGAACAATCAAAAGCGACTACAGAGCTTGTTTCTGCTTCTATGCAAACCATTGCAGATAGCAATGCAGACCAAAGTGAAATGATGGAGAATAGTTTGCAAGAAGTTAATCAATCACTGCAAAGCTTAGTAGAGGTGACAGAAAACACAGCAACGGTGGCAGAGGTTTCGTCAGCAATGAAAATACAGGCTGAAAATGGATCAGAATCTGTAAAAAAGGTTGTAGAGCAAATGGAGTCTATTCATCATTCGGTTGACTTGGCTGGTGAAGGTGTAAACTCTTTAGTATCAAGTGTACAAGAAATTAAAGAAATTTCTTCATTAATCACGGATATTTCCAGTCAAACCAATTTACTAGCATTAAATGCGGCAATTGAAGCTGCGAGAGCAGGTGAACATGGAAAAGGCTTTGCTGTAGTAGCAGATGAAGTCAGAATATTGGCGGACGAAACAAATCTTTCTGTTAATAAAATTCACCATCTAGTTGCAACGATTCAGAGCGAATCGAATGATACCGTCAGCAACATTGTCCAAGTTAAGGAAAATGTCGCTACAGGTATAAATATTTCGAAGGAAACTGTAACTAACTTTAAAGAAATTCTTGATTCAATTGAAAAAGTAACCGCACAAATCCAGGGGGTAGCTGCAACTACACAGCAAATAACCGCTGGTTTTGAAATGGTACAGCATTCAATTGAAGGAATAACTGAAGGAACGAAAGAAACTGCAGCAAGTACAGAAAACATTGCATCCTCCACACAAGAGCAGTTGGCTACAATGGAAGAAATATCCTATGCAACAGCCTCTTTATCAAAATTAGCTGAGGACCTGCAAACCATGGTATCACGATTTAAAGTATAAAATAATTGTATGACACCTCCAGTTTGGGAGGTGTTTTTTGTTTAGCTATATTTAATATTTAGAAAATTATACCAATACTTAGGTTTTTGTATTATAATCTTAGGAATATTTAAAAAGGGGAGAGATAACTGTGAATGAGTGTTTTGTTTGTAATAAACATAGTGGAGCTATTAAAACGGCTGGTGTACAGATCTATGAAAATGAGTATGTCTATATAGGGCATATTGATAGGAATGGAGAACCTAATTATTTAGGGCATATTATGATTGATTTAAAAAGACACGCTCCAACACTCGGAGATATGACGGCAGATGAAGCTAAAGCATTTGGATTAATGATGGCTAGGGTTAGTAAAGCACTCATGGAATCTGAACAGGCAGAACATGTTTATGCAGTTGTTTCAGGTAACACAGTACCGCATCTACATCTACACTTAGTAGCGAGATATCCAAATACGCCTAAGGAATTTTGGGGTCCATGGGAAGTATATGATTGGGGAGATGCCCCGATGGGTGACAATACCGATGTAGTGGCACTTTGCACCCGTATAAAAACGTACCTAGAGAACAATTGATATGAGTAGTACAATTAAAGAATTCACATGGGTTGGCAGCCAGGATCATTATGTTGATAAAATAAATGTTCAAAGAATTAATCACATAACTATTGGACGTTTTGGAGGGAATTCAGCAGCAGGTCAGTATAAAAATGAAGATGGCTGTTTAATATGGGCAGACGAGAAAAAGGAATGGGAATTTGCAATCATTCTGGACGCACATAATACTGCAGAAAGTGCAGAATTAGTAATAGATATATTTACATTGAAAAAAACAGACATTGCAGCTGCGTTTTCAATGCCCATGAACAAATGTTTTAAAAGACTTGAAAAAGTAGTCCTAGATCAATTTCAAGGAGAAGAATTTCTTTCTGCATGTCGTAGAATAAAGGGAGAAACGGCTTGTTTAATTGTCGCACGAAGGAATAAATATATTTGGTGGCTCTCTGTTGGTGACTGTATCTCTTATATCTTTCATCCAGAACTTGCTTCACTTGGTCAATACCAAATAAATCAACGACAATTCTTCGAATGGATTGGACAAGTCAATACATTTGAACAAACAGTTCCATGTTATAGCAGTGGTACAAGAGAGCTAAGAAAGGGATCAAACCAAATTTTTTTAACAACCGACGGACTTATTGAATGTCCTAATGACCCCTTTTCAAATCCAAAAGATATTTATAGTTTGCTTTCAAATTCAGAAGATAAAGAGAGCATTAAGTTGCTTCTTCAAAAAATTCAGGAGAATCATGTAAGAGATAGCACAACAATTATTTCTTGGAAAGTAGATATTGTTAATAAGGTAACAAGACCTAGTAATGAATAGAGATTCTGGTTTTTAACTTATCTTCATACAATCGAACCTGTTAAAATAATATTCCTTTTATCCTATTAAAAAAGTTAAAATGAAGAAACATAATCATAATTATCATCCTCCATAATCAAATTATATCAGGAAGTTGAAAATCTGTTATACTATATAAGGTGAATCTTAGAATTTAATGATAACCATCCCTTAATAAAACCTGGCTAATTATTGATAAAAGGAAGGTAATATATGTCTGTTGAAAATGAAAATATAACGAGATTACACATAGACAATAAAGAATACATATTAATTGGAACAGCACACGTTTCAAAGCACAGTGCAGAATTGGTTAAAGAAGTAATAGAAGCTGAACAGCCAGATGCTGTATGTATCGAGTTAGATGAACAAAGATATAAATCCATTACAGACGGGAATAAGTGGAAGGAAATGGATATCTTTCAGGTGATTAAAGAGAAAAAAGCCTCATTGCTATTAATGAATCTCGCTATTTCTTCTTTCCAGAATCGGATGGCCAAGCAATTTGGCATAAATGCAGGACAGGAAATGATTCAAGGAATTGAATCAGCAAAGGAAACAGGGGCTGAACTTGTCCTTGCCGACCGAAATATTCAAATTACCTTTTCACGTATATGGGGAGGAATAGGATTAAAAGGGAAAGCAATGCTGCTTACACAAGTAATCGCTAGTATATTCAGTAAAGAAAGTATTTCTGAAGAAGAACTGGAAAAGATTAAGGACCAAGATACGATTAATGCCATTTTAAATGAGTTCACTGAAACCTTTCCGAAATTAAAGACGCCATTAATTGATGAGCGCGACCAGTATTTAGCTGAGAAAATTAAAAACGCTCCTGGAGAAAAAGTTGTTGCTGTGTTAGGAGCAGCACACGTGCCAGGTATAACAAAGGAAATAAGGAAAGAACATAATTTAGCTCGCCTGAACGAAGTACCGCCAAAATCGAAGGCTCCCAAAATTATCGGGTGGCTTATTCCAATTTTTATTATCGCTATTATTGCCTATACCTTTAATACGAACCCTTCTGCCGGTCTTCAGCAAACATTAAGCTGGGTCCTTTGGCACGGAGCGTTTGCTGCACTAGGAACAGCCATTGCATTCGGACACCCGCTAGCCATTTTGACAGCGTTTATCGCTGCGCCTATTACAGCATTAGATCCAATAACGGCTGCAGGCTGGTTTGCTGGAACGGTACAGGCCTATTTCCGTAGACCAAGCGTAAAAGACTTTGAGACTCTGTCTGAGGACGTTTTTAGTTTTAAAGGTTTTTGGCAAAATAAAGTAACAAGAGTACTTCTTGTAGTTGTTCTGGCAAATATCGGAAGCTCGCTTGGAACCTTTATTGGCGGAGCAGATGTCATTCGTTTATTTATCAAGCATTTATAATGACAAAGGATGTTGTCTATGAACGTAGATAACATCCTTTTATAATAAAATGAGAAAGGTATGATCTGAAAATCTAAGAAAATTTGCAAAAACAGTAAGTTTTCCTTTTATTTAGTAGTAGGTACAATCTTTTTTGTAGTGAGTACTGTCATAGCATCCTCTACATCAATTGCAAAGCGGATTGGATTGTCTATTTTCTCAAAATGAATATACATCAGTCTTGGGTTATCAAAAAGCCAATGATTATGAAAGGCCGTCACAATAATATTGTTTTCGCGAAGCCTGCTAATAAAGGGATTTATTTCTTCTTGCAAAATCACTGTTTCCCCACTGCATAGTGCTCTGCCGTCCGCTGTTAATGATTCAAAAGCAAACATTTGTGGAATCAATAAAAATGATCTTCCACGCCTTCCAAGTACTCGAGGCATAATATTTGTACGTGATTTCATCACAATGCAAATGCCATCTTCAAATGTATGCATGCTGCCACCTAATATTCTATTGAACTCTTCACATATCTCTCTTCCCCGTCTGTTTGCTACACTTTGAACTCTTTGAGAATTTCCAACATTGCGTGTGATTAAAACTTCCAGTGCTCTTCTTACTTTTCTTGCAAATGTCAAAGGATTATCATTAGATTCGAAATGCATGTACATTAGCCGAGGATTTTCAAAAAGCCAATGATTGTGAAGAGCCGTCACAATAATACCTTGTTCACGCAAAATTGTCATAAATGGGTTCACTTCTTCTTGAAGGAGGACAGTTTCACCAAGACATAATGCCTTTCCATTCTGATCTAGGTTTTCAAATGAAAATGCCTGTGGAACAAACATAAAGGATTCTGCTCTCCGACCTAATACAACTGGGTGAATATTTGTCCTAGATCTTGTCGCAGTACAAACATCATTAATAACAGAAGGTGTTGCCCCCAGAATTTCCGCAAACTCCTGGCAAAGGGGATCTGGGTTCATGTTGCTCATATTGTTCAATTTCAAATCATCTCCTGATTATTAAATTTCTGGACATTATGTTCAGTTGCGTAAATTAAGGAACTTGACTGATTGTTTGTGAGTGAAAGTCTGTATATTTTACCTATGCACTAGGTTAACATCAAATGCAAAATTGGGTTATAGTTCGGCAGGGTTTTGATGCATATGAAAAAGGAATAAAGGGACAATTAACAATTTCTAATGAAGAAGGATTAAAGATCACTCGTGATTGGGAAGATAAAAAAGGACTTGTAAACGATCTACAAGCAAGCAATTAGTTTATTTTAGATAAATAAATAAAATCAAACGACTAGATAGGATTCCATCAACCTCATGTGTAATATATTAGTAATACAGATATTATGTCAGGAGAGATATTTATGACTGGAGCTATTGCTATTGTTATGGTTTTCTCTATACCAATCATCGCCATCGTAACCGATCATTTTCAAAAACAGTCAAAGATCAAGCACAAAATGATCCAGGACGAATTAGAATTGGAAAAGCTTAAACATCAAAACTACCTAATTGAAACGCAAAAAATGAGACTAGAGCTGGAACAAATGCAGCTCGAAGGACAAAAAGATAAAAAAGTATTGTGAAAATGCAGTAATTGGTGTTTTATTTGGCCGCAGGAATCATTGGGATTATATGATTCCTGCGCGTATTTAGCTTATAAAAAGGGGATTCTATTTTCTCTGATACTCGCCCGAATGTTAATTAATCAAATAGGATTCATCACATTCTTCAATGCCCGTCCCCAGTGAATTAACGTGAAAAGCGGAATCATCCTACCTCAATGATGCCCGGATTCAGTGAAATAACGTGAAAAGGGAAATGATCCCACCTCAATGATGCCCACATTCAGTGAAATAACGTGAAAAGGGGAATCATCCCGCCTCAATGATGCCCGCGTACATCGAATTAATGCGAAAAGGGGAATCATCCCACCTCAATGATGCCAGCGTCCATTGAATTAATGTGAAAAGGGGAATCATCCCACCTCAATGATGCCAGCGTCCATTGAAATAACGTGAAAAGGGGAATGATCCCACCTTAATGATGCCCGCATTCTGTGAAATAACGTGAAAAGGGGAATCATCCCGCCTCAATGATGCCCGACTCCAGCAAATTTACCTGTAAAGGGCTATCATTCCTAATTCTTTAATACCTGAGCCTATCGGAAATCTGAACATCATTTGTTGTCCAAAGTTAAATCCAATGTTTTCTTAGGTTCTTAATTCTTTTTAAAAATTTCAATTTTTATACATACAAGCCGTACTACATTCATCCAATATAAATGATCAATACAATAATGTAAAAATAATTACGCCAGAGAGTAAAAAAATATTGCGCTTTAATGAAAAATGAATTACTCTTAAAAGTAAGAGGAGGTGTAAATCTTGGAAGATCTGAGATTAAATGTTTCATTATTGCGTAGAAGAGTGCCTAATTTAACAACCGCAGCAAAATCTGTTGGATTACGTCCTGCTACTGTTTCTAATCTTTGCACAGGGAAGATCCCTGTTGGCAGGTCAGAAGTTCGCACATTAGTTGCACTTGCTTCGCTAGCTGAGTGTAGTCTAGATGAGTTGATCATTAGAGGGGAGAAGGTTGAGATGATTGAAACGAAGATCAAAGCTTTAGATTTATTTGCACCACTTGCAAAAGGCGGCACAATAGGTCTTGTGGCTCGCCATGGTATGGGCCAGCTTGTCCTGCTGTCTGAGTTATTTTTTCGCTTAAAAAAGGATGGTTTTACAACCATTTTGCTTATGCCAGAAGGAAACTTTCCAGAATTAAGTGATGTCAAAGTAAATACTGACATCATTGCTGCAACGATCGATGAAGCATATGAAGAAATCGCTGTGAAAGGAAAGACAACAGATATCGCATTCGCTGCAGATCGTAGAAATGTTTTAACTGGGGAAATTTACGACCTTCAAGAGCGATTACAGGGAATAGGGCTCAATACTGTCACCACCTTTTTGGTCGATTTGACCGGAGAATCAGTTGATGAAGACCTGCCATACGGTCCGCTTGAAACATTATGGCAATTCGATGCAGATTTGTCGGCAAGACATAAGTTTCCAGCAGTTAACCCAATTTATTCAACCTCCTCCGTTTTAGAAGGAGCCCATCTTGATCAAAATCACCTCGCCACACAACAGCGCGCACAAAAACTCCTACGTCGGTACCGTGAGCTCCTGTCATTAGTAAATGTAAGAGGATTGGAGTATCTCCCAGCATCAGAAATTCAAACGTTCAAACGTGGTGAACGGCTGGAAGCCTATTTAACTCAGCCGTTCTATGTCGCAGAAGAATTCACAGGACAAAAAGGGGAATCTGTTGCCTTAATAGAAACAATAAACGATGTCCGTAAAATCTTAGATGGAGTAACTGATTCTATCGAAACTGAAAGATTATCCTATATTGGTCAATATATTGCTGATTAATAAGAAAGCAAAGTAGAACTCGTTATTTGGGTTCAATTTTTTTTGTTTTATTTGGTTATTTTGTTTATCATGAATAATTAAATATTACTAAAGTTAATAAGAGTATGGAGCTTGTGAAGAGCTAGGATTTATCCTAACTTAAAGTCAGTATAAATATATTTATTTAAAAAATGTTCAAAACAGTTGTCTGATGTATTTTCTTTTTTCATGCAACTCTAAAGTTGCTCTTGACAAGCAACCTTAGAGTTGCATATACTAAATATATGAATTGGGACAAAGACGTTATATTCAAAGCACTTGGAGACTCGACTCGAAGGCTGATATTAGACGAACTTTCCAAACGAAACGAGCAGACGTTGTATGAACTTACAGTTCGACTCATAACGATCCACAATCTTTCCATTTCGCGACAGGCGATAGCTAAACATCTTGCAGCATTAGAAGATGCAGGGCTCGTATCTTCAAAACGAAAGGGGAAATATCGAGTACTTATATTTAACAATGAACCACTTAAAAATTTACTAGAAGGATGGATATAGATTTTATTGGGAAGATTTTAGATGAATCTATGATAACTCAGCTATGAGCCATTTTTAGCAAAGCACCTTACGTAATGACTTTAATTGGAGGGAAAAACAGAATGAAAATCATTGTAACCAGTATATTTGTAGATAACCAAGATAAGGCACTGCAATTTTATTCTGAAACACTGGGATTTGTAAAAAAACATGACGTTCCTACTGGTGAATTTAGGTGGATAACGCTTGTATCTCCTGAGGATGAAAAGGGTACCGAGCTTTTACTTGAACCAAATAACCATCCAGCAGCAAAAGAGTATCAACAGAAGTTATTTGCTGATGGCATACCAGTAACAATGTTTGGGGTTGCAGATATTCATGCAGAGTACAAAAAATTAATGGAAAAAGGTGTGAAGTTTACTATGGAACCCACAAAGATGGGTGATTTAACAATAGCAGTATTCGATGATACATGCGGCAACCTTATTCAGATTATGCAAGAATAAACAAAATACAAAATAAATGAGATTACTTAACGATATTTTCGATAAATTATAAGTACTGTGTAATTCTATTATTTAAAATAAATTACTTTATTTTAACCCTGTCCTAATTTTTGGGACGGGGTTTTATTTTTTTTTAGAATAACACGAAAGCCATATTTTGAATGAAATACTAGAGGTGAAATATAATACATATTCTGGCTTTATCCGCGGCATACAGAGTTGTAAGGGATTAAAATTTTGCAAAAATTTCAACGTTAAGGGCTTATTAAAATAGGAATTCCATTTATCTTTATAGGCTGTTGGATCCTTTTAAGAGAAGCTTTTTGTTACAGATGCTCTACTCTGTTACCAAGAAGTAGACTCTTATATATTTAAAAAAATATTTTATTCAATTACAGAAATATTAATTGAATAATGGAAATTTAATTGGTATAATATTCATAATATTATGGAAGGGAGTGAGATTACGCAATGACAAATTTCATGAAGATAACCTTGGATTTTAAATATATTGCCCCTCACTCATACGGATTAAATTAGTTAGAAATTGGTTGATTTGACCTATGATTTGAGCTTGGGCATATAAAAGCACAGGCTTTTTTGTTATGGATTAAACAGTTTGAGCCACAGGGTTATTTCATATAACTCTGTGGTTTTTTTGTTTGATTTATATAACAAATATTTAATTCCAGTTGTTATTTTCAACATTATAACTGGAGGTAATCAAATGGATTTACAAACACTTGGTTGGAACGATTTTTTCAAAGAAACATTTTTTCTGTATCAAGAAAAGGGCCTTCACCCTGGAAGAGTTATTTCACGAAAAAATAATAATTATGTAATCATTTGCGAAGAGAAGCTAGCTCTAGCCAAGATAACTGGGAAATTCCGATATAATACCCAAACTAACAAAGATTTCCCCACAGTTGGTGATTGGGTAGCTTTGGAAATGAAAAAACAAAGTAGTCATTTATTAATCCATGCAGTCTTGCCAAGAGAAAATGCGTTTGTCAGAAAGTCCCCTATATCTGGAGGAAGAAAACTAAAAGAAGGTGTGGTGATTGGTGGAAAAACAGAGGAGCAAATTATAGCCTCTAACATTAATACTGCATTTATAGTAATTGGTTTAGATAATAATTTTGAAATTCGGAGAATTGAAAGATATTTAACTTTGGTTTATCACAGCAATATAAATCCAGTCATCATCTTAAATAAACTAGACCTATGTTTTTCATTGGATGATTATATAAAACAAGTGAAAGACATTGCTGGTATGGTACCTGTCCATCCTATAAGTGCTGAAAAAGGAATGAACATGGATGTATTTTCAAATTATTTACTCCCCGGAAAGACTGTTGTGTTCTTAGGTTCATCGGGTGTTGGAAAATCAACGATAACTAATTATTTGTTAGGGGATGAAAAACAAAAGAAGCAATCCATTAGTAAGTCAACTGGAAAAGGGAGACACACAACAACGAGTGTGGAACTTATTCTTCATCATTCAAACGGAATGATCATAGATACTCCAGGTGTAAGAGAACTGCAACTTTGGGGAGATGAAGAAATTCTTGATCAAAGCTTTGAGGATATTAAACAATTAATCTATCATTGCAAGTTCAATAATTGTCACCATCAAAAAGAACCCGGCTGCGCAATTCAAAAAGCAATAGAGGATAATCTATTAAGCAGAAGTCGCTTTGAAAGCTATCAAAAACAGTTATTTGAATTACAAAGATTGCGTACAAAAAGAAGAGATTTTGAGAAAAAATTAAACAAAAAATAATGCAAATTAGATAAATAAGGAGTTGTCTGTTTATGTTGAAATTAAAATATCTTTTTGATAATGCGGATTTAGCAGAAATGTTATTAGGAAACTGGGAATATGATAAAGAATCTATTGATATGTTTAAATATTATAGGATATCTTCAAATGCTATTTATCCGTTTCAATCACGAAACAAGATACACATGCTAAGATATTCCCCAAAATCAGAGAAATGCCAGGATAATATTTTAGCAGAACTTGAATTTATTTCATATCTGCGTTCGAAACAGTATGGGGTTTTAGAAACTGCTCTATCAAAAAATGGGGAGGAACTTATTGAAGCACAAACCCCTTGGGGCGATTATCTTGCTTCTGTATTTAAACGTGTAGCAGGCGTACAGCTTAACAAGACCGAGTTAAGTGATATCATCCTTTTCAATTATGGAAAAGCATTAGGTAAACTTCATCAGTTATCAAGTGAGTATCAGCCAATTAAAAGCAAACGATGGTCATACAGTGACGTGTTAAATTGGATTCATCATACTCTAGTTGATTTACCAGATGAAACATCAGCTTTAATGGAAACAAAATTACTGCAAGACTATTTTCACTCTATTCCTATTACAAAAGCCAATTTTGGGCTGATTCATTATGATTTTGAATATGATAATGTATTCTACGATGAAGCGTCTAACTCTTGTAATGTGATTGACTTTGATGATGCAATGTATCACTGGTACGTAATGGATATTGTGCAAGCACTAGACAGTATGCAAGATTGTATTCCGATTGAATTGTTTCAGCAAAAAAAGCAATGTTTCATGGACGGGTATCGTACAGAATATGGAGTTCCAGAAGATATGCTGTCCTTAATACCAGCTTGCAGACGTTTTGCCAATTTATATGGTTATGTTCGAGTATTAAGATCGATTGAGGAAAAGTGGGAAAATGAACCAGAATGGCTAGTAAGTTTGAGAGCGGAATTAATAAAGGGTATGAAAGAAGAATCTTCTTGGTTTGGTATGAATATTTAAATTTTGAAGTTTGCATAAAAGGTTTTTTTCAAAAATAGGACGCAAATCCGGAATAAGATTTGCGTTCTATCTGAATCGGTTCAGTTAGCGAACAAATAAATCGGGAGATTCAACATTGATTCTTGAAAGAGCAATGTTACAGGTAAACAAGGGAAAGGAGTATGAATTTGAAAATGCTTTTCGCTAAGGCATCACCTATCAATTCTTCTATGAAAGGCTAGATCTCATATAACTGCAAGTTTGTGAAGTATTGGGGCACTGAGAAAGTATGGATGATCACATAATTAGAATTCATCAGTCCTCAGAATACCAGGAATGGGAAAATTTTACACTTCATTTTTACAACCCTTTCCCTTTTGTTTAACATTTTCATGGTAACTTTTTCGAAATAAGTATATTCCATAAATGGGCGCGTTTATTTAAGAACGCGTCTTTTTTATGTACAAGATAAGTGAATATTGTAGTTTCAAACTTATTAAATATAAGTTGTTCTTAACAAAGGTTGAACGTCCTATCTAAACATTCTTAAAAAAATATAAAAAGAGGAGAAGGAAGGGGTAAAGAAGGGATTCAGCTGTTTCAAATGGAAAGGATTAAATGGCTAGTATATTTGAAAAATTGATTAGCCTATATTCATTTAGTATAGTTAAGGTTATGGGTTATAAATGGACTAAAATATTCTGAACGTATCTAGTATTTCCACTGCTTACACAATCCAAAGAGAGGTTGTTTGGTTCTACTAATAGTTAAATTAAAGGAGTCGATTATATGGAAAAGGTCACACCATTTTTAATGTTCCAAGATGGCAAGGCAGAAGAAGCGATGAATCATTACGTATCAATCATTGAAGACTCAGAAATTACAAGTGTTGTTCGCTATGGAAAGAATGAAACAGGGAATGAAGGAACAGTAATGCAGGCTACTTTTTCCTTAAAGGGGCAAGAATTTATGTGCATTGACAGCAATGTGAAGCATCAGTTTTCTTTTACTCCTTCGTTCTCAATTTTTGTTACTTGTGACACTGAGGAGGAGCTTGACGATCTTTATGGAAAACTCATCATAGATGGGCAAGCATTAATGCCATTAGGTGACTATGGTTTCAGTAAGAAGTTTGGCTGGCTAAATGATCGGTTTGGTGTCTCTTGGCAGCTAAATCTCCCGAAATAAAATACATATTTGGAAAAGCACGGACAAATCTTCCGTGCTTTATTATTTGTCGTGTTTTTATAGGAATTATTGTTGAAATAACCTACAGATATTTTTTTTCTTTTTGAAAAAGTATTTTATAAAAACAAACATTGAAATATAAAATCGAGTTGAAAAATTTCATATTTGAGCGCATTAAATCAAACGGTACTCTTCAAGATGTTGAGAATTGCTTAGTAAAAGAACTTAAAAATAAGAGGTCGATTTCAAGCAATGAAAAAAACTAACAAATAGTTGTTTCACCTTTAGTTATCGTCCCATCTTGGTCATCTATGAAGTCAGTTCCATTCTCGCAGTTTTCTTTATTTTCCCATTTAACAATATATTCATTTCCCTTATGCCTAACTGATATTACTTCAACTTTACCAATGTTTTTAGTGTGTTCTTTTAATACGATTGATTCTGCTTCTTCTTCAGAGATTTTCGGCTCTGAGTAATTATTACAACTACTCATTACTAAAATTAACGATAGAGAAAATGAAAACACTATTCTTTTCAAAAATTTCCACCCCCATATTTATTTTGACGCTAGCACTAGTATAGATGTTTCAAACAACAACCTTTCTATACAACTTTTTTAGGAGATTTCTAGTTCCTAATAGGGTGTTCTAAACATAGAAGATTATAGTGAAAGAAATAATATTGATTTTTCATCATAAAGTTAATTTGAAAATCCCTTGTCTTTTCTGAATGTTTTTATCAATAATTGGAGCAGATGATTGTTGAAATAAACTTTGTCATATTGGCACTTTTTATTTAAAAAGCAGGAGATTGCAGTTTAAAGTCGTATTAAATTAGTAAAATTACAAATTTTGGGTTATCAGAATGAGAAATGAATAAAACGGGGGATGTAGAATGCCAAATAACTTACTATCTATGTTGAGGGATTATGAAGTGTCTGTAGCTACGAGTAAAGAAGCAGACCATATACTAGGACTTTTAAAAGAAGTTGCAAAATGGCTGAAAGAAAAGGGGATTGATCAATGGGGATTTCTGGCAGGTGGAGGAGAAGATGATGAAGTAAGACAAGCAATAAATAATAAAGAGACTTTTATTGTTAAAAGAGATGGAGAGATTGTGGCTACGTTTACGCTGTATCAGTCACAAAGCTCATGGGACAAATATATCTGGGGAAATTTAAATAATGAAGCTGTATACCTTCACAGATTAGCTATAACCCGTTCTAAAATTGGTTCCGGTCTAGGAAAGGAAGTATTGCTCTGGTTGGAAACTTATCTTAAAAAAGAAGGGAAAAATACAATCAGATTAGATTGCGTAGGGAGTAATAGTAAATTAAATGAATTTTATCGCAGTAATGGTTTTGAAAATGTAGGTACTGTTGATGGACATTCTATGTTTCAAAAGAACTTCTAAGTGATGATGATTTTGATTGGAAATACCTTGATAGTAAACTAGAGTAAAAGAAAGAGCTTCATTCGTCTTTACCTGTAGGAAAGTTATATCAGCCCACTAATATTTAAATTAGCATCTAATTAAGTTATTTCTATTTTTTCAGTTAGAGATTGTTTAAAGGAACTAATATCGGAATGAGCGGTAAAAAAACAATATTCCTAAGAAAAAAATAAAAAGCATTCTTGGTATGAACCTCGAATGCTTTTTGCCTTCTTAATTAGAATGAATGAACTGGACTCTTCCAATTTGCCCATCTGTTAATCGAACTTTAATTCCATGTGGATGTGTACCTGAATTGGTGAGGATATCTTTAACGACTCCTCTTGTAAGTTTTCCAGTTCTTTGATCTGCCTTCAATACAATATCTACAGTAATTCCTGGTGAAATGTCTTTACGATTTGTTCCATTCATTAGCTGCCCATTTTTCTGCGGGTATTGCTTGGTTTCTTTGTTTGCTGACTTTTCATTTTCTTTGCAGAAAGGTCAACATTTGATTTACCTTTACCAGAAGTGTTTTGGTTCTTTTTGTTTTCAAGCTGTTTTTTCATTGCCTCTTGCAAGCTTACTTTCTTTTTTTGAGCATCTGATTGATTGTTTTCTGTCATCTAAAATTCCTCCATTTGGAATATGTTAGTTAGAAGTATAATCTATTTATGAAATTTATGAAAGTACAAAGAATGGATGAATGATCTCTTTAATGAATTATTTAATCATTCTTTCCAGGAAAACAGATATAATTATTTTATTATCCAGAGGTGAAAAGCATGAGTACACAGAATAAATTAAATCCTATTGAAGCTGCAATTCATTTTATCAGCAAACACTTTTCTGATTGCCATGGCGCATTATTAGCTGGGAGTGTAGTTCGTGGAGAAGCAACAGAAACATCGGACCTTGATATTATCATATTCGATAATACTATTAATTCGTCTTATAGGGAGTCGTTGATAGACCAAGGATGGGCGATAGAGGTTTTTGTACATAACCTAACCACATATAAATATTTTTTTGAAAGTGATAGGAAAAGAGCCAGACCCTCTTTACCCAGGATGGTTTTTGAAGGAATGATCCTAAAAGATGAGGGAATAGTAGATTCTATAAAAACAGAAGCGAAGAACTTATTAGATAATGGACCAGAAAAATGGTCAGATGAAACAATGACGACAAAGCGTTATTTTATAACGGATGCATTGGATGATTTTATTGGCTGTTCGAATCGGGCGGAGGAACTTTTTATTGCAAATACACTTGCAGAATTGACTTGTGAGTTTATTTTAAGAACAAATAAACAATGGATTGGTACTTCAAAATGGCTCGTACGTTCATTAAGAAATTATGATGAAGTGTTCGCAAAAAAATTTGTAGAAACATTTGATACTTATTATAAAAGCGGAGAAAAAAGTCAAGTTATTCAATTAGTTGATTCTATTTTGCAGCCTTTTGGCGGAAGGCTATTTGATGGGTTTTCATTGGGGAAAAGAGAATGACTAATTTTAATAAAAAGTATATGTTAGTTTAAAGTTATAGTCTTACTATAAAGATTGTTCCTAAATCAATGATGAATAAGGAGGTTAACTAGTGAAAACAATCGTATTTACCGGTGGCGGGTCGGCTGGTCATGTAACACCAAACATGGCCATAATCAAGGAATTGAATAAGGATTGGGACATCCATTATATCGGTTCAAAAAAAGGGATAGAAAAAGAGTTAATACAACGAATAAGTATTCCTTACTATGAAATTCACAGCGGCAAGTTAAGAAGATATGCAGATAAAGAAAACTTGATTGATATTTTTAAGGTTATTAAGGGGTGCATTGAAGCAAGATCCCTCTTAAAAAAACTAAAACCAGACTTAGTTTTTTCTAAAGGCGGATTCGTTTCTGTACCTGTCATTTTAGCTGCAAAAAGTCTAAGAATACCTATTTATATTCATGAAAGTGACATGTCTCCTGGATTGGCTAATAAAATCTCTCAAAGATTTGCGACAAAAATATTTACCTCTTTTGATGAGACAAAGAGATATTTTCCTGAGCATAAAACCTTCGTCATCGGATCTCCGGTTAGAAAAGAATTGTTCAACGGGACGGCTGATAAAGGAAGGCAATTTCTTGGTTTCAGCAGTCGTCTACCGATATTAACGATTATGGGCGGAAGCTTAGGAGCAAAAAAAATAAATGAGGCAGTCCGAGCATCTATTGATAGGCTAACAGCTAATTATCAAATCGTCCATATATGCGGAAGGGATCACATAGATGAGACTCTTATAATGAATACTAGATATAGACAATTTGAATATGTTCATGATGAACTGCCAGATATATTAGCTGCAACAGATTTAGTCATTACAAGGGGTGGCTCAAATGCCATATTTGAATTTTTAGCGTTGCATATCCCTATGATAATTATCCCTCTAGGCTTGCATCAAAGTAGGGGAGATCAAATATTAAATGCTAAAGCATTCGAGGAGAAAGGCTACTCTATTACTATAGAAGAAGAATATTTAAATCAAAAATCATTAATCAAAACTTTAGATTCCTTAAACAAAAATAAAAGTATATATGATAAAAATATGAAAGATTCCATACAAAGGGATGCTTTGAAAACTCTTGTAAATGAAATCAATTATTTTACTTCAAGTACTAATAGATTGTGAGAAAACTAAAATTTGCAGTGTACAAAAATTACCTTTACATTTATAACGTTAGGGTATAGAATCTCTATATACCTAAAAAAACTAGGTAGGTGATTATTGTGTTTAATCGTGAATTGGTTAAAGGGAGTACATCGCTCTTGCTTCTGCAATTATTAGAGGAGAGGGACATGTATGGCTATGAACTTGTAAAAGAACTAGAGAAACGAAGCGAAAATGAATTTTCTGTTAAAGAAGGAACGCTTTATCCTGCACTTCATAAACTTGAAAAACAAGAATATATTGAATGTTATTGGCAGGAACAGAAGAAGGGGCCAGCAAGGAAGTATTATCGTATAACCGAAGCTGGCAAGGAAATGCTGCTCGAAAAAACCCGTGAATGGAACGAATTTGTATCAGTAATGAACAAGCTGATTGGGAGAAAAAAATATGGAACGGCTAAAGAATGAATTTTTAGCAGAGTTAGCACAAAGCCTTATTTCTCATCCAGATAAAGAATCAATTTTGAATGATTATGATGCACATCTGGATGAGCTTTTAGTTACGCTTTATACACTTGAAGACGAATCAGAGATTCGCGATCAAGTGTATTCAAGATTTGGAACACCCAAAGAGATAGCTGACATGTGGAAAGAAGAGCTTTCCGTGACTCCTAGTAAAATGAAGTGGCTGTTCGTAGCAGTAAATATATGTTTGTTTGTGGGAGGTGCAATTCTTACTATCGCGCATAATCTCCTTGATTGGGGATGGCTTACGAAAGTATGGAATCAATTGACATCATTTCCTATCGTAATTGCACTAATATACTCATTTTTTTGGGCGCTGCTAGGCTATGAAATTGGCAGAGGATTTGGACATAAAGGAAGAAAGCTAATGAAAGGAACCTTTTTAATCGCTTTACTTCCCAATATATTATTAATGATATTAACGGTTTTTAAAATCATCCCACATGAATGGTTTAGTCCTTTGCTGACAGAATCCTTTATCGGTATTTGTATCATTTTCACGATTCTTTTATACCCCATTTGCCTTATAAGTTACCGTTGGGGGAAAAAAGCTTCTGTGTAGGCTTTTTTTTATTCATATACATAGAAATTCTATATATATAGAAAAACTATATTCGTTTGGAGGTTTTAAACATGGAATTGAAAATAGAAAAGAGGGACTGGCTGTTTTTTCTTTTATGCTTAATTGCGGGGGTAATTGCAGAAGAAGCTTTTTTTAGAGATGAAATAGGCATTTCCTATTTTATATTCATTGCCGTTTTCTACACAATATTCTACTGGCGGTTTCGTTCATTTTCATTTTCGCATCAGCGAGTGGGATACCTTATCTTAATTTCAATTTGGCTTTTAGCTGCAGGCTACTACATGAATGATACAATTCTTTTTTATGCTTTAAATATACTTGTTATTCCATCACTTGTTATCTTTCATCTAGCCTTAATAACTTCTCCTAAAAAAATGGAATGGAATAAGCTGTTTTTCATTCTTTATACTACTTTAAAGCTTGCACATGGAGTACGCTATGCTGGCATATTCATTAGGCATATTGCAAAAAAGATAAACCGTGGCAACAATTCTAAACATAATAATGTTTTGAAAAAAGTTCTTATTGGTGTAGCTATAGCGGTTCCTTTTCTTTTTGTTGTTCTTAATCTGCTAATGTCTGCTGATGCACAATTTGAGAGGCTTTTAAGTAACATACCTAATTTATTTAACTTTCAGACAGAATATTTCTTTCGTATTATTATCATTCTAATTTACACATTGGGATTTTTTGGGTTCATGCAAGTTCTTTTACAAAAAAAGGTACAGATTGTGCAGAAGGAAGATACTTATAAGCTTCCTCAAATGGATGGAGTCGTAACCTTGACTGTTCTATTACTGTTAGATTTAGTGTATCTCTTATTTGTTGTCGTTCAATTTAAATATTTCTTTAGCGGAACACTTGGTGATGGGTTCACCTATGCAGAGTATGCCCGTAGAGGTTTTTTTGAATTGTTATTTGTTACGCTAATAAACCTGACCGTTACAATGGGAGTAATTAATTTTACAAAGAGTGTTCTAGGAAAATTGAAGACAACGATTCGTTTTGCCTTATCGCTGTTAGTTTTATCAAGCGGTGTTCTCCTGATATCAGCTTTTATGAGGATGTCGATGTATGAGGATGCCTATGGGTTCACCTTTACAAGAGTTCTTGTAACTTCATTCATGATTTTTCTTATGGTCATCTTTGCATACACACTATTGAAAATTTGGCTAGATAGGCTATCATTGTTTCATTTTTATTTCATTACATCCCTAATCTACTTCGCCGGAATGAATGTCATCAATTTTGATCAAATAGTAGTTGACCGTAATATCGAGCGTTACGAGACAACAGGGAAAATTGATATCCACTATTTAAATAGCTTCTCATCAACTGGAATTCTTGGATTGATTGAACTATATGAAAAGAATCCTGATGTACCAGGATTAGAAGCATTATTAAAACAGCGGAAAGAAGAAAGAGAGTATTTAAATCCTGATACATGGCAATCACATAACTTAATGAGAGATAAGGCTTATAAAAGACTAGGGAAATTGGAACTAAACTAATCACTAACATGGATGAAATGAAGTGTTTGCAATGGGGAATATCGTGTTAAATAAACGATTAGCAATTGTCTCGATACCTCTGATCGCTGTTCATTTTACTATTCTATCTTTTTGGATTTTTGATTGGCAAAATCCACCTACAGATTTAGGTCTAATTAGTTGGGGTGGTCCTATTCTATTAGGAATGATCATTTATTTTGTCTATTTGAACTGAACTGTACCAAAAAAAATGAAGGGTTCCTTATTATAATTTTATTTGGTTCAACTTTAATGACGATCATTTTATGTGTTCTTACAATAATGATTGAATGGATTTCAAACTCAATGCCTTAGATCGTGGAGTTTGTCAGTCCTAAAATATATTTAGGTTAATGATTTTTATAAATGGAATGACCATTCTATTTAGGTGCTTGTTGGCTGTCATAGCACGTGCGATATGTATCCAGAGCTTGAAGCTTTTAAAAGGGAATTATAAGACAGCAATTCCGATCACCCGTGTATTGTTTCAAGCTCCTAAATTTTTAGTTATATTGACATGAGCAAGGCTATCTTGGAATTATCTACATAAGCTTCAAAGTATAACTGTACATTCATAACAAGTATCCTGAATTATACCATTCGTAATTCACAAAATGTAAGCAATGCAGGATTTGTTCTTCTCAGTGTGGTGATTCCTTTTCTTATTGCACCTGTTGCCTTTTAACGAATTCTTCAAGAATTAAAATAACATCGTAATTAAATTTGAAGATGAATTAGTCGTCTAATCCGAATGTTAAAAGTGTAAAAGGTTATTTTTGATATGATGATTATTTCTCCTGCTGATTAAAGAAATAACATGAGCTATACTTTCTACCCCTGGTTTAATCTGACTCTCCTTCACTTGAGAGATGCTTAATCGAAGGAGATTATCCATTTTATATTCTGGCAAATACATTCTGGAGGCATCATCAACAAAAATACGCTGCTCGTTTAACAAATGAACTACCTGTTTTGCTAAAATATTTTCGGGCAAACGGATGGATAGATAGAAACCTGAAGTCGGTTTAGAAAATTGTGTATCTTCTGGAAGTAATAATACACAGGCTTCTTTGAGGATTTGCATTTTACTACGGTAAACCTTTTTAATTTTTTTGAGATGGCTAGTAAACATCCCACTTTTCAAATAGATTTCAAGCGTACCTTGAGAAATTGCTGAACTATTAAAATCCGCACTGAATTTATATCGTAAAAAATTCCTAATCATTAATGTTGGGAGAATGACAGCAGCAACCCTTAACCCTGGGAGAAAAACTTTCGAAAAGCTTTTTACATAAATCACTCTTCCAGAAGGATCAAAAGAAAATAAGGGATCTGATTTTCCATTTGGATCAAGGTCTCCTAAAAAATCATCTTCCACTATATAAACATAATATCTTTCAGCTAATTCAACAATTTTTTTCTTTTCCTTATTGGTATAACAATGTCCAAGTGGGTTGTGAAATCTCGGAATAATATAGAAAAATTTTATATCATTGTTTCGAAAAATGTATTCCAATCGATCAAAATCAATCCCTTCTTCCGATAATTCAATACCAAAAGCAGTAGCTTGTTGCAGATTGATAGTCTCGATGAAACCAAAATAAGTAGGCTGCTCAATGAGAATATTGTTTTTTCCATTTGGAAACGGCATAGAAGCTAATAAATTAAGAGCTTGCTGTGATCCAGAAACCACCACTACTCTTTCGGGCTGGGTGAATACTTGCAAATTTTGCAGATATTTCACTATCTGTACTCGTAATGAGTAAAGCCCTTGTTGATCAGAATATGTAAAAAGCTCTTCTTTATATATATCAATTGCTTGATTCATACAATGTTGAAAATCAATATAAGGTATGCATATGTAGCATGGTATAGTGGAATGGCAATGGGAGGAATTGCAAAAGTTAGTCAAATTCAATACCTACAGCCATTTTTAATGATTTTATTTGCAGCAGTTTTTCTCGATGAAACGGTCACATTCTTCACGATTGTAATTGCAATGATTGTTGTTTTTTCTGTTATTATAGGCAAAAATACATCCGTGGTAAAAAAGGGTCTATCTGGGAAGAGTTAATTGCTCATAACATTCAAGGTCATCTTTGTTAAGCTGATTGATTTGAACGCACATATTAAATTCATTAAATAGTGCGTTCTCACAATTCGCAGCCTTTCATTTGAAAATTCTTTAATTAATCAAAAATTAAACAGTAATAATAACTTTTCCTAGTGCATGACCTTCAGCAAAATACCTGAATGCTTCTTGTACTTCGCTTATTTTATACCGTCTATCAATTACTGGTTTTATTTTTTCATCCTCAAGCAGTTCTTTCAAGTTGATTAGATCTTTTTGGTTTGCTCTTTGCAGCAGGTTACTCATTTCTTTTTTACCTGTCATTGAAATAAAAGGGCCAAAAATTAAAGTTTGAAATAATTGTTCTTCAGATCTCCATACGTAAACAAATCTTCCATTTGGTTTTAATGCTGGTTATACGCTGAAAGGGGATGAAACCCATTCACCCCAAGAATTAAATCTTAATACTCTTTTTTTAGAGTGAAATCCTCCTTTGTATAGTCAATAACATGATCTGCACCTATTGCTTTTAATATTTCTATATTCCTAGTACTGCAAACTCCTGTTACATCAGCCCACATTGTCTTAGCCAATTGGACAGCGAATGTACCAACACCACCAGATGCCCCGTGAATTAATACCTTTTGTCCTGTTTTGAGCTTACCTTTGTCCCTTAATCCTTGTAAGGCAGTAACTCCAGCCATTGGCGAAGCAGCTGCTTCCTCAAAGGGGATATTGTGCGGTTTAAGGGCTAATGCATGTTCGGGAACAGCTACGTATTCGGCTAAACCGCCCCACCCGCAAATAGATAAATCACCAAACACTTCGTCACCAGTGTGAAACTGCTTAACATCTTTTCCTACTTCTTCAATCTGTCCGGCAATGTCACCTCCAGGCATGGGGTATTTAGGCTTTGTTAGTCCGAAGGCAAATCGAGCTAGAAACGGTTGACCTTTTAAAAGAACTAGGTTACCAAAGTTTAACGAAGAAGCATGAATTTTTATCAATACTTGATTATCTAGTGGTACCGGTTTTCCTACTTCTTTTAATTCGAGTATGTCAGGTGAGCCGTATTTGTAACTAACGACTGCTTTCATAAATCCCCCTCCAAATTTCCCACTAAATTTTTAGAGATTTAAACGATGAAAGACCTGTATCAAAAGTCTAATAAGGGAAATATATGATTTATTTTCACCTTAAGAACGTGTGGATATAGAATGAATAGATTTTAATATTCGAATAGATTGATTTTTGTTATCAATCTTATTGATAACTGAAGTTAGTTGAAGAGTGTTTATATTATCGTGAAAAAATTTTTAGGTTTGGAAATGTGAGAAGGAATTAAAAATGAAATTTATTGATCCATCCACATTATCAGGGGGGATACCGCCACATTCTTTTGAATGGTATAAGCAACTTCGCAATCTTCAAGGCATTTCAAATATACTTGGAATTCTTTAATACAACAGCCTAAAGGGGAATCAATTTTTGATAAAGAAGCAGCCAAAATGATAATCAATAAGAAGGTATTAGATGTTGGCTGCGGACACAGCGATTTCACACTTAAATGCAGTTTGCTGGCAAAAGAGATTGTGGGCTTTGATGTTACAGAAAATTTCATAAAAATTGGATTAGAGAATAAACGGGCCAACCTCTGCATATCCCCACCTTAAAAAAGTCATCAAAAATGGCGGGAAGATTCTCGGTCTTCATCCTGGGGATGAATGGGGGAAAGAATTGCCTCTTCTTTTTCCTAATCTCACTAATGCCCAAAAGGAACTCGGATTTTAGACACAATTAAGCACAGACTTAAAAGAAAGTAGTTATACATGTCATCATAGTGAAATAATAAAAAGTTTGGAATTTATCAGTTCTCCAATAGATGATTTAAAATTACACTGTTTTGGTCAACATCCTCCCATTTATGAAATATTAAAGGAAAGGAACTTATCTGAATTAGCTAAGGTTTTCAATCAGAATGGGACAGCAGATGGATTGCCCATAACGTTTCCCAGTTTTCTAGTTCGTGCAATTGTTTAATTATTTTTAACTGTAATATAATCAACTCATTTTATTAAGCAAGTCATAGCCCTATATAATTTTATTTGCTTTTGCATAGGTATGGGTGTTTAAACCCTGATATTCCATTCTGCTAGACTACTATCAAATAGTGAGGGAAGTTAGTGCTGATCTTTCATCCAATCCGAATGAAAGGTCAGCACTAAGGGCGACTGGAACCTGAAGTTAGATAATTACAAGGTAGTAACTAATCCTTACCATCTAAAGTGTGAACACTAGCACAATACTATAAAGCTACCTTCGTACAGGAAAAAATTATTTCAGAAAAAATCTTCCTAATCTGCAACTTTTTGTTATCCTGAAACGTGGATATGCTGAAAGGGGGCACAGCTTTGGATTTAGATGAGGCATATGAGGTATATGTAAAGGATCTATACCGCTATTTGTTATCCCTTTCAAAGGATCACTATACAGCAGAAGACCTAGTACAAGAGGCGTTCTACCGTGCATATATCCATTTAGGAGATAATGAAATTAATAATATTAAGGCATGGCTTTTTAAAGTAGCCTATCATGCATTTATTGATTCTTCCAGAAAGAATAATCGTTTAATTATCAGTGACAAAATCGAAGGTTTGAACAAGAATCAAATCAATCATGAAAAAAATCCAGAAAATCGGATATTAGAGAAGGAGAGTTTTCAAGTGCTGATAGAAGATATCCATTCTTTAAAAGAAACGGAAACACACGTGATTCTATTATGCGATTTACATCAGTTATCCCTAAAAGAATCTGCAGAAATATTAGAAATAAACCTAAATACTTTAAAAAGCCATCTTGTACGCGGTCGAAAAAAATTAATTGAAAGGGTTAAAGAGAGGAGGAGGCAAGATGAAAGAGAATAATCATGAGGACAAAGAAATTTATCAATCCTATATTAATCATTCCATTCAAGATTTTGAAAATAGTCAGACCATTAATGTAAAGAATCAAAGATTCATAATAAAAAAAGGAAAATACATGGCATTAATCACTACGATTATGATAAGTCTTGCGATACTGCTATTAATCATTCCTGTCATGACACTTAGTTCTTACCTATACTATGCGATCGGAGGAAAGGCAAATCATTTAATTGATATTGCCACAAAAACCGTCTATGTAACCGAGCCAAACATCAGTTTAGAGGAGATGGAATTGGAGGAACATATTAAATTCTTCTCTATGGACATTCAATTTGATATCTTCAAAAGAATTGGGAAAGAAGATTATAAAGCAGGAGAGTATTTCATTAACTATGCATTTGACAAACCTGCATTTCCAGAAAGGGAGATTCTTTTGGATCGACCTTTGCCAAAGATATCTAGTATGGAATCTTATCGTATGTTTCATCCGGATGCCGTAAAACCTCCTGGACTTGAAGTTGAATGGGATCTATTAAAAAAACTGCCTGATGGGACAGTTGGTGAAGTTTATATTTCACTAACTAAATTAATGAAAGCAGGAGAATTAGAAAAACAACTTGGCAAAAATGTAGAGGTTCGGTGGGTCGCAGTTGATACTGGACTTGAAAAGAAGCAAACAGATAAAGACGGCTATCCAGTCGCTCCAATCGGGTATCCTTTACAAATTGATCATACCACTTGGTCACCCTTTAATGGACGCGATCAAACAAATGAAGATGTTTTTATGGATATCCTTGAATTTCTGAGAAAAGATGAGGAGAATGCAGCAAAAATAGCAAGTGCAAAGACCCTTGCATTAGAAGAAAGAGTCCCCTATTTAAAGAAAAATGGGATTCATGTATACGGGGCTGTTGTGACAGGACCAATCCCAGAATTAAGAAAACTTCAAGAAAATGAAGCCATTCGAACAATGAAGGTAGGGGAAGTTAAACTATGGAATTGGAAGTAAAAAGCAAAAAAAAGCTGTATCAAAGAAAAAGCATTCCCACTGTCACAGGTCTTCTTTCCTTTATTATAGCAATTATTGCACTTTCGGGATTAAATATAGCATTAATTATGGATTATGATGAGTTCCCAGATTTTTTTCTAATTAAACTGCCTTTAGCTGGTTTGATTTTAGGGGCGATTGGGCTTTTTACGCAAAACAGGTCGAGATTGTTTTCAATCTGGGGAATTTTCTTATGCCTCTTCATATTTATTTTTACATTTATGATGTTTGGACTGGCATGGAGCATTAACCCAAAACCATAATAAAAAGGCTGGTGAATTTTATTTAGCAGTTCAGTTATTGTGGAGAAACAGGAGTAATAACATTCCAATTCTAAGACCAAATCGCATTGGGATTTGGTCTTTTACATTTGTTGATTTATCCCTGCAGAAAGATTGGGTTTAACCGATAAGGTCTTTAACTACGTTAAACTGTATAGTATAGATAAAAGGGCTTTGGGAGGAGGTTCTTGAATGAAGAAAGTTACTATAATTTCACTTTCAATTTGTTTTTTATTTGTCATAGGAATTGTCATTAATAGTAGTTTTCTAAAAATAGAAAAAGATATGATCAAATATGAGGGGCGTATTTATTCTAATATTTCGCAACTTGATTGGTTTGAAAAAGAAAAAAACAAGTACCAAAAAGGGGAAAGAATTGGTGAAATTAAAAGAATTTCCAAGTCTTATCTTTCTCTACGGAATTTTTCTGCATCTTAATTACCAAAAGGAACTGTTTTGTATAGTACCGTTAATACAAAAGAAGGAATAAAACCAATCATCATATTAGCTGAAACAGAAAATGATGGGATTTTATATTATAGATGGCTACCAAAAGAGTAATCAATTTCGGCTTTATAATTGAGGAACAAAAAATTAAACGAAGAAAAACGCTGGGATTAATTTTTCCAAGTGTTTTTCTTCGTTTTAAATTAGTTGCTAATTATTATTAATGAAAACTTTACTGTTTAATATGAAAATTGTCCACATTATCTGAACTTCTTATGAATATTACCAGCCATTATAATTATACTTTTACCTTCTTATCCGTAACCTCTAATACATCTAAAAGGAATACAAACACAGGAATTCCAACAATAAGTCCCCAAACTCCAAAGAAATGTTCACCGAAGATTAGCACGATAAATGTGTAAAATACAGGTAAATCAGTCTTAGCAGACATTAATTTTGGATTAAGAATGTAAGCCTCAATTGCATGAATAATCATGATTACAATAAGGATATAGATTACTTGAATGAAACCACCAAGTGTATAAGCAATTGTACAAAGCGGGATTAGTGAAATAATAACCCCTGCAACAGGGATTAACCCTAGTAAAAAGATTAGAATCGATAATCCCATTAATTGAGGGAAGTCCATAATCCATAATGCTAATGTAGTTAAACCGCAATTTACAATGGCAATAATAAATTGTGCTTCAATAACTTTACCAAACGTCAGGACAAATTTTTTGGCAAAAAACTCAATCTCATTGTAAAAAGGAGCAATTTTACTATTTTTAAATTTTGAAGTAAATTCGATTAATCTTGGCTTTTCTAATAAGAAGAATAAACTTAGAATCAGAGAAAGCATGACCTGAATGGCGATATTACTTACGCCGCTGAAGTACTTAAGAAGGAATGTAAATCCCTGCTCCAAATATTTCGAGATTTGGTTCGTTTCTATAAAACTCATGACATAATTGATGATGATATTGTCATGCTGCTGTGTATAGAAAACGGTAATCTGTGTGACTAGTTGGGAGATTTCAGCAACAATGATCGGCAAGTATTTGCTAATTCCAATCGTTAACAGCCCGATGATAGCCAAATATACAATGAGCACAGTTACTTTTCGATTCAATTTAACCTTTCTAGTAATCAGGTTAACTAATCGATTAAGTAAAAAAGAAAAAATAAATGTGATTAGAATTAAATTAATCATGCTTCTAAGCAAGTATAGAACGAATAATAAAATTCCGAAAATAATAAATCTTTTGAACGCACTTTTTTGTAATAAAGTTTGAATCGTCTCCATTAAAGTCAAATTCCTCCAATATGTCGTAGCAGATGGCTACACTTCTTACTTCTATTTTAGTCTATTTTTAAAGATAAGCATAATGATTTCATCAAAAAACAGATACTTTTTCACATTCACTTCAAGTATATTCCATGATTTAATTAAAATGATGAAACCTTCCTAAATTTGGAACGTAACAGTATAATATTTACATATTTTCTAAAGGAGATATAGAATGGGGAAAATAAAAGAATTAATTAGTTGGAAATTTTTATTATTTATAGCGATATCAATTATTCTTACAAATGTACCAATCATTGGGAACTATTTTCGTGTGGTTAATACGGTCATTCATGAATCAGGTCATGCAATCATTGCTCTTTTTGGAGGGAAGGTACACGAAATCTCCCTGTTTATGAATACAGAAGGCGTAACATATACTAGTCATTCTTCTTGGTTTGGCGGTTTTTTTACTGGGGGAGCAGGTTATGTTTTTTCTTCCTTTATGGCTTTCCTTTCCTTTTGGTTTATTAGCAGAAGGCAGTACAAGCCGTTAATCGTCATCCTTTTATTATTGATTGGATTAAATCTAATCTTTTGGGTTAGGAATTTCTACGGCATTTTTTGGCTTATTACATTTGGCGCAGCATTTATCTTTTTATTATTTAAGAGCACAGCCGCTATCGTCGAACATTTCTTATTGATGATTGCAAGCATTCTCTTAGTTGAATCTATTTCGTCATCATTTACTATATTTTTGCTAAGTTTTACACAGCCGCATGCAGCTGGGGATGCAACAGGACTTGCACAGGCAACACATATTATACCTGCGCAGTTTTGGGGAATAGTCTTCATATGCCAAGCCATAGCATTTGCAATAGCTGGATTTAAGGTTGGGGGCTATCGAATAAATAAATAGTTTCTTGCGTTTAGACATGGATGTATCAAGTGATACATCCTATTTTTTTATGCTTAAAAGGAAAATTAGCCAGTTTCGTTCTTTATTATGCAAAATTTTCTATAAAAATCTGCCTGTTCGTATTGGAATATGGTATTATTACGTTTGAATGTTTGTTATATGTTTTTTCGATTTTTTTCGATGAATTCAAACATACACTAAATGATTGAAGGAGATAAAAATGACAGATCATACAATAATTCGTTTTGAACAAGTAACGAAGCAATATGATAATGACCCACCAGTCTTGAACGATGTAAGCTTTGAAATTGAAAGAGGGAAATTCTATACACTTTTAGGACCGTCTGGCTGTGGGAAAACAACAATTTTGAGATTGATAGCTGGATTTATTGAGCCGTCCAATGGAAAAATTTTCATTAATGGAAAAATTGTTAACGACGTACCTGCAAATAAACGGCAAGTGAATACAGTTTTTCAGGACTATGCATTGTTTCCACATTTAAATGTATATGAAAACGTGGCTTTCGGATTAAGAATAAAGAAGCTAAAAAACAATGAGATTGATAGAAAAGTAAAAGAAGCATTAAGATTTGTCAACCTTGAAGGATATGAGAAAAGAGAAATTAAAGAAATGTCAGGCGGACAGCGTCAGCGTGTAGCTATCGCACGTGCGATTGTTAATGAACCAGAAGTTATTCTTTTGGATGAACCATTATCGGCTCTTGACCTGAAATTGCGTACAGAAATGCAATATGAACTACGTGAATTGCAGCGAAGACTTGGAATTACTTTTATTTTCGTTACACATGACCAAGAAGAGGCACTTGCCATGTCTGATGAAATCTTTGTCCTTAATAATGGCAATATTGAACAAAGTGGAACGCCAACAGATATTTATGATGAACCTATTAACCGATTTGTTGCAGACTTTATCGGAGAATCAAATATTGTTCCAGGCGTTATGTTAAAAGATTTTTCTGTACAATTTGCTGGAAAAACGTTTGAATGTGTTGATGGTGGTTTTGATCCAAATGAGGCAGTCGAAATTGTTATTCGACCGGAGGATTTAGAAATTACGATGCCAGAAAATGGGAAGCTTCGTGTGCATGTTGATTCTCAATTATTCCGTGGGGTCCACTATGAAATTAGCTGTAATGACCAGGATGGCAATGAATGGCTTGTCCATTCAACAAGGAAGGCAATCGTTGGTGAGGAAATTGGCCTCACGTTTGATCCCGAGGCCATTCATGTTATGAGACATGGGGAGACGGAAGAGGAATTCGACAAACGACTAGAAGCATATGAAGAGGGAAGCTATGAAAAGTAAATCACGGAATTTTTACCTCATTCCATATGTTATTTGGATCGCCCTTTTTGTCGTTATGCCGATTCTCTTGGTTCTTTATTACTCATTTTTCGACATTGATGGACAATTTACGCTTGATAATTATAAAAAGTTTTTTACACCGGTTTATTTGAAAATGACGTTTAGTTCTTTTTGGTATGCCTTTTTAATTACATTGTTCACATTACTTGTAGCGTATCCAATTGCTTACTTGCTTACAAAAACAAAGCATAAGCAGCTTTTATTATTATTAATTATCCTTCCTTCTTGGATCAATTTATTGCTAAAAGCTTACGCATTCATTGGTATATTCGGAACATACGGAGCTGCAAATAGCTTCCTTGAAGTAATTGGGATTGGGACGAAGCAAATCCTTTTCACAGATTTTAGCTTTATCTTTGTTTCTGTTTATATTTTCTTGCCATTTATGATTTTGCCTATTTTTAACGCGTTGGATGAATTGAATCCTTCACTAGTTGATGCATCCAATGACCTTGGTGCTTCAAAATGGACAACTTTTTTGCGGGTCATTTTCCCGCTGACAATTGATGGAGTAAAATCTGGGTGTCAAATTGTCTTCATTCCAGCCCTGTCACTGTTCATGCTTACAAGATTAATAGCTGGAAATCGAGTAATTACACTTGGTACTGCCATTGAACAGCATTTCTTAGTTACTCAAGACTGGGGGATGGGGGCAACGATCGCCGTCTTCTTAATCATTGCTATGGTACTAATTATGATTCTCACTGGGAAGAGAAAGCGGGGGATCTTATGAAAAAATTATCTAAACTATCAACAGTTTATTTAGTCATTATGTTTTTCATTCTGTATGCCCCGATATTATATTTAATGTTTTATTCTTTTAATAGTGGGGGAACGATGTATCATTTTGAAGGATTTACACTTGATTGGTACAAGGAGTTATTTGGCGATTCAAGACTGTTGATCATCGTTCTAAATACAGCTATTATAGCTCTGCTTTCAGCTGCAATTTCAACAATACTTGGGGTTGCAGGTGCATTAGCTATCTATTATGCAAGAAGAAGAAGAGTGAAAAACACATTGCTTTCACTGAATAATGTTTTAATTGTCAGTCCAGATGTTATTATTGGTGCATCCTTTTTAATTTTATTTACGATGGTTGGTATTAAGCTAGGATTTATCTCCGTATTACTAGCTCATATTGCTTTTAGTGTGCCAATCGTTGTTATTATGGTACTGCCAAAAATTGAAGAAATGAACACATCAATGATTTATGCGGCTCTTGATCTAGGTGCTAGCCGCTGGGATGTGTTGACAAAAGTCGTGCTTCCTTATATTACACCAGGGATTTTCGCAGGTTTTTTCATGGCATTAACATATTCATTAGATGATTTTGCCGTTACCTTTTTTGTAACCGGGAATGGCTTTACTACCTTATCAGTAGAAATTTATTCACTTGCCAGAAGAGGCGTTTCATTAAATATTAATGCTCTTTCTACACTTTTATTTATTTTCACTATGCTCCTAGTAGTCGGTTATTACTTCATCACTAAACGTAATAACAAGCCAGGCAGAATGGGGGTTAGATAATGAAAGAGCTGATTCGTGCATTATTAGCCGTATTAATTGTTTCGTTTATTTTAATATTTATTGTTTTTAGGCTTAACTCATCTCAGGGATATACGAGCGGAAATACGCTTACTATTTTTAACTGGGGCGATTATATCGATGAAGACCTAATTAAACAATTTGAAGAGGAAACTGGAATAAAGGTCATTTATGAGACGTTTGATTCTAATGAGGCCATGCTGACGAAAATCGAGCAGGGAGGGACTGCCTATGATATTGCCGTCCCTTCTGAGTACATCATTGATAAAATGATTCAAGAGGATCTGCTTCTTCCAATCGATCATTCTAAGCTCCCTAATTTTCAATATCTTGATTCCCGTTTCTTAGATTTGCCATTTGATCACGGGAACAAATATTCGATTCCTTATTTTTGGGGAACAGTTGGCATTTTATACAACACGAAAATACTTGGAGATCGTGAACTAACTAGCTGGAATGACCTTTGGGATCCGGCATTTAAGAATCAAATTTTGCTGGTTGATAGTGCACGTGAAGTGTTAGGTATGTCATTAAATAGCTTAGGCTATTCATTAAATGATAAAAACAAAGATCATCTTCAAGAAGCAAAAGAAAAGATAGATGCATTAACACCTAATATAAAGGCGATTGTTGGGGACGAAAACCGTTTATTATTACAAAATGAAGAAGCAGCGATCGGACTTGTCTGGTCTGGGACTGCTCAAGAAATTATGTGGGAAAATGAGAATGTCGAATACGTAATCCCAGAAGAAGGATCAAACTTATGGTTTGATAATATGGTCATCCCAAAAACTGCAAAAAATGTCGAGGCTGCACATGCATTTATTAATTTTATGCTAGATCCAGAAGTAGCAGCTCAGAACACAGACTATGTCGGCTATTCAACACCAAATAAAGAAGCATTAAAATTCATGGATGAAGAAGTAGTAAGTGACGAACGATTTTATCCAGATGAAGAAATGACTTCAAAGCTCGAGGTATATGAAAACCTAGGAAAAAGGATGCTCGCTCATTACAATGATCTTTTTCTTGAATTTAAAATGCATACAAAATAATTGTGAAACTGACTGGCCATTAGCTGGTCAGTTTTTTTATATCAGCACTTATCATATTCTTAAAGAATATTGGAGAAATTAATGGAAAAAGGAGTGATGAAATGAAACAGATGCTTTTCTTATTTATTCTTCTTTTTTCTCATATCCAGCCCATATCTGCGGAAGCTCCTCATATAAAGAGAGAACTAGCCATTGTAATTGATGACCTTGGAAACCATATGGAGGGAACAGAAGAAATTTTACAGCTTCCGATCACCTTAACTGCTGCAATTATGCCCTTTATGCCAAGTACAAAAGCAGACGCAGAACTTGCAAAACGAAATGGACATGATGTGATTGTTCATTTGCCTATGGAGCCAAAAAAAGGAAAGAAAAGCTGGCTCGGCCCTGGTGCTATCACAACAGACCTTAGTGATGAAGAAATTAGAAATCGAGTAGTCGCTGCTATTAAGGATGTTCCGCATGCAATCGGCATGAATCATCATATGGGCTCGAAAGCAACAGAGGATGAGAGGGTTATGAGAATTGTCATGGAAGTCTGTAAAGAATTTGGATTTTTTTATCTCGATAGCAAAACAACGTCAAATAGTGTTGCAGGAAAGATTGCACAACAACTAGACGTTCCATTTCTAGAAAATAACTTATTTTTTGATGACGTATATACAACACGCCATGTAACAAAACAAGCGAACCTATTAGCTGGAAAATTGAATAAAAGTGATCAATTAATTGCAATTGGACATGTCGGTATTTCTGGTCCAATTATGGCCAGTGTATTGGAAGCATATATTCCAGTTTATAAAAACAAAGCAGAACTTGTACCGCTTTCTAAGCTCATTCCTGGCTATGAGTTATTAGATGAAGGGATATAAGAAAAGAAACAACCTTATTGTACGTTTACAAGGTTGTTTCTTTTTTTACAGGAAATATTTAGAAGCCGCCCACATTCTGATCTGGTTAGTCCCGCAGTCGCTGCGAAGGTAGAAGAGGTGGACGGCTATAATTTTAGTATATGTTTTAGTGAAAAAAAGATTCTAGTTCACACACTTTTAGTGAAAGGAAATGAGTTTTCCACTATTATTAAAGATGATAAGAAATGTTTAGTAATTGAGGTGTACTATGAAGATTCGTGAAATCACTTTACGTCATTTAAAGATGAAAATGAAATCTCCTTTTTCAACAAGTTTTGGTACAATGCAAGATAAAGAATTTCTCCTCCTTGAAGCGAAATCCGAAAATGAGAATATCGGATGGGGAGAATCTGTAGCCTTTGACACGCCATGGTATACAGAAGAAACAGTAAAGACAAATTGGCATATGCTCGAGGATTTTATTATCCCGGCAGTATTAAACAAGGAGTTTAACCATCCAGATCAAGTATCAGATCTACTCTCATCCATTAGAAAAAATAATATGGCCAAATCAACAATTGAGGGGGCAGTATGGGACTTATACGCGAAAGAAAAAGGGATTAGCTTAACCAAAGCTCTTGGAGGAAATAAGGCGAAAATAGAAGTAGGAATAAGCATTGGTATTCAAAAAACTATTGATGATCTTTTACAATTAATTGATGGGTATACAGCAAAAGGGTACAAGCGAATGAAGGTAAAAATTAAACCAGGCTGGGACCTTGGGGTCATTCGAGAAATCCGCAAGCATTTCCCAAAAGTCCCATTAATGGCTGATGCAAACTCTGCATACACGTTAAATGATATCGATCTGTTTAAATCAATGGATGAATATGGGTTAATGATGATTGAACAGCCATTTGCTGCAAATGACTTTATCGATCACGCAAAACTTCAAAGGGAAATTACTACACCGATTTGTTTGGATGAAAGCATTCATTCGTTTGAGGATGCGCGGCTAGCAATTGAATTGAACGCTTGTCAAATAATTAATATAAAAATTGGCAGGGTAGGGGGACTAACAGAGGCGAAAAGAATTCATAATCTATGTAAAGAAAACAAGATTCCTGTATGGTGTGGGGGCATGCTTGAAGCTGGCATTGGAAGAGCGCATAATATTGCATTAACTACATTATCGAATTTTATTTTGCCTGGTGATACAGCTGGTTCTTCTCATTATTGGGAAAAGGATATCATTAACCCAGAGGTGACAGTAGAAAATGGATATATTAATGTTCCTGATCATCCTGGCATAGGTTTTGTGCCTAATAAAGAGATCATCCGGCAATATACTTGTAATGAAAAATTATTTTCTTAAAAAGCTCCCAGGAACATGTGGATCCTGGGAGTTGTATTAAGTTACGAAATATTCAATCAATATTTCTCGGGAAAGCGCAGATTCAGACATTTCCTTATTAAAATCGTCATCCAGCTAGTCTGATTTTGTCGTATGCTAAAGATATTGTCAGTTATTGAGGATAGAAGGGGTTACAAAGGGAATATCATTTGAAAGGTCGTTCCCTCCTTCTCTTTGCTGCTAATTTGGTAATCGCCATTCATCCGTTTAATGATATCAAAACAAATCATTAAACCAAGTCCCGTTCCTTTTGTCTTGGTTGAATAATATGGCTGGCCAAGCTGCTTTATTTGAATCGGATCGATACCAATTCCTTCATCGATAATACTAATTCTTACATGCCCATTTTCTTTGTAAGCGAATAATTCTAGATTGCCGCCAGATGGCATTGCCTCAATCCCATTCTTAATTAAATTGATTAATAACTGCTTGCATTCATTTATATTTCCATTAATAATTAATTTTTCTTCAATATTTGTAATTAGATTAACATTAGACATGACAGCAAATGGATGCATAAATTCTGCAACATCCGTTAATGTTTGCGAAAGAGGAATGGGCTCGCAAAAATGGTTTACAGGGCGTGCAAGGGATAGAAAATCTCCGATTATTTTCTGTGTCCGGTCCAATTCATCAAGTGAAACAGAGATAAACATCCCTTGTTTAGATGTTAAGTTCGTTTCGTCCTTCATGATTTGCAAAAAGCCTCGGATTGTTGTCATTGGATTACGAATTTCATGTGCAACTGAAGCCGCAAGCTGACTTACTGCATTCAATTTATCTGCATTTTGCAATTGTTCCAGCATGGCTAGCTGCAGCTTATTCATTTCGATTAAATAAATTATGATTGCAAGTGTTAGTATTGATAGAAGTGAAAAGGAGAATAGATATAAGAAATCATCAGATTGTCCAGATTGTACAAGTGCAATTATACGAGTACCAGTTATAAGAATATAGAACGCGACACCAATAAATAGTTTTCTCCAAGGGTTAGTTCTTTGATAATAGTTGTAAACGGATCCAAATAGGGGAATGATTAATAAATAATTTAATAGTAATAACAAAAATTCTTTAAGCTCTCCTAGTATATTTACTCCCAATAAAGCACCTATCGCAAGACCGCCACCAAGTGGTCCTATGTAGAAAAAAGCAATAAAAATAGGGATGAATTTCAAATCAAATGCAATTCCCTCAGCTACTCTTACAGGAAACGACATAGACAGTAGGAGTGAAAATAGAATCGTAATAAGAAAAATAATCCTTGTTTTCATTTCCTTTTTGTATCTGCTGAGAATGATATTTACAAAAGGGATCATCATCATAATAAAGAAATGAAAAATTAACTCTGCTACAAAATACTTCAAGAGAACCATTCCTCCAAGTCTAATTATTCCATATCTAATTAAACAAAAAGGGTGAGGAATCCTTTATATTATGTAGATTATTGTTGAATGAACCGGAAAAATAATTCCTTAATATTTTACAATACTCGACAATTAAAAATAACCGGCTCTTCATGAGCCGGTATAAATTACGTAAGAACTGCTTCCTTGTATTCAGCGGATGGAGTAGAATTCACAATTGTTTGCACTTCAGATCCATCCAAAGTCTCTAGTTTCAAGAGAGCTTCAACTAGGTTGTCGAATTGAACTTGGTTTGTTTCTATTAGCTTTTCTGATCTCTTTAAAGCTTTTTGAAATAGCTCTTGCATTTTTGCTTCTTTATCTGCCTTGTTAAAAGTTAATGTAAAGCCATCATCAAGTAGGCCAGTATCAACCATTTGTTCAATCACTTGTTTGGCTTGCTGAACATCGCCGCCAACACCAATGCTGTGCTCCCCTAGAATATGTCTTTCTGCAACACCGCCAGCCAAAATCATTGCAACTTGATCAAGCATTTCGCTAGTAGTCGACAGATGCATTTCTTTTGGGACCGGTGCTACATAACCAAGTGCTTGTCCACGGGGAATAATTGTAGCCTTACGAACAGAACCAGGCTTTGTAATTGCTGCAACTAAAGCATGTCCTGATTCATGAATAGCAACTCGTCTTTTTGTTTCTGCGTCCTGAAGTGCTCGGGTTGAGCTCCCAAGAACAGTTCTGTCTAAAGCAAAATCAATATCTTCTTTCGTAATACTTTCCTGGCCATTTTGCACAGCCCTACGACTGGCTGTTTCAAATAGTGATTGAAGATCTGCTCCGGAAAAACCAGAAGTGCTTTCAGCAAGTTCTTCAAGAGAACTTATGACATTTGCCGCCAATTTTCTATTTTTTGTATGAATCTCGATGATTTCTTTTCTTCCTTTTGTATCTGGAAGAGGTACATGAAAAGAAAAGTCAATCCGGCCTGGTCGTAAAAAGGCATCATCCAGCATATCTTTTCGATTTGTTGCAGCTATGAAAAGAATGCCATCATTAGAGTGTCCACCATCCAACTGAACTAGAAGCTCTGTTAATGTCTTTTCGCTTTCTTCACCGCCATGCTGCTTTCTTTTACCGGCAAGGGCGTCGACTTCGTCTATAAACACAACAGCAGGTTTATGCTTCCTTGCATTTTGAAACAATGTTCGAACGCGGGAAGCACCAACACCTACAAACATTTCATTAAATGCTGAACCGCTCGTTGAGAAGAATGTCGCACCCAGCTCCTTAGCAATTGCTTGTGCGAGCAGTGTTTTCCCAGTTCCAGGAGGACCATATAATAGGATCCCTTTTGGCGGCTTCAAACCCATTTGAACTGCTTGTTCCGGTTCTTTTAAAATAGAGAGAGTCTGCATAATCTCGTCTTTCATCTCTCCTTGAATTCCGCCAACATCTGAAAGAGAGATAGATGGAAGCGGTTTTGCCTTTGACACACTTTGCTTCATCGTATTTGCAGTACCAAGTCCGCCTTTGCCAGACTTATATAAATAAATGCCGATAGCAATTACTAATACAACTAGCCCGCCTAAAATCCATGGTGTATATGGACTAGTAGATGAAAATGTATATTCTACATGATAGTTTTCTACTAATTTATTAATCATTTGACTATTCGGCGGTACATGCGAAATAAATTCACCATCGCCTGTAATTATCGTTAGTTTTCCATTAATATGTTCATTTATCGTAACTAATTCACCATTTTGCGAGGCTATTAGTTCTTCAACTGATGAATAGGGGATTGTTTCAGATTTATAACCATCCTGCATAACAAAAAAGATGGCTGTTGCAATGACTAAAAGACCTACAATAATCGGAACAATTGTTGAAGCTTTTCTCCTATTTAATTTCAACTTTTTCCCTCCTCATTGTACCTTCTCATTATAAATACGAATACTATTTATGTGTAGTGGATGATTAATGTAAAAAATAGAAAACAATGTAAAATATGAGTAATGGAAGCGATAACCTAAATTGTTTAATTTACCCTTCACAAATGTTGGAAAGCAAGATATAATTACATAGGATAAATGGAATATACGTAACCACAAGGGGAGCAAAATGCTGAGAGTGAACATTTATTTGTTCTGACCCTTCGAACCTGTTAGATAATTCTAGCGCAGGAATGTGGAATGAATAGTTTTTTTGTTTTATTTACTATTCTCCCCTTGAGGTGTCGTACATTTGTAAAGGGGAGATTTTTTTTATGAAAAAATTAAGTTTAATCGCATTGATTGAGGCTTCTTTTTTTGCGGCATTTGCTATTATTTTGGATTTATTGCCTTCAATCAAACCAACACCTAATATTTCAATTTCAGTTGCCATGCTGCCAATCTTTATTTTGGCCTTTCGTTGGGGATTTCGGGTAAGTTTGATTTCTGGATTTATGTGGGGAATTCTGCAAATTGTGTTGGGGGATGCTTGGATCGTAACACCGATACAAACATTTATTGAATATGTCTTAGCGTTTGCATTCATTGGGTTTGCAGGTCTATTTTTCAAATCCATTCAAAAACATCTGAGATATGGAAAAAAGAAAATTGCACTTGCATGGATTGTAGCTGCCATATTTGTCGGAAGCCTTGCACGATATTTCTGGCATTTCTTAGCTGGTATTTTATTTTTTGGCAGCTATGCACCAGAAGGGATGTCACCGTTTCTATTTTCTTTTGCAGTAAATGGTGCAACAGCACTTGGATCATGGGTTCTCTGTTCAATTGTTACCGTAATAGTTGTTTCCACTGCACCACGACTAATTATTAGAAAAAATGAACCTATTGCTTTACCGCATAACAAAGCTTCGTAAGATATTTTAATCCTCTCTATATTTTATAGAGAGGATTTTTTATATATTTAAAATGGTGTGTCATACTATTTCAGTCAGAAAGTATTCGGAAGGATAAATTTATGAAAGTTAGGAGTAATTACTGGAAATACATGTTCAATATGGAAAAATAAGCATTATCTTAGAAAAATAAGTTGCCGAAAGTAACAGGGGAGTAATATGAACTTTTAAAAAATCTACAAATATGTGAACAACTTTTGAAATATTATACCCCTTCAATAACCATTTATTTCTCTAAGAAGGTAGCTTAAAAGCAATGTTCATCAGTATTCATTGTTATTTTAATATATTTGTAGCTCCAATAAAGTAAAAATATTCCTTCGCTTATTTGTCACATTCTTTTAGTTAACAACGTGGTAATATTGTAAATGAACCAGCAAGAACATTTTTAGATGTTCATTTGTTGAAGATTGTGAAAATATGTACACAATAATTGAAATTTATTATTTCTAATAAGAAAGGAGCCCCGTTATGAAATTGAAATGGGCTGTATTAGCGGTATTTTTCACTATTGTCACTGTGTTAACAGGGTGTGAACCATTAGCGGTCTTCGATCCTAAAGGGCCTCAAGCTGAAAGGCAAGCCAGCGACATTTTATTATCGATTGGAATTATGTCGGTAGTTGTTATTGTTGTTTTTGCTATTTTAATATATGTGTTGGTGAAATTTAGAGCTTCAAAACAAAGTGAAGACTATGAACCACCACACATGGAAGGAAATCCTTGGGTAGAAGCAATTTGTGTAGGTATTCCCGTAATTATCGTTGCTTATCTTTCCTTCGTATCCGTACAAAGTAACTACATCGTTGAGTCTGCTCCAAAGGGCTATGAAGAACAAGAACCATTAATTGTCTATGCTTCTTCATCAAACTGGAAATGGCACTTTAGTTATCCTGAGGAAAATATTGAGACCGTCAACTATTTATATATACCAACAGACCGAGCACTAGAATTTAAATTATATTCAAATGGACCAATTACAAGTTTCTGGATTCCTCAGTTAGGCGGTCAAAAATATGCGATGGCTGACATGATTACAACATTGCACTTAGCTGCTGATGAACCGGGCGAATTTATGGGACGTAATGCAAACTTCAGCGGGAAAGGATTTGCTGAAAATGCATTCAATGTGACTGCCATGTCTCAAAAAGATTTTGATGATTGGGTAAAGGAAGTAAAAGAAACGGCTGATCCACTTTCTAAAGAAAAATATAATGAATTACTTAAGCCTGGACATCTTGGCCAAATGACATTTACTGGAACTCATTTGGAGTTTGCTCCACCACCAGAACATGATCATGGATCATCTCAAACTGACTCAACTGAAGAGTCACATGAAGGTCATTCAAAAACAGTGGATTCAGAAGAAAACCACTCAAATCACAGCAATCATTAAGAATAGTAGGGGCAGGGGGACAGGTTCATTGTTCCAGCTGATTATGTTGTTTGGACACCGGACCTGATCTTATACCCTATTTGAATATTTAAATAACTAAATTAAATAATTATCTATTTGAAAATTATTTGTTTCGAAAGGAGAAACTTACGGATGGAATTCTTTGAACGATTTGCCATACCTCATCCAAGTCCGGTAATTTATGCATCAATGGTTGTTATTGCTCTTACTGTGATTGCGATCATTGCTGGATTAACCTATTTTAAAAAATGGGGCTACCTATGGCGTGAATGGTTAACAACTGTTGATCATAAACGAATTGGTTTAATGTATTTAATCTCTGCCTTGCTGATGCTTTTCCGTGGAGGCGTAGACGCCATCATGATGCGTGCTCAGCTAGCTGCACCAGATAATAAATTACTAGATGCGCAGCACTATAATGAAATTTTTACTACCCATGGGGTCGTTATGATCATATTTATGGCGATGCCGTTCATTTTTGCTTTTATGAACTATATCGTTCCATTACAAATTGGCGCACGTGATGTTGCATTCCCACGTTTAAATGCAATTAGTTTCTGGTTATTCTTTATGGGTGCAATGTTATTTAACATCTCATTCGTAATTGGCGGTTCACCTGATGCAGGTTGGACGTCATATTTCCCGCTTGCAGGAAATGAATTTAGTGAATCGGTAGGAACGAATTATTATATGATTGCGATCCAAATATCTGGTCTTGGTTCATTAATGACGGGTATTAATATGATCACAACTATTATGAAAATGAGAGCACCTGGTATGACAATGATGAAAATGCCAATGTTTACTTGGGCAACTTTAGTTGCAAACCTTATCATTGTTACGGTTTTCCCTGTATTAACAGTAGCTCTTGCTATGGGAACGATGGACCGACTTTTTGCAACCAATTTCTTTACAAGTGCAAACGGCGGTATGGATATGCTATGGGCAAATCTATTCTGGGTTTGGGGACACCCTGAAGTATATATCTTAATCTTGCCAGCTTTCGGGATTTACAGTGAGATTATCTCTACCTTCTCAAGCAAAAATTTATATGGCTATAAATCTATGGTTGCTTCAATGGTAATCATCTCAGTACTTTCATGTTTAGTATGGGCTCACCATTTCTTTACAATGGGTCAAGGGGCAGCATCGAATAGTTTCTTCTCGATTACTACGATGGCAATTGCCGTGCCAACTGGGGTTAAGATTTTTAACTGGCTGTTTACAATGTGGAGAGGGAAGATTAGATTTACCGTTCCTATGCTTTATTCAATAGGCTTTATTCCACTTTTCACAATTGGCGGAGTGACAGGGGTTATGCTTGCGATGTCAGCGGCAGATTACCAATATCATAATACAATGTTCTTAGTTGCTCACTTCCATAATACAATTATTCCGGGTGTCGTATTTGCGATGCTAGCAGGTCTTACGTATTATTGGCCAAAAATGTTTGGCTTTATGTTAAATGAACGAATCGGGAAATGGACGTTCTGGCTGCTTTCTATCGGCTTTGTTCTTGCATTCTTCCCAATGTATATTACTGGTCTAGATGGTCAAGCACGTCGTATGTACACATACTCTGAAGCAACTGGCTTCGGTACATTGAACATGATCTCATTCATTGGAGCAGGGATTATGGCAATTGCTTTCGCTTTAATCGTTTATAATGTTTATTATAGTATTCGTTATTCTCCAAGAGATATTGGATCAGACCCATGGGATGCACGTACTCTAGAATGGGCAACAAATACACCAGTTCCTGAATATAACTTTGCGATTTCACCGCAAGTTAATTCAATTCAACCATTCTGGGATGCTAAGAAAAAGGGCCATGTCCTATTCCCAGATAAGTTAGATAAAATTCATATGCCAAATAATAGCGGCATGCCATTTATCTTATGTTCAATCTTCTTCGTATGGGGCTTTTCGTTTGTATTTGCCATCTGGCCGCTTGTCATTCTTTCAACGATAGGCATCTTTGCGTGTTTGGCATTACGATCATTCGAAAAAGATCACGGACGTTATATTTCTGTAGAAGAAGTTAAAGAGACTGAAGAAAAAACAGGGGGAGCTAAATTATGAAAATAGATCACTCGCAACCTCTCGAATATAGTACTGGCCAAAATAATTTAAATATTTTCGGTTTCTGGATTTTCCTTGGTGCCGAAATTATGCTTTTCGCAACACTTTTTACAACCTTTTTCACATTAGAACACCGAACAGGCAATGGTCCTACCGGTGCAGAGATTTTCGAAATAACGCCTGTATTAATTGAAACCATTTTGCTTTTAACTAGTAGTTTTGTGATTGGCCTAGGGATTCATGCCATGAGATTAGGAAATAAGAAGGCAATGATTACCTTTTTTTCCATCACGCTGCTATTAGGTTTAGGATTCCTAGGTTTTGAAATATTTGAGTTTGTACATTATGTTCACATTGGAGCAGGATTACAAACGAGTGCATTCACTGCCAGCTTATTAACAACTTTAGGAACACATGGAGCTCACGTAACATTTGGTTTGTTCTGGGGATTGTCGATTATCCTTCAAGTAAAGAAAAGAGGACTGACACCTGAAACAGCGAATAAATCATTTATTTTCTCCCTTTACTGGCATTTCTTAGATGTAGTTTGGATCTTTATCTTTAGCTTCATCTACTTGAAAGGAATGATGTAAGATGAAACAATTATTCCCAGCTAAACAAGTGATGGGCTTTGTATTTTCATTAATTTTGACGGCGATTGCCCTAGCAGTTTATTTTCTTGATGTTTCATTCACAGCAGGATTAACGATTCTGATAGTTACAGCTTTTGTTCAAGCATTACTTCAACTTATCGTATTCATGCATGCGGGTGAAACAAAGGATAAATGGTCCATTTATGGGAATGTCTATTTCATGATATTCATAGCTTTAATTACAATATTCGGTACATTATTCCTCTTCTCTTGGGATATGTAGCATAATGCAGAAAAGGAGCACCCTAAATGGATGCTCCTTTTTTTGCTTTGTTTAGCACCTCTTCAGTAGCGACAAAAAATAGCCCCATTACAAAAATAAATACTGCACCCATAACTGTCCCAATCCCAATGGGAGTTAATATATTATTGCCATTTCCAAAAAAGCCGAACGAAAAGATGATGAAGCCAATTGCCAGTATCGATAAACCAACAATATTTATTGCTCTTAGTAAGCTCGAATTAAGATTCATTTTGCTCATCCTCCTTATATTTAAATTATTCTATTTGTTCACAAAATTGTCAAACTTTTTTTGAAAAAATTTTAACAATTTCAAAAACTATAAACGCTTTAACTAATAAAAATAGCTTGAAGACCAGGATATGTTGAGATTCAAGTCTTCAAGCATTTTAGTATATGAAGGTTGTTATTTTTTATAATGTGTCTCCAATTGTTTTCGAATATCCATTAATAGTTCCTTAACGGTTAATTGTTTTTCACTTTGTCCTTTTGTTAATGCAGATTTCAAAACTTCGGCCATTTCTTTCGAATTTACCTTTGGTTTCATGTTCTAACACCTACTAATATTCAATTATCATACATGGTAATCATTCATTAATGGTGCTACTGTGTTTATTTATATTATTCTCCTCCATTATTGTCCGTGAATGGTCTACAAGATTTCAAATAAAGGAAAAATACCGTTTACTAAATGGAAAAACAGGGTAATTGGACATTAACCCTCATAAAACAATTCAACCTTACGAATACTGTAATAAAATTAAAACCTTTATACGAAAAGAAGGTCTGATTATGCAAATGAAAAATATGGATATCGATAAGCTTTTGGAAGCAACCAAAGAAATAGGAGACGATGATTTTCACTATATGATCAGACACATCGAAATTGATTCATTACTTGAAAAAACAGAGAACTGGTGAAAACATTATTTCCATAAATAGAAGGTCCATCCACTCTTATTAAGAGTGGATTTTTATTTTTCATTTTTATTACAAATATGTAACAGTTTTCTATCGCAGCGCGTCAATAGCTATAAAGGAGTGAAGAATATGAAAAAAAAGTGGGTATTAGTGGTTGGCGCTCTCGTTTGTATGTTGTTTATTCTTACTGGCTTCTTTGCAACTCAATTAAAGGTAATGGGTGGATTAGAAGAAAAGGAAAATGTGATCGTATTAAAAAACAAACAGTGGAAAATTCATTTTTCTGAAAAACTCAATCCATCAAGTATTTCTGAGCATACTGTTTATGTTTTGAATCAAAAGGGAGAGAGACAAAAGGCAACTGTTTCATTGAGTGAAGACCAAAAAACAATTCTTATTGAACCGCCAGAAAACGGTTATAGGTTTTCGTCCTATACATTACAACTATCAGAGGAAATCAAATCCAACATGGGCAGAAAAATGATAGCTAGTATTATACAGAGATTTACTGTTAAAGAATCATTGCCGGTTGTTGAATCGAATAGTAAATTAAACGAACATATCTTAAAAAGAATGACAGAAGTGTGGGAAAATAAGGAGTACACTGTTCAAGAGAAAGCTGCAATGGATTCAGCAGCAGGTGAATCTGAAAAGTCACAAAGTCATTCAGAAACAAATGTACAAGTGAATGGAATTGATGAGGCAGATATAGTCAAAACAGACGGCAAATATATTTATCAACTGAAAGATAATACACTGCAAATTGTTAAGGCAATTCCTGCTGATAAAATGTCTATTGAAAAAGAGATTACTTTTAACCAATCGTTTTATCCTTTTCAAATGTATTTACAAAATGATCGGTTAATCGTTATGGGCACAAGTTACGAAGGTCAGGAGATCGAAAAAAAGCCAGCAGATATGAACATTGCACCTATAAATGAAACAACGAAAGCGATTATTTATGATGTAAAAGAGAAAAACAATCCAAAAGAAATAAGGGAGTTTGAGATTGAAGGAACCCTTGTTACTTCAAGGTTTATGGATGGTAAGGTATATTTAATTGCCAATAAATACCCAGATTATTGGCTGCTTCGTGAGAATCCAGAAATTGATATTCGACCTAGATATTCAGATTCTGCTAGTCATACAAAAATGCAAGCTATTAATTATGATCAGATACAGTACTTTCCAGAATCAAAAGAAACCAATTTTACAAACATTGCTGTGATTGATTTAGAAAAACCGGCTTCAAAAATAGCTCTCACAACGTATTTAGGCAGCGGAGAGCAGCTATATATGTCCAAAACCAATATTTATCTTGCTGTTACGAATTATATGCCAATGGCGATTAAAGGAGATTATTCATTCAGCCCAGATACAACGATTTATAAATTTTCTGTAGATGGCATGAAGGTTGATTTCCACAGTTCTAACGAAATTGCAGGGACAATATTAAATCAATTCTCGATGGACGAATATAAAGGGTATTTCCGCATTGCTACTACTAAGGGGCAAGTATGGGATAATTCAAGACCATCTGCCAATAACCTTTACATCCTGGATGAAAATTTAAAGCAAGCTGGAAAGCTAGAGGATTTAGCAAGAGGGGAACGAATATACTCAGCTCGCTTTATTAATGAAAGAATTTTCCTTGTTACGTTTAAGGAAACTGATCCACTCTTTGTCATTGACGGATCAAATCCTAAACAGCCAAAGGTATTAGGAGAATTGAAAATACCTGGATTTAGCAACTATCTTCATCCATATGATGAAAATCATTTAATCGGTTTTGGCCATGATACAAAAGTAGTACCCGGAAAAGGGGCAAACGGACAGCCGATTATTTTCACTAACGGTGTAAAGCTTTCACTATTTGATATCAAAGATTTGTCGAATCCAAAGGAGAAATTTACAGAAATAATTGGCGGGAGGGGAACCTATTCCCCATTAAACTATGACCATAAGGCCCTGCTTTTTGATAAGAAGAAAAACCTATTCGCTTTCCCAATAACCGTTTATGAAAATGGAAAATCATCTAATGAAATGGAATGGGACTCAACCTTTAAATTCCAAGGCGCGTACGTTTACAACATTGATCTAAAAAAGGGATTTTCTCTGAAGGCTAAAATGACTCATAATGATCCAAATGCCATTTATGAGGAGTGGGAAGACAGCATCCAACGGGTCCTTTATATTGGTGACTCATTCTATGCGTTATCGCCAAATAAAATTAGCTCGTATGAATTAGGATCTTATAAGTTAAAAGGAGAGCTGAATCTTAAAAAATAGTGAAAGGAAGCACCCAGATAATGGGTGCTATTTTTATTGAAGAATGATGGAAATTCCTTCATAATTAAACGTAAACAACTGTTCTTTTAAGACTGGAGTAATCTATGAATCTATTATTTTATTATGTTTGTTCTTATTTCTTTGGCAATATTTTAACCGCACATTTTCTTATTAAAATTCTTCATAAGGGAGAAATTAGCGGGGAAGGTTCAGGTAATCCTGGTGCAAGAAACGCAGGTCGTTTATATGGAAAAAAAGCTTTTGTTCTTACTTTTCTTGGGGATGCCCTAAAAGGAGCTCTAGTTGTTTTCATTGGCAGATTGCTTGAGTTGTCTGCGTTGGAACAATTAATAGGGCTTGCATTTGCATTAATCGGGCACATCAAACCAATTCTATTCCGGTTTAGAGGAGGGAAGGGAATCTCTACTTTTATTGGTGGGGCACTCACATTTGAACCATTATTAGCGATTGTTATCATTAGCGCATTTTTAATCACCTATCCATTTACAAAAAGTTTTACCTTTTCCGGTCTTGGTTCCTTTCTCGTTCTGCCTGTTGCTGTTTTTTTCCTCCATGATTCTGTCTCGTCGATGTGGGGATTCATTGGGCTGACACTTATTATTCTGTTAGCACATTCACAGAACTTGTTTGAAAAATGGAGAAAAAACAATCCTAACCGAAATTAACTTCGGTTAGGATTGTTTTTATTCAGGATCAGGACTATTTACCATAATGCCAGCAACCTGAGTCAATCGATCATAGAAAACAGGACCAGAAGGATGTTCATCCAGCCCAATCTCATGAAAGGCTTCCTTCATACAGCGAAGCCAGCACTTTGCTCGTGTTGGTGTGATTTCAAAAGGAAGATGTCTTCTTTGCATCGCAGGAGGGCCAAACTCTTCACTATAAAGAGCTGGTCCACCAGTAAATTGAGAAAGAAACATCCGCTGCTTTCTTTTTATTTCTTCCATGTCATCTTCAAACAGTGGCCGCAAATCTTTATCTGCATACACTCTCGGATAAAAAGCATTGACTAATTTATCAATGGTATCCGCGCCGCCAATTTCATCAAAAAGATTCTTAAATTTATAATCCATTTTTACTCACCTACTAACGATATTCTATCAGTTATCCTAATTATAATGATTAATAGTATAAATTTTTGTGATTTAGATCACGTTTGGTTAAACGTTCATTAGAGAAGATTTTCTAATTGTACATTATACATTACTCTTCCTAAAGGATAGTCAAATAGAAAGATAAATAGGGTGGGGAAAAGGAAGAAAAAAGATTATACAATGCGGAAGCGTCGAAGCGGGTCAAAAAGAAGTGGTGAAGGCAGGGAATAGGTTATCAAAAATGCTCGATTTCCAGAATAAAAATCTATTTATCTATTGTAAAAAAACTCTGGCTGCCTTGTATTGTAATATCATCATCTCCAGAAATGTGTGTGGTTTAATAAATTTTGGCTAAAACAAGGTTATTCTCGTTATAAACAAGTTCATCATATCTAATGTGCATGTGAAACTTGTTAGGACTCGATTATCTCTGATTGCAATTAATCTGGCTGAAGACTGCATAGACAAAGACAGTGCTTCCTTTTTATTAGCAATATTCGTCAAAAATTCTACTTTACTGCACATATTTTTATTAGCCCTTCAAATTCTGTCAAACCATTGTGATTTGGGGTATAACCAGCATTCGCAAGATACTAATTTATCCATTGTTTAAACTAATCTTCAAAAACAAATTTTATTTCTTCATCATGATTGCTGTTTTCTTCATCCGACATTTCGTAATCCGTTCCAAGGTTAATTACAGCTGACTCCGTCGTAAATGCACCATTCATACTTTCTATTAATAATGTCATTTCAGGAATATTATCTTCCATTTCAATACACCTCCTGATAATAGAGTGTGGAAATTCATCAAAATTATTCATAAACTCATACTCATTTTGAATAAGCATACTTCCATTAACAAAACCTATAAACAAGTCTGATTGGAGGTATGTTTTCAATGGAAAAAGATATTGAATGTTTAGATGATAAAGATATTATGCACCATTTAATGTCCGAACAAATTGCCTATATATGTGTGAAGGAAGAGGAAGAACGAATGCGTGCTGAAACCGATAATACAAAGGGGCATAGTACATGAAGAAGAATGCTTCTGCTTGTCTATTGATTATAGGGGTTTTATTATTTTCAGGCTTTCCTTCTTATGCATCGCCGCCATCCTATGCAAAATGGGGACAACTTGCTGTTAAGACAGCAAAAGAAAAATATCCTCGTGCGAATATTGTAGACTATTTGCATATTGGGAGAGAGGACAAGCCAAATTCTTCGATAGAAAAGTTTAAGCTTTGGGTGGATGATCAGGGTAAAGAGTTCGGACTACTCATTCAGATTGAATTTGATCCCAAAAATGATCAGGTTATACGTGTAAATACACAAAGAACAAGCAATTAAAAAATCCAATAGCATCTGCACGTAAAAGCAGATGCTATTGGATGAATTCAAACCTTTAATACATTAAAGTATCTTGCGTCAGGATGGGCAAAGACAATAGCTGAAACGGATGCTTCAGGCTCCATCATACAGCCGTCGGTTAAATGAACACCAATGTCCTCTGGACAGATTAAACGGAAGAGCTTTTTCTGATCATCTAAGTCTGGACAAGCTGGATAACCGAAAGAATAACGCTGCCCATGATATTTTGCAGAAAAACGATCCTTCATGGTCATTTCAACTGGATCAGGGAACCCCCAGCGATCTCTAATTTGGCGATGAATAAGTTCAGCAAAGCCTTCAGCCGTTTCAAGGGCAAGTGACTGAAGGGCATGGCATTCTAGAAAACGGCCTTGTTCTTTTAAATGATCTGCCACTTGACGAATGCCTCTCCCAGCAGTGACGGTAAAGAAGGCGACATAATCCATTTGTCCGCTAGCTGTAGACTTTAAATAATCTGCTAGACAAAGATAGGGTTCAACTTCTTGCCTTGGAAATTCAAATGTTTCAATAATGGCTGTTTGCTCTTCATTATAAATAATAATTTTATCGCCATCTGACTGTGCTGGGAAAAATTGATAAACTGCGGCAGGCTTGATCCAATCATTAGCCTTTGATTCTTGAAGCAAGTCATTCACCATATCATTTATTTTAATCGCCTTCTCATCACCTTCAGCAAGTAATTTTTCGAGCTTTCCTTTTAAGCCAAGATGATGTCCGATTAACATCTGCTTATTAATATAGGGTTCAATATGGGAAAGGGAATAGGACTTCAGTAATCTTCGTTTTAAATCCATTGGAACAAAAACAGGAACATTTATATCTAATTTTGGTCTCATTTTTATGGCTGTTGCTGTATTCAATCCGGTTCTATCAAAAGGTACAGCATTCAAAGCAGCGGTTTGTTTTTCGACTTGCTGAAGCTTTAGTTTTTCTACTTCTGAAGGCTCCTGCAGCTGGTTGGCAAGCGAAAGGCCATTCATCGCATCCTTTGCATAAAGTACGAGCCCATCGTACTCTTTAGCGATTTTTGTATCGGTAAATTTTCGTGATAAGGCAGCACCGCCAACTAAAATTGGGATGTCAATTCCAGCTTGCTTTAAATCATGGGCGGTTATGACCATTTGCTGTGCTGATTTCACAAGCAAACCAGATAATCCAACCATATTTGGCTTTTCCTTTTTTATCGTCTCTACTAGCTGTGCTGGTGCTACTTTAATTCCAAGATCAATCACTTCATATCCATTATTGCTTAAAATAATATCGACTAAATTCTTGCCAATATCATGCACATCACCCTTAACAGTTGCAAGGACAATTTTTCCCTTTCCGGCTGTTGTGTCATCCTTTTCCATATAAGGCTCTAAAAATGAAACAGAAGTTTTCATCACTTCTGCACTTTGAAGCACCTCGGCTACAATTAGTTGATTATCATTAAACAACCGGCCAACTTCCTTCATTCCATCCATTAGTGGGCCATTTATGATTTCAAGGGGAGCAGGATAGACTTTAAGTGCCTCTTCAAGATCAGCTGTCAGTCCTTCTTTCGTTCCTTCAACAACATAATAGGCAAGACGTTCCTCCAGTGTCATATCAGGCAAAATACTTTTCTGCTCCTTTTTCTTGTCACGATAAAAGTCTGTAAACTCTGCTAGCGCTTGATCAGTTGTTTCAAAAAGCAGCTTTTCTGCAAGCAGTACTTCTTCTTTAGGTATAGAGGCAAATCTCTCTAACTTTTCCGTATTAACAATGGCATAATCTAAGCCAGCTTGTGTGCAGTGATAGAGAAAAACAGAATTTAAGACCTCTCGACCGACAGGAGGGAGGCCAAATGACACATTACTAATACCTAGGATCGTTTGAACTTCAGGCATTTCGTCTTTTATTAGCCGAATGCCTTCTACCGTGGCTTTCGCTGATCCAATATATTGTACGTCACCTGTTCCAACAGGGAAGACTAGCGGATCAAAAATAATATCCTCCGGTTGAATGCTGTATTTATTCACCAGTAACTCGTATGAGCGCTTCGCAATTTCAAGCTTTTTATCAGCAGTAACACCCATCCCTTTTTCATCAATTGTACCCACGACCACAGCAGCACCATACGTATGAATTAGGGGAGCGGTCACTGCAAATTTTTCTTCACCGTCCTCAAGATTAATCGAGTTAATAATCGCTTTGCCCTGAGAGTACGTCAGAGCCTTTTCTATTACATTTTCATCGGTAGAATCAATAACAAGGGGAGCCTTCACTTTTTTGACAAGCTCTTTCATAAAGTTTTCTACATCTTCAAGCTCTTCACGATCTGGATCTGCAAGACAAACATCGATTACATGAGCTCCGCCTTTTATTTGTGCGCGGGCAATTTCCGAAGCTTCCTCAAATTTTCCTTCTCGAATCAATCGTTTGAATTTTCGTGAACCAATGACATTTGTTCGTTCGCCAACCATGATTGGACGGAGAGTAGGATCATCATAAATAAATGGTTCGATCCCGGAAACTTTATGAATTGTACTCTTTTCAAACACTCGCGGTGAATATTTTTTCATTTCATCGGAAATTGCTTTAATGTGTTCAGGGGTAGTTCCACAGCAGCCCCCGACGATATTCAGCCAGCCTTCTGAAGCAAAGCCTCCCAGTTTTTGTGCTAACGTCTCAGGGGTTTCATGGTATTGCCCTTCCTCATCAGGCAGCCCTGCATTCGGATAACAGCTAATTGCTGTAGATGCAAGGCTTGATAAGGATCGTATATGATCCTGCATGAATTCAGGGCCTGTTGCACAGTTTAATCCCACAGCCAATGGCTTCATATGTTCTAATGAGATATAAAAAGCTTCAATCGATTGTCCTGCAAGAGTGGTCCCCATCGGTTCAATCGTTCCAGATATAATAAGCGGCAATTGTTTACCCGTTTTTTTGAAAGCGTTTTGAATGCCAATGAATCCAGCTTTTACATTCAGCATATCCTGACTCGTTTCAAGCAGAAGAAGGTCGACATTTCCATCAATTAACCCTAGTGCTTGCTCCTCATAAGATTGAATAAGTGTTTCAAATGTCGTACCACCTGTAACACTTAATGTTTTTGTTGTTGGTCCCAGAGAACCAGCAACAAATCTCGGAAATTCATCTGTTGATAGTTGATCAGCTGCCTTTTTAGCAATCTGAGCAGATTTCTTATTAAGCTCGTAAGCCTTGTGTGCTAGCCCATATTCCTCTAAAACAACACTTGTTGCACCAAAGGTATTCGTTTCAATGATGTCAGCACCAGCATGCAAATACTCAAGGTGAATCCGTTCAATAAGAGAAGGGAGGGTAATTGTTAAATACTCATTGCAGCCTTCATATTCCTCACCGCCAAAATCATCTGCAGATAAATTAGCATTTTGAAGCATAGTGCCCATTGCGCCATCCATAATGAGAATTTTTTTCTCTAGTTGTTTAGTTAATACTGATTTTTGCATTTTCGTTCCTCCTCGTAATCTTAGCGCTCACTTCATGTGCATATAATGCTAATTCAGCAGTAAGATCAAAACGCATAAACGGTGTTATCAAGTAAATTCCATTAAAAAGTTCACATGCTGCATCGATTAAAGATTTCGCAATTGCTACTCCTTCAAGTGCTGCATTGACTGGGTCATCCTTAAGATTGGCCATACGGTTGCGTATTTCTTCTGATATTTTTATTCCTGGTACCTCATTATGAAGGAATTCTGTATTTTTGCTCCCTGTTAATGGCATAATCCCAATGTATATGGGCCTTTCTAAGTGTTTGACAGCTGCATGAATTTCCAATAATTTTTTCTCTGAAAAAACTGGCTGGCTAACGAAATAATCTGCCCCATAAGAAATTTTCTTTTCCAGTCTTTGCACGGCTTTTTCAATGGATCGAACATTTGGATTAAAGGCAGCACCCACAGAAAAAACCGATTGTTCCTGTAAATGTTTTCCTGAAACAGAAATCCCTTCATTAAATAGTTTAATCATCTTAATTAACTCAAACGATGATAAATCGTATACCGAAGAAGCCCCTGGAAAATCACCCACTCTTGCCGGATCACCGGTTAATGCCAATACATCATATAGTCCTAATGTGTGAAGTCCCATCAAATGAGATTGAAGACCAATAATATTCCTGTCTCTGCAAGTAATGTGTACTAATGGACGCATGCCTATTTCCTTTTTAACCCGATAGCCTAGTGCTGAATTACAAATTCTTGGCGTTGCAAGTGAATTATCAGCAAGAGTAATGGCATCAATTCCAATTTCTTTAAAAGCCTTCACACCCTCAAAAAATTTTGCTGTATTAAGGTGCTTAGGGGGATCAAGTTCGACAATAACAGATGATCTCATTTTTACGATATCCTCTAAAGGAGTATATTCTCTTACAGGTAGATTTCCATCAGAAATACGTATCTGCTCACGTTTCTTAATTAATTTTTCTGAAATTGGAGGGAGGCCCTTGAGTTCAGATGCAAAGGCTTGAATATGATCAGGCGTTGTACCGCAGCAGCCGCCAATTAATCGAACACCTTGATTTCGAAAAGCTTTTGCAGACTGTCTGAAATAATTTGGGTCTCCTTCATAATGAAATTTCCCATCCGTATAAGCTGGGATACTTGCATTTGGATAAGCTGATAAATAGGCTCGGTTTGGAAGGGGAATATCCTCCAATGTTTCTAGCATATGGTGGGGGCCAAGACGGCAATTTAACCCAACAACATCAGCGCCAAGATTCTCGAGCCGTTCGATAGCTTTTGAAATGGGTGTTTGATCCTGAAGAACACCGACTTCATGAAGGGAAACTTGGGCAATAATAGGTAATTCAGTTTCTTTCCGAACAATTTGGAGGACATTTTCCAGTTCTTCAATGTCATAATACGTTTCAAGTAATATACCATCTACCCCTTCAAGAAGGAGACAGTAGAGCTGCTCCCGAAAACTTCTTTTTATCTCCTCAAGAACAACCATATTTGGCTTCATTCCTCGGATTCCGCCAATTGTTCCAACTACATAGCTGTCTTTTCCAGCAGCTTTTCGGGCATTTCGGACTGCGGCAGTATTGATATCCTTTACATTATCCTCAAGGCCATATCTTTGAAGTTTTATATAGTTGGCGGCATAGGAATTGGTTTGAATAAGGTTTGCACCTGCATGTATATATGCTTTATGAATTTGCTGGATTTGATCCGCTTGTGATATATTTAATTCTTCAAAACAGCAATCTGTCCCATAAGAATAGAGTAGGGTTCCCATTGCTCCATCAGCAATGAGGATTTCATTTTTCATTCTTTCAAGGAAACTCATTTTCATTCTCCTCTTTGAAATACTTTTTCTTCGAATCTACTTGCAGATAGTGCTGTTTTAAAGTCCCTTAATAAATCCTCTGAGTTCTCCAAACCAACAGAAAGGCGAAGGAGGCTATTACTAATTCCTCGTTTTTCACGTTCATGTAAGGGCATGGCTGCATGGGACATTTTTGCAGGGTAGGAAAGGATGGATTCCACAGCACCAAGACTCACAGCAAACACAGGAATTTTCACCTTTGAAACAAAATCTCTTAATATCCTTTCATTTTCAAGTTCAAAAGAGAGGACAGCACCAGCATCTTTTGCTTGCCTGCCTTGTAAAACATAGTGTGGATGGTCCTCTAGGCCAGGATAGTAAACATTTTTGATGGCTGGATTTTCCTTAAGGGCTTGGGCGATTTGTTTGGCCGATTGGATAGATTGAGCAAGCCTCACATGTAACGTTTTGATTCCGCGTAGAACGAGCCAAGCATCCTGTACACCAAGCACTGCTCCAAATGAATTTTGCAAAAATCCAATTCTATCTGCTAGAACTGGGTCCTTTACTACAGAAAGTCCAGCAACAACATCACTATGCCCTGATAAAAACTTTGTTGCACTATGCAGAACAATATCTGCTCCTAAAGTCAATGGCTTTTGTAATGCAGGTGTTAGGAAGGTATTATCAACGAAGGTTAAAGCACCATGGGCCTTAGCGATCGAGCTGATTGCTTTAATATCAGTAACTTTCAGCAGTGGATTGGATGGAGTTTCAACGTAAAAGACCTTTGTATTTGGACGAATAGCTTCCTTTACTTTATCTAAATCAGTCATATCAACAAAAGTATGATTAATTCCATATCTTGAAAGCACTTCAGTGACAAAGCGGTAAGTTCCGCCGTATACATCCTCTGTAATTACTACATGATCTCCCTTTGACAATAAAAGGAATGCAGTTGAAATGGCAGCCATTCCTGAAGAAAATGCAAAGCCTCTAGTTCCTTCCTCCATATCAGCTATTACTGTTTCCAATGCTTCTCTCGTTGGATTCAAGCTTCGGCTATAGTCGTACTTTCCAAATGAATCGATATCATACTGATGGAAAGTAGATGCGTGTTGAATTGGAACACTGACTGCACCAGTTGGATGATCAATTTTTTGACTATTATGAAGAAGTTTTGTCTGAAAACTCCATGACTCTATCTCACACATTGCATACCCTCCGTCTGAGCTTTAGCAAAAGCCTGCTCTAAATCATTTATTAAATCTTCTGCATGCTCAATTCCGACCGAAAAACGCAGTAATCGATTGCATACACCTGTTTCAAACCGGATATGTTCTGGAATATCAGCATGTGTCTGGGTTGCAGGGTATGTTATAAAGCTTTCTACTCCTCCAAGACTTTCTGCAAAAGTAATGAGGTGGAGAGATTGTAAAAACGGATTTACCCATCCTTCATCTTTGATTCGGAATGAAATCATTCCACCTCGTCCTGGATAAAGTACATCAGTAACGGCATCATGTTCAAATAAAAATCTGAAAATTTCCTTTGCGTTTCTTTCATGACGTTCCATTCTTAAAGATAGTGTTTTCATTCCACGTATAAGCAGCCAAGAGTCAAACGGACTTAATACCGCACCTCCTGCATTATGATTAGCAGCTAATGCTTCACAGATTTCCTTGCCCCTTGCTACGATAAGCCCTGCCAATACATCATTATGGCCGCCTATATATTTTGTTGCACTGTGGATCACAATATCTGCTCCTAGTTTTAAGGGCTGCTGTAAAAGGGGGGTGAAAAACGTGTTATCAACAATCAGCAAAAGCTGATGTTTTTTCACAAAATAAGCAACCTCTTCGATATTGGTTTGCTCCATTAAGGGGTTCGTTGGTGTCTCGATAAAAATGGCCTTTGTTCGATCAGTCATTTCTTTTTCCAGGATTTCAGCAGAAAAAGATTGAACATATTTACATCGTAATCCCCATTGCTTGCAGCACTGTTTAAATAGCCGATAAGTACCACCATATAAATCCTTTGAAACGATAAATTCATCGCCAGATTGAAAGAGGGAGAGGACGGTTAGAATAGCTGCCATACCTGAACTACATGCAAATCCTTGATCGCCATCTTCAAGCTCAGCAATGGCCTTTTCAAGCAATTGGCGGGTTGGATTTCCGGTACGGATGTAATCATATCCGGTTGATTGTCCAATTCCTTCATGCCGATAGGCTGTAGAAAAGTAAACGGGGGGATTAACTGTTCCTGTATCTATTTCACTGCGATTGCCGATTTGGGCAAGAATTGTGTCGAGCTTATGCATTATTTACACTCCTTTTGTCTATAAAAATAAAAAAAGTCTTCTTTAAGAAGAAGACTTTTTCATAAGCATTAATTAGCCGTTCTTCTTATCTTTCAAGTTATAAAAACTTGCAGGAATTAGCACCTTATTAATCTGATAGATTAATGGTTGCTGAGGTGTCTACGGGCCTTACCCTCGACCTCTCTTGATAAGAAATCATTATTTAATTATTTCAAACTTTACAACATTTATATAATGAAAGTCAATGGATTTTGAAAAAATGTGCTAAAGTACAATAATATTATTATGTAAACTAAAAATTCTTCGATATATTTTTCGAATAAGGAAGTGCTAAAAAAAATTAATTGACCCATTTAACATTTATTTATAAGGAACACAAACACTTTTTTAGTATAAGTTTTTCCTTGGAATAGATAAAAAAAATATTTTTCACTATTTTCATATTAAAAACCTTTGAATATCAGGGTTTTACATGGTAGAATGGCTTTGAAAACGATTTATCCTCTGAAAAATATTATTATTCTAATAATTATCATTTTATGTAAAAAAGTGGATAAAAAGTTTATTTTGCATTTACTACAAATTCAGTTTTGGAGGTCATTTTCCATGAAAAAGCCATTGAATGGCGAAAAGCCTTTTGCTGAAGGCTTTCATGGCCCGAACCTTGGCTATGTCATTGAACTATATGAAGCTTACTTAGAGGACCCTAATTCTGTTGATCCAGAAATGAGGGCCTACTTCGAAACAACTGGAGCACCTGTTATTGAAGACCGAAAAGGGATTGCGGAAATTAGTGGTGTTAATCAAACTGTTCCGCAATTAGAAAAAACATTGTCAGCTATACGTCTGGCAGATAATATTCGCACATACGGGCATCTAGCCGCAGACATTTATCCATTAAATGATCATGAACCAGAAAAAAACCTTTTTGAGCTATCACATTACGGGTTAATAGAAGAGGATCTGTATGCAATCCCTGCAGGAGTCATCTGTAAAGACGCTCCTATTCCGCTTAAGAATGCGTATGATGCAATAGAATACTTAAAAAGCATGTATATGGGTACGATTGCATTTGAATTTCATCATGTATATGATGCAAATGAAAAAAACTGGCTGCGCCGTAAAGTTGAATCAGGCAGCTTAAAGCTTAAATTACAAGTCGAAGAAAAAACTAAGATTTTAAAAAGATTGACTGAAGTAGAAGAATTCGAAAAATTTCTTCATCGCACATTTGTTGGTCAGAAACGATTTTCAATTGAAGGGCTAGATTCAATGGTGCCCTTACTTGACGAAATTGTTGCAGAATCTGTATCAAAAGGGGCAAAAACCATTAATATCGGCATGGCTCACCGCGGGCGCTTAAATGTGCTTGCACATGTGCTTGGGAAGCCGTATGAAATGATTTTTGCTGAATTTCAGCATGCTCCAAATAAAGAACTTGTACCTTCTGAAGGATCAATTGGTATTAGCTATGGCTGGACAGGTGATGTAAAATATCATCTTGGTCTTGATAAACAAATTAAAGACGAAAATACGACAGTGACACGTTTGACACTGGCGAATAACCCAAGTCATCTTGAATTTGTCGGTTCTGTTGTCGAAGGTTTTACACGAGCAGCACAGGATAATCGAACAGCAAAGGGCTATCCAATTGAAAATCTAAACTCGGCAATGTCTATTATTATCCACGGGGATGCCGCATTCCCTGGTCAAGGGATTGTAGCAGAAACTTTAAACTTAGGTCAGTTAAAGGGTTATAATACTGGTGGCTCCCTCCATATTATTGCAAATAATACAATTGGCTTTACAACAGAATCTCGTGATTCACGTTCTACTAGATATGCCAGTGATCTCGCAAAAGGTTATGAGATTCCGATCTTGCATGTGAACGCAGATGATCCGGAAAGCTGTATAGCTGCAGCAAGATTTGCAAGTGAATACCGAGAAAAGTTTCAGAAAGACTTCCTAATCGATCTTATTGGTTATCGCCGCTTTGGGCATAATGAAATGGACGAGCCAATGGCAACGAATCCATTAATGTATAAAATCATTAATGAACAGCCAACGGTAAAAGAACTGTATGGACAGAAACTAGTAAATCAGTTAATCATAAGCAAGGCTTCAGTTGAAAATATAGAAGAAGATGTATTGGTAAAACTTAAAGCTGCCTATGAAAAAGTACCAGCAACAAAAAAAGAAACAGAAGAATTAAATCCGCCAGAAACAGTAGAAAAAGGCCTGCCAAAGCTTCAAACAGCTGTTCCTTTTGAAACACTTAAGGAAATTAACCAAGAGCTGTTAACATGGCCGGAAAAGTTTACAGTTTTCAATAAGCTGGACAAAATTCTAAACCGTAGAATGAGCGCTCTTGATGGTGAAAGAAAGATAGATTGGGGTCATGCGGAAACTCTAGCATTTGCATCAATTCTTCATGATGGAACGCCTATCCGGCTGACAGGTCAAGATTCTGAGCGAGGCACTTTTGCCCACCGGAATATTGTTTTACATGACAGCAGCACAGGTAAATCTTATTCGCCACTTCATTTATTATCATCGGCGAAAGCTTCCTTTGCCGTTCATAATAGTCCTTTATCAGAAGCAGCTGTACTTGGATTTGAATATGGTTATAATGTATTTGCACCGGAAACGCTCGTTATATGGGAAGCACAATTTGGAGATTTTGCTAACTCTGCACAGGTTATATTCGATCAATTCATCGCTGCAGGCAGAGCAAAATGGGGACAAAAATCAGGTTTGGTCATGCTGTTGCCACATGGATATGAGGGTCAAGGTCCTGAGCACTCAAGCGCTCGTTTAGAAAGATTTTTAACACTAGCAGCAGAGAATAACTGGACTGTAGCTAACTTGAGTTCAGCTGCACAATATTTTCATATTTTACGCAGACAGGCAGCGATTCTGAAACGTGAAGAGGTTCGTCCGCTAGTTATAATGGCACCGAAGAGTCTTTTACGTCATCCGCTCGTTGCTTCTAGTGGAAGTGACTTGAGTGAAGGTGAATTTCAATCAGTCATTGAACAGCCTGGTTTAGGGCAAAATACGGATAAAGTAACTCGGCTTGTTCTCTCCACAGGGAAAATGGCAATTGATTTAGCTGATCACCTGAAAGCTGTTGATAATCAAGAGTGGTTCCATCTTTTACGAGTAGAAGAAATCTATCCATTCCCGATGGAAGCCATTCATAATATAACGAAACGCTATCCAAACTTAAAGGAAATCGTTTGGGTACAAGAAGAACCAAAAAATATGGGTTCATGGAATTTTGTTGAACCAAGATTACAATTTATTGCACAGAAGGAAATAGATGTTTCCTATATTGGCAGACGCAGACGCTCAAGCCCTTCTGAAGGGGATCCAAATGTCCATAAAAAAGAACAGGCACGAATAATTGAAGAAGCATTTACGCATAAGCAAGAGGGAGGAAATTAAGGTGGCAGACATAAAAGTACCGGAACTAGCTGAATCGATTACAGAAGGAACGATTGCACAATGGTTAAAAAAGCCAGGGGATCTCGTAAATAAAGGGGACTACGTTGTTGAGCTTGAAACAGATAAAGTTAATGTCGAGATCATTTCGGAGCATAGCGGGATTTTAAAGGAAGTTCGTGCGGGGGAAGGCGATACGGTTAATGTCGGTGAAACGATTGCCGTAGTAGATGAAAGCGGAGAAACAGCTGCTGAGTCAGTTCAGCCTCAAGCTGAATCTGGAATTGCTCCTATTCAAGAAACACCGAAACCGGCTGTTCAACAAGAAGAATCGGTTCAAACAAGTAATGAGCATAAAAGCCAGCGTCCGATCGCGTCACCAGCTGCAAGAAAAATGGCACGTGAAAAAGGGATTGATCTTACACAAGTTCCTACTATTGATCCACTTGGACGTGTCCGTGCTCATGATGTCTCAACCTTTAACCCTCGTGAGGAAACAAAGCAGCAAGCGACACCAGCTTCAAAACAACAGGCAGTACCTGCTGTTCAGCCTGCTGGAAAAGAAGTCGAGCGTATTCGCATGACCCGCCGCCGTCAAACGATTGCTAATCGACTTGTAGAGGTGCAGCAAACAGCAGCGATGCTGACAACCTTCAATGAAGTAGATATGACAAATGTAATGAATTTGCGTAAACGTCGCAAGGATAAGTTTTTGGAAGAAAATGACGTAAAACTAGGATTTATGTCTTTCTTCACAAAAGCGGTTGTAGCTGCATTGAAAAGAAGCCCTTTATTGAATGCAGAAATTCAAGGCGATGAACTCGTTTTGAAAAAATTCTATGATATAGGAATTGCCGTGTCTGCGAACGAAGGTCTAGTTGTACCAGTGGTACGCGATGCAGATCGTAAAAACTTTGCTGAAATTGAAAAGGATATTTTAGATCTTGCTGAAAAGGCAAGAAATAACAAATTAGCTTTACAAGATTTGCAAGGTGGAACATTTACGATTACAAATGGCGGGGTTTTTGGTTCACTATTATCCACACCTATTCTAAATGGACCACAAGTCGGCATCTTAGGCATGCATTCCATTAAACTGCGACCAGTTGCTATTGATGCAGAGCGTATGGAGAACCGACCAATGATGTATATTGCATTGTCTTATGACCATCGAATTGTCGATGGAAAAGAAGCCGTTACTTTCTTATCTAGAGTGAAGGAATTAATTGAAGATCCAGAATCATTGTTATTTGAAGCATAATAGAGGAAGCAGGGTGGTTGTATCACGCCCTGCTTTTTTGTGTCGATCGAACGAACTCCCAAAAATAAAAAAGAGCGATAGGCATCAAAACCTGTCGCTCCAATTCTGAATTGATTTCACTTACTTTTTAAATGGTTTTAAACCGCGTTTTGTAATCTCCATTTTCAATATCCTAATCCATTCTTTCTCTGACCCAGACTTTAATGCATCACGATACGAGACGACCAATTGTTCATTACTCATAATCTTCATTCTGCATACCTCCTGAAATGGATTGAATATCTAGCTTTCATTCATTTTAATCGTTTCCGCTCCATTTGAAAACCCTAATTTTCTAAATAGATAAAAAAAGGACTTTCGAACCTTAAAAACGCTAAAAAAAAGTGGTTTACTCAACATAGATTATTCATTGGAAATAAATGCATAGGAGGATCCAGCTATGAAATTCGCGAAGCTGATATTTTTTTCCCTGCTTGTTTTAGTCATTACAGCTGGCTGTTCAAAAGAAAAAGAAGAAACAAAAAAGGAAGTAATAGCTGAATCAAAGGAAAATGGAGGTGAAAAAGAACAAAATTACGAGAAACAAGCAGAGGCTGAAAATAAAGAAACTGAATCTAAAGAGGAAGCTGAAGTATATGTAGCAGAAGAAACATTTGAAGAAATTGCATTTCAGAATGTCAACTGGTTCTTTGACTCTCCTGAAAGGCAGCCAAAAGGGGGGATTTGGGTGTTTACAGAAGAGAAGCATGCTGGTGAATTAGATGAGACATTTGAGTGGGAAAAGGAAGATGTATTACTCGTTCAAGTCAATGATCCCGCTTATATTAATCATGAAATGACAATAAAAGGGCTCCAAATCATTGATGAAAAAACAGTGAAAATTGTTGTATATTTAGAATCAAAGGAAGCGGAAGGAGATACAGTGCCTCGAAGATATGTAACTGTTGAGAAAGATACACTTATTGGGAAAGGCTTCCTTCTTGAAGATGAAAAGACTGGAGAAGCGATAAAGTTAAACTAAGAGAATAGTACATGCTCTCTTTTTTCTTCCTTTCCATTTAAAATAGAAGCAGTTTACTATAAAGGAGCGATTCTATGAACTTAGAACTTGACCATATTGTTCATTTTATTAAGGAACATCCAAATGTTTCCGTAGAAAAATGGAAGAATCAAGGGTATCATGCTGTTATGGGCGGAAGCCATGAAAAATGGGGAACATTTAATAGTTTACTCTATGTTGGCAATGCATATATAGAATACTTAACAATCGAGAACCAAGAGATTGCTGCCGACTCTGACAATCCTTTAATCTCTCAACTCGTTCATGACTTGTCAAAGGGAGAAGGTTTTGGCCAAATTTGCTTTCGAACAGATAATATGGTTCATTTGAAAACACAGCTTGAGAATAAAGGGTGTCAAACATATCCAATTTTTAACGGAAGCAGAACAAGGCAAAATGGTTTAATCATTAAGTGGAAAATGCTTTTTATTAAAGACTCTTCAAGCTTGCCCTATCCATTTTTTATCGAATGGGAGCAAGAAGATTCAGTTCGGATGAATGATTTAAACTCAAATGGGTATTTGGATGAAAGACTAGCCAAGCATTCTATTCAGTCTATTAAGGTAGCTGTTAATGACTGCGAATCGACGGCAAGGGATTGGGCAAATTTATTTGATTTTACCATAATTGGCATTCAATTGGATGAACATTCATCAGTGAAGAAGGCCATTCTTCAAGGAAACTCGTTTGAAATTCACTTTTGTCAGCCGCATAGTGAGAACAGCTCTATGCATAACATCCTTAGCAAAAGAGGAGAAAGACCTTTTGAAATTACGTTTGACCCCGTTCTTGATAAAACCTCTTTCACTTTATTTGAAGGGAAGTATAGTTAAATAATGAAAAAATGCGTTACAAGCTAGTAACGTATTTTTTAACCAATTTATTATTATTTGAAAATATTGAATATTAGATAATATATGTTAACATTAATTATAAGGATTTCACGATGTTATGTAGAACTGTTTAAACGAAAGGGTGATGGTCTCATATGACAGAGCTGTTAAGCTTGACTGTTGGGAAGCTATTGGAGGAAAAAGCAAAGCTGCATCCAGATCATGAAGCAGTTGTATACGCAGATAGAGGACTGCGGATGACGTATAAGCAGTTGAATGAAAATTGCAGACGAGCTGCAAAGGGTTTGATAAAGCTTGGAGTTGAAAAAGGAGAGCATATTGCAGCTTGGTCAACGAATACACCTGAATGGCTTATTACTCAATTTGCAACTGGCCAAATGGGAGCAGTTCTCGTTACTGTTAACACAAATTATCGAACGGCTGAGCTGGAGTATTTATTAAAGCAATCAGATGCGACAACGATTATCTTAATGGAAGAATACCGAGGTGCCTCTTACATAGAAATGCTGTATGAAATCGCTCCAGAATTAAAAACAAATGAACCTGGCCGCTTGCAGTGCAGCCGGCTGCCCTTCCTAAAAAATGTCATTGTACTCAGTGAAAAGCGATTCCCGGGGACTTTTAGCTGGGAAGATATTTTAAATTTAGGTGGCTCTGTGCCTGACTTTCAGCTTGATGAGCGCTTCAATAGGCTTGATCCTGATGATGTAATCAATATGCAATATACATCAGGAACAACCGGTTTTCCAAAAGGTGTCATGCTGACGCATAATAATGTCGTTAATAATGCATATAATATCGCTCATAGCATGCATTTAACAAAAGACGATCGATTATGTATTCCCGTGCCATTTTTCCATTGTTTTGGCTGTGTAATTGGGACGCTCGCATGTGTTTCGGTTGGAGCAACGATGGTCCCAGTTCAAGAATTTAATCCTAAAGCCGTACTTCAAACCGTTCAGGATGAGAAATGTACAGCTCTTCATGGTGTGCCAACCATGTTTATAGCAGAATTAAACGATCCTGATTTCAATCAATATGATCTATCTACACTCCGTACGGGAGTAATGGCTGGATCCAATTGCCCTATAGAAGTGATGAAGGCAGTGATTGAAAAAATGGGTATACGTGAGATTACGATTGCCTACGGACAAACAGAATCATCACCTGTCATTACACAAACGAGAACAGATGATCCAATTGAACTGCGGGTTGAAACGGTAGGCAAGTCTTTGCCGAATGTTGCGGTAAAGGTGGTTGAACCGGGAACAAGTAAAGAGGTGCCACATGGGGTACAAGGGGAACTATGCACAAAAGGCTATCAAGTCATGAAGGGTTATTACAAAAATTCTGACGCAACAAAAGAAGCAATTGATGCGGATGGCTGGCTCCATACTGGAGACTTAGCAGTAATGGATGAGCATGGTTACTGCAAGATCACAGGCCGTTTAAAGGATATGATTATCCGGGGCGGAGAAAATATTTATCCGCGCGAAATTGAGGAATTTCTATACACCCACCCAAGCATTCTTGATGTGCAGGTTGTCGGTGTACCTGATGAGATATTTGGAGAAGAATTGGTCGCTTGGATTATATTAAAAGAAGGAGAATCAGTAACAAGCGAAGAAATACGTGAATACTGCATAGGAAAAATTTCTCGTCATAAAATCCCGCGGTATTTTGAATTTACGGATGCCTACCCAATGACAGCATCTGGTAAAATTCAAAAATATCGGTTGCGTGAGCAGGCTAAAGAGAAAATAGAAAAAGCTCATACGTTGAATTAGATTTCTACTTATTTATTTTCCTCTAGATGTTTAAAACAGTCTAGAAAGGTGGTATATAACTATTGCCATCTTCTTAGAGAGAGGTTTATAAATATGGATAATTTTTCAAATGGACGATTATTAGAATTAGTTTACGATGGACGGACATATGAGTTTCTAGAATTTATTCGAATTGACCGAATATGTGAAAACACTTATATTACATTAAAGAATGTGATTACAACAGAAATGTTTACTTTTGATGAAAAGAAGATCAGAAGCATTCGGATGAAAATCCATCCCCATTCATTGTCACTTTCAAAAAAAAGAGAATCATCTTGCAGGAAGTAGCTCCTTTTCTTTATACTATTAAATATAAAGAATGAAGGAGTTGCTACAATGATTCATCTAAACTGGCGTGAACGAGAGACAGTGAAAAAGGTTAAATGCGTGCATACAGATGCAGCTAAATATATCGTAAACAGGGCATTAACTGCCGGTAAAACGTATGATGTTAAAAATGAAACAGAGGAATTTTATTTTATCATCGATAACTCAGGTAAAGTCGGTGGTTTTTACAAAGATTATTTCGAAAATGCATAACAAATGAAAAAAACTGTCAGCAAATAAAATGCTGGCAGTTTTTAAATATAAGGGATTTTATAGGAGAAGGTACAAATGAATATTAATGAAAAAGAACTTATTTTAACAGGTGATACGGTAAAGTTAGTGCCATTAGAACAAATTCATGAAGTCCCATTATGGAAAGCGTCTGACAATAAAGAAATATGGACGTATATGGCAACAAAAATTGATTCTCAGGAAGAATTGAGTGCTGAAATATCAAAAGCGTTAATAGCAAAAGAGCAGGGTACTCAATACCCTTTTGCTGTATTTCATAAAAAAAGAAATGAAATTGTCGGCAGTACACGCTTTCTAGATATCTCAATTGCAAACAAAAGTGCAGAGATTGGGTTTACATGGTACCATCCTTCAGTTTGGCGAACAAAAGTAAATACCGAATGTAAATACCTCCTGCTCAAGCATGCCTTTGAAAACTGGCACTTAAATCGTGTCTTTTTTAAAACAGATGGGAGAAATACACGTTCTCAACAGGCGATTGCCCGTCTTGGTGCGGTTAAAGAAGGGATAATGCGAAAGGATAGAATTATTTCTGATGGTTATGCTCGTGACACCGTCTATTATAGTATCTTAATTGAAGAGTGGCCAATAATAAAAAAAAGGCTGCTTGAAAAAATGAATTAAAAGAAACGAAAAGAGGATTACGTTTTAATCCTCTTTTCGTATTGCTCTTATCGATTATTATTTACATTTGAAGGAAACATCCTTCTGACACTTTTTGTGAACTCTTCAAATAAACCTTCAATTGGTTCCCCATTACGAAGATCATTTGAATAGGAAGTCATTCGATCATAGAAATCTGGATTTGCTGATACATATACATCGTCAATACTTTGGTCAACTGCTTTAACTTGATCAGCGATCTTTCTTTCAACTTCACGTGTTAACTCAACACCCTCACCAAGCTGTGCGGCAACATACGCATTATCGTCTGTAACAATCACATTGACATCTCTTACTTCTGGCATAGCCGAAATTTTATCTGCGACTTTGTCGGCTACTCTCATTTTCGGTGAATCAATATTGTCATTTTGCGTATTATTTCTTACACGGAGCAGTGGGTCTCGATCGTTAAGATTATTTGTACCATTATAACGATTCCCATTATTAACTCGTAAGGGATCCGTTACATCACGGTTTCCGAGAGCGGTATCATTTGCATTGTTGTTTGCTCCGCAGGCTGTAAGAAAAACAGTCATTAAAGCTGCAGTAATCATCCAATTAAGCTTTAACATACTTTCACTCCTTTCAAGTCATTCATATCTATTTTTCCTACAAATAAGCTCGCTATCCTTGTTTTATTTTTCTTATAGATGAGATTTTTTCCTTCTAAATGGTATGATAGGAACGATGAATGCGGAAAGCAGGGAATGATAATGACTTATGTTTTTATTGGGAGTGGCGGGATTGTTGGCAGTTTGCTTCGCTATTTGATTTCTATCTTGAATGAATTTTACTTCATGCAAGATGTCTTTCCATTCGGAACACTTGTTGCAAATTTAACAGGGGCGTTTCTCATTGGAATTTTCACAAGGACATTCACTGAAAACGAAAAAGTGAACCGTACGCTCGTTCTTTCAATTGGGACAGGGGCAATCGGTTCTTACACAACAATGTCCACCTTAAGTACAGAAACGATTAGGCTAATCGATCATGGAGAATTGATATTAGCGGTACTTTACATTGTGATCAGTTTAATTGGCGGACTGGCTGCATCATGGTTTGGCTACTTTCATACATACAGAAAAGTGAGGATATAAGAATGATATTCCACATGTGTTTAGTAGGAATAGGGGGTTTTTTTGGTGCAATTTGCCGTTACCTAATAACTTCCTACTTCCAAAGGATATTACCAAGAAGAATCCCTTTAGGTACATTAGCTGTAAATTGGATCGGGTCTTTTTTATTAGGATATCTGCTCGGAATAACAGAAGATAATGAGTTGACCTTACTTCTGGGAACTGGATTTATGGGCGCCTTTACAACATTTTCTACTTTTAATTTAGAAACAGTAAAGCTACTGACTAGTAAAGAAAAAACAGCGGGATTTATTTATATTGCAATAACGTATACAGGAGGAATTTTACTTGCTTTCCTAGGACTGGTTGCAGGGAAAATTGTAAAAGGAGTATAGCAAGGTGCTATACTCCTTTATTGTTAATTTGAACTTATTTCTGTACTTTTAGACTTCACAGAAGGATAAAGTTTTCTTCCAATCATTGTTTGTACGGTTAAGAAAATACCGCCGACTGTCCAATACAAAGGCAATGCTGCAGGAGCATTTAACGAAATTAAGACGATCATTATAGGGGAGAGAAGCCCCATGAACTTCATTTGCTGCTGTGTTTGGACAGGCATATTCGATTGTGAAACTTTAAATTGTAAATAATAAACGATCCCAGCCACAGCTGTTATCCATAAATCAGAATGGCCAAGATTAAACCATAAAAACGAATGAGCAGCAATTTCCTCAGAACCTCTAATCGCATAATAAAATCCCATTAATATTGGCATTTGAATGAGAATTGGAAGACAGCCCATATTAAGTGGATTGACATTATGCTTCTTATAAAGAGCAAACATCTCCTGTTGCAGCTTTTGCTGTTCTTTTTGGTCCTTAGCAGCTTTTAGCTTTTTTTGGATGTTATCCATTTCCGGCTTAAGGACATCCATTTTCTCTTTCATGATTTGCTGTTTTTTATATTGTTTTAACATTAAAGGCATTAACAGCAGTCGGATGGCAAGTGTAATTACAATAATTGCAATGCCATAGTTATCATTAAAGAAAACAGCCACTCCATGAATTAATGAAGCAAATGGTTCAACAACGAACTTTTGGAAGAAACCGTCACTATTTTGTGTATTGGGTGCTCCACAAGCAGATAAAAGCATTGTTCCCGCTACAAGCATTAATATTAAATAAATGTTTTTTTGTTTTTTCATTTTGTCACTCCTCTTAATAGTAAATGAATCAGATTACAATTAGAGGAGAAGCACCTTCTGGATCATCACCGGGACCTTGTTTTTTACGAATGCATTTTATCATCCAAATTAATAATGGATTTCTAAATTTATAATAAAATAACTGCTGAAACGGCAATTTATTCGATGATTCTAAATTGTGTGCAGTATCTAAAGAGTCATAAAAATGATATTCAATCTTCCATACCCAAATAAACTTAACAATCATTCCTAAAAGGAAGCTTGCATAAATTGTGTACTCCGTGGGAATATTCGAAATATCAATAATAAATTCAGTCATATTTTCACCTCATTACTTAAGGCCAATGGATAAATTATAGAGGAAATGACCGATTTTAGCAATGTTGAACATGTTACAATGAAGATGGAACATGAGGTTTCCTGTTGAACACATAGGAATAGAGTAATAGAATAGTAGGTAGACTGATAAATTAAGAACGGTGGGGTATTTTGTTATTACCGAAGCAAAAAACACTCGTAAAGTATTTAAAAATATTAATTCCCATTTTTATATTATTCATACTTGCCATTGAATCCAAAGAAATTTTCAAAGATTTTAATTGGCAGCTGCTTAATCATTACTGGGACAGGCTTGCACTTAATAAACTTTTTTTTATTTTAATTCTGGGTTTAATTTCCCTCATTCCAATGATATTTTATGATGTCATCTTACTTCAAATTTTTCATATATACATACCGAAAAGGAAGCTCATTTTCTTTTCGCTTGCAGCTAATGCTTATTCCAATCTAATCGGTTTTGGCGGGGTTGCAGGAACAACTTTGCGATCTTTTTATTATAAATCTCAAGTAAGGAACGACATGCCATATATCCAGACAATTGCTAAATTATCCCTGTTTTATCTGTCGGGACTTTCCATATTATCCTGGTTCACAGTCTTTTCCGATATGCATGTATATTCCGAAGTAAAGTTTATTAAGATTGCTGTCTTAGCAATCGCTTTATACACGCCTATTCTCTTAATTGTATTCTTGCTAAAAAAGTCATTTTGGAACTTAGGGCATATAAAACGCGGCTATATAAGCGAATTAATGGCTGTTTCTATATTTGAATGGCTATTTGTTGTAATCTGCATCTGGGGAATCGCAAATTTTTTAGGTGTGTCTGTCCCTTTTACGAAAGTATTTCCAATTGTAATCATTTCTGCATGTGCTGGTATTATAAGTCTGATTCCTGGGGGAATTGGCTCCTTTGATCTCGTTTTTCTAATTGGTATGGAGACAAAAGGGGTACCCGCAGAGCTTAGCCTGTTAATTATCATGTTTTACCGTCTAAGCTATTACATTCTTCCAGCTATATTGGGAACGCCATTTATTATGAAGCATTTTATGATGAAAAAACATACACGAAAATAGGGGCTGTTCATCAACAGCCCCTTACTTTTATAGTGATTCTTGCTTAATATTAGGATGAATGGAGAATAAGAGCTTTGCAGAAACTAATCTTTTACGAATGATGATGCCAATCCATGAAGCAAGTGCTGCTTTAATCAAACCAACTCCAAGGAAAGGAGTAAATCCGCCAGCTAAAGCCTGTGTCCAAGTAAGATCTGCTGATATTTTTAACCAAGTGGTTCCAAATGCTAAAGTAATGATCATCCCGATAGTATTAGCTATCATTGCATTTTTAAAAGTAAAACCTGTTTTTTCCATATAGAAGCCAATGATAAAAACTGCTGGTACAAAACCAACCAAAAAGCCGCCTGTAGGTCCAACCAATTTAGAAATTCCACCTGAAAGTTCTGCAAATACAGGTACACCAGTTGACCCAATGATTAAATATAGTAAAACAGAAAGCGTTCCATAGCGGGAACCTAGAATCGTTGCAGCTAGTCCGATGGCCAGTGTTTGTCCAGTAATGGGAACTAGCGGGAGGGGAATTGTTATTTGTGCCAAAACACCAATAATAGCAGCGAATAATGCAGTAACAATCATAGATCTTAATTTCAGTTGCTGATTTGTCATTTCTGTACTCCTCTCTATGTTAACTATAATTATAAATAAGTTAACAATATAAAATTAATATTTTCTTAATCCTTTGTCAAGCTCTTTTTACTTGATGAGACATGGCTTGTGTAATCATACTCATTTCAGGGTAATATAAAACTATTAATCGCTTATAAGGGGAGGTATATTTATGAGCACTTCATATAATGATGACAGTCTTTCTCTACATACAGATTTATATCAAATAAATATGGCAGAAACGTATTGGAATGACCATATCCATAATAAAAATGCCGTTTTTGAAGTTTTTTTTCGTAAGATTCCCTTTGGAAATGGATATGGAATATTTGCTGGGTTAGAAAGAGTCATTGAATTTATTGAGCAATTCCGTTTTTCAGAGAGTGATATCGCCTACTTACGTGATGAATTGCATTATAAAGAAGATTTTCTTGAATATTTACGCTCAATTACTTTTACTGGTTCCATTCGTTCATTAGAAGAAGGGGAGCTGGTTTTTGGAAATGAACCAATTTTGAGAGTAGAGGCACCGCTTGCACAGGCACAATTAATTGAAACAGCCTTGTTGAACATTATTAATTATCAAACGCTTATTGCGACGAAAGCAGCACGAATCAAGGAAGTTGTAGGAGAAGAAATTGCAATGGAATTTGGCACGCGGCGGGCACATGAAATGGATGCAGCCATTTGGGGAGCAAGAGCTGCTTATATTGGCGGTTTTCAATCAACCTCAAACGCAAGAGCTGGAAAGAAATTTGGCATGCCTGTTTCTGGCACACATGCACATGCACTTGTACAAGCATACCGTGATGAATATACTGCTTTCCATAAATATGCGGAAAGGCACAAAAACTGTGTATTTCTTGTAGATACTTATGATACATTGAAATCTGGAATACCAAACGCCATAAAAGTAGCACAAGAGCTAGGGGATAAGATTAACTTTGTAGGTATTCGACTAGATAGCGGCGATCTTGCTTATCTATCGAAAGAAGCCAGGAAAATGCTTGATGCTGCAGGTTTCCATCAAACGAAAATTATCGCCTCTAATGATCTAGATGAGTATACAATCTTGAATTTAAAAGGGCAAGGTGCGAAAATTGATGTATGGGGAATTGGAACAAAATTGATTACTGCCTATGATCAGGCTGCTCTTGGAGCGGTTTACAAGCTTGTTTCGATAGAAAATGATGCGGGAGAAATGGTAGACACAATTAAAATCAGCGGCAATCCTGAAAAAGTTACAACACCCGGTCTAAAAAGAGTATATCGAATCATAAATAAAAAATTTAATAAATCTGAAGGGGATTACATTGCTTTAGATTTTGAGAATCCTCAAGAAGAAAAACGTTTGAAAATGTTCCATCCTGTTCATACATATATAAAGAAATATGTTACAGATTTTGAAGCAAAAGAGCTCCATAAAGATATTTTTCTTAATGGAAGACGTGTTTATTCATTGCCAGCTCTCTCATCCATTCAGCAATATGCAAAGGAAAATTTAAATCTCTTATGGGAAGAGTATCGGAGATCATTAAATCCAGAAGAGTATCCGGTCGATTTAAGCCAAAAATGCTGGGACAATAAAATGAAACATATAGATATGATTAAACAAAAGGTAAAAGAGTATTTGGATAAGAGGAACTAGGGGGAAGAGAAATGACATTACAAAAAGAAATCATGCAAAGTCTGCATGTTAATCCAGAAATTGATCCAAAAAATGAAATTAGGAAAAGGATAGACTTCTTAAAAGAGTATCTCATTCGTACAAAATCGAAAGGGTATGTCTTGGGAATAAGTGGCGGACAGGATTCGACGCTTGCCGGAAGATTAGCACAGCTGGCGGTAGAGGAGCTTCGCGGTGAGGGGCATAGTGACGTTTTATTTATTGCTCTTCGCCTTCCATATGGTGTACAAGCAGATGAAACCGATGCAAAGTTAGCTTTATCCTTTATTAAAGCTGATCAAGAATATGTTTTTAATATTAAAGATTCCGTCGATGAGGTTCAAAATGAATTTAACTCCAACGTCCAAGGTCACCCATTAAGTGATTATCAAAAGGGGAATGTTAAGGCAAGAATGAGAATGATTGCCCAATACGCTTTTGGCGGGGAAAAAGGACTGCTTGTTATTGGTACCGATCATGCTGCTGAAGCGATCACAGGATTTTTCACAAAGTATGGGGATGGCGGTGCAGATGTTACCCCATTAACTGGACTAACAAAAAGACAGGGGAAGGCATTGCTTAAAGAATTAAGTGCGGATGAGAGATTGTATTTAAAAATACCAACCGCTGATCTTCTTGACGAAAAACCTGGCCAAGCAGACGAAACAGAACTTGGCATTACCTATGAAGAACTGGATGATTATCTTGAAGGGAAGCAAGTACCTTTGGATGTCGCGGAGAAAATTGAAAAACGCTATTTAATTACCGAACATAAAAGACAAGTACCGGCGTCGATGTTTGATGGATGGTGGTAAGAAATCCGTAACTATCTTGATCAGCCTCACGCTTAGCATAGGACGAGCCTCTCGGAAAGGTACTTTTTCCTTCTTGAGAGGTTTCGTATGTTACCTCGATAGAGAAGACAGCATACTATAATCAATTCTCTGATATTTTCTTCATAGAGAATAATTATCAAACGCTTGGAAGAAGTACCGACCCCCGAAAGTTAGAGTAATAAATCTAACTTTCGGGGGTGTTTTTTATGGCAAAATATAGTGAAGAAT
>NZ_LMBX01000016.1:0-12313 GCF_001439605.1 Cytobacillus praedii
AGTCGCTAGGAGCCGTAGCTGGACAAATAAAAGCCAAGGCGACTGTTCAGCGACGAATGGACTGGAGGGCTCCGGACGAAAGATAAAGGAAACACGGAGAGCGAAAGCGATTCGATGTTGACTTATCGTAGGGAGGAAGCCAGAAGTCCAATAGTCGCTAGGAGCCGTAGCTGGACAAAGAAANAGCGGAGGCGACTTGACAGGGGCGACAAGCATAAGACAGGCCGGATGGAAGGTTGCTCTTTAACCTTCAAGCCGGAATGGCTTATGACCTCGAGCCCCTAGGCGCTGCAGCTGGACAAATAAAAGCCAAGGCGACTGTTCAGCGACGAATGGACTGGAGGGCTCCGGACTGAGATAAAGGAAACACGGAGAGCGAAAGCGATTCGATGTTGACTTATCGTAGGGAGGAAGCCAGAAGTCCAGTAGTTGCTAGGAGCCGCAGCTAGACAAATAAAAGCCAAGGCGGCCAATCAGTACCAAATGGGAGATGAAGAGATGACCAATGAGAAGCAAATAATTCGTAAGCAAATAATGGATGAACTTGCAAAAATTGATAAGCCTCAATATGAACATGATTCTTATGAAATTGCTCAACTGCTTTTTCAGGATCCCCTTTGGAAGGAAGCAAACACTGTTGGGGTTACAATTTCTAAATCGCCAGAAGTTGATACATATCAGATCATAAGAAAAGCTTGGGATGAAGGAAAACGAATAGTCATTCCAAAATGTCTTCCGAAGAAAAAGGAAATGGTCTTCCGGACATTAACGAAATTTAACCAGCTAGAATCAGTATATTATGGGTTACTCGAGCCGATTGAGGCGGTAACAAGAGAAGTTCCAGCAAATGAAATTGATTTAATCATTGTACCAGGGCTTGCTTTTACTAAGAATGGTTACAGAATTGGATTTGGCGGAGGGTATTATGATCGATACCTTGCAGGTTTTGCAGGGCAGACGATTTCACTTGCTTTTACACCGCAGATTGTAGTTGAACTTCCGATTGAAGAGCATGATATTCCTGTAAAAAAAATAATTACTGTAAAAAAGGTTGAAAAAATGAATGATTAGTATCATTTTTCTAAGTTTATTTATTGCTGTCATGGCCTTTTGCGGTTATTCCTTTCGATTATTGACCATGTCGGGCAGCATTGCTGCCTTCTTTGTCGGTCTAGCTGTTAGTCTTGGTTTCGGGATAAAAGGATTAATCATTCTTGGCTTCTTTTTTGCTAGTTCGAGCTATTGGTCAAAATATAAAAAAAGAAATAAAGTGGAAATAGAAGGACGCCATGAAAAAGGATCAAGACGTGATTGGCAGCAAGTTGCTGCAAATGGCGGAACTGCTGCTCTTTTTAGTCTTTTATACCTTATTTTTCCTAAAACGATGTGGATCATTGGCTTTGCTATATCACTTGCTGCTGCGAATTCAGATACATGGGCTTCGGAAATTGGCTCTTTAAGTAAGCGGCGTCCTTTCTTCATTCGTACATTTAAACCAATAGATGCAGGAACATCTGGAGCGGTGAGTTTATTAGGGACCTTTGCGGCAATCAGTGGAGCTTTCACAATTTCTCTATTAGCTTTTTATTTTTTTCATCTGACAATAATTGAAGCAGGTGTTATTTTTGTGTTTGGCTTTGTTGGCAATCTAATTGATACTGTACTAGGAGCTTTCACTCAGGCAGTTTATAGATGTAATGTATGCAAGATAGAAGTTGAGGCACTAAGCCATTGTGGGAAGAAGACAACCTTCATTAGAGGAGTTCCTTTTATGAATAATGACTTTGTTAATTATTCCTCAGGCCTTGCAGCAGCACTTCTAGGAATTCTATTCGTTTGGATAAAATGATAAGGATCATCCCAAACTAGAGATAGGAGGGATGAAAATGGGGCGTATACTATCTATTCTACTTATTGGGTTAGGTGGATATTTTCTTTTCCAGAATCGTTACCGTGCAATGAATGTTCTATTTAAGAACCCATTTTTGCGACGTCTGGCAGTCAGCTCATTCATGGGGATTCCGGGTGTCCGTGATCGAATGATGAAAATGGTGTTTCCGCCTGGACCGGCAGAACTAAAATAAGAAAAAGACCTTTTATAAGGTCTTTTTCTTTTGGGGTTAAATGTATATTTACAAGGGAAATATGTATATGGGTATCTTTCTTTACAAATGGAAGGGTAATTGCCTATAGTTAAAGAAAGGCAGATTTCATGGCGGAAATTGAATGAAAGCCTAATGGGAGAAATTGATTTTTGTTAAGAGAGTGGGAGAAAATTTGAGTTTTCAAGAGGAATATTTATTTTGGCAGATGGCCCATTATTTTATTTCTGATCTAGAATATCGGATTGTTCAATTATCAAAAGAACAGAACGAGATATGGCTAGAGAAAATGGAGAACAAAGAAGCGCAGGTCATCCGATTACTTCGTTATAATTTAGACTGGAGCAATTGGATGCAAAAGGATATTGAGCTGACTGCAATGAATGGGGAAAGAATCAGAAAACAGCTTGCAAAGAGCAGTATGAATGTTGTTAATATTTATGTGACTCCTTATCCTCCTGTAGATGATTATGAATTTAGAATTAGCGAGCCTTTTCAATTCCCTTCCAATGGAAAAACGAAAGTACAATCCATTATTTTTGATCGTGATCATTACGAGCAAGGTTTTGAGAAAGCGCAAAAGATTTTTCATGATTCATTCGAATTCCATTTAGAAGAAAGCTACACAGAGAATGATGTGGACAAATTAAAGCTTTCAGCACTATCTATTGCGTCAAACAAAGCAAAAGAAGAGAAAAGCATTTTTAATCAGGGGAAACCTTTATTTACATATATCTTTATGATTATTCAAGTAGCTGTTTTTCTGTTTCTTGAAGCAGTTGGGAGCAGCACGGATACGTCAACATTGATTAAGTATGGGGCGAAGTTTAATCCGCTTATTCTTGAAGGTGAGTGGTGGCGCTTTTTCACTCCTATTATTCTTCATATAGGGATCTTGCATTTGCTAATGAATACCGTGTCCTTATATTATTTAGGAACAATCATTGAAAAGATCTTTGGCAAATGGAGATTTCTGCTTATCTATTTAATTGCTGGTTTTGGAGGTTCTGTAGCAAGCTTTATTTTCAGCCCTTCCATATCTGCAGGGGCTAGTGGAGCGATATATGGGCTCTTTGGAGCACTCCTCTATTTTGGGGCGGTTTATCCGCAGCTGTTTTTCCGAACAATGGGTTTTAACCTTTTACTTATACTAGGTATTAACTTAATATTTGGATTTTCTATGCCAAGTATTGATATGGCTGGACATATCGGAGGACTAATCGCTGGATTTCTAGCTGCAGGAATCGTGCATTTTCCAAAGAAAAAGAGATTGGTTCTGCAGCTGTTGTTTTTAGTTATAACGGCTGGTCTTTTCGCAGGACTATTGAAATATGGCTTTAATGAGCCAGAAAGATTGATGAATGATCAGTCTGCATTAATTATGGCACAGGAATATATTGAGACAGAAAAGTATGAGCAGGCTCAAAATTTGCTTAAGGATTATTCTAAAGATAAGGAAGTATCTGCTGAGGTCTATTTTTTACTTTCTTATGCAGAAATTAATTTGAATGAGTTTACTCAAGCAAAAGAGCACTTGCAATTGGCCATTGCTAAGAGATCAGATTTTCACGAAGCTTATTATAATTTAGCTCTTATCTTTGTAGATGAGAAAAACTACACTGAAGCAAAAAAATCTGCAGAAAAGGCAGTTGAACTAAAACCTGAACAAGCAGATTATCAAAAAATGCTGAAAGAAATTAATAAATATATAAAATAGCTGGCCCTTTATCTTTAATCATACCTATTATTGGTATGATTTTTTTTTTGAATGTCTAAGCTGATAAATAGTATTCATGGAAAAGTATGGGAGAATGAGGGGGCGGAAATGATTTGGAGCAGCAGGAAAAGAAGAGCGTGCATTTAAATATAGATGAAAATAACTGCTTTTTACAGGAAGAGCTTGGAGTCGAAAAAAGCTTTGATGTGATTCAGCTTGATGTTGTATATGCGGAAAGAAAAATGGCGTTTTTTTTTGTAGATGGTTTTGTTAAAGACGATATTTTGCATTATTTAATGAAAGCGCTTAGTGACTTAGAGAAAGAGCAGTTAGAAAGTGATACTCTTTCAAAGCTAGTTAAACTATATATTCCATATGTTGAAGTGGAAACAGCTGATGATCTAGATAAAGTTGTCGATGCGGTACTGGCTGGTCAAACAGCGCTTGTTGTAGATGAAATTAATAAGGCAATTCTTATTGATGCCCGTACATATCCGGTTAGAGGTCCAGAAGAGCCTGATACAGAACGGGTTGTCCGTGGATCGAGAGATGGCTATGTAGAGACGATTGTATTTAATACAGCATTAACAAGGAGAAGAGTAAGGGACCGAACGTTGAGAATGGAATATATGCAAGTAGGCAGACGTTCGAAGACAGATATCGTGGTGAGTTACATTGAGGATATTGCTGATCCGGATATGGTAAAAAAGATAAAAGATTCTTTATCAAAAATTGATACGGATGGGCTGCCAATGGCTGAAAAAACGATTGAGGAATTTATTTCTGGCCGCCATTGGAATCCTTACCCTATGGTTAGATATACGGAAAGGCCAGATACGGCAGCAGCACATTTATACGAAGGACATGTTTGTATTATTGTAGACGGGTCACCTAGTGTGATCATTACACCCACCACTTTTTGGCATCATCTGCAGCATGCAGAAGAATACCGTAACAAACCTATAGTTGGTGCCTATTTGAGATTGGTTCGTTTTTTAGCTGTTTGGGCATCCATATTTCTGCTGCCTCTTTGGTATTTATTTGCAATCCAGCCCGAGCTTCTGCCTGAAAATCTTTCTTTTATTGGTCCGAATGATACAGGCGAGCTTCCTTTAATTATTCAGTTCTTATTAATTGAGCTTGGTTTGGATATTCTCAGAATGGCAGCTATCCATACCCCATCATCATTAGCAACTGCACTGGGACTTGTGGCAGCTTTAATGATTGGTCAAGTAGCTGTTGAGGTAGGGTTGTTTATAAATGAAGTGGTTTTGTACTTAGCGATTGCAGCAATTGGCACTTTTGCAACACCAAGCTATGAAATGAGCCTTGCTAACCGGCTTATGAGAATAGGGCTGCTGCTCGCAACAAGTTTTTTCCAAACATATGGATTTGTGATCGGGATTTTATTTTTCATTCTTATGCTTGCAAGACTAAAGTCGTTTGGCGTCCCCTATCTTTGGCCGTTTATTCCATTTAATTTACGGGCATTTAGAGACGTTCTGCTGCGGTCCCCCATTCCGCTTAAGAATCGAAGACCAAAATTTTTACATCCTAAGGACCCGGACAGGTAAAGGATTTTTATCCTGCTTGTAGTATGAATGGATTTCACATATACTTTTTATGAGAAAAAGCCAATTATATTACTAAGACAATGGGGTAAAGAATGAAAACAATTTATGACATTCAGCAACTGCTTAAAAGATTTGGAACCATTATTTATATTGGTGACAGGGTGGCGGATTTAGAATTAATGGAGGAGGAGATAAAGGAACTATACAAAGCGGAATTTATTGATCCAAAGGATTATCAGACCGCTATATTGTTATTAAGACATGAGGCGCAGCTATTAAGAGAAAAAACTAAATAAATTTAGAAAGAGCAGCCGTTTTTTTGGCTGTTCTTTTTGTTTATAAAAAATTAATAATTCCCTAAAATTGGACAATCTTGAAACTTTTTGAGGTTTCAAACGTCTAATACTGTGGGTAATGGTAAATTAGCCATCCTTACATTCTACAAAACTAGTGTAAATGGTCAATTGATTTTTTGTAAAAAAAGTATTAAGATATTGTTTGATTTATCCGATTCATCCTAAAAATGGTAAAAATATGAAAATTCCACATCTGTTCTTTAAAAAACAGGGAGGGTATCAGCCGGTATGAATAAATTGAAAGAGTCAAGGCTATCGTTAATTGTAATTGCAACCGTATTGCTTTGGCTAAAAACGTATATTGTCTATAAGACTAGCTTTGATATAAAGATAGAGAACTGGAAGCAAGAGTTTATTTTGTTTATTAATCCGTTAAGCTTTCTGCTTTTTATTTTTGGTATTAGCTTATTTATGAAGGAGAAAAGTAAAAATCGCTATATTCTTATAACCAGTTTTTTCATTTCCTTTGTTTTGTTTGCAAATGTCGTATTTTACCGATTTTTTAATGATTTTCTAACAATTCCTGTCCTTTTTCAAACGAGCAATATGAGTGATTTAGGGAGCAGTGTAAGTGATTTGTTAAGTGTGACAGATTTTGTTTATTTCGCTGATTTTCTATTGTTGGTGCTTATTGTCATGTTCAAACCAAACTTTATTTCCAGCAAACCATTCACAAAAGTAGACCGCAGAGCCTATTTCTTAATTGCAATTGCCTTTGCATTTTTCAATCTGGGATTAGCAGAAACAGAACGCCCACAGCTGCTTACTCGTACATTCGACCGTGAAATGCTTGTGAAGAATATTGGCACATACAATTACCATATTTATGATGTTTTTCTCCAATCAAAATCTTCCGCGCAACGGGCATTAGCAGACGGGAGTGAATTAGTGGATATAGATAACTATATCCATGCAAATTATAAACAGCCGAATGATGAAATGTTTGGCATAGCTAAAGGGAAAAATGTCATCTTGATTTCAATGGAATCAACACAAAACTTTGTTATAAATGAGAAGGTAAATGGCCAGGAGATTACTCCATTCCTTAATGATTTTATTAAAGATAGTTTTTACTTTGAAAACTTTTACCACCAGACTGAACAGGGAAAAACATCGGATTCAGAATTTCTTCTTGATAACTCGCTTTATCCGCTTAACCGAGGTGCTGTTTTCTTTACCCATTCGGGAAATGAATTTAATGCAACCCCAGAAATATTAAAGGATTACGGTTACTATACAGCAACTTTGCATGCGAATAGCAAAAGCTTTTGGAATCGGGATATTATGTATGATTCATTTGGGTACGACAGATATTATTCATTGACTGATTATGAGGTAACTGATGAGAATTCAGTTGGCTGGGGAATGAAGGATATCGATTTTTTTGAGCAGTCTATTCAGCATTTGAAAGAAATGCCGAAGCCTTTTTATACCAAATTTATTACCTTAACCAACCATCATCCATTTGAACTGGGCGAAGAGGATCGGCTGATAGAGCCATATACTTCTGGCAATAAAACAGTTGATAATTATTTCCCAACTGTTCGCTATACGGATGAAGCTATTAAATTATTTATTGAACGGCTGAAACAAGAAGGATTATATGAGGATTCAATTATTGTCCTCTACGGAGACCACTATGGAATTTCCCAAAATCATAATAAAGCAATGGGTGAATTTCTAGGTGAGGAAGTAACCCCGTTTGTTAGTACACAACTGCAAAGGGTTCCTTTAATCATTCATATCCCTGGTCAGGAAGGAAAAACACTCTCAACTGTTTCAGGGCAAATTGACTTGAAACCTACACTTCTGCATTTACTCGGAGTAAATACAAAGAATACGATTGAATTCGGTTCTGACCTTTTTTCAAACGACAAAATGGAATTTACCGTATTGCGTGATGGAAGTTTTATTACAAAGGATAATATTTATACTCGCGAAACATGCTATGATAAAAAGACCGGTGAGCCTACCGATATTGCAGCATGTGAACCATTTATTGAAAAAGCATCTCAGGAGCTTGAGTATTCCGATAAGATCATCTATGGGGATTTACTAAGATTTTACGAAGATGAACAAGTCCATAATTCAGCATTAATTAAAAGTGAACCAGAAATAGATAAAAATTAAAACGTAGAAAAACCTGTATTTATTACAGGTTTTTTTTGAATAAGAGCACAGTCATTTTTTTCTTCCTTTTTTCATATGAATGAATGGATGAAGGAGGGTAAAAATAATGAAGGTCCAAGTACGTTCAGGCGATACATTATGGCATTATAGCCGCCTTTTTATGATTCCTTTAAACTTAATCATTGATTCCAATCCAACGATTAATCCATCCGCCTTACAGATAGGGCAAGAAGTACAGATCCCTGGATTTATCATACAGAAATATACACTGAGAAAAGGCGATACATTCTGGAAAGTTAGTGAGCCCAGACATTTATCAGTTGACGCGCTTCTTTTATTAAATCAAAAAGTTAACCCAAATCATTTACAAGCTGGAAAAACAATTGACATTCCCCAAAGAGTTATTTCACCAGTCGTCAATGGGAAAAGGCGCTACAACTTTAAAGCTTTAACAGAAGACATTGCTCAACTGAAATCCATCTTCCCATTTATTCAAGTAAATAATATAGGTAAAAGTGTATTAGGGAAACCTATTCAGGAAATTCGTCTTGGCAAGGGGACGAAAAAAGTACATTTTGATGCATCCTTTCATGCGAACGAATGGATAACTTCGGGTATAATGATGTCACTTCTGAATCATTTTCTGTTATCATTAATAAATGTGAAGCCAATACGAGGGATGGCAACTATGCCTTTATACCAATCAGTAGACCTTTCAATTGTGCCAATGGTCAATCCGGATGGGGTGAATTTGGTTATAGATGGACCTCCGGATGAGATGAGAGAACAGGTGTTGCGAATTAATAAAGGAAGTACGGATTTTACTGGCTGGAAGGCTAATATAAGAGGTGTGGACTTAAATGATCAATTTCCAGCAAAGTGGGAAATAGAGAAGGGAAGAACAGCAGAGAAAGCGCCTGCACCACGGGATTATCCAGGGGATGCGCCTTTAACTGAGCCAGAATCGATAGCTATGGCTAATCTTGCAAGAACAAGGCAATTTAATCGTATGCTTGCTTTCCATACCCAAGGTGAAGAGTTTTATTGGGGATTTGAAGGACTTGAACCACCTGAATCTCAAGTGTTAGCTGTTGAATTTGCACGAGTAAGCGGGTATACGCCAGTACAATATATCGATAGCTATGCAGGGTATAAGGATTGGTTTATTCAAGATTTCCGGAGACCAGGCTTTACAATTGAATTAGGGTCCGGGATAAATCCGCTGCCATTATCTCAGTTTGATGAAATATTTGAAGAAGTTCTGGGTATTTACCTTGCTGCACTATATATGTAAAATGAAAAAGCCGATAACGGCTTTTCTTTTTGAAACATTTTTGAAATAATTGAAACATTTCTCTCATGTTTTCGTATAATTAGATAATTGGATTGAAAGGAGGGGTGGAGATTGCTTTGGAATAAAAGACGGAAATACAGAAAGGCTCTTTTTTTATGTGTTTTCCTTTCGCTATTTCTTGCAGGATGCACATTAAATAAAGAGACAGAACAGCATACGCTCAAAAACCATCAAAAAGAATTGGAAAAGGAATCGATTCCACCTTCCTTTCACGAGCAAGAAATAATGTTGCCTATCCAAACAGAGAATGGTCAATTTAACAGTGTAAGTGGCTGGTTAAATAATGAAGAAATTGTATACATAACGAATGTTGGGTTAGGATCGCATGTATATACCTATAATATATTTACTGGTAAGAACCAATTGATCTTTGAAAGTGAGTCACCAGTGGCCTCGGTAATTGCTAGTCCTTCAGGGAAACGTTTGTTGGTTCATACAGCGCCAACATCATTTGAAGGCATAATTACTATCATTGATCAAAACGGGAAAGAGATCATGTCTGAAAGAATGGAGGCGTTTGACTTTGCTTTTGAGTGGAACCCTTATGATGAGGACCAACTGCTCCTTTCTTCCTTTACAGAAAGCTGGGATTTCTCCTCTTATCAAATGAATCTTAAAGACAAAAAGCTGATCCCAATGCAATTAAAGGAGCCATTTGCGGGCTGGAAGAGTAAGGATGAGCTCGTTTATTTAGATTGGGGTCAAGAGGAAGCGTTATTATTTGCCCCCCTAAAGCAGAGGTCTATTTTTAGTGAGCAGGACAAAACAATATTAGACAAGATATACTATATGAAGGCGATAAAGAGTTTAATCATGACCATTACGGTTCCTTCTGATAAAATAAATGAGTCAGCATATACTTTTCTATCCAGTGATCTTAATAAGCTAGCAGATTTAAACATCCCGCATTTAACAAGATTTTCTGACTGGCTTATCCCCTATTTTGATTTTGATGAGAGAGATCACTTTTACACATTTGCTCCACTTTATAGTTCAGAAGCTGATACGTACGCGGAAGGATTCCAGCTTCTTTCACTAAATATCAAAGATGGAGAAAAGACAGTGGTTTTCGAGAATCTGGAGAATGAGCCTTTAAGCTGTTCTCCAAATGGAAGTCATTGTTTATATGGGTTTTATTTTGAAAAGCTAATTAATATGGATTCGAAAGAAATTATGCCTATCATTAAGGAATAATAAGTTAGAAAAGGATGATAAAAATGGCAATAGTAGATGTAACCGTAATTCCAATTGGGACTGAAACACCGAGTGTAAGCAGTTATGTAGCTGATATTCAGCGAGTATTAAAGGAGTATGAAAAGAAGGGGCAAATACGCTTCCAATTAACTCCGATGAATACAATAATCGAAGGAGAGCTTCCCGTATTATTCGAAGTAATCCAGGCTATGCATGAGGTTCCTTTTGAAAATGGACTGATGAGAGTAGCAACGAATATTCGTATAGACGATAGAAGAGATGTTAAGAGAAAAATGGAAGAAAAGGTTCAACGCGTTGAAAGCCAGCTCAATCAATAAAAAAAGAAGGATTCCTAAGAGGGGATCCTTCTTTTTTGCCGCCTATGTTCAAGGCGCATATCACTATTCTAGTGTGTTGCAGGGTATCCGCTATTGATTAGAGTTAATAATGCAAATCCTCCAAATACAACGAATGAACCGGCAGCAAATACAAAACCTAGAATATTTTTGTTTTTAAGTGCACTCCAAGCACCATAAGCTGCTAAAATGGCAACTAAAAAGAAGATAATAACGATTCCCATAAATAAAAAGCCCCCTTTTGTTATGATAATCAGGCGTATGCCCATTGAAAAATCATATTCAGGTATGGAACCTGTATGTAATGCTATATATACATTCGTATTATATTCTATATTTTTTTCTCCTGTTTGTCGAGGTCAAAAAGTGACACTTCTATGTCGTTCATTCTACTATTCCCTATAATAGTAGAAAATATCTTCATTTTCCGATAATAAATGAGTTTCCTTTAATTTCTTAGTTCATTTAGTGTAAAATTAGTGCATAATCCATAACTGGAGGTGTTGATCATGGAATGGCATCAAATTCCATTAGGTTTACTACAAACAAATTGTTATATTGTCTCGAAGAAAGACAATAGTTGCTTAATTTTTGATCCAGGTGAAGAAGCTGGAAAATTAAGCAGCTTTATACAGGAAAAACAGCTGACTCCTCTTGCCATTATCCTAACACACGCACATTTTGATCATATAGGGGCAGTGGAAGAGATAAGACAGGAATTCAATATCCCTGTTTATATACATGAAAAAGAAGCGGATTGGCTAGTTGATCCTACGTTAAATGGATCACAATTGTTTGAAATTGGCAAGCTAGTGAAGGGAAACCGTGCGGATTATGTATTGACGAATGAAAGGGAGTTGGAAATTGGTGAGTTCATCTTCCAAATTGCAAAAACACCAGGTCACTCACCAGGAAGTTTGTCATTTTACTTTAAAGAAGCGGGATTTGTGATAGCTGGTGATGCATTGTTTAGCGGCAGCATTGGGCGAACCGACCTTCCTGGAGGGGATCATGCTCAGCTTCTTAAAAGCATTCATGAGCAATTACTAATTCTCCCCGAAGAAACGATTGTACTTCCGGGACATGGCCCGGCAACAACGATCGGACAAGAAATGGATTCAAATCCCTTCTTAAATGGATTTTAATCAGAAAAGCGCAGGCGACTGTTTAGTGGCGTATGGACTGGAGGGCTCCGGATTGAGATAAAGGAAACACGAAGAGCGATAGCGATTCGATGTTGACTTATCGTNCGCTAGGAGCCGGAGCTAGACAAAGAAAAGCGCAGGCGACTTGGTCACCCCCGACAAGCACAAGGCGAGCCTGCCGGAAAGGTGTTCTTTACCTTTCTGGTAGGATTGACTTGTGACCTCGAGGGGGTAGGCGCCGGAGCTGGACAATTAGAAAAGCGCAGGCGACTGTTTAGCGGCGTATGGACTGGAGGGCTCCGGATTGAGATAAAGGAAACACGAAGAGCGATAGCGATTCGATGTTGACTTATCGTNNNAAGGAGGAAGCCTGAAGTCAAGTAGC
>NZ_LMBX01000016.1:12319-128553 GCF_001439605.1 Cytobacillus praedii
TGCTAGGAGCCGGAGCTAGACAAAGAAAAGCGCAGGCGACTGTTTAGCGGCGTATGGACTGGAGGGCTCCGGACTGAGAGAGAGTCAAGTAGCCGCTAGGAGCTAGACAAATAGAAAAGCCCTTCTCAAAAGAGAAGGGCTTTTCTGGGGGATGTTCTATTCATATAATGGGAGGGGATATAGTTAAGCTACTAATAGTAGAATATAATAAAGTTAACACTATGTCAATGGTGAAAAATAATAGAGTAAAAAATAAACTAGATTTGCTTATCAGCGTATTTATATCTTTTCAATGTTTAGGGGAATGATAAATGATAAATTATTTAAAGGAATATATACAAAAGAAGCCATCGAGATTAATTACCTATGCAGATTACATAATGCAAGCCCTTTACCATCCGCAATATGGATATTATATGAATGATAAAAGAAAAATAGGGCGCGAAGGAGATTTTATTACGACTAGTAATATTTCTGATATTTACGGCAGATCTATTGCTAAATGGTATTATAGCAAATCGATTGAAATGAATCTCCCATCTGCCATATGCGAAATCGGTGCGGGGACAGGCAGGTTTGCTAAAGCCTTTATTGATGAGTGGAAGCTTCTTTCAGCTGAACCGATTCAATATTATATTATTGAAGAAAGCCCTTATCATCGTAAACTTCAGCAGGAGGAATTAACTTTTGATGAAAATATTAAGCAGATCGCAAGCTTAAAGGAAATCGCTCCCTTTGAAGGATTAATTTTTTCAAACGAATTATTTGATGCATTTCCGGTACATGTAATAGAAAATTATGCTGACGAATTGCTAGAAGTTATGGTTACCGTAAAGGATGATATGCTTATTGAGAGCTTTGAACCTTTAACAAATGAAGAAATCAAATCCTTTCTAGCACGAAGCGGGTTAAAATTGGATCATCAGCAGCGTATTGAAATCCCATTACAGATGGAATCAATGATTAAAAGCATGGCTGGGACCCTGCATAGAGGGCTAGTACTTACTGTTGATTATGGTTATACAAATGAGGAATGGATGGAGCCAGCAAGAAGAAATGGAAGTTTAAGAGGCTATTACAAGCACAAGCTAATAAATAATATTCTTGAACATCCGGGTGATATGGATATAACAAGTCATGTTCATTTTGATGCATTAACTAAGTTTGGCAATCATCATGAGTTAAAGTTTGTCCATAAATGGAGGCAGGATGAATTTCTGCTAGATGCAGGAATTCTAGAGGACTTGCAGGAGAATTATGATCCAAATCCTTTTTCAGCTGTAAGTAAAAGAAATCGAGCGATCCGCAGTCTTATTATACCTGGAGGAATGAGTTCATCTTTTCATGTTATTTTGCAGCAGAAAGGGGGATAAAGGGATAATAAAAAAGCGATGGAATCCATCGCTTTTTTATTATGTAGCTAAACTTTGGTTTTTAGTGACCTGCACCTGGAACCATCATAAATGTACTCCAATAAGTGAAGCCTACGAAAAACACAGTTAAATATCCTGCAAAAACATATAAATACATACGTTCTGAAAGCTTTAAGTAGCTTAAAAGCAGGAAGAATCCTGTTTGGGCAAAGAAGATTAAAGACGTTGTATACATATCGCCTAAGAAGAACATGACTGCAAATATTCCCGTCCAGAATCCACAAACCTTGTACATACGATCCATATGTATCCCTCCTTTTCCCCTAACAATTCACATCATTACATATTATAAGTTAAATGGTAGACAAAAGTAAATAACCTTTGTTGCTACTTTGTGACGATTGCATGATATGCACAAGAATCACATCCGCCAAGCATATTTTCCTTTTCAACTAGCTCGATGGAATGAAACAGCACTTCAAACATTCCTTTTAGAAATTCGTAGTGCATATTACATACTGATTCAGAATGTTCAAGAGCTACTTCCTTAAATGGACAGTTATAAATTTGAAAATAAATTTTGCTTTGATCTTCATTTACTTCAAACTCCGGATGGAAGCCTGATAAGGTAGAAGCATTTTTTAGGATGGTTAGTTTTTGATCAAATGAAAGCTCTTCAGTACTGTTAGAAGTACGGTTTATTTCCTGAGCTATCAACTCTTTGCCAAATGCTTTTCCTGTCAAATACAATGCTTTTTTCCCTTCTTCTCCTAGGGAAAGCATGGTTTGCATAGCAATGTTCGAAAGCAGCTGATAGTCGCGATAAGGAAAATGTAGCTGAATCACATCATCCGATAGACGATAAAGCCTGCTTGGTCTCCCGCCTTTTCCAGTCTTTTGAGTGTCAGATACTAGCATGTTTACATCTTCAAGCTTTGACAGATGGAGTCTGGCAACGTTTGGATGAATGTCGAAATTATCTGCGATTTCTTGTACGGTCACATCCTTATGTCTTTTTGTAATGTATTGATAAATATAATAGCGTGTTGGATCTGATAATACATTTGTTATTTTTAACGTTTGTTCCACTTCTATTCACCTCAGAACGGATTTGATTCCATTATAATACAGCTAGTTAGGGTTAACACTGTATTCACTATTAGTTTATAAAAAGTTCACAATTAAACCAATAACATAAGTCACAAATTAGTGGTAAATTTCTATAAATTTCAACAAATCTCCCCAAATTTCCGGTGTATTTCATTTATGTGTCTAATCTTTGAATCTTTATTTTATGAAAATTTTATATTTTTACTCGAATGATTTGTCAAAAAAAGCAGGAGATTATATAATTAGGTCGAATCATATTCCTAACAAATGAAAAGGTGGTGTACGATTTAATTGAACACAATTGAAAAACTTGCAGAAAGAATCATTAAAGATGCTGTCAGAAATCATGCTTCAGATATCCACATTGTTCCCCGCAGAAATGATACTCTCATCCAATTACGTCTTGCTAACAAACTGATCCCTAGACTGTATTTACCGAAAGAAGAATGCGACAGACTGATTTCACATTTTAAGTTTACGGCTTCTATGGATATCGGAGAAAAGAGAAGGCCGCAAAGTGGTGCATACTCCTACCAGATTGATGGTCAAATGATTGGCTTTCGTTTTTCAACCCTCCCCTCCAGCCATAATGAAAGTTTAGTTATTCGAATCCTCCCTCAGCAAGAACAAATCCCTTTCTACCAAATTTCTTTATTCCCGAATATGACCCGGAAACTACTTGCCTTATTAAAGCATGCCCACGGATTAATTATATTTACTGGCCCGACTGGATCAGGAAAAACAACCACCCTCTACTCACTTCTAAATGAAACCTCCCATATGTTCAATCGCAATGTGATCACTCTTGAAGACCCAATCGAAAAAGAAAATGATATGGTGCTCCAGGTTCAAGTAAATGAAAAAGCTGGTGTATCTTATGCAACTGGATTAAAAGCCATTCTTCGACATGACCCAGATATCATTATGGTTGGGGAAATCAGGGATGCAGAAACAGCAAAGATCGCAGTAAGAGCAGCGCTTACAGGTCATTTAGTTTTGAGTACGATGCATACGAGGGATGCAAAAGGAGCGATATACAGGTTAAGTGAATTTGGTGTAGATGCAGTAGAGATAGAGCAGACCCTTGTTGCTGTAACCGCGCAGAGACTTGTGGAATTATCCTGTCCGTTTTGTAAGGGTGAATGTTCGCCATACTGTTATTGCTATGGCAGATTGAAAAGAGCAAGTGTTTTCGAACTTTTAACGGGGAGGGCATTGAATGCCTCTATGAAAGCAGCGAGGGGAGAAGAGGCTGAAATTAAATATCGAAACTTAAAGGATATCATAAAAAAGGGAATAGCTCTTGGTTTTATTAAAGATACAGAATATGAGCGGTGGGTGCTTGAACATGATCAATCGTAAGTGGAGTTTGCAGGAGCAATGCCAGTTTTTAAAGCGGATGGGTGAATTGCTTTCACGAGGCTATCCTTTATCAGAAGCAATTGAGTCTCTTTTATTTCAATTGCCTAATAAAAAGAAGCTTGAACTTAGTCAATGTCTGGCGGATTTGAAAGAAGGCTACCCTTTTTATCAGGTTTTGTCTAAACTCCGGTTTAATCAGCATTTGATTGGCTATGTGTATTTCGCTGAGCAGCACGGGGGATTAGCTGCTGCCTTTCAAGATGGAAGTGAAATGATGCTGAAGCGGGATAGAGATTTCGAAAAGTTAAAGAAATTGTTTGTTTATCCTTTATTTTTAATCTGTATTACTGCTGTCTTATTTATTTTTGTTGAAAGAATTATATTACCCAGATTTTCCTCGCTTTTTATCTCAATGAGTCTCAAACCTAATATTTTTACAAAGGTTATTTCTACAATTGGAGAACTCATGCCCTACCTCACGATGGGAATACTCTTTTTATTCCTTCTTCTCCTATGCTACTACTACTTTATGTTCCGTCATTTTTCTCAAATCAAACAAAAGAGGATGCTTGTTTCCCTTCCGATGGTTGGGATATTTTTCAAATTGTTTTATACCCATTATTTTTCCGTGCAAATTAGTTATTTGTTAGCTGGAGGATTATCTGTTCATGAAGCACTTAGCCTATTTGAAAACAATAATAAACAGCCGCTTTACAAAGAGCTTGGTGAAGAATTAAAGAAAGGTTTGCGGAAGGGGGAAAGGCTTGAGGACATATTGATTAGTTATTCTTTTTTTGAAAAAGAGCTTGCACAAATTATTAGACACGGACAAAAGAATGGAAAGTTAGACCAAGAGCTATTCTTTTTTAGCCGACATTGTTTAACCCTGTTAGAGGAAAAAACCGAAAAAATGTTAAAGACGGTCCAGCCATGTTTGTATGTATTTATTGGATTTTTAATTGTATCCATGTATTTAGCCGTATTATTACCAATGTTCCATCTATTGGAGGGATTTTAATGTTGAAAAGAATAAAAGATGAAAAAGGATTTACTTTGCTGGAGATGATGATCGTTCTTCTCGTCATTTCTGTTCTGCTGATCATTACAATACCAAATATTACAAAGCATAATGGAAACATTAATAAAAAAGGGTGCGAAGCTTTTGTTAAGATGGTTCAAGCCCAAGTGCAGGCATATGAAATTGAGCATAAAAAACCGCCTGCAAATGTAAAAGAATTAGTGGATGAAAAATATTTAAACGAAAATGAAACAGCCTGTCCAAATGGAGAAGACATAGTCATTACAGATGGAAAAGTATCATCAAAACAAAAGGATTCCTCTTCATGAATAACTCAGAAAGCGGATTTACATTATTAGAATCCCTTTTCGTATTGAGTGTATTCCTCATTATTGCCTCTGCCTCTGCTATCCTGCTAAAATCTCAATTTTTATCTCTTGAAAAGCAGCAATTTATCAGCCAATTAAAATCAGACTTATTATATGGGCAGCAATATGCCATGTCACATCAGATTTTGGTCACTGTTCATATTCTTCCAGAGGAGAATTACTACTATTTGCGTGAGGGTCATAATAAAGGGTTCTTAATCGAAAGGGCCATTCCAGAAGCTATTACGATAAGGGAAGGCACAATGAAGCTGTTTTTCCAATTCCATCCTGATGGGAATATCAATCGATTTGGTACCTTTATTATTATCGTTGATAAAGTTCGTTACAAAATGACCTTCCTAATCGGAAAGGGGAGATTTTATGTGGCGAAAGAATGATGGATTTTTTTTGGCAGAATTATTATTAACTCTTTCTGCATGGCTAGTCATTGTCAGTGTTCTTTTTCCATTGATTATGCAAGCAGTTAATCATTCTCTCCAAGTCAGACAGGAATTTTTTGCTAATAAAATTTTATATGAAAGTTTGATAGATGCGAAGAAGAAAGCGGTGGATCCAGCAACTGAAACAATTGTTGCTCATCAAACTGTTTATGAGATCTTTCAAAACGGAAATGGGGAAACCGCTAATATGGAGGTATGCATTAAATATGAAGATCTTCTTCAACAGTCCTATGAAAAGTGTGAAACATTTTAATGAAAAAGGCTTTACGATGGTAGAAATGCTTTATGCATTTTCCATTTTCCTCGTAATTGCGTCCTTTTTTCCTCTTAGCTTTAAATACCTTTTCCAAAATGAACAGTTTGAAGCTAGAAATAAAATACTGGAATGGCATGTTTTTGTACAGCAATTGAAAAAGGAAGTTCGGCTATCTGATGCGATGTATATATTTAATGACAGGATTCTTTTATGGAAGGATGGACAAAGTATCCAGTTTGATAAGCATGGGACAAATATTAGGCGAAGAGTAGATGAAAAGGGTCATGAAATTGTCTTTCAGCAGGTGGAAACAGTTCGTTTCGAAGAGATAAAAGACGGCTTCAGAATGACTGTAAATGATTTATTCCAGCAACAGCATAATGCCTCCTTCATTTCATTCCTCGATTTGGAGGAAGACGATGATCCGGAATGAAAACGGTTTTACTTATCCGCTAACTTTTTGTGTAATTCTCCTAGCTTCCATTGTGCTCTCTATTCAGCTTGAATTATATGTGTCTGAGAGAAAAATGACTAATGAAACAGTAACGATGTTGAAACAAGAATATTATTTTTTAAGTGCGGTGAAAGGGGCAGAAGAACAATTTTTAGAGGAAGAAAGTGTGAATGCATCAGGAGTATATTCGTTCATGGACGGAGAAGTAAATTATCAAACGGTGAAAGTAGCTGACAGCCTATATCGAGTGACTTTTAGGTTAAAAATAAAGGATCTTCCAGAAGTTGAAGGAACCGGTTATTATGACATAGATCTTCAAAAAATGATAAAATGGAATGAAAAAAATTAAGTGGGGATTCGAGCATGAAATCAATCTATTTGACTGGATTTATGGGTGCAGGGAAAACGACCATTGGAAAAGCATTAGGCGAATACTTGGAGATGCCTGTTTTTGATACAGATGAAGAAATTGAAAAGATAGAAAAACAAACAATCAGTGAGATATTCGAGCAGCAGGGTGAGGCGTATTTTCGTGCATGTGAGACAAGAATATTGGGAGAACTGTCTAAAGATGATGCAGTCATTACTACAGGTGGAGGCATCATATGCAGGGATGAAAATAGGAAGTTATTAAAAAATCAAGGAATCGTAATTTTCCTTTTTGCGAGTGAAGAGGAAATTTCGAAAAGGCTTGAACGGGACGAAACAAGACCGTTGCTTAGAGGGGATAAATTAGAAAGGATAGGAACGCTTTATCAAGAAAGGCTGCCAATATACAAACAGGCTGCTGATTATATCATTGATACGAATGGAAAAGGAATTAATGAAGTTGTAAAAGAGATAGTCGGCTGTTTAAATTTGCAATAAAGGGGCATACTTGGACATGTAGTCTGGATTTATTTTAATAGAAATCAGCTAAGTGCAGGTGTGTGGCAATGAAATCAAATGATTATGTAAAATACATTACACAGACAGTAGTAAAATATATTGATCAGCCAAAGGATGAACGGAAAAAATCCCGTTTAGAAAAAAAGAATGCAAAAGAGCCTTTTTTATTGAAATGGTTTGGGATTATCCCTTATGCGATTTATGAATTGTTCAATAGAAAAAAATAATCAGAGAAACCGGCCGATTTTGGCCGGTTTCTTTTAACTTCCAATTGAACGCTGGAATGCATCTTCTGTCAAATAAAATAACCCGCCATTAATGATCGAAATATTTATTCTTGGCTCGTATTGCTCCTTTAAAGCTATTTTCTCGATTTCATAGCTTTCTTCTTTTTCTTCCATTTCCTCATAAAAATGTTCAAGTAAATTCAAATCCTTTTGCCAGCGGGTTGTTGCTTCTTCTGCCCATGTATGGTCCTCTTTTTCTATTTCATTTTGTAAAAAGTGCTGGATCCTTATCATCCCGCTTTTGGGCATGATTAAAGGGGATAAGGTAAAAGAGTAGTCAGGAATTTTTGGAGTAAGCTCTAGCTCCAAGAGTTTGCCATGAAATCCATCCACCATTTGTCCATTTATTAATTGCAATCCGATTGACCTGAATACATCTCTTTTGCGATCACATTGGTAGGATATGCGCACATTCATCCCAAGCCATGGGCGTAAAGGGGTTTGCTGACCAAATGTGTTTTGATGTTTTTCATATAATCGAATGTAGCCTGCGAGCTTCTTTGTGGATTCAAAAATTTGATGCAGCCGTGGGGAGCCAAAATGGATTGTTTCTCCTTTTAATGTTTTTGGTGCAGCTTCAGGATTGGTTATCATTGTCAGCTGCATAGGATTCGGAATGCCACCCGTTTTCTCTAAATAATGCCAGTAGAATGGCCGATTCATTAGCTGTTTGTCTAGCTCAATTGTTAATTGTACAGTTAGATAACCGGTCCCAGACTCAATCATCTCACAGTTGTTTGCGTGAAAATACCTTTCAAGAAAGTGCTGAATTTCCTGTTGCTGCATTGACTTCACCCGCTTTCATTTCTTCTGCAAATTGAATCATTGAGGTTAAATTATCCATTTTAATTCTCATCTCACCTTCGGAGGAGGACCTGCCAAAAATGTCAATGAGATGGTCATCGATATTTCCGAAGTCCAGTTTTGTTAGAATATCATCTAGATCGCCAATAACTTTTTCAAAGAGATGTATTTTTTCATATAAAAGCTTTAGGACGTGTTCCTCTACTGTATCCTTAATAGCGAAGTTATAGATATTCACATCCTTCTCCTGTCCAAGCCGGTGGATCCGACCGATTCTTTGTTCTAGGCGCATTGGATTCCATGGCAAGTCAAAATTAATAATATGATTGCAAAATTGAAGGTTAATACCTTCTCCTCCAGCTTCTGTAGCGATGAGAACTTGGGCGTTTTTTTGAAACAGCTCTCTCATCCAATCCTTTTTGCCCCGCTTGAATCCGCCTCTAAATGGGACTGAGGTAATTCCATGCTGTTTTAGAAACCATTGCAAATACATTTGTGTAGCCCGATATTCTGTGAAAATGATCACCTTATCATTAATTTGCTGAATTAATTCGAGTGCCTTTTCTGCTTTCGCATTCCTTTGAACAGCTTCTACTTTCATTATTAATGATTGTATTTGTTCTTGAAATTCTTTTGTAGGCTCCTCTTTTTTCTGAAGCATGTTTCTTAATGTGAAAAAAACAGCCTCTCTGCTGCTGCATGCTTCACGTTGTAGAGTCATAACAGAGAATTGGCTTGAGCTGATCCAGCTCCCATCACCACGAAGGTTTGTAACCGCTTCATAAAGCTCTCTTTCTTCCTTTGAAAATTCAATGGGCAGCGTTTCCACATTTCTTTTTGTCCATTCAATCCCTGTATCCGCTCTTCGATTTCGAATCATCACTTTATTAACAAGCTCTTTCAAATATTCATTATCATCCAGTGATCGTGAGTCCTTTTGATATTTTTGATAGAAATCAGCTTCATTTCCTAAATGGCCAGGCTTTAATAGGGAAACTAAGTTAAAGATTTCACTGATTCGATTTTGAATAGGCGTAGCGGTCAGCAGCAAGCAGAATTTCTTTTTTAGGTTTTGAACAAACTCATAGTTTTTTGTCTTATTGTTTTTCAGTTTGTGAGCTTCATCGATTATAACTAAATCATAGTCCTGATTATAGATAATATCCTTATGGGGGTTGCGCTTTGCGGTATCAATTGAAGATACAACGACATCACATTGCTCCCAAACATAACTTTTGCGCTGTGCGATGGCGGGGATGAAAAACTTTGAATTTAATTCGATTGCCCACTGAGTGACAAGGGATGCTGGAACAAGGATTAGAACCTTTTTCACTAGGCCCCGAATCATATATTCTTTTAAAATCAAACCAGCCTCTATCGTTTTTCCTAATCCAACTTCATCAGCAAGAATCGCTTTTCCATTCATATTTTCTACTACCTGCTTAGCCACTTCCAGCTGATGCGGCAAAGGAACAAGGCTTGATAAGTGTTTAGGTGCCTGTAACCCTTCAAATTCAGGAATAATTGTATGATTTTCCACTTCTAAGGCTAATTTATATAGCTCCCAGCTTCCCCACGGTCCGTCCTCTTCAATTCTATGTAAAAATTCATTTTGCCAAGTAGAATCAAAATTTATTTGCACTGTCATCTAATCCAGCTCCTTAAAAAGAGAAAATAATTCCCCATTGCTCAAAAGTGGTTCTAATGGTAGGATAAAATTAGCTTTGAAAGTTTTGAAATTTGCCACTTTATTTAGTTAATCGAAATAATATTGTTTACTTTATTTTCCGTAATGTTTTCGTTGGTATTTGCGTTTAGTATGAACCAATTTGGAAAATTTTATAAATGCGGATGAAGGCAAGGGGAGAGACTACATTTGTAGCGCCGAAGGAGCAAGCAATATTTATTGTGAATCTCTCAGGCAAAAGAACCCTTGTTGGACGTGGCTCTGGAGAGTGACCTTCTCATTAAAGAAGGTCCACCAAAGGGGAAAACCGAAAACGGTAAACTTTCAGGTGCAAGGACAGAGATCTTCTCACGTTATGAGGGGATTCTCTGTCCTTTTTTATGGATGTAAGGTAAATATTCAAATCTTTCAAAAGGATTAAAGGAGGACGAGTAAATGTCACAGTTAAAACGAACACCACTATTTGATGTCTACAAAGACTATGGTGCGAAGACAATCGACTTTGGAGGCTGGGATCTGCCTGTTCAGTTTTCAAGCATCAAAGAAGAGCATGATGCGGTAAGAACAAAAGCTGGTTTGTTTGATGTATCCCATATGGGTGAAATTGAAGTGAAGGGTTCTGACAGCCTTTCATACCTTCAAAAAATGATGACAAATGACATCTCAAAATTAAAAAACTCTGCAGCCCAGTATACAGCTATGTGTTATGAAAATGGCGGAACTGTCGATGATTTGCTCGTTTACAAATTAGAAGATAATCATTATTTACTCGTTGTGAACGCATCTAATATTGAAAAAGATTATAAATGGCTAGAAGATCATCTTGAAGGCAATGTTGAGCTGAAGAACCTTTCTGATGAAACGGCGCAGGTTGCCATCCAAGGTCCAGTGGCAGAAGAAGTGCTGCAAAAGCTTGCAGGAGACACAAATTTAGCTGAAATTGGTTTCTTTAAATTTCAGGAAAATGTAAATATAAATGGGAAGAAAGCACTTGTTTCCAGAACAGGCTATACAGGTGAGGATGGTTTCGAAATATATTGTGATGCACAAGACGTTGTGGCAATCTGGAAGGATATTTTAGAAGCTGGGAAGGACGAAGGAGTTCTGCCTTGTGGCTTAGGAGCTCGTGATACATTGCGTTTCGAAGCAAATCTTGCTCTTTATGGACAAGAATTATCACCAGAAATTTCTCCCCTGGAAGCGGGAATTGGCTTCGCAGTAAAAGTGCAAAAAGAAGCGGATTTTATTGGGAAAGAGGCGCTTGCTGCTCAAAAAGAGGGTGGCTTAGCAAGAAAATTAGCAGGGATTGAAATGATCGATCGCGGGATTCCTCGTCACGGCTATCCTGTATATAAAGGCGATGAACAAATTGGCGAGGTGACAACAGGCACGCAGTCTCCATCATTAAAGAAAAACATTGGCCTCGCCCTGTTAAAAACAGAACATACAGAAATCGGTTCTGAAGTAGAAGTTGAAATTCGAGGAAAGCGCCTGAAAGCAGTTGTGGCTGCTACGCCTTTCTATAAAAGAGAGAAAAAATAGGAGAGGAGACAATACTATGAAACATCGCTACTTACCGATGACAGAGACAGATAAGAAAGAAATGCTCGAAACAATCGGAGTAAACTCAATCGATGAATTATTCAGTGATATTCCTGAACGGGTAAAGTTTAAAGGGGAATATAACATTAAACCTAAGAAAACAGAAACGGCTTTAATGAAAGAACTTACGCAGTTAGCACAAAAAAATGCAGATTTAAGAAGTCATACTTCCTTTTTAGGTGCAGGTGTCTATGATCACTACATGCCTGTAATTGTCGACCATGTTTTATCCCGTTCAGAATTTTACACAGCTTATACACCGTATCAGCCTGAGATTTCACAGGGAGAGCTGCAAGCAATCTTTGAATTCCAGTCAATGATCTGTGAATTAACAGGGATGGATGTAGCAAACTCTTCTATGTACGATGGCGGAACAGCTTTAGCTGAAGCAGCAATGCTAAGTGCAGGACAAACACGCCGCAAAAAAGTGCTCATTTCAAGTGCTGTTCATCCAGAAGCAAAAGAAGTGGTGAAAACCTATGCAAAGGGTCAATATATTGAAGTAATTGAAATCCCTCATAAGGATGGTATTACAGATGCAGCAGTTTTAAAAGACATGATTAATGATGAAATCGCAGCTGTCATTGTTCAATATCCAAACTTTTTTGGCCGTATTGAACCGTTAAAAGAACTTGAAGAAATCATTCATGCACAAAAATCCTTGTTTGTTGTTTCAAGCAATCCGCTATCACTTGGTGCATTAACACCTCCAGGGAAATTAGGTGCGGATATTGTCGCTGGTGATGCGCAGCCATTCGGTATACCAACAGCATTCGGTGGTCCACACTGCGGTTATTTCGCGGTAACAAATAAATTGATGAGAAAAGTTCCTGGCCGTCTTGTTGGCCAAACGGTAGATGAAGAAGGCCGCCGCGGCTTTGTATTAACGCTTCAAGCACGTGAGCAGCATATTCGCCGTGATAAAGCAACTTCTAATATTTGTTCAAACCAAGCATTAAATGCTTTAGCAGCATCTGTTGCAATGACAGCTCTTGGCAAAAATGGCGTGAAAGAAATGGCTATCTCAAACATCCAAAAAGCACACTATGCTAAGGCGGCATTTAAGGCTAAAGGGTTTGAGATTGCATTTGAAGGTCCTACCTTCAATGAATTTGTTGTGAAGTTAAATGCTCCTGTTAAAGAAGTAAATAAAAAGCTTCTAGAAAAAGAGATAATTGGGGGCTATGATTTAGGCCGTGATTATTCAGATTTAAAGAATCATATGTTAATTGCAGTAACTGAACTAAGAACAAAAGAAGAAATTGATACATTTGTAAATGAAATGGGGGATTACCATGCATAAGGATGATCAAGCACTCATTTTTGAAATATCAAAGCCCGGCCGCATCGGTTATAGCCTCCCGGAAATGGATGTTCCGGAAATAGATATAAACGAACTAATTCCTGCTGGATATTTAAGAGAAGAGGCGCCAGAGCTTCCAGAAGTATCAGAGCTTGATATAATGCGCCATTACACAGCTCTGTCTAATCGAAACCATGGGGTTGACTCAGGTTTTTATCCGCTTGGATCATGTACAATGAAATATAATCCGAAAATCAATGAGAATGTAGCACGCTTCCCAGGCTTTGCACATTTGCATCCATTGCAGGATGAGAGCTCTGTCCAAGGGGCATTAGAGCTTATGTACGATTTACAGGAGCATTTAATTGAAATTACAGGTATGGATCAAGTAACATTACAACCTGCTGCTGGTGCTCATGGTGAATGGACGGCGCTTATGATGGTCCGTGCATTCCATGAAGCAAATGGAGACTATAATCGGACGAAAGTCCTCATTCCAGACTCTGCGCATGGGACGAACCCTGCATCTGCAACTGTTGCCGGTTTTGAAACTATTACAGTAAAATCTGGAGAGAATGGATTAGTAGACTTAGATGATCTTCGCCGTGTAGTTGGGGAAGACACAGCAGCTCTTATGCTGACAAACCCTAACACTTTAGGGCTTTTTGAAGAAGATATTCTTGAGATGGCTGAGATTGTTCATGCTGCGGGAGGAAAGCTTTATTATGATGGAGCAAACTTAAACGCAGTTATGTCGAAGGCACGCCCAGGGGATATGGGATTTGATCTTGTCCACTTAAATCTTCATAAAACATTTACTGGTCCACATGGTGGGGGCGGACCAGGGTCAGGTCCTGTCGGTGTAAAGGCAGACTTAATTCCATTCCTTCCAAAGCCGGTACTAGTGAAGCAGGGAGATCAATATGAATTGGATTATGACCGCCCGCAATCCATTGGCCGAGTGAAGCCTTATTACGGCAACTTCGGCATTAATGTTCGTGCATATACGTATATTCGTACGATGGGCCCTGATGGACTAAAAGCTGTGACAGAATATGCCGTATTAAATGCAAACTATATGATGAGAAGATTGCAAGAATCGTATGATCTTCCATTTGATAGACATTGTAAGCATGAATTCGTCCTTAGCGGAAAGCGTCAGAAGAAGCTTGGAGTAAGAACACTTGATATTGCGAAGCGTCTCTTAGACTTCGGTTACCATCCGCCAACCATTTACTTCCCGTTAAATGTGGAAGAATGTATCATGATTGAACCAACTGAGACGGAATCAAAAGAAACACTTGATGCTTTCTGTGATGCAATGATCCAAATTGCGAAGGAAGCAGAAGAGAATCCAGAAATCGTTCAGGAAGCGCCACACAATACAGTGATTGGGCGTCTTGACGAAACATTGGCAGCCCGCAAACCTGTTCTTCGTTATCAAAAACAATAAATTTATAGACTGGCTCTTTATTGGAGCCAGTCTATTCTTATTTACTGATAGATTTTTAAAACCAGTAGAAGTTATTTAAATTATTTGTGAAAAAAACTTATCGCAAATAAGATTGGGCGATTGCAAAAAAAGTCGGCTTGCACAAAAAACTGTTTTTGCCAATAAGGCTATTGCAAAAAAGGTGCTTTTTACAAAAAAAGATGAATGCACATAAAAAATCCTCTGCACAAAGGCTAGAGGATTTTATTATTAGTTTTTCGCTTTTATTTTGCCGCCCCATTTTTTAAAGCCGCCTTGAAGATGGGATAGGTCTTTGTAACCTCTGCGGTAAAGAAATTGTGCAGCTCTTCCACTTCTCATTCCGCTTTGGCAATATAAATAAACAGGCTTGTCCGGACGAAGCTCCTTCAACCGTGCTTTCATTTGAGACATTGGAATATTTCGGGCACCGAGAATATGTCCTGCTTCAAATTCATTCTGTTCCCGGACATCAATTAATTGGGCTTTTCGATAACCTTCACGAAATTGTTCTTCTGATAATGTCTTGACAATTTTTCGCTGATATAACCATGTAATAACTGAGTAGACAATAATTGCCCCTAACATAATTAGAAGTAAATAAAGGGTATTCAATGCGTCTTTCTCCTTTCAATCTTAGCTAGACCATCTTTTATTATATAGGTCTTTCTTGATATGAGTAAAGGAATTCAGATAAAATTTCTTCTATTTACCTATTTTCTTCAACTGCCTTTGTTTTTTTATTGTATTTTGATAGACTAAAAAACGAGAACATAGCAAAACAAAAAGTAAATGAGGTTTTAAGATGACAAAAGAAGTTTGGCGTTTTATTGATTCAGGTGCAGGATCACCTTCCTTTAATATGGCATTGGATGAAGCACTTCTTGATTGGAATAGTGAAGGGAAAATTCCCCCGGTTATCCGTTTTTATGGATGGAATCCAGCTACTCTATCAATCGGTTATTTTCAAAAGGTAGAGAAGGAAATTGATATGGAACAAGTAAAGGCTCACGGGCTTGGTTTTGTCCGTCGTCCGACAGGTGGCAGAGGTGTACTTCATGAACATGAGCTTACATATAGTGTGATTGTATCAGAGGAACATCCTGATATGCCCAAAACAGTTACAGAGGCTTATCGAGTGATTTCTGAGGGGATATTGAAAGGATTTCATCATCTGGGTATGGATGCATATTTTGCTGTTCCAAGAACTGCGGAAGAACGTGATTCATTGAAAAATCCGCGTTCCGCTGTTTGCTTTGATGCACCAAGCTGGTATGAGCTTGTTGTCGAAGGCAGGAAAGTGGCTGGAAGTGCACAGACAAGACAAAAGGGAGTTATTCTGCAGCATGGTTCAATTCTGCTCGATCTAGATGAAGATAAGCTGTTTAGCTTATTCAAATATCCAAGTGACAGAGTAAAAGAGAGAATGCAAAAGGCATTTAAAAATAAGGCAGTTGCGATTAATGAAATAAGTAAAGAACGAATTACTTTAGAGCAGGCAAAAGAAGCATTTATGAAGGGATTTGCTGAAGGACTGAATATTGAACTTGAGCCATATGAGCTCTCATCAGAAGAACTTGCTTATGTAAATAAAATCGCTAAAGAACGTTATGAACAAGATGAATGGAATTTCAAAAGATAAAAGCGGCTTCGGCCGTTTTTTTTTTGCTTTAAGATTTAACACTTGGCTTTTAAAAAAAATGACAAATGTCATCCGAAATAAATGACATAATCCACTAATCCAAATTCTTCCTAAGGCTTAAGATTAAAGTAGAAATGATGGAGGTGGAAAAATGGATTCGATTGTGGTGCTCGATCATGTAACGAAAACATTTAAAAATAAAAAAGCGGTGGATCACGTTTCTTTTTCAATAAAAAAAGGAGAAGTTGTTGCAATTCTTGGTCCGAATGGGGCAGGGAAAACGACGACAATAATGATGATGCTTGGGCTGCTCGAGCCAACGAGCGGAGAGGTAAGACTATTTACCAGTCATCCTAAGGAAAAGAAGATTCGAGAGAGAATCGGTGCAATGCTTCAGGAGGTCAGTGTGATTGATGCCTTAAAGGTGAAGGAGATTATTCAATTATTCCGGAGCTACTATCCAAGCCCGATGCCTTTTGAAGAGCTAGTAGCATTTACTGGACTAAGTAAGGATGATTTAAAAAGAAGAGCCGATAAGCTTTCGGGAGGGCAGAAACGCCGACTTGGGTTTGCGCTGGCATTGGCAGGAAATCCTGATTTAATTTTTCTAGATGAGCCAACTGTTGGCCTGGACATTGCTTCTCGAAAACTGTTTTGGCATACAATAGATGAATTAAAGGCACAAGGAAAAACTATTATATTCACAACTCATTATCTTCAGGAAGCAGATGATGTTGCAGACCGAATTATTTTATTTAATCATGGAACAATTATTGAAGACGGGACACCGGTCGAAATTAAAGCAAAGTTGTCTAAACAATCGGTCTCATTTGTTGAGAGTGAAGAAATATCCATGAAAGAATTAAAGCAGCTTCCCCATGTATTGGATGTATATAAGAGAAAAGATAGAATCTTTGTGGTGACTGATCATACGGACGAAGTCATAGCTGCACTATTTGAAAAGAAACTTAAAATAAGCGGAATACAAATTGAACAAGGGCGTTTAGACGAAGCCTTTGAACAATTAACAGAAAATAGGGAGGCGATGTAAATGCGTGCTTTTCAAATGCAATGCAAGGCTGAAACGATCCGCATATTGCGAAATCCATACTTTGTCTTTTGGTCACTGCTTATGCCGATTGTTTTCTATATTATTTTTACTAAAGTCTTTAATACGAATATACAAGATAAACAGGAGTGGCAAGCTCATTACTTAATGTCAATGACAGCTTTTAGTGTTATGGGTTCAGCAATTATGACACTTGGCATCAGGATCGTAGAGGAACGGACAAAGGGATGGTCAGTATTTATGAGGATTACCCCACTTTCTGATCAGGCATTTTTTGCTGCAAAAATGATCGGGCAAACAGTGATTCATTTATTTTCTATTCTGATCATTTTTTTAGCTGGTGCTTTAATAAATCAGGTTACTCTAACAGCTTTTGAATGGCTGATGAGCGGTTTATGGATTTTGCTTGGATCTCTTCCATTTCTAGCATTAGGTACGTTAGTCGGGACGATGAAGAGAGTGGATACTGCGTCTGGCGTTTCAAATGTCATTTATATGATTCTCGCCATTTCCGGGGGAATGTGGATGCCGATGGAAATTATGCCGTCGATTATTCAAAAAATTGGAGTATGGCTGCCATCGTATAATTTGGGAAATGGCGCTTGGGAAATTATCCGTGGGAACAGCCCGGAGTGGGGGAATTTTCTAATATTGTTAGGATACTTTTTCCTTTTCGTGCTATTATCTAGTTATATTAGGAGAAAGCAGGAAGCGGCGGTGTAAGTTGAATGTCAAAAGGAAAATTAAAGATTTTCCCTTCAAAATATGGATTCTTTCCTTATATGTTTCTAATCTATTTATTTATGCCAGGTTATTATATATTCTTTGAGACAGGCTGGAAGCTTTATGCCGGTTATGTATTATTAGGATTATTCCTACTCACATACCGGCAGCTTTATTTTGCTGGGAAGACTTTTACCTATTGGTTAATCCTTCAGATTAGTATTGTCTTATTTCTATCTGTCTTTATAAATATTAATATTTTATTTTTAGGTTTTTTCCCAGCACATTTTATTGGCTGGTATGAGGAAAAGAAGAAGTTTTATACGGCTCTGTTTCTTTTTGGAATATCTATTTTTACACCAATAATTATTCATTATAATCAATTAAATCAGAATGCATTGTTTTATTTTATCCCCTTTATACTTATTATGTTGTTTTCCCCATTCGGCATTCGTTCGATGAATAGCAGAATGGAGCTGGAAAGGCAGCTTGATGAAGCGAATGAACGGATTGAAGAACTAGTGAAACGGGAGGAAAGATTGAGAATTGCACGTGATCTCCATGATACGCTAGGCCATACACTCTCATTGATTACATTGAAGAGCCAGCTGGTCGGGAAGCTGCTAGCGAAGGATATTGAACGTGCCAAGCATGAAGCTAAGGAAATAGAAAGAACCTCCCGGGCAGCATTATCGCAAGTAAGAGAGCTTGTCTCAGATATGAGAGCGATTACTATTTCGGAGGAACTTCTGGCATCCTCTTCTATTCTTGAAGCTGCAGGCATTCGTTTTCAATACCATGATGATTCAAAGCTTGAGAATGCTTCAGGAATTACACAAAATATTCTAAGTATGTGTCTGCGTGAAGCAGTGACGAATGTGGTAAAGCATAGTCAAGCGAAAAATTGTCATATTGCAATCATTGAAAAAGCAGGAGAAATGACGATTAGTATTCAAGATGATGGGAGAGGGATGGATGAAAATTGTGAGGCTGGAAATGGGCTGAAGGGGATTTCAGAAAGACTTGAATTGATTGAAGGGGCTTTGAAGATCACATCTCATAAAGGGACGAAGCTAGTAATTACTGTCCCAGTCATTGTGAAGGAAAGAGAGGCTGGTATTGTTTCATGATCAGAATTGTAATAGCAGAAGATCAAGGGATGCTTAGGGGAGCACTTGGTTCCCTTCTAGATTTTGAGGATGACCTAGAAGTGATCGCACAAGCCAAAAATGGAGAGGAGGCCATCCGTTTTATTCAAACGCTTAAACCAGATATCTGTTTAATGGATATTGAAATGCCGCTTATGAGCGGTTTAGAAGTGGCTGAGGAGCTAAAAAAGCAAGGGGTAAATTGTAAAATTATCATTTTGACAACATTTGCTCGTCCTGGTTATTTTGAACGTGCAGTAAAAGCAGATGTTCATGGTTATATGCTTAAAGATGGATCTAGTGACGAGCTGGCAGAGTCTATCAGAAGTGTGATGAAAGGGAAGCGTGAATTTGCGCCTGAGCTCATTTTTGGCAGTATGAAGGATGAAAATCCATTAACAAAGCGTGAATGTGATGTGTTAAGAATGGTGGCCGATGGGAAAACGGCAAAAGAGATTTCAGCTATCCTCTTTTTATCGGCAGGAACTGTAAGGAATTATATGTCAGAAATTATAAGCAAACTGCAGGTGAAGAACCGGATTGAAGCGATTAGCATTGCAGAAGAAAAGGGCTGGATATAAAGAAAACGAGGCATCATCAAATGCCTCGTTTTCTATTACTCTTTTAAATCTTCAATAGAATCAATATCCATGTATGCTGGGACAACTAAGCCGATTTTTGTTCCCTCTAAGTTTGCACCTAAATCCTCAAACTTGCCTTCGAATTCTTTATAGTAATCTGCGTGTGTTAATGGCAGCCAGCCAGCGATATGGGCATCAAGACTTCCTTCAGCAACACCAGCCCACATAGGACCTGCTTCTACTTGGCGAAGGGTAACTTTGTAGCCTAGGTCTGTCAACACCTGGGCAACTACATTTGTACTTGCGATTTCTGTATCCCATGCAACATAACCAAGCGTGATTTTGTCACCGTCAACTTCCTCGGCGCCTTCTGTCCATTTAGCTACCTTTTCAGTATTCTCATCGACCCATTTACGCGCAGCTTTTTCCGGATCTTCCCCATCTGTTATTTGGACCATCACTGTGTTCATATCTTCCTCTGGCCAGTTGAATTGATCTAACACCTTATAAGCGGATGGATGGTCTTTAGCAAGCCCGATACGTGCGATTGAATGGATATTTTCTTCATCCCCATAAGTCCCTTTAGGATCTTCTAAATATTTTAAGTCAAATTTTGAAAACTTCCAGTGCGGACTCCAGCCAGTAACAATAATTGGTTCTTCCTTATTGTAGGCTTTCTTTAGAGCGGCTGTCATAGCAGCGCCAGAGCCTTCTACTAATGTCCAATCATCAAGCTCGTATTCGTCAAGAACATTAGCAGTTGCTTTCATTAACCCAGCACCAGGGTCAATCCCAATAATTTTATAATCAACGCTTTCTCCAACTGATGCTTCAGAAGATCCCTTATCTGCCTTGCCTTTGTCACTGCTTGCCTCATCAGACCCGCAAGCTGCTAGTCCGAATGTTAAGGCAGGTACCATTAATAAAGATAACCATTTTTTTTTCATTATATTTTTCCCCCTTGTTTTTTTATTCCTATATTTTGGGTAATCCGATCAAGGATAATGGCCATAACCACAATCGCAAGACCAGCCTCAAAACCTTTTCCGATTTGAATTTGAGTAACCGCACGGTATACGTCTGCTCCAAGACCTGGTGAACCAACCATCGATGCGATGACAACCATGGATAATGAAAGCATAATGCTTTGATTTACACCTGCCATAATCGTTGGCATAGCAAGAGGCAGCTGAACTTTAAGAAGACGTTGGCTGGTAGTAGAGCCAAAAGCCTCAGCTGCTTCAATAATATCTGCAGGTACTTGTTGGATTCCTAATATTGTCAGCCTGATTGTTGGGGGTACGGCAAAAATAACGGATGCTACAACACCTGGTACGACTCCGATACTAAAGAAGAAAATTGCCGGGATTAGATAAACGAATGCCGGCATCGTTTGCATAAAGTCTAATATAGGTGTAATAATCTGTTTAACTGTATTCTTCTGAGATGCCCAAATACCCATAGGTATCCCGATTACTACTGTTATGATGACCGCTGTTAATACTAATGAAAGTGTTTCGAGCATCCCTTCCCAATAGCCTAAATTATCAATTAAGAACAGACCGATGATAGCGAACAGGGCGATCCCCTTTGTTGATAGCTTCCATGCTAATAAACCAATAAGGATGATAAGGATATAGGATGGAATAAATTCTAATACCGTAAATAGGCCTTCAACTATCCCCTCTAAACTTACAGTAATGGCATCAAATATGAATGCAAAAGTAACTGTAAGCCAATCGACAAAGCTGTCGATCCAATCTGCCAGCGGAAGTTTTGGCAATAAGCCTTCCATTATTGGTTCCCTCCTTTACTAGACTGATCAGCAGCCACTTCTTTTTTTGCTTCTTCTAAAACATTAATGACTTCATTATTTCCTGCAAGACCGCCAATAACCGCACCTCTTACAAGAATGCCATAGAGCCGATTGTTTTCATCTACAACTGCAACAGGGATTGTAGCAGTTGACACTTTGTCAAATAAATCTGTTAACAACGTTTCACCTGTTACCTTTTGAACATTCGGATTGATAATTGCCTGTAATGTTTGCCCATTCTCTGCAGCAGTCTTTGCATCATCAGCAGTTATCGCGCCGAGAAGGATTTGCTTTTTATCAACAACGTAAATACTTGAAATCCCAAGTTTTTTCATCATTTGTAAAGCAACTCTAGGTCCTTTATCGATTTGAACAGTTTCTGCTCTTTTCATTACATGGCTTGCGGTTAATACCTTTGAAAGATCAACGTCTTCTACGAATCTTTCAACATATTGGTTAGATGGGTTCATAAGGATTTCCTCTGGAGACCCAATCTGAACAATTTCTCCATCCTTCATTAATGCTATTTTGTCCCCGATTCTAAGCGCCTCATCTAAATCATGAGTAATAAAGATAATCGTTTTTTCCATTGTGGATTGCAGCTCAAGCAATTCGTCCTGCATATCTTTTCTAATTAATGGATCCAATGCGCTAAATGCTTCATCCATTAATAAAATATCTGTGTCATTTGCCAGTGCCCGGGCTAATCCGACACGCTGCTGCATTCCTCCACTAAGCTGTTTAGGAAATTGGTTTTCATAGCCTTCAAGACCTACTAGCTTTAAAGCGTTTAGTGCCTTTTCCTTTCTGTCTTCCTTATCTACTCCTTGGATTTCTAGTCCATACTCTGTGTTTTCAAGGATGGTACGATGTGGAAGTAAGGCGAAATTCTGAAATACCATGCTGATTTTTTTGCGCCGTATATTTCTTAGCTCTTCTTTTTTCATTTTTGTAATATCTTTTCCGTCAATCCAGACTTCTCCTACAGTCGGGTCAATCAGTCTATTTAATGTACGAACCAATGTGGACTTCCCACTTCCTGATAGGCCCATGATGACAAAAATCTCACCAGCATGGACATCAAATGTTGCTTGATTGACACCGACTGTGGAGCCAGTTCTTTTTAAAATATCTGTTTTTGAGTTCCCATCATTTAAGAGCTGTAGTGCTTTTTTAGGATTTTTCCCAAAAACCTTCGTAACGTTTTTTACACTTAATTTAACGTTATGTTCTCTCATGTTTTTTCACCTCGTTCAATTGAAACTTCTGGACTAGCAGTACTGATTAATTAAGCAAATTGTGATAAATGCCGCGCAATAAGGACCATTTAATTGTATTTGTTTTAAAAAAATAGGGCAAAGCTGGTAATTAGCCATATTCGGCTGTAAACTTTGTACAGTAAAAACTGAACGTACTGTATAACATGAATTCTTACAATTCCTATCTTTTCCTCCAAGATGCTGTGCTATATCCATCTTTACATTCTGAAAAAAAGTGGTAGTCTAATAAAAGATTATTTCATTTTTGTGGGCAAGCTAATGAAATATTGCAAAGTTAATTTTACATTTATGGATGTGAATAGTTACATGGATGGGAAAGAACAGCTTGAACGTGTTCGGGAAAGGGTCATTGAAACCATTGCTAAAAATATGAATTTATATGGAATTACAGATTCAATTGGACGATTATATGGAATGCTTTACTTTCATAATCAGCCGATGACTCTTGATGAGATGAAGGAAGAGCTCGGTATGAGCAAAACAAGCATGAGTACCTCTGTCCGCACACTAATGGATTTAAAAATGGTGGAGAAGGTGTGGAAAAAAGGAACAAGGAAAGATTTATATCTAGCAGAAGAAGACTGGCATCAAACCTTTATTGATTTTTTCTCCATTAAATGGCGTACAGGTATTTCAATGAACATTGCTGCGATGACAAAATCCATAATAGAGCTTGAAAGGTTAGAAAAATCGGAAGAGATAGATGAGGAAGTGCGCTCTGCCGCAAAAGTTGATATTACAAAAATGAAAGCAGCACTTAGTTATTATGAATGGTTAAATCGTTTGGTTGATAGCTTTGAATCAGAAGAGATTTTTGATTTTATTCCGAAAAACAAAGAGGAATTGTAAGGATATTGAAAGCACAGGATTCTGTGCTTTTTCGTTTTTTTAAATTTAGTATCTGATTAGAAGTGCAAGCCGCAAAAAATATTGAAATTTGTCTTATTTTGTTGTAAACCTATGAATCTCTCTTATTTTCTCCCGATTCTAGTTTTTTTTGATTTTGACAAATTTAACTTCTCGTGAATCAAACACAATATGTAGTGGTGTCGAAAATATTTCAGGTACTATATGTTGATTTAGAAGTTTTATTATGGTAACTTTAGGTTATTCATTAAATCAGCTAGATTTAACATAGCTTTGAAGTTACTATCAAAATTGAATATTTTTATTTGAAGGAGTTGTAAAAATGTCTGTTGCATTAGGACAAAAAATGAGTTTGAACATTGAACGCTTGAATGAAGACATCCGTCTATTTCCTCAAGTACACCCTATCACCTCTGATATGAAAATGACCCACAAAGGGGTTTCCCGTTTAGTCATGCTCGATAGGTATACATTTAAGGATACAGAAAAAATAACTCTGACTAAAGGGGACTTCGTCGTTCTAACTATCAAAGAAGATCCAAAATTTCCTGCCCGTGGGCTTGGCTACATTATAGATATTGATTGGGAAAACAAAGCAGCATCAGTTCTAGTGGAAGAAGATTATCGTGGGGTTCTTGATGACCCAGAAGAAGCACAAACTGGTATCATCAAGCGATCGCTGGATGTCATTGAAAAACCGCTAGAGCTTTTTTATGAGCAAATTGCCAAACGTAATGCAACAGGTCTTGCATCCGTTGAGAAAACAGAAGAGAAAAGACAAGAATGGTTTGAGAAATTCTACCAAGAGCTTGCGAGCTTAAACTTTATTCCAGCTGGCCGTGTTCTATATGGAGCGGGTGCAGATACGGACGTAACATACTTTAACTGTTATGTGATGCCATTTGTGCAAGATTCCCGTGAAGGCATTTCTGAACACCGCAAGCAAGTGATGGAGATCATGAGCCGCGGCGGCGGAGTCGGAACAAACGGTTCTACCTTAAGACCCCGCAACACGCTGGCAAAAGGTGTTAATGGTAAATCATCAGGCTCCGTTTCATGGTTAGATGATATTGCGAAATTGACTCATCTTGTTGAGCAAGGCGGTTCCCGCAGAGGGGCTCAGATGATCATGCTTAGTGATTGGCATCCTGACATTATTGAATTCATCATTTCAAAAATGCAAAATCCAAGAATTTTGCGTTTCTTGCTTGAAACGACAAAGGATGAAACAATTAAAAAATATGCAAAAGAAAAATTAAAATATACCCCTTTTACAGAGCAAGAACTAGCAATGTACCAAGGAATTGTAAATTATAAGCAAATTCCAGGACATGGCGGCTTTAATGAGAAAATAATAAATGATGCAGAAGAGAAACTAGCAACTGGAGGCAATTATTCTGTTCATAATTCTGAATTCCTTACTGGAGCGAATATTTCTGTTTGCTTGACGAAGGAATTCATGAATGCAGTTGAGAATGATGCTGAGTATGAACTCCGTTTCCCGGATGTAGAGAGCTATGATCAAGATGAAATGCGTAACTATAATGAGGAATGGCATAAGGTTGGGGATGTTCGCGAATGGGAAAAACTTGGTCATAAAGTCCGTGTTTATCGCAAAATCCAAGCGAAAGAACTTTGGAATTTAATCAACATTTGTGCGACTTACTCAGCAGAACCCGGAATCTTCTTTATTGATAATGCAAATGACATGACAAATGCAAGAGCATATGGACAGAAGGTTGTAGCAACTAACCCATGTGGGGAACAGCCTCTTGCACCATATAGTGTCTGCAATTTGGCTGCTGTTAACCTGGCAGAAATGGCTGATAAAGAGAACAAAACCGTAAACTTTGAAAAATTAAAGCGTACAGTTGAAGTCGGTGTACGGATGCAGGATAACGTAATTGATGCAACTCCATATTTCCTTGCAGAGAATAAGAAACAGGCTCTTGGTGAGCGCCGTGTTGGTTTGGGTGTTATGGGTCTGCACGACTTATTAATTTATTGTGAAACAGAATATGGTTCTGAAAAGGGTAATGAGCTTGTTGATAAAGTTTTTGAAACAATCGCGACAACTGCTTACCGTGCTTCTGTTGAACTCGCCGAAGAAAAAGGCAGCTTCCCGTTCTTAACTGGGGAAACAGAAGAAGAGACAAAACGTTTAAGAAAGGCATTTACAGAGACTGGATTTATGCAAAAAATGCCTGCAGATATTCAACAATCAATTATTGATAACGGAATTCGTAACTCGCATCTATTAACAGTGGCTCCAACTGGATCCACGGGTACAATGGTTGGAGTATCGACAGGTCTTGAACCTTACTTCTCCTTCTCTTACTTCAGAAGCGGCCGATTAGGCAAATTCATTGAAGTAAAAGCAGATATTGTTCAAGAATATTTAGATAGAAATCCGGATGCAGATCCGAATAACCTGCCTGAATGGTTTATTGCTGCCATGGACTTAGCACCTGAAGCACATGCAGATGTTCAGTGTATTATCCAGCGCTGGATTGACAGCTCTATCAGTAAAACGGTTAATGCACCGAAAGGATATAGTGTTGAACAGGTAGAAAAAGTTTATGAGCGTCTATACCGTGGCGGTGCAAAGGGCGGAACGGTGTATGTTGATGGTTCACGCGATTCGCAAGTTTTAACGTTAAAAGCTGAAGAAAACAGCTTCGATGAAACGACCTATGATAAAAAAGAAAAAACGAAACAGCATGTTGTTCTTGTTGATACAATCAATGACCTTCGTTCTACAAATGTAACGATTGGTTCAGAGGTTGGGAACACATGTCCAGTCTGCCGCAAAGGAAGCGTAGAGGAAATTGGCGGATGCAACACATGTACAAATTGCAATGCCCAGCTAAAATGTGGCTTATAGAATAAATACGAGAAAAGAAGATGGAGCTATTGTCCATCTTCTTTTTTTGTGCTTTTAAATAAAAACATCATGTCCACCGTACTATTTTCGAGTGTCACTGATTAAAAATGTATCAAGTGAGTTCATCGACGGGAGTGGCTTGCATGTATATAGACGGTGTTTTTTCCGGAGGGGGAATTAAAGGGCTTGCATTAATAGGCGCCTATGCAGAAGTTGAGAAAAGAGGCTTTCGTTTCCAAAGAGTAGCTGGGACAAGTGCAGGGTCAATTGTCGCTGCATTAATTGCAGCTAAGTATACAAGTGAAGAAATATATCAGCTAATGGATGAACTTGATTTGGAGACATTTCTGGATTCAAGAAAAACTTATATCCCATTTGCAGTGACGAAATGGATATTCCTTTATTGGCGGCTTGGATTGTATAAGGGAGATGAACTGGAAAAATGGGTGGAAGAAAAGCTTGCTGTAAGAGGGTTAAGAAAGTTTTCTGATCTTCCTCAGCAGGCACTGAGAGTGATTGCTTCTGACTTAACAAATGGGCGTCTTGTTGTATTGCCGGATGATTTAATTCAATATGGCATTGATCCTGGTTCATTTTCAATCGCAAAAGCGATCCGTATGAGCTGCAGTCTTCCGTATTTTTTTGAACCTGTAAAGCTCCATACAAGGGGAGAGACAAGTATTATTGTCGATGGGGGAGTACTGAGCAATTTCCCAATGTGGTTATTTGATAGGGATAATGTGAAAAAAACACGTCCTGTGCTAGGGATACAGCTAAGTCATAATGCCGTTGACCGACCGAAAAATAAAATCAAAAATGCGATCCAAATGTACGAAGCGTTATTTGAAACAATGAAGGATGCGCATGATTCGAGATATATTTCCAGAAAGCATGCGAAAAATATTATCTTTATTCCAACCGAGGGGGCATTAACAACTGAATTTCAATTAACACAGGAGAAAAAACAAGCACTTGTCCAGTTAGGAGAGAAATGTGCAAATCAGTTCTTTTCACAATGGACGTATTAGATTATAAATAAAAAAGGTCGAGCTTATTATAAGGAAGCCCGATCTTTCTTTTTGCCTTTTTTTCCTTGGATCACGGTTAAATGTGTGGATGCCTTTTTTTTCGACTTTTTAAGAGATGAAAGGGAATTCCCAGAACTAGCCTTACGGGGATGTCCTTTCCCTGAGTGATTCGTCTGAAAACGTTTTTTTGATTTTTTTGCTGCTCGTATAAAGGCTTGCTGTTCACGTTTTCTAGGGCTAGCTTTATAAAAACGCTGAAAAATATAGTAAATTACAGCACCAACTAATAAAATGACAGCAATCCTTAGCAAAAAACCGGCAGGATTTGAGAACAAATTAGCAGTCATTCCTACGACAGCAAGTATGATAAGGCCGAGGACTATGAATACTGAAATCCGATTTTTCAAGAAAGCCACCTCCCTATGAGCATGATGAGCATATTTTCTATCTTTTAAACTTGATCTACTTAGAAATTATTTGATATTTGTGTTATTAACTTATTTTTAAAGCTGCCTGTATCTATCTTTATTCTACAGAGAATATGGAAAAACCTCTAGCAGGGAGGCTTAAATTCCTCTTAGGGCAGTTCAACTTATTTTTTTCATGCAAGGGAATAAACCCTAAAGGACATAATAAGAAATGGAGGTGGTAAAAATGGCAGAAGAAAAGCAGCTGGAACAAAATCAACGGGAAAAACCAATGTCCTTTATTACCTTGGTTATTGTAACCGGATTAATTGGTGGTATATTGTGGAGTGGTCTTGGCTATTTAGCCTATGTATTTAATTTAACTAGTATAAGACCAAATGTTATTCTGGAGCCATGGACAATTGGGGACTGGAAAGAAGGCTGGCTTGGAACGGTTATTAGTATTGTAATGATAGGTGGAATATCCATTATTCCAGCTTTTATCTATTATATCTTCTTACGCAGGTTTCCAAGTATCTGGTTAGGTGCAGGGTATGGCATCGGTTTATTTATCGTTGTTTTTTTTATACTCAATCCAATCTTTCCAGGAATTAACCCTTTTAATGAACTTGAGAGGAATACCATTTTTACTTCAGTATGTTTTTATATTTTATATGGTGTATTTGTAGGATATTCCATTTCATATGAAGAGAGTGAAATCAAATATAAAGAAAGAATGGAAAAGGAGACACAGGAGGATTATAAATAAAACAATCAAAAGAACAGATAAATCCGTTGTTAGTCTCTTTCCTATTAAAGAGGTGTTCTTAAAGTAGTGGAAAAGAAATCATTTATGATAAAATATTCTTGTAAATCAATCTTTTCCACGGGAGTGCGTAAATGGACAAAATATTATTATTGAATGGTCCCAATCTTAACCTATTGGGGAAACGTGAGCCTGATGTATATGGTTCTACGACGTTAAAGCAGCTGGAAGAGAAAATTGTGTCTCTAGGGGAATCAAATGACGCAGAAATTGTCTGTTTTCAATCCAATCATGAAGGCGAGATCATTGATAAGCTTCAAGAAGCAAATGAGATCGGTGTGACTGGAATTATTTTTAACCCAGGTGCCTTTACACATTATAGCTATGCAATAAGAGATGCAATTGCTGGGATACAGGTTCCTGTTATTGAGGTACATATTTCAAACGTCCATTCCCGTGAGGCCTTCCGTCATACCTCGGTCATTGCTCCAGTATCGGTAGGACAAATTGTAGGCTTAGGCATGTTTGGATATGAATTGGCCTTTCAAGCTTTAATAAAAAGAAAAAAGGGGAGAGAATAAAAATGGAAAAATTACAAAGATTACGCTCAAGTTTTGAAAAACTAGGGATAGACGGAATGCTTATTACAAGTACATTTAACCGCCGTTATATGTCAAACTTTACTGGTTCTGCGGGAGTAGTGCTTATCAGTGTGGATCAAGCTCAGTTTATTACAGATTTTCGCTATATTGAACAAGCTACTGCACAATGTGAAGGGTATGAAATTGTTAAACATGCGGGATCTATTCCAGATGAAGTAGCAGCGCAAGTGAAGAAATTAGGAATAAAAAAGCTTGGTTTTGAACAAGATTACTTAACTTTCTCTGCTTTTAAAACATATGAAAAGGCCGTACAGTCAGAATTAGTCCCTGTTTCTGGAGAAATTGAAAAATTACGCTTGATTAAGACGGATTCAGAGATTAAGATATTAAAGGTGGCGGCGGACATTGCTGATGCTGCCTTTAAACATATGGTTGAATATATCCGCCCAGGATTAACAGAGATGGAAGTTTCCAATGAATTAGAGTTCTTTATGAGAAAAGCTGGTGCTACCTCATCGTCTTTTGACACAATTGTCGCTTCAGGCTATCGTGGTGCCCTTCCTCACGGTGTGGCAAGTGATAAGATAATAGAAAAAGGGGAAATGATTACTCTTGACTATGGTGCATATTATAAAGGATATGTCTCAGATATCACACGAACACTAGCAGTCGGTGAACCTGATGAAAAGCTTAAGGAAATATATGACATTGTATTACAAGCACAAATGCGCGGAATGGATGGCATAAAGCCAGGAATGAGCGGAAAAGAAGCAGATGCTTTAACACGTGATTATATTACCGAAAAGGGGTACGGAGAATATTTCGGACATTCCACAGGCCATGGAATAGGCTTGGAAGTTCATGAAGGACCATCTCTAGCTTCAAAATCAGAAATTATTCTGGAACCTGGCATGGTCGTAACGGTAGAGCCTGGCATCTACATACCAGGACTTGGCGGTGTCCGTATTGAAGATGATACTTTAATTACGAGTGATCATAATGAAACGCTGACACATTCAACAAAAGATCTAATTATTCTTTAATAACAGTCGTTTGAAAGCTAGTAAATTTTATTAGCAGCAACGCTGAAGCTAGACTATTAGGAGGATTTACATGATTTCAGTAAATGATTTTCGTACAGGTTTAACAATTGAAGTAGATAACGGGATTTGGCGTGTAATGGATTTCCAACATGTTAAGCCGGGAAAAGGAGCGGCATTTGTCCGTTCAAAATTGCGCAATTTGCGTAACGGTGCCATTCAGGAAAAGACATTCCGTGCGGGTGAAAAAGTTGCAAAAGCACAAATTGACAATCGCAGAATGCAATATCTATATGCAAACGGAGATCAGCATGTTTTCATGGATAACGAATCATATGAACAAATTGAACTCCCAGCAGCATCTATTGAATATGAACTAAAGTTTCTAAAAGAAAATATGGAAGTTCAAATCATGCTGTATCAAACTGAAACACTTGGGGTTGAACTCCCAAATACGGTTGAATTAGAAGTAACTGAAACAGAGCCTGGTATTAAAGGGGATACGGCTTCAGGCGGAACTAAACCAGCAACACTTGAAACAGGCTTAATTGTTCAAGTACCTTTCTTTATTAACCAAGGTGATAAATTAATTATTAATACAACAGAAGCTTCATACGTTTCACGTGCATAATTGGAAGAATGAAAATCCCGAAAGGTACACCTTTCGGGATTTTCATTCTTCTTTTTTCATTGCCGACCGACCCTCTGCGCCTGGGGACATATCTGTATCACTTCGATTATTATAGGCAGGATCAGAGGTTGCTTCGGTTCTATTATCCCTTGTTCCGCCAAGATATCTGTATTTTAAATCTCTTTGGTTTTTTAAGAATTCTTCGCGATTTTCGTTTGTCATAAATACTTTCCCTTCATTTTTTTATTTAAGCTATATCTAGTATTGTTATCTACTTCTAATGGATTATGAAAATAAAAGCAGGATTTCCCCTTCCGTTTATTTCCACTTGTACAGTTAGCTAATATAAGATAAGATAAGATAAGAATACAAAAGCTGCATTGTTCGCTTGTATATGAAGTTTCAACCTTTATTTAGAATTAGGGAGTTCAATATCATTGCTGGAACATCATGCCTCCATTTGATGAGGACGAATGAGAAAGCAATTGCGGACACCCACCTGTTGGAGCAGGTATGAAACTCCATATAAATCGGCGGCAAAGGCGGCTATACATAACAAATGAGAAAAGCAATAACCAAATGGGTTATTGCTTTTTTTATTTCAAGAATATATATATTCAGCAGAGATAGTACTTTTAAATTCTATTGTCCCTGGCTGAATTGGAGTAGCAGCCTCGCTTTTTGCAAAGGCGGTTGCCTGAAAGGGAATAGGGGCACCTTGCTGGTGTGTATTTTCTATCACTTGTATGGGTGTTTTTATTAATTTAACACCTAAAGTCCCCGCAATTGCTTCTGCTTTCTGAAGGGAATTTACAACCGCTAATGATAGCGCCTGTTGGACAAACTGGTCAGCATCCCTTGCAGTAAATTGAATTCCAGAGACGATGTTTGCGCCATTGCTGACAGATGTATCAATGACTATCCCGGTATTTTCTATATGTTCAATGGTAACAAGAAGAAGATGTTGAACTTTATACCCTCTAAAAATTTGTTCTCCATCCTTATAATCATATTGCGGAAAGATAGAATAGTCGACAGTTTGAATCTGTTGCTCCGGCACTCCAAGCTTCTTTAATGCCTCCTTAATCCTCGCAATGATTATTGAATTATTATTCTGAGCCTGTGTTACATCCATAGCTTCAGTAGATGCTCCTAATGTTACCTTAGCCATATTTGGCTGAACGGTAACTATACCTTCTCCAGTAACACGTACCACATTCATCCTTTTATTAGGCACGTAATTATTTCTATATGTCGGATAGTAGTACATACTCTCCTGCACTTCCTTTCAAAAAACAAGATTTATTAATATGTACGATAAAAGGAAAGGCAACATTCGAATAAAAGAATAGAATTTAGCGGAAACAGAAGAAATCAAGTCATATTGTTTTAAAGCAGGCATACATTTTAAGTAGTGCTAGTCCAAGTAGAAAAGCGAAAGCGCCTTGCACAGGGGCGACAAGCATAAGACGATCCGACGGGAAGGTTGTTCTTTAACCTTCTTGTCGGGGTGGCTTATGACCTCGAGCCCCTAGGCGCTGCAGCTAGACAAAGAAAAGCGAAAGCGCCTTGATCACCCCCGACAAGCATAAGAAAAGCCAGCGAGAAGGTTGTATTGTAACCTTCTTGATGGATTGGCTTATGACCTCGAGGGGGTAGGCGCTGTAGCTTTAGATATTGCACAGGTTTACATGAAAACCAGACTATGATTAGGAGGATCAGTGCATTGGAAACGATTCTAGCCTTTTTGCCGAAAACGATAGCCGATCAATTGCAGCATTTTCCCCCTCCTCAACTGCTGGAGCTAGAAGAGATACGTATCCGAATTCATCGGCCGGTTGAATTAACAGTGAAAGGAATTCCAACATTTTTACCCTATATCGTAAAGCCAGATGATGCGGTTCATTTACTTAATAAAATTAGCCACTTTTCCCTGTATACCCTTGAGGAAGAATTGCGGAGGGGTTATATCACAATTGAAGGCGGACATCGTGTGGGATTGGCAGGCAAGGTTATTCTTGAAGCTGGAATGGTAAAAGCGATAAGAGATATCTCATCCTTTAATATCCGAATTGCCAAAGAACAAATTGGAATTGCCAATCGGCTGGTACCCCAATTATTTAATGGGAGCTGGCTTCATACGATGATTATCGGTCCACCTCAAACAGGTAAAACGACGCTTTTGCGTGATATTGCCAGAATTATATCTAGCGGGGACAAAAATGGACTTTTCCATTCATATAAGGTAGGGATCGTTGATGAACGATCAGAAATTGCAGGAAGTGTAAAGGGGATCCCCCAAATGACATTTGGCCCTCGAATCGATGTCCTTGATGCTTGTCCGAAAGTAGAGGGGATGATGATGATGATTCGTTCGATGAGTCCAGATGTACTGATCGTAGATGAAATCGGCAGGAAAGAAGACGCAGATGCCATTATGGAAGCGGTAAACGCCGGAATCAAATTGATGATGACAACACATGGCACCTCATTAGAAGAGATTAGAAAACGGCCCACCATCAGACCGATTCTAGATATGGGGATTTTTCAGCGCTTTATTGAATTGAACAGGAGAAGCGGGCCTGGAAGCATAGCAAGCATAAAAGATGGGGCTGGCAGAGAACTCCTGAGTGAAGCGAGAGTGATGTAAGATGGTGAAAATCTTTGGGGCTATTATCATCATTATTGCTACTACTTGGGCTGGATTTGAGGCTGCCAGACATTTAAATGAGCGGCCGCGTCAGCTTCGGCAATTGAAATCAGCTCTCCAGTCTTTAGAGGCGGAAATTATGTATGGCCACACACCGCTGCACGAAGCTGCAAGAAGGCTTGCTGCTCAGTTATCAAAACCGCTGTCAACATTCTTTGAATCCTTTGCGAAAAAACTGACCTATTCAGAAACGACGGTGAAAGACGCATGGGAACAAAGTTTAAAGGAAATATGGAAAATGACTGCTTTGAAGCAGGGGGAATTTGAAATCATGAAACAATTCGGGGAAACATTAGGCAGGCATGATCGAACTTCGCAGCAAAAGCAAATTATGCTTACCTTGGCCCATTTAGAACGTGAAGAGGCAGATGCTTATGATAAGCAGACAAAGTACGAAAAAATGGTTAAAAGTTTAGGTTTCTTATCAGGACTATTACTAATTATCTTATTAATGTAGTGAACAAGGTATCTGCTAATTTTGGTTTGACAAGCAGCCCCTCAAGGTAATAAGCCAATCCTCCAAAAAAGGCATAGAACACCTTTTCTGAGGCTTGTCCTATGCTAGTCGGGGCTTAGCAAAGTGCCAGTGCATTCGGTATAGGAGGAGAGTTTATGGGCTTAGAGGTTGATATTATTTTTAAAATTGCCGGTGTGGGGATTGTTGTTGCTTTTTTACATACAATCCTTGATCAAGTAGGGAAGAAAGAGTATGCCCAATGGGTGACCTTGTTTGGCTTTATCTACATTTTATTTATGGTTGCTTCCATTGTTGATGACCTGTTTCAAAAAATTAAGTCGGTCTTTCTATTCCAAGGCTAAAGGAGGGCTTCACCATTGAAATTCTCCAAATAGTTGGTGTGGCACTTGTTGCTACATTTCTCGCGTTGATTGTAAAAGAACAAAAGCCAAATTTCGCCTTTTTGCTGATCGTATTTGTTGGCTGTACAATTTTCCTTTTTTTGGTTGATCAAATTTATGCGATTATCCACATGATTGAACAAATAGCAGTAAATGCAAAAATCAATATGATGTATATTGAAACGATTTTAAAAGTAATTGGGATAGCCTATATTGCTGAATTTGCTGCCCAAATTACTAAAGATGCTGGGCAAGGAGCGATTGCTTCCAAGATCGAGTTAGCCGGAAAAATCTTAATCCTTGCAATGGCCATTCCTATTTTGACGGTTATGATTGAAACAATCATCCAAATGATTCCTGGCTAAACCGAATCTAACTTATTAGAACTCACCTCACGATGCTGCATAGATCTCCTATCATTCCAATTTTATTGAATCCAGAATTCTTAAAAACAGCCTTTTATAATGAGGTGTAACCATGAGGCATTTGATGCTGAAAGTGATGTTTCTTAATCTTTTCCTATTTTTATTACTAATTCCAAGTGTACAAGCCTCTCAAAATTCTAATGATGTAAATGAAGACATCGAGAGAATAAGCCCGCAGGCCATTGTTGACTCACAGCTTGATTCACTGAATATCGAAGAATTAAAAGGGTTTTGGGAAAAAATCAGCAAAGAATATGGCGGTTTTTTGCCAGAGAGTCAAAAAGGAAGCTTATATGATTTTTTAAAAGGAGAAAAAAGCTTTTCTTTTCAGGAATGGGTTTCGGGTTTTATAAAATTCCTTTTCCACGAGTTTATTGTGAATGGGAAGCTGCTTGGTTCGTTAATCCTTCTGACTGTATTTAGCATGTTCCTGCAATCGCTGCAAAACTCCTTTGAGAAAAGCACAGTCAGTAAGGCTGCATATGCCATTGTTTTCATGGTATTAATCATTATAGCATTAAATAGTTTCCATGTTGCTATTAGCTATACACAGGAAGCCATAGATACGATGATTTCTTTTATCATGGCGCTAATTCCATTGCTATTAGCCTTAATTGCTTCTTCCGGAGGAATTGTATCAGCGGCATTCTTTCATCCGGTCATTCTCTTCTTAATGAATATGAGCGGATTATTTATCCAATATGTCGTCCTTCCATTATTATTTTTGTCTGCATTACTCAGTATTGTCAGTACATTATCCGAGAATTACAAAGTAACACAGCTGGCTAATTTGCTGAAAAATTGGAGTATAGGTCTTCTCGGAACATTCCTAACTGTCTTTCTTGGAGTAATATCTGTTCAGGGAGCATCTGCCGCTGTAACAGATGGGATTACGCTGCGAACGGCAAAATTCATTACGGGAAACTTTATCCCTGTTATTGGACGAATGTTTACAGATGCAACAGATACAGTAATCAGTGCCTCTGTATTATTAAAAAACACAGTAGGTATTGCAGGTGTTGTGATATTAATCATCATTGCAGCGTTTCCAGCAATCAAAATCCTGATGATTGCTTTTATATATAAATTTGCAGCAGCGATTTTGCAGCCCTTAGGCGGAGGGCCGATCATTACCTGCTTGGACATCATCAGCAAGAGCATCATTTATGTATTTGCTGCTCTCGCCATCGTATCACTTATGTTTTTCCTAAGCATAACAGTTATTATTGCAGCCGGAAACTTGACAATGATGGTCAGGTAGGAGGTGGGCTAAATGGATTTTATTAAAGAATGGATAACAAATATTATCTTATTTGTACTCTTGGCAACTGTCATTGATATGCTCCTTCCAAATTCAAATTTACAAAAATATATCAAAATGGTTACAGGCCTTCTCTTAATTGCGATTATTTTAACGCCAATTTTGAAATTAGTCTCCAATGATTTTGAAGAAGTCCTTGCGTCAATCCCTGCTTTGGAAGCATCAGGTGGAAAAAACTTAGAAAATTCAATTGAAATGCAGAAAAAAGAAATACAAGCCTTCCAACATGCATATATTTTAGAAGAAATGGATGTCCAATTAAAAAAGGATGTGGAAGAGGAGTTGATGGAACAGTACGGATTAGAAATTGTGAATGTAGATTTTTTAGTAGACGAATATGATCAGCGTGCTTTTCCAGAGAAATTGCATGAAAACTTGCAAAAGGTTGTAGTCTATCTTAAACACATGGATGAAGTAACCGATGCTGTTGAAGTGGTAAAGAAAGTAGAAATTAATACTGAAGAAACTCTTCCTTCAAATCAGGCAAATGATGAAACAGAAAAAGTTGCTTCACTTATCGCACAAAAATTAGGTGTGGATGAAAACATAATTGAAATATCGGTAGAAGGGGGGAAGATGAATAAGAATGGATAAGGAAAAAGGACCTTTAACCTTTTTAAAGAAGCTATTTTCAAAGGATGACCAGTCGGATAAAAAACCTGGAAAATATCAATATTTGCTCCTTGTTCTTCTATTCGGAGCAGCCATCATGCTAGCCAGTAATTTCTTGTTTAAAGATAAAACGGCAAATACTAGCTTGCCAGTTTTTAATAGTCAAGAAGGAGCTAAGAATGAGGAGGATGTTGCTGCCTTTGGCAAGGAGCAGCAGGGAGGCAATAATGTCATAGCTGATTACGAGAGGGCATATGAAACGCAAATAAAAGAAATTCTTGATGACATTGTTGGAGTTGAAGATGCTACAGTCCTTGTGAACGTAGATGCAACAGAACAAAAGGTGTTAGAGAAAAATACAACAAGTAAGACACAGACCACAGATGAAACAGACCGTGAAGGCGGTAAGCGGAAGGTTGAGGACCAATCGAAGGAAGAACAGCTGGTGATTATTAGAGAGGGAGAAAAAGAGGTTCCGATTGTTCTAGAAACGAAGAAGCCAAAAATCAGAGGGGTAGCCATCGTGGCAAAAGGAGCAGAAAACATTCAAGTGAAAAGCTGGATCATTGAAGCGGTATCAAGGGGTCTTGATGTACCTTCTCATAGAATATCAGTCATGCCGAAAAAAACGAAAGCTAAGGGGGAATAATAAATGTTATTGAAAAAACAAACAGTCTGGTTATTAACAATGTTGAGCTTGGTCGTCGTCTTATCTGTGTACTATATTACTTCGCCTGAACAAAGAATGAATGATTTGGCAGATACGGAAGAAAAGGCAGAACAAAAAAATGAAGAAGCAGTAAACACGGAATCAGCTGATAGCGATAATGAAGTGATAACCAATGCTGCTGGTGATGAAAAGTTTGAGGCATTGAGACTTGAATTAAATGATGAGCGCAGCAGAGCAAAAGAAGAATTAGCAGCGGTAATGGGTACGACTGATCTTCCAGCAGAAGAGATTAGTGGAGCAAAGGACCAAATTGATAAGCTAGACGAATTAGCTGAAAAGGAATATATTCTTGAAACGCTTATTAAAGCAATGAATTATGAAGATGTCCTAGTACGTGCAGATGAGAAAAACGTTCAAGTGACTGTAAAGGCAGAGAAGCTTTCCCGTACAGAAGCAAATGAAATTATACGCCAAGTAAAAAGTGAAATCGGTGATCTGCAATTAGTTACTGTAGAATTCCAACCTGAGTAATTCCAAAAGCGGAAGCGCCTTGATCACCCCCGGCAAGCGAAAGACGAGCCAGCGAGAAAGACCTTCTTAATTGATTTGGCGAAGACTGTCGTGGACGACAAAAACGCGAAGTCTTCTTACAAGCTTCACATTTAGTTGTGCGATGCAAATGCTGCCGAAGCGTTTCTTGTGAAGCTAGACATAAAACAATAGCGAGGGAAGATCCCTCGCTATTTCTTTTGTAACTCGATTAATTGTTCCATTGAATCATGGGCATTGGATACCGAAATAAACAATTGTTCATGATGCTTTGTTTGAATTCCAACTGCAGAAGAGATCTCTTGTAGGGAAGCGCTGGCTTGCTCAATAACTAAGCTAAATTCACTAATTGATTGACCAATCAAGTTTGATGAATGATAGATTTGTTTTGTAAGGGTATCATATGCGGTAATATCATCTTTAAGATTAAAAAAGGTTTGCTGAATCTTATGAAAGACTTCCTGTGTTTCATTGGCAAGAGAAAGATTATTGATTAGTTTCTCTCCTGTAGAGTAAATTGTTGTTCTGGTGCGCTCTGTATCTATCATGACATTTTGTAAGTTTTCAGTGATTTGGTCAGCAGTTTTTCTAGAAATATCTGCAAGCTTTCGTACTTCCTCAGCTACAACAGCAAATCCTTTTCCGCTGTCACCTGCTCGGGCTGCCTCAATGGAAGCATTTAAAGCAAGAAGGTTTGTTTGGGCTGCAATATCCTTGATTGCAGATGCAAAATGGGAAGTTTCTTTTACAAGGCTAACTAATGAGGATATATGTGTATTTACTACATCCATTTCAGCTAAGGAATTGGATATATCCCCCCGGAGAGCTGTTATTAGCAAATCCCCTTCATTTGTTATTTGTCCAGCGTTGACGGCATCCATTTGCAGCTTTTCAACTAGATGTGCAGTATTTTCAGTAAGTTCGTTTGCTTCGTTAAGTGAGTGAATAACATCAATAATCGTATCTGATTGTGTTTGAATGCCTGCGGTAATTTCTGTAATCGTGTCACTCATTTCATTCACAGAATGGTAATTATTTTTGCTAAGACGTTTAACATCCTCTATTAAATTAGAAATGCTAGTCGTACTTTCTGCAACAATTCCCTTCATATCAATGTTATTCTCCAATAATAAATGTGTTTCTTTTTGGGCAAAAACAATATTCTCCGATAATTTTTTTGCTAGTGTAAGTTGAAAAGAAAGCAGAATAGTTAGGAGCATAAAAAGCAAATAGACCGTAACATAATTTTTTGCTTCTAATTGCAGCTGATTATGGTGAATTAATGTAAATACAGTTATAACAGCTAATCCGATCGCTGAAGCTAGCCATAGTAATCGGTGCTCCATATAAATTGCTGCTAATGCAAGTATGAAAAAGATTAGAAAATAAGCAGTTGGAGAAACACTATTCTCCATAATGATAAACATAACACCTGCTACTAGAAAAATGGACAAATAGGGAATTATCTTAATTGCCTTCTTTAAATAATGCATGATAGCGACGATGCCAACCCCGATTCCGCCAGCAAAAATAATCGATAGAATAACGGCTATATCTTTTTTCATGACAATATCAACAAAGGCAGCAAGGATGACACAGCTAAAGGCTGCCTTCACAACTAGGGAGTTTTTCCTCAGTAAGTCTTCCATTTTTATTTCTTCAATCGTCTTCATTTCTTAATCTTCCTCTCACTTCTAGTCCATTTGGATGATTATTTCGCTATATTTCTTCAAATTTCCTCTATAAATAGTCACAAAGTTTTCAAAAACAGGGAAATGCATCTTTAAAGTGAAGGTTTCAAATGATAAGGTGGAAACAAGGAAAATGAAAATATTATGCACAGTTGATAATCCCATATTGAATTTTAATAAGATCTTATCGTATGATATTAGTAGCTAGTCATAATTTTTTCATCGTGTTATTTCCTAATGTTTTTTATAGGAGTAAACGAATTGATAATGAGGGGTGCCAAAAATGTTAAAAGTTCAGGAAATTCGTGAACTGATTAAACTAGTTGATCAGTCGAATATTGATGAGTTTGTATATGAGCATGATGGATCGAAAATTAAGATGAAGAAGAAAACAGCAGAAGCTGTTGTTGTTCAGCCGGCTAAAACGGTTATTGAAGAAGTTCAAGCACCTAAAGCAGCTGTACAAGCTCCGGTTAAACAAGAACCAGTTGTAGAACCAGCTGTTACTGAGTCAGTTAAAGAAACTGAAAATCTACATAAAATTGTTTCGCCGATGGTAGGAACGTTCTATCAATCATCTTCACCAGATGCTGAAAGCTATGTAAAAACAGGATCGAAGGTATCAAAAGATTCAATCGTTTGTATCGTAGAAGCAATGAAGCTGTTTAATGAAATTGAAGCTGAGATTAATGGAGAAATTGTTGAAATATTAGTTAGTGATGGACAATTAGTTGAATACGGTCAGCCATTATTTTTAGTAAAGCCTGAGTAAGGAGCGGTAACAGGATGATAAAAAAACTGTTAATTGCAAATAGAGGAGAAATTGCTGTTCGTATTATTCGCGCTTGCCGCGAAATGGGAATTGAATCTGTTGCAGTACATTCTGAAGCTGACAAGGAATCGCTACATGTTCAGCTTGCAGATGAAGCCTATTGTATTGGTCCGACAGCATCAAAGGATAGTTATTTAAATTTCACGAATATCATTAGCGTCGCTAAGCTGACGGGTTGTGATGCGATTCATCCGGGATATGGATTTTTAGCAGAGAATGCCGATTTTGCAGACCTTTGCCGAGAATGTAATATCATTTTTGTCGGTCCTACACCAGAGGCAATTACGAAGATGGGAACGAAGGATATCGCAAGAGAGACAATGAAGGAAGCTGGCGTTCCTATTGTACCTGGCTCAAATGGGATTATTAAAGATGCAGAAGAAGCTATTGAACTGGCTAATAAAATTGAATATCCAGTAATTATTAAAGCAACAGCTGGCGGCGGAGGAAAAGGAATTCGTGTCGCACGTAATGAAGCTGAACTTATAAAAGGAATTACGATAACCCAGCAGGAAGCTTTAACGGCATTTGGAAACCCTGGTGTATATATTGAAAAATATATTGAGGATTTCCGCCATGTTGAAATCCAAGTGCTTGCAGATTCATTCGGAAATGTTGTTCATCTGGGGGAAAGAGACTGCTCTATACAAAGACGTTTGCAGAAACTTCTTGAAGAAACTCCTTCTCCTGCGTTGGATGAAGAAACACGAAACAAGATGGGTAATGCAGCTGTAAAGGCAGCTCAAGCCGTTGATTATACAGGTGCAGGCACGATAGAATTTATTTATGACTACCATGAACGCAAATTCTATTTCATGGAAATGAATACACGTATTCAAGTTGAACATCCTGTAACGGAAATGGTAACAGGTGTGGATTTAATTAAAGAGCAGATTAAAGTAGCATCAGGTGAGAAACTGAAATTCAGCCAGCAGGATGTAACTTTTAGCGGTTGGTCGATTGAATGCCGAATCAATGCCGAAAATCCAGAGAAGAACTTTATGCCGTCTGCAGGGAAAATAACTATGTATCTTCCTCCTGGAGGTTATGGTGTTCGGGTAGATTCTGCTGCGTACCCAGGATATGTGATTCCGCCTTATTACGACTCCATGATTGCAAAGGTAATCACATATGGCCATACGAGAGAAGAAGCTATTGCTCGGATGAAAAGAGCATTAAGTGAATTTGTTATAGAGGGTGTCCATACGACGATTCCGTTCCACTTAAAGCTTTTAAGCCATGAACAATTTGTCGATGGACAATTTAATACAAAGTTTTTAGAGATTTACAATGTAATGGATAAAAAAGATTAAATGGGGGTGCAATGATGAGCGAGAATATTTTAGAGATGAATAAAGAAAACGCTGGCCTTGGGAAAGTTGAAATTGCTCCTGAAGTAATAGAAGTGATAGCTGGCATCGCCGCTTCAGAGGTTGAAGGAGTTGCCCAAATGCGAGGGAACTTCGCTTCAGGCGTTGTTGAACGTTTAGGTAAGAAAAACCACGGAAAAGGCGTTAAGGTTGAATTATCTGAAGAGGGAATTAAAGTAGATGTTTATTGTTCAATGACATTTGGCATATCCATCCCAAATGTAGCACAAAAAATTCAAGATAATATTCGCCAAGCACTTTTGAATATGACAGCCCTAGAAGCACAAGAAGTAAATATTCATGTAGTTGGTATTACATTTGAAAATCAAAAGCATGAAGTGGAAGTAGATCAGGAAATGTAATACGATAAGGCCAAAGACGTTTATATTGTCTTTGGCTTTTTTACGTTACAAAAAAACTCTTTTCTTTTGATTTATGAGGTTTAATTACTAAATATTTATTGATAAAGTAAGAATGACGGTTTATAACCGTTTTTACATGGGAAATTATGATGGTATAAGAAGATGCGTATTCGATATACTTATGCTATGATTACTAGTGTATTTTTTGAACGATTATAGCAGAAATTTTCCCTGTAAAAGGAGTTATGGAATAGATGAAAAGAAGAACAGCCAGAGAAAAGGCATTACAAGCATTATTTCAAATCGATATGAGCCAGGTAGAACCAGATACAGCCATTGAACATGTACTTGAAGATGCGCCTAATGATAAGTATTTAAGCAAATTAGTTTATGGTGTATTAGAGAATAAAGACCATATCGATGAATCAATTAAGAAGCACCTTTCGAATTGGACACTGGAAAGATTGGCAACCGTAGATCGTAATCTATTAAGATTATCCGTTTATGAGCTGCAGTTTGGCAGTGAAGAAGTTCCTCCAAATGTTGCGATTGATGAAGCTATTGAAATTGCAAAGATGTATGGGGACGATCAATCAAGTAAATTTATAAACGGAGTTCTTTCGAAGATTAAACAGCAACTATGATTAGTTCAGCCAGTGGTTTACTCACTTTACATTAGGAGGAAGCTAAAAATGGGGAAAAGTTTAATTGATGGAAAAGAAATTGCTAGAGAAAAGAAAGCCTTAATTTCTGAAGAGGTTGAGAAATTAAAAAAGGACGGCATCGTTCCTGGTCTTGCTGTTATCTTAGTAGGAAATGATCCAGCCTCTAAAACTTATGTATCCAATAAAGAGAGAACATGCCGCGAGCTTGGCATGCATTCTATCTTAATTGAACTTCCTGAAACAGTAAGTGAACAAGCCTTATTAAATCAAGTTGCTGAATTAAATGAAGATTCGAGTATTCATGGCATCCTAGTGCAAATGCCACTGCCCGACCATATTAATGAAACAAAGGTTATTGAAACAATTTCACCGGAAAAAGATGTCGATGGATTTCATCCTGTAAATGTAGGCCGGATGATGACAGGTCAAGATTCCTTCTTGCCATGCACACCATATGGGGTTATGGAAATGCTAGATTACATAGGTGCAGATATTGCTGGAAAACATGTAGTTGTTGTTGGACGCAGCAATATTGTCGGAAAACCTGCTGGACAGCTCTTTCTAAATAAAAATGCCACTGTTACTTATTGTCATTCCAAAACAACTGATTTGAAAGCTTTCACAAGGCAGGCTGACATTCTCGTTGCCGCTGTTGGCAAGGTTAATTTAATTACGAAGGAACATGTGAAAGAAGGAGCAATTGTTATTGATGTAGGTATGAACCGAAATAGTGAAGGCAAACTCTGTGGTGATGTGGACTTTAGCCATGTAAAGGAAGTTGCAAGTTATATCACGCCAGTTCCTGGGGGAGTTGGCCCAATGACCATAACCATGCTCATGTTTAATACATTAAAAGCTGCAAAAGCAATTCGAGATAAAACAGCTGCAGTGTAAAAATTATATAGAAATAATCACTCTGCCTTTTCATTAGACAACTTTCCAATCCGTTTATATGTGACGGCTGGAAAAACGAAATCTAAAATGAAAGGGCAGTTTTATTGTCGTATTTGTTTAAGAAGAGAAAGTATATAATTTTGACTTTAAGAAATGTCTAGCTGCAGCGCCTATTGCCTATCAAACTTCGGGTCTCCTCCAGTTTGTACGGCGATGATCAAGGCGCTTACGCTTTTCTAATTTTAAGGAGACTGACTATTTTATGAATGATAAGCGCTATTTAACAGTCAATGCTCTAACTAAATACATAAAAAGAAAATTTGATGCAGACCCGCATTTACAAGATGTTATGGTAAAGGGAGAAATATCGAATTTTAAACAGCATTCGAGCGGACATATGTATTTTACATTAAAGGATGAAAAAGCCCGCATCCTTGCTGTTATGTTTTCTAGATATAACCAGACAATGAAGTTTTCTCCTGAAAACGGGATGAGGGTCCTCATTAGAGGCGATCTTACTGTTTATGAACCGAGCGGTCAGTATCAAATTTACATAAAGGAAATGCAGCCAGATGGAATCGGCGATTTATATTTAGCATTTGAACAGCTTAAGGAAAAATTGGAAAAAGAGGGCTTGTTTTCAACGGAATATAAAAAGCCAATCCCAAAGTTTCCGACAACAGTTGGAGTTATCACTTCACCAACCGGAGCTGCCATTCGGGATATTATCACAACGATTAAAAGGCGATATCCTGTAGCAAATATTCTTATTTTCCCTGCCCTTGTTCAAGGGGGACAAGCTGCACCCTCTATTGTGAAAGCCATACAAATGGCAAATAGCCGTGATGAGGCTGATGTCTTGATTATTGGACGCGGTGGCGGATCGATAGAAGAACTATGGGCCTTTAACGAAGAATCAGTGGCAAAGTCTATTTTTCATTCACGCATTCCTATTATCTCTGCTGTTGGTCATGAAACAGATTTTACTATCGCTGACTTTGTAGCTGATTTAAGAGCCCCTACACCGACTGGAGCAGCAGAATTGGCTGTGCCACATATTGATGATTTAGCCGAACGGATTTTTAGTAGACAGTCTCGGATGATTAGAGCACTAAAAGAGCAATTGACTTTACAAAATGAGAGACTAACAAGAATTCAAAAATCTTATGCATTCCGCTATCCTCATAAATTATACGAACAAAAGCTGGAACAGGTCGATAAATGGACGGAGCAGCTCCAAAGAGGATCAAAAAAGCTTTTTGATTTGAAAGCTGAAGAGTGGATAAGCCTGCAAAAACGATTAAAGCGAAGCCATCCAAATGAAAGAATTGAAGAAGCCAAGCGGCAGCAGGAAAAAGTGCAAAAAAAATTAAATCGGGCCATCGCAGCAATATTTGCAGCGAAGGAGAAAGATTTTTCCCATATGCTAACAACATTAGAAGCGTTAAGCCCGTTGAAAATTATGGATAGAGGATATAGCCTTGTATATTCTGATGAAGGAAAGTTGATTAAAACAGTAAACCAGGTCAAGCGGGATGAGCAAATTAAGGTAAAGGTGCCGGATGGTGCCATTCATTGTGTAGTAACTGATATTGAGGAGTGAGAAGAATGTCTGCAGAACAAAAACTTACTTTTGAAGAAGCGATGGAACATTTAGAAGAAATTGTTGAAAAGCTGGAGGAAGGAGATGTCCCTTTAGAAGAGGCAATTAATATTTACAAAAAAGGAATGGAATTATCAAAGCTATGCCACGATAAATTAAAAAATGTGGAGTCTCAGCTAACAGAAATTTTGACAGAGGATGGACGGAAAGAAAATTTCGTCATAACTGAGGAGGAGTAAACTTGTCACAAGAAACGTTTTCAGCATTTGCAAGCAAACACAAACAGTTACTTGAAAAGGAATTAAGAGATCGCGTGAATCAATTAACTGCTCCTTCGGTTATCAAAGAATCGATGCTTTATTCTTTGGAGGCAGGCGGTAAGCGCATTAGACCATTACTGCTATTCGCGACCTTATCCGCTTTTGGGGAGAACACAAGAAAAGGGCTGCAAACTGCGGCAGCGATTGAAATGATCCATACGTATTCACTTATTCATGATGATCTGCCAAGTATGGATAATGATGATTTAAGAAGAGGCAAGCCGACGAATCATAAAGTATTCGGAGATGCATTTGCTATCCTGGCAGGTGATGCTCTTTTAACATACAGTTTTCAGCTGCTCGCGGAAACTCCAGATGATCTTGCTGATGCCTCGACAAAGCTTGCTTTAATTAAGGAGCTATCAAAAGCATCTGGTGCAGAAGGAATGGTAGGCGGGCAGGTAGCAGATATAAGCGGTGAAGAAAAAGATTTATCATTAAGTGACTTAGAGTATATTCACATTCATAAGACTGGCAAACTCCTTGAGTGCAGTGTGGTTTCAGGAGCTATTTTAGCTGGAGCAACTGAAGAGCAAATTAAAATCCTTGCAAAATTTGCTTATCATCTTGGACTTGCGTTTCAAATTCGAGATGATATTCTTGATTTGGAAGGAATCGAAGAGAAAATTGGCAAACGAGTAGGCAGTGATGAAATCAATCATAAAGTGACCTATCCATCCCTATTAACTTTAGAAGGGGCAAAGGAAGCTCTGCATCAACATATTGAATTAGCTAAACATCAGTTAAATGCAGCAGGATTAAATGTCGAATTGCTTGAAGCGATTACAAATTTGATTGAGACAAGAGATCACTAATAAATAACTGAACTATTTCCACAAGAAAGAGCAATCGTGCTTTTTCTTGTGGATTTATTTCATACTGTTATAATAACACTATAAAATGTCTTTTGAGTTAGAGGACTGTCTAACTCCAGTGCTTCCCCTGACGTACAGAACGTTGTGTTATTGTCGACCTCGAGCTGCCTCCCAAAAAGGGAAGAACAGCTTTGAGAGTTGCTCATCTTGTGTTGTCAGAGGGCATCAAGGCGCTTCCGCATTTCTAATGAAAGTGAGTGATCCGTTGAATGGATCTTATGAAAATTAAGGACCCTTCTTTTTTAAAGAAACTCTCAAATAAAGAATTGGAATCATTGAGTCAGGATATACGCCAGTTTCTGATTGAAAGATTATCAAGCACAGGTGGCCATATAGGACCTAATCTAGGGGTTGTTGAACTAACAATTGCCTTGCATAAATGTTTTGATAGTCCTAAGGACAAAATTATTTGGGATGTTGGTCATCAATCATATGTACACAAAATTTTAACGGGCCGTGCAGATCAATTTGATACATTAAGACAGTACAAAGGTTTATGCGGATTTCCAAAAATGGCTGAAAGTGAACATGATGTGTGGGAGACGGGGCATAGCTCCACGTCCTTATCAGCCGCGATGGGAATGGCCATAGCAAGAGATCTGAAAAAAGAGAATTCCTATGTTGTACCAGTCATTGGTGATGGTGCATTAACCGGTGGGATGGCTTTAGAAGCCTTAAACCATATCGGTCATGAAAAGAAAAACATGATTGTGATTTTAAATGATAATGAAATGTCTATTGCACCGAACGTAGGTGCTTTACACAATGTCCTTGGGAAGCTTCGGACGGCTGGTAAATACCAGTGGGCTAAGGATGAGCTAGAATATCTTCTGAAGAAGATCCCGGCAGTTGGAGGAAAGCTTGCGGCAACAGCTGAAAGAGTGAAGGACAGCCTTAAATATTTATTTGTTTCTGGTGTGTTTTTTGAAGAGTTAGGCTTTACGTATCTTGGCCCAGTTGATGGACATGACTTCGAAAATTTATTTGAAAATCTAAGTTATGCGAAGAAAACAGAAGGACCCGTTCTTCTTCATGTGATTACGAAAAAAGGAAAAGGCTACAAGCCAGCTGAAAATGATACGGTTGGAACATGGCATGGGACAGGTCCATATAAAATGGACACAGGCGATTTTGTTAAACCAGTGAATACACCGCCTGCCTGGAGCAAACTAGTGAGTGAAACGGTTCGGAAGCTTGCAAGAAAAGATGAAAGAATTGTTGCGATTACCCCAGCTATGCCAGTTGGATCAAAGCTTGAAGGTTTTGCTAGTGAATTTCCAGAACGAATGTATGATGTGGGAATAGCAGAACAGCATGCAGCAACTGTAGCAGCGGGTCTGGCAACACAAAAGATGAAGCCGTTTTTAGCTATATATTCAACATTCCTTCAGCGTGCCTATGATCAAGTTGTACATGATATTTGCCGTCAAAATTTAAATGTGTTTATCGGGATTGATCGGGCAGGTCTGGTAGGTGCCGATGGTGAAACGCATCAAGGTGTTTTTGACATTGCTTTCTTAAGGCATATTCCAAATATCGTTCTAATGATGCCAAAGGACGAAAATGAAGGACAGCACATGGTTTATACTGCAGTCAAGTATGATGATGGACCAATAGCGATGAGATTTCCGAGAGGCAATGGACTTGGTGTGCCGATGGATGAGACACTAACCCAGATTCCTATAGGTACGTGGGAAGTTCTTAAAAATGGCCAGGATGCAGCTATTTTAACGTTTGGCACAACGATTTCGATGGCAATGGAAGCGGCAGGCATATTAGAAAAACGCGGGATTTCCGTTAAGGTCATTAACGCAAGATTCATTAAGCCGTTAGATGAGAAAATGCTTTTAGAACTATTTAAAGAAGATATGCCGATTTTAACCATTGAAGAAGCGGTTCTTCAAGGAGGATTTGGCAGCTCAATACTAGAATTTGCTCATGAAAAAGGATTCCACCATAATGAAATTGACTGCATGGGGATTCCTGATCAATTTATTGAGCATGGCAGTGTAGAGAAACTTTTAGAAGAAATAGGTATGACAACGGATGATGTAGTAAAGCGGCTGAATATTCTAGCAAGAAAAAAACAAAAAAGGGCTTAAGCATGAAAATAAAGAAAGAACGATTAGATGTTTTATTAGTTGAAAGAGGATTAGCAGAAACAAGAGAAAAAGCAAAAAGAACAATTATGGCTGGACTTGTGTTCAGTAATGAAAGTCGTCTCGATAAGCCTGGCGAAAAAGTAAATAGTGATATTCCCTTAAGAATAAAAGGGAAGGTTTTACCTTATGTAAGCAGGGGCGGACTAAAGCTTGAAAAGGCTTTAAAAATATTTAACTTAAATGTGAAGGATAAAGTTCTGTTAGATATTGGTGCCTCTACAGGCGGTTTTACGGATTGTGCTCTGCAGAATGGGGCGAAAATGTCCTATGCTTTAGATGTTGGCTATAACCAGCTAGCGTGGAAGTTAAGGCAGGATGAACGTGTAGTTGTGATGGAACGAACGAATTTCCGTTATGTGACACCTGCAGACCTGACGGAAGGGATGCCGAATTTTGCTTCTATTGATGTATCCTTTATATCTTTAAAATTGATCCTTCCGGTACTTAAAACGCTGCTCGTATTGAATAGTGATGTGGTTGCTCTTGTTAAACCGCAGTTTGAAGCTGGTCGTGAGCAAGTAGGGAAGAAAGGAATTGTCAGGGATTCGAAGGTGCATGAACAGGTTCTTGAAATGATAATCGACTTCTCACTTGGCCTTGGATATAATGTATGCGACATTTCGTTCTCACCTATAACAGGCGGGGATGGCAATATTGAATTCTTACTCCACCTTTCCTGGACTGGAGAAAAGACACTTGGAGATAATTTACTCCAAATGAAACCAAAGGATATTGTGCAGGAAGCTCATTCAGAATTAAAAACAAAACAATCAAATCAAGAGGAATAGGCTGCGGCTTATTTCTTTTTTTTGAGCAAATAACAGGAAATAGTACATGTCAGTCAATAAATATTCCCCCGGAAATTGAAGAAAAATTGTACTTTATAGGGAAAATCAGCTAACATATAGGTAGGATTTAGTGTTTTTTCCTTAAAGCCATGTATTAAATCACGAGCAAAGTCTTATGGAAACAAACATTTACAGAGGTGAAATAATGAACAAAGGACAACGTCATATAAAAATTCGGGAGATTATTGCAAATAATGATATTGAGACACAGGATGATCTTGTTGATGAGTTAAAAAGTGCGGGTTACAATGTAACGCAGGCAACCGTTTCAAGAGATATTAAAGAACTTCATCTTGTTAAAGTACCATTAATTGATGGCAGGTATAAATATAGCCTTCCTGCTGACCAACGCTTTAATCCATTGCAAAAGCTAAGAAGAAACCTGATGGATGCATTCGTTCGAATAGATACTGCAGGTCATCTGCTTGTTATGAAAACCTTGCCAGGAAATGCAATGGCCATTGGGGCATTAATTGATAATCTGGATTGGGAAGAGATCTTAGGAACCATTTGCGGGGATGATACAATCTTAATTATTTGTAAAACACCCGAGGACACAGAATCTATTTCAAATCGCTTTCTTGAAATGCTTTAATTTATTCAGCTTAAGCTCTACTTCTATGGAGATGAAGTAAATCCAAAAGGTACTTACTATCTACTTTTGAATTAATGCATACTGAATAAAGTTAAAGCGCCGGCAAATGCTTCAGACTTTTAAAGGGAGTTACGAGTGAGTCCGATAAAAATCTGGGCGGGAAATATGCCAATGCGCATTTGATATGGGGTGAGAATAATCATGATAACTGAATTATCAATAAGAAATTTTGCAATTATTGAAGCCCTATCAATTTCCTTTGATAAGGGCTTAACTGTATTAAGCGGGGAAACTGGAGCAGGAAAATCGATTATTATTGATGCCATTCATTTACTTGTAGGAGGCAGGGGATCAGCGGAGTTTGTCCGTCATGGATCTGAAAAGGCGGAAATAGAGGGATTATTTCAACTAGATGACCCAAACCATCCATGCTTTGCAAAAGCAAATGAATTTGGTATTGAGCTTGAGGATGGAATGGCGATTTTACGAAGGGATATTTCTAGCAACGGTAAAAGTGTTTGTCGTATAAATGGAAAGCTCGTTACAATTTCAACTTTAAGAGAAATTGGCAGTACAATTATTGATATACATGGACAGCATGAGCATCAAGAGCTTATGGATGAAACAATGCACCTTTCTCTTCTTGATCAATTTGGAGGCGAAAAGATTTCTTCGGCTCTAAATGAATACCAGTACGTGTATCATGCTTATGAGCAAAAGATAAAACAATTAAAAAATCTAAGCGAAAATGACCAGCAAATGGCTCATCGACTTGATTTGATTCAATTTCAGCTGGATGAAATTCGCACTGCTGACTTAAAATTAAATGAAGATGAGGAGCTGCTGGAAGAAAAACGAAAGCTTAGTAATTTTGAACGAGTATATGATTCGCTGCAATCAGGATACAATGGGTTACAAGGAGAATATAAAGGGCTTGATTGGATTGGGCTTGTAATGGGACATATTCAAAATGCTGCAGAACTTGATCCTTCTTATAAGGAATTAGCAGAGTCTGTTTCAAATAGTTTCTATCAGTTAGAAGATGCAGCACGCACGATTCGGAATGAAATGGATTTTCTTGAATATGATCCGGCCAGATTAGCTGAAATTGAAGACAGATTAAATGAAATCAATCAATTAAAGCGGAAATATGGCAAGACGGTAGACGAAATTTTAGAATATGCTTCGAAAATTGAAGAAGAAATAGAAACATTGTTAAATAAGGAAACACATATAGATCAGCTGGAAAAGGAAATTGCTTCTCTAAGGAAGGATCTTTTAATTGAAGCAGATGAACTAAGTGCACTTAGGAAAATTTCTGCACAAAATCTAACAAAATTAATTCACAAAGAATTAAAAGAGCTCTATATGGAGAAAACTGTATTTGAGGTTCAATTTGTCAAAAATACAGAAAGTTTCATGAGAAATGGAATGGATAAAGGTGAATTTTATCTATCCACAAATCCAGGGGAACCATTAAAGCCCCTTTCTAAAATTGCTTCAGGAGGAGAGCTTTCGAGAATAATGCTTGCGTTAAAGAGTATTTTTTCTAAGCATCAAGGCGTAACCTCCATCATATTTGATGAAGTTGATACGGGAGTAAGTGGCCGGGTTGCCCAGGCCATTGCAGAAAAAATTCATAAAGTGGCTGTCAATTCGCAGGTTTTATGTATTTCTCATTTACCTCAAGTGGCTGCAATGGCTGACACACATTTATATATTGCAAAAAATATCATTGAGGGACGAACAAAAACTACGGTTAAATCGCTTAATGAATCAGAAAAGATTAAAGAGATTGGCCGGATGATTTCTGGTGTCGAAATTACTGAATTAACGAAGGAACATGCAAAGGAGCTTCTTCAACTTGCTGAGCAATTAAAGATACATTGAAAAGCTATCCAAAGGAGGATAGCTTTTTTCTCTCTATATCAGTTATAAATGCTCGACTTGCAGGCAAAATTAAAGATGTAGCCATTTGACGTTGTGGATTAGAAGCGAGGAGAGTGAAAAATTTGACATTAAATGTTTTTAGAAAAATAATTGGTGGAATTCTCCTTGTTTCATTAATTGCAATTGGTTTCTCAAATCCCTTTCAAGAATATTTGCATATACCAAATAAGATTACGCTTTTTGAAGGTCAGCATTTTGAAATGGCAAAGGCGAAAATGGTGTCTGCAGAGCTGTCCTTAAATAGTGAAAGCATTGCGCTTAAAGAAGATACACATTCAATCTCCCTGGAAGGAAACAAGCATGGAGAAAATGAGATGTTTTTAGAGCTAGCAGGTTTTCCGATCAAAAAAGTAGATGTAAATGTGCTGAAGGATTTTAAAGTTATTCCAGGAGGCCAATCAATCGGAGTTAAATTAAACACGATTGGAGTACTTGTTGTTGGCCACCATCAGATTGACACATTAGATGGAAAAACATCTCCTGGAGAAATAGCAGGGATTCAAATAGGGGACATCATAACAGAGATAAATGGGAAAAAGATTGAAAAAATGTCGGATGTTGCTCCTTTTGTTCAAGAAGCAGGAAATACAAGCACCCCACTTAAAATAATGCTTAATCGTGAAAATGAAAAAATATCTACTGAATTAACTCCAAAGAAAGATAAGGCAGAGGGTTCATATAAACTGGGGTTATATATAAGAGACTCTGCAGCAGGAATAGGAACGATGACTTTTTACCATCCAGAATCAAGAAAATATGGAGCGTTAGGTCATGTTATATCTGATATGGATACGAAGAAGGCTATTGTCGTTGATGATGGACAAATTGTCCGCTCAACGGTTACGTCCATTGAAAAAGGCAGCAATGGAAATCCTGGTGAAAAACTTGCTCGGTTTTCTCCTGATAAGGAAGTCATAGGAAATATCGTTAAAAACAGCCCATTTGGTATTTTTGGCAAGTTAAATCAAGAGGTTAAGAATGGCATTCTTGATAAACCGATGCCGATTGCTTTATCCCACCAAGTGAAAGAAGGCCCCGCACAAATATTAACTGTTGTGGATAATGATGAAGTGAATCTGTTTGATATCGAAATTGTCAGCACAATCCCTCAAAAGTTTCCAGCTACAAAAGGGATGGTTATTAAAGTAACGGATCCTAAGCTGTTGGCAAAAACCGGAGGAATTGTTCAAGGAATGAGCGGGAGTCCCATAATACAAAATGATAAAGTAATTGGGGCGGTCACGCATGTATTTGTAAACGATCCAACCTCGGGCTATGGTGTTCATATTGAATGGATGCTCCATGAAGCTGGGATTAATATCTATGAGCAGCCTAGAGAAAAAGCATCTTAATAATTAAGGTTCATCAGTTGGAGACAGAAGGAAAGCCTTCTGTCTCTTCATTTATGATATAATGGAACAAAGATTTTTCGACAAAAGTAATGAAATTAGTCGAATTAAGGAGAAAATAAAAGAAAACTAATGATTTTATCCTATTTTTGAGAAAATTTAAAAAAACTAAAGGAATTTCTGTTGCATTGTCGAATTTCTCAATTAGAATAAATATAGATGGCAAAGAGACTAACATGGTTCGAGGAGGAAAGAATAGGTGAAGAAAATTAAAGTATGTGTGGTTGATGACAATCGAGAGCTTGTCGGACTTTTAGATGAATACATTTCATCTCAAGATGATATGGAAGTTGTAGGTGTTGCTCATAATGGGCAGGATTGCTTAGATATTCTCGAGCATGAAGAACTAGATGTTCTTGTATTAGATATTATTATGCCTCATTTAGATGGGCTGGCAGTGCTGGAAAGATTACGGGATATGAAGAAAGCACAATTGCCAAATGTGATTATGCTGACTGCATTTGGCCAGGAAGACGTCACAAAGAAAGCGGTAGATTTAGGGGCATCATATTTTATCTTAAAACCATTTGATATGGATAATTTAGCAAGACATATTCGTCAAGTTAGCGGAAAGACAAATCCGATTATTAGAAAATCCTCTTCGAGCTATCGTCCTCAAGTAGAATCTAAGCCAAAGAATCTTGATGCGAGTATTACAAGCATTATTCATGAAATTGGTGTGCCTGCACATATTAAAGGATACATGTATCTTCGTGAGGCGATTTCGATGGTATATAATGATATTGAACTTCTTGGTTCTATTACTAAGGTTTTGTATCCGGATATTGCCAAAAAATACAATACAACAGCAAGCCGTGTAGAACGGGCCATTCGCCATGCAATTGAAGTTGCCTGGAGCCGGGGGAATATTGATTCTATTTCTTCACTATTTGGCTACACGGTAAGTATGTCTAAAGCAAAGCCGACAAATTCGGAGTTTATTGCTATGGTTGCTGATAAACTCCGCTTAGAACATAAAGCGTCTTGAAAGGGATAGAACCCATGAAATAATAATGAAGAGAGCGCTCTTAATTAGGAGCGCTCTTTTTTACGAATCGTACATATACTTACTACGAACGTTTTTATTGGGTAGTTTTCTTTTCTGCTTCCATCATTTTTTGAATCAATATATGCTGTGGCATATGCATAATTTGTTCAATGGGAAGGTTTAATTTTTCAGCGAGCATTTTTGCTGATTCAGCCGAAATTTGTAAAGTTTTCATGTTTTATTCCTCCAAAGGGGTGATTTAATGACACTTATATTTGCTCATAGAGGGTATTCTCAAGCTTACCCTGAAAATACAATGAAAGCATTTAAAGAAGCAGCTTCAGCAGGTGCAGATGGGATTGAGCTCGACGTACAGCTAACAAAGGATGGAGAATTAGTCGTCATCCATGATGAAAAAGTAGATCGGACTACGAATGGAAAAGGCTTTGTTAAAGATTTTACCTTTAAAGAAACTAGAAAGCTAGATGCGAGTTATAAAAAAAAGAAGCTTTTGCAAAAAGAACCGATCCCTGCATTAGAGGAAGTTTTAGAATGGATGACGACGAATCAAATCATCTGTAATATCGAATTGAAAAATGGAGTATTTCCCTATAAAGGTATGGAAGAAAAGGTACTTGATCTTATTAATACGTATAATTTGAAGGATCGAGTGATCCTATCTTCATTTAATCATTATAGTATTGTTTATTGCTATAGGCTTGATCAAGAGATAGAAACGGCTCCATTGTTTTCTGAAGGACTATATATGCCTTGGGTTTATGCTCAGTCCATTGGCGCAAAAAGTATTCATCCAAGGCATACTGCTGCACCTAATGAATTGGTTAGGGCTTCTGAAGAGTATGGAATAGCTGTAAGGCCATATACTGTAAATAAAGAGAAAGATTTGCAGAGATTTTTTGCAGTTGGATGCTCAGCTGTTATTACAGATGATCCAGTTAAGGCATTGCAAATTAGAGATAGATAAAATGGAAAAAAGCAATCGGCATCTTTGCCGATTGCTTTATTTTTTAAAGCGGTTTTGAACTTTATTTCTTTTTCGATCACGGTAAAGGATAAAGCCGGCGACAAAGCCAAGTCCAAGTAAAAATAAGAGTAAACCCGCAAGAAATTGCATCCATAGATAAGGGAAGGGGCTTTGCAAAATGCCAAAAACCATATCTCTCATCAATTTAATGCCATAAGCTGCTAAAAATCCAGGTATTAATAATATGATTAAAGCAAATATTCTTATCATCAGTAGTTCCCTTCATTTTGTTCTCTTAAAAAAAGTATTGATTTTATATAGAAATTTGTCAAGTACAACAATCATGTTTAAAATAGAAGTATATGAAAAAAGTTGCGTAATAAATAGAAAATTCGTGAAATAAACTTCAAGGTCCAAAGGTGGGTATTACATGCAAACAGTTATGATTGTTGGAGCTGGTAAAGGCGGTTCTGCGATCTTAAAAATAATGAAAGAAACAGAGATGCTGAAAGTCATCGCGGTAGTGGATTGTAACCCCGAAGCACCTGGCATTGAGAAAGCAAGGGAAGTAGGAATTCCAACAGGAACAGATTGGAAGCAATTTATTGAACAAGATATTGATATCATTGTTGAAGTAACTGGCAGACAGGATGTGTTTCTCGAGCTTCGTGAAGCAAAAAAGAAAGACTCCGTATTGATACCTGGAAGTGTAGCCTTTTTAATAGCGGGTCTAATAGAAGAAAAAGAAAAGCTAATTTCAAGTATTGAAAGTGAGACATATAAGCGTGATCTTATTTTTAATACGACTGGTGATGGGATGATAGGGGTTAACCAAAACACAGAGGTTATTCTTTTCAACAGAAGCGCGGAGAAAATGACAGGCATTAAAAGTAAAGATGCGATTGGACGTCCAATTGATCAAATTATTTCAAATACCCGGTTAAAACGGGTAATGAAGACTAGGCGAATTGAGGCAAATCAGGAACTTATATTGAATAACGGATTAAAAGTTATTACGACAAGGATTCCTATGATTGGTGAGAAAAATGAATTGCTCGGGGCGTTTTCCGTATTTAAAGACATAACTGAAGTGATGAATTTAGCTGAAGAAATAACGGATTTAAAGGAAATTCAAACCATGCTTCAGGCAATTATCCAATCAAGTGATGAAGCAATATCAGTAGTAGATGAGAACGGAAAAGGCTTATTAATTAATCCTGCTTATTCTCGTATTACTGGTCTTTCAGAAGATGAAGTCCTAGGGAAACCTGCAACAACTGATATTTCAGAGGGTGAAAGCGTGCACATGAAGGTCCTTCAAACAAGAAGGGCTGTAAGGGGAGTTGCCATGCGAGTAGGCCCAAATAAAAAGGAAGTCGTAGTTAATGTAGCACCTGTCATTGTGGATGGCATCATTAAAGGAAGTGTCGGGGTTATCCATGATGTTTCCGAGATTGAATCATTAAACAGAGAATTGCATCGGGCCCGACAGATTATTCGTACACTTGAAGCAAAATATTCTTTTGATGATATTATTGGACGCTCTGAGGAGATGACCATTGCTGTTGAACAAGCGCGTCTTGGTGCAAAAACACCTGCCACTGTATTGCTAAGAGGAGAATCAGGAACTGGTAAAGAGTTATTTGCTCATGCCATTCATAATGGAAGTGATCGGAGGTACAATAAATTTATTCGTGTTAACTGTGCCGCTTTATCCGAGTCGCTTTTAGAAAGTGAACTTTTTGGTTATGAAGAGGGAGCATTTTCAGGAGCGAAAAGAGGCGGGAAAAGAGGACTATTTGAAGAGGCGAATAATGGGAGTATTTTCCTTGATGAAATTGGTGAGTTAACTGCGAATACACAGGCTAAACTATTAAGGATCTTGCAAGAAAAAGAAATCACTCGTGTAGGGGGTACTAAGTCTATCCCAATAAATGTTAGGGTGATTGCGGCAACTAATGTTAATTTAGAAAAAGGAATTGCGAGCGGAACATTTAGGGAAGACTTGTATTATAGGCTTAATAGGATGCCTATTCATATCCCTTCCTTACGAAAAAGGAAGGAAGATATTCCTTTGCTATGCAATCGGCTTATTCAAAAAATCAATCAAGAATATGGGCGAAATGTAGAAAGTATATCAGATTCCGCTATGAAAAAGCTCATGGAGTATGATTGGCCTGGCAATGTAAGAGAGCTGGAAAATATTCTGGGCAGGGCGATTATTTTTATGAATTACAATGAAATTCAGCTTGAAGGACACCATGTTCCTGAACTGATAAAAAAGGTGAATAATCCGAATGTACAAATGGAAGAGCCAATAAAAACTGATAAAACATTAGCCCAATTAGTTGAACATTATGAGGAAAGAATGATTCTAAAGACCCTTCAGGAAATGGAAGGGAATAAAACAATGACAGCCAAGTCTCTAGGGCTGTCTGTAAGGAATTTATACTATAAGCTTGAAAAATACGGGATTGCAAATAGTAGCACGCAATAATTTTCATGTATGAAAAATGTTGCACGGTAAAGTTATTGTAAAAAAGCGTTTTATCCACATTTTCATTTTGGCACGCTTCTTGCATATTAGAATAATGAGTGTAGCAACATGATATTGCAATAAGTGCTTTAAAGGGGTTGAGACGATGGAATTGGATTCGCTTATACAGAGAGCAACCCAATACGAAGAAAAAACTGTAGCAGTTGCTGCTGCAGAAGATCATGAGGTTATTGAAGCTGTCGCTTCTGCGATCGAAAGGAATTTAGCAAAATTCATATTATTTGGAGATAAGGAAAAAATTCTTCAAATAATGGAAGAGCATCATGGTGATTTAGCTAAAAACCCAAAGCTTCAAATCATTCATACTCATTCACCAGCTGCATCTGCAGAACATGCTGTTAAAGCTGTTAAATTGAATGAAGCGAATGTTTTAATGAAGGGGAATGTCCCAACTGCTACGATTTTAAAGGCTGTATTAAACAAAGAATATGGTCTGAGAGCAGGAAGTGTTTTATCACACGTTGCTGTTTTTGAGGTTCCCGGTTTTGACCGGTTTACAATTCTAACTGATGCAGCAATGAATATCGCACCGGATTTAGAGCAAAAGGCACAGATTACAAGAAATGCTGTCGGAATCGCGAAAAGCATCGGTGTTGACAATCCGAAAGTTGCACCTATCGCAGCTGTGGAAGTAGTTAACCCTGCAATGCAGGCAACTTTAGATGCTGCCGCTTTGACTGCTATGAATAAACGTGGTCAACTGGCTGGCTGTATTGTAGATGGTCCGCTTGCTTTAGATAATGCAGTATCCTTAACTGCTGCTGAACATAAAGGGATAAAAAGCGATGTTGCTGGACAAGCAGATATTCTGCTAGTTCCGACAATTGAAGTTGGAAATGCCCTTTATAAATCCTTAATTTACTTTGCAAAAGCTAAGGTAGGAGCAGTTATTGCTGGGGCAAAAGCACCGATCGTTTTAACATCTAGAGCTGATTCAGCTGAAAGCAAGCTATACTCATTAGCATTAGCGATCTGCTCTGCTTCAAAATAATAGACGTATAATTATTGGGAGGAATTTTAACATGGAAATTTTCAAGTATCTAGAAAAGTATGATTATGAACAAGTAGTATTTTGCCAAGACAAAACATCAGGCTTAAAAGCAATCATTGCTATCCATGACACTACATTAGGACCAGCACTTGGTGGTACTCGTATGTGGACATATGCTTCAGAAGAAGCTGCAATTGAAGATGCATTACGTCTTGCAAAAGGTATGACATACAAAAATGCTGCAGCTGGTCTTAACCTTGGCGGCGGTAAAACAGTTATCATCGGCGATCCTAAGAAGGATAAAAATGAAGAGTTATTCCGTGCATTCGGTCGTTATGTACAAGGCTTAAATGGCCGTTACATCACTGCTGAGGATGTAGGTACAACTGTTGCTGATATGGACCTTATCCATGAAGAAACTGATTTCGTTACAGGTATTTCTCCAGCATTCGGTTCATCAGGTAACCCATCTCCAGTAACAGCTTATGGTGTTTACGTTGGGATGAAAGCTGCTGCTAAAGCTGCATTTGGCACTGATTCTTTAGAAGGTAAAGTTGTTGCAGTACAAGGTGTAGGTAACGTTGCTTACCACCTATGTAAACATCTTCATGAAGAAGGCGCTCAATTAATCGTTACAGATATTAATAAAGAAGCTGTACAACGTGCAGTTAACGACTTTGGTGCAAAAGCAGTTGAGCCAGATGAAATCTACGGCGTTGAATGTGATATCTATGCACCATGTGCACTTGGCGCAACTGTAAACGACGATACAATTCCACAATTTAAAGCAAAAGTAATCGCTGGTTCTGCTAACAACCAATTAAAAGAAGAACGTCATGGCGATATTATCCATGAAATGGGTATCGTTTATGCTCCAGACTATGTAATCAACGCTGGTGGAGTTATTAACGTTGCTGACGAATTATATGGCTACAATGCTGAACGTGCAATGAAAAAAGTTGAAGGTCTTTACGATACAATTGAAAAAGTTATCGAAATTTCAAAACGCGATGGCATTCCTACTTATAAAGCAGCTGACCGTATGGCTGAAGAAAGAATTGAAAGAATGCGTAATTCTCGCAGCCAATTCCTTCAAAATGGCCACCACATTTTAAGCCGTAAAAAATAATAAGCAGTAATTGTTAGAACAAATGATCAGGTCAAAGCGCTAAATTGATATTTAGCGTCTTTGACTCATTTAGTAAAAATAGAGCGGAATTATTCAAGCACCTTGCTTTTAAGGTGCCAGACTGCTTTTTAACTGGAGGTTTAACTGTGCAAGAACAAGGACATCGAATTCTCGTTATCAACCCAGGTTCTACTTCAACGAAAATTGGAGTTTTCGATAATGATATTTCTATTTTAGAAAAAACATTACGCCATGATACTGATGTAATTAACTCATTTGAAAATATTATTGATCAATATGAATTCCGAAAAAACGCTATTCTTGAGACATTGGATCAAGAAGGCTTTAATATATCAAAACTAAGCGCTGTTTGTGGTCGCGGTGGATTGCTAAGACCAATTGAAGGCGGAACATACGCTGTAAATGATGATATGCTTCAAGATTTACGTGAAGGCTTTGCTGGACAGCATGCTTCCAATCTTGGCGGTATTATTGCATATGAGATTGCTACAGCTTTAAATATCCCTTCATATATCGTTGACCCTGTTGTAGTTGACGAAATGGAGCCAATTGCTCGTATTTCTGGTTTATCGAAAATCGAACGCATAAGTATTTTCCATGCCTTAAATCAAAAAGCGGTTGCTCGCAGAGTAGCAAAGGAATTAGGCAAGAAGTACGAAGATATGAACTTAATTGTCACTCATATGGGTGGAGGAATTACAGTTGGTGCTCATAAGCAAGGCCGAGTAATCGATGTAAATAATGGATTGCATGGGGAAGGTCCTTTCAGCCCTGAACGTGCAGGAACTGTTCCTATTGGCGATTTAGTTTCATTATGCTTCTCAGGTCAATACTACCGTGAAGAAATTACGAAAATGCTTGTTGGCCAAGGTGGTCTTGTTGGATACCTAGGTACGAATGATGCAGTTAAAGTAGAAAAAATGATCGAAGCTGGCGATGAAAAAGCGAAGCTTGTTTATTCAGCAATGGCTTATCAAGTTGCTAAAGAGATCGGTGCTGCAAGTGCTGTCCTTAATGGGAAAGTTGATGCGATCATCATTACTGGCGGACTTGCCTACGGTAAGAGCTTCGTAAAAGAAATCAGCGACCGCATTAGCTGGATTGCCGATGTAATTGTTCAACCAGGCGAAGACGAGCTACAAGCTCTTGCTGAAGGTGCACTTCGTGTCCTTCGTGGAGAAGAAAATGAAAAAGTATATCCAGGAAATGTGAATGTAGAAGCTACTGTTTAATAGTAGGGAACTTCTCTTCTTGTAGTATAAATACTGTCTAGCGCAAGCTGCCAGCCCCGCAGTACAGGACGTTCTCGTGTCGACTATCCGACTGGATAAGGAAAGCTTCAGCAGCGACACATCGCATGATCAAAAGCGAAGCTTTTGGGAGGACGTCACGCATTTGTCGACCTCGAGGTCACAAGACAACTCTCTCGCAAAAGGTAAAGAATACTTTTCTGTGGGAGAATTGTGTTGTGGGACTGAAGGGTGAGCAAGGCGCTTGCGCTTTTCTGATTAGGAGGAAATATTGTGGCAGAAGAATATGATTTGGTCATTCTTGGTGGAGGAACTGGCGGATATGTAGCAGCTATCCGTGCTTCTCAACTTGGATTAAAAACTGCATTGGTAGAAAAAGGAAAACTTGGTGGTACATGCTTACATAAGGGATGTATTCCAAGTAAAGCATTACTTCGCAGTGCAGAAGTATATGCACAAACAAAGCATAGTGAAGACTTTGGTGTTATCACAAGTGATGTTTCTGTGAACTTTGGTAAAGTTCAAGAGCGAAAAGGCAAAATCGTTGATCAGCTTCATAAAGGTGTTCAGCACTTAATGAAGCAAGGAAAAATTGACGTATTTGAAGGAATGGGACGTATTTTAGGTCCTTCAATCTTCTCTCCAATGCCAGGAACAATTTCTGTTGAAATGAACAACGGAGAAGAAAATGCTATGCTAGTTCCTAAAAATGTCATCGTTGCAACTGGCTCACGTCCACGTACATTGCCTGGACTTGAGATTGGCGGTAATGTAATGACATCTGATGAAGCTTTAGCAATGGAAGAAATTCCAAAGTCAATCATTATTGTTGGCGGCGGCGTTATCGGTATTGAGTGGGCTTCAATGCTATCAGATTTCGGAGCAGAAGTTACTGTTATCGAATATTCAGATCGTATTATCCCAACAGAAGATAAAGAAATCTCAAAAGAAATGCAGCGCCTGATGAAGAAAAAGGGTGTAAACATCGTAACAAGTGCAAAAGTTCTTCCTGAAACATTAAAACAAGGGAATACTGTTTCAATTTCTGCAGAAGTTAAAGGCGAACAAAAAGAATTTACAGCTGAGAAAATTCTTGTATCTGTTGGACGTCAAGCGAACGTAGAAGGCATCGGTCTTGAAAATACAGATATCCAAGTAGAAAAAGGCTATATCGTTGCAAATGAATATTTTCAAACAAAAGAATCTCATATTTATGCGATCGGTGATGTAATCGGCGGCTTACAGCTTGCACACGTTGCTTCACATGAAGGTATCGTTGCAGTTGAACATATCGCTGGTGAAAATCCATCTCCAATCGACTATGATCTTGTTTCTAAATGCATCTACAGTTCTCCTGAAGCGGCAAGTGTTGGGATAACTGAAGATCAAGCAAAAGAAAAAGGATTTAAAGTGAAAACTGGGAAGTTTTCTTTTAAAGGAATCGGAAAAGCACTTGTATTTGGTGAATCTGATGGTTTCGTGAAAATTGTTGCCGATGAAGAAACAAATGATATTCTTGGCGTGCATATGATTGGTCCACACGTAACAGACATGATTTCTGAAGCTGGACTTGCTAAAGTACTTGATGCAACACCTTGGGAAGTTGCTCATACAATTCATCCGCACCCAACACTATCAGAAGCAATCGGTGAAGCAGCTCTAGCTGTGGATGGAAAAGCTATTCATGGATAAAAATATAGAGAGCTAAATATTAGCTCTCTAGTACATATTTATTTAGGAGGTTACAAAATGGCTAAAAAAAATCGTCATAAAGATTTAGGATTAAGTGATGAGAAAGTATTAGAAATGTATGAAATGATGCTTTTATCACGTCGTATTGATGAGCGTATGTGGCTATTAAACCGCGCTGGTAAAATTCCATTTGTTATTTCATGTCAAGGTCAAGAGGCAGCACAAATTGGTGCAGCGTATGCGCTTGATAAAGAGAAGGATTATGTTCTTCCATACTACCGCGACATGGGTGTTGTATTAACTTTTGGTATGACTGCAAGAGACTTAATGCTTTCTGCATTCGCTAAAGCAGAAGATCCAAACTCAGGCGGCCGTCAAATGCCAGGACACTTTGGTCAAAAGAAAAATCGCATCGTAACAGGTTCTTCTCCAGTTACTACGCAAGTTCCACACGCAGTTGGTATTGCTTTAGCTGGAAAAATGGAAGGAAAAGACTTAGTAACTTTTGTAACATTTGGTGAAGGTTCTTCTAACCAAGGAGACTTTCATGAAGGTGCAAACTTTGCTGGAGTTCACAAGCTTCCTGTTATTTTCATGTGTGAAAATAACAAGTATGCGATCTCAATTCCAATTGAAAAACAATTAGCATGTGAAAAAGTTTCTGATCGTGCAATTGGTTACGGTATGCCAGGGGTTACTGTAGACGGAAATGATCCACTTGAAGTATATAAAGCAGTTAAAGAAGCAGCTGATAGAGGCCGCCGTGGTGAAGGTCCATCACTTGTTGAAACGGTATCTTACCGCTTAACTCCACACTCTTCTGATGATGATGATCGTCCATATCGTTCACGTGAAGAAGTTGAAGAAGCAAAATCGAAAGATTCTATTATTACTTTCGCTGCTTACTTAAAAGAAAATGGCATCTTAAATGATGAAAAAGAAAAAGAAATGAACGATCGTATTATGGCAATCGTTAATGATGCAACAGATTATGCTGAAAATGCTCCATATGCTGATGCAGAACATGCATTGAAATACGTATACGCAGAATAGTAAGGGGGAACAAACATGGCTGTAATTTCATATATTGACGCGGTAACAATGGCAATCCGCGAAGAAATGGAAAGAGATCCAAAGGTTTTTGTTTTAGGTGAAGATGTTGGCTTAAAGGGTGGAGTTTTTAAAGCTACCAATGGTTTATATGATAAATTTGGTGAAGACCGCGTACTTGATACACCACTTGCAGAATCTGCAATTGCTGGTGTAGGTGTTGGAGCAGCAATGTACGGAATGCGTCCAATCGCAGAAATGCAATTTGCTGATTTCATTATGCCTGCTGTAAACCAAATTATTTCTGAAGCAGCAAAAGTACGTTACCGTTCAAATAATGATTGGACTTGTCCAATGGTTATTCGTGCACCATATGGCGGCGGCGTTCACGGTGCATTATATCACTCTCAATCTGTTGAGGCTGTTTTTGCAAACCAACCTGGTTTAAAAATTGTTATGCCTTCTACTCCATATGATGTAAAAGGATTACTTAAAGCGGCAATCCGTGACGAAGATCCCGTTCTATTCTTCGAACACAAGCGTGCATACCGTCTAATCAAAGGCGAAGTTCCTGATGATGATTATGTATTGCCAATTGGTAAAGCTGATGTGAAGCGTGAAGGTGAAGACTTAACAATCATCACTTACGGTCTATGTGTACATTTTGCACTTCAAGCTGCTGAAAAGTTAGCAAAAGATGGTATTTCTGTACATGTACTTGATTTAAGAACGGTTTACCCGCTTGATAAAGAAGCTATCATCGAAGCTGCTTCAAAAACAGGTAAAGTATTACTATTAACTGAGGATACAAAAGAAGGAAGCATCATGGGTGAAGTAGCAGCAATCATTGCTGAAAACTGCCTATTTGATCTGGATGCACCGATTATGCGTCTTGCTGGACCTGATGTTCCTGCAATGCCATACGCTCCTACTATGGAGAAATTCTTTATGGTTAACCCAGATAAAGTAGAAAAAGCAGCACGAGAATTAGCTGAGTACTAAAAGCGAAGGCGACTGTACAGCCCCGACAAGCATAAGTCAGTCAGCTGTTGGGAAGTGATTTTCTTCCCATCGGCTGAATGGCTTATGACCTCGAGGTCGACAAAAACGCGACGTCCTGTCGCATTGTCGACACTAGTACGTCCTGTACGTCGGGGCTAGGAGCCGCAGCTGGACAAAAGAAAAGCTTAGGCGGTTGTACAGGACTTTAGTTCATGAACAACTGTTGTTTGACTTTTGCTAGAAATTTAAAACAGATCTTAGATAAATGGCAACTAGAAATAAAAATGCTTGAAGGAGGTCAATTCCATTGGCTATCGAACAAATTAAAATGCCCCAGCTTGGGGAAAGTGTAACAGAAGGTACAATCAATCAATGGTTAGTTTCTGTTGGTGATAAAGTAAGTAAATATGATCCACTTGCAGAAGTAACAACAGACAAAGTAAATTCTGAAGTTCCATCTTCTTTTGATGGTGTTATTAAAGAATTGATTGCTCAAGAAGGAGAAACGTATGAAGTTGGTGCAGTAATCCTTACTATCGAAACAGAAGGCGGCGGTTCAGCAGCTCCTGAAGCTCCAGCAGCACTAGCGGCTGAGGCTCCTGCAACACCTGCTGCTAGCACTCCTGCTCCAGCAGCAGCAGCTCCAGTTGCAAAAACTGACAATGGCGGCGCACGTTATTCACCAGCAGTTCTTAAGCTTTCTCAAGAGCACGGAATTGACTTAAGCCAAGTAACTGGCACTGGTGCTGGCGGCCGTATTACTCGTAAAGACTTAAATGCATTAATCGAGTCTGGCAATATTCCTAAAGCAGGCGCTGCACCAGTTGCACCTGTTCAAGAAACTGCACCAGCAGCTGCAGCAGCTCCAGCTCCACAAGCTGCGGCACCTAAAGCAGCAGCGGCTACAAATGTACCAGTTGTACCTGGTGATATTGAAATTCCAGTATCTGGCGTTCGTAAAGCAATCGCAGCAAACATGCTTAAGAGCAAGCACGAAGCTCCACATGCATGGACAATGATTGAAGTGGATGTGACAAATCTAATGAGTTTCCGTAACTCATTAAAAGCTGACTTCAAGAAGAAGGAAGGCTTCAACCTTACACCATTTGCTTTCTTCGTAAAAGCAGTTGCTCAAGCGCTTAAAGAGTTCCCTATGATCAACTCTATGTGGGCTGGCGACAAAATTGTTCAAAAGAAGGATATCAACCTATCAATCGCAGTTGCTACTGAAGATGCATTATACGTTCCAGTAATCAAAAATGCTGATGAAAAAACAATCAAAGGCATTGCTCGTGAAATCGGTGAGCTTGCTGGTAAAGTACGTTCAGGTAAATTATCTGGAGCAGATATGTCTGGTGGTACGTTCACAGTAAATAACACTGGTTCATTCGGTTCTATCCAATCAAACGGTATCATCAACCATCCACAAGCTGCAATTTTACAAGTTGAATCAATCGTAAAACGCGCAGTTGTTATGGATAACGGAATGATCGCTGTTCGCGACATGGTGAACCTATGTATGTCACTTGACCACCGCGTTTTAGATGGACTTGTATGCGGTAACTTCTTAAAACGTGTGAAAGAAATCCTTGAAAACACTTCTAAAGAAAATACATCTGTTTATTAATATTATGAAAAAGATTCGCTGCAATTATTGTAGCGGGTCTTTTTTATTTTGAAATAACTTATAGCCCCAAAGGGTTAATAGCGGAAGAGCTATCTTTACTCTAATAAGAAAATGATGGTTTCACCTATTTAGTTCGGACAGTAAGTTAGTTTTTAAAAGAATGGACTACATTTAGATGGGCACAAAACAGTATATAAACAGAATCGCTGCAGCGCAGAGGAATAAATTCTAAAGGAATCAGGAAACTTGATGCCTAATCATGAATTGCTTGTTTTTCGTATGTATATTAAAATAATAACGTAATGACAATTTTGAATTTTAATTTAATTTTGCTGGAGAATCCGAATTGCAGGTAAGGGGGGAAAGCTGTCTATTTTCGGGCAGTCTAGATGACATTAAATAAGATGATTAATGAAACTTTTGAAACGTATACACTGGAGAATTGGGAGAAAAAATCAGAAGAATCATTAAAGGGTAAATCCATTGCTTCCTTATCCAAAAATACATATGAAAACATTCTTTTGAAACCGCTTTATTCAAAAGAGGATTTGAAATTAAACAGTACTGGGCAGTTTCCAGGACAAACTGATTTTAGAAGAGGGGCAGATCCTGCAGGCTATCTAACCAGTCCTTGGAAGGTGGCGCAAAGGATTGATGCCGAGAATGGAGAAGAATTACGAAAAAAACTGCATGCGTCTTTTGAAAGAGGGCAAACGGCTATTTCCTTTCAGTTAGACGAGGACATTGTAAAGGATTTTGTGAAGATTATAGATGGCATCTATGCAACATTCGCCTTTAGTATCGAAGCAGGCAAGGATCAAGCAGATGTTTTAGAAAAATTATCTGATTTAGCTGATTGTGACAAAGTTTCAGGCTATATTGGCAGGGATCTCTTACAAATAGCATCTAATGATGGGCTCAAACAGGAATATGATAAATGGTCCGAAATGATCCAGTCATTCGATAAGAGAATGCCCAATTTGCGTACAATCCTAGTGGATACTAGTGTATATCATAAAGCAGGTGCAAATGCTATTCAGGAGTTAGCTGCCGCTCTTTCTACTGGAGTTCAACATATTCAGGAGCTTCTTGAAAGAGGGATGCCCATAGAGAAAATTTTATCAAAAATGGTTTTTAAATTTTCCATTGGCACAAACTTCTTTATGGAGGTGGCAAAGCTTCGTGCAGCAAGAGTTCTATGGAGCAAGATAGCAGAAGCATACGGAGCAAACGCGGAAGAACAAAAGATGGTGATTTCAGCTGAAACGTCCCCTTTTACAAAAACAGCTTATGACCCATATGTAAATTTGTTGAGGGCCGGAAATGAAGCTTTTGCAGGTGTACTAGGCGGAGTTCAATTTCTACATGTAAGCCCATTTAATGAGCCAGAAGGAAAAACAACCCCCTTTTCTGATCGAATTGCACGAAATACTCAGCTTATTTTAAAAGAAGAAGCCCATTTAAAGAATATTGTCGATCCAGCAGGCGGTTCATGGTATGTGGAGAATCTGACAAATGAACTTGCTGAAAAGGCTTGGGCATTATTTCTGAAGATTGAAGAGAAGGACGGAATGGCTTCAGTATTGAAAACAGGATGGATTCAAGAACAAATTGCCGAGGTAATGAAGAAGAGAAACGAAGATCTCTTCAAGCGTAAACAAAGTATGATCGGAACGAATATTTATGCTAATCTTAACGATCACCCATTGCAGAATGTAATGGAAAGCTTAGAAGCCAATCATGCATTGCCACATAATCGTTTATCAGAACCATTTGAAAAATTACGCAGGGCAGCTCAAAGGCTAGTGCAATCAGGCAGCGAACCAAAGGCTGGACTTATTTGTATCGGTGAGTTAAAGGAGCATAAAGCTCGAGCAGATTTCATGACAGGCTTTCTGGCACCTGGCGGGATTAAAACGGATGCTAGCACAAATATTGATCATCCGAAATCCGCTTTACAATTCATTCAGGAATCCAATTTGCACCATTATGTCTTGTGTGGAACGGACAAGCAATATGATGAGTTAGCGCTGGAGCTTGTCCACTCAATAAAGGAAAATTATCCGGATGTACGGCTATACTTAGCGGGACTTCCTGAGGAAAGCAAACAAGCAGCATTCCAGCAGGCGGGAATCGAGCAATTTATTTATGCGAAAAGCAATTGTTATGAAATATTAACTTCCTTGCTTAGTGAAATGGAGGCGGAAGTCAATGAGTAAAAAACCTGATTTTAATAAAATTTCGCTTTTTGACCATAAGCAAGCTTCAAAAGAAGAATGGAAAAAAATAGTACAGGAAGAGTTACATGAATCAATAGATAATCTTCTATTTGAAACGTACGAACAAATTCATGTAAAGCCTCTTTATACAGAAGAAGATGTTAATACTCTCGAACATCTTGACGGAAAACCAGGTCTTCCTCCTTATACTCGCGGGCCTTACCCGACTATGTATGTGAATAGACCGTGGACGGTCCGTCAGTATGCTGGGTTCTCAACCGCTGAAGAAAGCAATGCTTTTTATCGCCGCAATTTAGCAATGGGTCAGAAGGGCCTTTCAGTGGCCTTTGACCTTGCAACACACAGAGGCTATGATTCTGACCATCCAAGAGTAGTAGGGGATGTTGGAAAAGCTGGTGTAGCAATCGACTCTGTTCTTGATATGAAAACACTTTTTGACGGGATTCCTTTGGATCAAATGTCTGTCTCAATGACAATGAATGGAGCCGTACTACCCGTCATGGCCTTCTTTATTGTTACAGCAGAGGAACAAGGTGTGAGTCAGGAAAAACTTTCAGGCACGATCCAAAATGATATTTTGAAAGAGTACATGGTGCGTAATACGTACATTTATCCTCCGGAAATATCAATGAAAATTATTGCAGATATATTTGAATACACATCCAAATATATGCCTAAATTTAATAGCATCAGTATTTCTGGCTATCATATGCAAGAAGCAGGAGCACCAGCTGACATTGAATTAGCCTATACACTTGCTGACGGTCTAGAGTACGTAAGAACTGGACTCTCGGCAGGGATTGATATTGATTCATTTGCGCCGAGGCTCTCTTTCTTCTGGGCGATCGGGATGAACTACTTTATGGAAGTGGCAAAAATGCGTGCTGCCCGCTTTATCTGGGCAAAAATGATGAAAACATTTGAACCGAAAAATCCTAAGTCCATGGCATTAAGAACTCATTCCCAAACATCAGGCTGGAGTTTAACAGAGCAGGATCCATTTAACAATGTTACTAGGACGCTGATTGAAGCCCATGCAGCTGCGATGGGACATACACAGTCCCTCCATACGAATGCACTTGATGAAGCAATTGCTTTGCCGACAGATTTTTCGGCACGTATTGCCCGAAATACACAGCTATTTCTGCAGGAAGAAACGGGAATTACGAATGTGATTGATCCATGGGCGGGCTCATATTATGTAGAAGCATTAACAGATCAATTAATAAAGCGAGCTTGGGAGCATATTGAAGAGATTGAAAACCTTGGCGGGATGGCAAAAGCGATTGAAACTGGCTTGCCAAAGATGAAAATTGAAGAGGCAGCTGCCCGCAGACAAGCACAAATTGATTCTGGAAAAGAGACGATTATCGGTGTGAATAAATATCGCCTTGATCAAGAAGAACCAATTGAAATCCTTGATATTGATAACACGGCTGTTCGCTTAAAACAAATTGAAAAGCTGGAGAATTTAAAAGCAGCACGTGATGAGGAGAAAGTTATAGAAGCACTTGAAGCAATAACGAAAGCTGTAGAAACAAGAGAAGGCAATCTACTTGATCTTTCTGTACAGGCAGCAAGAGTGCGTGCAACACTTGGAGAAATTTCATATGCCATTGAAAAGGTAGCTAATCGCCATAAGGCAATTATTCGCTCCATAAGCGGCGTGTATAGCTCAGCATTCTCAAATGAAGAAGAGATTACAGAAGTGAAGCTTATGACTGATGAATTTCTTGAAAATGAAGGAAGAAGACCAAGGATTCTCGTAGCAAAAATGGGGCAGGATGGTCATGACCGAGGAGCTAAAGTCATTGCCACGGCATTCGCGGATTTAGGCTTTGACGTCGATATCGGCCCATTATTCCAAACACCGGAAGAAACGGCAAGACAAGCAGTAGAAAACGACGTCCATGTGATCGGTATGAGTTCACTTGCTGCAGGTCATAAAACTCTTCTTCCTCAGTTAATTGAAGAGCTTGCGAAGCTTGAAAGAGAGGACATCCTAGTTGTGATTGGCGGAGTGATTCCTGCACAGGATTATCAATTTCTTCTTGAAAATGGAGCTGCTGCAATTTTTGGACCTGGAACTATTATCCCAGTCGCTGCTCAAAAAGTAATTCGTGCCATCTATAACCGTCTTGGATATGAGGAAGTGTCACAGTAAAATGGATAAAAGACCAGAATGGTTTGATGGGAAAATTCCTGATAATTTTACTAGCGTTGTTAGAAAAGGTGTTCAAACAGGTCAGCCTGAATCTTCCTTTATTAAAAAAGGCCGCTTTCAACAGAAGAATCGGCCAGAAGTGAATATTGCTGAATGGACTGAAGGCGTTTTAACAGGAAACCGTGGAATGCTAGCTCAAGCGATCACATTAATTGAAAGCAATGCAGAGCATCATTTTCGAACAGCCCAAAAACTTCTGCAAGAGCTTCTTCCGCATTCAGGTAATGCGATCCGCATTGGAATTACAGGTGTACCAGGTGCTGGGAAAAGTACATTTATTGAAGCTTTTGGCACGTTCCTATGTGATCTAGGATTGAAGGTGGCTGTGCTCGCAGTTGATCCAAGTTCAAGTATAAGCGGAGGAAGTATTCTTGGGGACAAAACGAGAATGGAACAGCTTTCGCGAAACCCAAGAGCATTTATTCGTCCCTCTCCTTCTGCTGGTAAACTCGGAGGGGTTCACAGGAAGACGCGCGAAACAATTACTTTGTGCGAAGCAGCTGGCTTCAATGTCATTCTTGTAGAAACAGTTGGCGTGGGGCAAAGTGAAGTACTTGTTAGGGACATGGTCGATTTTTTCATGCTACTAGTTTTGACTGGTGCAGGAGATGAACTGCAAGGGATGAAGAAAGGGATCATGGAGCTGGCAGATGCTGTACTTGTTAACAAAGCGGATGGAGAGAACAAACGATTGGCATTAAAAACGAAAGCTGAATACAATCGGATCCTTCATTTTCTCCAGCCAGCAACAAAAGGATGGCAAACAAAAGCAGCCACATGCTCTGCGATCTATCAAGAAGGAATGAAAGATATTTGGGATACTATTCAATCATTCGAAAAGACAACAAAGAAATCTGGCGTATTTGAAAATAGGAGAAGAGCGCAAACGAAGGAATGGATCTACGCAATGATCATTGACCAGCTCCAATTTAGTTTTTTCAACCATCAAGAGGTGAAACCGCTGCTGCCTCAAATGGAAAATGAAGTAATTGCAGGAGCCCGAACAGTGACATCTGCAGTAGAGGAATTATTCCAAGCCTATTCGATTAATAAAAAATTGTAAGAAGCTGCCTTTGGCAGCTTTTTAACTTAATGGGCTAGGTAAACTTTTGTTTAAAAAGGTCAAATGTAATTTTGACAATCCACCTATTATTGCAAAAGGCCAAAAATAATTGCACCTCCCTAATTATTAATGCAAATCACCTAAATAGATTAACGCGTACCTTAAAGCCCTCTACGTTGAAAAGAATGTTCATCTATTGGTATGATGTAGGTATGGAAGTTTTATATCCAAAAAGGAGCGAACATACAGATGAATATGGATTTTAATTTTTTTATGAATGATGTTGTAGCAAATGCACGCAGAGAAATTGTTGATGCTGGCTATACAGAATTAAAAACACCTGAAGAGGTTGAAAAAGCAATTGCAGAAAAAGGAACAACTCTTGTAATGGTTAACTCTGTTTGTGGATGTGCGGGTGGGATTGCTCGTCCAGCAGCTGCTCATGCGCTGCATTATGATAAACGTCCAGATCATTTAGTGACAGTATTTGCAGGTCAGGATAAAGAAGCAACTGAAACTGCACGCAGCTATTTTACTGGATTCCCGCCTTCCTCTCCTTCCTTTGCATTATTAAAAGATGGAAAGCTATGTGCAATGATTGAGCGTCATGATATTGAAGGACATGAACCAATGGCAGTTATACAAAAGCTGCAAAATGCATTTGAGCAGCATTGCGAAGATCTATAATGTAGAAAGAAGCCTCGTATGAGGCTTTTTTTATTTCTGTTACATAATATCCTTAGAAAAAATAGGTCTAAATATTTATTTTCAAAATAATAATATATAAAAATAGTATTGCATAAATATAAAAATGTGTTAAAATACATTCAAGTGAATAATTATTAATATACGATTGATACTTGAAAATTAATAATTTATCGCTAATAATAGATAATAGTTAATTATAATAATTTTCAGAAAAGTTATAGGGGGAAAATAATAATGAAAAAAATAGTTTCTATCTTTTTTATTAGTATTCTATTAATTGGATTACTTGCTGCTTGTGGTAAAAGCGAAGAAAATGCATCTAACGGCTCTAAAGATAAGGATTCTGATAAAAAGGTTCTAACGATGGCAACATCTGCAGATTATGCGCCATTTGAATATATCGATACAGCTAAAGGTGATGAAATTATCGGGATTGATATTGATATTGCAAAAGCAGTAACTGAAAAGCTTGGCTATGAGTTTGAAGTCCGCGATATGGATTTCGGCGGATTAATTCAGGCACTTCAATCTGGTCAAGCGGATTTTGTTCTATCTGCAATGTCTGCAACAGATGAAAGAAAAGAGAGTGTAGATTTTAGTGAAATCTATTATACATCTAAACATATGATTGTTTCTAAAAAGGACAGCGGAATTACGAAGGTAGAAGATCTTAAAGGCAAAAAGGTTGGTGCACAGCTAGGCTCTATTCAAGAGGAAAAGGCGAAGGAATTAGCTGAAGAAGTGGATATGACTGTTGAAAACCGCAATCGTATTCCAGAATTAATTCAAGAAATAAAGGCAGGACGTTTTGATGCAGCAATTATTGAGGATACAGTTGCGCAGGGCTATTTAGAAAATAATGATGATATTGAAGGCTTCACAGTTGAAGATGCGGATGGCGGCTATGCAATTGCTCTGCCAAAGGACAGTGAATTGACTGAGGAATTCAACAAAGCATTAAAAGAAATGATTGATAACGGGGAATTAGATAAGATTTTGAAAAAGTGGTTTGAAGGTGAATGATTATAAGCTAGGCTTCTAATCTATTAAAAACGTTCAGAAGGATACTCAACTTCTGAACGTTTTTGCCCTCACACCAGCATCCGCATTTCTGGTTGTCTAGCTTCTGCGACTAGGGGCTCGAGGTCATAAGCCAATCCAGCAAGAAGGTTAAAGAACAACCTTCCCGCTGGCTCGTCTTATGCTTGTCGTCCCTGATCAAGTCGCATCCGCATTTCTTAATTGAGAGGATTGTTATACATGAACCTAGATTTTACATCCATTCTGCCTTCCCTCCCTTATATATTAAGAGGGATTGGCGTGACATTGCAAATTGTCGCTTTAGCAGGACTATTAGGATTTTTACTTGGAATTATTCTATCATTATTTAAAATAAGCTCCATTAAAGTGCTTGGATGGTTAGCAGATGCGTATACATCGATCTTTCGAGGCACACCTTTAGTATTGCAGCTAATGATTATTTATTTTGGTTCACCGCAAATATTTGGCTATCAAATTGAACCATATGTGGCTGCTGTACTCGCCTTTGGTTTGAATTCTGCTGCTTATATTTCTGAAATTATTCGTGCGGGTATTCTTGCAGTTGATAAAGGACAAAGTGAAGCAGCAATGGCACTAGGTGTTCCTTACCGAAAGATGATGCTCAACATCATTCTTCCACAGGCTTTGAAAAATATTTTACCAGCATTAATGAATGAATTTATTACTCTGACTAAGGAGTCGGCCATCGTTACCACCATTGGGGTAATGGATATCATGCGCAGAGCTTACCAAGTAGGAGCGGACAAGTTTCGTTTCTTTGAACCATTATTATTAGCAGGTCTTATCTATTACTTAATGGTCATTACATTAACCATTCTTGGAAAAGTTGTTGAAAGGAGGATGAGACGCGGTGATTAAAATTGAAAATCTGCATAAACAGTTTGGAAAGCTTGAAGTGCTTAAAGGGATTACCACAACGATAAAGGAAGGCGAAGTTGTGGCAATTATCGGTCCATCAGGTTCAGGAAAGTCAACCTTCCTCCGTTGTATTAACCTTTTAGAAAAGCCTACAAACGGGCGTATCTTTATCGGTGAGCAAGATATTACAGACAAAAAAACAAATATCATGAAGGTCCGTCAAAATGTAGGAATGGTTTTTCAGCATTTTCATTTATTCCCGCATAAGTCAGTCCTTGAGAATTTAACCTATGCACCTATGAAAGTGAAGGGGCAGTCCAAGCAGGAAGCTGAGAAAATTGGTCTTGGGCTATTAGCAAAAGTTGGACTATCTTCGAAAGCAAATGAATATCCTGGCCGATTATCAGGAGGGCAAAAACAAAGGGTTGCGATTGCCCGTGCATTAGCGATGCAGCCTGAGGTCATGCTTTTTGATGAACCGACATCAGCACTTGACCCAGAAATGGTTAAAGAGGTGTTAGATGTAATGAAATCACTGGCACATACAGGAATGACGATGGCCATTGTTACCCACGAAATGGGATTTGCTAGAGAAGTAGCAGATCGTGTCCTATTTTTAGATGGTGGTGTACTCGTAGAAGATGCACCGCCTAGTGAATTCTTTTCCAATCCAACCTCTGATCGTGCAAAAGACTTCTTGCAAAAAATGCTTTGAATTGTATAATAAAATGGATGAAGATGGTCTTAATGATCATCTTCTCTTTTTTTGGACATAATTTGTTATGAAGTTAAAAAAGTAATTGTAGGAGTTTTTTATATGAAGTTTAAAATAGGCTATCGAACAATAAAAACAGCCATTGGCACATCCGCAGCGATCATTCTTGCTCAGATTTTGGGGTTCGATAATTTTGTTTCGGCGGGAATATTAACCATTCTATGTATCCAGGTAACGAAAAAGAAATCGTTTAAGACTTCTTGGAACCGTTTCAGCGCCTGTTTGTTAGCGATGTTATTTTCTATTGTTTTTTTCGAAGGGATGGCTTATCATCCGATTATCATCGGCTTTTTATTACTATTTTTCATCCCGACGGCCGTTATGCTTAAAATTAGTGATGGCATCGTGACGAGCAGTGTGATCATTCTGCATATTTATTCGGCTGGAGAAGTCACTTTTGATATTCTAATGAATGAATTAGGGATTATAACGATTGGGATTGGTGTTGCTCTTCTGGCGAATCTTTATATGCCAAGTCTTGATCAAAAACTGCTGGAATATCAAATCCAGATTGAAGAAAATTTTAAAAGGATATTTGATGAAATTGTTATTTATTTACGAACAAATGAAAGTAATTGGGATGGGCTGGAGATAACCGAAACAGCCCAGTTAATTGAAGAAGCACAAGTCCTCGCCTATAGAGATGTGGAAAATCGCCTGCTTCGTAATGAAAATGTATATTATCACTATTTTAAAATGCGGGAAAAGCAATTTGAAATCATTGAAAGAGTTCTCCCTATTGTCATTTCGATTTCCTATACAATTGAACAAGGGGAAATGGTGGCTGATTTTATGGAAGAGTTAGCTGCAAATATCCATCCGGGAAATACAGCAAACCGCTTTTTGGAAAAGTTATACGAAATGAAATCTTCCTTTAAAAGCATGGAGCTGCCAAAAACGAGAGAAGAATTTGAAGCGCGTGCGGCTCTTTTTCAATTTGTAAGGGAAATGGAAGAGTATTTATGGATTAAAAGCTCTGCAAAGGAGTTAAAGCGGGGAAGAAAGGAGAATCATTTCACTGAATCCGGTGCAAACTAACGGAAAAAAGAGGTGATTCTTTGCTAAAAATCATGTCCTCGCTACTGATTGCGTTTATATTCTCTCCAATTTGGCCATTGGGACCTAATCCACTGCCTGGAGATCCATTCATTATCGTGAATAAAAAGCTAAATGAAGTAGTCTTTATTAATGACAATAGAGTTCAAACAGTGATTACTGCGGCGACAGGAAAGACAGAAGATTTAACGCCTGAGGGAATCTTTACGATAACGGTGAAGGCGAAGGATCCCTATTACCGGAAAAAGAATATAGAGGGTGGAGATGCAAACAATCCATTGGGTACGAGGTGGATTGGATTTGATGCCGAAGATACGGATGGGAGAATATATGGGCTTCATGGGACTAACGATCCTTCCTCTATTGGTAAATACGTATCTCAAGGATGCATTCGCCTGCAAAATGAAGCAATTGAATCGTTATATGACTTTGTTCCAGTTGGAACGAAAATATTAGTTACCTCTACTTCTGAAAACTATGAACAGCTTGGACAAACATATGGCGCAATAAAATGAAGGGACTGTCAAATTGACAGTCCCTCTTTATATGCAATAGTTTCTCTATAAAATCATCGTTAGTCCAATTAACAATGTTGAGGCAAGCATGGCAAAGATCATTAAATATACGATTATTTTTTGCATCTTTCTATTAGACAATGAATATACCCCCCTCTAAATCATCCTTTGCTTACTTCTATTTTACTAGGAATCATTAAAATGAACAACCGCTCGTTTTTTAAAAGGATTTTCGACATGATTAGCGAATATTTAAAGTATCTGTATATTCTTATTATAAAAAAAAGCGTATAATTTTTGAATGTAGAGAACTAACGTGAAATTGGATTGGAAAGGAAGGTGAACGAGTTGATTAAAAAAATTGATCATATTGGTATTGCTGTCCGTTCACTTGATGAGGCGCTGCCATTCTATACTGAAATTCTTAAACTCCCATTGCTTGGCGTGGAAGAGGTGGAAAGTGAAAAATTAAAGATAGCCTTTTTGAAAGCGGGAGAGACAAAGCTCGAGCTTTTAGAGCCGACGAATGAAGATAGCGCAGTTGCAAAATTTATTGAGAAGCGTGGGGAAGGACTGCATCATGTCGCACTTGGTGTAGACTCCATTCAAGATCGAATCAATGAAATAAAGGAAAAAGGCATTCGTATGATCCAGGATGTACCGAAAACTGGAGCAGGAGGAGCCGAGGTAGCTTTCATGCACCCGAAATCAACTGGGAGCGTTTTATATGAATTATGTGAGAAGAAAGGATTGAAATGAACTCATGACAGACATCTATGAAAAAATCAATGAACTATATGATCGCAAGCGAGAGATAGAATTAGGCGGCGGAGATGAGAAAATTGAAAAGCAGCATGAAAAAGGGAAGCTGACTGCTAGAGAACGAATCGAATTATTAGTTGATCCAGGAACATTTGTCGAGCTAAACCCGTTTATTGAACACCGATGCATGGACTTTGGTCTTGATGGTCAAAAAGGACCTGGAGATGGAGTGGTGACGGGTTATGGAAAAGTGAACGGCAGACCGATTTTCTTATTCTCACAGGATTTTACTGTTTTTGGCGGGGCACTGGGAGAGATGCATGCGAAGAAAATTGCTAATGTGATGGATCTGGCTGCAGAAAATGGAGCTCCTTTTGTTGGCTTGAATGACTCGGGCGGTGCGCGGATTCAAGAAGGCGTCGTTTCCTTAGATGGGTATGGGCATATTTTTTACCGGAACTCGATTTATTCAGGTGTCATTCCGCAAATTTCCGTAATTATGGGACCTTGTGCGGGAGGGGCCGTTTATTCTCCAGCGATTACAGATTTTGTTTTTATGGTGGAGAAGACAAGTCAGATGTTTATTACAGGTCCAAAGGTGATTGAAACTGTAACTGGTGAAAAAATTTCATCGGAAGATTTAGGCGGGGCTAGCGTACACAATTCAATTAGCGGAAATGCTCATTTTAAAGGGCAAACAGAAGCTGAAGTGATCGAACAGGTACGTCGATTATTAAGCTATCTTCCACAAAATAATGAAGAAAAGCCACCTAGAGCAGAGATGGATTTGGAGGAAGATTACCGGCCCGATCTAACAGATGTCATTCCTTTCGATGCCGTTCGTCCTTATGATGTCAGGAAAGTGATTGAACAGGTTGTTGATGGCGATTCATTTATGGAGGTTCAGCCTGACTTTGCAAAAAATATTGTTGTTGGTCTTGCGCGAATCAAGGGCGAGGTTGTTGGATTAGTTTGTAATCAGCCGAAAGTTATGGCAGGCGGTCTTGATATTGATTCATCTGATAAAGCAGCTCGATTTATTCGTTTTTGTGATTCATTCAATATCCCACTCATTACCTTTGAAGATGTCACAGGTTTCTTTCCTGGTGTAAAACAGGAACATGGAGGCATCATCCGACATGGTGCAAAGATTTTATATGCGTATTCCGAAGCAACTGTTCCGAAGCTTACTGTTATTTTACGAAAAGCTTATGGTGGAGCCTATGTGGCCTTGAACAGTAAGTCAATCGGTGCAGACCTTGTATTTGCTTGGCCAAATGCGGAAGTAGCTGTTATGGGTCCACAGGGAGCAGCGAATATCATTTTTGCAAGGGAAATTTCAAACAGTGATGATCCTGAAGCGATCAGAGCACAAAAAATTGAAGAGTATCGCGAAAAGTTTGCCAATCCATATGTCGCGGCAAGCAGAGGAATGATCGATGACGTGATTGATCCTCGGGAAACAAGGATAAAGCTCATTCAAGCACTTGACATGCTTAGGAACAAGAAGGAAACGAGACCGAAAAAGAAGCATGGAAATATCCCGTTATAAAAATAGAGATTTCGTTGGAAAATAGAATATGTCCGTAAATACTCATCTATTTGCAAACAGATTCTATAAAGGTATACTAGAATAGTAAATAAGTAAATATATACATAAATCGGGAGGATTGGACGAATATGATTAATCATGAACGGTTATTAAATGAGTTTTTAGAGCTTGTACAAATTGATTCTGAAACAAAATATGAAACGGAAATTGCAAAGGTTTTAAAGAAGAAGTTTACTGACTTGGGTGTTGAGGTATTTGAAGATGATACTACTGCACAAACTGGCCATGGAGCAGGAAATTTAATTTGTACACTTCAAGGGACAATAGAGGGTGTAGATACAATTTACTTTACATCTCATATGGATACAGTAGTTCCTGGAAAAGGCATTAAGCCATCTATTAAAGATGGGTATGTTGTAACTGACGGAACAACGATTCTTGGTGCTGATGATAAAGCAGGTCTTGCTGCAATGTTTGAAGTAATAAAAGTACTAAAAGAACAAAGCATCCCTCATGGAAAAATTGAATTTATTATTACAGTTGGTGAAGAATCCGGTCTTGTTGGTGCAAAGGCACTTGATTCTTCATTAGTTACTGCTAAATATGGCTATGCGCTTGATAGTGATGGCAAGGTAGGCAATATTATTGTTGCTGCGCCTACACAAGCTAAGGTGAAGGCAACAATTCTTGGAAAAACGGCTCATGCTGGTGTTGCACCAGAAAAAGGAGTTTCTGCTATCACAATCGCTGCTAAAGCGATTTCAAGAATGCCTCTAGGACGTATTGATGAAGAAACCACTGCGAATATTGGCCGCTTCGAAGGTGGTACGCAAACAAACATCGTTTGTGACCATGTGGAAATTTTGGCTGAGGCACGCTCATTAGTGAATGAAAAAATGGAGCAGCAAGTAAGTAAAATGAAAGAAGCCTTTGAAACAGCAGCTGTAGAAATGGGCGGAAAAGCTGAAGTGGAAGTAGAAGTTATGTACCCAGGCTTTAAATTTGGCGAAGGTGATCATGTGGTTGAAGTGGCACGCAAAGCTGCTGCAAAAATTGGCCGCAGCTGTGAGTTATTAAAGAGTGGGGGCGGAAGTGATGCGAACGTGATTGCAGGCTTTGACATCCCAACCGTTAATCTTGCTGTTGGCTACGAGGAAATTCATACAACGAATGAGCGGATGCCGATTGAAGAATTAAATAAATTAGCAGAAATGGTAATTGCAATTATTGAGGAAGTAACAGCCCAATAATAAAATGAGAGAAGAGAACCTTATTAAAAATGGGTTCTCTTCTCTATTTAAAAAAGACTCTATTCAAAAGATTGTTTTTGGATAAATGGAGTGAGTTAAAATACTAGGCAAAATAAGGTTGATTAAAGCTGAAGGTGCGAGATTCTTCGGGAGAGTGGACAGATGTGACCACACAGGCGCTTTAGCAATGAGAAGGTTCAGGGCCCATCCTGCAGAAAGCGAGTGACCTGGAGCGGAAATCAACTTCTGCGAATTCGTGTTAAAAGCAACAATGTTTATGAAAACATCCTTTAAAAAAGAAAGCAGCAGGAAGTAGAATATGTTATATTTAATCTAGTAATAGTGGTACTATACACCCACTTGAGTGCAGGAGGGGTAGATTTTGGAAGAGATGAATAAGGTAGTTGTATTTCAAGTTGGTAATGAAGAATACGCCATTCCCATTCATTTTGTTATGTCGATTGAAAAAGTAGAGGGGATTACACCAATCCCTCATTTACCTGCTTATGTAAATGGGATTACAAGAGTACGGGATGAGCTTATTCCGGTCGTTGACTTTGAAAGAATTCTTTATAATCGCTCATTTAAAGCAAATGAATCGACAAAAATGATTGTTTTACAAACAGAAATGCTGTCAATTGGCGTTATTGTTTCAGATGCGAAGGAAATCATTGATATTCCATCTGATAAATTAAAACAGCTAGGACTTCTTGCTTATCAAAAAACAACATACTTCACAGGCGTTGCAAACCTGGATTCACGAGTGATTACAATGATTGACCCATCTATTCTCGTTCAATCACTTGATGGGATTAGAGAGATTCAGGAGTTTATGAAGACACAAAAGGAAACGGTATAATTATGATTGAACAGAGGGTTAATGAATCCTCTGTTTTCTTTTTGTTAGATAAATTTGTTAAAATAGTAGAAGAATAAGTACAAGGAAGTGCCGGCATGAAACAAATGTATCCGAAAAATGGACGAGTCATTTTGCATGTTGATATGAATAGTTTTTATGCTTCGGTCGAAATGGCCTATGATCCATCTTTAAAGGGGAAACCATTAGCGATTGCAGGCAATCCAAAGGAACGACGGGGAATTATTGTGACGTGCAGCTATGAGGCGAGAAAGTTCGGTGTGAAAACAACGATGCCTCTTTGGGAGGCACAAAAGCTTTGCCCGCAGCTGATTGTAAAAAAGCCTAATTTTGATCGGTATCGTGCCGCTTCCATCGGGATGTTTGAAATATTAAATCAATATTCGTCATTAGTTGAGCCCGTTTCAATTGATGAAGGGTACGTAGACATAACGGAAAGCTATGAATTTGGAACCCCGCTTGAAATTGCTGAAACGATCCAAAGGCAGATTCAGAGGCAGCTTGATTTACCGTGCAGCATAGGGGTTGCACCGAATAAATTTCTAGCAAAAATGGCTTCGGATATGAAAAAGCCAATGGGGATCACTGTTCTTCGAAAAAGGGATGTGCCATCCGTTTTATGGCCGCTTGATGTGGAAGAAATGCATGGGGTTGGGAAGAAAACAGGGGAAAAACTACGGACCATCCATATAAAAACGATTGGTGATCTAGCCAAAGCAAATGATGTTCAATTGAAATCTGTTCTAGGAATCAATGGTCCGAGGTTAAAGGAGAGGGCGAATGGAACTGATCAAAGACTAGTTGACCCTGATGCAGCTTCCGAATTCAAAAGTATTGGCAATTCAACCACTTTGCCCCGTGATGTTTCCAATCAGCAGGAGCTCTTGCAGGTACTTGAAAAACTATCTGAAACGGTATGTGTCAGACTAAAAAGAAAAAAAGTCCTTGCTTCATCATTAGGGATAACTATCCGTTTCAAGGATCGAAAAACAATTACAAGAAGCAGGAAGCTTCAAAACCCAATTCAAAAGGAAGAGGAGTTATTCCAGATAGCTAAACAGCTTTTTTTAAAGCACTGGAATGGTGATTCCGTTCGGCTGCTTGGCATTACGGGAATGGATTTAATTGAGTATAATGAGGCAGTTAAACAGCTAGACCTCTTTAGCTATGAAAAAGAGGCAAGGAAAGAACCCTTGTTCGCAACATTAGCAAATCTTCGTGAAAAATTTGGCTCACATATTATTGATCGAGCAGTGATGATGCCGGAGGTTAAATCCGAGCAGCGAAATATTGGGGCAGAAACGAGCTTTAATAAAGATTTTTTGCAGGATTTCCCTTATAGGAAGGCCGAAAAAGAGGAATAGTATGCGAGAATTGCATTAATAATTGAATCTTGCTACAGTATAGAGGATTCTTAGCATGAAGATAGGCTTTAGAAGGGGTGTTAAAGGATGGAAAAAACACAAATTGGAATTATAGGTTTAGCGGTTATGGGAAAAAATCTTGCTATGAATATTGAGAGCAGAGGGTATTCCGTTTCCGTCTATAATCGATCACGAGAAAAGACAGATGATATGCTGAAGGAGACAAACGGAAAAAATATTAAGGGTACATATTCCATTGAAGAGTTTGTGAATTCGATTGAAAAGCCGAGAAAGATTATGTTAATGGTGAAAGCTGGCGCTCCTACGGATGCAACCATTGAGCAATTAAAACCCCTCCTTGAAAAAGGAGATATCTTAATTGACGGCGGCAATACGTTATTTACAGATACACAGCGCCGTAATAAAGAGTTAAGTGAATTAGGCTTCCATTTCATCGGTACAGGTGTTTCTGGCGGCGAAGAAGGAGCATTGCTCGGTCCTTCGCTTATGCCTGGTGGCCAAAAGGAAGCGTATGAGCTTGTTGCTCCAATTTTTAAAGATATTTCTGCAAAAGTAAATGGGGAACCTTGTACAACGTATATCGGCCCGGATGGTGCAGGACACTATGTAAAGATGGTGCATAACGGGATTGAATATGGAGATATGCAGCTGATTTCAGAGGCTTATTTCCTATTAAAACATGTTCTTGGTCTTGGAGCAGATGAGCTTCATGATGTATTTGCAGATTGGAATAAAGGGGAACTTGATAGTTATTTAATCGAGATTACTGCGGATATTTTTGCGAAAAAAGATGATGAGACAGGTGAACCGCTTGTCGATCGCATTCTTGATACAGCTGGTCAAAAAGGGACAGGGAAATGGACAAGCCAAAGCGCATTAGATATGGGCGTGCCGCTTCCAATTATTACTGAGTCTGTGTTTGCCCGCTATATTTCTGCGATGAAGGCTGAGCGTGTCTCAGCAAGCAAGGTGCTAAGCGGCCCTAGTAAACAAGCTTTTTCAGGGGATAAAAAAGCTTTCATTGAGTCTGTCCGCAAAGCCCTTTACATGAGCAAGATTTGCTCGTATGCGCAAGGATTTGCCCAAATGCGTGCAGCATCTGAGGAGTATAATTGGGATTTACGCTATGGCGATATTGCGATGATTTTCCGTGGAGGCTGTATTATTCGTGCACAATTCCTGCAAAAGATTAAGGATGCTTATGATCGGGATGCAGGCTTGAAAAATTTACTGCTCGACCCTTATTTCAAAGAAATTGTGGAAAGCTATCAGGGCGCACTTCGTGAAATCATTGGTGTGGCTGTTCAAAATGGCATTCCTGTGCCATGCTTATCAGCAGCTATTTCTTATTATGACAGCTACCGGACAGAAACCTTGCCAGCCAATCTCATTCAGGCACAGCGTGATTATTTCGGTGCCCACACATACGAGCGTATTGATAAAGAAGGCGTGTTTCATACAGAATGGATGAAATAAAAGAATACAAAAAACAGCAGCGTTCAATATGAATGCAGCTGTTTTTTTGTACAAATTGGAAAAGGGGATTAAAAATAAAATTAACTCTATTAGTAAAATTCGTTCTAATGCAAAAAAAGCAGGGATTATCTATTATTCATATGAACAAATTCAATGGTAAGAAAACGCGAAGAAGGTTAATGTAGAAATAGGATTAGAAGTTATGGAAACCCATATCTAACAGCTAAGATATCAAGCAGGCTGCGCTGAACCATTCATCGGAAGATTCTATATTCCAAAGGACAATCCAGTCGCAACAGCTCTTGAATCTATAATTACTGGAGCAAATACAAGGGAATTCCAATGTTTGACATTGGAATTCTGCAAAGTCTAGAGATTTTGTTTCATACGGACTTGACTATCATGTCTAGGACACTCAACAGGAACAGTGTCAGCCGACATCCTATATGGAAAAATCCAAGTGATATTCCAGTGTGGGATTCTCAGACAACTTAAGGATTGTCATTAATAAAAAGCAGATGAGGGTTGGAGTCTTAAAGGATGCTAAAAATTGTAGGGAATAGGAAAAAATCACATTGCTAATTTAGTGCAGTGTGTTTTTTTATTTTTTGAAATATTTCAATAAATTAATGGTTTATTCAGGTAGGTAATCAGCAAATTAGGGAGGCTTAGGAAGACAGCATCCGCCCCCTCCCTTTGCAATTCAAAAGAACTAAGTCGTCTACCCAATTCGTCAAAGGTGAGATGTGATTAATTTCCAAAAAATGAACAATTTGTCCTAATAAAATTAACATTTGTAACATAAAAAAGGTGAATTAATTCAATGAAATTTACAAAAGTAACTAAAAGATGACTTATGAATGAGACAAGTATAGTTCATTAGTTTTATTAATTATTCTAGTTTCAAGACAATATCAGGAATATTTTAACAGACAAAATTCGACATTTTTTTTGGGAGTATTTGACCAATTTGTGAACAGGTGGTAATTAATATTAAAGGCAAAAAAATTAAGAAAGTATATTTCAAACTACAAAAAGTGAATCGCTAAGAGAGGTAACAATTTATGTTGGAATCAAAGAGAAGAGCCATTATTTTCTTATCAATCTCTTTAATATTGGCGTTTATTGCTGGACTATTTTTCCTGCAAAAAATTAAAGAATTAAATAGTGAATTAGGGGGGATGACCAAAATATACGTGGCAGCAACTGATATCCCATCACGATCTTTACTTCAGCCTACCCATGTTATACAGGAGGAAATTCCAAATCGCTATGTGAATAATTCACATGTGACAAATGTTGAGGATTTGATTGATAAGGTTTTAGTTGTTCCATTAGTTGAGGGGGATATTATCACGAAATCCATGTTAAAACCTGTCTCAAATGCAACAGATGAAAATAATAGATTAGTAACGATGCTCCAATCAGACCGGATCCGTTTTGATGAAGAATTAGAAGGACTTGATCGTGTTGATATTGTAGTTTCACATAATTTTGACGGGAAGCCCGTTACTGAAATCTTTATGAAGGATGTTTTAGTTGCTGCTGTCTCTAAGAGCGAGAAAAACTTTTCTGGAGTAGCTGTTGAAGTTTCTGCCGAAGATGCGCCGAAAATTATCCATATGCAAAATTATGCGGATTCCATTCGAATACTAAAGGCGAATGTTGGAAAAGGACTCCAAATGAATACAGAGACCGATAAGCCGGAAGCTGAGCAGGAGAAAAAAGAAGAAAGTGCAGAAACTCAAAAGGCCCCAGTAACTCCAGTCGCACCACCGCAGGAGCAAAATAAAGAAAAAGTTGAAACAACTGAAAACGGGGCTGAAAGCGAAAATAATAAAAAATAGAACCGAACTTAATTTGGAGGGTGCAAATGAGTGCTGAGATAAAAATATTACTCGTTGGTGATCAAGAACAATCGAAAAATCATTTAAGGGGTGTATTAAATAGCTTCGAAAAAGTTGATTTAATCTCTTATCGTGATTTGAAGACTGAGCTGGATCGATTAGCTCCAGATTTAATATTTTTAATTGAATCTGACGATGAATCCTCTGCAGATGCCATTGAATATATCCATGCAATTAATCCGATGGCTCTAGTGGTTTTTATCGCATTCTCGCAAAATTTTGATGTATTAAAAAGCGTAATGAGAGCAGGCATTAAAGATTTCTTCGTATTGCCTGATGAAAATGCGATGCTGTATGGCCGAATGGATAGCATTATTCAAATGGTCTATCAACGAAAAAAGCAATTAATGGAAACCGCTGTTGCAAGCCAGTCCTTTAAAAGAGGCAGGGGAAAAATATATTCGTTTTATAGTGGAAAAGGCGGATCAGGCAAAACGCTAATATCTAGTGCTTTTGCACAAACTTTAAAGTTTGAATCGACTGCTCAAGTAATCTTCATCGATTTAAATTTACACTATGGTGGTGCAGAGGCTTTTCTTTCAATCACTTCTAACCGTTCTTTTGCCGATCTAATGCCGGTTATTGATGAACTAAATGAAAGCCATATTCGAAATGTATCCCAGGTGGAGAAGCTATCCAAATTAGAAGTGCTGCTAAGTCCGCGCGATGCAGAAATAGCTGAGCATTTGCCAGAAGGGTTCATTGCAAGACTATTAAGAACTTGCAGAAGAAGCTATGACTTTGTCATAGTGGATTTGCCTGTAGCCATGAATATTCATTCCTATGCGGCTCTTGAAGAATCCGACAAGATTTTTTACATATTAAATTTAGATACCCCTTCTATTAACACTTTAAAACAAGTGGAGGGGCTATTTCAAAGACTAGGAATTGAAACCGAGAGCAGAATGGAAATCCTCATTAACCAAGTGGGAAAAGAAAATGAGATTAAACCGAGTGATGTAAAGAATATCATTACTTATCCAATTGCTGCTAAGTTTCCGCGTGATTTTAAAGGAGTGCAGGCACATATTAATAAAAGCGTGCCCTTTAGAAAGGAAGCTAATGAAAAGAAATTAATCCCATTTGCAAAAGGTATTAGAAAATGGGTTGTTCAAATGGTGGAATAACTCTTAAAAGGATTGATGACAGATGTCATTATTTGAAAGAAGAACGATCAAGTTAAAAGAAGAACATAAAGGAAATTATGAAAATCAATATATAAGTGAACTAGTCGACCATTACAAAACGAGAATTTTGCGTGAAGCGAACTTAGAACTTTTAACAAGTCTTCCTCAAGGCGAAATGAGATTAAGAATTGAACAACTAATTAGCCAATTTATGAGTGAAGAAAAAGTTGTCATCCCTAGACTTGATAAAGAAGAGCTATTGACAAGAATTATTGATGAATCGGTAGGCTACGGCCCGCTAGAGCCGCTGCTCGATGATTCAACGATCACAGAGATTTTAATCAATGGCCATAAGGAAATTTATATTGAGAAGCTTGGTAAGCTGCAGCTTGCTCCCGTTGCGTTTAAGGATGACAATCATGTGCGGCATGTCATCGATCGAATTGTTGCTCCTATTGGCCGGCGAATCGATGAAAGTTCACCAATGGTAGATGCAAGATTACCAGATGGAAGCCGTGTAAATGCCGTTATACCGCCAATTAGCTTAATTGGTCCAGTTGTTTCCATCAGGAAGTTTCGAAAAGAACCATTTCAAATGACTGATTTGCTTAATTTTGAATCATTAAATAATGAAATGTCGATATTTTTAGATGCTGTTGTAAGGGCAAAATTAAATATTTTGATATCAGGCGGTACTGGAAGCGGAAAGACAACTTTGTTAAATGTAATGGGCAACTCCATTCCAAATGGGGAGAGAATCGTAACGATTGAGGATTCCGCGGAGCTGCGTCTTGATAAACAGAATGTTGTTGGGTTGGAAGCAAGACCTCCTAACGTTGAGGGCTCAGGTGAAATTACCATTCGACATTTAGTAAAAAACTCTTTGAGGATGCGTCCTGACAGAATTATCGTCGGAGAGGTACGTGGTGCGGAAGCGTTTGATATGCTTCAAGCAATGAATACTGGGCATGAAGGGTCAATTACAACCGTCCACGCCAATACTCCATTTGATGCGTTAAGGCGTGTAGAGGGAATGGTAGTCATGGCGGGAATGGATTTACCTACACATATCATCCGTGAGTATATTGTTGGTGCGCTAGATATTATCGTCCAAGGAGAAAGGCTAACGGATGGAACGAGAAAGTTAACATCCATTTGCGAGATTCATAGGGAAGACAATGGAGAAATTGTCATTAAGGAAATTTTCTCATTCAGAAGAATTGGGATGAAGAAAACGGGAGAAATTGAAGGGTATTTTGCACCTACTGGAGTAGTACCTAGATGTTTAGAAAGGATAAAAATGTTCGGCATTACTCTTCCAGAAAATCTTTTTAAAAGTAAATAGAGGGGGGATATTTTGGAAATTGCCTCTATATTCGGTATTTCTGTCTTGTTTTTTATTTGGGGAATTTATCAATTGCTCGGCTACAGAAAAGAGAAACGGGAAATAACAAAAAAGTATGAAAATATGTTTAAGAAAGAGAATGGCAGAAGCAGCTTTATTTCAAAGCTAGGTGATCGCTTTGATCAAACCCCATTCGCAAAGAAATTCAAGATTAAATTATTGTATGCGAATATATTAATTCTTCCTTCCGAGTTTTTTGCTATCTTGCTATTTTATTGCTTTGTCATGGTCATTATCTTTATGTGGCTATTTTCATTGAAGTTTAAGATTAGCATCATCATAGCTGTCGTCATAACTTTAGTATCTTATTGGCTTTTATTTTTAGGAAGAAGAAACAAGTATATTGAAAAGCTAAATAATCAGCTTTCAGAAGTTTGCCGATTGCTGGGGAATAGTACAAAAGCCGGAATGACGATTAATCAGGGAATTGAAGTGGTTGCTGCAGAGGTCGGATTTCCAGCAAGAGATGAATTTAAAGATCTAGCCCATAATTTACGTCTCGGCGTAGACTTTGAAAGGGCCTTAAAGGAAATTGAAAAAAGAGTGCCGACAAAAGAATTTAAATTATTTATTGCTGCTTTATTAATACAGAAGAAATCAGGCGGAAACTTAACAAAGGTTTTGGAGGAAATGGCCAAAACATTAGAAGAACGAAAAATTTTAAGGCAGACGATTAAAACAGCGACAGCTGAACAGCGCTTTATTTCATATATTTTACCGGCAATGCCGATATTTTTAATTTTAATGCTGAATTCAATGATGGATGGTTTTATTGATTTGATATTTACCATTCCGGGTGCCATTTTAACAACGGTTTTCTTAATCGGAATGGTCATATCTTTCATACTGGTTAGAGCTGTCACAAATATAAGGGTGTAGACGATATGGACGGAGTAATACTTTCAGCAATTTTATTATTTTGGTTGTTCTTGGTGCTAAGCTTTTTGAATTTATATAGTTATTCCAAAAGCAAGGAAACACTTAAAGTGCACTTAAATGAAGTTGCTCTAACTCAAGCAATGATAAGGGAAAAGAAAAGATCATTATTTGACAGAATGATTATGTTTCTATCCCGGTATGCTGATGATTTTTCAGCAATTGGAGAGAGAATTAATTTTTATAGTGAATCACCTGATGTTGAAATCTTGCTGACGAAGGCAGGGAAGCCATATGGACTAACGGTAGCCCGCTTCCAGGGATTTAAAATTGTGTGCGTCATTCTTGGGTTTATCATTGGAACCTTTCTCTTCATTTTGGGTTTTCCTTTTGCAAATGTTCTTTTTGTGACACTTCCGTTTATTGGATTTTTTATCCCTATTTTCTTAGTAAGGGGAAAAGCGAAAAAGCGTCAGGAGCAGCTCCGGCGAGATTTGCCGGACTTCCTTGATACGGTAAGTATAAGTTTGCAGGCAGGATCTGGATTAGATGGGGCAATAAAAGAAGTAATCAGTTATTATATCGGGCCAATTCAGGAAGAGTTTTCAAGGTTTATACAAGAAATTGAACTAGGTGTTCCGAGAGAAAAAGCGTATATGGAAATGCTGAATCGAAACGATAATCAGGATTTTCAAAATGTCATTAAATCTTTAATTCAAGGATCAAGATTAGGTGTGCCCGTTGCTACAACGTTTCAAAATCAAGCGAATGAAATGAGGAGGATAAGCCTAGAGCAAGTGAAGGAAAAAGCTGCAAAAGCTTCTCCGAAGGTGACACTCATTACTTCATTTCTTATCGCACCACTGATTATGTTAATGATTTTAGGTTTAATCATTCTCAATATGATCTATGGGGAAGACAGCATTATTAATCTATTTTCAACATAAAAAGAGTCTTTGAAAGGGGTGGTGTTTCAAAGGTTAGAAGAAACGATGACTTTGTTGTTATGAATTTAGATTGTAATTAAACATATTGAGGAGGAAGAAAATGAAGAAGAAATTGATTGAAATTAGAGAAAAAGTGAATAACAGCTTAACGTCTATGTATTTTGGTCTTAAAGGAAGAGTAGCAAATGAGAAGGGTGTATCCACTATTGAGTGGGTTGGCTTAGCGGCGGTTATTATTGCCTTGATGTTTGCATTAGCAACAGCAATGAAAACTAGCGGCGGGGATCTTTCTGAAGTAATCATAACTAAATTAAAAGAAATGATTGAGGGTATTAACAGCTGATTACGGTATGAAACAACTTTGAAAGGAGGGAGTTCATGCCTAGACTATTTACTCCTGCAGCTATTATATTTTTTTGCTTTATCTTTTTGGCTGGGTGCCAAGATAAACAGGAAACGGTTGATAAAGTAAAAGAAAAAGAGGTTGTTAAGGTAGAAGAAGAGGAAGAGAAACCTGCTTCCGAGGAAACGACAGCAGAGCCTGAAGCAAAACCGTTTCATATTGACGTTCCTGAAATGCCTAGCAATCTTGAAGAAGTAGTTTCCTATCCCGTTGGATTATTCGCATCCAAGGATACCAAGGTAAAAGATGAAGCGGTTCAAGAAGCGTTAGACGTAATCCCTCCTCTTTCTAAAACAGCTAATGATGAAGAACTATCTAATTTATTGGCTTATGTATACTCTCTTTTCAAGATGGATTATGATGACCCAAAGGTTATTATTGATTCGTTAAGCATTGCGACGACACCAGAATCAGAGGGGATTTCTGAAGAAGAGCAGACGGAGACATTCAATGTGGAAATCATACTGGATGCTAGTGGAAGTATGAAGAAAACGATTGGCTCTAAGTCTATGATGGAGATTGCCAAGGAGGCTATTCAAGAATTTGCCTCAACCTTACCTGAAGAGGCAAATGTTGGTTTGCGTGTTTATGGGCATAAAGGAACGGGTTCTGATGCGGATAAAGCCATGTCCTGTGCTGCAAATGAATTAGTCTACCCTATTCAGCCGTACAGTGACTCGGGACTGAAAGAGGCACTAGGAAAATTTAATCCTTCGGGCTGGACACCGCTTGCCCAATCATTACTCGAAGCCCAGCAAGATTTAGCTCAATTCAAAGGTGAAAACCATCGAAATATTATTTACCTAGTAAGTGATGGAGTGGAAACATGCGATGGCGATCCGGTTGCCGCGGCAAAAAGCTTAAAGGCATCTGAGATTTCACCAGTAGTGAATATCATTGGATTTGATTTAGGCAGTAAAGACGAGCAGCAATTAATGGACGTAGCAGAAGCAGCTGGTGGAACATACGTAAATGTTCGCAATCATGAGCAATTAAAAAGTCAATTTAATAAGGCTTCGGCTGATGCGAATAAATGGATGACGTGGTATCAGAAGGAAAAGTCAGCCACTTATGATTTAGCAATTAGTCAGCAGTCGGCAATTTATAAGCTATCAAACTCATGGAAAAATAATATTTTCAAAGAGAAATATTTAGTTCAATTTTCACTACAAAGCTTGCATACAAAGGGGAAAATTGAAAAAGAGCAGGAATTAAAAATGTATAACATGGCAAAAGAATTCTACAAGGAGCATTTTGAGTCAGTTGAAGAAATGAAGAATACACTCGTTGATGCTAGAGATGAGAATTTAGCCTCGTCCTTAGCCGAGATTAAAGAAATATATAATCAAAACGTCTCTCCAGGGAAAAAAGAGTAGGGGGACTTGATAAGTAAATGAAGAAGTTACTTAAAAATGAACGAGGGTCGGCAATCATTGAATTTATTTCAATGGTGCCCCTTGTCTTACTTTTAATGATGATCCTTTGGCAATTCCTTGTAGCTGGATATGCTGTTATTATTACTCAGTCAGCCGCAAACGAAGCCGCAAAAAACTATTCGGTAACAAAAGACCCGATGGAAGCTAATGCTGCAGCGGAGAACATTGTTCAAAATGCTAAAGGGATATTAAAGCTAAATGGAAATGTAAATATTCAAAACTTGAGCTCAAGAGATTTTAAGGCGACAGTTACTGTGGATATGTCGTTAAAGTTTTTGCCTAAAGATTTTCTCGGAATCCTTCCGCCATTAACTTTTGATAAGTCAATAAATGGCAGGACGGTGGAGTAAGTGAAGAGATTTATTGCAGATGAAAAAGGGAATACGATGATTTTTATGCTCGGCTCGATGACGATGCTTGTGTTAATGTTTGTCATTATTGGGAGCTTTGCCAATGTCTTTATTATTAAGGAAAAGGCATCCAATAATGCTGAACAGGCGAGCTTAGCAGCATCTGGGGAAATTTTGGCGGGTTTAAATACAGCGATCGAGCTGTATGACCAATTTCAATATAAATACTATCTGAGTATTGAACAGCCAGAATTATATGAATTACATTCAATCTTAAAAAAACTTGGTGAAGAAAAAGTAAAGCTAAGCAGCTCTGGCAGAGATTTATCAACTATAGAGATTAACCACAATGCCATAAATAATGTGATAAAGGCAGAATTAGAATCTCCAGGGATTACTAGTAGTGCATTGCAAGGGTATGTAACCAGTGAACTGGGTACTGCAGTCAGCAGAGTTCACAATGCAGTTGAAAAAAATATTAATGACAACAATGGTGTGCTTTCTGGAACAACAGTAATCATATTTAACAAGAATAAAAGGGTTGAAGTAAAGACAGCAACCAAATATAAGGCTATTAAATATGATAGCTTGTTTCCCGAAGATAAAAGGCTCATTAAGCAAAAAGGTGAAGGGTTAAAATTTGAGTTTTTAAGCGGTTTCGGCACGTTCAAATCGGAATACACATTTCCGTGATAAGAAATTTTAGGGAATAAATAAATCTGCAAGAAAGGAGAGGAGATATGATTAAACGATTAAGAATCGTTTTTGCGATCATAGCAACAGCAGCATTGTTGTTTCTCAACACGGGTCCATTTATTTTATATGCATCAGCATGGGGTGAATCGAACACATGGACGACTTCTCCATCGTGGAATAACGAGCCATCATGGAAAACCGCGCCTAAATGGGAGACTCCACAGTGGAAATCTCCTGGCTGGAATACACAGCCCACATGGAAAACGCAGCCAAACTGGCAGAATCCTGGCTGGAAAACCGAACCATCATGGAAAACATCACCAGATTGGAGTTCACCTGGTTGGGAGAATCAGCCAAATTGGAATTCACCTGGATGGGAAACGCAGCCTGGGTGGGAAAACCAGCCAAATTGGAATTCACCTGGATGGGAAACTCAGCCTGGATGGGAAAACCAGCCCGATTGGCAAGATCCAAACTGGAATGACCCTAATGGGGGAAACTCTAATTCGAACCCAACACCCGGCCAAAACAACAATATAAATGATCCTACTTCTCCAGATGGAACAAAGCCAAATAATCCGGGTGACCCAAACTCCCCAAACCCACCAGATGATAATAATCCACAATCGAACGATCAGACAGATAATCAAAATGACTCTAATACGGAAAATAAGAATAATAATGATAAGTCAGGGGATGACCTAGATGGCCCATTCTTTGATTTCAAAGATCCTAAAGTTAAAGATAGTATTGATTATATTGTAAAGGATATTGCTGGAGGGACGATTAATTTAGTAGACCAGAGTCTAAGAAAAGGAGACATTACTCTACAAGACTATCTTAAAAGCAAGGGTTCAATGGGGTTCTCCGGGTTTAAGGTATTTACAAAAGGAGATCCTACACTTGATGGATTGTATGATGGGATTGATCTAGTAAAAAACTCTAAAGAAGTTTATGATAAGTACAAAATTTTTAAAGAAGTAAAAGATGTTGATAACCTAAGAAAAGCTGGAGATTTACTAGAGTATGCTAGACATTCTCAAGATTTATATGAGGCTGGTAAATCCTTCTCAACTGGAAATGCAATAGTTTCAGCTATTACGATGCCATTAACGATATATGACACCGTCGGTAACATTAAGAAACTAAATGATGCCAAAACGGCTGAAGAAAAGACGGATGCTAAATGGGATATAGCAGAAAATACTGGAAGTCTAATAACAGGTGCTGCCCCATTTGTTGCAATGATTCCAGGTGCACAGCCTATTGCTGCAGGAATGGTTGTTGTAGGTACAGCAATAACTGCCGTAGCCGCAGGTAGAAAACTTTGGAAAAACCGCAAAGAAATTGGAAAGGATATAGTGAAAAAGGCTAAAAAGGTAGGAAAATGGTTTAAGTCATTATTTAAAGGGTGAGTTGCAGCTTGATCGACACAAAGCCTACCAAACTACACGAAAATAATGTCAAACAGTACAAAAAAGTCTTTGAAAAATGGGATATGTGGGACTTTGCCTATTTTGATGGAAGGGACTACTATTTTCTTACCCAATTTGAACAGGTTCTAAAGGTAATTACATGATATTTAATCTTAGATTACAAAGGAAATATTATTCCATTTGAAGAAGCTAAGACTCCAGCTCTAGCATTAGTAAGCTTTAATACGTTGATCCATAGTGCAATGAAGGAAATGGTTCCACAGATGCTGAAAGATATGTCTTCATATAAGGAAATGTCAATCCATCTGCCCGCAAAAAGATTTCTAATCTTTTACGGGCTTCTATTCAATCAAATAATGGTGCGCTGAAAAAGACTATGCAGAGGTTTGTTGAAGGTTTTGAGGAGGAAAATATTAAGCTAGACGAATCAAATTTACAGCAATCATTGATGAAAAAATAACGAAAAGCGGATTGAAGGCATTCGAAGAAAAAATTGTCCCTAAAATTAGAAATCCAAAGTAATGGCAGGTAAAGTACATGAAAAGAATTTTGTCTAACTCACTATACTTGTATTCAAGTAAATTTGTTCCACTTATTTGTATGTCGTTATTGACGTATGTCCCCTTATTATTTTTGCATACGATCATAGTTAACTCTATATATAATGAATCGCGTTTTATGGAATATCCTGGTGTGATCGGGGATGCAGCCAATGGAATATTCATGCTCGTTTTTCTAACTATTGCCCAAGTTCCGTTTATTAAGCTAACCATACTGGATCATGAAGATGAGGAATCTATATTTCGAAAATCTCTAGGGTTTTCAATGGATAGAATGATTTCTTTATATGTTTTTGCTTGCTTGTATTCATTATTGGTATTTCTTGGGGGACTGCTTTTTGTCATTCCAGGGTTAATTGTTTTACTTCTTTTTTATTTTGTTCCATATTTTATTGCGGATGGTGTTAAGTCATATAAAGTAGCCATTCGAAAGTCAGTCAGCTTAGTAAAAAAGCGCATTTTAATTACATTTGTAATCATTGGAGCTGTAACAGCCATTCAGTTATTATTTGAAAATGTTTTATTCCTTTTTATTTCTATCTATACGGATGTGTATTTCGTATTTCTATTTACAAAAATTATTTTACAAATGTTTATTTTGCCATTCCAAATCATCCTTGTTACAAATTTATTTATCGATATTAAGGAAGAAAACACGCTTGAACTCGAAACGAATTCTATCATTAAAGCTAGAATGTAAAGTAAGTGTCAAATGTTAAAGGGAAAAATGCTGAGACAAAAGGAGCTTGACATTTTATGATAAAACTGACGAAGAAGCACTATATTATTCTATTAATTATATTTGTTTCTATTATCTCAGCATTTTTATTCAGTATGGCTTTCTCGGGAAATCAGCCGAAGGAAGCATCTGTACAGCCCGAAAGTAATCAGGAAGAAATAGAAGAAACAGAGAAGGATGCAGAAGAGGGTCTGCAACCGAATCAGCAATTGAATGCAGATGAAATATTGGCTAATCTTCCATCAACATTAGAAAAGGTCGATGAGATCGTCAACTACCCAGTTGGGGGCTTTTCGGGAAGGAGTTACCGCGAGTTAAATAAAGAAGAAAAGCAATATATATTAGAACACTTTGAAAAGCTTCCTATTATCGAAGATTCAGATGGGAAACAAAGTCAGCCAGCAGAGGAAGAAATCGAAGCTTATTGGCGATTAGCCTATTCTTTGTTTCATGAGAACTATCCAGGTCCAAAAGAAATTTTAAAAGAATTAAATACCATCCTATTTGGAAGACCAGATTTAGAAGATGACCGGTATCGCTTTAAAGAGCATTTGAATGTGGAAATCATATTAGATGCCAGTGGCAGCATGGCAAAAAAAATTGACGGCAAGCCTATGATGGATATGGCTAAAGAGGCAATAAAAGAATTTACTGCAGACTTGCCGAAAGATGCACATGTGGCTCTTCGCGTTTATGGACATAAAGGAAGCGGCTCAAATCAAGATAAACAGCTTTCATGCTCGAGCAATGAACTTGTTTACCCGTTAAAGAAATATAGCGCAACTAGTTTAAATTCAGCGTTAAGGAAATTTAAACCTTCCGGATGGACGCCGCTTGCTAAGGCTATTGAAGAAGCCAAAAATGACTTAAAGGATTTTAATGGTGAAAATCATACGAATATTATTTATTTAGTAAGTGATGGGGTTGAAACGTGTGAAGGTGACCCTGTAAAGGCAGCGAAGGAACTAGCAGATTCAAATATTACGCCTATCGTTAATATTATTGGCTTCAATGTGGATAGTGAAGGGCAAAGACAATTAAAAGAGATTGCAGATGCGGCAAAAGGAACATATACAACAGTCTTAAACCAAGAGGGGCTATCAGAAGAATTCGACCGTTCAAAAGAAATCGCTCAAAAATGGGAAGAATGGGTTGCAGATGCTGTTAAGCAATTAGAGGATGAAAATAACCATCAATGGGATAACATCTTTAATGCTTCAACGATCTGGCTGGAAAAGAATAAACAGCAAAGAATGAACATTATGGATGTTACAGATGATTTACATAAAAGCGGTCAAATCAATAAGAAATCCGCTGAGATGATAAAAGAAAAAGCAAATGACCAATCTAGGAAAATATTAAAACTAAGTGCAGATTTAAGAGACGGTCTTTGGGTGCTAAAAGATAAAAAATACGAGGAAGTTAAAGAAGAAATTGATAAGCTATTTAATGAAAATGTCGAGCGGCTAAAAAACAGGAAAAAGTAAGGCATTGCCAATCTAGCTGCATAACCAATAGCAAGATAGGATAAATAAAAATAAGAACTCCTTTCATTCAATTTAAAAAGGTAATATGGAATACTCTAAGCTGATAGTTATATCTCTATCGGCTTATTAAATTCCCAAAATTGTTGAAAGAGGTAAGCCTTTAATCAAATCGTTCCAATAGTGTTGCAGAATCAATTTCATCTTCGGATTAAAGGAATAATTTATGAAACAAGAAGACTATTTTATTGTAGGGAAGTAAAGAACAAGGACGTATATATGTAGAAAAACGGAAAGTGGAGTAAAAAATCTTTACAAAGCTTTTCATTTTATCTTTGCATAACTTTTGAAGAGGACTTCTAGAATGGATGTGCTTTTTGGAAGTAAGCCTTTAGTCTATTGTTTAAAGAGGTATTTATACCTAGAAACTAAACTTCAGCCCAAACGTAAAAGATGATAAAGGCATGTAAATGTTTGATTTGTTATATAAGGAGTGAGTTGCAATATTGATAGACACAAAGCCTGCCAAACTACACGAAAAAAATATTAAACAGTACAAAAAAATATTTGAAAAATGGGATATGTGGGATTTTGCCTATTTTGATGGCAAAGATTATTATTTTTTAACTTTATATGAGCAGGTTCTTAAAGGAATAACAGGTTATTTGATCCTAGACTACAAAGGGAATATCGTTCCTTTTGTACAGGCAAAAGCCCCAGCTCTTTCTTTAATTAGATTTAATACGATGATCCATGGGGCAATGCAGGAAATGGTTCCGCAAATGCGGAAAAGTATGACTCCGTATAAAGAAGTAGTATCCTTGTTATCAAAATATAAAACAAATCTAGTCAGTAAGCATCCCAACCTGGAATCATCTGTTGAAAAGGTTATTCAATACACAACTCACGCGTTAGGAAACAGTATGCGAATTGAGGGATTTATTAATAAATTAGGCCATTTGCAGCGTTTTGCTACGAGAGAACATGGATATTTTGATGATGAAATCTTAAAGGCAATGAAAGAAGAAAGTGTTAAGTATAATGCCATGATGTATGAGTATGGTCTCAATGAATTTGATATGATGAATGATTACCAGCAAATAATCAATGCTTTAAGTGAGGGATCTTCTACTATTCCTTTTACTGACCGTAAAAAAATAAATGAACTATTGAAGGCAGCAATGCAATCAAATAATGGTTCGTTAAAAAGGACAATGCAGGAATTTGATGATGGATTTAAGGAGGTCAATGTACTTCTAAATCCAGCAAATTTAGAGCAATCGTTTGATGAAAAAATGTCAAAAAGCGGGTTGAAGGCATTTGAAGAAAAAATAGTCCCTATCATTCGAAATCCATCATAATACAGGTATAGTACATATAAAAATAAGAACCCCTTTCATTCAATTTGAAAAGGGTTCTTATTTTTATTTAATTTAGCAATTATCCACATTTAAATCGGTCACAGGCCACCAGAAGAATCCATCTTTTTCTAATAATTGATCTGCTTCTCTTGGTCCCATCGTTCCGGACTCGTAGTTCGGGAAGTTCTCTGCTTTTTCCGACTCCCAAACCTCAGATATTTTATCGACGAAGCTCCAAGAAAGGGCCACTTCGTCCCAATGGGTAAAGTTGGTTGCGTCTCCGCGCATGCAGTCATATAATAGCTTTTCATATGCTTCTGGCGTATTGATTCCATCAATCCCTTTATTGGCAAAGTTTAACTTTACAGGTGTGGCCTCCACATTTTGTCCGCTCTTTTTAGCATTCAAATAGAGCGAAATTCCTTCACCCGGCTGAATGTGGATAACGAGTAAATTTGGATTTAGCGTTTGCTCAGATTGATAGTACAAGTTCATCGGAATATCTTTAAATTGGATTACAATTTTAGTTGACTTTGTTTCCATTCTTTTTCCTGTACGGATATAGATTGGTACGCCTGCCCAGCGGAAATTATCAATTAAAAGCTTTCCAGCGACAAATGTTTCGGTATTAGAAGCAGGATTCACCATCGGCTCATCGCGATAGGCTGGCACTTCTTCTCCGTCTATTTTCCCTTTGCCATATTGACCGCGGACAAAATGCTCATTGACGGCATCGCCTTCTAACGGCCTCATTGCACGAAGTACTTTTACTTTCTCAGATCTAATTTCTTCTGTTGTCAGGCGAATAGGCGGTTCCATCGCAAGGAGGGCGACCATTTGCAGCATATGGTTTTGGACCATGTCTCGGAGAGCACCGCTTGTTTCATAGTAGCGGCCTCGTTCCTCTACTCCAAGCACTTCACTTGATGTCAACTGGATATTAGAAATGTAGCGATTATTCCATAGCGGTTCAAAAATCGCATTTGCAAAACGGATCACTTCAATATTCTGTACCATTTCTTTTCCTAAGTAGTGGTCAATTCGGTAAATCTCATCTTCTGAAAACGCATTTCTGATTTGTTTATTGAGCTGCTTCGCGGACTCTACATCATGGCCAAAAGGCTTTTCAATGACAAGCCGCTTAAAGCCTGCTACATCTGTCAATCCATCTGCCTTTAGATGCTCAGCAATTGTCCCAAAAAACTCAGGAGCCATTGCTAGATAAAAGATCCGATTTCCTCCTAATCCATAGTGACTATCCAGATCCGATGCCATTTGTTTTAAGGATAGATAGGAACTTGAATCTGTAACATCATGTGAATGATAGTGAAAATGGGAAATAAACTCATCGTGATTTCCGTTTTTATCAGATGCAGCCTCAATCGATTCCTTTACACTTAACTGAAATTCTTCATTTGAGAGTGCACGTCTTGCAACACCTACTACTGCAAATCGTTCAGATAGCTTGCCTTTTTGATACAATCGATAAAGTGATGGGAATAATTTTCTCTTAGCTAAATCTCCTGTTGCGCCAAATATCATAATTAATGCAGTTGGTTTTTCAGTATGTATCACGTTTCTTGAACCTCTTTTCAACAAGAATTCTTTAATTATAAAAGAATAAAGGATGTTTTTCATCATAAATATCTCGCAAATATAGTTTTTCGCGAATACATCCTTCCTATCCAAATGTTTTTAATTAAAGATTATATGGTATAGTAAGTACATTCAATATAGCACGAATTTATTTTTAAAGCTTTAAAGGGGAGTTATGTATGGAAGTCTTTTTTTTAGGCACGGGTGCGGGAATGCCTGCTAAACTGCGAAATGTTACTTCAATTGCGCTGAAATTGCTAGAAGAGCGGGGAGCCATCTGGCTTTTTGACTGTGGAGAAGCAACCCAGCATCAAATTTTACATACATCGATTAAGCCGCGCAGAATAGAAAAAATTTTCATTACCCATTTGCATGGGGATCATATTTATGGGCTTCCAGGACTATTATCAAGCAGATCGTTTCAAGGAGGAGAATCAGAGGTTGTTTTGTATGGACCAAAGGGGATAAAGGAATTTGTTGACATCTCACTATCTGTTAGCCAGACCTATTTGAAATATCCGCTGAAAATAGTCGAAATCGAGGAAGGAATTATTTTTGAGGATGAAGAATTTACGGTAGAAGCCAGGCTTCTTGAACATGGGATTCCTTCGTATGGCTTTCGAGTGAGCGAAAAGGACAGACCTGGTACATTGCTTGCAGATAAGCTTATGGAAGCAGGTGTAAAGCCAGGACCGCTTTATAAAAAAATAAAAAATGGAGAGGCAGTAAAGCTTGAAAATGGAAATATAATTGAGCCTGGAGCTTTTTTAGGACCTTCGCAAAAGGGACGAATCATTACGATTCTTGGGGATACGAGAATTTGTGAGGCAGCCGCATATTTAGCCCAAGATGCGGATTTGCTTGTTCATGAAGCAACATTCTCCAATGGAGAAGAGAAGCTCGCATATGATTACTTTCACTCAACAACTGTTCAAGCCGCACAGGTTGCCAAAGAGGCAGGTGTGAAAAAGCTGTGCTTAACTCATATTAGCTCAAGGTATGATCGTACTGATTGGAATCATCTTGAGGAAGAGGCAAGAAAGATTTTCCAGAATACAGTTATTTCAGAGGATTTTAAGGAAATATCATTGCCAATTTGTAAAGGAAATTGAATTTTTCCGATAATTTTATTGACTTGACCAAAAATGCATACTATAATCTCATTTAAACCTAAACATTATATTTATAAAGCTATGAAGAGTATTTATTAAGTCTTATTTCCCTGTTATAGAGAGTCAGTGGTTGGTGAAAACTGATACACAGGTAAGATGAATTTCAGCTTGGAGCTTTTTCTTGCTGCATGTATTATGCGGGAAGAACGGAAGAATCCGTTAACATGTCAAGTGGAAAGTCACATGCTTTCAAAAAGGGTGGTACCGCGTGAATCAAATCACGTCCCTTTTAGATAGCTGTGACTTTTTTGTTTTTAGTAAGAAATCGGCCAATTTCTGAACGATTCATGCTTATTTGAAAAACTAAGGAGGAGCAAATGATGCAAAATGAACAATGGTCTTCAAAAATTGGCTTTATATTAGCTTCTGCCGGTTCAGCAATTGGACTAGGAGCAATTTGGAAGCTTCCGTATGTAACAGGGAATAGCGGAGGCGGCGCATTTATTCTATTATTCTTAATTTTTTCCTTACTTATTGGGTTTCCTCTTTTACTTGGTGAGTTTGTTATTGGACGCAGTACAGGAAAAGAAGCGATTTCTGCCTATAAGGCGATTGCACCGAAATCTAAGTGGCATTGGATTGGTTATTTAGGCGTATTTACTTGTTTTCTTCTTCTGTCATTTTATAGTGTAATTGGCGGCTGGATTATTAAATATTTGATGGCTAGTTTGACTGGAGGGATGCCTGCTGAAGCAGAAGGTTATGCAGCGTTTTTTGAAAAGTCGGTTGCAAATCCACTCGAGGTTGTCATTTCTCAGGGAATCTTTTTAATCATTACTATTGTGGTTGTTGCAAGAGGTGTACAAAAAGGGATTGAGCAAATAAGCAAAATTTTAATGCCTGCTCTGTTCTTATTATTCATTGTTTTAATTATCCGTTCCTTAACGCTGGATGGGGCAATGGATGGGGTTGCTTTCTTCCTAAAGCCTGATTTTTCAAGCTTAACGTCTGAAAGTGTCCTTTATGCGATGGGACAATCGTTTTTCTCGTTGAGTGTTGGAGTTTCGGTTATGGTAACGTATAGCTCCTATTTATCAAAAAAGGAAAGCCTTCTGCAGCCAGCGTTATCTATTGTAGTCATGAATCTATTCATCTCCATTTTAGCTGGACTTGCTATTTTCCCAGCTGTATTTTCCCTAGGGTTTGAGCCAGCAGCTGGTCCGGGATTATTATTTATTGTTCTGCCATCTGTATTTGACCAAATTGTTTTTGGTAAGGTATTTTTGCTCTTATTCCTTTCTCTGTTTTTATTCGCTACCTTAACTTCTGCTTTTTCAATGCTTGAAATTGTTGTCGCGGCGCTGACGAATAAGAAGGGAAAAGGGAGGGCTCGAATGGCTTGGCTAATGGGAGCAGCAATTTTCATTGTCGGCATTCCTTCTGCCTTATCTTACAGTACATTATCTGACATCTTGATTTTTGGAAAAAGTATTTTTGACAGTGCTGATTTTCTTGTCAGCAATATTTTGATGCCAATTGGGGCTTTACTCATCTCTATATTCGTTTCGTTTAAAATGAAGAAGGATCTTTTAAGAAGTGAGCTGATTCAGGGGAAAAAAAGCTTGAATTTTATTTTTACCGTCTGGTTTTTCCTAATGAGATATGTCGTTCCTCTTGTTATTATTATTGTGTTTCTTGATACAGTGGACATTATTTAAACGTAAAAGCGGGATGGACACTTTCGTCCATCCCGCTTTTAATTAAATAAGCCACCCTCGTTCATATTGCTTCGGTGATTCAATGTTAACGCCAAGTTCCTTCGCTGCTGTGCGCGGCCAGTATGGATCACGCAGAAGCTCACGAGCAAGGAAAATTAAATCGGCACGGTCATTTTGGAGAATCTCTTCTGCATGAAGCGGTGCTGTAATTAAGCCTACCGCTCCTGTAGGGATACCAGCCTCCTCTTTAATTTTTTCGGAGAACTTTACCTGATAGCCAGGGTACGTGTGAATCCTAGCTGGGACTACTGCACCAGAGCTAACATCAATAAGATCGATTCCTTGTTCTTTCATCCATTTCCCAAATTGTACATAATCTTTAGCAGTTAAGCCTTTCTCATGATAATCATGTGCAGAAACTCGAACAAATAATGGCCCATCCCATACAGTTTTAATTGCCTCAATGATTTCACGAAGGAAACGATAACGATTTTCAGGAGATCCACCGTATTCGTCTGTCCGCTGGTTAGAAAGAGGGGATAGGAATTCATTAATTAGATAGCCATGGGCCCCGTGAATTTCGATAATATCAAAGCCTGCTTTTTGTGCTCTTTCTGCTCCTTGCTTGAATGAGTCAATTGTTTCTTGTATTTCTTCAATCGTCATTTCTTTTGGCTGTTTCATTTTTTCATTGAATGCTAGAGCGGATGGTGCAATGATTTCACCCTCGAGCACTGCTTTTCGGCCAGCATGGGCAAGCTGAATGCCGGTTGCTGCTCCATGTTCCTTCATTAAATCAGTGAGTTCCTTTAACCCAGCAATGTGATCATCGCTCCAAATCCCTAAGTCATTTGGGGAAATCCGTCCTTGTGGAGTGACAGCAGTTGCTTCTAAAATAATCAGACCTACTTGACCGACAGCTCTGCTCGTATAATGTGTTTTATGCCAATTCTCTACCATGCCATCCTCGTTCGGGCATGAGTACATACACATCGGTGCCATGACAATCCGGTTTTTAATCGTCGTATTCTTAATCGTAAAAGGGGTAAAGAGCTTTGCTTCCATTTGAAAAACCTCCTCTTATGTATGTAGCTTTTCTCTAGTATAACAATCGTTTCTTAAAATGAAAAAGAACTAGCTTCTCTTTTCGCGCAATTCACTCAGACGGTACTTTGTTCCTCTCCATATGATGCCGCCTCTTTTAAATGTCAAGAAGCTCGCACGGATAATTGAATAAATAAAGACAAGTGCAGTTATGGGAAATAAGAGAAAGAGCAGTGGAGAGAAGGTTGTCATCCGCTTAATGATGAATGTATAAACAATGGCGAGCAGAAGGATATTGGCTGCACTTAAAATAATCTGGTCTTGGGAAAACAATGTGAAGAAAGGAAGAACTTGTGAAAGGAATACACCAGCTATCGCGAATAGAACCATGCTGATCCGATAGTGAAGACCGGCAAACGTATTTTTCTCAAGGCCAATTAATGCTTCTTGTAAGCTTCCATACCACTCTACCTCAAGTAATTCCATTGCAGTCACCATTCGCTGATGATGCCCCATTTCCTTCATTTTCTTCCCGAGCATTAAATCATCATCGGGGCGCATTTTAATCGCTTTGTGCGTTCCAAAAGCATGATAAGCCTTTTTCGCAATCATATTGAAGGCACCGATACCCATTCCAGTTTTCGATCGCGGTCTGTTCGCCATCCACGGGCGCTTATAGTAGGAAAAGCCAAACATAAAAAAAGCGATAAAGGATTGGAGAAAAAAGTTCTTTCCATAAAGATTTGGAGCGGCAGTTAAGTGTTCAAGTTTATTGTTTGTAAAATAGCTGATTGCCTTGCCAATAGCTTGTTGTTGGAATTGAACATCTGCATCTGTAAATAATAGGAGGTCCCCGGCAGCATCTTGTGAACCTGTATAAAGTGCATAATTTTTTCCCAGCCATCCTTCTGGAAGCTCGCGAATATGAATGACCCTTATTCGTTTGTCAGTCTTCTGTAATTTGTCCATGATCTTTCCTGTTTTATCAGTAGAGCGGTCATTCACTAAAATCCATTCGATGTTTTTATAATTTTGTTTCAGCTGACTGATGATGCTGCTTTCAATGTTTTCCTCCTCATTCCTGGCTGCAACAATGATTGAAAGCAGCGGACCGTTTATTCGTTCCGTTTCATCTTCAAGTCGATCTAATTTTCTAAAACCTGTACTGGCATCAACTAGAACTGCCACCCAAACAAGCAGGTTTAAAAAAAGAAGAACGGTTAGCATTGGGACACTTCCTTTTTTGAGACTTTGTATTATCAGCAAATATAGTGTAATCCTGCAAAAATTGTGTGAAGTTTGCAAAGGAAATGGCTATTTGCAAAAATAAAGCGGAGTTCGCAAAAAAACTCAGCTTTTACCAAAATTCAGCTACACCTTTATTCCTGCACGAATATGATCGCCAAGGCGCTTGGATTGGGCAGTTGCTTCTTTTATGCAATCGATAAAGGCGTGCTGTACGCGATAGTTTTCCAAAACCTTCAGTCCAGCTTCTGTTGTTCCGCCTGGACTTGTTACTTCCTTACGAAGCTGCCCGGGTTCTTTTGCTGACTTAGATAACATTTCTGCTGCTCCCAGCAATGTTTGCACGATGAATTCCTTTGCGACCTCTTTCTCAAGCCCGACATCGACTGCGCTTTTTTCCATTGCTTCTGCTAAATAGTAAATATAGGCTGGACCGCTTCCTGACAAGCCAGTAACGGCATCGAGCTGCTCTTCTTCAACAATGGCTGTTACACCAACAGTTGCGAACATTTTTGATACAAGCCTCATCTGTTCAGCTGATACTGCTTGATTAATTGCAAGGGCGGTAGCTGACTTTCCGACTGCTGCCGATGTATTAGGCATTGCTCTTACAATGGCCAATGATTGTCCGGCAAGCATTTCAATACTGTTTATTGAAACACCAGCCAATACCGAAATAATTAGCATCTCCTCTGTTAAGTACTTCTTAATATGCTCAATTGCCTCAGCCGCATCCTTTGGTTTCATTGCTAATATAACAAGGCTGGCATTTTGGAAAAGTTCCTTTAAATCATAGGTCGTTTGCACATTATATTGATTTTGTAAGATTATTAATTTTTCATGGTCTGTCTTGTTTGTTACCCATATTTGCCTGCTGTCCATTAGCTTATTTTTTACTATGCCAGCTATTAAAGCCTCCGCCATGGAGCCTGCGCCAATGACCGCTAATTTTTCCATTTTTTATTCCTCCTGTGTAAATAAATGATTGAAAACAAAAAAGCCCTTCCATCCTATAAAGGACGAAAGGACTAAGCTTTTCGCGGTACCACCTTCAATTACCTTTTTCATAAAAATTGCAAAAAGGCATCTCAACTCCGTTAACGCCGGAAACACGTTTAGGTTTGCCTAACCGCTCATAAGGTAGGTTCAATGGTCAAGTGGACGGTGAAGCCTTTCAGCCTGCCGGGCTTCACTCTCTTTCGTCTTTTTCCATTTACTGGCCTTACTCATCGCTATTTCCAATCTAAAGATATTAATAGTGATTATGAAGGGGGACAGGCACGGTTGTCAAGAGTTAATTGTTTAAATAAACAGAAAATAATCTTTTGAAGGATTTTATCATTGTAACTCCAGATGCCCTCTCAATTCATCTTGAACCCTCTGTTTTTCTTCGTCAGGCACAATAAAATAATAAATATCCTTGATTAATTTTCCATCACCATCAATAGAAAGCTGTTCGACTGTTTTAGCAGCATGGCGGTAATTTTTTTGAATATCGACCATTTCATTGAAAATAAGGTTAGTCTTTATATTTTTTCCTAAAGCACTAAAAATCTTCTGATAATTTGTTAAGGATGAAAGGCTTGCCCCTTTATTTATCACTGCCTGGATTACCTCTCTCTGTCTTAGCTGGCGTCCAAAATCGCCTCTTGCATCCTCGTATCTCATACGTGAAAACATTAGTGCTTCTTTTCCATTTAAAGTGATTTTACCTTTAGGAAAATGTTTTCCATCAACGGTAAAATCTAAATCATTGTTTACTGTCACTCCACCTACAGAGTCAACAATATCCTTGAAGCCCTCCATATTAATTTGCAAGTAGTAATCAATGGGGATATTCAAGAAATCCTCCACGGTTGCCATCGACATTTCAATGCCGCCAAATGCATAGGCATGATTTATTTTATCTTCTGTTCCATGGCCAACAATTTCTGTTCTTGTATCCCGTGGAATGCTGAGCATTTTGATAGAATTTTGGTTTGGGTTAACTGTTAAGACAATCATCGTATCAGAACGTCCGCGATCACCTTTGCGTTCATCAACCCCAAGGATTAGAACAGAGAACGGTTCCTTTTTTTTAAAAGTTACCTCTTCTATTCTTTTTTCAGATAGTTCTCTTTCAATGGGCTGATGCATGGTGTCAACTGCATTCGTTAATGACTTATATACTGAATATCCATATACGCCTGTACAGATTAGCATAAATAAAATGACTATCCCTGCTACCCGGAGCCAGGTTCTTTTTTTCTTTTTGGATTCAGATCTCATTTCCTTGTCCTCCATTAAAAGGGTAGGTCTTTTTAATAAAGAATAACAGATATTCTTTTAAAAGAACACCAAAGACTTATATAAAAAAATGAATCTTTGGCTGACAGCAGTGTCTGCCATCCGTGGACAAAACTACTTCATTTGTCCACGAGCGGTGTTTGATATTAATTAATTATGTGAAAATAATGACAATTAACTAAAAGAGGGTTACACTTATTTATATACACAGAAGGCTGCAAAAATACGCAGGGATAATTCTATCGAGATATAGTGATTTAGAGGAGTGGGAATAATGACACAGTGGAAAGATGGGATTGCTAAAATAGTCATCCCGACGCCTTTTCCAGTCGGAGATGTAAATGTATATGTAGTGAAAGGAGAAAGGCTGACACTCGTTGATGTTGGACCGAAAACGGCTGAGGCGTGGGTGGCAATGACTGAGCAGCTGAAGGAGTTAAATTTAACCACTGATGATATTGAGCAGGTTGTGCTCACCCATCATCATCCGGATCATTCCGGTCTGTTGGATTATTTTTCTCCAGCCTTGGAAGTGTATGGACATCGATTTAATCAAAGGTGGCTTTCCCGTACCGATCAATTTTTAGAGGCACACGACGAATTTTATCATCAGCTGTTTGGAGAATTTGGCATACCAGAACAATATTTTCCGCTCATTGGGGCATTGAAAAAAACGCTGCGTTTTGCATGCAGCCGTTCCCTTTCCGGTGAATTGGCAGAAGGAGATACACCTTTTGGTCTGGAGGAATGGATGGTGATTGAAACACCGGGACATGCCCAGAGCCATATCGGTCTTCTGAGAGAAAAGGATGGTGTATATTTAGGCGGGGATCATCTGCTTGCGCATATCTCGCCCAATCCTTTATTAGAACCGCCTCTTCCAGGTGAAACGGTGCGTCCAAAACCCCAGCTGCAATACAATGAATCATTAAGAAAGCTTTCGAAGCTCCCGATTCAGCTCGTTTATTCGGGACATGGCGACGATATTTATCAGGTAAATGAGCTGATTGAAAAAAGACTGGCTCGCCAGCACGATAGAGCAATGAATATAAGAAAATGGCTTGAGGCAGAATCGCTTACTGTATTTGATATTTGCCGCCGGCTGTTTCCACTGGTATACGAGAAAGAGTTTTCACTAACTATGTCTGAAACAATTGCTCAGCTTGACTATTTACTTGCGATTGAAGAAGTGAAGGTAAATAAAGAGGGGAATGCATTTTTATATTTTGTCTAGCTGCAAATTAGACCTAAATTAAGACTCATTTAAATAGATGTGAGGGAGAAGAGTCGAAACAGGAATATCCAACTATTATAATTTGGATCAATCTAGCTACATGGATTGATCTTTTTTATTTCTGGGGTACGTTGCTCAAAGGTCATTATCAGCTATGATTTAGAAATCTATGATCACTTCATGAGGTGGGAATAACTTAGTAACTAGCATAAGAATAGAGTAAAATGATATAAAGACACGATATAGCTGCCAGGTAAATTATATGGTGAATAATCTTTGCTGAGGTGATTAAATGGGGAAATTATCAAATAAAAATATTGTTATAACAGGTGCTTCGTCAGGTATTGGTGAAAAAGTTGCTCTGATGATTGCTGAAATGGGTGCTCGCCCAATCCTACTTGCCCGGACGATAGGGAAACTGGAGGAAATATCAGAAGAAGTTAATCGGAAATATGCTGCAGGCTGTATCTATTTTCAACTCGATGTAAGTGACTTTGAACAAGTAAAATCTGTTTTTCAAAAGATACTCCATGAGACTGGCCATATTGATATACTTTTAAATAATGCTGGATTTGGCATTTTTGAGTCATTTTATGAAGCGAATTTTGAGGACATTGAAAAAATGTTTGAAGTAAACGTGTTAGGATTAATGGCTTGTGCGAAGGAAGTTCTTCCTTCAATGCTTGAACGTAACTCTGGTCACATTATAAACGTCGCATCCCAAGCAGGTAAATTAGCCACACCAAAGTCAAGCGGGTACTCAGCAACAAAGCATGCTGTTCTCGGTTTTACAAATAGCTTGAGGATGGAGCTTTTAAAAACTAACATTTCTGTATCTGCAGTTAACCCAGGTCCTATAGAAACAAATTTTTTTAACACTGCTGATAAATCTGGGAACTATGTGAAAAACGTTAAAAAATTAATGTTAAAATCGGATTATGTAGCTGAGCAGATAATTAAATTAATGATTAGTCCTAAGCGTGAGTTGAATTTACCAAGGTGGATGAATCTGGGGAGTGTGCTGTACAATTTGTTCCCTAACATAGCTGAAAAGCTGACAGGAAATATGTTTGATAAAAAATAATGTTGAATTTATACATAGTAGATGAAATTCATAAAAAAAGCTTTACTCCTAATAGGAGTAAAGCTTTTTTGCTGTTTCCTCTTCTTATGCTTTAATGATGATAAATTGTTTATAGTTTTGTAAAGAATCTTGCTGATGAGATTATTAGTGTTGATACAGGTTCAGTGGATAGAACAAAGAAAATTGTTTTAAATTATACCGATCAAATTTTTGACTTTGAATGATTGTCATTTCTCGAAAATGGATTACATTTTTTGGTTAGATTTGTAAGTGTTACTGGAAAAGGATCGTCACAATAATTAAGAGAAACATAAATCCAATGATTGATTGTTACTATGCGATACAATTTATTGTGTTAAATCTTTTTTTCGTTAAAGACAAAGAGTACAAAACTGTTTAGAACAATATACTCGTGCTTTCCGATAAAGATCAGTTCATAGCGGTTTTTTCTTTTGCCTAAAAATAAGGAGAATCCGTTATGTAACCATAAACAACATCATTAACGATGTCATGCAAATCATCATCAACTTGTTTTGCCGCAACAATTTTATTGTAGATCTCTTCAAATGTTCTGCTGTTTAGTGTGATCGAATCGCCATCCTCATTGTATTGCTTCAGGCAGTTCTGTACCATTTTTAAAATAAGTTTTCGATTCATTTCCGTCGCCCCCTTTACAAGATTATACATGTTAAAGGAGGAGAGCTTCTCGCATAAGAAATTGGTCGATAAATTTCTGTTGTAAACGAACGTATATTCGATTAATATAATGGGTATAATCAGAACAAATGTTCCTTTTGGTTTTGGGAGATGACGAATATGATTGATTACAGCATGATGCCAAAGAACAAAATTCTGTGTATTGATATGAAAAGTTTTTATGCAAGCTGCTCGGCTGTCATGCGAGGGCTTGATCCGCTTGAGTGCTATCTTGTGGTTGCCGGCAATCAGGAGCGAAAGGGGAGTGTTGTCTTGGCAGCATCCCCCCAGATGAAAAAGGTATTTGGAATAAAGACTGGTGCCCGTCTTTTCGAAGTGCCAAACGATCCGCGCATCATCGTGGACGAACCGAAAATGGCAACCTATTTAAGAGTAGCTGCTGAAATTACACGTGTTTTTAATCGCTATGTCCCGAAGGAGGACATTCATGTGTACAGTGTAGATGAGAGCTTTATTAAAGTGGATAGTGTCCTTCATCTTTGGGGGGATGCTTTTACGATTGCAAGAAAAATAAAAGATGATATTGAGCGGGAATTCCAATTGCCATGTGCAATTGGAATTGGGCCTAATATGCTGCTGGCAAAGCTTGTGCTTGATTTAGAGGCAAAAAAGAAAGAAATTGCCGAATGGACCTACGAGGATGTTCAAGCGAAGCTGTGGAAAGTTTCTCCTTTGAGGGAAATGTGGGGAATCGGGCGCCGTGTGGAAAAAACGCTGAATGGGATGGGGATTTTTTCAGTTGGCCAGTTAGCTAAATATGATTTGGAAAAACTGGAAAAAAAGTTTGGAGTTATGGGCAATCAGTTATACCATCATGCATGGGGAATAGATCTTTCTGATTTAGGCGCACCGATCATGGAAGGGCAAATTAGCTTCGGAAAAAGTCAAATTCTGCTGCGGGATTATAAAGAGGAGCATGAAATTAAGGCTGTTATGTTAGAAATGTGTGAGGAGGTAGCAAGAAGGGCACGAGATCATCGAAAAGCCGCACGCACCGTTAGTTTTGGCGTCAGCTATAGCCAGGATGAATTTGGCGGCGGTTTTTATCGTTCCCAAACAATCGATGAACCGACGAATATCACAATGGATATTTACGGTGTCTGTTTAAAGCTTTTTCACAAGCATTATGAAGGTAAAACCGTTCGGCAAATTTCCATTTCGCTTAGCAAGCTTGTTGATGATACGGAAATGCAGCTAAATCTTTTTGATACAAATGGCTGGAAGAAGCGGGAGTTAGGTTACACAGTAGATCATATCCGATCTAAATTTGGAGCTGGGGCTCTTCTAAGGGCCGTTTCTTACACAAGCGCGGGAACCGCTAAACACAGGGCAACACTTGTTGGCGGTCATAAAATGTAGGTAAAGGAGGATAAATCAAATGATTCGGGATCGCGGCAGAATAAAATGGACATCAATGATGCTTCCTGAACATGTAAAGTTACTGAGAGACTGGGCTGAGGAAGATAGGCACGAACATAAGCGGGAAATTGATGAGCAAGCACTAGAGAGCATGAACGATTGTATTTCCGAGGCAATGGAATATGGAAAGGCAGTGACACTTACCTATTATCAGCATAAAAATTACCGGCTTGTCATTGGGAATATTCATTATTGGGATGAAATCAATCATAAAGTGCATATTGTCGATCACTTTGGGGAGGTACATCAAATTCGAACTTCTGAAATAGCCGATGTGCGGTTTTCGGATTAAAAGAAGAAGGGGTAGTTTTTCATTATTGAAGCACCTTAAGTGAAGGGGGTGATTCATTTTGCCAAGAGGAAAAGAACTTGAACAGCTTCCCATGTCGACGATTGCTCCTGGTACAGGAGAGGACAGCAGGAGGATGGATCGGGAAAATCTCCAAGGAATGATGGATGGAGAACAAGTGACTCCAGCAAAGGCTGGAAATAATAAGAAAAAGCGAGGGTGAGCTCCCTCGCTTTTCTTTACCTCAGTTAGTCCTCAGATGGCTTTGGTGCACGAACAACAGATTCAAATACCCCTTTATGGCTTCCGTCACAAAATGGAGCATTGGCCGATCTGCCACAGCGGCAAAGCGAAAATGTTGGCTTCGTAACGAATGGATTTCCTTCCGCGTCAACGAGCTCCACATCACCAGTAATACGGAAAGACCCATTATCATTCACTTTTATTGTAACTTTTGACATAAATATCCCCCATTTCACAAAATTGACACATTTCTTTTCATGTTAAAGGGAAAAAGGAAAAATTGCAATAGAAGGAGATTATACAGCAAATTATGATAAAATGAAGCAGTAGAGGAGGTTATATAATTGGAAATTATCGTAACCGAAGAAGCAGAAAAGAAAATAAAAGCGAAAATAGACGGCCAAAACGGCTATTTAAAGCTGAAGTATGATACAGAAGGATGCGGGTGTGTAGTCAGCGGTGTATCGGCTCTATGGCTCGTAAATGAGCTGGCTGATGATGACCATGAGGTTCATACCAATATAGGCAGCATCTATATTGAAAAATCCAAGGAAGTCTTTTTCGAGGAAACAATGACAATCGCTTTCTCAGAAAAGGCGAATTGCTTTCAATTAAAAAGTCCGAATCAATACTTGAATCCGAGAATGAGTTTGTATGACAGAACAGACGGATAAATAACGAAAACATAAAGTGAAACTTCTAGCAGATCTCTGAGAAGTTTCACTTTTTATTTTCAGAAAATGTCACACAAGCAGGCGGTAATGTGTCCTAAGAAGTTTTTAGTCTCTATTTCCACTTCATGGCGAGGAGATGACTTTGACGAAGAGGAAGAGAAAGAAGCATTAATCGTAATTGCAAAGACAATTTTAAATTAATTCTGTTCTTTATCCAAAAATTACAAAAAACAGGTATGTTCCCTCCATCACCAACATTTAATGATAAAGATGTTGCTAAAGTGGAGGGAACTGTGTGAATCAAAAATGGATTGTCGTATTGCTAACAGTGATGCTATTGCTGACAGCCTGCAGGGCAGTGCCGATAAATCAAGTAATTGAAGAGGACATCCCATTTAATGTAAAGGAAGTTATACATACAGAAAAAGTGAAGGATGGCGCTATTTTATTATATGTAACAAGGCAGAAAAATGAAAAGAAAGAGGAATTTGATGCAGTCACAGTAGCTTTTTTAAAGGGGAATGATCAGGATGGATGGGAAAATGCGGGGCATAATCATTGGGACTATCATAAAGAGGAACAGGTGAATGTCTTTAAGGATGTTTTCTATGATTATAATGGCAATGGCGACCTGGAAACTAGAATTCCTGTAATCTATGGGAAAATAGAAGATAGCAAAATTAACTTCGTAGAAGTGGTTGGGAATGAAGGATTGGAAAGGGCTTACGTGATTAAAAAAGAAAGCGGACGCTACTTTTTAAAAGTCGGGGACTATGAAACTGCCAGGGGCTTGTCTGGGAATGAAAAAGGGGTGCAACTGCTAAAATAAATTGGAGACCTATAGCTAGGTCTCCTTATTATGTGAACACATATTCCTCTAAAAACTCATCAATCACCTTTTCATAATCGTTTTTATTCTCATTCAATGATTGTGCATGGACTCCATTAGAGGCTAAGTAAAGCTTTTTGGGTCCTTTTTTTAATTCATATAAGGCTTCAGACATCGTCGGTAGAATAAAATCATCTTTCTGGCTATGAATAAAGAGAATCGGCTTTTTTATATTCTCAATGACAGAAATCGGGGAAACATCTTTGATTGAATACTTTTGCCGCATGCGTAAAAATAAATCACCAACAGATAGGATAAGCCTTGGCGGCAGCTTCAATTCTCGCTTAATTTGGTAAGCAAGCTGCTCCTTAAAGTCAGAAAAAGGACAGTCTGCAATATAAAAATCTGCACCATCCTCGAGCATACCAGCATAAAGCAGCATCGTTGCTGCTCCCATTGATTCCCCGTGGATTCCTATCTCGATGTTCGAACCGTGCTCTTTTTTCAGCCAGTCTACAATCGTTTTTAAGTCGAATTTCTCAAAGTGACCAAAGCTTGTCGTTTTTCCTCCAGATTCCCCATGGCGGCGATGATCGTAAATAACAGCATTAAATCCGCGCTCCAAAAAAAGATTCATATATTTAATGGAGTTCATCTTATTCTCCGTTACTCCATGAGAAATAATGATAAAGCGCTTGTTTATATGTGGTTCAATAATGACAGCCTTGAGATTATAGCCAAAAGGGGAAGGGATGAGAACTTCTTTCTTCGGAAGCCCATCATATTCCATTAAATCAAGCCGCCCGGCTCCTTGTTCCCGATCTAAGATAAATTGATCTTCTTTCTTCCTCATATACATGAGTCGATTTGTAAAATAAACACCAATTGATGTAAGAAAGAGAAGGAAAGAAATAAAGTAGCGAGTAAAACGAAGAAGTCTTTTCATGTCCATCCTCCTGATAATCTTTTTCTTTATTTTACCATTTTGAAGGAAATTAAAACATGAACTCGATTGAAACTGAGGAAAAAAATGAGGAAGTGATTCCTTTATTGGGGAAAGAAATCAGGGGAAAAGGGACAAATTTTTCCTCAATCGCTCTTATTGGGTACAAAAAGCGGGGATAAAATGTCGAAATGGTCCACAATCGCCCTTATTGGGTACAAAAAATTGAGGGAAAAGGCCGAAATGGTCCACAATCGAGTCAAGTCCGGATTATTGTGTAAAATCAAAAGCAATTGTTTTCAGCTTTACCTTTGAATATTCTCTGTCCAT
>NZ_LMBX01000017.1:0-53634 GCF_001439605.1 Cytobacillus praedii
TTGTTCTATTTCTATTTTAAAACAAAAAAGACTGTAGGCAAACTCGATTTTCATCGAGTTTGTCTACAGTCTGAAAGGAGGCTCTGCCTCCTTTTTTTATTCTTTATCTTTTTTTCCTTTCACAAAACGATATGCAAGGTATGCAATATATAATGGAGTGGCGATATAGATCAAATAAGGAAATTGGCCATGAGTTCCCTTGACTATAATAAATAGAACGCAGCCAAGAAAAATGGTTACAATTGTACCGTATTTTGGAAGAGGCACTTCTTTTAAGCTGGGAATACGGATTTTACTCACCATTAAAAAGCACATGCCTGTAAAAACAACTGTCGTAATAATTTGCGGAATGATATGGCCAAATAATGTAAGTATGGCTAATATTCCACCTGCAGCTGTTATAGGAACACCAACAAAATAGTTCATCGATGTTTTCCCTGAGCTAATATTAAATCTAGCTAATCGATAAGCACCGAACAATGGAAATAGACCAGCAACAACGAAACCTAACATGCCAAATTGATAAAAATATGTATAATAGACTAAAAATGATGGCGCAACTCCAAATGTAACGATATCTGCAAGGGAATCCAACTCTTTTCCTAAAGTACTATCAGCATTTAACATTCGCGCAAGTCTTCCATCCATACTGTCGAGCATCATCCCAATTAAGATTAAAATCGCTGCATTCTTAAAACCCCCATTTGCAGCGAAACCAATAGACAAAAAACCACAATATAAATTTCCTAATGTTACCATATTAGGAATTGCTTTAGTAAATCTCACGAGGGTGTATCACTCCTTTTTTTGTTATTTTATGTAAGAAACTATTATTTCACACAAATGATTACCAACCATTAGAATTATAACATTATATTCCTTTTGTTAAAGGATTATATATAAAATAATGGCAATCGGGAAAAAGTGTGAAAAGAGTGGAAAAGCACCCTCTCCATAGTTTAGTCCGTCCAGAAATTTTTGCACCATTGATTATTTCACACACTCATTCATAACCGGTCGTCTCCATAGATCTTTTCATTAAAGTTCATTACACTTTATGCAGATTGCGTAGTTCCTCAATACAAGTTGACTTTCTGGTTTCAATATCCTAGTAATGTTCCATTTCCCTTTTGTTACCTTTTACGAGAGAAATGCCTTTAAATTTATTTAAAAGGAATCTTAAAATAATGGTTTTTCTAACTAATTTATTATTTTTCCATCTGGAATCTTCCCGTCAATAATCCATTTCTCTACCATTTGATTAAAAAACTGCGGCTCAGCTAATGATACACCATGCCCAACGCCAGGTAAAATGACCCCTTTACAATTCGGATTTTTCTTCACGATATCGGCTGCTGATTTTTTCATAATCGTTCTTTCTTTATCGCCTACAGTTACTAATATTTTTCCTTTTGCTTGACTAAATTTTCCTGGTAATTCAAATGCCATATTTTCTTTTAATACGCTAATAAGAGTATCTCGTCTCATGTTAGAACTTTCTTCATAATATTTTTCAAAGTAGTCTTTGCCTATATAAAGAGTTTTTGCTTGGACTTTTGAAAATAGTTTATTTTTGATTAAAGGATATGTTAGTTTAACAGAAGAGCTAATAAAATAGCTTGAAAATGGAATAGGTCTTACTAATGCACTATTAATGATTGCATAATCAATTAAATGCGGCTTTTTACTCACCATTTGGATAGCCACTTGTGCACCTAGCGAAAAGCCAATAATAATTACTTTTTTACCTTTTGCTTTTTTTTCAATTAACTTGAGCAATTGTTCTGCACTATTTCCTATAGAAAATCCCTCAAATCCCATCTTCTTATCTTGCTTTAATAAGTCCGGTACAACACAATGAAAATCAGTAAAGTATTGAACTTGTTTATCCCACATCCATCCACTTACTCCTCCACCATGTATAAAAAGCATCAATGGACCGGACTTATCACCATATTCTTGAAAATATATAGCCAAATTATTCACCTCAATATAATAGAACTGTTTTTACTTTTTCTTATCGTACGAGTTTGATTGGTTACTATCAGTTGCAATAATTTGTAATTTTTCTAAAATATCCTTTAGTTGTTTCAAGTCATGTGTTGATAACCTTCCATAAATTTCTTTATTGATTTGCTTTTTCAAAACAGCTAATTCTTTGAAATATTGATGGGCTTTATCAGCAAGGTATAAGATAATTTCACGTCGGTTTTGAGGATTATATTTTCTCTCGATATATCCTCTGTCTTCTAATTTATTGAGTATTTGACTTACCGCACTAGTAGAAACATTTAATTTATCTGCGATATCTTTCGTTGAAGTAACTCCTTCCTTGATTAATTCTAACAATAGTACTTGCTTTGCAGTTAATTGATTATCTAGTTTTTTTTCAAATTTTTTTGCTACTAAGATATTAAAGTCGTTTTGTAGAATATTTATTTGATGAATATATTCATCTTTCACTATATACACCTCTTTAATTAAGCTATCTTAATTATAAAGATACCTTAACTATTTTACAAATAAACATGAGGTTTTCTCCATATATCTGAAATCGAAAATAATTAAGTAAAGCACCGGTTATTCCGATGCTTTACTTAATATTTTTGTTGCAATTTCTTCTGTATGTTCACCTAATAAAGGTGATGATGCCCCGTTCTGTTTTTGATCTCCGTGCATTTTTACAGATAGACTTCCGGTGTGAGTTTTGTATATTATTTCCATTTTATTAAAAAGTTCAAATGAATACAATTCATTTGGTTCTAGAACAGGTGCTAGACAGCAATCTATTTTCTTTCCGAATTCTATCCATTCTGCTAAATTTCGGCTTCGAAACAAATCACTTACCTGCATATATACTGGATTGTTCATTTCTGCCTTAGAAAAATGAGCATTCATCCATTCTTCTCTTCCAAGTGCCTGACAGAAATTGACCCAAAATTTTGGTTCAAGTGCACCTAATGTCACATAACGGAGATCTTTCGTTTCATAGATTGCGTAGGAGACAAACTTCCCATTTATTTCTTTTATTCCCGTTTGATCACCTGTTTCTTGCTCGATGAGAAGGTGATTTCCCATGATTGAAGCCACTGTCTCTGCAATAGAGATGCAGTGATAGCTTCCCTTGCCAGTTAGTCTCTTAGAAACAATCCCCGCTAATATACGTTCGCTCGCAGCCATCCCTCCCAGATAATCTGCGATTTGTATCGATGGGTGGACTAGCTTCCCATACTCATCCTTTAATTGAGAAAGAACCCCGCTAACAGCAATAAAATTGATATCATGGCCTCCAAGATGAGAGAATGTGCCAGCATTCCCGTAACCAGTCAAGGAGCAGTAAACAATATCTTCTTTATGTGTAATCACTGTTTCATAATCAAGACCAAGCTTTTTCATAACACCTGGGCGAAAGCTTTCTAGGACAGCATCCGCTGTCTTGATTAGCTGCAGCGCCTGCTCTCTTCCCTCTATTTCTTTTAGATTAAGGGTGATACTTTTCTTCTGGCGGTTGTTAGCTAAGAAAACAATGCCAGTATCATCTTTTTTGACTCCAAACTCCCTTGCTAGGTCCCCTTTGATGGGCTCTATCTTAATTACTTCAGCACCAAGCTCTGCTAGTCTCATCGTTGCATAAGGTCCCGGAAGATAATTAGTAAAGTCGATGATTCTTATCCCATCTAACATCGAATCATCCTTTCATAGCTAGAGTTGAGTATTTAAAAAAGTATCTTTTCTTTTAATACGATTAAAATAGTGGCCTTACAGTCCGTTCATCTGAGATAAGTCCTCAAGCCGTTTTCGCAGCATAAATTTTTGAATCTTCCCGCTGGCATTTCTCGGCAACGCGTCACAAAAAATATATTGCCGCGGGCGTTTATAGTTCGCAAGTTCTTCACTGTTTTTACAAACTTCATCAAGCATCTCTTCTGTAAGAGACAAATCCTTTCTAACGATAAAAGCAGTTACCGTTTCACCCCAGCGATCATCAGGCTGACCAATGACTGCCACATCAAGGACATCGCTATGCGTATACAAAACATCCTCTACCTCACGAGGATAAATATTCTCCCCGCCACTGATAATCATGTCATCCACACGATCCTTTACAAATAGATACCCTTCTTCATCCAGATAACCAATATCACCAGAATGGTACCAACCCTTATATAAGGAACTAGCAGAGGCTTCTTCATTATTATAATACCCGCTCATCATACACGGTCCCTGAACGATGATCTCACCTGTTTCACCAGCCGGGACTGTATCATCTGGATCTGATGGACCATACTCATTCGGGCGGACAATTCTTATTTCATGATTCAGGCATGCTTGCCCTGCTGATCCAGCTTTTCGAATTTGATCTTCATCGAATAAAAAGGTAATCGCAGGACCCATTTCTGTCATGCCATATGCTTGAACGAGGGCTATTCCTAATTTATCTTTACATGCATATACAAGTGTTGGCGCCATTGGTGCAGCACCGTAAAGCCCTAATTTTAGGCTATCCAGCTGATACTCTTTGAGATTTTCCTGCAGCAGCATATTCCACATTGTTGGTGCAGCAAACAACTTGGTGATCTTTTCATCAGTGATTAATTGGAGTACTTGCTTTGGATCGAAATGATGGAGAATAGTATTTTTTGCACCGACATGCACACGGGGAAGGAAGGCACAATGAAGTTCAGCGCAATGGAACATTGGTGCGGTTACGAGGCCATTATCATTGGTGTCTAGTTTTGTTGCGCTAATGACAATTAAACTCTGTTCAACAATTTCCCTGTGCCGATGAAGAACACCCTTTGGTCTTCCGGTCGTTCCGCTCGTATACATAATGGCATATACATCATTTTCATCAATAGCAGCTTTAACCTTGGATCTTGGTGCAGAAGCCACCTTTACTTTGTAGCTTGCTGCATAAGCCGGAGCATCTTCATCTATATACCAGAACGCAGTTTGCGGGAAACGATTAGCGATGGGACCAATACCAGATTCAAGCATTTTTTCGAACAGGACAACCTTTGGGTTTGCATCTGATAAGATATATGCTACTTCTTCAGACATTAAACGAAAATTAATAGGATTGAAAATCGCCCCTATTTTGGCACAGGCGAAAAAGGCAGTTGCAAGTTCTTCTGTATTAAATAGATAGACTGAAACAATATCCCCTTTTTTCACTCCCTCTTGTAATAAAGCATTAGCTAGCTTATCAATTTCTAGACTCCACTCTTTATAAGTGAGACGCAAGTTTTTTCTGACATCAAAAAGAGCTTCCTTGTTTGGATATTTCCCAACCGTTAGATCAAATATTTTCCCAATTGTTGTCGCCATATAAACTTTCCTCCTTTTTTTATAATGCCTTTTCGTTCCCTACATATATATTTTTTAATGACAACGGCACACTCTCCCACTTATTCGCAATCATCTGTTTCTTTTGTTTCACGACTGCCATGTATTTTACATTTCTTTGTAGAGGGATACTGGTTTTCTAAAAAGCAGCTGCCCTCCACATTGCAATTAATTTAATCGTTCAATGATTGTTGCATTGGCCATTCCATGACCTTCACACATTGTTTGTAGCCCATATCTACCACTTGTTCGTTCAAGCTCATGCATCATGGTTACCATTAATCGGGCACCGCTCCCGCCAAGTGGATGACCAAGTGCAATCGCCCCGCCGTTAGGATTTAGCTTTGCAGGATCTGCTCCAGTATCCTTCAACCAAGCTAGCGGGACAGGTGCAAAGGCTTCATTGACCTCGAAAATATCAATTTCATCGATAGACAAACCTGCCTTCTTTAATACCTTTTCTGTTGCTGGAATCGGTCCCGTTAGCATAAGTGTTGGATCTGATCCGACTACAGAACGGGCGAGGATGCGAAATCTTGGCTTCAATCCTAATTCCTCTGCTTTTTCACGGGACATGATTAATAAAGCAGCTGCCCCATCACTAATTTGGCTGGCATTCCCTGCATGAATCACGCCACCTTCCTTAAAAACTGTCTTTAGCGAACCCAGCTTTTCAACAGTAGTCTCCTTCCGCGGACCAGCATCTTCGGTGACGATAAATGTCTCCCCATCTGGTAACGTTACTTCAATTGGAGTAATTTCTCTATCAAAATAACCGTACTCCTGTGCTTTCAAAGCCTTCTGATGACTTTCATATGAAAACTGATCCAATTCTTCCCGAGAAAACCCATATTTTTCAGCAATTCTCTCAGCGGATAACCCTTGATGAATGATCTCATACTGGTTTGTTAATTTTTCGCTATAAGGAACACCTTGATAACTTGACCCAATCGGAACTCTTGACATGCTTTCGACTCCACCTGCGATGACAACATCCATATCACCAGAGAGTATCGCTTGTGCGGCAAAATGAACTGCCTGCTGGCTTGATCCGCATTGACGATCAATTGTCGTACCTGGAACTTCTATAGGCAGTCCCGCAATTAGGGCTGCAACCCTTGCAATATCCCCGCTTTGCTCACCAATCTGTGATACACATCCCATAATGACATCTTCAATGATTTCTGGGTCGATTCCTGCTTTCTCTACTAATGCCTTTAAACAATATCCAGCTAGATCATCTGCCCGAATATCCTTTAAATAGCCATTTTTTCTCCCTACCGGCGTTCTGATTCCTTCGACAATGACTGCTTCTCGCATATTTCTCTCCCTCTCTACAAACCGATATTTTTCGCGATAATAACCTTCATAATTTCATTCGTTCCTGCATAAATACTGGCTACTGGTATATCCCGATATCTCCTTGCAATCTCGTATTCTTCCATATAGCCGTACCCCCCATGAAGCTGCATACATTCTGCAGCTATTTTCCTTGCATTCTCTGTTAACTTCCACTTTGCCATCGATACTTTTGTAACGACATCCTTGCCAAGCATATGCTCGGTTATCAGCAGATCAAGAAAGGCTCTTCCCATTTCAATGTCTGTCGCCATTTCAGCAATTTTAAATTGTGTATTTTGAAAACGGCTAATTGATTTTCCAAACGCTTCTCTCGCTTTAACATAATCAATCGTCATTTTTAGCATTTCCTCAGCAGCAATCTGCGCAGCGATCGCTACAACAAGCCGTTCCTGCTGTAATTTTTCCATTAAGTAAAGGAAGCCTTTTCCTTCTTCACCAATTAAATTTTCCTTAGGTACAATGCAATCCTCGAAAATCAGCTCGGCCGTATCCTGGCAGTGCAGTCCAATTTTGTTTAGCTTTCTTCCTCTCGTTAAACCAGGTGAATCTCTTTCAATCGCAAGCAGGCTGATGCCTTTATGAGCTGGGACTGCATCAGGATTTGTTTTACATGCAACAATAATTAAATCAGAATGGATCCCATTCGTGATGAAAGTTTTCTGTCCATTTACAACATAATGTTCTCCCTCAAGTCGTGCGGTTGTTTTGATTCCGGCTAGGTCAGAGCCTGTACCTGGTTCAGTCATCGCAATCGCTGTGATCATATCACCAGTTGCACAGGACGGCAGCCATTTCTGCTTTTGCTCCTTAGTTCCGTAACTAGTTAAATATGGAACGACAATATCATTGTGTAGACCGATACCAACTAAGCCAGATCCAACTCGCTCTAGCTCTTCATTAATAACAACAGCAAAGCCCCAATCAACCTCACTGCCGCCATACTGCTCATCAATGGTTGGGCATAGAAACCCCTGCTCGCCCATTTTCAGCCAGAATTCTCTAGGAATGATACGGTCCGCTTCCCACTGTTCATAATATGGATACGCTTCCTTTTCTAAAAACTTTCGCAATGATTTCCGAAAGATTTCATGTTCGTCCTTTATATATGGAGCTGTCATATCGTTCTCCTTTCAACTGCTATTTTTTTTATTGTACCTTAATTATGTTTTTTTGAACATTCAGAATTCATAACTTGAAAAATATTTACTGTAAGCCACACAATACAAATGGAGTCCAATTTTTTATATAAATTGAACTCCTCATTTTTTATTATTTTTCTGCAGATTATCTATTTTTGCTTCCAACCTTTTTAATTGTTCATTTCTTTTTTTGGATGAGCGCACAATAAAGAAAATCATAATGATCAGTGCCACCGGTATTAATATCGCAAACATTTGATAGATAACATCAGTTATATTAATCACAAGTATCTGCCCCTCTCTATGAATATGCTAATTTAAACTTTTAATAATAATACAAATGCAGTGATGTTTTTGTAAGATCTCTAAATCAGATAGGGCAAGGGTATCCAGTGAAACAAAACCCATGCTCTATACCATGTACCAAAGTTCTGCAACATCTTCGTTTAGAACATTAAGCAAAGGCTTATCAGAAGCAATAAAACAATATTGACTCATCTATTATCTCCTTAGATCGTTGTGAAGAAATACCACATACCGGCTGCTATTAATGAAACAATCCCTCCTATTCCAGAATACAAAGATATTTTAGTTCTAGTATTTTTTTTCGGATCTATTTCAGAATAGATATTTCCTCTCTCTCTTTCTCCATCCGTCCAAGCACCGATAGAAATACCTGAGATTAGGATGCCAACTGCCCCTATGATGAGTAAAAATTGAACCATTAAGAGTCCCCCTTTTACGCAGATATTTACTATTTAGCCCTGCTAAATCAATCGAAAATTTCTATACATTTATTAATCTCCTAAAAACGCTGTTTCTATCTCAGTTTCCACAAGTTCGTCATTCTCATTTTGCACGGCATAAGCCTTTGCTTCCGGTCTCGAACTTACAGTCCTAATTAAAGCTTCATCAATAAAATGCAGCGCTGCCCCATCATCTACCCCATATCCTTCTTTCATTTCTCCTTTTAAGATTAAATGATGATAGGCTGGCTTTCTTTTATTTTCTCCTCCATAATGAGGACAATTGCTTCCCTTTATTAAATCTAACCCTATTATTTTATGTAATGGTGCATTTATTGGGTCTGTTAGCCCCTCTTCAAACCAACAGATGGCCCCCGCGCTCATTCCACAAAGAATCGTTCCATTTTCATACGCTTTTTTCATAGCAGTGTCTAATCCTGAGTCCTTCCATAACAAAAGCATATTCCTTGTGTTGCCGCCGCCGACATATATGATATCCTGGTTAAGTATAAAGTTTTCTAAGTCATCGAAGTTTGGTTCGAACAATGATATATGAGTTGGCTGACAAGGCAATTTATTAAATGCCTCATAAAATGCTTCAATATAATTTGCTTGATCTCCACTTGCGGTTGGAACAAAGCATATTTTCGGCAGTTCCTTATTTACCTGATCTAAGACATATTGGTCAAGCAGCAGATTTTCTGGTTCCATAGAGAAACCGCCTCCACCCATCGCTTATAATTTGTCTCATATTCCCAATCCTTCCAAAATAGTATGCTTTAATTATACTTTAAGCTAACATTGAGTAGCACCCGCATTCTACAGTATTGCTATGGTAAACTAAATAAAAAGGGGGCCTTCTTCCGTGTTAGGAGAAAAACAGTTATCGCTTGTTAAAAAGACATTTCCGCATTTAGAAATAAATGAAGTACAAATTAATAATAATGGCTGGGATCATGACATTTTAATCATAAATAATGAAATCGTCTTCAGGTTCCCAAAATCTCAGCACATTTTAACAAAAGTAATAGATGAAATGCATATACTCGATCGTTTAGCATTGAAAAGGCCGATTATCAAAATACCAAAATATGAACCTGTATATTGGAATAATAAATTTATTGCTGTTACATATGCCTTTCTCAAAGGACAGTCTTTAAGTGACTATATTGATTTTCCTATAAATGAGGATCCTGTAAATGCAAAGTTAATTAGTGATTTTCTGACTAAACTGCATAGCATTGATATTTCAGATATGAATGATACCAATTTAGAAACGATTCACACACTTCATTATTGGGAAAAGTTATATGCTTCAGTTAAAAAGAATGTTTTCCCTTTTTTAAATACGTACCAGCAAAATGAGATCAGCGAAGTATTTATTCCTTTTATAAATAACTACACAACCATTACCGATAAAAAAACACTAATACACGGAGATTTAACCGCTTCAAACATTATTTTTAATAAAACCAGAAACCAAATATATGGAATTATTGACTTTACTGACGCTCAATTCGGGGATCCAGCATTTGATTTTGCAGGATTGTATTGGACATTTGGTCCTGATTTCACCCAAAAGGTCCTATCTGGGTATAGCAGTACTGAATGCACCGCCTCCATTTTTAATAGAGTGCGTGTATTTTATGGCTTACAGCCTGTTTTTCATGAATTATTACATGCTGTGAAAAATGGGCAAAAGATTAATTGGGAATCTGCCCTTAACAGATTCTCTCAGCTTAAATCTTTAATATAGACTATATCCAAACCCCGCAAAATCGTGCACGAAAAGTCGGATCCGATTTTTGTGCACCTGCTATTCTATTGATGAAGGAGGTCATATTGATGGATTTGCTTAAACACATGAATGAGGCACTCAAGTATATTGAAAATAATCTAACCAATGAAATTGACTATCAAGAAGTCGCTCAGATTGCATTATGCTCAGAATACCATTTTAAAAGAATGTTTTCTTTCCTATCAGGCATTACACTTGCAGAATATATTCGTCATAGACGCCTTACCCTTGCAGCATTTGAGGTTAAGGAAAGCAATGTAAAAGTCATAGACCTTGCGATGAAATATGGGTATACCTCACCTGATTCATTTACAAGAGCTTTCCAGCAAATGCATGGAATGACACCATCAGAAGCAAGACATACTGCCCATTCACTTAAAGCTTATCCTCCAATGACCTTCCATTTATCAATTAAAGGGGGAAATGAAATGAACTATCGTATTGTTGAGAAAGAGGCATTTCACATTGTTGGTCTAAAGAAAAGAGTACCTATCATTTTTAATGGAGTAAACCCGGAGATCGCCTCTATGTGGGAAAGTCTAAATAGTGACACGATCACTGAACTTAAAAATCTATCTAATGTTGAACCGATCGGACTTCTTAGTGCATCTACGAACTTTTCAGAAGGGAGAATGGAAGAAAAGGGCGAGCTTGATCACTATATTGGAGTTGCTTCAACGAAGGAATGTCCTCCTAGCTTAACACTGCTTGAAGTCTCTGCGTCCACTTGGGCAGTTTTTGAAGCAGTTGGTCCATTTCCAGATACATTGCAAAATGTGTGGGGAAGAATTTATTCTGAATGGTTTCCATCCTCTCATTATGAACAAGTAGAAGGTCCAGAAATCTTATGGAATAAAGATAAGGATGTAACCTCACCTGCTTTTGTTAGTGAAATATGGATCCCCATTAAGAAAAAGAAATAAAGTATAGTTACTTTTGGACCTATATAGCACTCTCTATAACCTGAATAATATCCTTCATAAGGACATTATTCAGGTTTTCTTGTTTTATACTTCACTTATATTTTTCTGCGTATTTCCCTTTTTGGAATATGTCCTTTCCACTCATGGCTGTCCATTCTTCAATTGTTGCATTTGGGTTCAAATCTAAGTATGATTTAACCATTTTGTATCCTTCACTATATCCGTATAAAGGTGGAAGCTCCTTTCCACCCATAATAATTTCAAATGATCGATTAATATCATATATATCAAAGTCAGGCTCAATTTTCGACCAATATGCCTTATTGTAATCCATATTTATAGGAGTAAAGGAGATTTCTGGATAAACTAATTTTTCAAACATGACTGCCTTCCCTTCAAAAATAACATTATCTAATACAGACAAGGGTAAAGCTTTTCTTAAATACTTTTCTGTCCAAACACTGTGGTGGTATTCATGAGCAATTCCTGCCTGTATTTTCCCATCAGTATAATACATATCATATAAAACGATTATTTTCCCAACACCAACATTTATCATTGCATAATTCGATTTTGCAGCAGGAAATACACATACTGTTGTTTCATTGTCAGAAGGCAAATAGGATGCGGATTTTTCTAATGCTTCTTTGATTATTTTATTTGTATCTTCTTTTTCAAGCTTTTTGATTATTTTTTTCAATTCAGTATAACGGCTTGGTGCCTCATTAAGGAGAGATTCTGCCATATGAATATATTCTGCATCTTGAAAACAATCATTGTAAATCGGATCAAGTACTTCTTTTTTATATGTATCAATCTGAGAAGCTTCTGGATTTTTTTCCATGACATCTATGTAATTAGAAAACAGCTTATACACATTAACTATTTTATCCGTTTGACCTGTTTGTGAATTATTAAATGATTCAAACAGTTCTTCAGAAATCTGCTGTTCTTTCATTTCTTTTTGATCATTAATCGAGGAAGTCTCCTTTTGTTCACAAGAAGCCAACATAGTAACGGTTAGCAAAATCATACTTATATAGATATAGAATGAAATATTTGTAAGATACTTCACCACTTCCCCCTCCTATTTTGCGAGCTTTCTCTATAAATGAAATATCTCTATAAGTTCAAATTAATTGCATAATCTCTGCCGGTGATGATGCCTTGTAATCAGGTTCTTCCGCTTGGACAACCTCAATAGAATCATAGCCCCATTCAACCCAAATAATCTTAATTCCTGTTTTTTTACAGGCAATAATATCTCTTTGCTCATCCCCTACGTAAATAACCTCATCTGCATCTAGCTGTTTCAGTTTTAAAAATCTTGATAACAGCTTGTCCTTTCCAAATATATGGCTTGAACAGATTATATCTTTAACACTTTCTATATTGTTTCTTTTAAGGAACAGCTGAATATTCTCCTCTGAATTAGAGGAAATAATTGCCGTGTTAACGCCCTTTTTATTCAGTTCGGTTAATACATCCTTAATCCCATCAAATAATTCTAAATCATTAATTGACTGACGATATAACTTATACAGCTGTGGAATGATGATTGGCAATTTATACATTGGAAAATTCAGCATTTTACAGCGTTCTTTTATTGTCAATTTTTTTATATTTTCTAATTCAGTTAACTTCATTTTTTCGAAATGATATTTTTCAGCAATTTTATTCCACGCTGAGATAAACACGATTTTTGAATCAGCAATTGTCCCATCAAAATCAAATATGACATATTTCACCAACGGTTAATCCTCCAATCAATAATCATTAACATTTTTTTATCATCTTAATTAAATAAAAGATTTGTGAAATCAAGACTGACTAAAATCATTCCGAAGATAAAAACTACTTCTTCTGTAGAATTGCCTCCCATATTACTGCCCCTAAAATCATTAAAAGAATGACTAATCATTAGTTAGAAAGAAAATGGTAATGTACTTTGACAGTTGCCTCACACCTGGACCACTTAAAAACCCTAATAAACCTATCATTCTAGGTGAATATTAAGCTTCGCAACAGTTATTTACATCTTCCATTTTTTCCATTTTATCACATACACAAAGATTCTCCCTAATCTTGTAATTTAATTATTTTTAAGAACAGCTTCCTCCACTTATTTTTATGGAATTAAAGGATTTTATCCCCTCAATGACGAAAAAAGTATGGCACAAACTTAAATGAAAAGAGGTCATGCTTTTGAAGCAAGCACTGTTAGTTATCGATGCCCAACAAGAATTAATTGATGGGAATGAAAAAGAAGAAAGTGTTTTTAATAAAGAAAATCTATTAAAAAATATCAATAGTACCGTTGAAAAAGCGTTAGAATCAGAGGCGATGATTATTTTTATTAGAGATACTGATGTCGCTAATGGCGAAGGAGCAGGATTTCAAATCCATCAAGAAATTAAGATCCCTACAATTGCCCAAATATTTGATAAGAAAGCTACAAATTCTTTTTACGGCACCCCATTATTGAATTTTTTAAAGGAAAACCAGATTGGACATCTTGTTGTGATGGGCTGTAAAACAGAACATTGTATAGACACAGCTGTCAGGACGGCAACTGTAAATCATTTTGATGTCACATTAGTTGGAGATGGTCATTCTACAACTAATTCTTCCATTCTAACATCCGAGCAGATCATTAATCATCATAATAAAATACTTCATGGTCATTATAATGTTGATCATTTTTCTATGGTCAGAAATACTGAAGAGGACTTGTTTAAACCAACTCATAATGACTACCGTTGAGTGAACTTTGTGGAAGACCACGAAAAAACAGGTGAAAATAGGAAACGGGAAAGATGCTGAACAATGTTTGGAGTAAGTTAAACAGCCGAGGATGAGAAGAGAGTACAATTGATATCAGCAAAGATCACAGGAAATTTTAAAAGAGGAAATGAGCATTTCTGAACAGCTTAGAAGACCATTGTAAAAATCGTTAGAGAGAAGGAATGTTTTGCTCCTGCTCCCTAACGATCATACAAAGTGAATTTGTACCACTAACCCATAATCTTTTTTACCTCAACAAATCCTGTTAAAAATATAGAAGCTCCCCATAAATAAATTTAGTTCTTATTTAATTTCATAAAATAACCATTCAGATAAATTTCCACCCAACTTCTTGTAAAGAGCTTGAGCTGCAATATTATCTTTTGCTGTTTCCCAAGTCATAGATGAAAAGTCATTTTCACGAATGTAGTCAACATTCCTTTGAAATAACCGTTCTCCAATCTTTTTGCCTCTAGCATGGGGAGCAACAAATAAATCATTGAGTATTGCTTGTCTTTTGACCTTTAAGGTACTAAATGTAAAATAAAGCGTAGAAAATCCAAGTAACTCACCATTTTCTTCTGCGATAAACTGTAAACCTACTGACGGGTTTTCCAGCAGATGAGTAATTAATCCCTTTAATTCATTTTCATTCGGTTCAGACTGTTTGTAAAAATCGACGATGTATTGCATCATTAGTATATAAAGCTCATTTACGTCTTGATTCGATGCAGGCCTAATATCAATTGATTGATTCAATTTGTTTCACTCCTAAACAAGGATCATATTCTTTCAGTTTTTAATTAATCATAGGAGTATTTTCTTTTTTACTAGTACATCCTTGAATTTTGATACACTATAAAAGGTGAAGTTAGGTTGGAATGAGAAAAATGAAGTTTGATAATTTGGCAGCCATTGCACACCGATTGTAAAAACATTTGCTTGAATTCCCGCTTGAATATCAGCATCACTGTCACCTAGGAAAATAGCTTCACTAGCCGAAATTCCAAGGTGCTCAAGTGCCTTTATGATTCCTTCAGGATGAGGTTTTGGTATGCTTACATCATCGCCAGTTATAATGACATCAAACATATTTTCCATATTAAGATAATTCAATGAAATATTTAAACTTCTTCTAGCTTTCCCTGTTACGATTCCTAATTTGTAGCCTTCCTTCTTTAGATACTGCAATAAATCATTAATTTCTTCATTGCTGTAATTATTATTGCTATGTCCCTCATCATACTTTTTATAAAAATGTTCAATAGCCTGATAATGATTTTTATTTTGCAGATTTTTAATAATAATACCGGTCTCCGACGGTCCAAACATCGCTTTAATTTCATCATTCGTACATTCCATGTTGTCAAAATCCTTAAATACTGCTTGAAATGCATAAAAACAAACTGGTAGAGTATCTGCAATTGTTCCATCAAAATCAAAGATTATAGCTTTTAGCATGTATACACCCCGAATAATTTATTGTTTTCAATTGATCATACATTAGCTTTTCTCCATCTGTTTACCTTGGCTGCATCCGAATCCCGCCATCCAATCGAATCGTTTCCCCATTCAGCATCGGGTTCGTTATAATGCTCTCTGTCAGCATGGCATATTCTACTGGTAATCCTAATCTAGACGGGAATGGCACCATCTTCCCAAGTGAGTTTCTTGCTTCCACTGGAAGTGAATCGAACATTGGAGTATGGAATAACCCTGGAGCAATCGTCATGACTCGAATGCCATATGCAGCAAGTTCCCTTGCAATTGGCAAAGTCATACTGACAACGCCACCTTTTGATGCACTGTATGCCGCCTGCCCGATTTGCCCTTCGAATGCAGCAACGGAAGCCGTATTAATAATGACCCCTCTTTCGCCATGTTCATTCGCTTCATTTTGAACCATTTGATCCGCTGCCAGCCGAATCACGTTAAAAGTTCCAATCAAATTAACCGAAATTACTTTAGTAAACATCTCTAGTTCATGAACGCCTTTACGCCCTAGAAGTTTTGCAGCATTTCCAATACCAGCACAATTTATCACTGTGTTGATGTACCCTAATTGTTCATACCCATAGTCAATTGCATCTTTTACTTCTTCTTCATTTGTTACATCCGTTATTTTGTAAAGAACAGGATCTCCAAGCTCCATTTTAAGCTTTTTTGCGTGTTCTTCTGATACATCAAGAATAACTGCTTTGCCTCCATTTTTCACAATATTCCTAACGGTTGCTTCTCCTAGCCCTGAAGCACCTCCAGTTACAATTGCCCGACAATCTTTTATGTTCATTTAATAACCTCCAAATAAATTGCTTTCTTACAGTTTTCCATACCTAATGTGTATTCTCCTGCAATAATATTAGAATTTTAAGACCTATAAATTCCCACAGTTTGTTATGTTGTTATGCCATATTAAATGTGGAAGATTATTTATGTATTTTGATGAGATCCTGTGATGGATATTTTAAACTAGCTAACGATGTTAGATTTGATGAACGACCTTTTAATTGTATTCAGAACCTGTTTGGGAGTTCATTCTTTTGATAAAGGGGTCTCATCTTGCTTTTTGATTTCTTTGATGAAGGACCTTCTTCTTGCTTTCTGACCATTTTAGGACTTTCATTCCTTTGATGAAGGACCTTCCTCCTGTTATCTGACCATTTTAGGGCTTTCATTTCTTTGATGAAGGACCCTCTTCTTGCTTTCTGACCATTTTAGGGCTTTCATTCCTTTGATGAAGGACCTTTCTTTTGCTTTCAGACCATTTTAGGGCTTTCATTCCTTTGATGAAGGACCTTTCTCTAGCTTTCTGACCATTTTAGGGCTTTCATTCCTTTGATGAAGGACCTTCCTCTTGATTTCTGACCCAATATATACGAATCATTTAATGTTTCGAATCAATAAAATGAATCCGGACCGAAAAACGAACGCACTATCGCAACATAGAGTCAAAAGCGGGCGGTTTAAGGAGGTCCAATCGAACCGACAAAGAAAAAATATGAATTCTAGTGCTTTATACCAGGAGAGAGATATGCTGAGGAATGCTGCCAAGTGTAGATATATTCTATCGAGGTCTACTTTGTAATATATATGAGAGGGTTGTTCTTTCATCTATGGCGATTTCTTCCCCCTCTGGAGCGGATTACAAAGGATCAATTGCTAATTTATTCTCTCCTTTTTGTAGATGATTAACCAGGAATCGTGCCCACCGGAAAAAGGAGCGGGACCTTACCTTCGGTAGCATCTTATCTGGTAGTTCTTTTTTCAATTGATTAAGGTCCCTTTCGTTTAAATACACATGTATGGATTTAATATTAGTTATGGGGCTAAAAAATTCGATACTTATTACCACTCTACTTTCTTCGTTTTTTATCGTTCTGATTTCTTCTAATGAATATGTCCAATATGTATGAGCCAATATCGCTCGAATTAATTCTTCTTTTTCTATTTCTTCTATCTCAAGCGAATTATTATCCAGCTGATGAACGGTAAGTAACTCTACATCAAATGAAGCAGCATTCGAATGCCTTATTAGATCGATTAAAATTCTTTGAACTTTTGTTAGAGATTTCTGTAGGTATAGTTTATTTTGGCAGTCATTCAATTCAATTGAATGTAAGAATTCTTGAATCATTTTTACTTACTCACTAGGGAGTATTCCACCCCTTTCTTCATTTTTTAGAGCCTAAAACCCCTATACAATGTTTTATTCTTTTTTAATAGCAAAGTATAGTTTTTATGAGCAACCACTGTTTTATTGTTCTCTAAATTTAAAATCGCAGTGTCCTCTTGAGATATTTCAACTAAAACGCTATTATCTCGCGTAAAATATACAACGCCTATTGTAGGATGATCCTTCTTTTGGAATTAAATTGTATCTCCGATACCTGCTTTTTTTGACATATTAGTAACCTCCTTAGATTCCTTTGAAAAAACAAAAAGGCACCGAATAGAAGGGACTCCCCTTCCATTCAGTGCTTCTGAATATTCATATTTTACCATTCTAGTAGATAATATTCAATGGTTGTTAGCGTTATCAACTATCATGTTGTATAGAGATAACAAAGTTGTTAAATTTACATAATCAAGACCAAAACCAAAAAAAGTCTTAAAAAGGAGCGATACATATTTAAAGTATCCAATTTATTCCCCTTATAATAATAGCAATTATCGTAATTCATATTAACGACATTATATATTTCTTTATAAAACCCAACATTCTTTTTCTAATTTTGTAATCTACAAGATATTCAATGATTGCTATATCATAGGTTGTGTTGGAATAATCCTGCAAAGCATACAATTCTTTCAATACTCTTTTCTCTGCTAATAGTTCATTATCCAGGTACATTGATAAAACCTTTTATTTCGCAAGTACCCATTTATCTTTTAAGAATAGTATTCGTCCGATTATAAAGATGACAAGAGATACTATTAAATTTGAAGCAATAGTTATAATTATATGTTCTGCATTGACGATACCTAAGAATAGTTCTTTAAAGACGGTGAAAATATTCATCACAGGTACGGTGAAATGTGTATATGTTAACTCATTCATACCTACATTTATCATGTACATTGCAGGTAGCATGGCGATCATTGTAATCGGAGTGCCATAGCTTTGGGCTTCTTTTACGGTTTTTGCTAAAATGCTTGTCATCATTAACGCTGAGGCCATAATTGCTGAATAGCTAATAATAACCAATAAAGAAACTATCGCAATTGGTATAGCGTTATTGCCAAATGAGATACCAGCTTTTAATGTTTCCGTAAAGAATTGAATTTCAACAAATACAATGGCTAATGTAATAATACCTGTCATACTTGCAATGATGACCATTGTTAACCATTTTGCAGATAACAACGAACTACGGTTTACAGGTGTCATAAGTAAGGCTTCCATCGTACGACGTTCCTTTTCACCAGCTATTAAATCAGTTGCAGCAGGTGATATACCTATACCGACAGCGATGGTTAGCATTAAAGGTACTAAAAAGGCAATCATCATCATTGAATCATCCCCTTCAACTATTTGTACTTGTTCAAGAGTAAATGGAGTTAGAACAGATGAGTCAACATTATTTTTTGCTAAACGTTCTTTTACAATGACTTGACTATATTGCATAAAAGCAGCTTCGATTAAATTCGTTGCAAGGACACTATTTTGACTATACGTATCATTTAAAATTTGTACTAATGGTGTCGCTCCATCTAATAATTGCTTTTCAAAATCAGAGGGAAGGATAATACCCGCTACAGCCTTCCCTTCTTCAATAGCCTCTTTAATGTTGTCATTAACAGACAAGTGTAAGTTTTCATTTTGTGCTATTAGCTTTTGTACAAGATTAAATTGTGCGTCCTGCACGACAATTTCATACGTTTCTTCTTCATGCGATGATAGTAAATTCTCGTAGAAGAAAATTAAGGCTGACATTAATATAAGTGGTAATAGTACTGTTAGTAGCAACGTACGTCGATCGCGTAAACTGTCCTTTAGTTCCTTTTTTAGTATATTAAGCATACTCATTTCCCCCTTGCACTAATTTGCTCATAAAAATGTAGTTTAAGTCGGTTGAAGCTTCTTCTTCATATAACTTTTCAAGTGTTCCTTCATAAACAAGCTCACCCTGGTGAATCATCGCCACACGGTCACACAGCAGTGTCACTTCTTCAACGATATGACTTGAGAAAATAATTGTTTTGCCTTCGCGCTTTAGCTGATGCACAAGCTGACGGAATACGTTTGAGGAAGTGATATCAAGGCCTGTTGTTGGTTCATCGAATAAAATAATTTCAGGATCATGTAATATCGTGCGGGCAATTGCCACCTTTTGACGCATTCCTTTTGAAAAACCGCTAACACGACGGTCTAAATAGTCCCGCATACCAAACATTTTTGCAAGCTTTTCAATTCGCACCTTCGTTTCATGCTTGCCTAAACCGTAAAGTGAAGCAAAGTACTCTAAGTTCTCACGTGCAGTTAAGCGATCGTAAAGGCCTGTTTCACTCCCGAATAATACGCCCAGTCGCTTTTTTACTTCTGCTGACTGTTGTACCGTGTCATACCCCGCTATATGAATCGTGCCACTTGATGGTTCAATTAATGTTGAAATGGAACGAAGTAGTGTCGTTTTGCCAGCACCATTTTCACCAAGTAAGCCAATTACTTCTCCTTCCTGAACGTTTAAAGATACATGCTTTAGTGCCGTTACATATTTTTTCTTATCCTTAAATTGTTTTGTCACTTCATGAATTTGTATCATATTTGTCACTCCTGCGCTTATTTGTTGTCTTTATGTTACAAAGAGAACGGGATGCTGTCTGCAATGATGTCGCGAAAATGCCTTTTCTTGTTGCGAAAAGGGATAATTATTGTTCGTCTACTCAGAAAACCTGAAATAATGTAAACTTGTATTTATATAGAGGTGAACGTATTGATAAGAGTTGGACTTGTTGATGACAGACAAATAGATTTAGATAAATTAAAAGCCATCATCGAGCGGATAGAGCAGCTGGAGGTAGTATTTGCTACGACAAATGCAAATGAAGCATATGAAGAAATAAAGAAGCAATCGATTGATTTACTGATTGCAGATATTGAAATGCCAGATTTATCGGGATATGAGTTAGCCGATATTATTTATTCCCATGCATTGCAAATAGCGGTCATCTTTGTAACTGGAAATAGTGGCTATGCCGTCCATGCCTTTGAGTTGAATGTACATGACTATATTATGAAGCCTTATTCAAAAGAGCGGTTAGTGTCATCAGTAGAGCGGTTACTTGCTAAGCATCAAAAGGCGGAGTTAAATGGGCGTTTATTTATTAAGCAAAAAACGGATATACATATTGTACAGAAGAAAGACATCATTTTTATTGAACGTTCAGGGCGAGCAACGACCATTTTTACGAAAAATGGTCCTATTAAAACATACCAGACATTAAATGAATTAGAAGGTGAACTACGAGAACGCTTATTTATACGTTCTCATCGTTCGTTCATTATTAATATTCAATACATCACTAACTTCTCGTTATACGCAAAAAATTCTTATCTAGTATTATTTGAAGGAATTGAGGAGAAAGCAGTAATTACAAAGGAAAATTTAGATTATATCCAACAACATTACTTCTGAGGTGAGGCTTTTGCGAAATCGAATCTTATATATAGGTCTATGTATCACACATATAATGCTGGCAACAAATGGTCTGCTGCCATTTGGGGTATCTAGCATTATAGCAATTGTGATAGCAGCAAGTACTTGGAAGTTTGTACAACTCGATAAGAGCCTATGGATTCACTTACTAATCATCGCAGTATATTTCATCAACGGAGCCAAAATTGTAAATATTGCATTGTTAATGTGTGGTGCGACAATCTTAATTTATAGTACTGTGATGCAACGGCGACTAATGATTCAAACTTTAAATCCAAATATGGATGTGCAGCTAAAACAATTCAATGAAACCTTTCAAATGGTTCGAAAAGAACGTCACGATTACTTAAAACACGTAGCTGCAATTCAGTATTTACTGGAAAAAGAACAGTTTGAGGAAGCCAAAAGCTATATGGCGAATCTACTAGATAACTATGAGGTTACGAATTTATCAATAAGAGGGGAGCTAGGCGCCATTGCCTCTGTCCTTCATGCAAATTACAAACAAGCGCGGACTGAAAACATTGCCATCAATTATCAACTAGACGTACCGGTCTCTCAATTACCGATTGAGTCATCACAGCTAGTAGTGTTAGTTGGAAATATCCTTGAAAATGCGGTAGATGCTTGCAGTGAATGGCAACGTGAAAGCGGAGAACAGGGCTTTATAGAGCTAAGTTTACAAAAACGTAGTGGGCTCTATTTGTTATCATGTCAAAATAGTACACTTCCTTTAGAGAAAGATATTGCTGATCAACTGTTTCTGAAATCAGGAATATCAACCAAAGCGCATCATACAGGATTAGGTACCTCAATTATTCAAGAAATTGTCTATAAACATCATGGATTTTTAGATTTTACTGCAGAAAAAAATACATTTTCAATCACTTGTAAAATACCAAGTGTCGTTTGAAATGAGGATCTAAGTTGATACTAGTGAAAATTAAAAGAAATTGATATTTTTCTAGATAAAAAAGCTATTAGACTTTTAACTTCAGGTTTTTTATTTGTCCTACTATCATATATTTTCTATTCTTCATAATAGAAAATTGAAGAACCTAATAATATGGACATAAAGGGCTGACCTAAATGAGGTGGTTATATGTTTTGTAGTAACTCAGAACGGTAAACCGCCAATTGCTTGCAGGCTCAAGGGCGGTTTACTTTTTTTGATAACTCGATAACAGCAACAAACAAGCTTGATAAGCTTATCGTAATTACTAACGCTTGAAATACGCTCACACAAGCACCCTTTACGCCTTGGATTCTCTATAAAAGAGGAACAAGAAACGGGAATGCTAATCACCCTTGAGTCATTCTAATCTTTACTTCTACTTTTCTATCACAGGTCCTTCTAAAATACGTTCCTATTATTATGCTTTGAATGTAAACAACGCTTCAATATCGTTCTGAGCTTCCTTCAGCAATCGATAAAATTCTATCCTCTTCATATCTATTCCAATTGTTCCTACCAATGTTTTTTGTATAATTCGGTATTTTCGTTATAGGGAGTTCGATTAATTCAGAACATATTGGTTTCACACTTTTAAAGATTTCGAATTATTATCAATCCGGTATTTCTTTATAATGAGAGCAGCATGTAAAAATATCATTTCTCCTCTATGCCCTTCCTTATTAATACTTTTTGTTCGTGTATAAACATATTCATTCCACATTAAATAACTCATCTCTTTATTATTCATTCTTTTCTCTCCATAAAAACACCCCCATACGATCCCAATAACCATAGTTAATGGGATTCGCATGAGGGTGTTCCTCTTCAAAGTGTATTATTTTATATTTATATATTAGCAAATATACCAAGTAGTGTACATTTAACTTTCAAGAAACCGATTACGATTTACAGTTCTACAATGCCTCTTTATTTTTTTTTCTATAATTTCATATTTGAAACTAGCACACCAAATTTTTTATTGGTAAACTAGTTTTTGAGTTCTTGAAAAAGATCTATTACTTTGACAGGAGATTCATTTATGGAACATTCTGGAAGTTGGACTGAAAGGTTCAAGAAATTCTTCTTAAACAATAAATTCGTTGTGTTTTTATTGATTTTATTACTTATCGGTATAAATATACTCGTATACACAAAAGTCTCGTTTATTTTTACACCAATCGAGGTATTAATCAAAACTGTTCTCTTGCCTATTATCCTGGCTTCTGTTGTTTTTTATTTGCTTAACCCGATCGTGGACTTTCTTGAACGGAGAAAAGTAAAGCGAATTTACTCAATCATCCTTCTTTTTTTAATCATCATCGGGATTATCACCATGTTAATCTTGTCTGTTATTCCGTTTCTTCGTGCGCAAGTTATGAGTCTCATTGATAATTTCCCAATGTATTACCAAAAGATGGAGGCGCAATTTGAACACTTAATTGGAAGTAAGTTTTTTGACAGAATACAAAATACAATTGAGATCAATCCAACTGATATTATAAATAAACTTTCTGAACAAGCATCGACCATATTGAACAATACTTGGCAAAACATTGGGTCATTCGTAGGTGTCGTTACTGAGGTTGTTCTTGCCATTGTAACATTGCCATTTATCTTGTTCTATCTGTTAAAAGACGGGAAGAAGCTCCCCCACTTTATTCTTAAAATGGTACCAACTGCCTTGCGTGAACAAACCTATAAAGTCATGACAGAAATGAATCACCAAATCAGTTCTTATATTCGCGGGCAAATCATTGTAAGCTTCTGTATTGGATGTTTATTGTACATTGGCTACTTAATTATAGGAATAGACTATTCATTGCTGCTAGCCGTAATCGCCTCATGTACGAGTGTCGTTCCATATTTAGGTCCAGCGATCGCAATAACGCCTGCATTAATTATTTCACTAGTTACTTCACCTTATATGTTATTAAAACTAGTCATTGTGTGGACAATCGTTCAATTAATTGAAGGAAAATTCATTTCTCCGCAAATTATGGGGAAAAACCTTCACATCCACCCTATTACAATTATCTTTGTTATTTTAACTGCGGGTAATTTATTTGGCGTTCCCGGGATTATCTTAGCCATTCCGGGCTATGCTGTGTTAAAAGTGATTATCATTCATTTATTCGAATGGATGAAAATGCGCTCTCATTTGTACGATTAATTCATCCAAAATAAAAATCCGGTACCTGCAATGAATAGGTATCGGATTTTTATTTACTAGAAGGGTTAGCGCCAGGAAATAGATGTTATCTTAACTTCGATGTGAGAACTATTAGAATATCAATGGTTCTCACATCGTTTACATGTATTCATTGTAAATTTTGATTTTTTAAAAGTTGATCATTTTATCATGTCAACGTTCGCTTATTAAGTTTTTAATTCCTCCTCAAGAAAATCAGTAATTCTCTCTTCTGAAACAACTTGAATGCCATTTCTTTCAAGTAGAGCAGTTGTCACTCCATTTCCAACAATTTTCTTACCTTTAAATTCACCGTTGTAAATCATTGTACTTCCGCAGGAGGGGCTAAATTCCTTTAGAATAACTACTGTGGCGCCAACCTCTTGAGCTTTTCTCAGTGTTGATTAGGCTCCTTTTATATACAGTTTTGTAACGTCCTTACCCGATTTTTCGATCACTTTAGCCTTACCATCAAGGACATCTTCCCCATTACCACCAACAATCTCAGCTGGTTCTCTTGGTGTTGAAAAACCGCCAAGTAATTCTGGACACACAGTAATTGCTAGTTTATTTTCAATCATTTGACGTATCTTTTTATCAAAACAATGCGTACCATTATATCTTACCTCTAACCCTGCTAAACAAGAGCTAACTAATATCATTGATATTACCTCAATCTAATACTAGCGTATTTCCTTCTTCAACTAAATTGAATCCGTACAATAATAATGTTATTAATCTCAAAGTTTATCGTAAACCATTCCACGTAATTTTTAATAATTCATCCTTCAAACATTTGTTTTCATCTTCAAGCTTTTTTATTCGGTTATTTTTAGCATCGATAAGCGAATCTTTACTGGCATCCGTCATATTACGTTTTATGGTTTGCGATGTATTTACCCCTTCTTGCTGCTTCCGTAATCCGCTCCATCTTTACAGAGTCCAAATTAAGGCGTATATATTCCCATTCAATGATATCTTTATTTTCAATATCCGTAAGTTCAACTTTAAATGGTCATTTATTTTCAATGTCAATTCGAAATATGCCTTGTTTTGTAGTTTCTTCCCACGATTTACGCGATTAAGAAATCTGATATTCTCCAACCAGTAGCCCGAAGTAATACAACAATCAGTATGTTCTTTGATGTTTTAAGATCTATATTAGAAGTTTAAGTTGTTATTTAGTTATTATAGAACTATAGATATTGCATGTCATCTGGGTCCTAGTAGGCTTGCATAGTAATAATATTACTGTTGGAATCAAAGGTCATTACGTCTGTAACATCGATACGAAGTGAGCCAACCTCCATTTGTTCATGAACCGGAAAAGTAATCATTGCTGCTTTACCGTAGGAGCCCCATGATGATGCCAATAGTTCTAGTTTATTTCCTCCTGACAAACTTTTGGAGTAAAACTTCCTTACCTCCTTCCTTCCTATTTTTGGTGGTGTCCCAACAGGATCTTCCACCCTCGCCTCATCTGCGAACAGCGACATCAATTATTATTGACAACCTTTGCTATCCACCATAGAAAAGAAGGCGTAAATTTTCGCCTTCTTTTTACGTACTATCAAGTTTTGCAAAAGTCTCTCTAACTCTTGTTTCACTAACCCTCGACGTTACTTTAAATAAAATAAAGCCCCCGTTTGTTTAAGTGTAATTGTTCACAATCTGTGCATTTATCTCCACTTATTACAGGAATACTGCCCCTTTTGCAGAAGAAAGCAAGGCTCTAGGTTAAAGAAAAATTAGATTCACTCAAGTCAGCTGATTTTGAACTGAGTAAGTATCGTCAAAAAATAACCAACCTCCATTTAGACAAAAAAACTGCACCTCGATGGTTGGGTCAAACCATTAGATGCAGTTTTTGTAGGCTGTGTTTAAGAGGCAATATTCAAAGATAAACGTACAATGGCAGAGTCCCTTTTTATACCGGATACCTTAATCCGCTGATTGAAGCACCGAATGCCGTGATGCCATGCTGGACAATACAATCGTTGCAATAATGGCGATGAGTACACCGAGTGCCCCGAACCAGGTAATAGATGCCAAAGAAACTCGGTTAACGATCAGCCCGCCAATTCCTGCACCGACAGCCATGGCAAGCTGCATCATGGAACTGTTCAAACTCAGCATGACGCCCGAGGATTCAGGAATAAGCGAAATCAAGTTAAATTGCTGCGCCGGAGCGGATGACCATGCGGCAAAAGACCAGAGGATCAAAATGGCGAATATGGCAATAACCGACTGTCCGACTAAGGATAGCAAAATCAACGAAATGACGTGAAGCACCATCCCTGATACGAGCGTATATTTGATGCCCTGTTTATCCGCGCTGTAGCCGCCGACTTTCGAGCCAATCAAACTGGCAATGCCGAATACGAACAGAGCTGCGCTAATTAATGATTCATTTAAATGAGTCACATCTAGCAGAAAAGGAGAAATGTAAGTATAGGCGAGGGAATATCCTCCCAGCCAGAAAAAAGTAATCGCTAAAGCAACCAATACCTGAGGTTTTTTTAACAAAGCAAATTGTTTGATCAAAGGGACAGGCTTGTCGCCCTGCATACGTGGAATAACCGCAGCAACGACAAGCATGGCGATGACCCCGACAATTGCGATGGCCAGAAATACCGTTTTCCAACCAAAAGCCGAGGCTACCATTCTGCCGAGCGGGACGCCGATAATAAGCGATGCGGTTATGCCCATGGTGACGTTGGCGATGGCGCTGGCCTGCTTACCTGGTTGAGCAATTTTGGCGGCGATGCTGAGCGCGTTAACTGTGACCACCCCTGCTCCTAACGCCGTAATGATTCTCGCGGCAATGAAGAAACCGAAGCCGGACATTATAAATGTTAGTAGATTTGCTGCAATAAAGAGGCCCAGCGAATAAAGGAGGAGCTTACGCCGGTCCATTTTGGCTGACAGCGCCATCAAAATAGGCGTGCCGACCGCATATGCTAGGGAATAAACCGTAATGAGCTGACCTGCTGCCGCAACGCTAGTTCCCAAAGTCTCTGCGATCCGGTCCAATATCCCGGAAATGATGTAATTGGATGTTCCAACTAAAAAACTGATCAAGGCTAGAACGTAAACTTTCCATGTGTTCTTCATAATTCACTCTCCTGATATGTTTAAATAGCTATATTGTTAAAAATACAGAAATTATTCTGACGTTTTGTTAGATGTCCGGTACTGTCCGTTCATAACAAACAAAATGCTCGTACTGGCTGGATATTATGACTTCCCAGAACAGTACGAGCATCTACGTAAATTGCAGGTAAATGATTGCACCGCCGTATAACGAACGGTACGTACGGTGGTGTGAGAGGTCGGCTACACAACTAATGGATAGCATCCTACTTGATTAAACCTTTGTTTTGGGTTAATCGAGGATTGGGTCAGCCTCTTCTAATTAATACACAATTTCATTTTCATCACGTTTTTCGTATAATTCCCAATACTTCTCTGCGATTAAATTGGAGCATAGTAGGTATCTGGTTTTACAAAACCAGTAACAATTACTGAACCTACAAAGATCCCTTGTTATATAATTATATGTTTTTATAAAACTTTATAGATTTGACATAACAGCTAGAGCTAATAAAATTCATTCCCCTAAAAATAGTATCCGGATACAATTAGATTTCAACTTATTATTCTTGCTGTATATCTGTAGTTTATGTTATATATACATATAACTCAAATACATGTATCGTTATGAGGTGATAACAAAATGGTTATGACAACTAACAATTTAAAAATCTTTATTAAAGTTGCCGACAAAATGAGCATTACAGAGGCAGCAAATGATTTATATATATCACAACCTGCTGTTAGTAAAGCTATTAAAAACATCGAAAATGATCTTAATGTAAAGATATTTCATCGAGATAAAAAAACAGGACTTATACTTACAGATGTAGGAAAAGAAGTATTACTTCTTGCGAGACAAATGATGAATATTGAAAATAAAATTTTTCAAATTTCAAATAGAGAAAATAACTTGCTTGGTGGAGGAGTAAAAATTGGTTCTTTTCCAGCTGCATCAACTATTTTTCTTTCAAAAGCAATTGCTTTATTTAAAAAGAAATATCCTTTAGTCAGTATCGACCTAATGGAAGGTTCACCAAATCAGATAAACAAATGGGTTGAAGAACGAGTGGTTGACTTTGGAATCGTCTTGTCTCCTATTGAAGGATATGAATATAAATTTCTTATTCAAGATAAGATGGTTGGGATATTACAGGATCAACATGAAGTGAAAAATAATATAGATTTAATTGCTCAACAGAATAACTTAATATTATGTAAAGCAGGTTATGAAAAAGTCGTATCTGAGATTTTTAAAGATAACAAAATTAACTTAAATAATAGTTTTATTGTCCAAAATGCTGACACATTAATTAATTTGGTGAAAAATGGCGTTGGAATTGGTGTTATGTCTGAGTTTATCTTAAGTTCAATTTCCCACGATTTTGTAATTTGTAGTATTCATCCTCCAATAGAGATGGAAATAGGTTTGATTGCTCATTCTTTTAAAGAATTAACTCCTGCAGCAGCGGCGTTTGTAAACGTTATAGAAAATAATAATATTAATTAACTCAACTTTCGCACCTAAAATATCAGCTAAAACCCTTGAGGTTGTAAGAAGAGTTCAACATATTTATCATTTTGACAAGAAAGGTGCGAAAAGTGCATTCATTTTATACATTAATATTTCCTCATTATACTGGACACATAAAATTATTAGTACCTGCTATATATTGTTTTGCATTAACAGCTAATATTAATTCCAGATTATCAGAAATAAATTAAAAATTCTAAATATCGAAGTGGATTACCTTAAAGTAAAATTTAGAGAAGAATATATAGTAGATATTAAATAAACAACTAATATAAGCTGATTTTCCTTTTTAGGATAATCAGCATTTTTATATTTTGTGAATAATTTACTTAAACTAACCTGCCCGTTACTTTAAGTACTTATTTTCACAATCTCCTTTAAAATGTAGCTTAGAAATCTAAATTTTCATTAAAAGAGTTACTCCACAATCTGGCTCGTTTGTTGAATAGAATGAATCGCATTTTTTAACAACTTTATTATTTTTTAAAAGACTTTATTGTAATTAAATAACTTAATTATCTTGTACTTTATTTGTAAAAAATTTCTTTTTTATGTCTTAACAATGCAAAGTATGAGAATAACTAATTTTAGAATAGAACCATTTTCATCTATCATTTTATTTGAGGTGGAAAAAAGATGCCCTTTATAACTGTAATTGGTCAAGGTACTTTTGAAGTGGAAACGGGAGAAAAGTTAGTCCTAGCTTTGGAAGATAACGGTATTAACATTCTTCATCGCTGTGGAGGAAAAGCAAAATGTACAACTTGTAGAGTGGAAGTTATGTCAGGTGATTATCTTGAGGTCACTAGCAATGAAAAAAAAGCTTTTGAGGCAAAAGGATTGAATGATCAATTATTTGATGATTATCTTCGTTTATCTTGTCAAATTTTTGTAAATGGAGATATTACTGTTCGTCCTATTATGACCGTAGAAAACTCGGGTCTTACTGTTGGTCCAAGACCATCAGATTAAATTATGCAGAAGTATATTTAATGATCTACAGTTCAAATCGCCCAGGTAGGTTTCAGTCCAGGAATTACACTATTTTACGTTTCCTGAACTATGTAACCTGTTTTTGGGGTTCAACGTACAACTATAAAGTTAAATTTAAAATACAATACTTCAGTAATATTTCCTAATTTACAGGATTTTACATCAAAGCATTCCATTTCATTATATATATTAGTTTCTTCAGGGACAATAATATTGGATTATTGCCTGCAAGCTTCATTCTAAAGCCTAATGCACAAGTAGGAGGATAAATTAGTATCCTCCTACTTGCTTATATATTTACTTTTATCGTAAACTTTTTAATGCGCCGCTCCAAGCAATCACTTGGTCTAACATAAGATTCACATTATTAAGATGTAATTCAGCTGGTTTAAAGGTACTAAAGTTTTCAAAGTCAGTAAATAAAGATAAGGTTGGATGTGTACGAACGTCTGCAACTTGAAGTTCACCTAATATTCCACGTAAATGTTCAGCTGCACGAGCACCACCTGTTGATCCATAACTTACCATTCCTGCAGCCTTGTTGTTCCATTCTGCATATGCTGAATCAAGTGCATTTTTCAAAGCACCGGTTATACTGTGGTTATATTCTTGGACAATAAACACATACCCATCTAAACTTGCAATTTTTCCTGCCCAATCTTTAGCTTCTTCCCCAGTACCAGTTCCCAAAAATGGCAAATTAAAATCAGCAATATCTAATAATTCATAATTCGCATCGCCACGATTATCGGCAATTCCTTTAACCCATTCTCCCACTTGTGGACTTACTCGCCCTTTACGTGTGCTACCTAAAATGATTCCTATATTTAACTTTGCATTTGTCATTATTTGTACCCCCAATATTAGTCAATCCATTGATTATTATTTGTTTGAACCCCATGCTTATACACTTATCCAAAAACTTTAGTCAACACATTCCCCCTTTCAAAGTTAATCAACTAGTCGATAAACTTACTTATATTCTTTTTAGGAAATAAGCAAAAATAAATTCGATTATAGACGTGGTAGTAGGCACAATAAAGTATCTTTCAATCCCCTAAATATGTGTCTTATTTATAACTTCAAATTTTATAAAACATTATTTATACCACTTTAGATTTGAACCGAATACACAATTACTCTTTTTGTGCCTGCGTCCGTTTTACCAACATTACTAGAATAAAAGAGATACATGCTCGGACAAAACCATACATAAAAGCATTTCTTACACCCAAAATCAGACCTTCTGACATTTGGGCGGGTGATGATAGATTTGAAGACTGCTCTAGAAAGACAAGCTGTCCAGATGTCATAATACCAATGAAATATGCAACACCTATTGCACAAGCTATCTGAGATAGTGTATTTAATATAGCCGTACCATGTGGATAGTAACGTGGAGGAAGCTGGTTAAGCCATTAAGCGAAATCATAATCGGCAGCCTCTTAACATTAGTAGCAGGCTACGTGTTAATCATTGCTTTTTGACTACTCCCTTCCCGAAATGTTTGCCAGCATAGACTTATTGGCGGCCGAAAATTGTACCCGATATAGCACCAGTATTCCAATAGTCAAAAAGCACATGACAACAAAAATGTTACTAAACACATAGGCATTTTCATTTGTCACAAATGGATTTAGATGTAGGGCAATTTCCTTTGTGTCGAGGATCTTTCCAATGACACTCATGGAAATTGCACCAGATATGAAGTTCAACATGGAGAATAACCCCATCCCTACCCCGACCTGCTCTTTAGCTAAAGTTTGAGAAATCGTATTAGACATAGTGATCTGCATGAAAGTTTGACCGACGTTCCCAGCTATTAAAATAACTGAAATGACATAAGGTGAATATCCGACAAAGAATGAGAGTAAAACGAAACATAGTAACAGCATGATTGATGCAACGGACAAAAGAAAACTGTTTCCACGCTCATCAGCCAATATTCCACCTTTACGTCCCAACATAGCTGAAATGATTGCTGCTGGGAACAATACAAAACCTATACTTCCTGGATTCAGATTATTCAACTCAGCCAAATACTGGGGGGTCATAAATGTGATACCGAAATTCATCGATGTTGTCATAAATGCAATGAACAATCCGATCGAATAGCTTTTATTTGAAAAAATACTTGGTTGTATAAACGGATTCGAGGCAGTCTTGATTCTCACGATAAATAAAACCAACATGATACACCCGATAACAAACAACGGCCAATTGCTTTGGGTTATCGCTAATAGAAACAACGCCACAGTCCCTGCCAGCAAGCTTCCTCCCAAAATATCGATTTTACCTGCTTCACTTTTATCATCGTCCAAATATTTACGAAAAAGAGGGAGCGTGACCAAAGTTAAAAGAGAAAATAAGAATAGAAGCCTCCAACTACCAAAGCTTGAGATTAGTCCTGCAACTACAGGACCTAGTGCACTCCCTAGAGCCAAACCGATTGCGGATGTTCCTAGTGCTCTTCCACGATTCTCAGGTGGAAAATAACGAATAGGAATAATCATTGCTGTAGCAGGTAAAACCGCTGCTCCTGCAGCTTGAAATAGACGTCCAAGAATAATCATCCAGTATTCAGCTGCTAGTGCGCCGGTGATCGAACCGATTGCAAACAGAAAAAGCCCAAAAGTTAACAAGTCTTTTAGCCTGTATCTGTCCGCAAGCTTACCATAGACGACAGAACCGATTGCATAAATGACCATATAACTAGTCATTACCCAACTAACCTGCGACGGAATAAGATTGAAATCTTTACCTATAATTGGCAGAGCAACATTAAACATTGTGCCGTTCATAACAGAAAATACTAATGCAAAGACAAGAACTCTCAGTAATTTATCAGAATTTTCATTAGTTATATGATTCATAATACCCTCACCCCTTATTATTTAATTATTCAACTTTTTAAGAAATAGATTTAGATACCCTCTCTGAAAAGGTTGTATACGCAATTAATTAACCACCTTATTTTGAATGGTTTTTTTGCAATTTTATAATACATTAGTTGCTTATGCAACTAATATTAAAATATAATATAAAATGATTCAAGTCTTTTTTTATGTTAAAAAACGGAAATAAAGATTAAAATGGTGATTAGTATATTACTTTTGTATAGTATTATTACACAGGAAAGGGGGATAAAAATGTTCACCGATAATAAGGAGTCAATTGGTCGTTGGATTTCATTACTACATAGATACGGTAATGTATATATAAATGAACAATTAAAAGAATATAGTCTAGGTGCAGGTCAATACCAATTCCTAGCTATTTTATATCAAAATGAAGGATTATCCCAAGATGAGATAGCATGTTTATTAAAAATGGATAAAGGGACAACTGCCCGAGCAATCGCAAAATTAGAGAAAGAAGGATATGTAGTTAGAAAGGTTTTTAATGTGGATAAAAGAATAAAAAAATTATATCTCACAGAGAAAGCACATGCGTTTGAATCAAAGTTAACTTCAATTTTGTTAAGTTGGATAAATATTATCACTAAAGATTTGTCAGTGAATGACCAAGAGTACGCTTTAAGGCTACTTAAAAAAATATCTTTAAATGCGGAAGATTACCTTGATAAAATGAAATAACAACAAGTGTAATAACTATTGCTTGATTTAAAAAGACGTTGAAAATCAACGTCTTTTTTTATTTTTAAATAGTGAAGAACTTCTATCATTAATATTGGGTTAATAATGCAGGTCGAGTAGAAGTGTCTAGGTACCATTAGTTTATCAGTTTTTAGTAATTATGATTTTAATCAATTTAAGTTTTAAAAAAACGGTAATACTAATTTAAATAATTACAGTTAAAGGAGCAAATTTATGTTTAATTACAATAAAAAAATAATATTCTCCCTTGCAATGGTAATCATTCCTTGGCTGTCAGTTCCTTTCATGGGGAAAAACTCATTTTTTAGGTTCTTGCCTGTAGCAAGTTTTACCAATTTGTTTATAAGTTTACTTAGCGTAATCGCAAATAAGAAAAAATGGTGGATAAATAAAAATCCACTGTCTCCAGGTCTTGTTGATTTCACTTATATTTTAGGACCGTTTTTTGTAGCAACACTTTGGATTTTTAAATTCACCTATGGCAAATTCCCGAAATACTTAATAACAAATATAGTATTAGACGTTATTAACGCCTACCCTTTTGCCCAAATGTGGGAAAACATTGGTATTTTTAAATTAAAAAAGATGAATCATACTGTTTGATACTTTATTTGTGTTGGCTTTGCAATTGTTATTTATGGATTTCAATACATAATAGAAAAAACAATTAGGAAAGCTTCTACTTCAGTTGCTGTATGCGGAAAAATCAAAGAGTAAATAAGCAACAATTTGCTGGAATCGTAGTAATGATAGCTAGGGTGAGCTTGTTGAAAGATGAGAAAAACGAACAAAATAGAAGCTCTATTTTGGAGCATTGCTCTTCCTGGTTTTGGTCAACTTCTTAATGGGCAAATCATCAAACGAATAATTTTCATATTCTTAGAATTTCTTATAAACGTGATGAGTTCTTTTAATAAAGCAATCATGCTTAGTTTTTTAGGGAAAATAAGTGAGGCAATTCAAATAATCGATTATCAATGGCTGATGTTTTATCCATGTGTTTACATGTTTGCAATGTACGATGCCTACAAGTTTGCTGGGGATAATACTTCACCTTTTTCTTTTTTTCCTTTTGCTTTTGGAGCTTATTTCGTTACAGTTGGTCTAATGTTTTCAACAAAACTAACTATTTTCGGTGTATTATTCGGTCCAATTTTCCTTCCAATGTTATTTTTAATACCTGGATTATTAGTTGGATTCTTATTTCGTTATATATTTAAAGAAATTAACATTTCACACTAAAAAAAGAAAATGATTCCTTAACATAGGAAACATTTTCTTTTTAGCAAATCATTGGGTTTTCATGACATTCCTAACGTATCCAGTTAAAAAATGATGACAGAACCCTACAGGTCAATTACTTTTTTTAGGCTCTATAGCCGTTCTCCTTAAAAATCATATTCTTTGTCTTTTTTCGCACGAATGGACTCGAAAGCTTCAACTGTTAATACTGTATCTTCGACTAGCCTTTCTAAACGGAAAAGGATATCATCATTTACAATTTCCTTACGTAAAAAGTCTTTTTCTTCAATAAATACATATGTTGGAACGATATGAGCTTTCATATAGGCTAAGACTGGTTTTAATTGTTGCTCCACCATCAAATAGTGCTTCGCTGTACCAGCTGTCACAACACTACTTACGACTTTGTCACGGAATGCGTTGACTGGCAGCAAGTCGAAGATATTTTTGAGTGTTGCCGGAATGGATGCTTGGAATGTTGGTGTCCCAATGATAAGGGCATCTGCTGTCATTATTGTTTCTGTAACGTATTTTGTATCCCCTTCATATTCAAAGTAATTACGTCCATCACTAAATTCCACTGTATATTCTGCTAAATCTAAAAGTTTAACTTCATGCTCAGGGTACTTTTGTTTAAGCATTTCAACTGTTTTAAGCATGGCTGTTTTTGTCTTTGAACCAACGATAGATCCCGCTAGTGCTACAATTTTCATGAAATTCGCCTCTTTTCTAATGGTTGTATGTTTTTTGATTGCTAGAATGAAATTGTTCCGCAAGATTCCAAAATACCTCTAATACCAATTGATTTTCTATTCATTTAATTGTTGTATTAAAGTTAATCGTCTCCCAGAAATCCCCTTGATTTTTATCACTTTTATTATTAATTTGTTTCCGCGCCTACGATTAGGTCTGTGTGCGAGGGTTTTCATGATGTTCCCTATTATTTAGCTGTATATTTTTTGATAGCTGGTATGATATCGTTCCCGATGATTTCGATGTTTTTCATAATTTTTTCAAATGGTACGCCCCCGAAGTCAATTTGTGCCATAAAGCGCTGCATATCGTAAAGTTCATTTTGATATAGGATTTTTTCAATTATTTGTTGTGTACTGCCCACCATTAATGCGTCACGTGTATCAGGTGCTTGAGCAAACTGCTGTTTAGGGTAGCCGTCACCACGAATCGCCTGGAATCCACCATTGATATGTGGATACATGCCTTGTAATGCTTCTTTAGTTGTATCTGCTACATAGAACAAGCTTGTTGTTGCAATTGGTAATGAATTTGAATCAAAGCCACTCTGTTCAGCTGCCTCACGATATGCATCAACGGAGTGCTTAAAGTTGACTGCTGGACCGCCTAATGTAGTTAGCATCATTGGAATTCCCATATGGCCGGCTTTTATGGCACTCGCAGGTGGGCCACCGACAGCACGCCAAATGGGAATTGAGCCTTTTTTTGGCTGTGGCAGAATATGTGCATTTTGTAATGGAGCACGGAATTCGCCTTGCCATGTAACATGATCTTCTTCATTTATTTTTTTGAGAAGTTCTAATTTCTCCTCGAAAATTTCCTCATAATCCTGTAAATTAATGCCAAGTAAGTGATAAGCACCAACACGAGAACCACGACCTGCAACGATTTCAGCACGGCCGTCTGAAATTAAATCGATTGTGGCGAAGTCCTCATACACACGTACTGGGTCTGATACGCTTAATACCGTTGCAGAACTTGTAATTTTAATTTTACTTGTAGCTTGTGCTATGGCACCAAGAACTACGGTATGAGCTTGAGTTGTAAAGTATGTTTGATGACTTTCACCAACACCAAAAACATCAATACCAGCTTGTTCTGCTAGCTTGCTTGCCTCAATTAATTCATTAATTCGTTGACTCGCTGATATACGCTCACCTGTAATTGGGTTGGGAATATGGTCTCCCAACGAGTAAAGTCCAAATTCCATGCCTTTTGATGGATTGATTCGATATTGTTCCATAAATTAATCCCCCTCAATTGGTTGTAACTTTTCTTCAATTTCAGCACGACGACCTTCTAAAAACGGTGGTAAATCTAATTTTTCACCCAGTGTTTCAATTTCTCCATCGATTGTAAAGCCCGGTCCATCTGTAGCAATTTCAAATAGAATGCCGTTTGATTCGCGGAAATATAAGCTCTTAAAGTAGAATCGATCCACAATACCCGATGAATGAAAACCACGTGCTCTAACTTGTTTATCCCAGTAAGCAAGTTCAACCTCATCTTTAACTCGAATGGCTAAATGATGAATACTGCCACGTCCTGGTTTTTCAGAAGGACCGTCTAAAGTTTTCACAACGATTTCTCCTAATACTTGGCCCTGTATCGATTGGAAAATTGCTTCATTTTTCATACGTGATACTTCTGTATAGCCAAAAACTTGAGTAAGTGTATCTGCTAATTTATCAAGTCGGCGAACAGTCATTTCCACGGAGCCCATCCCCTGAATTTGATAATCTATTGGTACGTTTGATTTTTGCCACGTCTCCCAATGCTGGGCTTTCTCACCGTTCGACACAAGTAGCACCAATCGGAGGCCTTCAGAATCTTCAAAGTGAAGAGCTGGTTTATTGGCATACGTTGTGATGTCACTGTGTTGTACACCGTATTCCTCAAATCGGTCTTTCCAATAGATTAAGCTCTCTTCTGTTGGTACAAGCAAACCGATTTGGGTGATAGCATTTGTGCCACGGTATGTGCGTCCAGCGAGTGGTATCTCAAAGAATGATAACTCTGTGCCAGCACTTCCTGTTTTATCTCCGTAAAATAAGTGATACATCGACGGATCATCTTGATTTACCGTTACTTTCACACGCCGTAATCCTAGTACATCGCGATAAAAGTAGTTATTTTGTTTTGCATTTTTTGTAATCATTGAAATATGATGATGTCCTGGTATTGTATACATAAGTTTTTCCTCCTAAATATCATTTGAATAGTCAAGTGATAGGGTAAAAAAATTACCTTTTCGGCAATTTCTTTTCTTCACTATTTTTTTGTACACGTGACATGAGCGAATACAACATTTTTTGTTCCTCTTCTGATAAACACTCATCAAAGAATGAGGATTGAAATTCAAGTTGATCTTCAAAGGCGCTATCTAATTTTTCTCGTCCCTTATTCGTTAACGAGATCGTTTTCGTTTTCCACTCTTGCTTGCGTTCAATGAGTCCTTCTTTTTCAAGTCGAGCGAGCATACGCGAAATACCGCCTTGTGTCACTGTGACTTTCTCAGCAAGCTCACTTTGTGTTAATGGTTCATATGTTGAGATTTGCATTAATACATCAAATTGTGCAGTTGTTAAATCAAATTGCTTTAAAAAGTCATTTGATAGTAAATTACTTTGATGTGTGAATCGTGTAAGCCTCAACCAGATTAAAGACCCGCGAGTATTTTTTTGCATATTGTTTATCACTCCCTTTCGATAAACTCACTTTACCACTCAATTGATAAAAATACAAGAGAAATATCTCAAATTCGAAATACTTTACTCTTTTTCTATCCTAAAATAAATCCATCATCCCTACATCTGATCAAATATTTGCGTTTACTATTTTTTCAATACAATTCGTAATAAATTATATAAACTCATAACGTTTTTTAAAGCATAAGTATGCCACCAAATAAAAAAGTAAAAGTTTTCCTCTTATTAAACCAAAAGTTTGCCAGAGCTAATTTAACCAGTAAACATATGTAGTTATCAATTTTAAGTTTCCCTCCTAACTTGGGCAATCTTTTGGTTTTATAAAAAACTTTTGACACCTTTATGGTTTTTATCAGTAACGGTAAACTCCATAAGGAAATTCTTTTACAAGATAAAGTATCTAACATTTAGATTCATCTTTCCCACACCCTCTATAAGAAAATGCCATCTAGCCATTTGAAACTATTTTAAACATTAAAAATACAAGCAGGAAAATTGATAGTATTCCAAGGATTATTTTTCCTTGTAATGTCCATTCTAGAATCTGCTGAATAGAGTACGCTTCTATAAATAGAGCAGGGATTTTCCCTACGGTACTAGCAATTGAAAAGTTCCAAATACCAACCTTGCTCCCGGCACTCACTAGCGTCACGATACCAGATGGGATATATGGGAAAATTCTAAGTGCTAATATTAGCAAGAAAGCCTCCATCCCTTTAGTCTGCTGCAATCTAATTAAATATTTATTTTTAATTGATATCTTAGTTTTTACTTTATTAATACCTTTTCGATATAGATAAAAACTAATTATCGCTCCCACTGCTTCCCCTAGTATAGACATCAGTAATCCATTCCTAAATCCAAAATAAGCTATATTGGCAGATGTTATAAAAACACTTGGGATTACACCAAAGACACTAATAATAATATTTAATAAGATACTTATGAGTACTGCGTATATGCCGCTTCCTTCAAACCATTGTAAAACCTGTATTTCCATTCAAATCACCGAGTTTCATTTATAAATTAAAAACACTGCTTTTATACCTAATTGCTTCCTATCTATTGGTATTCTTCATTGCAATGATTAACTACATCAAAATTGCTATTCTCTTGTAAGTTTACTGGAGCATTGAAAAGCTCTTCGGTACCATCAATATACCAGGAATGTCCAATTTTAGGTTTACTTAAATCAAGTGTTACCCATATGACAATGGGATTACCTTTATTTAATTGCTCAAGAGTTTCTTCCCTATTACTACCACTTAGATCTTTCGCAACTTTTTCCCCCTCAATTTCTTTAAGAAATTGATTAGCTGCCTCAACAATTGGCACAAAAAATCCTCTTTGTTCCCTCGGATTCCCAGCGTATGCTTTATAGGGATCTGCGCCGTATATCTTGCCATTTTTCTTCTCAAATGGCGCCTTTGGTAAATATTTATCAGCCATTTTAGTTTTCGTAACATCATATCCATAATAATTTAGTACAGAAGTTAATGAAGTTATTTCACATCCATTGGGCAGTTCCGGATACTGCATTAGGCTTTTAACAGGAATAAATACGTAAGTATGATCTGCATTCCCAACACTTGTTTCTCTACTTATTTCATTACCTAAAGATATATGATTTGTAGTAGTAATCTCAAGGATTTCCTGATCGATTTTAACAGGTATCTCATTTCTATCTAATTCATATGGCTGCATTACCATATTTTGCTGAATTATATAACTAGTACCCATATCAAGTGGTCCTGAAGTTGCCTTACCTGCTTCATCAGTTGTTAACGATTCAATTATCTCCCCAGATTTCAAATCTACTATTGTAAATCCAGAATTATTTATAGGAACTTGTGTATACGTATCTCTATTAACAATGATTATTCGCCCTTGTTTCGTCATTTTTTGTTTTCCATTAGAAGGAACTCTAGCAATAAAAAAAAAAGCAGGAAGAATAAGGTTACAATCTTCCTGCTTTTTTTATAAGCTACTCATTACCAAACAATAAGTATTTCCATATAGATATTCACTTTTCACATTTACAACAAAAACCAGTACAGCCAGACTATTTCTCTCCGCTTATTTTTCCAACTCTATTACAATATCCTCTAATACAAACTCTTCTTTCCCTTTTCCTGGTTTTTCAGGGATTGGGATTTCCTTTGGTCCATCATTTGTCATTTCAACAGAGCCGAAATTTTCAGCAGTATGTTCTCTAAACATAATATGAGGGGTTATAAATAACTTTGATGCATGTTCATCTAGTTTTTCAAAGGTCTTACTCCAGCTCATGTTATAGCCGTCACCTGAACCGCCATTTCCCTCACCAGTATATAAGTTTCCTAAGTCATCCCTGATCTCAATTTCAACATCTACTGCATGCCATTTGTTGCTGACTTCCTTGGATATTATCTGATCGTAATATACGATGAATGACATCGGTGTAAAGGATATTTTTCCAATATTCACCTTTACCCCCTTAAGTTCTGAACTTCCCTCACTAATTACATCTTTTCTTTCCGTTGCCTCTAAAGCAAGAGCAAACTTCCAGCTGCCATTAATTTCTTTATATTGTTGATCTGGCAATGTTATACGATCGATCTCCCACTTAATCTTAGCCCTATCAACTTGATCCCGATCTAGATTGCTTGCTGTAACGATGCCGACATATTGGTGATCATCCACCTTTGAAATGCGTGCACTTCCTGATTGGCTGCCTACTCCTTTAATATCTAAGGAATCTTCTAAGATCGGATTATCCCCTAAATCATGCTCGCTAACGATTGAATAAGTTAATGAAATCGTTTTGCCATCAAAGATTGCATCGTTTAGCGTGACTTTAATGCCATTGCTATCATCAGTCATATTGATTTCTGTCGAATATTCTTTATAATCATCATAAAGACCAGTCCGCCCATTATCCAAGAACCTAAAAATATCCCCGATTACCGGAATGCTGCCCGCATAGGCTGGCATAGTCAATCCAATAGCTGTCACTGACAATCCGCAGAGAATAGCGGCAGCAGCTACATTTTTCTTCCATCCCTTCACCTTTTTCTCTTGACGAATCGATTTTCTTAACGCTTTTTTCACTCTTGCCTTCTCCAGTTCATCTATTTCAATTTCTTCATATTCAGTTTCGTCGATGTCAATATCATTTAAAAGTTCATAAATATCCTTCATACAAGATTCCCTCCAAGGTCAAGATTTGCAGCTTTTATGTGCAGCTTCTTTTTCCCGCGATAAATGCGATTGCTTATTGAAGATTCCGTTAAACCAAGTCTAAGTGATATTTCCTCTGTTCTTAGCCCTAAAAAGAATTTCATTATAAAAATCTTCCTATCAACAGGTTCTAATTGATTGATTAGCCGGATTAAATCTGATTTATCTTCCATAAGTAATAGTTCATCCTCAGCGGATTTCTCAACATGCTCCACAATGATGTCTCTAGCAAATTCCTTCTTATTAGTTGTTCTTCTGTAATAGTCAATCGCTTTGAACTTTGCAATCGAACAAATCCATTTTCTAAAGTCTGTTTCATCTCCGTGAAATTTCTTTGAATGGTTCCAGATTGATAGAAAAATATCGTTAATACATTCTTCAATGATCCCTTCATTCTTCAGCGGCGCAAGTATTTTATGGGAAATCCCCTTCATTAATGGTAAGTATTTATCAACAATAAACTCTAACGCATCTTCCTTTTGATGCTGCAATCGTTGAATATAATTGTTTTCATTACATTTCATGTCAATTCCCCTTATTCTTTTGTAAAAGCTTTTACACTGTATACAACGTTATGAAAAAGAATTTTTCTCACAGATTTAGAAAATATTTATTTTAACCGATATTATTTTTCGGAGAAAGCTTTGTATCAGTATTATGAATCTTAGAGACTAACACCGTTTGAATACATATCAATGTGTTTTTTCAGCTAAAAAACCCTGCCAATAAATTATTAGGCAAGGTTTTACTTAAAAATACAACCACTTATTAACTTCTTACATGTCAGCAAATCGCGGTCACATTTTTGGCATAGGATTGAGGAGGATAAATTGCGAAACTAACTCCTTTCACGAGGGGTAATATACATGATGAAATATCCAAATATCAAAACTAGGATAACAATTGAATAGAGTAAGGTATTCATAGGATTATCATGGTCGACAATAATTAACCTAATCATCGCGGTAATACCAATATAGATAAAGTATCTCAGCGGGAAATGATAATTCTCCTTGAAGTATTTCACAATCATAGATATAAATTCAAAATACAAAAAAAAGATAAGTATATTGGCAAGAAAAAGTTTATAATCATTGCTGTCATTATTGAAAAGCAATTCAATAAAAACAATTAACTCCTTTACCAGTAAAGCAGATAAAATGCCTGCTAAAATAACAAGTGAAACATTCAAAATCAATTGTAACATTAAAGGGATCCACCTTATAATATTTTCAACAGCACTTTTCATCCTCTCACCCGCCTATCTTCAGTTCCTTAATTTTAAAAAGATATTAAGACAAAAAGATAGACATATTTCGTAAAGTTTATGTAAAGAGGATTTAAAATTAAGCTTATTTTTTCATAGATTCCATTATTTATTGAGTAACGCTGAGATAATTTAACGAATGACTTCATTATTACTAGAATACCCAGGCAGATTATCCACAAATATATTTAATGCCTGCTTAAATTTCCCATCAATCATAATTGTAATATCCTCAACTTCTTCACCTGTTTCCCTATTTATAAATGTATCATCTAACATTCTTAGCTTATTATTGTTTTCCATAGGATCTTCCTTCACTAACAAATACGGAATATCGATGATGATATTTATCCGATTCTTATATGCTAATTGTTAAAGGTCCGCCACTGAAAATATGTGATCCCTAAGTCTAAAAATCGCTTAGTCTTCCACGTGCCGGTGCAATAGGAAACAACGTCCCATAGCGTTCAACGTTCATATGCAAGTGTTGAATGTCTGAGCCATTTAACTAAACTACTCTATCAGCAATATTTAGTTTGCAAGCTGTTCGAAATTTTTCAGTTATTAATAATATCGATCTATTTACCTTTAAACTAGTACATCTTAACTCTAAATTTATACATATACCTCATAGGAAATAAGTATCTGTGTATTATTCATCATTTTATCAGGAGAGTGGAAAATACTTGTAAAAGATTCTTCGAGGGACTACCATAATTCATATAGAATGAGTCGAAAATAGGAGCGATTGCAAATGAAAGAATTAATTCATGAATTATGTGGCAGGTTTTATTTCGAAGAAGACCAATGCGTATGGAGGCAAGATCAAAAATTAATCGTATTTGATAAAGAATTTGAAGCGGTTATTGACATTCTAGAATATGACGAAGAATTTGATCAGGTCATAGAATTTGCTGAAGATGTAAAAGGTCATTTTCAAGATGAGCAAGTAGAAGCTTTGTTGAAGTTTTACGAGAATAAGAATGAAATTATTTTAAAGCTAGAGACGGCCATATTCGAATACTATCAAAACAATCGTAACATGTATGATGCACCGATTATTAAAGACAAAAATGAACTTGGCTGTTTTTTAACGGATATGGGCATTTTTATAGCCGAAAAGGAACAAGCTGGCTTAAGAAAATTGGGGATTACATTTGAATGCAGTTGGGACCCTGGTCATGGATTAGGTATCCTGCTAAAAAACGAGGAAATAGTTGCCATTGGTACGATAGATGATGCGATTGTTTAATTATCAGAGAAAGTCGATATATAAATCTATTAATGTTAATTGAAAACATTTTTTCAATAAATTTTTTCAGTAAAACATGCTATACTATATAATGCATATTAAACACCTTCCAGTTTACATAAATTGGAAGGTTTTCTATTGGCGAATCAAGTAAGAAAAGAGGAGACACAAATTGAATAACGAAACAAAGCATAAATCCGTTATTATTGCCTTGTTAATTGCAACCTTTCTTACTGCAATTGAAGGGACAATTGTCAGTACGGCTATGCCAAAAATTGTAGAAGACTTAGGCGGAAGTGAATTATATACGTGGGTGATATCTGTTTACCTTCTAGCTACAGTTATCAGTACACCCGTATTTGGAAAACTCGCTGACTTATACGGCAGAAAACTGATGTTTGCCATTGGAACAATAATTTTTCTCATTGGTTCCATGCTTTCCGGTCTATCACAAACGATGGAACAGCTTGTTCTATTCCGCTTAATTCAAGGGATCGGAGCTGGTGCGTTAACTACAATTCCGTTCACCATAATAGGGGATGTATTTGAATTTAAACAGCGAGCGAAGATTCAAGGGTGGATCAGCAGTATGTGGGGAATCGCAGGAATTGCAGGCCCACTTGTTGGCGGGTTTATTGTCGACACCATATCGTGGCACTGGATTTTCTACATGAACCTTCCATTTGGAATTATTTCATTAATTTTATTATGGGTTTCTTTAAAAGAGCAAATAGAAAAGAAAAAGCAAGTAATCGACTATGCCGGGATTCTCACATTTGCCATTTGTATGACATCATTCTTATATGCATTAACACTGTTAAAAGAGCACAAACAAGTTACAGGAAGCATTACTGCATTCCTAATTATTGCGTTCATTGGCCTTTGCTTATTTATTTGGATTGAAGCAAAAGGGAAAGAGCCGATGCTGCCACTTTCACTATTTAAGAATTCACTTATTACTGTTTCAAATATTGCCGGATTTCTATTAGGCTTTATTCTTGTAACGGTAACTTTCTACATTCCATTATGGGTGCAAGGAGTAACCAATTTAAATGCCACTTATTCGGGAATTGCGATGCTGCCAATGTCTGTCACATGGCCGATTGGAGCAATCTTTTGCGGAAAATGGTTAGGCAATAAGTCAATTGCCCATGTTACCCTAATAGGTACTTTAATTGTTATACTCAGCTGTACCGGCTTTGTTTTCTTCCAAACAAATACGCCAGTGCTCATGATGATGGTGGTTACCGCATTTATTGGACTCGGTTTTGGATTAGCCTTTACCGCATTTACGGTTGCCGTGCAATCAGCTGTTGAATGGCATCTGCGCGGTGCCGCGATGGGATCTCATAATTTAATGAAAAACCTAGGACAAACGATTGGGATCGCCGTTTCAGGTCTATTGCTAAGTGATGAACTAAGAGGACCTGCATTAGAATCCAGCTTACATTCTGTATTTATCTTACTCGTTGTTTTAGCCATCTGTTCCTTTGTTGTAACCGGTGTGCTTATCAGGAAGAAAGAGTCTGAACTTGCCGTAAGATAACGAATCAAAGGGGCAGGTTCACTGTCTCATATAACCAAAAATAAAATGGATGGAACAAGGGGCCGAACTCCTGGTCCCATCCATTTTATTTATTTTCTTTCATTGCAGGCACTCTCGCCCTTAATTCTGATAAGAATGCATCCTTATCTTTAGGGGAAATTTTTATCTCACCCATAAGACCTGACCGATAGGAAATAGCTATTGCATCCATTGAGGATAAAATACGATAGCCTGTAAAAATATCTTTTGTGGGGCGAATGCTTGTTATTTCTATATATTGGACACGTTTTTTAAAGGGTCCGGTCTTTACAAGCAAATGATTTTCCTGAAATGAATAACTGATTGAAAAACTTATCCAAAGCAAAAATCCCACTGTTAGGAAGAATATAGAAAGCATACATACAATACCGAATAAATCTATTTGCTTATCAAGAAAAAGAGGTAAAACACATGCTATCCCGATAATTACTATGGCACTAATAAGTACATACAGATAATATTTATCAATTTTGGATTGAAAGACCATGTTGCCTCCCCCCAGTTTTATATTATTCATATAAACAGGATATGAACTTTTCTAGATTCATCATTCCTTTTTAAAGAAAAAAGAATAGCTGTAAAATAGAGATAACTGCCATTCCTATAATTGGTGCCAATTTTAATACAGCAAACCCTGCTGTTGTTGAAATGAGTGGCTCAATTGGGTCTTTCGCTGGCGAGGCAAGAAAATTAATAAAACGCTCCCATCTTTTCCCCCGCGACTGCATTGGAAAATCAGGAATTTCCACATGATATTCATCTAACTTTGTACGAAGATGATGTTCCTTTTTAAAGGGATCGTGATTCATTGAAATCACCCTCCAGTTCTACTTTTAAACTTTGGATTGCTGTGTGTAATCTCGATTTAACTGTTCCTTTTGGGATATTAAGGATCTCTGCAATTTCTTCGTGTTTCATATCATGATAATAGAATAAAAGAATGACTGCGCGCTGTTTATCTGGGAGATTTGAAATGGCTTCCCGAATCGTCAGCCGATCGGTATGATGAAATTCTTCTTTCGTTATTGGTGCAAGAAAAGGCATAAACGATTGCCATTTTTTCCGCCGATTTAATTTATCTATCAGTAATCGGTAAGCTATTTGAAAAAGATAAGATTTAACCTTCCCTTTACCTGGCTGATAATGATGTTTATAACGCTGAAGCTTGACAAATGAATCTTGAACAATATCAATCGATAATTGTTGATCCCTTGTATAGCGATAAATAAATGAATATAGAGCAGGCTTTAAAAGGGTATAGATGCTTCCCAATGCTTCGTCATCTCCCTTTTGATATGCAATCATTAACTCATCTGCACGCTCAATCAATTTGATCTCCCCAGCGCTCTTTAATCGCCTTCAGCGTTAGTGAAACTCTTGAAATTAAATAGATCATCGAAACAAGCGTCCATACCTGTGCTTGATTCGTGAAAAACTGGACAAAAGCATTTTCTACATTTTCGCCCTTCGAAATTAATAGATTTAATACTTGAACACAAATAATTGAATAAATAGCTAGACAAAGTGTAAGAGTATCAAAAACATTCCAACGTAAATATATTTTTGTCTTTTTAAAATTAATTTTGCCATTCTCACGTACAATATGTTTTCGATCCATCGGAATCGCAATCGCTAATATGAGCACCATTAACACTCCACCAATTACTAGAGAAATGATCCAGCCAGTATCCATAATAAACTACCCCTTTTCTCTCTTTTCTTACTTTACATGCGAGAAGGGGAAAAAGTTCATTTTAAGTGAAAAAATTTTTCAAACTAATGAATGCTGCTAAGGATCAGCTATCAAATTTTTTACTATCCCCAAATGATCTATGTAACAAGTGCCGTTAGCCAATTGAATTGAAAACGAGATCATTTTCTCAAAATTCTTTACGGTTCATTACGATTAAAGTCTAGCTTTTCATCATGCCCATCATTTTTTATCCTTCAATCATTACATCCAGTCCAGTTAGTTTTATTACTTTTAGAGGTACTTCAATGCTTAAGTAATAATTGTCTATAATAGTCAAACGGCTTTTCATCCTAATTTGTTCTCTATCCACTGTATTTGGAATGAGATAAAAATCATGAATTAAGCAATTAATACCTCGCATACTAACTTTCAATCTATTTTACTTAAATTTTCTTTTTTTTAGATAAAATAATGCTGCCAGTACGACTTGAATTAGAGGAACAAATATTGCCCATGGAAATCGTGGGGACCCGCTAAAATACCAAGCATCCGGATATAGTAAAATTGCACTAATCAGCATAAGCTTCCAAGATTGCTTAATAAGTGCATATATAAAAAGAACGACGGCAGCAATTAGCAAAGGATAGAACAGTTGTAAAGTACCTAACAAAAGACCCATAAATTCTTCGATGGTATACTCCCCCCATAATAACTTAATTATTTTGCAGATCCTTCTTTCCTTGCGTTTCTACAACCGATATATAATTTTCTTGGTATGATTTCCCCCTATGATCTCACCATCATAAGAAAATAAAACCGCTATGAAAAATTATTCACTCATATTAAAGTGCAGCAAGCATAAAATTTAAAAGATTTTTAACAAATAGATACATTGGTCCATAGGAGGGATTATCCAAATGCATGAACGATGTGTAATTATTACTGGTGCTAATTCAGGGATTGGAAAAGCAGCAGCAATACAGTTTGCATCAAAAGGCTACACAGTCATCATGGCTTGCCGAAATTTAGAAATTAGTAAAACTGCACAAACTGAGATAATAAAAACTGCCAATAATAGGAATGTCCATCTAATGGAGGTGGATATGTCCTCCTTTCATTCGATTCGAAGCTTTTGCACTCATTTTATAAATAAATTTGAGAAAGCAGATATTTTAATTCATAATGCCGCTTATTTTAATCATGGAGAAAAATATCAGCTTAGCCCTGATCAAATTGAACTCACTTTTGCTACTAATGTGTTCGGTCCTTTTTTAATGACTGCCCTCTTATTGGATCCATTAAAAAAATCGGACGACGCTAGAATCCTTTTTGCTGGCAGCAACATTATTAAACATTTTTTCAATGAAAAAACAGAGATTCATTTTGATAATTTACAAGGAGAATATAAAGACAGCCGGAGTCATCGGGTGTATAAAATGTATTGCCAATCAAAAATGGCTTTGCTTCTTCTTACATTTAAATTGGCCGAAGAATACCAGGAAGACGGAATCAAAGTGAATATCCTCCAAATCAATGGAGCTAAAATGTCCAAGCAAACAATTAATAAGGTCAAACCTTGGTGGAGACCCATTGCTATGGTACAAAACCTTTTCTTCCCGCCTGCAGCTTACATGGCAAATAACTATTACGAAATATGTACCTCTGATGAATTTCTGCAAACATCTGGAAAGCTGATAAATGATAAGCTAGAAATCATGCAGCCTGCACCAAATGAACAACTTGGTTTATATAAACAGCTGAAACAAATTATTGGTTCCACTCTCTACCCATTTTACGCAGAAAATCTTGAGGTGAAAGAGCAGTTATGGGAATTATGCAAAAAACTTACTGATCACAAGCTTTGAAAAAAATTCATGAAATGATTGTTCAAACAAATCACACTATCGATTCTCAATAATAGAAAATTTCATTGAAGAGCATTATCGGTCCTTTACCAAATTTTCTTATACTTTTCAATATTCTCCAGGCTTATAAATGCCTTCTGTAATTGATGTGGACAAATCTTATTGTATTTTTTGATTTTTTTATTAATCTCTTCTACTTCACTTTTTGTTTTACACGATTGGACTAATTGGGAGATTTCCTTTTGCAGCTTCACCCATTGCGGCAAGTATCCAGCATCCTTCGCAATCTTTTGAAAGTGCTGGAATGTATCCATCTGCAAATATTCCTTAGATAACGGCTTTCCTTTGCCTTTATTATTAAAATTATCTTTCTCACCGGCACGCTCCAAAATCTCACCTATTAGATCATTGTATTCCCTGCTCATGGAACCACTCCTTATTATCAAATTAGTCAATCCTGTTTTTAAGCCTATTTCATTAATTTTTCTACTTTACTCTTGATCTGTAAACCTTTGTATGTCATTTGATAGGATAGCCGTATCCCATGGATGCCAAAAGTAGGTGGCTCCATCAAACTGTATGCCGAATTTAAAGGCAATAGGGTCTTCTGAGTAAAAAATCATTTCGTAATATGTTGGATCTCCTTTTTCTGTATTTGGCTCAAAAGTAGAATTTACTTCACTGCTTACTAACAAATGAAGAAGGCTTTTTACTTCTTCAACTTGTGTGATTTCAGAAATCAATTTGTTTCCTTCAGATGTATAAGCCTGATAAACTTCAATTTTCTTAACTTTTTCTGTGGGCATATCTTTGAAATGCCATTTATAATCTATCTTATCTCTAGAATAATAGACTTGGTAACCATTTATCGAACTCTTCGACTTCACAGCAATTAAATTCGGATGTCCCTTAATATTAAATATTTGTGTCCCCTTCTCATGGAAGGCTGCATCCCCATTTTTGATTTTATAATTTGGATTTGTTACATTATCCGCAACTTTGAATTGAACTGTACCAATCATCTTATTGACAAGATTTTGATCAGCTAAAACACCAGAGTATACTCCATCATACGTTTGACCGTCTAATTTGATAAAATCAACCCAATCAATGACACTATGTTGTTCAAATGGCATCGAACGGCACCCAGTTAATAAAAGTAAACTTACTATAAATAAACACCACTTTTTCATTGATATCGCCCCTTTTTATAATCGACGAATTTCAAGGAAATCAGTTTCGTTTAGAAAGGAAAAAGAGACATGTTGGCAGTTCCGTACATTCAATACAAATGGATGGGACAAGGAGCCTGAATCTGAACTCTTGACTCGATCTCATTGTTCCAGCATCTATCCAGTATATGCTGAAAATGGTGAGGGAAAAGAGCTATTATAGGAATAATGCAGAAAATTAATTATGAGCAAAGCTATGAAAATATCACTCTTTAAATCTTCCCATAATAATTGTGTTGTAATAGTTGCCATCAGAGAGGATTTTGTCCTTCTTTAATATCCCTTCAATTTCAAAACCCAGCTTTTGATAAAGTTTGATGGCTTTATCATTTGTTTCTAAAACTTGTAAGGTGATTTTTTTTAAGCCATTGGAATCTGCCCAGGAAATAGATTCTTTTAGAAGGTTTTTCCCAATCCCATACCCCCAGTACTCTTTTATTACGCAAACTCCGAATTCAATTTTATGTGAGAATCTTTTTAATTGATTCCCTTCGCATCGTGAAAATCCAACCACACGATCACGAACCTCAGCAACTAGAAATAGGTTTCTATTACTTTCAGTATCCGTATGAATTAGTTTTTCAAATCCCGCTGCATCTATGAAGCCCTCCCCTTTTTCTCTATCCATATTTTCGGTTTCACCGTCTATTTGTACTCTTAAATTAGACAATGCTTGTGCATCATTAGCGGTTGCCGATCTTATAATATAGGTAACTCCATTTACTTCAAATTCTTGTTTAGTTATTAGCATTCATTTAAATCTCCTTCCATCACTAAGTTTAGCTTTTCTAAGATGATTTTCCATACAGCTCCCACTTAATATTTAGTTGTTTTCGTTGGCCTATAAAGCAAAGTTTTGGTACATTTTAATCATTTCTGCAAGGATATCAAACCAACCAGCCTTGTTGTATTCATTTTTCACTCGATAGTTGAAAAGCGGGAACCAATCCAATAAGGGATGTCCTTATTCCTAATCAGCTGCCCAATTAATTTCTTTATCATACATTTCGTTTTCATGATCTTAGGCATTTGGATTATCATATTCTTCAAAATAATCCGCCTGCACACACACATCTTTTTTCTAAATTTTACCACAATTTACGACTTTTAGCTTTTATCACAAAAAAACGCTTTACTCATTATCGAAGCAAAGCGCGATTAAACATTATTTTTTAGTAATAATTTTATCGATAATCCCGTATTCCAGTGCTTCCTCGGCGGTCATATAGAAATCACGATCACTGTCTTTAGCAATTTTTTCTACTGGCTGTCCTGTACGATCGGCAATAATGCGATTGACATGATCCCGGAGTTTAAGAATTCTTCGTGCAGATATTTCAATTTCTGTTGCCTGCCCTCTTGCACCGCCAAGCGGCTGATGGATCATAATTTCGCTGTTTGGAAGGGCAAACCTTTTCCCCTTCGTACCAGCAATTAGCAGCAATGCTCCAAATGAGGCAGCCATCCCCATACAAATGGTGCTTACATCTGGTTTAATGTACTCCATTGTATCAAAGATCGCAAAGCCAGCAGTTGTCGAGCCGCCAGGGCTATTAATATAAATGGAAATATCTTTGTCTGGGTTATCAGCTTCCAAAAACAAAAGCTGGGCAATGACACTGTTAGCAACTTGCTCATTAATTTCTTCCCCAATAATGATAATTCGATCCTTCAATAGACGTGAGTATATGTCATACGAGCGTTCCCCACGATTGGAATGTTCAATTACATATGGAATGGTACCCATTAAAATTCCTCCCTTTATTATGCAGCGATACAATAAAGGTCAAGAGAAGATGGAGAATACTTTTTCTCAGCCAGCTTGGGGACATTTGCCAATGAAGGAATATCCGATACATACTCAATTAATATGGATGGGTCTTCAGATTGTAAGGATTGATATATCAGGTTACCTAACAGTTCCCTTTCTTCCTCACACCAGTAGGAATCCACTGATTGCAGATTTGTTTCTTTCTCCAGCCGCTTCCTTGTTCTATGAATGAGCGCTTTCACAGCCATTTCCGATGTATCCATCAAATCTGCAATTTCCTTTGCTTGGTAGCTGAATGCCTCTTTCAATAAGAAAATGATTGCTTGTTTAGGTGTTAACCTATTTACTAAAAGCATTACTGTATCAAGCAGGTCATCTGTGTTTAAAGAAACAGCATTTGCTAATTGCTCCTCATGAAAGCCAACAACTTCACGATTTCTTTTTCTAATTGTATCAATCCATTGATGATAAGCAATTTTGTTCAAAAGTGCAGGACTTACATCTGAAGAATGATAGTGCTGGATCGCTTTTAAGACTGATTCCTGAACAAGGTCGTCAGCATCCCATTTGTTCTTCGCGAGAAAACGGCAATACCGCAAAAGACCTGGATACAGTTGATTCAATTGATTACTCCCTTTCTCTATCTGAACCCTTTCATTAGCAAACAAGCTTTTATAAGAAACCATTCTATTCACTCCTTTTGAACCTCCTTGCCTTTATAACGGATAGAGGAGGGAAGAAAGATACGGGCACAAAAAAAATTTTTTATTGTAATTATACTCATTTTGTTTTGAAGAGTGAACAAGTCGATATATAGTTAATAAAAATCTGTGAGTACGTATTAACAAGTAGTTGATATTGATAATGAAATGATTAATAAATACTTACTGCTGTTTCGCTGCATGCCTACTTACCTGGTAACGTGCATCATAGCTCTCGGTTGGGTACCGATGAGCTCTATTTTTCCTGTTTGCGGGCATCATACACCTCGGTTGGGTACCGATGAGCTCTTTTTTTCCTGTTTGCGGGCATCAAACTACTCCTATGGTTACCGTTGAGCGCTATTTTTCCTGTTTGTGGGCATCATACACCGCATTTGGTTCCCGCTGAACGCTTTTTTTCCTGTTTGCGGGCATCAAACTACTCCTATGGTTACCGTTAAGCTCTATTTTTCCTGTTTGTGGGCATCATACACCTCGGTTGGGTACCGTTGAGCGCTATTTTCCCTGTTTGCGGGCATCATACATATCGTTTAGTTACCGCTGAGCTCTCTTTTCACTGTTTGCAGGCATCATACACCTCGGTTGGGTACCGCTCAGCTCTATTTTCCTTGTTTACGGGCATCATACACCTCGGTTGGGTACCACTGAGCGCTATTATCCCTGTTTGCGGGCATCATACACCTCGGTTGG